>DASPJJ010000001.1:0-277337 GCA_035628635.1 Allosphingosinicella sp.
AAGAAATCGCCCATCCGGTAGAAGAGCAGGCAATCGGCCGCTTCCGCCTTCAGCGCGAGATATTGCGCCATCATCGGCGTTGGTCCGCCGTCCGATTTCATGCTCGTCGCCATGGGCAAATCGATAGTGGCTGATCGGCCCGCTTGGAACCGCTTTGCTGTCCCACGCCTTGCAGCCGTAACGTTACGCGGCCTAAGGCAGGGCGCAGAAGAGGAGATGCCGATGAGCGAAGGCAGCAATGTCCGCTTTTCCGAACAGGAAGCCCTGCTGTTCCACTCGCAGGGAAGGCCCGGAAAGATCGAGATCATCGCTTCCAAGCCGATGGCGACGCAGCGCGACCTCAGCCTCGCTTATTCGCCCGGCGTCGCCGTGCCGGTGCGCGCCATCGCCGAGAACCCTGGTTGCGCCTACGACTATACCGCCAAGGGCAACCTCGTCGCCGTCATCTCCAACGGGACCGCCATTCTCGGCCTCGGCAACTTGGGCGCGCTCGCCTCGAAGCCGGTGATGGAAGGCAAGGCGGTGCTGTTCAAGCGTTTCGCCGACGTCGACTCGATCGACCTCGAGCTCAAGACGGAGGATGCGCAACGCTTCATCGACGCAGTCGAGCTGCTCGAGCCGAGCTTCGGCGGCATCAACCTCGAGGACATCGCGGCGCCCGATTGCTTCATCATCGAGCAGGAGCTGAAGGCGCGGATGAACATCCCCGTCTTCCACGACGACCAGCACGGCACCGCGATCATCACCGCCGCAGGCCTGATCAACGCCTGCTACCTGACCGGCCGCGAGCTCCGCGACATCCGCGTCGTCGTCAACGGCGCCGGCGCCGCGGCGATCGCCTGCACCGAACTGATCAAGGCGATGGGCGTCCGCCACGACCATGTCATCATGTGCGACCGCAAGGGCGTGATCTGGCAGGGCCGCGAAGGGCTCGACCAGTGGAAGTCCGCCCATGCCGTGCCGACCGACCGCCGCACGCTGGAGGAGGCGCTCGCCGGCGCGGACGTCTTCCTCGGCCTCTCGGCGGCGGGGGCGCTGAAGCCCGAAATGGTGATGGAGATGGCGCCCAGGCCGATCATCTTCGCCATGGCCAATCCCGACCCCGAGATCAGCCCGCCCGACGCGAAGGCCGCGCGGCCGGACGCGATCGTCGCCACCGGCCGCTCGGACTTCCCGAACCAGGTCAACAACGTGCTCGGCTTTCCCTTCATCTTCCGCGGGGCGCTCGACGTCCGCGCGACGACGATCAACGACGAGATGAAGATCGCCGCGGCCGAGGCCCTGGCCGAGCTCGCCCGCCAGCAGGTGCCCGAAGAGGTCGCGGCAGCCTATGGCGGCAAGGCACACAGCTTCGGCCCCGACTATATCATACCGGCGCCCTTCGATCCGCGGCTGATGGAGATCGTCCCCGCCGCCGTCGCCCGGGCGGCGATGGAGACCGGCGTCGCCCAGCGCGCGATCCAGGACATGGACGCCTACCGCACCACGCTCCGGTCACGGCTCAATCCGACCACCTCGGTGCTCACCCTCGCCTACGAAGCCGCGCGGACCGACCCGAAGCGGGTGCTGTTCGCCGAGGGCGAGGAGGACGTGGTGCTGCGCGCGGCGATCGCCTTCCGCGACGGCGGCTACGGCGTGCCGGTGCTGGTCGGCCGCGAGGACGTTTACGACCGCCTTCGCGACCTCGGCGTCGACGATCCGAAGAGCTTCGAAGTCTATAACAGCCGCAATTATCCGCGCGTCCCCGAGCTCGCCGAGCGTCTCTACGCGCGGCTGCAGCGCCGGGGCTATCTCCAGCGCGAGATCGAGCGGACGGTGAACCAGGACCGCAACATCTTCGCCGCCCTGCTGCTCGAGGCGGGCGAGGCGGACGTGATGATCACCGGCGTCACCCGCACCTACGCCCAGAGCCTGCGGCAGATCCTGCGCGTGATCGACGCCAAGCCGGGCGTCACGCCGTTCGGCATCCACATCATGGTCGGCCAGAGCTACACGGTGTTCATCGCCGACACCACGGTGACCGAGCGGCCCAGCGCGGAGCAGCTGGTGGAGATCGCGATCCAGACGGCCGGCGTC
This sequence comes from Allosphingosinicella sp., assembly GCA_035628635.1. Classification (GTDB taxonomy): domain Bacteria; phylum Pseudomonadota; class Alphaproteobacteria; order Sphingomonadales; family Sphingomonadaceae; genus Allosphingosinicella. The sequence goes on from DASPJJ010000001.1 coordinate 2,077, forward strand.
GCCCGCCGCATGGGGCACGAGCCGAGGGTCGCCTTCCTCAGCTATTCGATCTTCGGCAATCCCGAGGGGACCTACCTCGACCGGGTCCGCGATGCGGTGAAGCTGATGGACGGGCGGGGCGACGTCGACTTCGAATATGAGGGGGAGATGCCGCCCGATCTCGCGCTCAATCCGGCGCTGCAGCGCGTCTATCCGTTCAGCCGCCTGACCGGCCCCGCCAACGTCCTGGTCATGCCCGGCCTTCAGACCGCGAACATCTCGGCCAAGCTGCTGCGCGAGCTGAGCGGCGGCGCGGTGATCGGCCCGGTCCTGGTCGGCATGCGGCAACAGGTCCAGATCGCCCCGATGACGGCCACCGCCTCCGATCTGGTGACGCTGGCCGTGCTCGGGGCAGGCGGAATCGTGCGCTGACTATTCCTCCCCGGCACGGGGAGGGGGACCATGCGAAGCATGGTGGAGGGGCGGCGACGGTGAAACCGGCGCCGTGGGCGCCGGCCCCTGCACCGCACTTCGTGCGGTCCCCCTCCCCGTGTCGGGGAGGAGCAAGGCCTTATTGCGGATTGTCAGGGGTCTGGCCGCGCTGGCCGGGGGCGGCGGCGCCGATATTGCCGAAAATCTCGTCGAAGAAGCTGCGGCGCTGCCCGAGCGTCGGCGTAGTCTGGTTCGAGGGATCGACGTTGGCCACCAGCTCCATTCCCGTCCGCTCGACGCGCTCGACATTGCCGGCTTCGTCGAAGCGGATGTGGAGCACGATCTGGTCGGACGCCCGCGGATGCTGGAAGGCGAGCTGGCTGGTCGAGCGCGAGAGATAATACCAGTCGCGCTGGTCGAACTGGCCTGCGAGCGTCGGCCGGCCGAGCGTGCGCTCCACCGACTCGCGATTGTCGACTCCCGGCTGGACCGCCGCGATCAGCTGCTCGTCGGCGATATAGCCCTGATGGTCGCGGATCGAGGTGCAGCCGGCGCTGAGGAAGGCGGCGCCCGACGCGGCGACGAGGAGGAGGCGAGGTGCGAACCGCAGGCTCATTGCTGTGAAGTCTCCCGAAAGCGCTGCCGGAGCGCGCCACTTGCCCCCGTGGCTAGGCTCTCCAATATGAACAGAAGCCAACCGGCGCAAGCCTGAGCGGGACCCGCAAATGTCTTTCCTCACTCGCATTTTCGGCGGCCGCACGGAGCGCGCCGCGCTGGGGCCCCTCTACCGCGCCGTCGTCGAGCGCGCCCGCGATCCCTTCTGGTTCCGCGAGGGAGGCGTGCCCGACACGATGGACGGTCGATTCGACATGCTGGCCTCGCTGCTCGCTTTGGTGCTCCTCAGGATGGAGCAGGAGGGTAGCGGGGCGCGGCGGGCCGGCGTGCTGCTCACCGAGACGTTCATCGACGACATGGACGGGACCGTCCGCCAGATAGGAATCGGGGATCATGTCGTCGGCAAGCATGTCGGCCGGATGATGAGCGCGCTCGGCGGCCGCCTCGCCGCCTATCGCGAGGCGCGCGACGAGGCTGCCTTCGCGGCCGCGGTCCGCCGCAATGTTTTCCGCGACGCGCCGGGGGCCGAAGCGGCGCCGAAGCTGGTCGCGCGCCGCCTCGCCGCCTGCCGCGACGCTCTGAGTGCGGTCGCTTATCCCGATCTCCTGGAGGGGAAGCTGCCATGAGCGCGCCCGAGTTCAGCCGACCGGTGCGCGTCGATACGCTCGGTCCTGCACCGCGCACGATGACCATCGAGGCGGACGAGCGCGAGCGCACGGCGCTCGCGGAGCGCTTCGGCTTCGTCTCGCTGTCGCGCCTCGCGGCCGAGGTCGAGCTGGTCCGCAAGGATCACAGCGTGATCGCGCGCGGCACGATCCGGGCGTCGCTGGCTCAAGCCTGCGTCGCCACCGGCGATTCCGTGGAAGAGGAGGTGCAGGAGCCCTTCGCGATTGAATTCCGGCCGCATCCTAGCTCCGCAGACGATGAAATCGAACTGAGTAGCGGCGAATTGGACGTGTCCTTCTACGACGGCGCCGTCGTCGATGTCGGAGAAGCCGCCGCCGAGACGCTGACGCTTTCGGTCGATCCGTATCCCCGCTCGCCCGCAGCGGAAGCGGCGCTGCGTGAGGCCGGCGTGCGGAGCGAGGAGGAAGCGCGCCTCGAATCGAGCCCCTTCGCCGCGCTCAAGGACAAGCTGGGAAAATGAGTTCCTCCCTGCGAGCGAAGCTCGTGGGGAGGGGGACCATGCGAAGCATGGTGGAGGGGTAACTGGCGAAGCCCAGACAATACCCCTCCACCACCCTTCGGGTGGTCCCCTCCCCGTCGCTCTGCGATGGGGAGGAACCTAGAATGGAACGTCGTCGTCGAGGTCGCTGTCGAAGGCCGGGGCTGGGCGGGATTGCGGGCGGGAGCCGCCGCTCGAGCCGCTGCCAAACGAATCGCCGTAATCGTCGCCGCCGCCCCCGCCGCCGCCGCTGCCACGGCTGTCGAGAAGGACCAGCTCGCCGCGGAAGCGCTGCAGCACGACCTCGGTCGAATATTTGTCCTGGCCCGAATTGTCGGTCCATTTGCGGGTCTGGAGCTGTCCCTCCAGATACACTTTGGAGCCCTTCTTGAGATAGGATTTGGCGACGCGGCCGAGATTCTCGTTGAAGATGACGACGCGGTGCCACTCGGTCCGCTCCTGCCGGTTGCCGTCGCGGTCCTTCCAATTCTCCGAGGTGGCAACGCGCAGGTTCACCACTTCGCCGCCGTTGGACATGCTGCGCGCCTCGGGATCGTCGCCGAGATTTCCGACCAGGATGACTTTGTTGACGCCCGCCATGCTGTCTTTCTCCGTTCAGGGGTTGCCGCGACCTTAGCCGCGCGGCGACGCAGAATCCACGCCTCAAGCGGCGGCGGGAAGGGCGCCGCGCCTCCGGTTGCGGCCGAACCCGACGAGAAGGATGAGCAGGACGGCGACCTGGGCGCCGAGCGCCTCGGCCGTCGGGGCGATGCCGAGGATCGGGATCGAAGGCGCGCTCTCGACCGGGGTCACCCCGATCAACCCGGCCTCCTGGATCGCGGCGACCCCCTTGCCGGCCAGCACGACGGCGAGCAACGCGATCAGCAGCGCGCTCCAGTTGAAGAACTGGGCGATCGGCAGGCGCCGGCTGTACTTCAACATCGCCCAGGCGACGACGGCGAGCAGGATCGCGGCGGTCAGCGCACCCCCGAGCAGCGCGAGTCCGTCGCCTTGCGCGGAAAGAGCCGCGTAGAACAGGATCGTCTCGAACACCTCGCGGTAGACGGCGACGAAGGCGAGCAGGAACAGGAACCAGGCCGAGCCGCGCGACAGAGCGTGACCGAGCTTCTCTCGGATGTAGCGCTGCCATTCGCCGGCCTGCGCCTTGCCGTGCATCCAGATGCCGACGAAGACCAGGACGGCGGCGGCGAACAGTGATCCGACGCCTTCGGTCGTCTCGCGGCTGGCACCGCTGATCGCGACGATGTGCGTCGCCGCCCACCAGGTCGCGACGCCCGCAACGAGCGCGGCGATCCAGCCGCCATGGACGTAGGGCAGGACCTCGCGTCGCTCGGCACGCTGCAGGAAGACGATCATCGCGATCACGATGAGGAGAGCTTCGAGACCCTCGCGCGCGAGGATGACGAAGCCCCCGACGAAGCTCGAGGCGGCGCTCGCCTCGCCGGGCGCGATCGCGGCCGCGGTCTCGTCGAACAGCCGGTCGAGCGCCGCGATGCGCGTTTCGACCTCGCCGGCCGGGCGGCCCGAGGCGATCGCGGAGCGCAGCTCGGCCATCGCGGTCTCGACCCGGCGAAGCAGGGAACCGTCGCGGGTGGTGAGCAACGGCTCGACCGGCTCGAAGCCGTCCAGATACGCGGCGAGGGCAAGCTCGCGGGCGGCGTCGCGGTCGCCGGCGCGATAGGCCGCGAGGCTGTCCCGAAGCCGGGCGCGGGCGATGTCGAGCGGCCCGCCCGCCGCCGCGGAGACGGCGTCGGGGTTGGCGCGGAGGAATGCGGTGAGCGCCGCCGCTTGCTCCGGCCCGATCCGAGCGGCGAGCGCGGCCGGCGTGATCGCGGCCAGCGTTTCGAGATCGGGAATGAGCGCGCGGATCGCGGCGTCGCCGCGCCAGATTCGTTCGCCCTCGCCGGCGAGGGCCGCCGGGTAGGCGAACCGACCGGAATGGAAAGCGAGCGCCCAGCGGTCCTCGGCCGGCAGATGCGCGAAGCTCTGCATCGGCGTGCCCTCGAGACCTTGCTCAATCACCTGGTAGAGCGCGAACACGCTGCGCTCCTGGGCGCGGGCGCGGTCGGTGAAGGCGATCGGCGGCGGCTCCATGCCGCGCGCCATCGGCCCGTCGCCGGCGCCGGCGGGGCCGTGGCAGGCCGCGCAATTCTCACTGTAGAGCTGCGCCGCGCGGCCGAGATCGGGCGCGGCGCGGGGAGCGAGCGGGACCGGGAAGGCGGCTAGCAGCTCCCGCCCAAGCCGCCGCGCCGTCGCGGCCACCTGTTCCGCGGGCACCTTCGCGGCGATCGCCCGGCGGAGCGAATCCGCCTGCGCCGTCAAGCCGGCTTTCGCGCGATGCTCCGGAAGCCGCCCGATCCGCTCGCGGACGGATGCGGAGAATTCGGTCATCTCGGCATATTCGGCCGGGTTGACGACGCGCCCTTCGCGCACCGCCTCGGGATAATCGACGGCGACATAATCGAGCAGTCGCCAGGTCGTCTGCACCTCCACCTGCTGCGCCGCGGCGGGCGCAGGGGCGAGCGCGAGGGCGGCCAAGAGGGCGACGAGTCGAAACAGCGGGCTCATTTGCAACTGATTATCAATAACAGGAAGGCTGCGAAAGGGTGGATATACGACGAGGCTTGCCCGTGCGCTGCTGTGACTGCAGTGTGACTGAAACAGGGAGAGGCTATGACGCGCGCGGAATTCGTCTCGGCTGGGCGCCTGTTCGTATGGGCCATGGTCGCCGCGCTCGGCGCCGTCGCGCTCGGCGTGATCGCGCTGGGCCGCGGCGAGACGATCAACGCTTTGTGGCTGGTCGTCGCCGCGATCTGCGTGCACCTCATCGGCTACCGGGCCTACGGGCTCTTCATCGCCCGGCGTGTCCTGCGCATCGATCCCGCCCGTCGGACCCCCGCGGTCCGCCGCAACGACGGGCTCGATTTCGTCCCCACCGACCGGGTCGTCCTGTTCGGCCACCATTTCGCGGCGATCGCCGGCGCGGGCCCGCTCGTCGGGCCGGTCCTGGCCGCGCAGATGGGCTATCTGCCGGGCACGCTCTGGATCCTGGCCGGAGTCGTCTTCGCCGGCGCGGTCCAGGACCTCATCGTCCTGTTCGTCTCGACCCGGCGCGACGGGCGTTCGCTCGGCGAGATCATCCGCTCCGAGATGGGGGACGTGCCGGGGGTGATCGCGATGGTCGGCATCCTCGCGATCATGATCATCCTGCTCGCCGTGCTGGCGTTGATCATCGTCAAGGCGCTCGCCGACAGCCCGTGGGGGACGTTCACCGTGTTCGCGACCATGCCGGTCGCGATCGTGATGGGCCTCTATGGGCGCTACCTGCGCCCCGGCCGGGTCGGCGAGGTGTCGGCGATCGGCTTCGTCGGGCTGCTGGCCGCGATCCTGATCGGCGGGGAGGTCGCGGCGAGCCCGAGCTGGGCGCCGATGTTCACCTTCTCGGGCGAAACCCTCGCCCTGATGCTGATCGGCTACGGCTTCGTCGCCTCGGTGCTCCCGGTCTGGCTGCTGCTCGCGCCGCGCGACTATCTCTCGACCTTCCTCAAGATCGGCACCATCGTCGGCCTCGCGATCGGCATCCTCCTCGTCCGCCCCGAGCTGCACATGCCGGCGGTGACCCGGTTCGTCGACGGCACCGGCCCGGTCTTCGCCGGCAATCTCTTTCCCTTCCTGTTCATCACCATCGCCTGCGGCGCCGTCTCCGGCTTCCACGCTCTGGTCGCTTCGGGAACGACCCCGAAGATGATCGAGAGCGAGGCCCATCTGCCTTTGATCGGCTACGGCGCGATGCTGATGGAAAGCTTTGTCGCGGTGATGGCGATGGTCGCGGCGAGCGTGCTCGATCCCGGCGTCTATTTCGCCCTCAACGCCCCTGCCGCGGCGATCGGCACCAACGTCGTCGATGCCGCGGCCGCGGTCTCGGGCTGGGGCTTCGCGGTCACGCCTAGCATGCTCGAAGACGTCGCGCGGCAGGTCGGCGAGACCAGCATATTGTCGCGCACCGGCGGCGCGCCCACCCTCGCCGTCGGCATGGCGCAGATCCTCTCGGCGATGGCCGGAGGCGCGCCGACGACCGCCTTCTGGTACCATTTCGCGATCCTGTTCGAGGCCCTCTTCATCCTCACCACCGTCGATGCCGGCACCCGCGTCGCCCGCTTCATGATCCAGGACATGGCCGGCATGGTCTCGCCGCGCCTCAAGGACACGCGGAGCTGGGCCGGCAACATCGCCGCGACGGCCGTGGCCGTCGGCGGCTGGGGCTGGTTCCTCTACCAAGGCGTCACCGATCCGCTCGGCGGGATCAACACGCTCTGGCCCCTGTTCGGCATCGCCAACCAGATGCTCGCCGCGATCGCCCTCACCTTGTGCACCGTCGTCCTCTACAAGATGAAGCGCGAGCGCTTCGCCTGGGTGACGCTCGCGCCGCTCGCGTGGCTGCTCGTCTGCACGCTGACCGCCGGCTGGCAGAAAATCTTCCACGCCGACCCGCGCATCGGCTTCCTCGCCCATGCCGAGCGTTATTCGGCCGCGGTCGCCCGCGGCGAAGTGCTCGCTCCCGCCAGCGGCGCAGGCCAGATGCGGCAGGTGATCTTCAACGACTATGTCAACGCCTCGCTCGCCGGCCTGTTCATCGCGGTGGTGCTGGCGATGATCCTCTACGGCATCAGGACGATCGCCGCCGCGAGGCGCTCGGAGACGCCGACCGCGATGGAGACGGCCGATGCGCTTGCGTGACGCCATGAAGTCGGCGGCCGCCGCCGCCCGGCTGATGGTGGGCCTGCCGGATTACGAGGCCTATCTCGCCCACCGCCGGGCGAATCATCCCGGCGAGCCGGCGATGAGCCGCGCCGAATTCCACCGCGACCGCACCGAGCGGCGCTACGCCCGCGGCGCCCCCGGCCGCTGCTGCTGAACTAGCCGTAGGCGCGGCTCAGCACCCAGGCGGCGAGCAGGACGGCGATGACCGACAGCGGCGCACCGACCTTGGGATAGTCGCGGAAGCGATAGCCGCCCGGCCGCATCACCAGCATGTTGTTCTGGTGGCCGATCGGCGTCAGGAAATCGCAGGACGAGCCGATCAGCACCGCGAGCAGGGCCGCGTCCGGGCTGATGCCGAGGCGCGCCGCCGCCTCGACCCCGACCTGCGCCATGATCAGGGCCGTGGCGACGTTGTTGAGGAAGATCGAGAGCAGCATGGTGACGCCGCAGATCGCCGCGAGCGTGACGAACAGGGGCGTTCCGGTCAGCGCCCATTGCATGAACTCCGCGATCCGGTCGCTGCCCCCCGATTCCTCGAACGCCCGGCCGACCGGGATCATCGCCGCGATCAGCACGATCACCGGCAGGTCGACCGCGCGATAGGCCTCGTCCGCCGGCAGCAGCCCCAAGAGGCAGATAGCGAGCGCGGCGGCGATGAAGGTCGCGGTGGTGGGAAGCCCGAACAGGGTCGAGAGCAGGACCGCCGCGCTGTAGATGCCGACGACCATGGCGGCCGCCTTGCCGGCGCGGACCGGCGCATTCTGCCTTCCGATCTCGAGCAGCCGGGTGCGGCGGATCAGCCCCGCCAGGGCCTCGGGCGAGCCGCGCAGGAAGAGCTGATCGCCGGCCTCGATGAGATTGTGGTCGAGCGGGGCCTTGACCCGCGCCGCCCGCGGCCCCGCGGCGATGAACTCGACGTCGCCGCCGGTGCGCGCCGCGACCGCGCCGTAATCCTCGCCGATCAGCGAGGATCCGTGGACCACGGAGACATGGGCCGTGACCGCGCCTGGCGGATCGGCGGCGGCGTCGGCGAACAGGCGCGCCCGGTCGGCGACTTCCCAGGGCTTGTCGCGGCTCATCACCAGCAGCCGGTCGTCATGATAGAGCATGGCGTCGCCCGAAATCCGCACGCGCTCTCCGCCCCGCAGCACTGCGAGCAGCACGGCTCCGGCGCCGCGCAGGGTGCGGCGAATGGCCGGGAGCCGGACATGCCCCTGGGCCGCCGCGATCGGCAGAGCGAGCTCGAACACCAAAGCGCGGCTTCCCTGCTCCTCCCCGCGGCCGCCGCGATGCGGTGCCAGCCGCCAGCCGATCACGATCAGATAGATGAGACCGGCGCCGGTGACCGCGGCGCCGACGGGAGTCATGTCGAACATTCCGAACGGCGCTCCCACCCGGTCCTCGCGCACCGAGGACACGATCAGGTTCGCGGGCGTCCCGATCAAAGTCGTCATCCCGCCGAGGATGGTGGCGAAGGACAGCGGCATCAGCACCGCGCCGGGCGGCAGCTTGTGCTCGCGCGCGACGGCGAGCGCGATCGGCATGGTGATGGCGAGCGCGGCGATGTTGTTCATCCAGGCGGACAGCGCCGCGCCCATCAGCAGCACGCCGCCGATCCGCACCGAAAGGAAACGCACCTTGGGCACGAACAGCCGCGTCATCGCCTGCGCGGCGCCGGTGAACTCGACCGCGCGGCCGACGACCAGCACCGCCGCCACGATCACCACCGCCTGGCTGCCGAAGCCGGCGAGCGCCTCATCGAGGCTGAGCAGCCCGCTGACCCAGGCGAGCAGGAGGATGAGCAAGGCGACCGCGTCCGGCCGGATCCGGTCGCTGGCGAACAGGACTAGCGCCAGCACCATGATCGCCGTGCTCAGAAACGCGTCGCTCATCCGCTCCTGCTAATTCGAATGACCCTGAGCTCAGACCGCCGGATAGCGGAGCCTTCCGAGGAAGCGGCTGAGGCTCGGCAGGCGGTCGCGCCCGCCGCGCCAGCTCGCCTTTACCTTCTCGATCCGCATCACGTCGTCGATCCGCCGGCCGAGAAAGGCGCGGGTGTCGGCGAGGTCCTCCGAACTGTCGTCGACGAAGACCAGGGAGGTCGAGCCGTAGACGCCGGTCAGCAACGCGCGCTTGGTATAATAATTGTAGTCCGTGGCTAAGTCGCCGGCGACGCGCCACATGCGGTCGGCCGCGCGCCAGGCGAGCTTCGCGGCCGCCGGCACGTTCTGCGGCTGGGCGAGGATGGCGAAGGCGCGGCGCAGCGCCTCGCGGTGGGGCAGCATGCGCTGGAAGCGGAACAGGACGAGCTCCCGAATCCGCTCCCGGATCTTCATCGCGGCGATTCGCTCGGGCGGAAAGGCCTCGAGCATGGCGACGTCGATCGAATCGAACCAGGCGTCGATCATCTGGACGGGGCCGGCGGGGAACACGATCCGGGCGCGCGCCGCGGGGACGCCGAGCTCGCGCGCGGCCATGGCCAGCGCCTCGTCGCTCCAGCCGTCGAACGCGGCATGCGCGGGAACCAGCGGACCGAGCGCGATCCGGAGCTCGTCGAGCGTCATCTGGGCGGGTTCGACCATGAGCGCGCTAATGATCCTTGCCGCCGTGGGATGCAAGGCGCCGCTCCGGCAGGCGGATCAGCACCATGGCCGCGCAGATCAGCAGCGCGCCGACCCCGTCGCGGGCGCTGAACGATTCGCCGTAGACGGTCCAGCCGATCAGGGCGGCGGCGATCGGCTGGGTGAGCAGCCCGAGGCCGGTGACGATCGGGCTGAGATGGCCCATGGCGAAAACGAGCAGCCCCTGGCCGATCAGCTGGCTGCCGAGCGACAGCAGCAGCACCGCGCTCCAGTCGCCCGGCATCACCGTCTCGCCGAGCGCGAGCGCGAGCAGCAGCAACGGCAGCGCACCGGCGGCCGTGGCGACGGCGAGCACCGGGAAGGGCGGCAAAGCCCGCCGCGCCTTGTCCACCGCGATCAGGTAGAAAGTGTAGAAGAGCCCCGCGAGGATCGCGAGCAGGTCGCCCGTGAAGCTCCGCGACGAGACTCCGAAGCTGCTGCCGAGCAGCAGGACCGTGCCGCCGCCGGCGAGGAGCAAGGCGACGAGCTGGACCCGGCCGGGGAGGGCGCGGACCAGCACGAAGCCGTAGATGGCGAACAGGAAGCTCGCAAAGTTGCCGAACAGGGTCGCGTTGGCGAGCTTGGTGCGCAGGATGCCCTCGTGCCAGGCGGCGAGGTCCGCGGCGAAGAACAGGCCGCCGACGGCGAGCAAAGCGAGGATGCCCCATCCCGGCGCGGGGCGATCCCGCATCTGCCTCCAGCCGAGCCAGGCCAGGAAGGGCACGGCCAGCGCCAGCCGCCAGAAGCCCGCCGCGACGGGGCCGACGTCGGCCAGCCGCACCATCCAGGGGCCGGCGGCAAGGAACAGGTTCGCGACGATCAGCGCCGCGAAGGCGAAGCGGCCCGCGCCGGATCGAGATGCCGCCTGGTGCATTGGGACGCAGCGGCCGCTAGGCCGCGTCGCTCCCGCCCGTCAACCTTGCGCCTCCAGGAGCCTGCTTTGCCGTCCTTGTTCGAGCCGATCGCCGTCGGGGCGGTCCTCTGCCCCAACCGCGTCTTCATGGCACCGCTCACCCGCGGCCGCGCCACCCGCGAGCATGTCCCCACCGCGATCATGGCCGCTTATTACGCGCAGCGCGCCAGCGCCGGCCTTATCATCAGCGAGGCGACCGGCATCTCGCGGCAGGGCCTCGGCTGGCCCTATGCGCCCGGCATCTGGACCCTCGAGCAGATGGAGGCGTGGAAGCCGGTCACCGAGGCGGTGCACGAAGTGGGCGGGCGGATTTTCTGCCAGCTCTGGCATATGGGCCGGGTCGTCCATCCGAGCTTTCTTGGCGGGGAGGCGCCGGTTTCGGCCTCGGCGACGACTGCACCGTACAAGGCGCACACCTATGAGGGGCGCCAGCCTTATGCCGAGGCGCGGCCGCTCCGCGCGGACGAGATACCGGAGCTGCTCGGCGATTACAGCCGCGCCGCCGGGCTCGCTGTCGCCGCCGGTTTCGACGGGGTGCAGCTGCACGCCGCCAACGGCTACCTGATCGATCAATTCCTGCGCGGCTCGACCAATTTGCGCGACGACCAATATGGCGGTCCGGTCGAGAACCGGATCCGCCTGCTGCGCGAGGCGACGCGGGCGATCGCGGACACGGTCGGCGCCGAGCGCACCGCCGTCCGCCTCTCGCCCAACAGCGAGACCCAGGGCTGCGAGGACGCCGACCCGGAAACATTGTTCACCGCCGCCGCGACGGCGCTCCAGGAGATCGGCATCGCCTTCCTCGAGTTGCGCGAGCCCGGGCCGGAGGGCACGTTCGGGAGCTCCGAGGTGCCGCCGGTCTCACCCGCGATCCGCAAGGTCTTCACCGGGCCGCTCGTCCTGAACTCCGATTATGTCCTGGAAAACGCCGAGGCCGCTCTGGCCGAGGAGCGCTGCGACGCGATCAGCTTCGGCCGCACTTTCCTCGCCAATCCCGATCTGCCGAGCCGGCTGGCCAACAAGCTCCCGCTCAACCCCGACGACCGTGCCACCTGGTACAGCCAAGGCGAGGAAGGCTATCTCGATTATCCGGAGGCCTAATTCCTCCCGGGCACGGGGAGGGGGACCATGCGCAGCATGGTGGAGGGGCGCGGAGCGAAGCGGAGCGTCTGACCTCGCCCGGTGGGCTCGGCCCCTCCACCGCACTTCGTGCGGTCCCCCTCCCCGTTCCGGGGAGGAACTAGCCGCCGAACCTTTCCCTAAGCTCCATCATCGCCAGCGCCGCCTTCGCGGCTTCCCCGCCTTTGTCCTTCTGGTCGGGGCGGGCGCGGGCGAGGGCTTGGGCTTCGTCCTCGACGGTGAGGATGCCGTTGCCGATGGCGAAGCCGTCCAGGGTCAGCGCCATGATCCCGCGCGCGCTCTCGCCGGCGACGATCTCGAAATGATAGGTCTCGCCGCGGATCACGACGCCCAATGCGACAAAGGCGTCATAACGGCCCGTCTCCGCCGCCAGAGCGATCGCGGCGGGCACTTCGAGCGCCCCCGGCACGGTGACCGTCTCGTGTTCGTGTCCCGCCGCCTCGATCGCCTCACGCGCGCCCTGGAGAAGGAGATCGTTCAAATGGTCGTAGAAGCGCGCCTCGACGATCAGCAGCTGGGCCACGCTCAGTCTTCCGCGTTGACGATCGGCCGCTCGCCGACGATGGCGAGGCCGTAGCCGCCGAGCGCAACCGGGGTGTGGTGGCTGTTGGTCAGCAGCACCATGTCCCGCACCCCGAGCGCCATCAGAATCTGGGCGCCCACGCCATAGTCCCTGATCTGCTCCACGCCTCGCGGCTCCGCCTCGCCGGAACGGACCCTGAGCGCTTCGGTGAGCGCGTCGGGGACCGGGCGGTTGATGACGACGATCACGCCCGATCCTTCCTCAGCGATCGCCTTCATCGCGCCTTCGAGCAGGGCGCCGCGGGGGCCGGCCTCCGCGAACACGTCAGAGAAGAGCGACAAAGCGTGCATCCGCACCAGGGTCGGCCGCGCCGGATCGACCCGGCCCTTGACCAAGGCGACCTGCTCCGCGCCCGACGCCTTGTTGACGAAGGTGCGGGCGGTCCAGCTGCCGCCCCAGCGGCTCTCGAACTGCGCCTCTGCCGTCTCCTCGACCAGCCGGTCCTTCTCCAGCCGGTAGGCGATAAGGTCGCGGATCGTGCCGATCTTGAGGCCGTGGAGTTGGGCGAATCCGACGAGATCGTCGAACCGCGCCATCTCGCCGTCCTCCTTCATGATCTCGCAGATCACGCCTGAGGGGTTGAGGCCGGCGAGCCGCGCGACGTCGACCGCCGCCTCGGTGTGGCCGGCGCGGACCAGCACGCCGCCCTCGCGCGCAACGAGCGGAAAGACGTGGCCGGGGCTGACGAGATGCTCGGCCCCCTTGGAAGCGTCGATCGCGACCGCGACGGTGCGCGCGCGGTCGGCCGCGGAGATGCCCGTCGTGACTCCCTCTTTGGCTTCGATCGAAATGGTGAAGGCGGTCTCGTGGCGGGTGCCGTTGTGGCGCGACATCAACGGCAGGCCGAGCTGGCCGACCCGCTCCGCGGTGAGCGCGAGGCAGATCAGCCCGCGGCCGTGCCGGGCCATGAAATTGATCGCGTCTGGAGTCGCCATCTGCGCGGGAATGACGAGGTCGCCCTCGTTCTCGCGCCCCTCGTCGTCGACGAGGATGAACATGCGGCCGTTGCGCGCCTCGTCGATGATCCGCTCGGGGCCGACCAGGACGTCGCGGCTGCCGCTGGCGAGGAACTTCTCGAGCTTGAGAAGGGTCTCGGCGGTCGGGTTCCAGTCCGCATCGCCGAGCTTGCGCAACGAATTCGGGTGAAGGCCGGCGGCCCGGGCGAGGCCCGAACGCGACATGTCGCCCTCGTTGACCAGCTCGGAGATCCGCTCGATCAGCATCGTGCTCATCGGGCCGAATTATCACATTGTAATGTGATACGGAAGCCCTTGGTCACACGCCGCTGGCGCGAAGCTCCATCATGCGGCCGAGATATCGCGCGAAGATGTCGATCTCGACATGGACCTTTCGCGCCGGTTCGATCCGGTCGAAGGTCGTCTGGGCGGCGGTGTGCGGAATGAGGTTGACCGAGAAGATCGTGCCGCCCTCCGACGTCGGCTCCACCTCGTTGACGGTCAGCGACACGCCGTCCAGCGCGATCGAGCCCTTGGCGGCGACATAGGGTGCGAGCCCCGAGCCGACGGCGACGCGGATCCGTGTCGATCCGCCGACCGGCTCGACGGCCACGACCTCGCCGATCCCGTCGACATGCCCGGTGACGATGTGGCCGCCAAGCTCGTCGCCCACGCGCAGCGCCCGCTCCAGGTTGAGGCGCCCGCCCTCCGTCCAGATCCCCGGAGCGGTCCGGCTCACGGTCTCGGCCGACAGGTCCACCGCGAACCAGTCCGCGCCCTTGTCGACCACGGTGAGGCAGACTCCGGAGCAGGCGATCGAGGCGCCGAGAGAGATCGTCGCCGGGTCGTACGCGCAGGCGATGCGGAGGCGCAGGTCCCCCTTTCTGTCCGCGGCGGCGACCCGCCCGACATCGGTGACGATTCCGGTGAACATCAGCGCGTCCGCTCGTAGACTTCGAGGCTGTCGCTGCCAAGCATCCGGCGGTCATGAAGGCGCCAGCGCCCGTGGGCGTCGGCGAGAGACTCGAGCCCGATGTCGCCCAGCGCGGCGTTGCCGGTGCCGATCAGGATCGGCGCGCGGTAGAGGAGCAGGCGGTCGGCCAGGTCCGCGCGGAGGAAGGCGGACGCCGTCTCGGCGCCGCCCTCGACCAGCAGGTCGTTGACGTCCGTTAACGCGAACACCGATTCGGGAGAGGCGAGCGCTCTCCAGCCCGGCGGCGGCTCGCCGCGCGTCAGCATGGCCCGCGCCGGCGACCGGTTCTCCAGGCCCTCCAGCCGCACGTCGAGCCTGGGCGCGTCCATCTCGAAGGTGCCGCGGCCGACCAGGATCATGTCGGCGCGCGCGCGCTCGAGATGGGCGTGGGCGCGCGCCTCCTCCCCGGTGATCCACCGGCTTTCCCCCGATGCGAGCGCGATCCGGCCGTCGAGCGACATTGCGAGCTTCAGGGTGACGAACGGGCGGCCGAGCCGGACCCGGGTCAGGAAGCCGGCGAGCGATCGCCCCGCTTCCTCGGCCGCAATGCCCGTCTCGATTGCGATGCCGGCCGACCGGAGCCGCTCCAGGCCGCGTCCGTCGGTCCGCGGGTCGGGATCGCGAAGCGCGACGACCACCCGCTCGGGCCGCGCCGCAACCAGAAGTTCGGTGCAGGCCGGGCCGCGCGGGCTGTCGTGGGCGCAGGGCTCGAGCGTCACATAGACGGTGGCGCCTCGCGCAGCCTCGCGGGCCGCATCCAGGGCGACCGCCTCCGCGTGGGGCCGCCCGCCCGGCAGCGTCCAGCCGCGCCCGACGACTCGGCCATCCTTGACGATCAGGCAACCGACATTGGGATTGGGCGCGGTGCGCCCGCGTCCGCGCTCGCCGAGCGCGGCGGCCGCCCGCATCCAGCGCGCGTCTACGGGTCGATCCCCAGCCGGTTGCCGAGCTGTTTCCATTCCTGCTGGCGCTCGGCCTGGGCGCGCTCGCGCTCGCGCTGACGGATCTCCTGCGCGGCCCTGATCTCCGCGTCGGTGCGGGCGGCGGACCAGCTCTCGACGAAGATCACCTGCTCGCCCGGCAGGATGTTGGTGCGGCCGTCGACAACGAACAGGCCCAGGATCGCCACCGGCATCGCCACCGCGAAGAAGGCGGCGATCCACTGGTGCCGGGTCCGCTGCGCCGCGAAGGCCCGCAGGTCCTGCATCAAAGCGCGCGGCGAGGCTGGGCGGGGGAGCGGCATCGTGCCTAGATAATGCGGGCCGCTCCCCGGCGCCACCCCAAGGCTCAGCCGTCCCGGAGCTGGAAGCGGACGGTGAGCGTCTTGGTCGTCTCGACCGGCTGCCCGTCGACCGTCGCGGGCCGGAAGCGCCACCGCGAGCGCGCGTGACGCGCGGTCGTCTCGTAGAAGGCGTCGCTGGTCGCGCTCACCTTCTCGGCTCGGACCACCCGCCCGTCCGGGCCGACGACGACACGGATCACGACCGTCCCCTCGCGTCGGGCGCGCTGCTCGGAGGTCGGATAAGGCGGCTGGAGGTCGCCCGAGATCATCACCGCTTCGCGCCGCACCGGAGGCGCGGGCGGCGGCGAGGGAATCGGCCGCGGGGGCTCGGACACGCCGGGAACGTCCTCACTGCCCGCCAATGAGCCCAGATCGGGCGGCGTCCGCGGAACGTCGGGAACAGTCGGCGTGTCCGGCGTGCGGAAAAGCGGCGTGGGCGTGGGAGTCCACACCGTGCGCTCTTCGCGCGGCCGGGGGCGCGGCGGTTCGGGCGGGGGCGGCGGCTCGATCGGGACCGTGATCACGTCGGTGTCGGTGAAGACCGGGGGTGTCGGGACATAGCCCTTGGCCATGAACAAGGCGGTGATCGCCGTCCCATGCAGCAGGACCACGATCGCGGCCGCACCCGGCCTGATTCGTCTGGGTTCGAGAAAAGCGGCTTCGGCCATTTTCCGTCTCCTTCGTCGGCAACAGTTACACGTTATATCATCACCGAATGATATAATATATCCTAAATTTGCAGCCGGCGGTTTTGTTCCGGGATTCGGGCTAGAGCGTCAGGAGAGGCCGGCGGCGGACCGGAGCCGCGCGACCGCCTCGTCGCGGCCGATCAGGGGGAGGAGGGCCGCCATTTCGGGGCCGCTGTCGCGCCCGGTCAGCGCCCGCCGGAGCGGATGGAAAAGCGACTTGCCTGCGCGCCCGGTGGCCGTCTTCAGCGCGGAGGCGAGCGCCGTCCACGGCGATTCGCTCCAGTCGATCGCCGCTGCGAGCTCCGCCGCTCTCGAGAGGAATTCCCGGTCCTCTTCGGGCGCATTCTGCTCGACGTGGCCGTGAAGTATGTCCCACCAGCCGGCCGCCTCATCGACGCAGGCGAGGTTGGGACGGATCGCCTCCCAGTCCGCCGCGGACATCCCATGGGGTAGCCTGTCTGCGACCGCCTGGTGCGGCAGGCCATGGACGATGCGGGCGTTGAGCGCTTTCAGCTCCTCCATGTCGAATCGCGCCGGCGCGCGGCCGAACGTGGCGAAATCGAAACTCTCGACCAAAGGCTGCAGCGAAGCGACCGGCTCGACCGGGAGGCTGGTGCCGATCCGGGCCAGCTTGGCGGCGAGCGCGATCGGCTCGATCCCCGCTTCGTTCATCGCCTCGACCCCCAGCGAGCCGAGCCGCTTCGAAAGCTTGCCTTCGGATCCCACCAGCAGCGCCTCGTGCGCGAAGGCCGGCGGCGTCGCGCCCAAGGCCTCGAACATCTGAACCTGGAGCGCCGTGTTGGTGACGTGGTCCTCGCCGCGAAGCACATGGGTGACGCCGAGCTCAATATCGTCGACCGTGCTCGGCAGCATGTACAGCCACGTCCCGTCCTCGCGCCGGATCACCGGATCGGAGAGCAGCCGCGGCTCGAAATGCTGCCGCCCGCGTACGAGGTCCTCCCATTCGATAGGGGCGTCGTGGTCGAGCCGGAAGCGCCAGTGCGGCCGCCGCCCCTCCGCCTCGAGCCGGGCGCGATCCTCGGCGGTGAGCCCGAGCGCGGCGCGATCGTAGACCGGCGGCAGCCCCCGGCCGAGCTGGACCTTGCGCTTGAGCTCCAGCTCCTGCGCGGTCTCATAGGCCGGATAGGCCCGCCCCGCCGCCGCCAGCCGCGCGAGCGCCGCGTCGTAGCGGTCGAAACGCTGCGACTGGCGATGCTCCGCATCGGCCTTGACGCCGAGCCAGGCGAGGTCGGCGCGGATTGCCTCTACGAGATCGGCGCGGGAGCGCTCCCGATCGGTATCGTCGAGGCGCAGCAGGAAGCGGCCCCCGCTTCGCCGCGCGAACAACCAATTGTGCAGCGCCGTGCGCAGGTTGCCGACATGAAGCCGGCCCGTCGGCGACGGTGCGAAGCGGGTGACGACGCTCATTTGCGAGGGATATGAGGTTTTCACCGTTCGTCCTGAGTAGCCGTCGAGCGAAGTCGAGACGGCGTATCGAAGGATCGTCCTTCGATACGGGCCCTCGACAGGCTCGGTCCCTACTCAGGATGAACGGCGCGAATGCAACCCCCAACTGCTCATCAGGTCGACGCTCTTGCCAAGGATTGGCCTTGGCGGCACTGGGGTCGCGCCGCTCCCGGAGACGCCACCCCATGAAGCTGATGTCGGGCAATTCGAACCTGCCGCTGGTGAGCGCGATCGCGGCCTATCTCGAAATGCCGGTGACCGAAGTCAGCGTGCGCCGCTTCGCCGACGAGGAGGTGTTCGTCGAGATCCACGAGAATGTCCGCGGCGAGGACGTGTTCGTCGTCCAGTCGACCTCCTACCCGGCCAACGACAATCTCATGGAGCTGCTGATCTGCATCGACGCGCTCCGCCGCGCCTCGGCGAAGCGGATCACCGCCGTAATCCCCTATTTCGGCTATGCCCGGCAGGACCGCAAACCGGGGCCGCGCACGCCGATCTCCGCGAAGCTGGTGGCAAATCTGATCACCGTCGCCGGCGCCAACCGCGTCCTTTCGGTCGACCTCCACGCCGGCCAGATCCAGGGCTTCTTCGACATTCCGACCGACAATCTCTGGGCGGCGCCGGTAATGTCCGCGGACATACGCTCGCGCTTCGCCAACCGGGCGATCACCGTCGTCTCGCCGGACGTCGGCGGCGTGGTGCGCGCCCGCTCGCTCGCCAAGCGGCTCGACAACGCGCCCCTCGCGATCGTCGACAAGCGCCGCGAGCGGCCCGGCGAATCGGAGGTGATGAACATCATCGGCGACGTCGAGGGCCGATTCTGCGTGCTTATCGACGATATCGTCGATTCGGCCGGCACCCTCTGCAACGCCGCCGCCGCGCTCAAGGCGGACGGCGCCGAGGAGGTGGTCGCTTACTGCAGCCACGGCGTCCTCTCCGGCGCCGCGGTGGCGCGGGTCGAGCGCTCCGAGCTGGCCGAATTGGTCATCACCGATTCGATCGCGCCGACCGAGGAGACCGAGACCGCTGCGCGCATCCGCCTGCTCACCATCGCGCCCCTCATCGGCGAAGCGATCAAGCGCATCGCCGACGAGTCGAGCGTGTCGAGCCTGTTCGACTGATGCCGAGCGTCCTCATCACCGGCGCCGGCCGCGGCCTCGGCCTCGAATTCGCCCGCCAATATGCCCAGGACGGCTGGGAGGTCATCGCCACGGTGCGCGGCGAGGCGCCGGAGCTGGAGCGGCTCGGGGTCCGGATCGAGCAGCTCGACATGCGCGATTTCGCAGCCGTCGCCTCGTTCGGCGAGCGGCTGAGCGGGGCACCGCTCGATCTGTTGATCGCCAATGCCGGGATGTCGGGGCCGCAGCGGATCGGCAATCCGCAGCTTGCCGCCGACTGGCAGGAAGTGCACGCCGTGAACGCGGTGGCGCCGACGTTGCTCGCCGAAGCCGTGCTCCCGAACGTCCTCGGCGCGCAGGGCAAGATGGTTGCGATCACCAGCCGAATGGGCAGCATCGCCGACAGTTCGGGCGGTTATGTCGCCTATCGCGCGTCCAAGGCCGCGCTGAACGCCGCCTGGCGGTCGCTCGCATTGGATCTCGCCGGACGGCCGGTCACGCTCGCCATGTTCCACCCCGGTTGGGTCCAGACCGACATGGGCGGCTCCAATGCGCCGATCTCCGCAGCCGAGAGCGTGGCGGCGCTGCGCCGCATAATCGCCCGCCTCGAGCCGAAGGATTCGGGCAGCTTCCTGGACCGGGACGGATCGTCGATCCCCTGGTGAGGCGCCGGCTCCCGCCAGGGAGACTCGCCTGTGCTCAGGCAGCCAGCGGCAGGTCTTCCGGCTCGGCCTCCGCCGGTCCGCGCGCCCAGGCTTCTCCGTTGTCCGCTTCGGCGGCGGCGTCGACCGGATCCGGAGCGAGCCAGCGCGACAGAGCGACCAGCATCCCGACGCCCGCATAAGCGCCGACAGCGGCGACCGGGCTCCAGAACAAGAGGATGGCGAACAGCAGCCGCAGCCAGGTCGGGTCGAATCCGAAATCGGCGCCGAGCGCGAAGCAGACGCCGAAGAGGGTATCCTCGCGGGTGAAAACCGATTGCTTTGCCATGACTCGTCCCGTCTCGCTCCAGGCCCCGGCTTGGGGCTGCCATGGGGGGGCGAATAGCGAGGCTTCGTTTCAGGACGTTGCCGGGCGCCCGGAAAAGCTGTTTCAATTGTCGCCGCGCCTGAAGCTAGGCCCCGGGGGGCAGGCGAGCCTTGCGCGGGCGCGCGTCCGCCTCTATAGGCGCCGCTTCTTTCCAGCTTTGGAAGAACATGAACCGCCCGGCTCACAAGGGCTGCCGTGGCTGTTCTCAAACGTCCGCCCCTCGTGGTGGCCAAGGAGACGAAAATGCCCAAACTGAAGACCAAGAGCGGCGTCAAGAAGCGCTTCAAGCTCACCGCGACCGGCAAGATCAAGCACGGCGTGGCGGGCAAGCGCCACCGGCTGATCAGCCACAATTCCAAATATATCCGCCAGAACCGCGGCACCTTCGTCCTCGCCGACGCCGACACGGCGCGGGTGAAGGCGTGGGCGCCCTACGGCCTGAAGTAGGAGGAACCCGACATGGCTAGAGTCAAGCGCGGGGTCACCACCAAGGCCCGCCACAAGAGGATCCTCGAGCAGGCGAAGGGCTATTACGGCCGCCGCAAGAACACGATCCGCATCGCCCGCCAGGCCGTCGAGAAGGCCGGGCAATATGCCTATCGCGACCGCAAGGTGAAGAAGCGCTCGTTCCGGGCGCTCTGGATCCAGCGCATCAACGCCGCGGTCCGCGCCGAAGGCCTCACCTACGGCCAGTTCATGCACGGGCTGAAGCTTGCCGGAGTCGATCTCGACCGCAAGGTCCTGGCCGACATCGCGATGCACGAGGGCGAGGCGTTCAGCGCCATCATCGCCCAGGCGAGAGCGGCGCTTCCGGCGCAGGCATAAGCTTACGGCGAGTTCACATGGGAAGGCGTCGGGGGAAACTCCGGCGCCTTTTCCTTCGGCTCACGGGCAGCGCGGCAGCCAGCTTCCCGCGCGGCGGTTGCCCGCGAGGAACAGCTCGCCCGAAGCGCCGGCGCCGGTGTCGCGGGCGAACAGGAAGGAGCGCCCGTCCGGCGCGAGCAGCGGGCCGACTTCCAGCCGCGCGCTGTTGATCTGCGGCCCAAGCCGCGTCCGGGCGCCCCAGGCACCGCTCCGGCTGCGCGCGGCCCTCCACAGGTCGCCGTCGGCCATCAACAGCATGCGCCGCCCGTCGCGCGAGATCTCGGCCTCATATTCGTCGCCCGCGCCGTTCACGCCCGTGCCGAGATTCTCCAGCGTCCAGCGCCCGCCTTGCTCGCGCGCGCGCCAGATGTCGGTGCCGCCGAGGCCCCCTGGCCGGTCGGAGCCGAAATAGAGCCAGCCGTCGCGCGCAAGGCGCGGAAACCATTCGTTGCCCGCGCTGTTGACCGGCTCCGGCAGCCTCTCGGGAGCGCCCCAGCCGCCGCCGCGACGGCGAGCCACCCGCCAGATGTCGAGCTCGCTCTGGCGCACGCCGGCTTCGCTGCGCGATGAGATGAAATAGAGCGCCCCGCCGTCCGCGGTGACGAAAGGGTCCGCCTCCGCGCCGTCCCCGGCGAAGGCCGGCGGCTGCGGCTCGGTCCAGCGTCCATCGCGGCAGCGGGAGACCTGCAGCCGCCACCCGGTGAAGCGCGCGCTGCTGCGCACGAAATAGAGCGCCCGATCGCGACGATCGAAGGCGGGATGCGATTCGAAGGCCGGGCTGGAGATCGGGACCGGCTGCCACGGATCCACCGTCCAGGCGGCAGGGGCGGGCAGCGCGGCCGCGGTCGCCACGGCCGCCTCGAGCAGATAGGCCATCGCGAGTCCCCCCTTTGTGTAGCGGCGCCACTTTAGTCCAGGGCGGCAGCCGCTCCAAACGCTGCGCGTTCCGGCTTGCGGGCCCACTCGCTGCTCGAGGCTTCCAATGTAGGATCGCATGTGCTCCGCTCGCCGCGTGCGCAACTGCAGTCTCTTCCCTCTCGGATCGGTCCTCCTCGGAGGTCGAGGAGAAGCGCCCGGAAGTGACAGAATTGACACGATGCGCGTGCGAACGCGTCGGACTTGTCAATTCCGGCGGTTCCAAAGCCCGGCGAATCTCGTCTAGAGCGCCGCCCATGTCCCGCCTCGACCAGATGAGCGGCGAATTGCTCGCCCGCATCGATGCCGCGCCCGACCTTCAGGCGGTCGAGGCCGAGCGCGTCGCCCTTCTCGGCAAGCAGGGCGAGATCACGCAGCTGCTGAAGAGCCTGGGCCGGATGAGCCCGGAGGAGCGGCAGATCGAGGGGCCGCGGATCCACGGGCTGCGCGAGCGCGTCGCCGATGCGATCGCCGCGCGCAAGGCGGCGCTGGAGGCGGCCGAGCTCGAGCGGCGGCTCGCCACCGAGACGCTCGACATGACGCTGCCGGTCGCTGCGGGGCCGCAGGGCAGCGTGCACCCGGTGAGCCAGGTGATGGACGAGCTCGCCGAGATTTTCGCCGATCTCGGCTTCTCGGTCGCGACCGGGCCCGAGATCGAGGACGACTGGCACAATTTCACCGCGCTCAACATCCCCGAGAGCCACCCGGCGCGGGCGATGCACGACACCTTCTACTTCCCGGACAGAGACGGGGCAGGGCGGCGGATGCTGCTCAGGACCCACACTTCGCCGGTCCAGATCAGGACGATGCAGAGCGAGGCGCCGCCCATCTACGTGATCGCGCCCGGCCGCACTTACCGTTCGGACAGCGACGCCACCCACACGCCGATGTTCCACCAGGTCGAGGGGCTGGTGATCGATCGCGGCATCCATCTCGGCCATCTCAAATGGACGCTCGAGACGTTCCTCAAGGCCTATTTCGAGCGCGAGGACATCGTCCTGCGCCTCCGGCCATCCTACTTCCCGTTCACGGAGCCTTCGGCAGAGGTCGACGTCGGCTATACGATGGTGAACGGCCGCCGGATCCTCGGCGGCTCGGAAGGGTGGATGGAGCTGCTCGGCTCCGGCATGGTCCACCCGCGGGTGATCGAGGCCTGCGGCCTCGATCCCGAAATCTGGCAGGGCTTCGCCTTCGGCTGCGGCATCGATCGCCTCGCGATGCTCAAATACGGGATGGACGACCTGCGCGCCTTCTTCGACGGCGACTTGAGGTGGCTGCGCCACTACGGCTTCTCCGCGCTCGACGTCCCGACGCTGAGCGGAGGCGTCGGGGCATGAAGTTCACGCTTTCCTGGCTGAAGGAGCATCTCGAGACGGAGGCGACGCTCGACGAGATCGTCTCGAAGCTGACCGCGATCGGGCTGGAGGTCGAAGGCGTCGAGAACCCCGCCGAGAAGCTGGCGCCGTTCGTCGTCGCGCAGGTGCTCACCGCCGAGCGTCACCCGCAGGCCGACAAGCTTCAGGTCCTCACCGTCGATGCGGGAACCGGCGAAGCGATCCAGGTCGTGTGCGGAGCGGCCAATGCCAGCGCGGGCATGAAGGGCGTGTTCGGGCCGCCCGGCGCCTATGTCCCGGGGAGCGACCTGACGCTCAAGGTCGCCGCGATCCGGGGCGTCGAGAGCCGCGGAATGATGTGCTCCGTACGCGAGCTCGAATTGGGCGACGAGCATGACGGCATCATCGCCTTGCCCGGCGACGCGCCGGTCGGCGCCCCCTTCGCAGCTTATGCCGGGCTCGACGATCCGGTGATCGACGTTGCCGTCACGCCGAACCGCCAGGACGCGATGGGCGTCCACGGCATCGCCCGCGACCTCGCCGCAGCCGGCCTCGGGACCCTGAGACAGATCGAGATCGCCGAGATCGCCGGAACCTTCCCCTGCCCGGTCGAGATCCGCACGGACGACCCGGAAGGCTGCCCCGCTTTCTACGGCCGGGTGATCCGGGGCGTGCGCAACGGCCCGTCGCCGGCCTGGCTCCAGCAAAGGCTGAAGGCCGTCGGCCAGCGTCCGATCAGCGCCTTGGTCGACATGACCAACTACGTCACGCTGGGCTATGGCCGCCCGCTCCACGTCTACGACCTCGCCAGGCTGAGCGGCGCGGTGGTCGCGCGGCGGGCGCGCGAAGGCGAGGAGGTGCTCGCCCTGAACGGCAAGAGCTATAGGCTCGACCCCTCGATGACCGTGATCGCCGACGAAGCGGGCGTGCACGACATCGGCGGGATCATGGGGGGCGAGCATAGCGGCGTCACCGAAGCGACCACCGACATCCTGATCGAATGCGCTTTCTTCGATCCGGAGCATATCGCCCGTACCGGACAGAAGCTCGGCATCGCTTCCGACGCTCGCACCCGCTTCGAGCGCGGAGTCGACCCGGCCTTCGTCGGGCCCGGGCTGGAGCTGGCGACCCGGATGGCGATCGAGCTGGCCGGCGGCGCGCCGTCCGAGGCGGTCCGTGCAGGCCGCCCGCCGATGGAGGCCCGGACGGTCTCGTATCGGCCCGCACGCTGCGCCGGGCTCGGCGGGCTCGAGGTGCCCGAGGCGAGGCAGCGCGAAATTCTCGAGCGGCTCGGCTTCGGCGTGGAGTTGGGCGAGAGCTGGACGATCTCGGTGCCTTCGTGGCGGCGCGACGTCACCGGGTCGGCCGACATCGTCGAGGAAGTCGCGCGGATCGAGGGCTATGACAAGGTGCCTTCGACGCCGCTTCGGCGCGCGCCGGGAGTGGCTCGGCCCACGGCGACAGCGGAGCAGCTGGTCGAGCGCAAGGTGCGCCGGACGGCGGCGGCCCGCGGCCTCGACGAAGCGGTGACCTGGAGCTTCGTTTCCGAAGCGGAAGCGGCGCCGTTCGGCGGCTCCGCCTGGCTGCTCGAAAATCCGATCAGCGAGGAGATGAAGGCGATGCGTCCCTCGCTCCTCCCGGGTCTGCTCTCCGCCGCCGCACGCAACGTGGCGCGCGGCGCGGCCTCGGTGCGTCTGTTCGAGGTCGGCCGGCGCTATCTCGCCGACGCGGAGCGGGCGACGCTCGGCCTGGTCCTCGGCGGGGAGAGGCGCGAGCGCCAATGGCGGAGCGGCCGCGCCGAGTCCTTCGACGCTTTCGATGCCAAGATCGAGGTGCTGGCAATCCTCGGGGCCTGCGGCGCGCCGGTCGAGAGCCTGCAGGTGCTCTCCCCCGCCTCAGCCGTCTACCATCCGGGCCGATCGGCGCGGTTCGGCCTCGGTCCGAAGACCATACTGGCGGAGTTCGGCGAGCTCCATCCGACGATCTTGCAGGCGTTCGACCTCGAGGGCCCGATGGTCGCGGCCGAGATCTTCCTCGACGCATTGCCGCAAAAGCGCGGGACGGCAGGTCGGATGCGCGCCGCCTTCACCCCGCCTGCGCTTCAGTCGGTGCGGCGGGATTTCGCCTTCCTCGTGCCCTCCGATCTGGAGGCCGATCGAGTCCTCCGCGCGGTCCGTGCGGCCGACCGCCAGGCGATTGCGGCGGTCGAGCTGTTCGACGTCTTCACGGGCCCGGGCGTGCCGGAAGGGCAGAAGTCGCTGGCGGTGGAGGTGACGCTTCAGCCGGCGGACAAGAGCTTCACCGACGAGGAGCTGAAGGCGGTCTCGGATCGGATCGTCGCGGCCGCCGCCAGGCTCGGGGCGACTCTCAGAAGCTGAGCCGCGGCCGCAGCTAACGAAAATTGTCGGCGTAAGCCTGGATTCTCAGCTTCTTCGCGGCCGCCGGCACGACATGCACCTCGATCCCCTTCCGCTCTGCATAATCCTTCGCCGCCTCGAGGGTCGGAAAAAGGATCTGCACCTGGTTCTGGGTGTCCGCGCCGCCGGACCAGCCGGTCAGCGGATCGGCGCGGCGCGGCGACTTGGACTCGAACTCGAGCACCCATTCGTCCTTGAGCGCGCGGCTCGCCTGCATGGCGTTTCGGTAGCGCTGGTAGATGCGTGCTGCCATGGTCTTTCCTGTCTGCTGGTCCGCGCCTGCGCCAAGCGGCCCGCCAAATCAAGCGCGCCTTGCCGGTCGGGGGCGGGAGTGCCAGAACCGCTTTATGGCCGACGACGAAGCGATCGCGCGGACCCCGGAGCCGCCTTATTATGCGGTGATCTTCACCTCGCTTCAGACCCGCGATCTCGACGGCTATGACGAGGCGTCGCGGCGGATGCTCGCGCTCGCAGCCGCAATGCCCGGCTTCCTGGGCGTGGAGGCCGCTCGCGAGGGGGTCGGGATCACCATATCCTATTGGTCGGACCTCGATTCGATCACCGCGTGGAAGCGGGAGGCGGAGCATGTCGCCGTGCAGGGCGAAGGGCGTCGCCGCTGGTACTCCCATTACTTCGCGCGGATCGCGCGGGTGGAGCGGGATTACGCTTTCCCGAGCCGAGACGCGGACGCCTGAACCGCCAGCCGAAGGACCCTTTCCAGCGCTTACGAGTTACGATATAACATAAGAAGACGTTTGGAGGGCGACATGGCGGTGAGCAGGACCATCGGAGACGAAACGCAGCCGATCGCGGACATCAACACGACGCCCTTGGTCGACGTCATGCTGGTGCTGCTGATCATGTTCATCCTGATCATCCCGGTCAGCACCCACGAAGTGCCGCTCGACTTGCCGGTCCCGGCCCCGGGCGAGCCGCCGCAGACGCACCGGCTGGACCTGGACGCCGCGGGCCGGCTGTTCTGGGACGGCCGTCCTGTCGCGGCCGCCGAGCTGACCGGGCGCCTGCGCGCGCTCGCCGCGGACCCGGCGCAGCCCGCGCTCGAGATCAACGCCGACGCCGAGACCCGCTACGAGCGGTTCGACCAGGTGCTCGCGGCGGTGCGGCGGGCCGGCGTCACCCGCATGGGTTTCGTCGGCCAGCACCGCTTCGCCGGCGCGATCTGACTCCTAGAGGTCGGTCTGGCGCGACCGCACCATGTTGTTGAGCACCACCGCCGCAATGAGCGCGAGGATGCACAGCCAGAAGCCCATTGCTGGATCGACCGAGATCGAATTGACCATCTGCTGCATCTGACGCTCGAACTCGGCGCCGCCGCCCGAGGGCGTCCCGCCGCTGCTCGCCATGCCCTCGCGAATCTGGGCGGTTGCGGCGCCCTTGATGCGGACGAAGACGTCGAACACCAGCACCACCGCGGCGACTGCGGCGAGGATCATCGCGATCAGGGCCGCCCGCCGCCGCGCCAGCACGAAGGTGAGGACGAGCGCGACGGCGATCAGGATCGCCGCGACCAGCGCGAAGATGTCGAGCCCGTAATGCGCCCCGCTCGAGGCGCCGCCGCTCGGCGCACCCGGCATGCCGTTCTGCCCGATCGGCTGGATGCTGCCGGTCGCGAGCTGCAGGCCGGTAATCCTGGCGAGCGGCTGGCCGGCGCAGGAGACGGTGACGAACGGCAGCAGGAAGCAGAGCAGGGCGATGCCCTTCGCTCCGCGCGCGATGTTGAACAGGGTGCTGGTCGAGGTGCCGGCGGTGCCGGCAGCCGCGACATTGTCTTCGTCGGCCATTTTATTCCCCCTCTTGTCGAGACGGCAACGGACCACGCGCCGGGCGGCAAGTCAATCCGGCGCGAGCGGCTGGACGGGAGCCGCGGCCGACACTAATCCCGTCGCGATGCTCGACGGCGACCCGCTTGCGCTCTTCTCCTGGAGCGAGATGCTGCTCCGGCTCGGCCTCGCCGCCTTGCTCGGCCTGCTGCTGGGGCTCGACCGCGAGCTGCGCGGCCACGACGCCGGGGTGCGCACGCACGCCCTCGTCTCGCTGAGTTCCGCGATGATCATGGTCTCGTCGCTGGAGCTGCACGTCCAGCTCGCTGCCGACGGCGAGGGCCCCGATCCGCTGCGCGCGATCCAGGGTCTCAGCCAGGCGATCGGCTTCATCGCCGCCGGGATGATCTTCGTCCATCGCGGCGCCGTCCTCAACATGACGACGGCGGCGAACATCTGGATCGCCGCCGCGATCGGCATCGCCTGCGGCTGCGGCCAGTACCGGATCGTGATCGTGGGATCGGCGCTGGCGATGCTGCTGCTGGTCGCGGTCCGCGTCGTCGAGCGGTTCTTTCCGGGCAGCGCGAAAGAAACGAAGGACTGATTCAGCTTCTGTTTACCTGCGCGGCGCCACCTGCTTGGCGACGTCGCGACTTCATGCGCGGCGCCCGCAGAAACGATCGTTCGAAACGACGCTGGGGAAGCGGCGATGAAGTTGTTGAAGAAGCTCGGCAATCCGCTCGTTCTGGTGGCGCAGGGATTTGCCCTCGGCGCGGCCCTCTTCTTCGCGACTCACCCGGGCTCCGGCCGCGAGCTCGCGGAGATCACCTTCGCCGCCGCCGCGCTCCCCGCGCAGCCGGGTGTCCCCGCCTGACCCCTTGAACCCTGTCCCGGCCGGGCTATAGCTGCGGTCATGGTTCGCTTTACGTTCTCCGGCCACGAGTTCCTGGCGCTGCCGCAGGGCGCTTTGTTCTGGCCTGCGCGCAAGGCGCTGCTCGTCGCCGACCTCCACCTCGAGAAAGCGAGCTGGTTCGCCCGCTTCGGCCAGATGCTGCCGCCCTACGATTCGATCGCGACCCTCGCCGATCTCACCGCGCTCCGGGCGAGCACCGGCGCGGGGGAGATCTGGTGCCTGGGCGATTCCTTCCACGACAGGCACGGCTGCGACCGGCTGCCGGCGCGCGCGCGCGAGTTGCTGACCGCGCTGACCGCCGCCACGAGCTGGACGTGGATCACGGGGAACCACGATCCTGGCATCGCCGATCACTGCGGAGGCGAGATCATCGACGAAGCGGCGGTCGATGGGCTGCTGCTCCGGCACGAGGCCGACCCCGCCGAACCGCGGCCAGAGCTTTCCGGGCATTTTCATCCGAAGCTCAGGCTCAACCATCGCGGCCGCAACATTTCGCGCCGCTGCTTCGTGGCCACCCAGCGCAAGCTGATCCTGCCGGCGTTCGGGGCCCTCACCGGAGGCCTCGACGCCGCCCATCCGGAGATCGTCCGCGCCGTCGGCCCCAAGGCGGAGGCCCTGGTCCCGCTTGCCGACCGCCTGCTGAGATTCCCGCTGGCCGCTTAGTTCCTCCCAGGCGCTATGCGCTGGGGAGGAACCGCAGCGCCGCGCCGTTCATGCAATAGCGCAGACCGGTCGGCGGCGGGCCGTCGTTGAAGACGTGTCCGAGATGGCCGCCGCAGCGGCGGCAGTGGACCTCGGTGCGGCGCGTGAACAGGCTGTCGTCGGCGCGCGTGCCGACGGCGTTGGGGAGCGGCCGGAAGAAGCTCGGCCAGCCTGTGCCGCTCTCGAATTTCGTCTCCGAACCATAAAGCGGGAGCGCGCAGCCGGCGCAGACATAGGTGCCGCGGCGATGCTCGCGATTAAGCGGGCTCGAGCCGGACCGCTCCGTCGCACCCCGGCGGAGGACGGCATAGGCGCGCGGCGACAGCCGGCGCCGCCACTCGGCGTCGCTCAGGCGGTACGGACCGTCCGGCACGGCCGCGGCCTCGCCGTGCGTCCAGAGCAGGAAGAGCCCGCCGGCAAGACCGGCTCCGCCGAGCCCGAGCAGGAATCGCCTGTCGACTCGCATTGCAATCTCCTCGCGCCGATTCTGCACGCGCGTCTCCGCTCGGGCAAGGGCGCGCCGCCGCGGAGCGGGAGATCAGGCGGTCTCTTCCCCGTCACCCTCCTGCCGCCGACGGCGGCGTCCGGTGCGGTTGGCGATCGTGTCGAGCGCGTCCGGCACCAGCCGCTCGGCGAAGCCGGCAAGGAACGCCCAGATCAGCAGCTTGAAGAAGTCCTCGCGCTCGGCGAGGCCGAGCGCCGCCGCGAGCCGCACGAACGGGTCGCAATCGTCCTTGGCGTTGCACTGTCCGTCTTCGGCGTCGGCCGCGGCCGAACCTTCCGGGGTCTTCGGGCCGTCCGCATCGGCTTGTCCGTTCCCGTCCGTCGCCTGGACATTGTCGCCGACGGCCGCGTTCGCCTGCGCATTGGCGGGGAGCGGCTCGTCGGCGGTCCCGTTCGAATCGACCGAAGCGTTCGCCGGGACGTCGGTCGTCGCCGGGTCGGCCGGCGGCGCCTCGGTCGCGTCCGGCGCGGCTTGGTCGGCTCCGCTCGTCTCGGTCGATGCGAGTTCGACGGTCGAGCGCTGCCGTTCCTCGAGCCGGAGCCGCTCCTCGTCGAGCTGGTCGCGCAACTGCGCCTCGTCTTCGTCGCTCGCAGCGACGCCGTTGGCGGGAGCGGTCTCGTTGCCCTGGTCGGAGCCGCCTGTGGCGCCATCGGGCTCGTCGACGGCCTGGACGCGTTGCTCGAGATCGCGGACCCTCTCCGCCTGCTCGGCCGCCGCGGCGGCCGAGCGGGCGATGTTCTCGGCGCGGACGCGCTGCTCGGCCTCGCGCTGCTCCACCTCCTGGACGCTGGCCAGAGCCGGCGCGACTCCGTCGTCGAAGCCGAGCTGGGTGGGGATGCCGCTGGCGAAGAAGGCGTACATCAGCAGCGCGAAGACGGCTCCGCTGAACAGGGCCAGATTGATGCCGTTCTTGCCGGTCCTGAGCCGCGTCAGGTCGAGGATCGGGTCCTGCGCGAGGACGTTGCCGGTGACGCCGCGTTGCAGCCGCTGGACCACGCTCATCGTCGCCCCGACCCGGCCGATCGCGGCCACGACGCAGAGGCCCAATGCGAGGCCGATCAGGCTGCGCAGCTCACTCCCGCTCCGCTCGACGATGACCCAGACCGCCAGCAGGATCGCGAGCAGGATGAAGTTCGCCGACCAGAAGCGCATCATCAGCCAGCGCATCAGGTCCCGCACCGCTTTCTCGCGGGCGATCGACATCAGATAGCTGCTGTGGATGTAGCCGAGCAAAGTCTGCGCGTCTGCGTCCGGCGGGATCCCGCCGCCGGTGCCGCCGGCCGCACTCCCGGTGGGTGGGGGGGTGCCGCCTCCGCCGTCCCCGCCGCCGCCGGCCGCCGCCGAGGCCTGCGCCTGATCGGGCTGGACGCTTTCCGATTCCTCCTCGATGGCCTCCGGCGTCGGCTCCGCTCCGGCGGGAGCGGCCGCGGCATGGGTGTGAACGGCAGTCGCCGCCGCGTCGACGCGGGCGCGGGCGGATTCCACCTCGCTGCGTGCATTCTCGATCACCTGCTGGGCTCCGGCCGCCCCGCCGCCGGCGCGCCCCTCGCGCGCGGCCCGCTCGGCCCCGGTCAGCCGGTTCTGCGCGCTTTCGAAGTCGCAGCGCGCAGAGACCAGGTCGCGGTCGAGGCGCGCCGCCTCGGCCCGCCAGTCGGCGAGCGCCTTGTCCGCCGTCGCGGCGTCCCGGGCGGCTGCGGCGCTCGCCGCCTCGGATTGCGCGTCGAGCAGGGCCCCGACCGACCCGGTGAGGCGCACGCGCTCGGCGTCGTCCTCGGCGGCGGTTTCGCGCAGCTGCCTGAGCTGGTCGACCTGCGCGGCGACCTCGTCGTCTGTCCCGGCGACGGCGGTCCGTGCCTCAGCCTCCGCCGCTTCCGCTTCGGCCGCGCGCTGCTCGGCCGCCGTCAGCATTCCAGCCGCGGACGCAGCCGCAGCGGCGGCCTGCGCGACCGAAGCGTCGGCGCGGCGCAGCCTGTCGCCATGTTCCTCCAAAAGGTCGACGGCAACCCGCTCCACCGCCCAATATTCGGCGGCGTGGCCGGAAGCGACGCGTTCGAAGCGCTCGCGGATCATCCACGCCCGGCGGCGCTGGATGCGCGGCGGATAGAGGGCGTTGATCTTCGCTTCGATGCCGAGCAGCACCGCGAGTTCGGGCACGTCGTCCGACAGCTCCTCGTCGAGCTCCCGGCGCACGTCCCTCAGCTTCTCGAGCCGGGTGCCGCTGAGCTCCGCCTCGGCGGACATGATCTGGGTGAGCAGCGAATCGGCCGCCGCATCGATCACGCCGAGCAGGTCCTCGTCGGGATGGCTGATGCCGTAACGCCACATGTGGACCAGCTTGCCGAACCAGCCGGGGGGCGGGTCGCCGTGCCGGAAGCGAAGCGGCAGCGGCCGCATCGAGATCAGCGAGCCGAAGCGCCGGCGCGCGCGGTTTGCGTCTGAGTCCTCGGCCACGGCGTCCCCCTTCGACACGTGTCGGGAGACAGCGGACGAGCCTCCCGGAAGCGAGAGGCTAGAGCGGGTTGGCCGGGATGCCAAGCGCCGTGGCGATGCCGCCCGATTCGAGTCCGCGCGAGGTCGGGCACCGAAACCCGTCTCGGCGGTTGTCATGCCGATGGCAAGAGACGACGGCGCGCAGCGACTGATCCGGGCGGCCGCGGCGGCGACGGAGGCCGACGCGACCGCCGCATCGGCGATGAGGCTCTATCGGGGCCTCCCGTGGCTGGAGCCGCTGGCCGATCTCGGCGACCAGCCGCAGCTGCGCACCCTCTGCGTCGCGGCGATCGCGGCGGGCCTGGCCGCCGGCCGCTCGAGCGGATGGGGGCCCCGGCTGGCCCGCGCGGGGCTGCGCATGCTGATCGCGCACGAAGCGGCGACGTTCGCCAAGGACTTCGTCAAACGCCGGATCGACCGGACGCGCCCGCGCTCACTGCACCGTCCGGGCCAGACCCCCAGGCCGAAGCCCGGCACCAGCACCGCCAAGGAGGAGACCAGCTTCCCGTCCGGCCATTCAGCCGGCGCCGCGGCCGTCGCCCGCGCCTTTTCGCGCGAATTTCCCGAGCATGGCCGGGCCGCGGCGGGGGGCGCAGGCGTGCTCGCGCTCGTCCAGGTGCCGCGCTGCGCCCACTACCCGACCGACATCGCCGCCGGCTTGGCGGTGGGCCTCGCCGCCGAAGCCGCAGTGGCGGCGCTCTGGCGGGCGCGGCCCGCATCGGCTAGCGAGCCGTCCGAAGCTGAAACGGAGCCGTCCCCGTGCGCACCTTGCTGATCGCCGCTTTCGCAATCCTCGTCGCCTCCTGCGCCCGCACCGCCGAACCGCCGCAGGCGGCGCCGGCGCCGGTGCTGACCAGCGCCGAGGCGCGCGACATCCACAGCTTCGCGCGGCCCGAGGTCGCGCGGGTCACCCACGTGGCGCTGGATCTCGCGCTCGATTTCGCCGCCCGCCGCGTCGCCGGCACCGCGACGCTGGACGTCGAGGCGCAGCCGAACGCGCCGGAGATCCTGCTCGACACCAAGGGCCTCGAGATCGAGGCGGTGACCGACGCCGCCGGAGGCCGCGCGCTGCAATGGAACCTCGGCGAGGGCAACGAAATCATGGGGCGGCCCCTCGGCGTCCGGCTCGACGGCGCACGGCGGATCGTGGTGCGCTACCGCTCCGGTCCCGACGCGGCGGCGCTGCAGTGGCTGGAGCCGGCGCAGACGGTCGGAGGCCGGCATCCCTATCTGTTCAGCCAGGGCCAGGCGATCCTCAACCGGACCTGGATTCCGACCCAGGACAGCCCCGGCATCCGCCAGAGCTGGGAGGCGCGGATCGTCGCGCCCGAGCCGCTCAAGGTCGTGATGAGCGCCGATCTGCTCGACCGCGACGGCGAACGCGTCGAGGGCGGCCGCGCCTACCGCTTCCGGATGGAGCACCCGGTCGCACCCTATTTGATCGCCATCGCCGCCGGCGACCTGGCCTTCCGCCCGCTCGGCCCACGCAGCGGCGTCTGGACCGAGCCGGCCGCTCTCGACCGGGTCGCGACCGAGCTCGCCGACACCGAGCGGATGATCGACGCCGCCGAAGCGCTCTACGGTCCCTATCGCTGGGGCCGCTACGACATGCTGGTGCTGCCGCCGTCCTTCCCGTTCGGGGGGATGGAGAATCCGCGGCTCACCTTCCTGACGCCGACGATCATCGCCGGCGACCGCTCGCTGGTCGGCACGGTCGCGCACGAGCTCGCCCACAGCTGGTCCGGCAACCTCGTCACCAATGCGAGCTGGGCCGATTTCTGGCTCAACGAAGGCTTCACCACCTATTTCGAGAACCGGATCATGGAGGCGATCTACGGGCCGGAGCGGGCGCGCCAGGAGGTGGCCCTCGGCTGGGACAGCCTGCAGCGCCAGCTCGAGGAGCTCGGCCCGAACGCGCCGGCGACCGCGCTCCACCTCGATCTTGCCGGACAGGATCCGGACGCGGGCATGAACGACATCGCCTACGAAAAGGGCGCGGCGATGCTGCGGACGATCGAGGCGGCGGTCGGCCGCCCCCGCTGGGACGCCTATCTGCGCAGCTGGTTCGACCGCCACGCCTTCCAACCCGCCACGGCGGAAATGTTCCTCGCCGACGTGCGCCGCAACCTGTTCCGCGGCGACGTCGCGCTCGAGCGGCGGCTGATGCTCGACCAGTGGGTCTACCGGCCCGGGCTTCCGGCCAATGCGGTGCGGCCGGACGCGGGCGCCTTCGCCGAAGTCGACGGCTCGCTCCGCGCCTTTTCCGGAGGCGGCGCGGTCGATCGGGTGCCTTATGCAGGCTGGAACACGGCCGAGCGGATCCGCTTCCTGAACGGCCTGCCGCGCGAGCTCAGCCGGGCCCGGCTCGACCAGCTCGACCGCGCCTTCAGCCTGTCCGGCAGCGGCAATTCGGAAGTCCTGTTCGCCTGGCTGAAACTGGCCATCGCCAACCGCTACGACCCGGCCGTCCCCGCGGCCGAGCGCTTCCTGACGTCGATGGGACGGCGCAAGTTCGTCGCGCCCCTGTTCGAGGCGCTGATCGCTGAGGGCGAATGGGGCCGGCCGATCGCGCAGCGCATCTATAGCCGGGCACGGCCGACCTACCATGCGGTCACCCGCGGCAGCGTCGACGCCGCGATGCGCGGCGCGGGGCTGACCGTTTAGCGACTCAGTCCGCCCAGGCGGCGTCCTCGAGGTGGAGCTCGGCTGAGGGGCGGTCGCCCCAGTCGTCGCGCTTGACGCGGCCGGCGACCCACAGACGCCGATGGCCCGGCGCCGCGAGCAGCGCCTGGCCGAGCGCCCCTTCCGCCATGCGGAAGCCGATCGCCTTCAGCCGCCGGCCGTCGTCTCCCGCCACCACCAGCCGCAGATGCCCGGTGCCGACCACGTCCGCCTTGATCACCCGCACCGGTCCCGCGGCGATGCGAGGCGCGGGCCAGCCCGCGCCGTAGGGTCCGCCGCCTTCCAGCGCTTCGCAGAGCAGCGGACAGACTCCGCCGGGGGCGAGCACGGCGTCGAGCAGGAGAGCGGCCGAATCGCGGCTGCTCGAAACGTCGGCTGCGAGCCGCTCGTCGAGGAAGTCCGCGAGCGCGTCGACCTGCCCGCGCGCGACAGTCAGGCCCGCCGCCATGGCGTGGCCGCCGCCGGCGATCAGCAGCCCGCTCTCCTTCGCGGCGAGCACCGCGGCGCCGAGGTCGACGCCGGCGATCGACCGCCCGGAGCCCTTGCCGAGCCCGTCCTCGCCGAGCGCGACGACGATCGCCGGCCGCCCGGTCTTCTCCTTGAGCCGGCCCGCGACGATGCCGATCACCCCGGGATGCCACCCTTCCGATGCCACCAGCACGACCGCTCGATTGTCCTGGGCGCCGCAGAGGCCCTCCGCGGCCTCGCAGACCGCCGCCTCGATCGCCCGCCTTTCCTCGTTGAGGCGATCGAGCTCCGCGGCGAGCAGGCGCGCCTCCTCGGCATCCTCGGTGGTCAGCAGCCTCACCCCGAGGTCCGACTGTCCGACCCGGCCCCCCGCGTTGATCCGCGGGCCGAGGGCGAAGCCGAGCTCGTAGCAGGCGGGGGCGCGGGTCAGGCGCGCGGCGTCGGCGAGCGCGGCGAGGCCGACGTTGCGCCGCTGGGCCATCACCTTCAGCCCCTGGGTGACGAAGGCCCGGTTGAGCCCGCGCAGCGACGCCACGTCGGCGACGGTGCCGAGCGCCACGAGGTCGAGCAGGTCGGTGAGCCTCGGCTCCGGCCGCCCTGCGAAGAAGCCCCGGGCGCGGAGCGTCCGAACGGTTGCCGCGGCGAGCAGGAAGCAGACGCCGACCGCGGCGAGATTGCCGTGCGCGGCCGCGTCCGACGTTTCGTCGAGCCGGTTGGGATTGACCAGGCTGTGCGCCGTCGGAAGCGTGCTCTGGCATTTGTGGTGGTCGACCACGATCACGTCGACGCCGGCGCCGCGCGCCATGTCGAGCGCCTCGAAGGCCTGGGCGCCGCAATCGACCGTGACGATCAGCCGCGCGCCCTCTTTGGCCAGCCGCACCAGCGCCTCGCCCGACGGGCCGTAGCCTTCCATCAGCCGGTCGGGGATATAGGCGCGGGGCTCGCAGCCGAGATCCCGCAGCAGGCGGACGAGCAAGGCGGCGGAAGTCGCGCCGTCGACGTCATAGTCGCCGAAGACGGTGACCGGCTCGCGGGCCTCGACCGCATCGGCGAGCCGTTCGGCGGCCTGGTCCATGTCGCGGAAGATGGACGGATCGGGCATGAAATCGCGGATCGTCGGCGCGCGGTGTCGCTCCAGCTCGTCGCGTCCGACGCCGCGTGCGAGGAGCAGCTGGTCGACCAGCCCGTCCGGCGCGAAGCCGGCGTCGAGGCCCTCCCCGGCCGTCCCCCGCCAGCGCCACGGCTGCCCGAGGATCGAGCGCGACACGCCGCAGACGAAGGACGGGGTCATCAGCATCGGCGCCTTTGTAGGGCGGCGGCGGCGGAAGGTGAATCCTCGGCGCGCGAAAGATGTGGAAAAAGGCTTCAGAGGCGCATCAGCACGACCCCGGCGACGATCAGCGCGCCGGCGGCCCAGCCGCGCGGGCCGATCTCCTCGCGCAGCCAGATCGCCGCGATCAGCATGGCGAACAGGACGCTGGTCTCGCGCAAAGCTGCGACCGTCGCCAGCGGCGCCTGGGTGAACGCCCAGATCGCGATCCAGTAGGAGCCGAGCGACATCGCCGCCGCCGCCGTGCCGGCGCGCCAGGCGGGGGCGAGCGCGCTGATCGCTCTGCGCCCCCGGGTCCCCAGGCCGATCGCGAGCATCGCCAGGCCGTCGAGCGCGAACAGCCACAGGGCAAAGCCCGAAGCGGAGCCGGAGAGCCGCGCGCCGACGCCGTCGGCCAGCGTATAGGCCGCGGTGAAGCCAGCGGTGCCGAGCGCCCACAGCAAGGCGCGGGGGGACAGGCCGCCCCCGCCCGCCATCGTCAGGATGCCGCCGGCGATGGCGAGGATCGCGGCTCCGCGTGCGGCACTCGGTATCTCGGCCAAGAAGATCGCACCGGCGATCGCGACGACCAGCGGCGCCGTGCCCCGCGCGACCGGATAGACCCGGCTGAGGTCGCCCTGTTCGTAGGCGCGGATCAGGAACAATTTGTAGCCGCTGTGCAGCGCCGATCCGGCCACCAGCCAGGGCCACGCCGCGCGGTCCGGAGGCGCGAAGAAGGGGATCAGGGCCAGCGCGATCGCGCCCTGGACGAGGGCGAGCAGCATGATCGAGGAGAAGCGGTCGAGCCCGAGCTTCACCACCGCATTCCAGCCCGCGTGGAGGATGGCGGCGAACAGGACGGCGAAGAAGACGGCGGCGGACATCGCCGCACCCGCTATACGGCTTTGGTGAAAGCCGAAACTTTATCGCTGGCGGAGGCGCGCCGGATCGCGCTCGCGGCCCAGGGCTTCGCCTCGCCGCGGCCGGCGGGGGCGGTCACGGCCGGGCGCATGGCCGCGACCACCGGGCGCCTCGCGATCCACCAGATCGACAGCGTGAACGTTCTGGCGCGGGCGCATTATCTCCCGCTCTTCTCGCGGCTGGGCGCCTATCCGCGCGCACGGCTCGACGCCGCCGCTTGGGGAAAGAGGAGGCGGCTGTTCGAATATTGGGCGCACGAGGCGTCGTTGCTTCCGTTCGACCTCCACCCCTTGCTGCGCTGGCGGATGGAGCAAGCGGACCGCGGCGAGGGAATGTGGGCGCGGATGCGCGCCTTCGCCGGCGAGCGGCGCGGCGAGGCGATGGCGGTGCTGGAGCGAATCCGCGCCGGCGGGCCGCTCGCCGCCTCCGATCTGCGCGAGGAGAAGGCACGGAGCGGCTGGTGGGAATGGAGCGACGCCAAGACCGCGCTCGAATGGCTGTTCTGGGCGGGCCATGTCACGACGGCGGCGCGCCGCGGCAGCTTCGAGCGGGTCTACGACCTGACCGAGCGCGTCATTCCCGCCGACGTCCTCGCTCTGCCGACGCCGGACAAAGCGGAGGCGCAGCGCCGCCTGCTGGAGCGCAGCGCCCGCGTGCTCGGCATCGCCACCGCGGCCGACCTGCGCGATTACTTCCGGCTCAAGCCCGAATCGGATGCGAGGATCGCCGAGCTGGTCGAGGAGGGCGTGCTGTTGGCGGTGCGGGTCGAAGGGTGGCGCCAGCCCGCTTTCCTGCACGCCGAGGCGAAGCTTCCCCGCCGCGTCGATGCGGCGGCCCTTCTGGTTCCGTTCGATCCTTTGATCTGGGACCGCGCACGGGTCGAGCGCCTGTTCGGCATCCGCTACCGGATCGAGATCTACACGCCGCCGGAAAAGCGCGTGCACGGTTATTACGTCCTGCCCTTCCTGTGCGGCGAGCGCATCGCGGCCCGGGTCGATCTCAAGGCCGACCGCCAGGCGGGGCTGCTGCGCGTGCAGAGCGCCTGGGCCGAGCCGGGCTCCCCCGCCGATGCGCCGCAACGGCTGGCGGACGAGCTCGCGCTGGTGGCGCGCTGGCTGGAGCTCGGCGCCGTCGCGGTCGCCCCGGGCGGCGATCTCGCGGCTAGGCTAGCGAGCCTTGTCGGGGGCTAGTCGATCCGCGCGCCGCCGGGCTCGTTGCGATGCTCGCCGCGCACCCAGCGTACGGTGCCGGTCGAGGCGCGCATCACCACGCTCTCGGTACTGATGCGGTCCTTGCGGCGCTTGACGCCGGCGAGCAGCGAGCCGTCGGTGACTCCGGTCGCGGCGAAGATGACGTCGCCTTTGGCGAGCTCGTCGAGCCGGTAGATGCGGTCGAGGTCCTCGACTCCCCAGCGCGCGGCGCGGGCGCGCTCGTCGTCGTTGCGGAACACCAGCCGGCCCTGGAACTGGCCGCCGACGCAGCGCAGGGCCGCCGCCGCGAGCACCCCCTCGGGCGCGCCGCCCTGGCCCATATAGACGTCGATCGTCGTGTCGGGATCGGTCACCGCGATCACCCCCGCCACGTCGCCGTCCGGGATCAGCTGGATGCCGCAGCCGAGCGCGCGCAGCTCGGCGATCAGCGCGGCGTGGCGCGGCCGATCGAGCACGCAGGCGATGATCTCGCTCGCCTCGACGCCCTTGGCGGCGGCGAGCGAGCGGATGTTGTCGCTCGCGCTCCTCGCAAGGTCGATCGTTCCTTCCGGGTAGCCCGGCCCGATCGCCAGCTTCTCCATATAGACGTCGGGCGCGTTGAGGAGGCAGCCCTGCTCGGCGATGGCGAGCACGGCGAGCGCGTTCGGCCCGGCCTTGGCGGTGATCGTCGTGCCCTCGAGCGGGTCGAGCGCGATGTCGATCTTCGGGCCGCTGCCCTGCGCGGCGCCCACCCGCTCGCCGATGAACAGCATCGGCGCCTCGTCGCGCTCGCCTTCGCCGATGACCACGGTGCCGTCGAGCTCGAGCTGGTTCAAAGCGTCGCGCATCGCCTCGACCGCGGCATGGTCGGCGGCGCGCTCGTCGCCGCGCCCGATCAGCTTCGACGCGGCCACCGCCGCCGCCTCGGTGACCCGCACCATCTCCAGCACCAGCACGCGGTCGAGCGCATCGCTTGCGGTCACCATCGGTTCATCTTCTCCCTCTCAATTCCGGCTGCGGGCCGCGATAGGAGAGGTGCATGGCGTTGTCGAGGATCGGGAGCGCGGCGTCGATCCTCCTGCTGTCCGCAGCCCCTTCATGGGCCCAGACCGGCCCTCCGGACGAGGTCGGCCCGCCGCACGAGGCGGTCCAGGCCCAGCAGGAGGAGGTGCACGAAGCCATCTTCAGCTGCGACCGCCAGCAGGGCGACGAGATCGTCGTCTGCGGCGGCCGCGACGCGGCGCGGGCCGAGGCGCGCTCTCCCTACCGGCTGCCGCTGCCGGTCGAGCGCGACGGCGAGCGCGCCGGCGCCGGCCAGGACCGCGCGCTCGGCGCCGGCTCCGACCGCTGCAGCGCGGTCGGTCGCGCCCAGCAGTGCAATCAGGGCCTCCGGGTCATCGGCCGCCGCTTCTGAGGCGGCCCTTTCCGCCGCTCCTGCTTCGCTCTAGGGAGGCGGCGAGAGGAACCGACATGGCCGATCAGGACACCGAGACCAGGCCCGGCGCGGCGCCCGCTTTCCCGCCGCTGCCGACGCTCGAGGAGATGCAGCACTGGACCTTCGTGATGGGCCGGGCGCAGCAGCTGATGATGGAGCATCTCGCTTCGCAGATGGGGGAGGCGGGATCGAACCTCGCCGCCATGGCCCCCGCCGCCGCCCCTCCCGGCGGCCCCTTGCCCTGGGCCGGCCTGTTCCCGGACCCGGGGAAGATCGCCCAGGCGCAGGTCGACATGTGGACCGAGGGCCTCGCCATCTGGCAGCGCGCCCTCGGCCAGCGCCAGGAACCGACCGCGGAGGAGCTGCAGGCCGACCGGGACAAGCGCTTCAACGCCCCGCAATGGCGCGAGAATCCGGTCTTCGACATGATCCGCCAGAGCTATCTGCTCGTCTCCGAGCGGCTGCTCGGCTCGGTCGACGCGCTCGAGGGCGTCGACGAGAAGCAGCGCGAGAAGCTCCGCTTCGCCACCCGCGCCTTCGTCGATGCGATGGCGCCCTCCAACTTCGCCGCGACCAACCCTTTGGTCATCGAGCGCGCGCTCGAGACCAAGGGCGAGAGCCTGCTCAAAGGCCTCGAGAACATGCTGCGCGACCTCTCCAGGGGCCAGCTCACCCACACCGACCCGCAGGCGTTCGAGATCGGCCGCAACATCGCGGTCACGCCCGGCAAGGTGGTCAGGCGCACGGAGCTCTACGAGCTGATCCAGTACAGCCCGACCACCGCCGAGGTCCACGAGACGCCGCTGATCATCTTCCCGCCCTGGATCAACCGCTATTACATCCTCGACCTCAATCCGAAGAAGAGCTTCATCCGCTGGGCGGTCGAGCAGGGGCTGACCGTGTTCGTCGTCTCCTGGAAGTCGGCCGACGAGACGCTCAGGGACACCACGCTCGACGATTACGTGCTGAAGGGCCAGGTCGACGCGATCGACACGGTCCGCGAGCTTCTCGGCGTCCCGTCGGTCCACGTCATCGGCTATTGCGTCGCCGGCACCACCCTCGCCTGCACCCTCGCTCTGCTCGCCGCGCGAGGCGAGGCCGACAAGGTCGCCAGCGCCACCTTCTTCACCGCCCAGGTCGATTTCTCCGAGGCCGGCGATCTCAACCTGTTCGTCTCCGACGAGATGCTGCAGATGATCGAGCAGGCCTCGGCCGAGAAGGGCTATATGGACGGCCGCTACATGGCCGCGACCTTCAACATGCTGCGCGGCCGCGACCTCATCTGGAGCTACGTCGCCAACAATTATCTGCTCGGCGAGGACTATCCCCCCTTCGACCTCCTCCACTGGAACGGCGACACCACCAACCTCCCCGCCAAGTGGCACCAGGCGTACCTGCGCGACTTCTACAAGGACAACAAGCTCGTCCGCCCCGGCGGCATCACCGTCGACGGCACCCCCATCGACCTGCGCAAGGTCGAGACCCCGACCTACGTCCAGTCCGGCCGCGAGGACCACATCGCCCCCGCCCGCAGCGTCTGGAAGATCACCGAGCATTTCCGCGGCCCCCTGCGCTTCGTGCTGGCCGGCAGCGGCCACATCGCCGGCGTGGTCAACCCGCCCGAAGCCCAGAAATACCAATATTGGACCAACGACGAGAGAGTCGGCACCCTCGACGAATTCATCGCCGGCGCCACCGAGACCAAGGGCAGCTGGTGGCCGGACTGGATAAGCTGGATCGGCGCGCGCGGCGAGAAGAAGGTCGCGGCCAAGGGCGCGCGCGTCCCGGGGAGGGGCAAATTTAAGGCTATTGAGAATGCGCCCGGGAGCTATGTGCGGGGGAAATAGGTTACCGGGATTAGCTTTGCGTGACGAAGCTTCGGTATCCCAGCACCGATTTAAGTAGGCTTTCTGAATGGCACGACTCCACGAAGCGACGGATACCAGTGAAGGTGACTCAGCCTCGCCTGCTGATCCGAACAGACACATTCGAAGTTATTTGGTTGATTACCTCTCATTCCCTCATTCTCCGGGATCTG
This sequence comes from Allosphingosinicella sp., assembly GCA_035628635.1. Taxonomy (GTDB): domain Bacteria; phylum Pseudomonadota; class Alphaproteobacteria; order Sphingomonadales; family Sphingomonadaceae; genus Allosphingosinicella. The sequence goes on from DASPJJ010000001.1 coordinate 43,785, forward strand.
CAGTCCTCCTCACCGGGGCATGGGGCAGCGGCAAAACCTTTCTCGTCCGCAAGGTGATCGAGAAGCATGCGCCGATGGACAGCACTGTACTGTCTGTAAGCCTTTATGGTCTCACTGGCAGGCGCGAAATTGTCGAGGCGTTGCTACTGGCGAGATACCCCGTGTTGGCAAACGCACCCGCTATCCGCAACGCTGTACGCTTCAATCATACCCTCGCGGATGTGCCAACTGTGGGCCCACCAGAAGCGGTTGCATACGTGTTCGATGACCTCGAACGGTGCGCCATGCCCATCACTGAGGCAATGGGCTTCATCAATTTACTTGTCGAGCGCGATGGTAGGAAAGTCGTGGTGCTCGTTAACGAAGAAAATTTGACCAGTCGCCCCGATGGCGTCGACTATGCTCCTGCTAAGGAAAAGGTGGTTGGGCGCTCATTCACCGTAAAGCCCGACTTCGATTCGGCCTTTGAGAGCTTCGTTTCGCAAGTGGATTCCGAGCCTACGGCAAGTTTTCTCCGCCGCATGCGTGCCGACGTAAGATCAATGTTTCACCAGTCCGGCATCGAAAATCTCCGCATCCTGCAGCAAACGATGTGGGATTTCGAGCGCGTCTATGGACAACTGCGAGAGGAACATCAACGCAATGTTGAGGCAATGGCGGTACTCCTTCGCCTATTCTTTGCATTGTCTTTTGAGCTAAGGGGTGACCGTCTCAAGGCGGAGGACTTGATCGGTCGCATCGGCAATGCGTACGCTGGGCTCTTCGACAAGAGCGCTCCCCCAAATCGCCTTCGGGCGGCCGGGAGCCGGTATCCAGGGGTTGCGCTCCATGACACGATACTGCCGGACGAAATCTTGTACGAGATATTGATCGATGGGTTTGTCGACGCTCAGGCACTAGTTGCGGCCGTCGACCAAAGCTCATGGTTCCGGCGCGACGAGGAGCCGTCGTGGCGAACGGTGTGGCACGCCTTTGAGCGCCCAGACGAGGAGACCGAGGTTGCAGCCGTGAAGCTCATTGAGGAATTTAATAGAAGGGCTTTTGTGCGTCCGGGCGAGATGCTACACGTATTCGGGCAAATGCTAAAATTGAGTGACTTTGGCATCACACAGTGGACGCGGACCGAGACTGTCACGGAGTGTAGAAAGTACATAGACGACCTGCGCGCAGAGGGTCGACTCGCCCCGCCGGCCAGTCCAACGGTCGACCACACACGGTTTGGGAGTTACGCTGGTCTTGGCTTTGACCAGCGGAATGGTCCCGAGTTTAACGCTCTTTGGGGTTATCTGCGCGAACAAAGCCGATTGGCAGAGCTGGACCGCCATCCTCAAATGGCTGAGGAACTACTCCGCCTTCTAAAGGAAGATCCACCTAGCTTTGCGGAAAGGATCGGCCCAAGTCGCTCGGTGGAGCAAGGCTTGGCACAGACCCCGGTCCTCGCAGCCACGAATGCGGCGGCTGTAGCGGATGTACTCGTTCAGTTACCTTCGCTGCAGTTCAACGAGGTTCTTCAGGCACTTTCTGGCCGCTATGAATTGGGAGCATTTAGACGCACACTAGGGCCAGAGCTACCTTGGGCCAAGCGTTTGGAAGCCGATTTGCTCAGACGCGCTGAGAATTTCCAGGGGTTTAAGCGCGAGCGAATTCGGCAGATGGTGGCATGGACGCTCTCAGCGAGGCTCGCCGAAGCTCAGGGCGAGGAGGAGCATTGAAAATGGGGACGCCGGGGAGAGCGCAGGCGATGGTCTCCCTCCGCCTTCAAACTGCTACCAGTCCAACGGGGGGCGTTGCCGCTCGCGAGCGCGCTTTATCATCTCGGCCACGGCTTCGTCACCGATGTTCAGCAAACTCAGCGACGCCTCAATGTTTTCCCAAGTTATATCTTCTGGCGTGGCCACCTCGCGCCTCGCCCATCTGAACATTCCTGAGGCGACGGCGTGGACGCGCGCGGTACGCAGCTCCCACACGGGACGATTCGGATCTCGCTGATAGCCACGATTCCCTCGCATGTTGGTGCGCGCTACTAAGTCCGTCAATATCGAGTGGAGCACTTGGGTGTGCCCGGCGAGCTTTGTTAAGAGTTCCACCGCACGCTCATCGGTCGCAGCCTCGATCGTGCGCTCAAGATCGGTAATAGCAGTCTGAGGGATGGCAGGAGCCGTCAGTGTCAGCCCCGAAATCGACTGAGCCGGAATATCTGTCGCGTGAAGGTGCCGAACCATCTCGGCACACTCCTCGCTGAAGTCGATGAACTTAGTTAGCGTCAGTGGCAGAACGGCACGAGCCGCCATCTCGCGCTTCCTAATCCGCTCAGCCTCAATCTTCTCGCCGGCGTTTATTTGCCGCCGAACGAAGCGGCCTGCGTATACGGCCGCCCCAATCGCTATCAGCCCACCGATCAATGTCTGCCAGTTGTAGAGCATGTAGGCGTAACATTCTGCGTGCAGGCCGCAGAAATCCAGCTCCGGGGTCGGTAGTCTGGGTGGCATCCTGATACCCCAAAGCGCGTGCAGCTCGCCGATACCCCATGGCGCTGGGCCTTGGCGACACGCGGCGGAGCAGCTCGGATAGCCTACTTAGTCTCGTGCTCCAAGGAGCGGCGGGCGGCGCGGAGTGATGAACGAATGTTCTTCTGACGTACGCCGGGAACCTTATAACGTTGCAGGTCCTGCTATATTCAAGCGAAAGCGGGCAAATCCAATACCCTGGTCAGGCTATGCCTTCTCCGCCTCCAACCCCTTCTCCACCAGCCGCCGGAGCGCATCCGCGCGCGAGGGCTTCGGGTCCGGCTGGCGGGCGATCCAGGCGTTGAGGGCGGCTTCCTGCTCGGGGTAGAGGCGCAAAGAGAGGACGCGGCCGATGCCGGTCCGGGGGCGTCCGCGCGGTCTTTTCGCTTTCTCGGCTATTGACCCGGCCCTATTTGTTGGATACATCAAAGCGAGCCGAGGCAAGGCAGCCACCTTGCGCACGGCTCTGACCAGCAAACGCCTTTGTCGAGGAGGCGAAGGATGGCTGCCGCCGACTTTAATCCGTCGCGCCGCGAGGTGCTAGGCGCTGCGTTCGCCGCGCCTGTCCTCCTCCGTCACCCCGGACTTGATCCGGGGTCCACCTTCTCATTTGCACCAGCGTGGCAAGAAGGCAGGTGGATGCCGGATCGAGCCCGGCATGACGAAGAGACGGCGGAGCGTCAGTCCTTCGCGGTTACTAAATGGGACCGCGCTCTCTCGCATTTCCGCCAAGCCGAGGCCGCTCTCGCCGCCCTCGAAGGTCACCCCGACGAGGACGCCTTCGGCCGCGCGCACGATCGCTTCAACGCCGCGCTCAGCCGCCTGCTCGCCGTCCCCGCGCCCGACGTCGCGGCCCTCGCGACCAAGTTGGAGGTCGCCGTCGCCGCCGAGCTGGCCGACCTGACCTATGCCCCGCCGGCCCTCGCGCACCTCGCCGAGGACGCCCGCCGCCTGTCCCGCGCATGAAGCTGAAGCGGCCGCAAGCGCCCCGCTCTGAAAAGCCCTTGCGCCCGAGCCCCTGATCGGCTGCTTTCCGTCAGCTGCCAGAGCAGCACGGAGGGAACCGCTAATGACACTCAGCCGGCGCGAATTCCTTCACATGGCCGCAGCGATGGGCGCCACCCTCGCCTGGAGCGGCCCGGCGCAAGCCGCGCGCACGCGGTGGCGCGAGCGGCGCGATCTCTATCCCGAGGGCGTCGCTTCGGGCGATCCCGCGGCCGACAGCGTCATCCTCTGGACGCGGCGGCCGTTCGAGGGCGCCGGGAGCGCCAGCCTCACCGTCGAGGTCGCCACCGACCGAGCCTTCCGCCGCGTCGTCGCCACCGCGCCGGCTCCGGTCTCGGCAGCCTCGGACTGGACCTGCCGCGTCCTGGTCGCCGGCCTCCGCCCGGCCCGCGTCTACTGGTACCGCTTCACCGACGCCGAGGGGAACGGCAGCCGCGTCGGCCGCACCGTCACCGCGCCCGCGGACGACGATCCCCGCGCCGTCGCCTTCGCCTTCGTCAGCTGCCAGAACATCAACGAAGGCTTCCAGCAGGCCTGGCGCCGGATGATCTGGGACGACGAGCGCCGGCCCCGCGCGGAGCAGCTCGGCTTCGTCCTCCATCTCGGCGATTTCATCTACGAGGTCGTCCAATATCCCGAGGACGCCCGCACCCGCTACGACCGCAATATCGTCGACATCGGTCGCGTTCCCGACAGCGTGAAGGTCGGCAATTTCCATATTCCCCTGACGGTCGAGGGCTATCGCGGCATCTACCGCGCCTATCTCCACGATGCCGACATCCAGGACGCCCGCGCGCGCTGGCCGTTCGTGGCGATCTGGGACAATCACGAATTCTCCTGGCAGGGCTATCAGAGCATATTGAAGGCGCCGCCCCTCGAGCGCCCGGCCCAGAGCGTGAAGGTCGCCGCCAACCAGGCCTGGTTCGAATATCAGCCGGCGCGGATCCGCAAGCCCAGCGGACCCTCGCTCGATCGCTTCGATCCGCCGCCAGTCGCCGACGCGCCCATCGCCACGTTCAACGATGACGGCCTGGGCCTCGAGCCGAACAATCTCGCCGCGATCGACAGCCTCATCGCCTATCGCGCCTTGCGCTACGGCCGCCACCTCGATCTCATCGTCACCGATCAGCGCAGCTACCGGATGCGCGATCCCGGCGACCACCCGGAATCGGACCCGCTCGGTACTCCGGCCCACCCTTATTGCTTCCCGGAGGAGGTCGCCGAGATCCTCGATGCAGGCCGCGCGTACAATAATGGCCATCCGCCGGACGAGATCGTCATCGGCGAGACGCGGATCGCCAATTATCGCAAGGCAGGCCCGCCGCACACCATTCTCGGCGCCCGGCAGAAGGCCTGGTTCCTCGATCGGCTGCGCGGCGCGCGCGCGACGTGGAAGATCTGGGGCAATTCGCTCGGCGCGCTGGACTGGCGCAGCGATCCGCAGAACCTGCCCGAGGGGCTCGCCGCGGCGCCCTGGCCGGGCGCGGGCTATTCCAACATCTCGCTCGGGGATTATGGCGGCGCGTACAGCGAGCGGGCCGAGATTTACGATCTGGTGCGGCGCGAAGGCATTACCGGCTTTGCCATCGTTTCGGGCGACCGGCACAGCTTCTGGGCCGGCTATGCCGCCAAGGGCCTGCCGCCCAAGCTGTTCGAGCCGGTGGGCCTCTCCTTCGTCACCGGCTCGATCTCCAGCCCCGGTCTGGTCGAGTCGCTCGAGCATCGCTTTCCGCGCGACCACCCGCTCCGGCCTTTGTTCCTGACCGACCGGCCCGGCGGCGCGCGGCCGCACCCGACGGTCAACATGCAGATGCGCCACGGCGTCCGCTCGTGCCTCGAATATGCACGCAGCGGCGATGCCGAGCGCGCCCGCGCTTTGTCCAACCCGGATCTCGCGCCGCATCTCGCCTTCGTCGACATGGGCGGCCACGGCTTCGCCTCGGTGCGCCTCTCCGCCCGCGAGATGCGCACCGAGTTCGTCTGCATCCCCCGTCCCTCGGCGCAGGAGCCGCGCCCCGACGGCGGCCCGCTCCGCTACCGCGTCGTCCATCGCGCGCCGCTCTGGCGCGCCGGCGAACGCCCGCGGCTCGAGCAAAGCGTGATCGAGGGCGATCCCGGCCTCTCGATCTGATGCGGACGTCTTCGGGGACAGTTACTGGTAACTGTCCCCACCTGGCGTCTTCGGGGACAGTTACCAGTAACTGTCCCCACCTGCACCCGATCGCCCTCAGCCCTCAGCAGCCCCCGCTGCCGCCGTCCACGTCCCCGGACGCCTCGTAGCACCGCCGGGCAATCTCCTCGAGCACCGCCTCGTCCACGTCGGCGAGCTTGCTGAGATAGAGGCAGGCCTTGGATCTCTTGTGCTTGCCGAGCCTCGCCAGCAAAGCCTCATATCCGGGGAAGCCGCCGACATAGAGGACGAGGTTGGCCGAGCGCGGCGAGAAGCCCAGGCGCGGCGAATCGCCCTCGTGGCCGCTCTCGTAGCGGTAATGATAGCGTCCGAAGCCGACGATCGAGGGGCCCCACATCACGGCCGGCTCGCCGGTGACGCGCTCCATCATGTCCCGCAGGGCCTTGCCGTCGGCGCGGCGCGCCGGATGGGCGACGCCGTCCAGGAACGCGTCGACGCTCGTATCGGTGGGCCTGGTCTTGGTCTCCGCCATGCGCAGCTCCCTCGGGGACAGTTACTGTAACTGTCCCCATTCGAGGCTGTCGAGTCCAGCGCGGCGCGCCTGGCTTCAGTTCCCGGTCGTGGTCGCCGAATTGACTCCCGCTGGGAGTTCGTGCTATGTTCCTGGCTGCAAGGAGTGCCCACCATTGGTGCGCGATTCTGCCCGTCGCCGGGGCAGCGGGAACGGGTCGATTGCTCGGCGGTGTGACTCTCGTGTGACCTTTCGGCTGCCTCGCTCCTCAGCCGGCAGCAAAATGCTGCAGCGCAACATTTCTCCTTGAAACGCCGCACCGGCTCTCTTATGTTGCATTGCAGCATAGACCGAAGGAACCACGCATGGCCGACACCAACACCCCGAATACGGCTGACAAGGCCGACGCTCCGGCCGCTGCTCCGCGCGCCGCCGAGAAGGCCGCCGACGCCGCTCCGAAGGCGGCTGCCCAGGCCGCTCCGGCTGCCGCCAGGCCTGCCGCCGCGGCGACCGCCAAGGCGGCTGCGGCTCCGGCCAAGGCCGCCGCCCGCGCCGCCAGGCGTAGCGCAAAGGCGCCCGCCAAGCGCGCCGCCAAGGCCGCTCCGGCCCGCACCCCGCGCCGGACCGCCGCCCAGAAGGCGGCTCCGCAGAAGGCCGCGGTCACCCGCAGCCTCAATAACGCAAAGACCATCACCACCGACACCATCAAGCAGGGAACCAGAACCATGAAGAACGAAGCCAGGCAGGCTGCGGACCGCTTCCAGGCGGTCTTCGGCGACGTCAACGAGCGCGCCAAGACGGCGATCGAGCGCAACAGCCGCATCGCCGAAGAGATGACCGAGCTCACCAAGGGCAATGTCGAGGCGCTGGTCGCTTCGACCAAGGTCGCCGCCAAGGCGGTCGAGACGATCGGCCAGGAAGTCGCGGAGTTCGGCCGCAAGAGCTTCGAGGACGCCTCGGCGGCCCTCAAGGGCTTCACCGAGGTGAAGTCCGCGACCGACCTGTTCCGCCTGCAGAGCGACTTCGCGCGCTCGCAGTTCGACACCGTCGTCGCCGAGACCTCCAAGCTCAGCGAGACCGTGATCCGCTTCGCCGGCCAGGCCGCCGAGCCGATCGCCAACCGCTACTCGGTCGCGGCCGAGCGCGTGCGCAGCGCCGTCGCTTTCTAAGGGACCCCGTCAAAGCAGCGCTTTGACGGGAACTCTTAGCGCGGTCAGCTGACCCGAAAGAAGGGCGGCCCGCTCCGGCGCGGCCGCCCTTTTTGCGTCCGGCCTGCGCCACTCCCGCCGCGCCGAGCCCCTTGCCGCCGCCCGGCACCTTGCCCTATTTTCAGCGTTGAGATGCGCATGCGTGAGACACCCCTGCTGGCGGCCGGCGACGGCGGCAAGAGCGACGATACGGGCGACGATGGCGGCACCGGCCTCGGCGTCGCGACCCGCACCCGCACCCGCACCAAGACGCCCTCGCCTTACAAGGTGCTGATGCTGAACGACGACTACACGCCGATGGAGTTCGTCGTGCACGTCCTCCAGCGCTTCTTCCGGATGGACCTCGAGGACGCGACCCGGGTGATGCTCGCCGTCCACCAGCGCGGCGTCGGCGTCTGCGGCGTGTTCAGCTACGAGGTCGCCGAGAGCAAGGTCTCGCAGGTGATCGACTATGCCCGGCAGAACCAGCACCCGCTCCAGTGCACGCTGGAGAAGGCTTGAGCGGGGAACGGGGACAGTTACTTTCAGGCGGGCAGTTCGAGGACTCGACGCGCCGTGCGTGAAAGTAACTGTCCCCTCAGCCCTCCACCGCGCGTGAAAGTAACTGTCCCCCCTCGGCCGCCGCTTGCACCCGCCCCTCAATCCCGTAAGACCCCGCCATGGACCGCATCATCATCCGCGGCGGCAACCGCCTCGAAGGCACGATCCCCATATCGGGCGCCAAGAATGCCGCGCTGACCCTGCTCCCCTGCGCCCTGCTCACCGACGAGCCGCTGACGCTCAGGAACCTGCCGCGCCTCGCCGACGTCGACAGCTTCGGCCACCTGCTCAACCAGCTGGGCGTTTCGACCACCGTCGAAGGGACCAAGCCCGACGAGTTCGGGCGGGTGATGACGCTGCGCGCGTCCGGCATTTCCTCGACCGTCGCGCCCTACGACATCGTCCGCAAGATGCGCGCCTCGGTACTGGTGCTGGGGCCCCTCGTCGCGCGCGCCGGCGAGGCGACGGTCTCGCTGCCCGGCGGCTGCGCGATCGGCATGCGCCCGGTCGACCTGCACCTGAAAGCGCTCGAGGCGCTCGGAGCGGAGATCGAGATCGCCGCCGGCTACGTGAAGGCGCGCGCGCCCGACGGCGGGCTCAGGGGCGACACCGTCCGCTTTCCCTTCGTCTCGGTCGGCGCGACCGAGAATGCGCTGATGGCGGCGGTCCTCGCCCACGGCACCAGCGTGATCGAGAATGCCGCCCGCGAGCCCGAAATCACCGACCTCGCCAAATGCCTGATCGCAATGGGCGCCGAGATCGAGGGCCTGAGGACCGACACGCTCACCGTCCACGGCAAGAAACGCCTCCACGGCGCGACCTATTCGGTGATGCCCGACCGGATCGAGGCCGGCTCCTATGCCTGCGCGGCTCTGATCACCGGCGGCTCGCTCGAACTCATGGGCGCGCGCAAGGAAGCGATGCCGTCCATCCTCTCCGCGCTCGAGGACGCGGGCGCCATCGTCGAGGACACCCCGCACGGGATCAAGGTCAGCGCCGACGGCGAAATCCGGCCCCTCTCGCTCTCGACAGCGCCGTTCCCCGCCTTCCCAACCGACATGCAGGCGCAGTTCATGGCGATGCTGACCAAGGCGAACGGGACGAGCCTGCTGACCGAGACGATCTTCGAGAATCGCTACATGCACGTGCCCGAGCTGCAGCGCATGGGCGCCGACATCGAGGTGCGCGGCCGCTCGGCGGTGGTGCGCGGGGTCGAGCGGCTGGTCGGCGCGCCGGTTATGGCCACCGACCTTCGCGCCTCGATGAGCCTCGTTCTCGCCGGCCTCACTGCGGAAGGCGAGACGCAGGTCAACCGCGTCTACCATCTCGACCGCGGCTACGAGCGGCTCGAGGAGAAATTGAGCGCCGTCGGCGCCGACATCGAGCGCGCCAGCGACGGCTGATTGTTCTAACTTCGCTGCCCGCCCACCGCTTATTGTGTTGGTTCGCCGCCAAGTGTGATAGTTTCGCCCGGGGATTGACCGGAGCAAGGCCATGGGCGGCTTCCAGGACGGCTATAACGGGCTGATGCATCCTAGCGATGGGAACTACAGCACTTGGCGGATGGGCGGTGCGCAACGTGCGCAGGACGACCATCGGGCGAGCGTCACGGCCCGCCACAACGCATTTATAGGCCAAACCTACCAAGCGCCGGCCAATAATCACTGGCAGAGCGGAAACGGCGGCGGCGAAATCGAGATCTCCGACGAGATCCTAGGCCTGCTCGGCTGGACCGCGGCGGCAGTCATCGCAATCTTTCTCGTGGTTATGGCGTACAATGGCGCCAGCGGGTTGTGGGAGAGGTTGGGCAGCCGAAGCACGCTGGCGGCGGAGACCGAGCTTTCGAATGAAGAACCGCTCATGCTGCCGCCATTTGAGGCACACGTCGCGGAACGGCGACGCGTCCCGGTGTCCGCCGCGATGGCCCCGCGGGCCGATGACCCCGTCGAGGAAGTGCCCGTTACCGACGATGGGCCCGGCACAGGTGACGCAACCACTGAGAGCGGCGGCTCAACGGACCCGCAGGTCTTAGAAGCGCCAGCCGCCCCCAAGCTCGAAGAGGCTAGCGATGCTGAGTCAGAGCCACCGGATTCTGTAAAGGTCCCGGACGTTGGCGACCACAACTATGCGTCGCCGACGAAAGAAAGTGTCGAATAGGAAGGCCGGGTTTCCACAGCTACTGCGATGCGCCCTCCCACCGCTGGCTTCATGCGATTACTTCTACGGCGTGAATGACGAGCCCGACGAGCCCGCCGACGATGGTGCCGTTGATCCGGATATACTGGAGGTCGCGGCCGACTGCGGCTTCGAGGCGGTCGGTGACGGTGCGCGCGTCCCAGCTTCGCACCGTCTCCGAGACCAAAGTGACGATGCCGCTTCCATAGGTCGCGACGGCGCCGACGGCGGCACGGCGTGCGAACTGGTTGAGCGCCTGCTTCAGATGCGGGTCCTGCTGAAGGGTCTCGCCGAGCTGGCGCAGCGCCTCGCCGAAGCGCCCGGCCATCGCCGCTTCCGGGTCGCGCGCGGCGCGCAGCATCCCCGCCCGGCTGTTCTCCCACAACCCCTCGACCCAGTCGGTCACCGCCTGGTTGGCGATCAGCTCGTTCTTCCAGGCCTCGACCTTCGCGCGCGTCTCCGGATCGTGCTGAAGGCTCCCGGCCAGACGCGCGAGCCCTTCCTCGGCCTTGGCGCGGAGCGGGTGCCTGTCGTCGACCGCCATGTCGATGGTGAGCTTCCTCAGCCCGTCGACGATCTTGTCGGCGAGCTTCTCGTCGAGCCCGGCCATGCGAACGATCCATCCGGCCCGCTCGTGGACCATCGCCCGGATCAGGTCCTCGTTGGCGTCCAGCGTGCGGCCGGTCCAGGTCACGATCGCGTCCATGATCGGAACGTGCCGATCCTCTCCGATCGCGGCTTCGAGGGAGCGGCCGGCAACCGGCGAGATTTCGAGCATGTGCAGGCGCTGCGCGACCGCCGCCTTGACCATCCCGCCCAGCCGCTCGCGATCCAGCGCCTCGAGAATGTCGGCGATCAGCCGCGACGCGCCCTCGCGCAGGCGCCCTCCGCCGGGCGGCGAGGCGAGGAAGCGGCCGGTGGCGCCCGCCACGTCGAGCCTGCGCATCCGGCGCGCGACGACCGACGGCGTCAGGAAATTGTCGCGCAGGAAGGAGGCGAGCGTGTCGCCGATCCTGTCCTTGTTGCGCGGGATGATCGCGGTGTGCGGGATCGGCACGCCGAGCGGATGGCGGAACAGAGCCGTGACCGCGAACCAGTCGGCGATGCCGCCGACCATCGCGGCCTCGGCGAAGGCGCGGACGAATCCCCAGGCGGGATGAAGGTCGTCGAGATGGGTGGCGGCGATGAAGATCGCGGCCATGCCGGCGAGCATCGCGGTCGCGAGCACCCGCATCGAGCGGGCGCCCTTCTGCGCCGGATTGAACGGCACCTTCAGGCGGGCGAGGCCGCTGCGTTCGCCGAAGCTCATGCCGCCTCAATAGACGGCACGCGCTCCGGTTCAAACGCGGCGGTTACTCGGCGGGCTGGACGGCCCGGTCGTCGGGGCCGTGGTCGCGCTGGCCGCGATAGGTCAGGATCCGGCCGACCTTCGGCGCCAGCCACTTCTCGAAGCTGTCGGCGAGGCTGAACGAGGCCGGCACCAGCACCAGGGTCAGCAGGGTCGAGAGCAGAAGACCGCCCATCACCACCACCGCCATCGGCGCCCGCCAGCTGGCGTCGCCCTCCAGCGACAGAGCCGTGGGGATCATGCCTGCGACCATCGCCATCGTCGTCATCACGATCGGCTGCGCGCGCTTGTGGCCGGCGTCGATGATTGCCTCGTCCTTCGGAATGCCCTTCGCCATCTCCTCGATGGTGAAGTCGAGCAGCAGGATCGAGTTCTTGGCGACGATGCCGAACAGCATCAGGATGCCGATCATCACCGGCATCGACACGGCATGGCCGGCAATGTGCAGCGCGATCGCCCCGCCGAGAGGCGCGAGCAGCAGCGAGCCCATGTTCACGAACGGGGCCATCATCCGCTTGTAGAGCAGCACCAGCACGGCGAAGACCAGGAAGGTGCCGGAGATCAGGGCGCCGAGGAACTCGGAGACGAGTTGCGCCTCCTCGCGTTGCTGGCCGGAGCGGGCCCGCTCGACGCCCTCGGGAAGGTTCTGGAGCGTCGGCAACTGGGCGAGCACGGCGTCATAATCGACGATGCCCTCCGCAAGGTCGGCGCCGATCAGGACCCGCCGCTCCTGGTTGATGCGCTGGATGACCGAGGGCCCCGCGCCGAAGCTGATGTCCGCCACGACCCTGAGCGGGACCGAGTTTCCGCTGGCGGTCGGCACCGGCATGTTCTCGATGGTCGAAAGGTTGCGCCGCGAATTCTCGTCGAGCGTGACGCGGATCGGCACCTGGCGGTCGGAGAGCGAGAAGCGGGCGCTGGCCTGGTCGATCTCGCCCTGGGTCGCGACGCGGATCGCCTGGCTCATCGCCTGGGTGGTCACGCCCATGTCGGCCATCAGGTCGAGCCGCGGCCGGATGGTGATCTCGGGCCGCCTCAGGTCGCCGGCGATTCGCGGCGCGCGCAGCTCGGGCCGCTGCCGCATCTCCTCGACGATCTGCAGGGCGGCGCGCTGGAGGCGGTCCGGATCGGAGCTGGCGAGCAGCACCGAGACGTCGCGCCCGCCGACCCGGTTCGAATTGCGGAAGAAGACTCGCGCGTCGGCGATGTTCTGCAGCGAGGGCGCGACCTGGCGGGTGAAGTCCGTGCTGGTCCGGTCGCGGCCCTCGCCCCGGTCCTTCAGCGAGACATAGATGGTGGCATTGCCCGCGCGGACCGAGGCGAAGGCCGATTCCACGTCGGGCTGCGAGCGCACCACCGCCTGGGCGCGTTCGGCGACGGCGCGGGTCTGATCGAGCGTGACGCCCGGCGGCATTTCCACGGCGACGACCACGGTGTCGTCGTCGGTATTGGGCTGGAAGGTGAACGGCAGGGTGGCGAACGCACCGATCTGCACGAGGAAGCAGGCCATGCCGATGAAGACGGTCTTCCAGCGGTGCACCAGGGTCCAGCGCAGCACGCCGATATAGCGGTCCATCATCCAGCCTTCGCCGTGCTTCGCGTGCCCCTTGGCCTTCAGGAAATAGGCGGCGATCATCGGCGTGATCATCCGCGCCACGGCGAGGCTGATCAGCACCGCCACGACGATGGTGAGGCCGAAGCTGATGAAGAACTGGCCGATGATTCCGCTCATGAACGAAACCGGCAGGAACACCGCCACGATCGAGAAGGTGGTCGCCACAACCGGCAGGCCGATCTCGTCCGCGGCCTCGATCGACGCCTGATAGGCGCTCTTGCCCATGCGCATGTGTCGGACGATGTTTTCGATCTCGACGATCGCGTCGTCGACGAGCACGCCCGCCACCAGGCTCAGCGAGAGCAGGGTGACCATGTTCAGCGAAAAGCCGAGCAGGTCCATGAACCAGAAAGCGGGGATGGCCGAGAGCGGTATCGCGATCGCCGATATGATCGTCGCCCGCCAGTCCCGCAGGAATATGAAGACCACGACCACCGCGAGCAGAGCGCCCTCGATCAGCGCCCGCATCGAGGATTCGTACTGCATCTCGATATATTTCACGGGCGTGAAGAGCAAAGTGTAGCGGACGCGCGGATCCTCGCGCTGAAGCTCGTCCAGCGCCTCCTGCACCGCATGGTAGACGGTGACGTCGGAATAGCCCTTCGCCTTCTGGATCATGAAGCTGACCACCTGGCGGCCGTTCTGGATGCCGTAGGAGGTCTGCTCGGCCCATTGATCGCGAACGGTGGCGACGGCGTTCAGGCGGATGGTGCGACCGCCGCCCAGCGCGATCTGGCTTTCGCCGAGCTCGCGCGCGGTGATCGCGCTGCCGAGCACGCGGACGGACTGCTCGGAGCCCGCGATTTCGGCACGGCCGCCGGCGGCGTTGAGGTTGGTCGCGCGGAGCTGAAGGTTGATCTGCGAAGCGGTGACCCCCTGCGCCTGCATCCGTACCGGATCGAGCTCGACCCGGATCTCGCGGCTGACCCCGCCGGTGCGGCTGACCACCGAGACGCCCTCGATGCCCATCAGCCGGCGGTTCAGCCGGTCGTCGATGAACCAGCTCAGCTGCTCGACGGTCATCGCGGTGCTTTCCGCCGAGAAATAGCCGATCGGCTCCTCGGTGAAGTCGACCCGGTTGACCTGGGGCTCCAGGATTCCCTCGGGAAGGTCGCCCCGGATGCGCGCGATCGCGTCGCGCACGTCCGAAATGGCGCGCTCCTCCGGCGTGCCGATCTCGAAGCTGACGAAGGTGTTGCTGTTGCCCTCGCGAATCGTCGAGTTGATCTCGTTGACGCCGCTGATGCCGCGCACCGCCGCTTCGACGCGGCGGGTGATCTGGATTTCGAGCTCGGGCGGCGCAGCGCCGGGCTGGCTGATCGAGACGTTGGCGGCGGGCGCGCTGATGTCGGGATTGAGGTTCACGTCCATACGCATGAAGGCGAGCAGCCCCATGGCGAGCAAGGCGGTGAACAGCACGAGGGGAATGACCGGGTTGCGGATCGCCCAAGCCGAAATGTTACGCATCGTTCATCGACTCCCCGTCGGGTTCCCGCGTCACTGCCGCGCCGGCGACCGGCGCCGTTCGGGCCGCACCCGCTCGCCGGCATTGAGGAAGGCGCCGGCCGATCCCACCACCTGCTCGGTGCCGCTGAGCCCCTCCGCGATGACGACCCCCCGATCGGTCACGCTGCCGACGCGGACGCCGCGCCGCTGCACGGTGTTGTTGGGTCCCACGACCATCACGTAGGAGCCGGCATCGTCGGTCAGGACCGCCGATTCGGGGAGGAGCGGCGCGGTGGTCGAGCCCGCACGGATCTGGACGCTGGCGAAGCCGCCGGGCCGCAGCTCGCGATTGTAGGGGACGAGTACGCGCGCCTCGCCCTGGCGGGTCTGCGGGTCGATGATCGGCGACAATTGCCAGACCGAGCCCTGATATTGCTGGTCCGAGCCGACCGGGGTCACGACGGCGGGGACGCCGACGCTCAGGCGCGCCAGGTCGGTCTGCGGCAACCGGGCGCGGACCTCCATCTGGCCGCCGGCGGCAATCCGGAAAAGCGGCGGCGAGCCCGCGCTCACCACCTGGCCGGCTTCGACGTTCCGGCTGAGCACGAGGCCGGCGGCGGGCGCGCGGACGTCCAGCCTCCCGATTCTGGCGCGGGTCGCACCGAGGGTCGCCGAGGCCACCCGCACCCGGGCCGCGGCGGCGTCGCGGGTCGCCGTCAGCCGGTCGATATCGGCCCGCGACACGAAGCCGCGCGGCAGCAGCCGCTGGGCGCGGTTGAGGTTCGCTTGAGCGAGGTTCAGGTCGGCTCGGGCGACGTCGATCTGCGCGGCGAGCTGCGAGGCTTCCTGCGTCTGGACCTGGCGGTCGATCACCGCGAGCGTCTGCCCCGCGGCGACCCACTGGCCCGGCTCCACGAGGACGCGAATCACCTGACCTCCCTCGCCCGGCACGCCGACGGGCATGTCGCGCTGGGCCGCGAGCGACCCGGTGCCGCTGATCACGGCCGCGACGTCCTGGCGCCCGGGTACGATCACCGTCACGGTCGGCAATTGGGCTTCGTCGCCCTTCGCGGCGGCCTTCTCGCCGCCCCCGCGCGACATCATGTAGCCAGCGGCGGCTATGACGAGCAGCAGGACGACGATCGCTGCGACGATGATCCGCCGCCTGCGCCGGCGCGCGAGAGCGGCGTCGTCGACCATCACGACCGTCTCCGGCGCGTCCTTGCGCCACTTGCCCGCTTCGAAGTTCATCGCTTTCATCGTCCCCACTCGAAAATGCAAAAGGCGCGTGCCTCAGACAGCTGTATTAGCCGAATAAGTCACCGCGCTCAAGCTTGAATCTCGCTCCGGCCCCCTGCCTGCCGGAACCCGCCCTGTACATTCCTTGTTACGCGTATACCACCGCTGAACTGCGGATGAACCCCTGTGGGGGAGGAGGAGGGATTAACATGGACCTGCTGGCAAATCATAACTGGCTCTGGTGGATCATCATCGGCGGCATCGCCGGTCTCATCGCCAAGGCGATCATGCCGGGGCGCGATCCCGGCGGATGCATCGTCACCATCATCCTCGGCATCGCCGGCGCAGTCCTCGCCGGCTTCCTCGGGCGGATGATCGGCTGGTACGATCAAGGCGACCGCGGAGCGAGCTTCATCGCCGCGATCGTCGGCGCGATCATCATCCTCGCAATCTACAGGCTCGTCGCCGGCCGCCGGGACCGGATGTAGCGAAAAAATCCTCGGAGGAGCGCCGCGGCGGTAACGCTGGGGGCGCTCCTTCCGGTTCAGCAACGATGCAGCCGGCTTCGCGTTTTACCGCGCGGGGCGCGGCCGATCGTTTGCCCGAGTTCAGGCAGGAGTGAGCCATGATCAGGATTTTCGCATGCGCATCTTTGCTGGCGCTGGCGGTGCCGACGGCCGCCGCCGCGCAGGCGGACACGGGGCCGCAGGAGGTCGGCGGAACCCGCCTCGACGTCGTCGCGACCGGCGAGGTGACGCGGGTGCCCGACGTCGCGCGGATCAGTTCGGGCGTGATCACCCAGGCGGCGACGGCGACCGAGGCGATACGGCTCAACGCGACGCGGATGAACGCGGTCCGCGAGGCGCTGCGCCGCGCGGGCGTGGCCGACCGGGACATTCAGACCAGCAATCTCAGCCTGCAGCCGCAATATCGCTATGCGGAGAACCAGCCGCCGGTGCTGACCGGATACCAGGCCGCCAACGAGGTCAGCATCCGCTTCCGCGAGATCGCCCAGACCGGCCGGATCCTCGACGCTTTGGTCGCCCAGGGCGCCAACCAGATCAGCGGCCCGATGCTCGAGATCGACCGTCCGGAGGCGGCGCTCGACGAGGCGCGGACCGCGGCGCTCGCCGTCGCCCGCGCCCGCGCCGATCTTTACGCCCGCGCTTTGGGGATGCGCGTGCGCCGCATCCTCTGGGTGAGCGAGTCGGGGATGGCGGGGCCGCCGATGCCGCGGCCGATGGCGGTGGCCCGCGCCCAGGCGGCGCAGGTGGCGAACATCGATCCGGGCGAGCAGCGCCTCTCAGTCGCGCTGACCGTCAGTTTCGAGCTCCAATAAAGGGCTTCAGGCGGCCGGCCGGCGCAGGAACAGGTTGAGGATCCCGACCAGGATGACTGCGCCGCATGCGGCGACGATGAGCGCGTTGGTCTCGAACGGTTCGGCGTCGATCGCGCCCCGGCCTTCGGCGACGCCGCCGCCCACCGCTCCTGCGATTCCCGCGATCAGGTTGAAGAGCAAGGGCCACAGCGCCTTCAGCCGGTGCACGAAGGCGGCGGCGAGGCCGATGGCGGCGCCGATCGCGATCCAGATGATCAGGGTCACGCCCCGCTCTCCCCCGCCGGATCTCCGGCGCGGCGCAGAGTGTCACAGAGGCGGTCGCGGCGGAAGGGGAATCAGTATTTCTGCTGGCGCTCGTAGAGCGAGCGGTAATGCTGGATGCGGGTGACGCGCAGGCCGGGCATGCCCGACCGGTCGACCGCGCGCTGCCAGCTGGCGAACTCCTCGAGGGTGAGGCTGTAGCGCTCGCAAGCCTCGTCAACGCTGAGCAGGCCGCCATTGACCGCCGAGACAACCTCCGCCTTGCGCCGCACGACCCAGCGGGTCGTCGAAAGCGGCGGCAGCGAATCGACGGTGAGCGGCTCGCCGAGCGGTCCGATCACCTGGGCCGGGCGGATGGTCTGGTTCTCGATCATTCGGTCCTCAAAAGTCCCCCGCGCCACGTATCACGGCGCCTCGGATCGGCGCGGTGTAGCGCGAGAGCGTTGAAGGAAGGCTAAAACGCGAAGGTAAACGCCGCGGTGACACCGGTTTACGGCTCCTTGCCGGCGGCATCGCAAAGGCCGCAGTGGAAGGAGCCGCGCTGCGCCCGGCGCGCCTCGCGCCAGGCGGGGCCGCCGGCGAGCAGCTCGGCGAGGCCGCGGTGACGGCCGCGCCAGTCGCCGGCGCTGCCTTGCGCCTCGGCTGCCGCGCGGGCGGTGGGGCTCGCTTTTTGATGGACGAGGAGAGCCGCGACGAGAAGCTCGTGGTCGATAGCCGGGGCCCGCTCGCGGGCAAGCATCCGTTCGGCGCGCATGAGGAAGGCCAGATCCATCGCCGGCCTGTCTAGGCGCGAAGCCTGAAGAGCCGGTAAAAGCGGCGCTTCGGCTGGGAGTCGCGGACGGGAGCGCCTATGTAGGGGCCGCAATGGACGCGGATTTCCAGCTCGACCGGCCGCTCGCGGGGGCCCGCATCGTCGTCGCCATGTCGGGCGGCGTCGACAGCTCGGTGGTGGCCGCGCTCGCCGCGCGGAGCGGGGCCGAGACGATCGGAATCACCCTCCAGCTCTACGACCACGGCCAAGCGGTCGGCCGCTCGAAGACCTGCTGCGCCGGCCAGGACATTTACGATGCCGGCGAGGTCGCGGCGAAGCTCGGCATCGCCCATTACGTCTTCGATTATGAGAGCCGCTTCCGCGAAGGTGTCATCGAGCGCTTCGCCGACGAATATGCGCGCGGCCGGACGCCGGTGCCGTGCATCGCCTGCAACCAAAGCGTGAAGTTCACCGATCTGCTCGCCCTCGCCCGCGATCTCGGCGCGGACTGCCTCGCGACCGGCCATTATGTCCGCCGGGTCGCGGGCGCGAACGGTCCGGAGCTGCGCCGCGCCGCCGATCCGGCGCGCGACCAGAGCTACTTCCTGTTCGCGACCACCCGGGAGCAGCTCGATTTCCTGCGTTTCCCGCTCGGCGACATGCCCAAGCCGAAGGTGCGCGAGATCGCCCGCGAGCTCGGCCTCCTCGTCGCCGACAAGCGCGACAGCCAGGACATCTGCTTCGTCCCGGACGGCGATTATGCCTCGGTGGTCAGGAAGGTGCGGCCGGAGGCGGCGCAGCCGGGCGAGATCGTCGACCTGGACGGCCGGGTGATCGGCGCGCATCGCGGCCTCATCCACTTCACCGTCGGCCAGCGCCGCGGCCTCGAGATCGGCGGCCGCTCCGAGCCGCTCTACGTCGTTCGCCTGGAGCCGGAGAAGAAGCGCGTGGTCGCGGGCCCGCGCAGCGCGCTGGCGGTGCGCGCGGCGCGGCTGTCCGGGCTCAACTGGCTCGGCGAGGGGCAGCGCGAGGGTCTCGCCGCCAAGGTCCGCTCGCTGGCCAAGCCGGCAGCGGTCGGCTTCGATGGGGACAGCATCCGGTTCGAGCGCCCCGAATATGGAGTCGCGCCCGGCCAGGCCGCGGTGCTCTACGAGGGCGATCGCGTCCTGGGCGGCGGCTGGATCGAAGAGACCATTCCTGCCGAAGCGCGCCCGGACCTCGCTCCGGGGGAGCGAGGTCAGCGCTTCGGGAGGGATGGGCCGGCCGAGCTGGAGCCCGCCTGACTAGAGGAACAGGGTGCCTTCGATCACCCTGACGCAACGGCCGCCGAGGATCGCACGGGCGCCCTCGAGCCGGCATGCGACGATCCCGCCGCGGGGGCTCGCCTGGAACGCCGTGAACCGGTCGCTGCCGAGCCGCTCGGCCCAGAACGGCGCCAAGGCGGCGTGGGCCGACCCTGTCACCGGGTCCTCGTCGACTCCCCAGGCAGGGACGAAGACCCGGCTGACGACGTCGTAGTCCCGGTCGGAGTCCGCCTGCGCCGTCACGATCGCCATCACGTCGATCCCGCGCAGCGCGCGCATGTCCGGCGTGCAGGCGCGGACCGCGGCCTCGTCTTCCACCAGCACGATGGAGGTCGCCTCGGCCCCCCGGTACGAGGCGAACACTTCGGCTTCGGCGGTGCCCAGCGCTTCGAGCAGCCCGGAGTCCTCCGTCCGCCCGACGAGCGTGACGGGCAGATCGAGCTCCAGCGCCTCCCCCCGCCGCCGGACCGTCAATATCCCCGCTTTGCGAGTGCGGAACCGGATCTCCTCGGCCTCGATCAGCACGAAGCCGCTCGCCAGCGTCGCATGGCCGCAAAGGGCGACCTCGGTGGTCGGCGTGAACCAGCGCAGCTCGTAGTCCGCCGCGCCGTCCGAGGCGGGCACGGTGAACGCCGTCTCCGCCAGATTGTTCTCCCCGGCGATCGCCTGAAGCGTCTCGTCGGGCAGCCAGTCCGCGAGCGGGACGACGGCCGCCGGATTGCCGGTGAACGGGCGGTCGGCGAAGGCGTCGACCTGGACGAGACGATATTCGGTCATGTCGCGGCTTTCGTTTCGGTGAGGTCGGTCTCGGCGAGCGGGTTGCCCGGCTCGTCGACCTGGCCCTCGGGGTCGAGGTGGATGAGGATCTCGGTACCGGGGAATGCGCGCTCCAGCCAGTGCTCGACCTCGTCCATCACCTCGTGCGCGGCGGCGACGGTCATGTCCGGAGAGACCCAGACGTGGAACTGGACGAAGTTGCGGCTGCCGCTGGTGCGCGTCCTGAGGTCGTGGATGCCCTTCAGCGCCGGATGGCGGGCGGCGACCTCGACGAAGCGCCTGCGCTCCTCCTCCGGCCACTCCTTGTCCATCAGCTGGTCGACCGCGCGCGACGAGGCCCGCCACGCGCCGAACAGCAGCCAGAGGGCGATGGCGAGACCGAACAGGGGGTCGGCACCGGTGAGGCCGGCATATTGCTCCAGCGCGAGGGCGACGATCACCGCGCCGTTGAGCAGCAGGTCCGACTGGTAATGGACATGATCGGCCTCGATCGCGACCGAGCCGGTGCGGGCGATGACGCGGCGCTGGTACCAGAGCAGCAGGAAGGTGGCCGCGATCGCGACCAGCGAAACGCCGATACCATATTCCGGGCGGGCGGTCGCCTCTCCCTCGATCAGCCGCGCGGCCGCGCGCCAGCCGATCGCCAGCGCGGAGAAGGTGATCAGGCCGACCTGGGCGAGCGCCGCGAGCGCCTCGGCCTTGCCGTGCCCGAAGCGGTGGTCGGTATCCGCGGGCATGGCCGCATAGCGCACGCCCCAAAGGGTGATCAGCGAGGCGACGACGTCCAGCGCCGTGTCGGCGAGCGAACCCAGCATCGCCACCGATCCGGTCGCCCAGGCGGCATAGCTCTTGAGCACCAGCAGGAGCAAAGCGGTCGCGACGCTGGCGACGGCGGCGCGCGCGTTGAGCGCGCCATGCGCCTGGGGACGGTCGCCGCTCACGGGTAGAGCAGCCCCTCGCCCCAGTCCCCCCCTTCCTCGCGTAGGAACAGCCGGCGCTCGTGGAGGCGGTGGGGGCGGTCGGTCCAGAATTCGATCCGCTCGGGAACGACCCGGTAGCCGGACCAGTGCGGGGGCCGGGGGACCTCGACGCCCTCGAAACGCGCGCGGACTTCCTCGTAGCGCTTCTCGAACGTCTCGCGGTCGTCGAGCGGCCGCGACTGGTCGGACGCCCAGGCGCCGAGGCGGCTGTCGTGCGATCGGCTCGCGAAATAGGCGTCCGCCTCGGCGGCCCCGACGGGCTCGACGGCGCCTTCGACGCGCACCTGGCGGCGCAGCGATTTCCAGTGGAACAGCAGGGCGGCGCGCGGATTGGCGGCAAGCTCGGCGCCCTTGCGGCTCTGCCAGTTGGTGTAGAAGACGAAGCCGCGCGCGTCGTGGCCCTTCATCAGCACCATCCGCACCGAGGGCCGTCCGTGCGCGTCGGCGGTGGCGAGCGCCATCGCACCGGGGTCGTTCGGCTCGGACAGTCCGGCCTCGGCGAACCACAGCTCGAACAATGCGTGGGGATCGGCGGCCATGGGGCCTCCTCTGCCGCGCATGGCCGCCCCGCACAAGCGCACTTGCAAGCCGCGCCCGCCCCTCCCATCTTCCGCTGTGTTGCTGGAATGCAACAGTGGACTTTTGAGGCTTAGTGGAGAACGAAGCGGCGATGGCCGACCTCTATTCACAGCTTGGCGTGGAACGGGGCGCGAGCGAGGCCGACATCAAGAAGGCCTATCGCAAGCTCGCCAAGGAGCTGCATCCCGACCGGAACAAGGGCAACCCGGCCGCGTCCGACCGTTTCTCCAAGGTCACCCAGGCTTACGACATCCTCACCGACAAGGACAAACGCGCCCGTTACGACCGCGGCGAGATCGACGAGACCGGCAATCCGCGCGCCCCGTTCGGCTTCGGCGGCGGCCACGGCGGGGCGCCTGGCGGCTTCCGCCGCGGCCCGAACGGCGCCGAGTTCGATTTCGGCGGCGAGACCGCCGACATCTCGGACCTGTTCGACGGCCTCTTCGGCGGCGCCGGCCGGCGCGGGGGTGGCGGGGGCGGTTTCGGAGGTTTCGGCGGGTTCGGCCGCCGCTCCGCCCCGCCGCAAAAGGGGGCCGACGTCGCCTATCGGCTGCCGGTGAGCTTCGAGGACGCGGCCGCGCTGAAGCCGCAGCGGGTCACCCTGGCCGGCGGCAAGACGGTCGACATCAAGCTTCCGAAAGGGGTCGACGAAGGGACCAAGATCCGCCTGGCCGGCCAGGGCCACCCGGGACCGTCCGGCAAGGGCGACGCGATCGTCACCATCTCGATCCAGCCGCATCGCTTCTTCCGCCGCGACGGCGACCATATCAGGCTCGATCTGCCGGTGACGCTGGACGAGGCGGTGCTCGGCGCCAAGGTCAAGGTGCCGACGGTGGAGGGACCGGTGATGGTCACCGTCCCCAAGGGCTCGACCTCGGGCCGCGTCCTGCGCCTCAAGGGCCGCGGCTTCACCTCGAAATCGGGCGAGCGCGGCGACCAGCTCGTCTCGCTGATGGTCGATCTTCCGGCCGACGATCCGGAGCTCGTCCGCTTCGTCGAGGCATGGAGCGGCAAGTCCAAAGGAAACCCTCGGGCCGCTTTGGGAGTCTGAGCCTTCGTGCTGCAGATCTCACCCGAATCCCCCGAAGCCAGGCGCAAGAAGCTCGCCACGGCCAAAGCCAAGATCGGCCACATCCGGCCGCGCAAGGGCACGCGCACCTACGAGATCCTGAAGCGGGTCGCGATCGGGGTCTACAATGACGGCTTCATCCATGCCGGCAACCTCGCCTATCTCGCCTTGCTCTCTCTCTTCCCCTTCGTGATCGTCGCCGCCGCCGTCGCCCGCCTCCTCGGGCAGAGCGAGGAGGGGATGAGCGCCGTCTACGGCATGCTGCAGACCATGCCCAAGGACGTCCGCGCCGTGCTCCAGCAGCCGATTCAGGACGTGCTCGAGGCTCGATCCGGCAACCTCATCTGGCTCGGCGCGCTGGTCGGCCTGTGGACCACGGGAAGCTTCATCGAGACCATCCGCGACATCATCCGCCGCGCTTACGGAGTCACGTTCAGCCGGCCGTTCTGGGAATATCGGCTGACCTCGATCGGCATGATCATCGCCTCGGTGCTCGCGGCGACGGTGGCGTTCAGCGCGTCGGTGCTGCTCTCCAGCGTCCAGCAGCTGATCGTGACGCACGTTCCCGGCGCCGACGATATCGTCGGCCTGTTCACCTTGCTGCGCATCGTGCCTGCCCTGATGCTCTTCGGCGCCCTGTTCATGCTCTTCTATGCGCTGACGCCGGCTCGCTATCGGGTGAGCGGCTGCCCCAAATGGCCCGGCGCAGCCTTCGTCACGATCTGGTGGATCGCGACCACGGCCCTGCTCCCGGTCGTCATGCGCCAGCTCGGCGGCTACGATCTCACCTACGGCAGCCTCGCCGGAATCGTGATCGCGCTGTTTTTCTTCTTCATCATCGGCTTCGGTCTGGTAATCGGCGCCGAGCTCAACGCGGCGATGGCGGAGACGCCGACGCCGACGCCGGCCGAAGTCTCCGCCGCGGTCCACGAGGCGGTGGCCGAAAAGGTCGCCGCGAGGGCCGAGGAGGAAGCCGTGGCGATCGCCGAGGAGAGCGCGGCGGTCAGCGCCGCAGAGGAGAGGAAATGACCGGTCTCATGCAGGGCAAGCGCGGGCTGATCATGGGCCTCGCCAACGACCGGTCGCTGGCCTGGGGGATTTCGAAGGCGCTCGCGGATCAGGGCGCCGAGCTCGCTTTCTCCTATCAGGGCGAAGCGCTCGAGAGGCGCGTCCGGCCGCTCGCCCAGCAGCTGGGCGCCGATTTCCTGATCGAATGCGACGTCGCGGACATGGCCGATATCGACCGCGCCTTCGAGACGCTGAAGGCGCGCTGGGACACGATCGATTTCGTCGTCCACGCGATCGGCTTTTCCGACAAGAACGAGCTTCGCGGAAAGTTCGTCGACACCAGCCTCGAGAATTTCCTGCTGACCATGAACATCTCCGCCTACAGCTTCGTCGCCGTGACCCGGCGGGCGCGGGCGATGATGCGCGAGGGCGGCAGCATCCTCACCTTGTCCTATTACGGGGCCGAGAAGGTGATCCCGCATTACAACGTGATGGGCGTCGCCAAGGCCGCGCTGGAGGCCAGCGTCAAATATCTCGCCATGGATCTCGGGCCCGAGGGGATCCGGGTCAACGCCGTCTCCGCCGGTCCGATCAAGACCCTCGCCGCAAGCGGCATCGGCGACTTCCGCTACATCATGAAGTGGAACGAGTATAATTCGCCGCTCCGCCGCAACGTCACCATCGAGGATGTCGGCGGCGCCGCCCTCTATCTCCTCTCCGACCTCGCCTCGGGGGTCACCGGCGAGATCCACCATGTCGACGCGGGCTACAACGTGGTCGGCATGAAGGCCGAGGACGCGCCCGACATCGCCACCGTCTGAGGCGCGAATGGCGGCAAGGCGGCTCCTCGTCTCCGGGCGCGTCCAGGGCGTCTTCTACCGCAACTGGACGGTCGCGGAGGCCCGCGCGCTCGGCCTCGCGGGCTGGGTCAGGAACCTGCGCTCCGGCGATGTCGAAATCCTGGCGATCGGCCCGGAGCACGCGATCGCGGCGCTCGCCGCGCTATGCCGAACGGGTCCGCCCGGGGCGCGAGTCGACCAGGTTCGCGTCGAACCGGCGGAGGCGGAGCCGCTCGAGACTTTCGAGAAACGCTACGAAGCTGGTGCCCACGGGCCGGTTTGCTGATATAGATCAATCCGACTCGCCAAGGGTGGTGACGGGTTATCGGCTTCGCCGCGTTGACTCCTTTCCGCGGCGGAGCCCCTTACCTCCCGATCAGCCCGCGAACGGGTCGCGCACGAGGATGGTGTCCTCGCGCTCGGGGCTGGTCGAGACCAAGGCGACCGGGCACGCGATCAGCTCCTCGACCCGGCGGATATATTTGACCGCATTGGCCGGCAGCTGCGCCCAGCTGCGGGCGCCGGCGGTCGACTCGGCCCAGCCCTCGACGGTCTCGTAGACCGGTTCGACCGCGGCCTGGTCGGCAGCATGCGCCGGGAGGTGGCCGAGCATCTCGCCGCGCAGGCGGTAGCCGGTGCAGATGCGGATCTCGTCGAAGCCGTCGAGCACGTCGAGCTTGGTCAGCGCCACGCCGGTGACGCCGGCGACGGCGCAGGACTGGCGGACCAGCACCGCGTCGAACCATCCGCAGCGCCGCTTGCGGCCGGTGACGGTGCCGAATTCGCGGCCGCGCGTCCCCAGCCGTTCGCCGATCGGGTCGTCGAGCTCGGTCGGGAAGGGGCCGGAGCCGACGCGGGTGGTGTAGGCCTTGACGATGCCGAGCACGAAACCGGCGGCGCCGGGCCCGAGGCCGGTGCCCGCGGCCGCGGTTCCCGCGACGGTGTTCGACGACGTGACGAACGGGTAGGTGCCGTGATCGACGTCGAGCAGCACGCCCTGCGCGCCCTCGAACAGGATCCGACGTCCTTCGGCCCGCGCTTTGTTCAGCGTCTGCCAGACCGGCCGCGCGAAGCGGAGGACGAAATCCGCCACCTCGGCGAGGTCGCGCATCAGCCGGTCGCGGTCGATCGGCGGCTCGCCGAATCCGGCGCGGAGCGCGTCGTGATGGGCGCAGAGCCGGTCGAGCTGGGGTCCGAGCGCGCCGAGATGAGCGAGGTCGCAGACCCGGATCGCCCGGCGCCCGACCTTGTCTTCGTAGGCCGGGCCGATGCCGCGGCGGGTGGTGCCGATCTTGCCCTGACCGGAGGCATCCTCGCGCAAGGCGTCGAGGTCGCGGTGGAAGGGGAGGATGAGGGGGCAGGTGTCGGCGATCTGGAGCGTCTCCGGCCGGACCGCCACGCTCTGTCCGGCGAGGCGCTCGACCTCGTCGCGCAATGCCCAGGGGTCGAGCACGACCCCGTTGCCGATCACCGACAGGGTGCCGCGGACGATGCCCGACGGCAACAAGGAAAGCTTGTAGACCTGCTCCCCGACGACCAGCGTATGGCCGGCATTGTGACCGCCCTGGAATCGCACGACGACCTCGGCGCGGCTCGCCAGCCAGTCGACGATCTTTCCCTTCCCTTCGTCGCCCCACTGGCCGCCGATCACTGTGACGTTGGCCACGCGCCGCTCGCTTCGCTGTCCGGAAAACCGGGTGCGCTCTAGGGCTTCGCCGATGCCCCGTCCAGCGGCAGGGAATCGTTGTGTGAGGTTAATGAAACAAGCTTGGAAAGCGGCGCGTTGTCCGTTGCGAGAGTCATTCTCGTGGAGGACGTATCATGCGTAACATCACCCTCGCGGTCGCCGCGGCAACGATGGCCGTTCCGGTCGCGATCGCGGTCCCGACCGACTCGGCGGAAGCGCAGGCGCGCTACTATCGCAACGGCAATTATGTCGGACCGACCTGGCGCGGACGGGACGGGCGGGTCTATTGCCGCCGCTCGAACGGGACCACCGGCCTCATCGTCGGCGGCGCGGCGGGCGCGCTCATCGGCCGGTCGATCGCCGGACGGGGCGACCGCACCATCGGGACCGTCATCGGCGGCGCTGCCGGCGCCCTGGTCGGGCGCGAAGTCCAACGCAGCCGCAGCGTCAGGCGCTGCCGCTAGGCAGGCGTTCTTTCCCTAGGACGTGAAGCGGGGCGTCCCTCGAGGCGCCCCGCTTTTTTTTCGTCGGTTTGAGATCCCCGCGACCGGCCCTCGCCTACGCACCGCCGCCCGTTCCACCACCGCCGCCCTTGCCGCCGCTCGACGGGGAGCCGCCACGTTTGCGCCCGCCGCCGGTCGAGCCTCCAGCGGTCGCGCCGCTTTTGGTGCCGGCGCGCCCGCCGCGCTTGGTCGCGGAGGCGGCAGCGGCGCCGGAGCGCGGTGCCCGCGAACCCGCCGAGGCAGGCTTTGCTTTCGGCGCCGCACCGCCGCCGCTGCCGCGGGTGCGGCCGCTCGAGGCGGAGGCGCTGCGTCCGCCGGTAGAGCCGGTCGATCCCGAGTCGCCGCCGCCGCTCGCTGCCGCAGCCGCGCCTCCGCCGTCGCTGCCGCCGCCGATCGACATCATCCTTCGCACGGCTTCGGTGGCGGCGTCGATCATCGCGGCGCCGATCTTGTTGGCGGTCTCGGCGGCGACTTCGGCCGCCGTTTCGGCCGCTTCCTGCGCCTCGCGGGCGCCGCGCCGGGCGCTCTCGCGGACCGATTTGTTGGTTGCGAGGGCCGCCGCCGCCGTCACCAGGCCGGCGGCCAGCAGGCTCCGCGCGACCGGATTCTGGGCGAGCTCGGCGGCGCGCCGTCCGGCGTCGCGCAGCGCGTCGCCCAGCATCGATTCGCCGTCGCTGCCGCCATTATTGCCCTTGCCGCCGCTGGCGGAGCCGCCGGACCGACCGCGGGACGAAGCTTTCCTTGCCATCACCGATCTCCGAGATGTTCGTAATGGCTGCGTAACAGATCGGCCCGGCGATGGGTTCCCTCGCCGGTTACCCGCGGACGCCGGAGCCGATGGAGCCTATTCGACCTCGTCTTCGGCTTCGCTCTGGCCGCGGTCCTGATGCGCGCGCTGGTCCTCGCCGAACCCGTCGCCCCCGTCGCGCTCGCGGTCGAAGCTCACCGTGCCCGCGCCGCGGCCGCCGGCGGACTGCTCGTCGAACCGCTCGCCGCGCGACTGTGCGGGCTCGCTCGGCTCGCTGCGCTCGCCTTGGCCTTGTCCCTGGAGGTTCTCGGCGTGTTGATCCCTGCCGTAGCCGCCGCTGCCGCTCGATCCGCCGCCCGCGCCCATGTCGCTCGCTTCAGGCCCGCCGCCCTTCTGACGCCCGCCTTCGGGGCCGTTTTCTTGCCGAAGGTCGTCGCGAACCTCCTGCCGGTCGAATCCGTCGTCCATGGTCAGTTCCTTTCGCTGGCGCTCGGGCACCTCACGGCCCCGGTTCCGGTTCACCGTCTTCGCTCCCCGGCCCGCGACCCAGGTCGTCGTAGCGATAGGGCTCGCCGTCGGGATTCATCCCGTCCGGATGGGGCGTGGTGATCTCGGCGGGGTCCTGGCCGCGGCCCTTCGCCTTTTCGACGCCTTCCGGGATTTCGTTGTGACGCGCCTCGCCGCTGCCGGGCAGCGGATGGCCCTTGCCCTCGGCCATGTCAGACGCCCTCGTCCGGATCGACCGGACGGCGCGCCGCCTCGGCCGCGGGGCGAGGACCCTTCAGCGGTTCGGCGCCGGAGCCTGCCATCGGGTCGCGATCGTAATCCTCGCCGGGATTGCCCTCGCCGCCGGCTCCCGAGCCGGAGCCGTGGACCTCGCCGCTTCTGCGGTCGATGGACGCGCGCCTGCCGCGCTCCGAATCGCCGTCCTGATGGTCCATGGGCGCGCTCCCTGCCGAGTCGGCGTGGAGAACGAGCCGGGGCCCCGCAGCGTTCCGCAACGAACGGGGCCGGCGCCCCCGGAGGAACGCCGGCCCCTCCCTCGTTACGCGACGCGAGGGAAAAGCTGTTATTTTTGAAGCACTTGCGCCCAAGCCGCCGGCAAGCTAAAAGGCAGACATCGGGCAAGCGAAGCATTGTTATATTCGGACGGGGTTGAGCGGCGCCTGAATGCGGGCGTCATCGGCCGTTCATCCGATTAAACCTAACGTTGACGAAACGACCGCCCGGTTGCGCAAGGCCAGTTACGCGAGGAGCGCCCCGGCCGGGATTGCCACGATTTCGCGGCGATCCTGGCCGGGGCGCTTTGCGGTTCAGCCGAGGCCGCCGCTCAGTGGCGCGGCCGGCGCCAGCGTCTCGACGATGCGCGAGCGGCACCACAGCTCGGCCGGCCGAAGGCGCGCCGTGCCGCGCAGGATTCGCACGGCCTCCCCGTCGTCGCGCGCGCTGAACTCCTCCACGCTGTCGATCGCGCCCTCGGCGTCGATGGAGTAGAGCCGGTAATAAGGCATCGCTTCCGCTCCCCTCGTTCACGGTCACAGGTGATGACGCGAACGACTCGCAAGGATGAGGTGGAGGCTGGCCCCCGCGACGGCGGCCAGCGCGATCAGAACCGGATATTGCTTCGGCTCGCGCTCCGGATCCTCGAGGACCGCGGCGACGGCGACGGCCGATTCGGCAGTGCCGCCGCCAGCCAGCGCCAGCACCTGTTTGTACCAGCCGCCCGACCACAGAGCCGGGACGCCGCCGCGCACGTCGCGATACAGAACGGGCAGGTTACGGGCATAGCCGGCGGGGCGGCTATGCTCTTGCGGCCCGGCCTTCCAGACGACCCGGTGGCCGCGCGGCACTACGTCCCAGTCCGCGTCGGACCGGATCATGTCGCAGCTGCAGCGGCGGCAGCGCGAGAAGGAATAGCCCCGGTTCCACACCTGCTCGTCCGAAGCCGAATGGCCCTGGATGAAACACAAGATCGACATGTCAGTCCTCCATTTGGTTGCGCTGAGGTTGGTCGTGGCCGAGCCGCCAGCGGGCGAGCTCGGCCAATGCGGAATCGTCGCTCTCTGCGGCGAGACGGGGGTTCCAGATTTCGAATGCGCCGCCGGTGCCGACGAACAGCGCGGAATCCTCGATGCGTCCGAGGCGGCGCATCATCGGCGGGAGCGCGATCCGCCCCTCCCGATCGATGGCGGCCTGCTCGGTGAGGCCGAAGGCGCGGCGTCCGCGGCGGTGATGCGCCGCCGAGCCCTCCGATTCGTCGCGCAGCCTCGATCTTTCCCAATCCTCGAACAGTGCGCGGCGATAGGTGGGGTCATAGCCGATGAGACAGGGATCGCTCTCGTGCGCGCCGAGGACCACGATCCGGGCCTCCGTACGCCGCGCCGCGACTTCGCGGACGAAGCCCGGAAGCCGGACGCGTCCCCGGCCGTCGACGGCAGCAAGGGCGCTGCCACCGTAATAGTGGTCGATCTGCACTTTTCGCCCCCACCCGGAAGCGCTCGCCGGCCCTGCGGCAGACGAACTGTGAAGCTAAGGATAATGGTTAAGAAATCCTTTGCACGACTGGAATAATCCGGCGCGGTCGATTCGGAATCTACTGATCGCTTGGACTCAACATGGATCAGGGACGGAGCCGCGCATTTCGCGGCCTTCTCTCGGATGCTTGCGGAGTCTCACCGCCACGCGCAGCCGTATTTGCCGCAAGCCGGAACTGCGGATCGGCCGAATCTTCGGGCGTTTCGCCGCGCTTTCCGGGACCTGCAAGCGTCGTGCAGGAACCATTCACAGTATTTTCCACAGGTTGCGGGGAGAGCGGTTCATCGGAATCCTCGGAGCTTGGGCCCAGTGTCTGGCCCAAACGGGGGAGCGGGCGTATGTCGCACCAACGGACAGTGTACCTAATCGACGACGACGCAGCGTTGCGTCGTTCTCTGTCAACTCAATTGGGCGGCCTCGGAATCGAGGCCTGGCCATTCGCGAGCGGCGCCGAGTTCGTCGCCATGCTCGGCCATCTGCGCCCATCCTGCGTCCTGCTCGACATCGAGATGCCGCACATGAGCGGTCTCGAAGTGCTGGCCGAGCTGGTCGGGCAGGACGTCGACTGGCCGGTGATCGCGCTCTCGAGCCGCGGCGAGCTTGCCGTTGCGATCCACTCGATGAAGCTGGGCGCGGTCGATTTTCTCCAGAAACCGCTGCAGCGTCAGCCGCTCGAGGATGCGCTCGAGCTCGCCTTCGAATCGCTCGAGCGCACCCTCGAGACGAGCCTCGCCCGCCAGGGGGCGCAGGAGAGGGTCGCGCGGCTGACCCCGCGCGAGGTCGATATCGGACTCGCCCTCCTTCGCGGCATGGCGAACAAGAGCGCGGCGCACGAATTGGGCATATCGGTCCGCACGGTCGAGATGCACCGCGCGCACATCCTCGAGAAGCTGGCGGTGAAGAGCCTCGCCGAAGCGGCGGTGCTGATGACCCAGGCCGGGCTCACCTTCGCCCAGCCGGAGGACGACAGCTACAGGAAGAGATTCGCGCTTCAATTCTGCCTTGCCCGGAAGGCCGCTCCGCCGGCTCCCCTGTCACGCGCCGGCGGGCGCGCGTCCTTCCGGACGCCCGAGGGCGGGGGCCGTCGCGACCACGAGCCGCGGCGGCTCCCGCCCTTTCTCGCCGCTAGCGGGCGCTGAGGCGGGCTAGCCCGAACCAGCGAACTTGTCGCTATACTCGGCCCTGAGGGTGACCCGATCGATCTTGCCGGTGCCGAGCTTGGGCAGGGGCTGGTCGACGAACCGGAAATAAGCGGGGTGCTTGAACTGGGCGAGTCGTCCCTCGAGGAATTCGAGCACGGCCTCGCGCGTGAGGGACCGGTCGTCTTCGGAATAGACGATTGCGGCGGGCACTTCGCCGAGCCGCTCGTCGGCGACGCCGAACACGGCGACCTCGGACACCGAGGGATGTGCGTAGATCGCGGCTTCGACCTCGGCCGACGAGATGTTCTCGCCGCCGCGGATGATGATGTCCTTCTTGCGGTCGACGATGAAGAGGTAATTGTCCTCGTCGAGATAGCCGACGTCGCCGGTGCGGAAATAGCCGTCCTGCGTGAAGGCGGCGCGGGTCGCCTCCTCGTCGCGCCAGTAGCAGCGGATGTTGGCCGCGCTCTTGATGCCGATCTCGCCGCGCTCGCCGGGCGGCAGATGCCGGTCGCCGTCGCCGAGGATGACGAGATCGACGGTCGGGCGGTGCGCACGCCCGGTCGAAGCGGGCTTGGCGGCATAATTCTCCCAGAAATTCCCGCAGCCGACAGCATTGGTCTCAGTAAGCCCGTAGCCGAGCGCGGGCTGGGTGCCCTTGAAGCTCTCCTGCAGCCGCTTGACGTGCGCGACCGGACGCGGGGCTCCGCCCGCCGCGATATCGGTCAGCGTGCTGAGGTTGTATTTCTCCCGGTCGGGATGCTGCATCAGCTCGAGGCTCATCGTCGGCACGCCCACGAAGTAGGTGACCGTCTCCTTTTCGATCAGACGCAGCGCCTCGCCGGCATCCCATTTCGGCATCAGCACCATGCCGCGGCCGATGACGAAGCTATTGAGAAGCACGGGTACCTCGCCGGTGACGTGGAAGAAGGGCACGCTCACTAACGTTCGCGGCGGATTGGGCGGCGGCCGCCCCTCGCTCTCGAGGATGCCGAGCAGGGTGATCAGCGAAATCGCGTAGCTGTAGACCCCGGTCGTAACCGCGCGATGGGTCGAGACGGCGCCCTTGGCGAGGCCGGTCGAACCCGACGTGAAAAGGATCGTCGCATCGTCCTCCGGCGAGACAGGGGGGAGTGCGGCCTGCTCCCCGCCTGCCTCGAGCAAGGGCGCGAGCGCTTCGTGAAGCGCCCGGTCCACATCGAGCGTCACCACGGCGCAGGAGGCGCAGCTCGCCGCGATGCGCGCGGCGCGCGGCGCGTCCGCGATCGCCAGCTTCGGTTCGGTCAGCTCGAGCGCGTGGCGGAGCTCGTCGGGCTGCCACCAGCCGTTGATCAAGGTAGCGATCGCTCCGGCCTTCAGGACCGCCATGTAGCAGACGATCCAAGCCGGGCAGTTGCGCATCGCGATCGCCACCCGGTCCCCCTTGGCGATCGAGCGGCCGGCGACCAGCGCTTTGGCG
Source organism: Allosphingosinicella sp. (assembly GCA_035628635.1). GTDB lineage: Bacteria > Pseudomonadota > Alphaproteobacteria > Sphingomonadales > Sphingomonadaceae > Allosphingosinicella. The sequence goes on from DASPJJ010000001.1 coordinate 76,491, forward strand.
AGCCGCGTCGCCTCCTCGTTGAGCTGTGCGAACGTGAGCCGCTCCTCGCCCGCGATCACTGCGACGGTCGCCCCGTGCAGCGCGCAGAAAGCGTCGAACAGTCCGGGCAGAGTCGGCGGCAGGTTGGTGACGATCGCCCGCCCTTCCTCGTCGGCGCCGATCTGAACCCTCCCTCCCGGTCCGGTCACCGCCGCCAGAACCGCATCGAACTTGCGGTCGAGCTCGCTCGGCATCCTGCTCCTTCTCCTCGCGTCTTTTCGTTTTTCGCGGCTCCCTCTATGAGGGTGCGACGCGCCTGGGGGAAGCCTTGATCCTTTCACATCTGACCACCTTCGCCGCCGCTGCCGGCAATGCGATCCACTGGAACGACCTCGGGGTCGGGCCGATCGCGCTCGATCTCGGCTTCTTCAAGCTGCGCTGGTACTCGCTCGCCTACCTCGCCGGCATCGTCATCGGCTGGTGGTACCTCCTGAAGCTGATCAGGCAGCCGGGGGCGCCGATGGCGCGGCGGCACGCCGACGACATGGTCTTCTACGCGACGCTCGGCATCATCCTCGGCGGCCGGCTCGGCTACGTGCTCTTCTACCGCCCGATGGACTATTTCGCGGACCCCGTGCAGATCCTGCGCATGTGGGACGGCGGCATGTCCTTCCACGGCGGGGTGATCGGCACCAGCCTCGCGATCCTGTACCTTGCGCGGAAGAACGGCCTCAACTGGCTGCGCATCCACGATTACGTGGCCTGCTGCGTGCCCTTCGGCCTGTTCTTCGGCCGTCTGGCCAACTTCGTGAACGGCGAGCTCTGGGGGCGGCCGACGGACCTCCCCTGGGCGATCGTGTTCCCGGCCGGCGGCCCCGTGGCGCGCCACCCGAGCCAGCTCTACGAAGCGGCGCTCGAAGGCCTGCTGCTGTTCGCGGTGCTGGCCTACATGTTCTGGAGGACGCGCGCGCGCTACGAGCCCGGCCGCCTGGTCGGCGCCTTCCTGCTGGTCTACGGCCTCAGCCGCTTCCTGGTCGAGATGGTGCGCCAGCCGGACGAAGGTCTCGAGAACCTCGCCTGGGGGCTGTCCATGGGCCAGACGCTGACCGTGCCGATGATCCTCGGCGGAGTCTATCTGATCGCGACGGCCGGGCGCCGCCGCGAGCGCGTCGAACCGGTGGCGGGGAACGACAGCGTCGCCTGAAGGCAATGCGCCGGAACCGGGAATCGCGTTTGGGCTGAACTTGTCGAAGCCCTGCCCTTCTCTTAGGCGCGAAAGAAAAGCAGGGCTTCGACAGCCTCAGCCCGAACGGAGTTTCGCTTGCCCGAGCTGTCCCTACCGGCCCGCCTCGCCCGCCTGATCGCTTCGACCGGGCCGATTCCCGTCTCGACCTTCATGGCCGAGGCCAATGCGCATTATTATGCGGCCCGCGACCCGCTCGGCGCGGCCGGCGATTTCACCACCGCGCCGGAGATCAGCCAGATGTTCGGTGAGCTGGTCGGGCTGTGGTTCGCCGACCTGTGGAGACGCGCCGGATCGCCGCGCGATGCCGTCTACGTCGAGCTCGGGCCCGGGCGCGGCACGCTTGCCGCCGACGCGCTCAGGGCGCTGCGGGCCGCCCGGCTCGATCCGCAGGTCCATTTCGTCGAGACCAGCCCGGCCCTGCGCGCCGCCCAGGCCGAGCGCGTGCCGCAGGCAGTCTGGCACGGCGACGTCGCCACCTTGCCGACCGAGCCGGCCCTGCTGATCGTGGCCAACGAGTTCTTCGACGCGCTTCCCGTCCGCCAGCTGGTCGCGACGAAGCGCGGCTGGCACGAGCGGCTCGTCGCTCATACCGAAGCCGGCTTCGTGCCCGTGCCGGGCCCCTTGATCCCGGCGCCGCTGGTGCCCGCCGAGACGGGGACGATCGTCGAGACCTCGCCGGCCGCGCTCGGCATCGGCCGCGCGCTGGCGCAGCGGCTGGCGGCCCAAAGCGGCGCGGCGCTGATCGTCGATTACGGCCCGGCGCGCAGCGGCTCCGGCGAGACGCTGCAGGCCGTCTCCGGCCACGCCTTCGCCGATCCCTGGCAGGAGCCCGGCAGCCGCGACCTCACCGCTCATGTGGATTTCGAATCGCTAGCTCGGGCGGCGGCCGGCGAAGGCGCCCGGGTCGCCGGTCCGTGCGAACAGGGCGACTGGCTGAAGGCGATGGGCATCGATCTGCGCGCCGCTGCGCTCACGAAGTCCGCGCCGGAGCGGGCTGCGGAGATCGAGGCCGCGCGCGAGAGGCTGGTGGCGCCGGAGCAGATGGGCGCCCTGTTCAAGGTGCTGGCTCTGGTCTCGTCGGACTGGCCGGAGCCTGCGGGCTTCGCATGATCCGCTACCGCGAGCCGCGCCCCGACGATGCCGCCGCCATCCGCGCCCTCTTCGAGCGCAGCTTCGTCGACACCTTCGCGCATCTCTACAGACCGGAGGACCTCCAGGCGTTTCTCGGCCAGTTCACCGAGCGGGCGTGGCGCGCTGAGATCGCGGATCCCGCGTTCGCGTTCAGGCTCGCCGAGGACGGCGCCGAGCCCGCGGGATTCGCGAAGCTCGGGCCGCGCGCCCTTCCGGCGGTGACCGCGCGTCGAAGCCTGGAGCTGCGCCAGCTTTATGTACTGCGGGACTGGCAGGGCCGTGGGATCGCGCGCGCCCTGATGGAGTGGGCGCTGGCCGAAGCGCTGCGGCGCGGGGCGGAAGAGCTCTACCTCTCGGTCTGGACCGACAATGAGCGGGCAAAAAGCTTCTATCGGGGCTACGGATTCTCCTTTGTGGGGCCGTACGCGTTCATGGTCGGGGCGCAGGCGGACGAGGATGAGATATGGCGGCTGATCCTGAAGTGACCGTGCTGCATGCGGCTGCGCTGTCCGGTCTCCCTCACGGCTTCCTCGGCCGGGGCGGCGGCGTCTCTCAAGGCGTCTGCGCCGGCCTCAATGTCGGCCACGGCTCAGGCGACGATGCGGACGCGATCGCTGAGAATCGACGCCGCGCCGTCGAAGCAGTCGCTCCGGGCGCGCGTCTCGCGACCGTCCACCAGGTCCATTCCGCGACCGCTGTGACGGTCATCGAGCCCTGGCCGCTGGACGCCCGGCCGCACGCCGACGCGATGGTCACCGACCGGCCAGGTGTCGCACTCGGGGTCCTCACCGCGGATTGCGCGCCGGTGCTGCTCGCCGATACCGCCGCGGGAGTGGTCGGGGCCGCCCATGCGGGCTGGAAGGGCGCGCTCGCCGGAATCGTCGAGGCGGCGGTTGCGGCGATGGAGATGCTCGGCGCCCGGCGCACGCGCATCGCGGCAGCGATCGGCCCGTGCATCGCCCGCAAATCCTACGAGGTGGACGAGGCCTTCATGCGCCGCTTCGTCGAGGCGGATGCGGAGAATGAACGCTGGTTCGTCGGCCGGCGCAACGGCCATCACGGCTTCGATCTCGAGGGATTCGTTGCGTCGCAGCTCGCCCAGGCGGGCATCCCTCGGATCGAGGCCCTGGGCCAGGATACCTATTCCCAACCCGGTCGCTTCTACTCCTACCGCCGGGCGACCCATTGCGGCGAGCCGACCTACGGCCGCCAGGTCTCGCTGATCGCACTGTAGCGCCCGTCCCATCGAGGGAGAGGAGTGAGGTCTGGCGCTCGCCATTGCGCTCTGCCATCAAGCCTTTCGTCGGAGGGGAAACGAACATGGCCGAACGCTGGGGGCTCTGGGCGGGGCTCGCCGTCTTCGCCGCGATGCTCGCTTTGCCCGCGCCGGCGGCGATGCCCGCCGCCGCATGGCACACGTCGGCGATCGTCGTGCTGATGGCGACCTGGTGGATGACCCAGGCCTTGCCGCTCACCGCCACCGCCCTCGTGCCCTTCCTCGCCTTTCCCTTGCTCGGGATCATGAATGCCAGCGAGACCGCAGCCTCTTATTATTCGCCGATCCTGTTCCTGGTCCTCGGCGGAGCGATCATCGCGCTGGCGATCGAGCGCACCGGGCTACACCGCCGGCTTGCGCTCGCCATCGTCACGCGCGGCGGCCGGACGCCCGCGGCGATGCTGCTCGCCTTCATGGCCTCGACCGCGATCATCAGCCTGATCGTCTCGAACACCGCAACGACCCTGATCATGATGCCGATCGCCGTCGCCGTCCTCAAAGGCGCCAGGATCGAGGCGGGGCACACCGATGGGTTCGCCGGAGCCCTGGCGATGGGGATCGCCTTCGCGGCGTCGATCGGCGGCCTCGGGACTTTGGTCGGCTCGCCGACCAACGCGATCGCCGCGGGGATCATCGAGCGTGCGCTCGGCCTCAGGATCGATTTCATGACCTGGGCGATCTACGGGATGCCGCTGGTCCTCATCGCCATCCCGATGTGCTGGGTGATCCTGCTCAAGGTCCAGAAGGTGCGGCCGACCGATTTCGATCCGGCGGCGGCGCTCGCCGGGATCGGCGAGGCCGCGCCCTGGTCGGCGGCCGAGAGGAGGCTGGTGCCGCTGATCGGCGCCGTCGTCGCGGCGTGGGTCGCGGTTCCGTTCGTCACGCCCTATTTGCCGCGCGACAGCCTCACCGACGGCACGATTGCGGTCGCCGCGGCATTGCTCCTTTTCGTCGTCCCGGACGGGACCGGCCGCGCGATCCTCAACTGGGAGGAGGCCAATCGGGCGCCCTGGGGGGTGATCATGATGTTCGGCGGGGGCCTCGCCCTCGCGGCCGGGATCGGCGCATCGGGCCTCGCCGACTGGCTGGGCGTCGCGCTGCAGCCGCTGCGCCTGGTCCACCCGCTGATCGTCGTGTGCGCGCTCGTCGCGATCGTCATCGTGATCACCGAGTTCGCATCGAACGTCGCCGCCGCGAGCGGGATCATCCCGGTCGTCGCCGGGATCATCGCCGCGACCGGGATCGATCCGATCCTGCTGGCCTTGCCGGCCGCCTGGGCGGCGAGCTGGGGCTTCATGCTGCCGTCCGGCACGGGCCCCAACGCAATCGCCTGGGCGACCGGCCACATCGCCCTGCCGCGCATGCTGAAGGCGGGGCTGATCCTCGATATCGCCGGCGTCCCTTTGATGGTCGGAATCGTCTGGATCGTCGCGGCCCTGATCGGCTAGGAACCGCGACGGGCAACGGACCTCACCCCTGGGCCGCTTCTCGGCAAGCGGTCTTGAGCCTGCTCCCGGCAGGCTCGGTCTCCCGAAGCAAACGCGATCCGCTGATAGGAGACAGACATGCGCAACGAAGACGAATCCGATCTCACCGGCGCGACTGCGCGCCGCCGCCCGAAGCCGAGCGTGCTCGAGGTCGGGGGCCGCAGGCTGAAGCCTTCGACCCTGATGATGGGCCACGGCTTCGATCCGGCGCTTTCGGAAGGCTCGCTGAAGCCGCCGATCTTCCTCACTTCGACCTTCGTCTTCGAGAATGCGGCGGCGGGCAAGCGGCATTTCGAAGGCGTCACCGGCAAGCGGCCGGGCGGTGCGGAGGGCTTGGTATATTCGCGCTTCAACGGGCCGAACCAGGAGATACTCGAGGACCGGCTCGGGCTCTGGGAAGACGCCGAGGACGCCCTGACCTTCTCCTCGGGCATGTCGGCGATCTCCACCTTGCTGCTCGCCTTCGTCCAGCCGGGCGACGTCGTCGTCCACTCCGGCCCGCTTTATGCGGCGACCGAGACCCTGATCGCCCGCATCCTCGGCCGCTTCGGCGTCAAATGGCTCGACTTTCCCGCCGGGGCGACCCGCGAGGAGATCGAGAGCGTGCTCGATCGCGCCAAGGGGATGGGCCGCGTCTCGCTCATCTATCTGGAGAGCCCGGCCAATCCCACCAACGCGCTGGTCGACGTCGAGGCCGTCGCCGCGGCGCGGACCGCGGTGCTCGGCGACGAGCGTCCGCCGATCGCGATCGACAACACCTTCCTCGGCCCGCTCTGGGCGCAGCCGCTCCGCCAGGGCGCAGACCTCTCGGTCTATTCGCTGACCAAATATGCCGGCGGACACAGCGACCTCGTCGCCGGCGGCATCACCGGCTCGAAGGACCTGATCAACACCATCCGGATGCTCCGCAACACGATCGGCACGATCACCGATCCCAACACCGCCTGGATGCTGCTGCGCTCGCTGGAGACGCTCGAGCTCCGGATGGAGCGCGCCGGCGAGAACGCCGCCAAGGTCTGCGCCTTCCTGCGCGACCATCCCAAGGTCGAGAGCGTCGGCTATCTCGGCTTTCTGGAGGAAGCAGGAGACGCGCGGCAGGCCGACATCTATCGGCGCCACTGCACCGGGGCCGGGTCGACCTTCTCGCTTTATCTGAAGGGCGGTGAGAAGGAGGCCTTCGCCTTCCTCGACGCGCTGAAGATCGCCCATCTCGCCGTCAGCCTCGGCGGCACCGAGACGCTGGCGAGCGCGCCGGCGGCGATGACCCATCTCTCCGTGCCCGAGGAGCGCAAGCAGGCGCTCGGCATCACCGACAATCTGGTCCGCATCTCGATCGGGGTCGAGGATCCGGACGATCTGGTCGCCGATTTCGACCAGGCGCTGGCCGCGGTCTAGCGCCATGAGGTGAGGGTCCCGACACCTAATCAGCGGGGCCCTCACCTCCCGCCCTCGAGGGCGGCGTTCCGCCGGCGCGGCCGGAGGAAGAAATGCGCATCCCAGTCGAGCGCGAAGCTATGCCTCGGACTCGGCGAAGTCAACGTAATAGGGATAATGTAAACTGAGCAGTGAATCGGGTCTTTACACGATATTTACAATGTAAAGTGCTTGCTTACATTTGTGCGCTCTTCCGGTCGTTCCAGTCCACGACTTCCCAACCTTCCGCTTCGGCCAGGCGGATCAGGCGGCGATGGGCGTTGGCGGCGACGGCTTCGTCTGCCCAGCGGTGGACATAGTGGTCGGAGACATGATCGGAGTAGAAGCGGATGTGGACGGCGTCCCGCTCCAGTCCCTCCTGTTGCAGCCAGGCCTCGATCATGTCGAGCTTGCCGAGGCCGTAGCAATTCGCTCCGTCGATGCGGGCGACGATCCGCCCCCGGCCGTCGCGCAAGGTGTCGGTGGCGATGACGTCGTCGAAGCCCAGCCGCGCGGCGATCACGGCGGCGTAGAGCCGGTAGGAGGCCGTCGCCATCACCAGCCTCCGCCCGGCCTCGCGATCGCCTGCGATGCTGCGCCGGGCGCCCGGCAGGATGTTGGTCGCGAGCTGGCGCTCGGCGAAGCTCTCGACCACCGGCTCGAGCCGCTCCGGCGCGACTCCGCGGCCGATCAGGATCCGGTAGTTCCACTCCTTGAGGCGGCCGCGGTCGATCAGCCGCAGGCCGTATGCCGCGAGCGTCAGCGGCACCAGCGGCAGCAGCGCGAGGCGCCACGGCGCCAGCCGCAGGCAGGCGTGGATCAGGAACGGCGTGTAGGTCGCCCGCCGGGTGATCGTGCGGTCCATGTCGTAAATGGCGAGCTGGCGCTTCACGGAACCGGGCAAGCACAGGTGCGTAGCGCCTGTCCATCCTCCCGCGCTTGCCGCCCGCCTCCTTTTGAAGCAGTGTCCCCTCCTCGATGAGCATCATGCCCGATTTCACCCAGTCGAACGAGGACGGCCGCTGCGTACTGCGCTTTACCGGCAACCTCACGCTGGCGCGGATCCGCAAGCTCACGGAACGTCTCGGCGAGATCAAGGCGCAGCGGCCGCTGGTCGACCTTTCTGACGTGGACCGTATGGACACGGTCGGCGCCTGGCTGATCTACAAGCTCAAGCGAGACCATCGCGCCGAGATCGTCGGTGAAAGCGACGAGCACCGTTCCCTGCTCGATCAGGTCGAGAAGGCGGACCAGCCGGTCAAGGTCCGTCCTGACAGCACGCCGGCATTCTTCCGCGTGGTCGGCCAGATCGGCGCCGGCACGGCGATGGCGGGCCGGACCTTGTACGGTCTGCTCGGCTTCTTCGGCGGCCTGCTCGTTTCGCTGTGGAACGTGATCACCCACCCACGGCGATTCCGGATCAACTCGGTCGTCACCAATTTCGAGCATGTCGGCATTCACGCTTTGCCGATCATCGGGCTGATGAGCTTCCTCGTCGGCATCGTCATCGCGCAGCAGGGCGCGGTCCAGCTGCGCCAGTTCGGCGCGGAGATTTACACGATCAACCTGATCGGCCGGAGCTCGGTCAAGGAGCTCGGCCTCCTGATGACCGCGATCATGGTCGCGGGCCGCTCGGGCTCGGCTTTCGCCGCCCAGATCGGATCGATGAAACTCAGCGAGGAAGTGGACGCGATGCGCACCATCGGCGTGTCGCCGATGGAGGCTCTGGTCGTCCCGCGCGTGCTCGCCACCGTATTGCTGATGCCGCTGCTCGGCTTCTACGCCTCGATCCTCGCGATCATCGGCGGCGCGATGTTCGTCTGGATCGATCTCGGAATCCCGCTGGTGACGTTCATCCAGCGCACCCGCGAGGTCGTCCCGGAGACCGACCTCTGGCAGATGCTGATCAAGGCGCCCGTGTTCGGGCTGATCATCTCGATGGCCGGCTGCTTCCAGGGCCTGCAGGTCGAAGGCAATGCGGAATCGGTCGGCCTGCGCACCACCGCCGCCGTGGTCCAGGCGATCTTCCTGGTCATCGTCCTCGACGCCTTCTTCGCCGTCTTCTTCACCTCGATCGGCTGGCTGTGAGCGAAGACCCGCATATCATCCAGGTCCGCGGCCTCAGGAACAGCTTCGGCGAGCAGATCGTCCACGAAGAGCTCGACCTCGACGTGCGCAAGGGCGAGATCCTCGGCGTGGTCGGCGGCTCGGGCACCGGCAAGTCGGTCCTGATGCGCTCGATCATCGGGCTCCAGATCCCGGATGAAGGCGAGATCACCGTGTTCGGCGAGTCGATGATCGGACGGCCCGAGGAGGAGGCCAAGCACGTCCGCCGCCGCTGGGGAATCCTGTTCCAGGGCGGCGCGCTTTTCTCGACCCTGACCGTGGCCGAAAACGTCCAGGTGCCGATCAAGGAATATTTCCCGCGGATGGACGAGACCCTGCTCGACGAGATCGCCGCCTACAAGGTGGTGATGAGCGGCCTCGGTCCGGAGGCGGGCCCGAAATACCCCTCCGAGCTCTCGGGCGGAATGCGCAAGCGCGCCGGGATCGCCCGCGCCCTCGCCCTCGATCCCGAGCTCATGTTCCTCGACGAGCCGACCGCCGGCCTCGACCCGATCGGGGCGGCTGCGTTCGACGAGCTCATCGTTCAGCTGCGCGACGCGCTCGGCCTCACTGTCTTCCTGATCACCCACGATCTCGACACGCTTTACGCGATCTGCGACCGGGTGGCGGTGCTCGCCGACCGCAAGGTGGTGGCGATTGGAACGATTCCGGAATTATTGGCTTTGGACCACGAATGGATCCAGGAGTATTTCAGGGGACCGCGAGGGCGCGCCGCCGCCACCGTGGATAAGAGGGAAAGAGCCAGGGTCTGATGGAAACCCGTTCGAACCATATCCTCGTCGGCAGCGTCGTCCTCGGCCTCCTCGCTATGCTGGTCGTCTTCATCATCTGGCTGAGCCAGGTGTCGGGGGACAGCGAGCAGGGCTACGACATCTTCTTCCGCCAATCGGTCGAGGGTTTGGCCAAGGGCACGGCGGTCACCTATAACGGCGTCCCGGTCGGCCAGATCGAGGAGATCGACCTCGAGGAGCGCAACCCGGAGTTCGTGCGCGTGCGGATCGGGGTGCGCGACCAGACTCCGATCCTGCAGGGCACGACCGCGACCATCCGCGGCGTCGGCTTCACCGGCCTCTCGCAGATCCAGCTCAACCCGCCCGAGATTCCCGCGCGCGGGCGCCGGCCTCCGGAGATCGGCTGCCCCGGCGAGAACCGCACCGCGCAATGCCCCTACGGCGTGCCGGTGATCCCGACGCGGCCGGGCGCGATCGGCCAGCTGCTCAATACCGCGCCCGAGCTGCTCGAGCGCATCTCGACGCTGACCGAGCGGCTGACGCAGTTGCTCTCCGACCGCAACCAGGAGTCGATCGCCGGCATCCTCGCTAATACCGAGGCGATCAGCCGCTCTCTGGCCGAGAGATCGCCGGAGATCGCCGCGACGCTGGCGGAGGCGCGGATCGCGATCCGCCAGGCCGGCCTTGCGGCCGAGCGCGCGGGCCAGCTGATGGGCTCGACCGAGCGGCTTGTGAACCAGGAGGGGCGGCCTTTGGTCAACGATCTGCGCCACACCATCCGCGCCGCCGAGCAGAGCATGGAGAATCTGAACGCGGTGCTCGCGGAGGCGCGGCCGGGAGTGAACGCCTTCACCAACCAGACCTTGCCGCAGGTCGGGGAGCTGATGCGTGACCTTCGCGAGACCTCAGAGTCGCTGCGGGCGATCACGACGCGGATCGAGCGGCAGGGCATTGGCGGCATCATCGGCGGCCAGTCGCTGCCCGATTATCGAGGAAGGCGGAACAAGCAATGAGGATCGCCGCAGTGATCGCCGCGGTTGCGGCTCTCGGATTGTCGGCCTGCTTCGGCGGCGGCGCGCCGAGCGAGCTCCTCACCCTGCGCTCCGACCAGGTGCGGCCGGCCGGCGACGCACGCACCGCCGGGCCGGGCGAGGCGATCACCGTCGCAGAGCCGACCGTGCCGGTCGCGCTCGCCACCACCCGCGTCCCGGTCTACGTCGCCCCGCAGACCATCCAGTATCTGCGCGGCGCCTTCTGGGCCGACGATCCGAGCGAGCTGTTCCGCGCGGTCATCGCCGAGACGGTCTCCGCGCGCACCGGGCGCGTCGTCCTCGATCCCGCGCAGTTCACCCACGAGCCGGGCGCGCGTCTCACCGGCCAGCTCCTGATGTTCGGGCTCGACGCCGACCGGATGGAGGCGGTGGCCCTCTACGACGCCGTGCTTGAGCGCGGCCGCAACTCGATCGCCACCCAGCGCTTCGAGGCGCGCGTGCCGGTCGCCGCCGCGCAGGCGGCGATCGTCGCCCCGGCGCTGAACCAGGCGGCGAACCAGGTCGCCGAGCAGGTCGCGGCCTGGGTCGGTGGGCGCTAGCTACACCAGGCTCTTCGAGGCCTGCTCGTAAACATCCTTCGAGAGGCCCGGCGCCGCGACGATCCGCGCCAGCTCGCTCCGCATCTTTTCGCCCCGCGCCTCGTCGAAGCGGCGCCAGCGGCCGAGCGGGGGGACCAGGCGCGCGGCGGTCTGCGGATTGATCCGGTCGGCGGCGAGGATCATGTCGGCGAGGAAGCGATAGCCCTCGCCCGAGGCGCGGTGCAGGGCCCGCTGGTTCGCGGCGAAGGCGCCGACCAGCGCCCGCAGCCGGTTCGGGTTGGCGAGCGTGAAGTCCGGATGGCGCGCCAGCTCCGCGACCCGCTCGAGCGTGTCGTCTCGGCTCGAGAGCGCCTGGGCGGTGAACCATTTGTCGAGCACCAGGCCGTCGTGACGGTAGCGGCCGTAAAAGGCTTCCAGCGCCTGCCTGCGCTCGGGCGCGTCGCCGTTGACGAGGACGCCCAGCGCGCTCTGCCTGTCGGTCATGTTGTCCGCTTCGTCGAACTGGCGTTTCGCCAGCGTCGGCGCATCGGGCACCTTGGCGGCGTCGAGATAGGCGAGTGCCACGCCACGCAGCCGGCGCGCACCCTTGGCGGCTGGCGAATATTCGTAGCGGTTGGCGGCATGCGCTGCGTAGGCCGAGCGCCACAGGCCCTCGAGGCCCGCGCCGAGCGCGCCTCGCAGCCCTTCGCGGGCTCGGTGCACTGCGTCCGGATCGACCGTGTCCAGCTGGTCGCCGATGAAGCTCTCGCTGGGCAGCAGCACCGCTTCGCCGACGAAGGCCGGATCGAGCGTCTCGTCCACCAGCGTGCGCCGTACCGCCTCGATCACCGCATCGTGATCCTCAGCTCCGCGCTGAATCGCCCCGAGCAGAGTGTGCAGCATCAGCTGCTGCATCGCCTCGTAGCGGGCGAACGGATCGTCGTCGTGCGCGGAGAGGAAGGCGAGGTCCTGCGGCCGGCGTTCGCCGTCGACGATGACCGGGGCCGAGAAATCGCGGTTTAGCGACAGGACCGGCCGCTCCGTCACGCCGTCGAAGACGATCTCCGCCGCCTCTTCGTCGAGCAGGACCAGCCGCTCCTCCAACTTCGAGCCGCTCGCTTCGCCGAACAAAGCGAGCCTGAGCGAGATCGGCATAGGCTGCTTCCCGGGCTGGCCCGGAGTCGGCGGCACGTGCTGGCCGAGCCGCAGCCGCGCTCGGCCCTCCTCGTGCGCGAGCTCGGCGCGGACCCGTGGCGTCCCCGCCTGGCCGTACCAGAGCCGAAAGCGCGAAAGGTCGGCGCCGCTTGCTTCCTCCATCGCGCGGACGAAATCCTCGCAGGTCACCGCCTCGCCGTCATGGCGCTCGAAATAGAGGTCGGCGCCGGCCCGGAACCGCGCCGGCCCGAGCAAGGTGTGCAGCATCCGGATCAGCTCGGCGCCCTTGTTGTAGACGGTCGCCGTGTAGAAGTTCGAGATCTCCATGTAGGAATCCGGCCGCACCGGATGGGCGAGCGGCCCGGCATCCTCGGGGAATTGCGCGGCGCGCAGCGTCCGCACGTCCTCGATCCGCTTCACCGCCGCCGATCCCTGGTCGGCCGAGAATTGCTGATCGCGGAAGACGGTGAAGCCCTCCTTCAGCGAGAGCTGGAACCAGTCGCGGCAGGTGACGCGGTTGCCCGACCAATTGTGGAAATATTCGTGCGCGACGACTCCGGCGATCGCGTCGTAATCGGCGTCGGTCGCGGTGTCCGGATCGGCGAGGATGTAGCGCGAGTTGAAGATGTTGAGGCCCTTATTCTCCATCGCGCCGAAATTGAAATCGGCGACCGCGACGATGTTGAACACGTCGAGATCGTATTCGCGGCCGTAGACCTCCTCGTCCCATTTCATCGCCGCCTTGAGGGAGGCCATGGCATGCTCGGTGCGGGGCAGGTCCCCCTCGCGGACCCAGATGCCGAGCTCGACCGTGCGGCCGGAGCGGGTGACGAAGCTGTCGCGGTTGGCGACGAGATCGCCCGCCACCAGCGCGAACAGGTAGCAAGGCTTGGGATAGGGATCGTGCCATTCGGCCCAGTGCCGCCCGCCGTCGAGGTCGCCCGTCCCGACCGGATCCCCGTTCGAGAGCAAAACCGGATATTTCGCCTTGTCGGCGGTCATCTTCACCCGGAACCGGCTGAGCACGTCGGGCCGGTCGGGGAAGGGCGTGATCCGCCGGAAGCCCTCCGCCTCGCACTGGGTACAGAGAATCCCGCCGGATTCGTAGAGCCCCATCAGCTGGGTGTTCCGCGCCGGCGCGATCTCGACCTCGGTCTCAATCGTCGCCTTGTCCGCTTCGATCGCGACAAGGAGAGTAGCGCCCTCTCGACGATGATCGGCCGCCTTTCCGTCCACGGCGATCCGAAGGATGTTCAAACCCTCTGCTTCAAGACGCAGCGGGCCCTCGCCCTTGCGCACCGCCTCGAGCCTGGAGCGCACCAACGTACGCTTCGCGTCCAGATCGAATTCGAGCGCCACGTCGGTGACGAGCCAGTCGGGCGGGCGGTAATCTTCGCGACGGATTGCGGAGGGCGGCGTCGCGGCGGCGATCTGGGCATCGGGCATCAGCGGCATCTAGGAGGCGGGCCGGGCCGGCGCAATCGCGGGTCCGCTTGCGGCCGGGGCGGGCCACCGCTAATCTGCGCAGATCATTCGGGGGAATGCAGATGAAGACGACGCGCAGGCTGAGCCGCCGCTCCTTTCTCGGTACCGTCGCCGGCGGGGCGGTGGTCGGCGGAGGCGCGCTGATCGCGCTTGCCGGCACCGCGGGCGCGGTCCAGCGCACCGACAATGACAGCGGCCCGCGCGCCGATCCTCCCGGGCGCGGCACCCGCACCGGGCGGACCGACAACGACCCTTCGGACCGGGCGGGCCGCGGCACCGTGACCGGCTTCACCGATCAGGACCCGGGCGACCCCGCCAATCGCGGGCGGCGCTGCAACGACGCCGATCCCGGCGATCCGGCCACGTCCGGCGCGCCGCGCTGCTAGGCCTCGCACCCGACATTTGTCGGAGTTTACCTGAGGCCTCCGGGGCGGCATCCTCTCGCGACCCATAAGCTGTCCGCCAGGGAGTCGCGCGATGAAGATCACCCGTAAGCTCAGCCGCCGTTCGTTTCTCGGCACCGTCGCGGGCGGCGCCGTCGCCGGCGGCAGCCTGCTCGTGCTCGGCAGCGAGGCCCAGGCGGTCCAGGTCACCGACAACGACACCGGCCGCTACGCCGATCCGGTCGGCCGCGGCCGCGGCCGCGGGCGCAGCGGCGTCACCGACAACGACACCGGCGGCAATGCCGACCCGGTCGGCAACGGCCGCGGCCGGCGCGGCAGCGGCATCACCGACAACGACACCGGCCGCTACGCCGATCCGGTGAACAACGGCCGCGGCCGCCGCAACAGCGGCGTGACCGACAACGACCGCGGCCGCTATGCCGATCCGGTCAATAACGGCCGCGGCCGGCGCGGCACCGGAATCACCGACAACGATCCCGGCGATCCGGTCAACAATGGCCGCGGCAGGCGCTCCTGCAGCGACAGCGACAGCGGCCGCTACGCCGACCCGGGCGGGCGCGGCCGCCGCTGCTGACGCCAGGGTCCGGATTCTCGTTCACGGCGCTTCGGCCGGCGGTGGAGGCCGCCGGCCGAAGTTCGTCCGGCTTCTTTCCCGCGCGCTTGACCTGAAGCCGCCGCCGGTGCTTACGGCGCGGCCATGGCCCCGACCGTCCGCGATCGCCTCGCCGAGCTCGGCATCGTCCTCCCCGAAGCCGCGGCACCGGTCGCGGCCTATGTCCCGGCGGTGCTCGCCGGCAGCCTGCTTCACGTTTCGGGGCAGGTCTCGTTCGAGGGGGGCGCTTTGCTCACCGGCAGGATCGGCGAGCAGCGCGACCTGGAATATGGCGTCCGCGCCGCGCGCGCCTGCGGGCTGATGCTGCTCGCCCAGATCGACAAGGCCGTGGGCCTCGAGCAGGTCGATCGGATCGTCAAGCTCGGCGTGTTCGTCAACAGCGCGGGGTCGTTCACCGACCAGCCGAAAGTCGCCAACGGCGCCTCGAAGCTGATGGAGGAGGTGTTCGGCGAGGCGGGCCGGCACGCACGGGCTGCGGTGGGCGTCGCGTCCCTCCCGCTCGGCGCCGCGGTCGAGATCGATGCAATTGTCGCCATCAAGGCTGCTTGACGATCTCTTCGCGCCGCCGCCGGTCGCCGCGCGGATCGACTGGTTGACGGCGCAGCCCTTCGCGCATCGCGGCCTGCACGGCGCCCATATCGTCGAGAATTGCCGCGCCGCCTTCGAGGCCGCGGTGGCCGAAGGCCACGGCGTCGAGCTCGACGTGCAGGCAAGCCGGGACGGCGAGGCCATCGTGTTTCACGATTACGACCTGAAGCGTCTTACCGGCGTCGAAGGCCGCGTCCGCGACCGCAGCGCCGCGGAGCTGCAGCGCATCGCGCTCGCCGGCGCCGGCGAGACGATCCCGACCCTGATCGACGTCGTCCATCTCGTCGATTCGCGCGCGCCGATGCTGATCGAGGTGAAAGCGCCGACGCGCCACGTGGCGGCGCTCTGCGCCTCGGTGCTTCGCGCCGTCCGCGACTATCCCGGCTATATGGCGGTGATGTCGTTCAATCCGGAGGTCGGCCGCTGGTTCTGGCGCAACGGGCGCGGCATCACCCGCGGCCTCGTGGTGACGGAGAGGAAGCGCCGGCGCGTTCATGGCGGGTTCGAGCGAAGGCTCTCGCTGTGGCGCGCCCGGCCGCACTTCCTCGCCTACGACGTGCAGGACCTGCCCTCCGCCTTCGCTCGCGAGCAGCGCCGCCGGGGCTTGCCGGTGCTGAGCTGGACGGTCCGCGGCGCGCGCCAGCGCGAGACCGCGCAGGCCGAGGCCGACCAGATCATCTACGAGGAAAGGTGAGCGAAACCGGAATCCTCGCGCGGGTTGCGGAAGGGGTCGCATCGTTCGAGCCGGCCGCCTGGGACCGCTGCGCCGGCCGCGGCGATCCGTTCACCAGCCACGCCTTCCTCGCCGCCCTCGAGGAGAGCGGAAGCGTCGGCCCCGGCACCGGATGGCAGCCCGCGCCGATCGCGATCGACGGCGAGGACGGTGCGCCGGCCGCGGTCCTGCCGGCTTATGCGAAAAGCCACAGCCGCGGCGAATATGTCTTCGATCACGGCTGGGCCGACGCCTATGAGGAAGCCGGCGGGGATTATTACCCCAAGCTCCAGATCGCGGTGCCGTTCACGCCGGTCCCGGGCCGACGCCTGCTCGCCGCGGACCAGACCCTCGCGCCGGCCTTGATCCGCGCCGCCGAGGCCCTGGTGCTGCAGAACGACCTCTCCTCCGCCCACGCCACGTTCATCGCGCCCGACGAGGTGGAGCTGTTCGAGCGCGCCGGCTGGCTGATCCGGATCGACACCCAATATCACTGGCTGAACGCCGGCTACGGGAGCTTCGAGGACTTCCTCGGCTCCCTCGCGTCGCGCAAGCGGAAGGCGATCCGCAAGGAGCGCACGGCCGCCCTCGAAGGGCTGGAGGTGCGGCGGCTCCGCGGCGCCGAGATCGAAGAGGCGCACTGGGACGCCTTCTGGGCCTTCTACCAGGATACCGGCAGCCGCAAATGGGGCCGGCCCTATCTCACGCGCGAATTTTTCTCGCTGCTCGGCGAGCGTCTCGGCGATCGGATCCTGTTGGTGATCGCCTATCGGGGCGGGCAGCCGGTGGCCGGCGCGCTCAACCTGATCGGCGGGGAGGCGCTTTACGGCCGCTATTGGGGCACGTTGATTGAGGCGCCGGGCCTCCATTTCGAGCTGTGTTATTATCAGGCCATCGACTGGGCGATCGCGAACCGGCTGGCGCGGGTCGAGGCCGGCGCCCAGGGAGAGCATAAGTTGAGCCGCGGCTATCGTCCGGTGCCGACCTTCTCCGCCCATTTCCTCGCCGACGAGCGGCTCAGGGACGCGGTCGCGGACTTCCTCGAGGTCGAGCGGCGCGCGGCGCTCCGCGAGATCGCCGCGCTCGGCGACTTCACGCCGTTCCGCCGTGGCTGAGCCTCAGGCGGCGCGGCGCCAGCTGTCCGAGAGCCATGCCCGCGCCTGGCGCTGCGCCTCGGCGATTTCCCGGGCGGTCATCTCCTCGGCGATGTCGGCGCGGCATTGCTGGCCGAGCGCGCTGCCGTTGAGCGCGGCGAGGTTGAACCATTTATGCGCTTCCACGAGGTCGATCTCGGTGCCGCAGGTGCCGGTCGAGTAAGCGACTCCGAGCCGGTAGAGGGCGTCGGCGTCGCCGGCGGCGGCCTCCGCGACCAGGCTTTCCATCAGGAAGGCGGCCGATTTCGCGCTTGTACCCATGACATGCTCCCCTGTTTTCGCCTGTCAGGGGATGTTTCGGCCACGGGTTCCAAAGAAATGGTTAACGCCGCGGTGACCTTCGTTCCCCTCCCCTTGCGGGGGAGGGGTTAGGGGTGGGGTGGAGGCAATGAAGAGCGGTGAATTTCCGGAGACTCCACTCCCACCCCAACCCTTCCCCATCAAGGGGAGGGGCTTCACTCCGCGCGGGCCTCCACAGGCAGATTGTCGATCAGCCGCGTCTGCCCCAGCCAGGCGGCGGCGAGGAGGCGCGCGGGGCGGTCGGGACGTTCGACCGGCGCCAGGGTCTCGGCGTCGCGAAGCTCGACATAGTCGATCGGGCCGAAGCCCGCCCGCGACAAAGCCTCCCGCGCCCTGGCAAGAGCCACTTCGGCGCCGCCGCCGCCGGCGATCGCCTGCGCCGCCTCGCCCAGCGCCCGCGGCAGCGCGCGTGCCGCCCGGCGCTCGTCCTCGGTCAGATAGAGATTCCGCGAGGAGAGGGCGAGGCCGTCGGCGTCGCGCTGGGTCGGCACGCCAACGATCTCGACGGGGAGCACGCGCTCGGCGACCATCTCGCGGATGACGAGGAGCTGCTGGAAGTCCTTCTCGCCGAACAGGGCGACATCCGGCCGCACCTGCTCGAAGAGGCGCGCGACGATTGTGGCGACTCCGTCGAAATGGCCCGGGCGCGCCGCGCCGTCGAGGCCGCGCGCCGCCGGGCCTGCGGCGACCGGGGTCTCCGCGCCGTCGGGGTACATGGTTGCGACGTCCGGCGCCCACAGGATGTCGACGCCGGCCTCCTCGAGCATCTTCGCGTCGCCCGCCTCGCGGCGAGGGTAGCGCGAGAGGTCCTCGTCCGGCCCGAACTGGGTCGGATTGACGAAGATCGAGGCTATGACGGAGCGGGCGCGGCGCCGCGCCTCCTCGACGAGCGCCATGTGGCCGGCATGGAGCGCACCCATGGTGGGCACGAACGCGATGGTCGCGCCCTCGGCCTTCAGCGCCGCCACGGCCGCGCGCAGCGCCTCTTTTTCGCGGATAATGCGCACTGGCCCTTGGCCTCCCATGGCCGCCTGGCCTATTCGAGCAGCGGCCCCTTAGACGGCGCCCGACGTTTCGATCAAGTGGAGGCAGAGTGGCCGCGCCGCATATCATCGTCTTCGCCAACGAGAAGGGCGGCACGGGCAAGTCGACCACCGCGGTGCACACCGCCGTCGCGCTCGCCGCGGGCGGCCGCCGTGTCGCCGCGCTCGACCTCGACACCCGCCAGCGCACCCTCGGCCGCTATCTCGACAACCGCCGGGCGACGGTCGGCCGGACCGGCGCGGAGCTGGTCATGCCGCTCTACGAGACGTTCGACCCGGCGAAGGGCGAGGAGGTCGACGCGCAGATCTCGCGCATCGGCGAAGCGGCCGGAGTGCTGGTGATCGACACGCCCGGGCGCGACGACCCCCACGCGCGCGCGGCGATGCTGCGCGCCGACACTCTGGTCACGCCGATCAACGATAGCTTCGTCGACCTCGACCTGATCGGCGAGGTCGACGCCGAGACCTACAAGATCCGGCGGCCGAGCTTCTATGCCGAATTGGTCTGGCGCAGCCGCACCCAGCGCGCCAAGGCGCACAATGCCAGCGTCGACTGGGTCGTACTCAGGAACCGGATGCAGCATATCGAGGCGCGCAACATGCGCCGCGTCGGCCTCGCGCTCGAGGAGCTGTCGCGCCGCGTCGGCTTCCGCATCATCCCCGGGCTCGGCGAGCGCGTCATCTACCGCGAGCTCTTCCCCAAGGGCCTCACCCTGCTCGATCTCGCGCAGATCGGCGAGGTCGGGCTCAGCCACATCGCCGCGCGGCAGGAGCTGCGCGAGATGATCGCCGGCTTCGGGCTTCCCGAGGCGGGCCGCGCCGCGGCCGAGGACCGGGAGCCCGCCGCCGCCCAATGAACAAGATCCTTCTCCTCCTCCTTCTCGCCGGCGCGCTCTATTTGTGGTGGAAGCGGCGGACCGTGCGCCCGGCGCGAATGCCGGCTGCCGAGGCGCGTCGGCTCCTCGGAGTCGGCGAGGGCGCCAACCTGGAGGAGATCCGCGCCGCGCACCGCCGGCTGATCGCCCGCGTCCACCCCGATGCCGGCGGCTCGGCCGACCTCGCCGAGCGGGTCAACGCGGCGCGCGACACGCTGGTCGCCGAAATGAACCGCAGGACGCCTCGCGCGTCTTGAGACCGTCCCCCGTCCGGCCCGTGGAGCCTCCCGAATGAGCCATCGCTTCAGCCCGACCTCGTTGCGCGAATATGACATACGCGGCATCGTCGGGGAGACGCTGGGCGAGGACGACGCCGAAGCGGTCGGCCGCAGCTTCGGCACGGTGCTGCGCCGCGCCGGCGGAACGCGCGTCGCCGTCGGGCGCGATGGCCGCGAGAGCTCGCCGGGGCTCGAGCGGCGGCTGATCGAAGGTCTCACCAAATCCGGCGTCGACGTCGTCAGGATCGGCATAGGCCCGACGCCGATGCTCTATTTCGCCGAAGCCGAGCTCGAGGTCGACGGCGGCATCATGATCACCGGCAGCCACAATCCGGGCAATTACAACGGCTTCAAGATGGTGCATCGCCATGCGGCCTTCTTCGGCGCCGAGATCCAGGCGCTCGGGCGGATGGCGGAGGTCGGCGACTGGGAGGAAGGCGGCGGCACCGTCGCCGACGCCGACGTGATGGACATGTATGTCGATCGCCTGGTCGAGGATTTCGACGGCGGCCCCTTCCGCGTCGGGTGGGACGCCGGCAACGGCTCCGGCGGGCCGGTAGTCGAGCGGCTCGTCCGGAAGCTGCCGGGCGAGCACCACCTCCTCTACACCGAGGTCGACGGCCGCTTCCCGAACCACCATCCCGATCCCACCGTCGAGGCCAATCTCGAGGATCTGAAGCGCCTCGTCGCGGAGAAGAACCTCGACTTCGGCGTGGCGCTCGATGGCGACGCCGATCGGATCGGCGCGGTCGATGGGCAGGGGCGCGTGATCTGGGGCGACCAGCTGCTCGGCATCCTCGCCGAGCCGGTGCTGCAGGACCTGCCAGGCTCCACCATCATCGCCGACGTGAAGGCCAGCCAGGCGCTCTACGACCGGATCGCCGAGCTGGGCGGCGAACCCTTGATGTGGAAGACCGGCCACAGCCTGATCAAGTCGAAGATGAAGGAGACCGGCGCGCCGCTCGCCGGCGAGATGTCGGGCCACATCTTCTTCGCCCACCAATATTACGGCTTCGACGACGGCATCTATTCGGCGGTGCGCCTGATCCGCGCGGTCTCACGCCTGGGCGGCTCCCTCACCGACTTGCGCTCGGCGATGCCGCCCGTGATCAACACCCCGGAGATGCGCTTCCAGGTCGACGAGACCCGCAAGTTCGCGGTGGTCGACGAGGTGCTGGAGCGCCTCCGCGCCGCGGGGGCCGAGGTCAACGACACCGACGGCGCCCGCGTCAACACGGCCGACGGCTGGTGGCTGCTGCGCGCCTCCAACACCCAGGACGTCCTCGTCGCCCGCGCAGAGGCGCAGACCCACGACGGGCTCGACCGGCTGATGGCGCAGATCGACGAGCAGCTCGCTCTCTCGGGCCTGCAGCGCGGCGAGCAGGTTGCCCACTGACATGCCCAGGCTCTACCCGGAGGCGCTGCTTTTCTGCGTCGTCTGGGTTGCGCTTGCGGTCGCTGGCTGGGCCTATGCAGGCATGCGCGCGGGCCTCGCGCTCTCGGTCGGCCTGTTCCTGATCGTCATGCCGGCAAGCGCGATCACCCTGTCCCGTACCGGCAATTTCGCGCTCGAGCGCGCGGTGCGGTGGGGCATCCTCGTGGCGGCGGCGCTGAGCCTGGCGCTGCTTACGGATCTGCATTCCTAGCGCACGCGAACGCCATTCGCATTTCCTCACGCGTTGTGATAGCTTTTCGCAACGTGTGATCGTTCCGCGCAAGTCGGCCTAGGCCACGCGAATATTTTTCACGGAGACTTCAATGGGTGAATGGCCTTCGCAGCCGGCGACTAATTTTCGCGGACGGGCGTTGCCGGAGCAAGCCACGCCCGCCGGCTATGCGGCCCTGATCGAGCGCTACGAGCTGAAGCTTCCGCTACCGGCGAGGCTGGCGGCGATCGCCGAACGCCATCACCCCGCCTCAACAGCTGAATGGACCCTGCTCACGCCGCGGCATCGCTCCGAGCGAACGCTGGCCGCACAACTCGTATTTGCCCTGAAATGGGAAGGCGTAAACCTTCTCGTCCTCGCCAAACTGTTTCGAGCGGTCCGGCCCGACGACCTCGTCGCCATTGTCCGGGCAAGCCCGACCGGAGCATTCGCGCGGCGGATCTGGTTTCTCTACGAGTGGCTTACCGGCGACAGGTTGCCGATCCCAGATCCGGGCAGGGTAAAGCTGGCTCCGGCCGTAGACCCCACCCAGCAATTTGCGCTTGCACTGGGCCAGCCCTCGCCACGCCACAAAATCTTGAACAATCTTCCGGGCACTCCCGAATTTTGTCCGATGATCGACCGCACGCCGGCCCTCGTTGCCCAAAGCGAAAAGGGTCTCGACGAACGTGCCCGCGCGGCCATAGGGCGGATTCGTCCCGATCTCGTCGCCCGCGCAGCCGCCTTCTTGCTGCTCAACGACAGCAAATCCTCATTCGCAATCGAAGGCGAGCGACCGTCCGGGACCCGCGCGGCGCGCTGGGGTCGGGCGATCGCACAGGCCGGTACGCGCCCCCTCAGCCTGGCGGAGCTCGACCGGCTCCAGCAGATCGTGATCGGCGACGACCGCTTCGTCCGGCTGGGCCTGCGGACCGAAGGCGGCTTCGTCGGGGTGCACGACCGGACCAGCAACGAGCCGATCCCCGATCACGTGAGCGCCCGACCCGAGGATCTCGGCAACCTCATCCAAGGGCTCGTTGCCTATGGTGAACGAGCCGTCGCAGGCAAGCTCGACCCGGTGGTCGCCGCGGCCGGCCTCGCCTTCGGATTCGTCTACATCCACCCATTTGAGGACGGCAATGGGCGCCTTCACCGCTGGCTAATCCACCACGCACTCGCGGCCGCACACTATAACCCGGCTGGACTGGTTTTCCCGATCAGCGCGGTGATCTTACGCCGCCTAGATGAATATAAGGCCGTGCTCGAATCCTATTCGGCGCCCCTTCTGCCTTATATCGAATGGCGCCCGACGGCCCGAGGCAATGTAGAAGTGCTGAACGATACGGCAGACTTCTACCGTTATTTCGATGCCACCGCCCATGCTGAATTCCTCTATTCCTGTGTGGAGCAGACAATCGACCGAGACCTTCCCGAGGAAGTTCTTTTTCTCGAGGCATTCGAACGCTTTTCCACAGGGCTGCAGCAGATCGTCGATATGCCGGCGTCGCAGATCGAGCTCCTGCGGAAGTTTCTGGAACAGGGGGACGGCCACCTATCCCAGCGCGCCCGCACCCGGGAATTTGCCGCGCTCACCGAGGAGGAGGTACGGCGGATCGAAGAGCTCTATGCCGAGGCGTTCGAAAGCCGTTCGACGCGCTTCCCGGATTAATCGTCCTCGTCCTCGCGCCCGACCAGGTTGAGCTCCCTCGCCTTGATCTGGTGGAGGGCGCACCAGTGCATCAGAGCGTCCTCACGGCCGTGGGTGATCCAGACCTCGCGGGGGGCGAGCTCGCGGATGGTCTGGGTGAGCTCGTCCCAGTCGGCATGGTCCGACACGATCAAGGGGAGCTCGACGTTGCGCTGGCGGGCGCGCTGGCGGACGCGCATCCAGCCCGAGGCCATCGCGGTGATCGGCTCGGGGAGGCGGCGCGACCAGCGGTCGTTGAGGGCGCTGGGCGGTGCGATCACGATCCGGCCGCGCAGATCGTCCTTCTTGGCGCCAGTCGCCGGGCGCACGTCGCCGAGGGGGACGCCCTGCTCTTCGTAGAGCTCGCAGAGGCGCTGGAGGGCGCCGTGGATGTAGATCGGGTCGGAATGGCCGCGGCAGCGAAGCTCGGCGATCAGGCGCTGCGCCTTGCCGAGCGCATAGGCGCCGACGAGCACGCAGCGCTCCGGATTGTCGTGGAGGCGGGCGAGCAGCCGGTCGATCTCGCTCGCCGTCTCGGGATGGCGGAACACCGGGAGGCCGAACGTCGCCTCGGTGACGAAGATGTCGCAGGGCACCGGCTCGAAAGGCGCGCAGGTCGGATCGGGGCGGCGCTTGTAGTCGCCCGAGACGACGACGCGCTCCCCTTGATGTTCGAGCACGATCTGGGCGGAGCCGAGGACATGGCCCGCCGGAACGAAGCCGACGTCGACTTCGCCGACGCGCACGACTTCGCCGTAGCCGACGGCACACCCGCCGGGCTGCGGCCCGTAGCGGCAGTCCATGATCGCCAGCGTCTCTGCCGTCGCCCACACCCGTTCGTGGCCGCCTCGGGCGTGGTCGCCATGGCCGTGGGTGACGAGAGCGCGCGCCTTCGGCTCGGACGGATCGATCCAGGCGTCCGCCGGCTTCACATAGATGCCTTCGGGAAAAGGCTCGATCCAGGAACCGAGACGGGCCATTGGGAGCTATATGGCAGGAGGGCCGCAGGGCGCCAAGCGAGGCGCAAGCGGCGCAAGCGAAGGAGCGCGAGAGACATGGATGCGGGTGGATTCAACTGGAGCTTGCTGACGATCGTCGGGCCGGCTCTGCTCGCCGTGGTGATCCTCTGGGCCCTGCTCAGGAACCGCGGCGCCTCGCGCGCCGGCCGCGAACGCACCGAGGAGGGCACGCGCCGGGTCTACGAGCAGGAGGAGGCCGAGCGCCGCGACGGTGGCCCCGACGGCGGCGCGAAGGGGCCGTAGACACGTCCGCGAACGCAGACCGGCTCCTGCCGCCGGTCGCCGCCGACTGGTTCGCCGCCAAGGGCTGGGCGCCCCGCCGCCACCAGCTCGACATGCTCGCGGCCGCCCGCGCGGGGCGAAGCACCCTGCTCGTCGCCGCGACCGGGGCCGGGAAGACGCTGGCGGGCTTCCTGCCGAGCCTCGCGGAGCTGATCGCGGCGCCGACCGAGGGGCTGCACACCCTCTACGTCTCCCCGCTCAAGGCGCTGGCGGTCGACGTCCAGCGCAACCTGCTGACCCCGATCGAGGAAATGGGGCTGCCGATCCGCGTCGAGACGCGCACCGGCGACACGCCGTCCGACCGCCGCGTCCGCCAGCGTCTGCGGCCGCCGCAGATGCTGCTCACCACGCCCGAATCGCTGAGCCTGCTGCTGAGCCACGAGGACAGCATCCTGCTGTTCGCCGGGCTGAGCACGATCGTCGTCGACGAGATCCACGCCTTCGCCCCGGGCAAGCGCGGCGACCTGCTGAACCTCGCCATGGCGCGGCTGCAGCGCCTCGCGCCCGCCCTCCGCAGGGTCGGGCTGTCCGCCACCGTCTCCGATCCCGAGGCCTATCAGGGCTGGCTCGCGCCGCACGGCGACGCCGAGGCAGTCGACCTCGTCCTGGGCGAGCCGGGCGCCGACGCCGACATCCGCATCATGCTCCCCGAGGACGAGAAGGTCCCCTGGGCCGGCCATAGCGGGCGCTGGGCGGCGGAGCAGGTGATGCGCGAGATCGAGCGGCACAAGACCACCCTCGTCTTCTGCAACACGCGCTCGCTCTGCGAGCTCATCTTCCAGGACCTGTGGACGATCAACGAGCAGCAGCTGCCGATCGGAATCCATCACGGCAGCCTCGCGCTCGAGGCGCGGCGCAAGGTCGAGGCGGCGATGGCGGCCGGAAGGCTGCGGGCTTTGGTCTGCACCGCCAGCCTCGACCTCGGCGTCGACTGGGGCGACGTCGACCTAGTCATCCAGATGGGTGCGCCCAAGGGCTCGTCGCGGCTCGTCCAGCGCATCGGCCGCGCCAACCACCGGCTCGACGAGCCGTCCGAGGCCCTGCTCGTGCCGGGCAACCGCTTCGAATATCTCGAAGGGCGGGCCGCGCTCGATGCGATCGAGGAGGGGGAGCTCGACTCCGAATCCTTCCGCCCGGGCGCGCTCGACGTCCTCGCCCAGCACCTCATGGCCGCGGCCTGCGCCGCGCCGTTCGGCGAGGAGGAAATGCTCGCGGAAGTGCGCTCCGCCGCGCCTTATGCGGGGCTCCGGGAGGAGACGTTTCGCCAGGTGCTCGGCTTCATCGAGAGCGGCGGCTATTCGCTCAAGGCCTATGACCGCTTCCGGCGGCTGACGCGGGAGCCGGACGGGACCTGGCGCGTCTCGCATCCGCGCTTCGTCCAGCAGCACCGGATGAACGCCGGCATCATCGTCGATGCGCCTTTGCTCGACGTCCGATTCCGGAACGGCCGCCGGCTGGGGACGGTCGAGGAACAGTTCGGCGCCACCCTGCGGCCCGGCGACACATTCTACTTTTCCGGCCTCGTGCTCGAGGTCGAGAAGATCGACGGGACCGACCTCGTCGTCCACGCGACCCGAAAGGCCGCGCGCATCCCGACCTATCTCGGCATCCGCATGGCGATGTCGACCAACCTCGCCGGGCGGGTCCGCGCCTTCCTCCACGACCGCTCGCAATGGCCGCGCTTTCCGGACGACGTGCGCGACTGGCTCGAGGTCCAGTCGCGCCGTTCGGTCCTGCCCGAGCCGGACCAATTGCTGGTCGAGACCTTCCCGCACGAGCATGTCCACTACATGGTGATCTACAGCTTCGAGGGCTGGAACGCGCACCAGTCGCTCGGCATGCTGGTCACGCGGCGAATGGAAAGCGCCGGCCTGAAGCCATTGGGCTTCGTCTCCAACGATTATGCGCTCGCCTGCTACGGCCTCGAGCCGATCGCCGATCCCGGCGCTCTCCTTTCGGCCGACATCCTCGAGGACGAGTTCGTCGAATGGGTGCAGGAATCGAGCCTGCTGAAGCGCGCCTTCCGCGAGGTGGCGGTGATCGGCGGCCTCGTCGAGCGCCACCATCCGGGCAAGCGCAAGTCCGGGCGCCAGGTGAGCTTCTCGACCGACCTCATCTACGATGTGCTTCGCCGCTACGAGCCCGACCATCTCCTGCTCCGTGCCGCCTGGGAGGACGCGCGCCAGCGCATGACCGACGTCGGCCGCCTCGCCGATCTGCTCGATCGCGCCAAAGGCACGATGGTCCATGTCGATCTAGAGCGCGTCTCGCCGATGGCGGTGCCGGTGCTGGTGATGATCGGCCGCGAGCGCACCGCCCAGGGCCTCACCGACGATTTCCTGCTGCTGGAGGCGGAAAGCCTCGCGCGGGAGGCGATGCGCGAAGGCTGAGGAGCCAAATCGCCCGTCGCCGCGTTCACGGGTTCATGGACATCATGGTCGAGCTTCACTGCGACAAATGCGGTAGTGCCAATCTCAGCCTGCCGCGCTGGGAAGACGATGGCGGCACGATCGCCTGCAACGATTGCGGCGAGGCCCACGGCACGCTTGCCGGCCTGCGCGACGAGCTGCTCGCCTGCGCGCTCGAGCAATCGTCTGAGAAGCTTCGTGAGGGGCTGGAGCGGCTTCCCTAGGCTACATTCAGCGCTCCCCCCGATGGGCGCGGCACGGCGGGATGGAAGAGCGGTGCGCGGGCGACGTTTTATTTTTGTTCTTGACTTATAGGAAACTTCCTACTACAAAAGCCATTGCCGAGTCGCAAGCTCGGCGCGGCTCTTTGACATGGTGAATTTGAAGCAAGTCGGCCCCGGCGGCCGGTCGCGTCAGCTGTCGAGGAGGTCGCGCAGCTTCCTCGCCAGCGCGGCGACGCTGAACGGCTTGCTCAGCATCGCCGGATGGTCGTCCGGCAACGTCTCGTGCGGGTCGGCCTCGGGGGCGTAGCCGGTGGTGTACAGGATCTGGAGGTCGGGCCGCTGGCGAAGCGCCCGCTCGGCCAGCGCGCGGCCGTCCAGCCCCGGCATGACGACGTCGGTGAACAGCAGCGTGATCGCCGGATCGCTGGACAGGATGGCGAGCGCCTCGACGCCGTCGCGCGCCTCGCGCACGCCGTAGCCGAGCTCGTGCAGCGCTTCGACCGTGGTCCGCCGAACCTCGTCCTCGTCCTCGACCACCAGCACCACCTCGCCGGGCGAGCCGCGGGGGGGCGCGCTTTCGCCGGCGACCCGCGCGGACTCGGCGGGGGCCTCGCCGCGATAGCGGGGGAAATAGAGCCGGACGGTGGTTCCGGCGCCCGGCGCGCTGTCGATGTCGACATGGCCGCCCGACTGGCGGAGGAAGCCGTAGACCTGGCTGAGGCCGAGGCCGGTGCCGCGGCCCACCTCCTTGGTGGTGAAGAAGGGCTCGAACGCCCGCGCCGCCACCTCCGGCGCCATGCCGCTGCCGCTGTCGGCGACCGCGACCATCACGTAGTCGCCGGGCGCGAGACCGTCCTCGGGCCCCGCTTCGTCCTGGATCATGTTCAGCGTCTCGATGCCGAGGACGCCGCCGTTCGGCATCGCATCGCGCGCGTTGATCGCGAGATTGATGACCGCGCTCTCCATCTGCGCGCGATCGATCGAGACGGGCCAGACCGAGGGTGCGGGGGAAAGCTCGATCCGCACCTTCTCCCCGATCGTCCGGCGGAGCAGCTCGGAGAGGTCGCCGAGCAGCAGGTTGAGGTCGCTCACCTGGGGCTCGAGCGGCTGGCGGCGGGCGAAGACGAGGAGGCGCCGGGTGAGCGCCGCAGCGCGCTGGGCGCCGTCCATCGCGCTTTCGATCTGTCGCCCGACGTCCCCGCGGCCCTGCGCCATCCGCCGCCTGGCAATGTCGAGATTGCCGATGACGATCGCCAGCATGTTGTTGAAGTCGTGCGCGATGCCGCCGGTCAGCTGGCCGACGGCCTCCATCTTCTGCGCCTGGACGAGGCTCGCCTGCGCGCTTTCGAGCTCGGCGGTGCGCTGCTCGACCCGCCGGCCGAGGCTTTCGTTGAGCAGGCGGTAGCGGCCGATGGCGAGGCGCGTCGCGGCGGCGATCGAGATGATCATGGCGGCGGTCAGCAGGAACAGGCCCAAGGTGAGCACGTCTTCGCCGTGGTCGAGTTCGAACGAGCGGCGCGGCTCGACGATGAAATACCAGGAGCCGAGCGTCGACAGGATCGCGGCGAGCATGCCGGCGCGATAGCCGCAGGCCAGAGCGACCAGGATCAGCAACGGGAAATAGGTGATGAACTGGACGCCTTCGACCCAGGGATCGATCGCCAGCCGGAGCAAAGTGGCGATTCCCGGGATCAAAGCGGCGATCAGCCAGGCATTGAGGCTGCCGGGGCGCGCGAAGGGCAGGTCGATGTAGAGCCGTTCGACCCTCCGCCACCTGCGCATACTTTTCCCCCCGGAGCCGACGCTCCGATTCCCCGCCGGGAGGGTAACCGATGGACAGAAGGACGACTAGGGCCGACGCCTTGACCAGGATCAAGCCGCCGAAGCATGGGGAGGCGGCCGATCCGGGAGAAAGTCATGCGCCGCCCGTTCCTCGCTCTCGCCGCCGCCCCGCTGCTCGCCTCGCCGCTGCTGGCGCAGGATCCGACGCCCCCCAACCGCTTCGCCCACGACGAGATGCTGGTGATCGACACCCATCTCGACATCGCCGCGCGGTTCGACGGCGGCGAGTGGGACTTCGGGGAGCGCCATCGATTCGAGTGGGACGGCTCGCAGGTCGATCTGCCGCGGATGATCGAGGGCGGGCTCGATGGCGGCTTCTTCGTCATCTACACGCCGCAGGGCGAGCTGACGCCCGCCGCTTACGCGGACGCGCGGTCGAGGGCATTGGTCCGCGCCGCCGCCATCCGTCGGGTGATCGGAGAGAATCGCGAGCGGATGGGGCTCGCCCTCACCGCCGACGACGCCGAGCGCCTGCACCGCGAGGGCAGACGCATCGCCTTCATCTCGATCGAGAACAGCTGGCCGCTTGGCGAGGACCTGGCCCTGCTCGAGACCTTCCACCGGCTCGGCGTCCGGATGGCGGGCCCGGTCCACAACCGCAACAACCAGCTCGCCGACTCGACGTCCGACACGCCGCGGTGGAACGGCCTTTCGCCGCTCGGCCGATCCTGGGTCGCCGAGATGAACCGGCTCGGCATGCTGATCGACGGCAGCCATTCCTCCGATGCCGCCTTCGACCAGATGCTGGCGCTGAGCCGGGTGCCGATCGTCCTCTCCCATTCCGGCCCGCGCGCAGTCTACAGCCACGCGCGCAACATCGACGACGAGCGCATGCGCCGCCTCGCCCGCGCCGGCGGCGTCATGTTCATGAACACGATCTTCCTCGCCCCCGACGACCGCTCCGAGGAGCGCAGCGCCATCGACCGCCGCCAGTTGAGCTGGCACCGGCTCACTTCCGCCGAGCGGCGGCGCCTCCTCGCCGACAAGGCGGCGCTCGACGCGCAGCGGCCGTTCACCACCGCCACCTTCGATCATTTCATGCGCTCGATGCTGCATGCGATCCGGGTCATGGGCGTCGACCATGTCGGGCTCGGCGCCGACTGGGACGGCGGCGGCGGCGTCCAGGGGATGGAGGACATCTCGCTGCTGCCGCGGGTTACCGAGCGCCTGCGCCGCGAAGGCTTTTCCGAGCGCGACATCGCCAAGGTGATGAGCGGGAACCTGCTGCGCGTCCTGCGCCAGGCGCAGGCGTTCGCGGCCCGGCGCTGACGGCGGGCTATCGTCGCGCCCTCGCGCCCGCTACGGCTGCGGCACGGGAATCTATTTGGAGCCACGGATGAAATCCGGCGCGCGCGAAGCCGAAGCCCCGATTGGCCTCCCCGGCGCTGCCGCGCACGGTTCGGCCGCGCTGGCGCACGACTGGGTCGCGTCGCCGCTCGGGGCTCCGAACGCCTGGCCCCAGCCGCTGAAGACCGCCGCCGCCATCGCGCTCGGCTCGAACATCCCGATGATGGTGGCCTGGGGCCCCGATCTGCTGGTGATCCACAACGACAGCTACGGTGAGGTGCTCGGCGACCGCCGTCCCGCTCTCGGACGACCGCTGCGCGACATCTGGGCCGACGTGTGGGACGTGGTCGGCGCCAATGCCCGCAAAGTGCTGGCGGGGGAAACCGTCTACATGGAATCGGCGCCCCGTCCCCTGCGCCGCGGAGGGGAGGAGCGGACGGCCCTGCTCACCGCCTGCTACAATCCGCTCTATGCCGAGAGCGGCGAAGTCGCCGGCATCATCGGGACCGTCGTCGCGGTCAGCGAGGACGAGCGAACCGCGCTCAAGCTGCGGGAAAGCGAGGAAAGATTTCGGCGGATCGCCGACTCCGCGCCGGTCCCGATGTGGGTGACCAAGCTCGACCGCAAGCGCGGCTTCGTCAATCGCGCTTACGCGGCGTTCCTCGGCGTCCCCTATGAAGAGGCGCTCGATTTCGACTGGCGGACGCGAATCCATCCCGACGACATCGAGCGGATCGTCGCGGAATCGCTTGCCGGCGAAGCGACGCTGAAGCCGTTCGCGCTCGAGGGCCGCTACCTGCGCGGCGACGGCGAATGGCGCTGGCTGCGCTCCGAATCGCAGCCGCGCTGGGGCCCCGAGGGCGAGCATGAGGGTTTCATCGGCGTCGCCTTCGACGTCACCGACGCCAAGGCCGCCGAGGCGGCGCTCGAAATCCGGGTCGCGGAGCGGACCGCCGATCTGTCCGCCGCGCTCGACCGCCTGCAGGCGGAGGTCGGCGAGCGCGAACGCGCCGAGGAGGCGCTCCGCCAGGCCCAGAAGATGGAGGCGGTGGGCCAGCTCACCGGCGGCATCGCGCACGATTTCAACAATCTGCTGACGCCGATCCTCGGCGGGCTGGAGCTGATCGCCAACCGCGTCGACGACGCCAGGCTGAAGCGCGTCGCCGAGACGGCGCTCGAATCCTCGCGGCGCGGCGTCAAGCTCACCGGGCAGTTGCTCGCATTCTCGCGAATCCAGCGGCTGGCGATGCGGCCGGTGGCTGTGAACAAGGTGATCGCGAACATGCGCCAGATCCTGAAGCACACGATCGGCGCCGGCATCGAGATCAGGACCGAGTTCGACGACAGGGCCGGGCATGCGATCTGTGACGAGAACCAGCTCGAGAACGCCGTTCTCAACCTCGCCATCAACGCGCGCGACGCGATGCCGGACGGCGGCGTGCTGAAGATCTCGACCGACTGCCTCGAGGAGCCCGGCGGGCCGGACCTCGAGCGCGGCGACTATGTCTGCGTCGCCGTCGAGGATGACGGCGAAGGGATGACGCCTGAAATACTCGCCCGGGCGATCGAGCCCTTCTTCTCGACCAAGCCGCTCGGCAAGGGCACCGGGCTCGGCCTCGCCCAGGTCTACGGCATCGCCAAGCAATCCGGCGGGACGATCCGGATCGAGAGCGAGCCGGGGAGGGGCACGAGGGTGCGGATTCTGCTGCCGCGCGCGTCGGGCGCCGAACCCGCGAAGGAAGCGAAGCCGGACCGCGACGCGGCGCCGGCCGAGACGCCGCCGCCGCCGTCGATCAGCATCCTGGTGGTGGACGACGATGCCGACGTGCGCGGCTTCCTCGAGGATGCGCTCGACGAGCTCGGCCACCAGGTCTCGGGCTGTGATTGCGGCGAGGCCGCGATCCTCGAAGTCGAGCGCTCCTGCCCGGACCTGCTGCTGCTCGATTTCGCAATGCCCGGGATGAACGGCGCCGACACGGCGCGCGCGATAAGGCGCCGCTGCCCCGACGTGCCGATCGTGTTCGTCACCGGATATGCGGAAAGCGAGCAGCTCGAACGCGCGCTCGGCCGCGATGTCCGGGTATTGCGAAAGCCGTTCGGCATAGACGAGCTGCTCGCCGTCATCGCTCAAGCCGTGCCGGCCGCCGCGTCCTGAGCTTGCGCGAATCTGAAAGGCGGTTCAACTTGCTGGCGGGGAGGACTCGCTGGAACATGGCAGAGGCGTCGGGCAACGGGGACAAGAGCCCGCGGACCGAACGGGGGCGCAAGACGCTGCGGCGGCTGATCGAGGCGGCGGCGCAGGAATTCGGCGAGCGCGGCTTCCATGAGGCCGCGATCACCGGCATCACCCAGCGGGCGGGCGTCGCTTTGGGCACCTTCTACACCTATTTCGAATCGAAGGAGGAAGTGTTCCGGGCGCTGGTGCGCGACATGAGCAACGCGACGCGCGCGCATGTCGCCGAAGCCGCGCGGGGCGCACCGGACCGGCTCACCGCCGAACGGCGCGGCCTCGCGGCCTTCATCGCCTTCGTGCGCGAGCGGCCCGAGCTCTACCGGATCATCGAGGAAGCGCAGTTCGTCGCCCAGGACGAGTATCGCAAGCATTACCTCACCTTCGCCGAGGGCTATCGCCGAAACCTTGCCGCGGCGCGGTCGCGGGGCGAGATCGCCGACGGGCCGGACGAGCTTCGCGCCTGGGCGCTGATCGGCATCAGCGTCTTCCTCGGGATGCGCTACGGGCTCTGGGAGCGCGACCTGGAACCGGCCGAAGTCGCCGATCTGGCGATCGACCTTGCCTCGGAGGGGTTGAGGATCCGGGACGGATGATCGCCGATTTCATCCCCGATCTGCTGGCGAAGCGCGCCGCTTTGGCGCCGGACGCGGTCGCGCTGGAGGACGCGGCGACCGGCCGGACCCTCACTTATTCCGAGCTCGACGTCCGCGCCTCGCGCGCCGCCGCTTTGCTCCACGCGCGACGGGTCGGCGAAGGCGACCGGGTCGCGATCCTCTGCCGCAACCGCCCCGAATTCTTCGAGCTGCTGTTCGCCTGCGCCCGCGCCGGAGCGTTGCTGGTGCCGCTCAACTGGCGGATGCCCCCGGCGGAACTCGACTCGCTGATCGCCGACGCCGAGCCGGCCTTGCTGTTCCACGGCGCCGAGGATGCGGCGACGGCCGACCGACTCTCCGGCGACGTTCCGGCCATGGCGCTGGACGGCGACTACGAGACGCGGCTCATGGCGTGCGCGCCCGCCGACCGGCGCCCGCTCTGGCGGTCGCGCGCGAGCTGGTACCTTCTCTATACGTCGGGAACCACCGGCCGGCCGAAGGGCGTGATCTACACGTT
The DNA here is from genome assembly GCA_035628635.1 of Allosphingosinicella sp. Classification (GTDB taxonomy): domain Bacteria; phylum Pseudomonadota; class Alphaproteobacteria; order Sphingomonadales; family Sphingomonadaceae; genus Allosphingosinicella. The sequence goes on from DASPJJ010000001.1 coordinate 109,796, forward strand.
CGGAATGGCGCTCGCCAATTATGTCAGCCTGAGCGCCGCGATCGGCCTGTCCCGAGCCGACGCGACCCTCAACTTCCTGCCGCTGTTTCACACGGCCGGGATCAATCTCCACAGCCTGCCGACCCTGATCGCCGGCGGCCGGGTTCTCGTCCTGCCGCGCTTCGAGGGAGACGCGGTCCTTGCGCTGCTCGAGGCGCGGCGGATCGACACCTTCTTCGCCGTCCCCACCGTCTACCAGGCTCTGCTCGACCATCCCGGCTTCGCCGCCGCGCCGCTCGACGCCGTGCGCCACTGGGGCTGCGGTGGCGCACCTCTGCCCGACGCTCTCGCTTATCGTTGCCGCGCCGCCGGCATCCGCGTCTGCAACGGGATGGGCATGACCGAGACCGGGCCGACCGCCTTCCTGATGGATCCCGCGGACGCCTGGGAGCGGATCGGCTCGGTCGGCAAGCCGCAGCTGCTGTGCAGCGCGCGTATCGTCGACGGTTTGGGACGCGAGGTGGCTGCCGGCGAGGTCGGCGACCTCCAGTTCGCCGGGCCGGGCGTCACGCCGGGCTATTGGCGCAACGAGGAGGCCACCCGGGCCGCCTTCACCCCCGACGGCTGGCTGCGTTCGGGCGACCTGGCGCGACGCGACGCCGACGGGTTCTTCCATATTGCGGGGCGGCGGAAGGAGATGTTCATCTCGGGCGGGGAAAACGTCTATCCGGCCGAGGTCGAGAACGTGCTCTGCGGCCATCCGGCGGTGCAGGACGTCGCGGTGCTGCCTCGGCCGGACCCGCGCTGGGGCGAGGTCGGCAAGGCTTTCGTCCAGCTCGCTCCGGAAGCTTCGCCGCCGCCGCGCCCGGACGAGCTGCAGGCCTTCTGCCGCGCGCGGCTGGCGCCCTACAAGGTGCCGGCCAGCTTCGCCTTCGTCGCCGATTTCCCGCGCACCTCGGCGGGGAAAATCCAGAAGCACCTTCTCTGAGGGCGATCGCCCTCAGCCGCCGCGGATGAACGCCTCGAGCGCCTCATAGGCCTCGTCGTCCGTGCTCTGGATAGGCGGGTGCTTGCAGAAATAAGCGGAGGCCGGGTGGATCGGCCCTGCGAGGCCGCGGTCGCGCGCGACCTTGGCGCAGCGGATCATGTCGATCGAGACGCCGGCCGAGTTCGGGCTGTCCTCGACCGAGAGGCGCAGCTCCAGGTTGAGCGGCACGTCGCCGAACATGCGGCCCTCCATGCGCAGGAAGCAGACCTTGTTGTCGTTCTGCCAGGGCACGTAGTCGGACGGGCCGATATGGATGTTCTCGTCCTCGATACGGTGTTCCGCGACCGACTGCACCGCCTCGGTCTTCGAGATCTTCTTCGAAGCAAGGCGCTTGCGGTTGGACATGTTGAGGAAGTCGGTGTTTCCGCCGGTGTTGAGCTGGTAGGTCCGGTCGAGCTTGACGCCGCGCTTGTGGAACAGGTCGGTCAGCACGCGATGGACGATGGTCGCGCCCAATTGGGCCTTGATGTCGTCGCCGACGATCGGGATGCCGGCATCCTCGAATCGCTTCGCCCAGACCGGGTCGCTGGCGATGAACACCGGGATGTTGTTGACGAAAGCGACGCCCGCCTCGAGCGCGCATTCGGCGTAGAATTCGGTCGCCTCCTGGCTGCCGACGGGCAAGTAGTTGAGGAGCACGTCCGTGCCGGTCTCCTTCAGCCGGCGCACCACGTCGGCCTTTTCAGGCTGCGGCGCGTCCAGCGGCAGGAAGGTGCGCTCCGCGGGCCATTCCGCCATATGCTCGGAATAGCCGTCGAGCACCCGCCCCATTTCCACCGTGACGCCGCTCTGCGGCACATGGTCGCAGAAGATCTGGGTGCAGTTCGGCTTCTCGAAGATCGCCTCGGCGACGTCCCGGCCGACCTTGCGGCGGTCGATGTCCCAGGCGGCGACGACGCGGATGTCCTTCGGACGGTAGCCGCCGAGGTCCCAGTGCATCAGGCCGATCTGCTCGTTGGCGCCGCCATTCTGGTAATAAGCGAGGCCCTGCACGAGCGAGCTCGCGCAATTGCCGACGCCGATGAGGGCGATGTTGATGTCGTTGCGGACGGGATCGTTGAGGCTCATGATTTCAAAGGGCTTTCAGGAGACGGCGGACCTGCGTGCTGCCTGGGACGACGTCCCTGAGGCGCATGGGTCCGCGAATTGATGCGAAACTATAGGCGCGGTCGCACGGTGCGGCGCAAGCCCTAATTGCTCGGCGATTAAGCAAATTTCTACCCTCAATCCGAGTTTCCGAGCGCTTCCGCCGAAGGCCCGGTCGACCGGGCCCCCCTGCGGATGCTGCCGGTCCCGACTGGGCCCGGGCGGACAAGTGCCTGTCTATCAACAGATTCGGCAACTCGACCGCACCGTAGGGCAGCGGGCCTTGATAGCGGCATTGGTCCGCAATGTCCAATTGCCCCGCGCGTGCCCGGGGAACCCCTCCCGCGGGGCGCCCCAGGGAACAAGGCGCGGAGCGGTGCATTGAAGGATACGCCGGGGCGGTCGTCCGGGCGGGGTGCTTCCTGTCAGAAATGCCAGCAATAGGGGTCGAAATCAGCTTGCGCGTGCTCGTTACCATCGACGCGCTGGGAAGCGCCCTGCCGTACGGCTTCGATCTCGCGCGCGGATTGTCGCGCCTGGCGATCGAGACGATTCTCGCGGTCAACGGACCAAGCCTCCCGGCCGCACAAGCCGCGACGGCCGCCGCCATTTCGGGTCTGGAGGTCGTCCACACCGGCCTGCCTCCGGCCCGGTTCGCCGACGACGCCGCCTCGCTACGCATGGCGGGCGAGGCGATCGCGCGCCTTGCCGCCGAGTACGGGGCGGATCTCATCCAGCTCAGCACGCCCGCGCTCGCCGCCGGCACCCGGTTCGGCCTGCCGGTGGTCGCCGTCCAGCACGGCTGCGCGGCGACCCGGTGGGAGGCGGTCCACGGCGACGCGCGGCCGCCCGAGATCGAAGCCCAGGCGCGGTTGGTTCGCGCGGGTCTCGACGCGGCCGATATCGTCGTGGCGCCGACCGCCGCGTTCGCCGAAGAGACGCGGCGCGTCTACGGGCTCGAAGAGCGGCCGCGCGTCGTCCACAACGGCCGCTCTCCCTTGCCTCCGCCCCGGCTGGCCCCGCGCGATTTCGTGTTCACTGCGGGAAGGCTCTGGGACGAAGGCAAGAATCTGGAAATGCTCGACGCCGCGGCGGGGCACATTGCGGTGCCGGTCCGGGCCGCGGGTCCGATGGAGGGCCCGAACGGAGCGAAGGTGCTGTTCGACAACATCCACTGCCTCGGCGACCTGGACGCCGAGGATCTGGCGGGCTGGCTGTCGGCGCGGCCCGTCTTCGTCTCGGCCGCTCTGTATGAGCCGTTCGGCCTGGCGGTGCTGGAAGCCGCTTCGGCCGGCTGCCCGCTGATCCTGTCCGACATCGCCCCCTTCCGCGAACTTTGGGAGGAGGTCGCGATCTTCGTTCCCGCGCGCGACGAAGACGCCTTCACCCAGGCGATCGCGGGTCTCGTCGCCGACGATTTCGAGCGCGCCGTGCTCGGGCGCGCCGCGAAGGAGCGGGCCGGCCTCTATACGGCCGATGCGATGGCTGCGCAGATGGCCGCGATCTACCGCAGCCTGCTCCCGGCCGTCCGGCGGCCGGTGCTCGCCGCGCAGAGAACGCCGGCTCTCGCCGCGGCCTGATCGGTTCGCGAGGCGTCCCTAAAGGGCGTTCGATTCTGCTGTGGAGGCAGCAATTTGGTCGGGGAGAGAGGATTCGAACCTCCGGCCCCTGCCTCCCGAAGACAGTGCTCTACCAGGCTGAGCTACTCCCCGACCGGCTGGGACTGGCCGAGGCCAGCGACAGGCCGGGCGTCTATAGGCACCGGAATCCCGTTGTTCAACCCGCGCTCGGGCGTTCGCCGCGGATCAGCGGCCGCGCGCCGCGCCGATCATGTCGGCCACGGCGACGAACTTCTCGCGCGGGCTGCCGGGCCGGGCCCGCGCCGCTTCGGCAGCCTCGATCTGGCGCCAGTCGTCGAAGCTGACGACGTCCGCGCCGCGGCCGGCGAGCAGCGCGTCGAGGCCGTCGGCGCCCCGCTTCCCGCTCTCGGCTCCCGCGAGCGAGGCGGCGATCTTCTCGGCGACCTCGTAGCCGTCCGGCCGGTTGGTGCCGATCGTCCCGGTCGGCCCGCGGCGCGCCCATCCGACGCAATAGAGGCCGTCTCCGATCACCCCGCCTGAGTTGGCGAAGCGGCCGAGATCCTCCTCGTAGGGTAGGTCCTCGACCTTGGGCGTCCTATAGCCGATGCAGCTCACGATCAGGCCGGCCTCGATCGTGTAAGTCTCCCCGGTGCCGATCGCGCGGCCGCTCTCGTCCAGGGACGTCTTTTCGACCAGCAGCCGTTCCGCCTTGCCGTCGCCCTCGATCCGCAGCGGCTTGGCGAAGAAGTCGAAATGAATCGTCTTGCGCTTCGGCGCGGCGAGATTGGCGAAATCGCGCAGGTGGCTCACCGACTTCCTCAGGCCCGGATCGAGTGCGGCATCCTCCGCCGCCGGCGGGAAGTCGGTGAGGTCGACCTGCGGCCGCGCGTCGTCGAGATGGCCGAGCTCGCCGAGCTCCTTGGGCGTCATCGCGATCTGGTGCGGGCCGCGGCGGCCGAGGACGTGGATGTCGCGGATCGCCGCATTGCCGAGCGCCTCGAAGGCATGGGCGACGATGTCGGAGCCGACAAACTCTGCGGGAGTCTTGGCGAGGATGCGCGCGACGTCTAGCGCGACATTGCCGTTGCCGATCACCGCCGCCGAGGCGACGTCGAGCGGGGGCGCGAGGCCGGCGAATTCGGGATGGCCGTTATACCAGCCGACGAAAGCCGCCGATCCGATCACCCCGGGCAGATCGTCGCCGGGGATTCCGAGCGGCCGGTCGTTCGGCGCTCCGGTCGCGAGGATGACGGCGTCGTAGAGGCGGCGAAGCTCGGGGACGGTGACGTCCTTGCCGACGCAGACGTTGCCGACGAAGCGCACCCCCGGCGAAAGCGCCACCTTCTCGTAGCGCTTCGAGACCGCCTTGATCGACTGGTGGTCGGGCGCCACGCCGAAGCGGATGAGGCCGTAGGGGACCGGCAGGCGGTCGATCATGTCGATCCGAACCCCGTCGCCCAGCGCCTTCTGCAGCGCTTCGGCGCTGTAATAGCCGGCGGGTCCGGATCCGACGATCGCCACGTGCCGCATGTCCAGCGCCTCCCGCTCCTGTGCGCGGGAAACTAGCGCCACCCGCCCGCGAGGCAAGGGCCGGGCTCTGCCGGCCGCCGTGACTGTAAGCGGGCTAACTTCCCGAGCCGCCTTTGTCCTCGAGCATCTGCGTCCCCTTGCGGCGCAGCGCGGCCTCGACGGCGCGGCTCAGGAAGGACAGGGCCGGAGGGAGCATCAGCTCGATCCGCAGCGTATCCTCGCGCACCTCGATCGCGCCGCTCACCTGCTGCGCCATCGCGGTCACCCGCAGGGAGAGGCGGTCGCCGCTCCAACTGTGCTCGGCCTCGGCGCCGGCCGGAAGATGGTCCTCGATCCGGCCGACGCCGCGGGCGATCCGGCGGCGCGCTTCTTCGGTCCCGAGACGGTGAGGCAGATCGACGACGAGGGGCTGGGTCATCGCGCCACACCTAAGGTGCGCAGCTTCATGGTCAACCGGACCTTTACCACGGCTTCTAACGGCGCGGTTACCGCGAACCCCTAGTGACGCGGTGCAATGGCACACAGGGCATCCAGCAAGGAGGGCGTATCCCGGACGCGGCGGCCGGTGGGGTTCCGCCGGATCGTGCGGCGCGGGCTGCGGATCGGCCGCGACGAGCGCGGCGTCTCGGTGCTCGAATTCGCGTTGTTCGTCCCGGTCCTCGCGCTGATGATCCTCGGCACGATCGATCTCGCCCGCGGCCTTGCCGCCGAGTTCAAGATCGAGCAGGCCGCCCAGCGCACGATCGAGCTTGCGACCCTCGGCAACCGGCCGCTCGCCGATTACAGCTTCCTCCGCGCCGAGGCCGCAACCGCCGCGGGCGTTCCGGTCGCCAACGTCACGCTCGACCAGTGGCTCGAGTGCAACAACACGCGCCAGGCCAGCTTCACCGGCGCCTGCACGGCCGGCCAGCAGGCGGCGCGATACATCACCATCTCGGTTTTCACCGATTACACGCCGATGTTCGAATGGATCCCGTTCATCGGCCGTCTTTCCAACGCGGCGAACGGCAAGATCCGGATCACCGCCGATTCCGGAGTGCGGGTGCAATGATCCGGCGCCTCGCACAGCTGCGGCGCGACCGGAAGGGAGTCAGCGCCGTCGAGTTCGCGCTGATCGCACCCGTGCTGATCTTCATGATCGTCGCGGTCGCCCAGTTCGGCGCGCTGTTCTACGCCCATTCGGCGCTGCGCAACGCGGTGAGCGAGGGCGCGCGCTACGCCACCATCTATCCGCGGCCGACCGCGGCGCAGATCATCGCCCGGATCAACGCCAATCGCGCGACGGGGAACAACGGCACCTACAGCACGCCGACCGTCGTCTTCGCGCAGGACACGGCGACCGGATATTGGCGGGCGACGGTCTCGATGACCTACACCACCAACGTCAATTTCCTGCTCTTCACCTGGCCGAACGTGACCCTTTCCTATTCGCGTCGCGCCTATGTCCAGGCGCCGCCGGCATGAGGACTTGAAGCCATGACTTTCCTGAAGCGCTTGAAGACCCTGCTCCGCGACGAATGCGGCAACGCCCTTTTCGTCGGCGCCGCGACCATGCCGATCCTGATCGGCGGCGCCGGCCTCGCCATCGACACCGTGCAGATCAGCCTCGCCAAGCGCGAGCTGCAGCGCGCCGCCGATTCGGCCGCGCTCGCCGGCGCCTATGCGATCAACCAGAATCCCTCCTCGACCGGCACCGCCCGCACCACTTATGCGACCAACGGAGTCACCCGCGACCTCGCGATCAACAACGACGTGCCGCTGACCGGCTCCGCAATCGTCCAGAATGCGCCGGCGACCGGCACCTATGCGGGCAACGCCAATGCGGTGCGGGTTCAGCTCACCGCCAACCGCAACCTCGCTTTCTTCTCCTTCTTCAACACCGGCCCCGCGACGATCACGGTCGAGGCGACGGCGATGATCGTCAGGGAAGGCGGCTTTTGCCTGCTCTCGCTCGAGGACGGCAATGCGCCCGGCGTCACCGTCGGCGGCAACGCGACCCTCGATCTGGGTTGCGGCATCTCGACCAACTCGACCTCGTCGAGCGCGATCACCGCGACCGGCTCGTCGAGCGTCACCGCGAGCCCGATCATGGCCGTGGGCGGCGTTCCGTCGAGCAGCAACTATCACGGGTCGACGCTCGTGCCTTATTCGGCGGTCCAGCAGGATCCGCTGGCCGGCCTGCCCAATCCCACCCCGAGCAACTGCGTCGCGCCGCCGGCAACCGGCCCGCAGGCCAACATCACAATCAATACGTCGACACCCGGATACAACAGCGCGGACCGGTCGCTCTGCTTCAATGGCTGGGAGGTCAAAGGTACCGTTAATCTGTCCTTCGCGGAGCCGACCATTATTTATATCAACGGCGGCGAGCTGGATTTCACGTCCCAGGCGAACGTGACGGCCAACAACGTCACCTTCGTCCTGACCAGCACCAACGCGACCAGCAATCCGGCGTCGATCGCATCGCTGAAGATGAACGGCCAGGCGGATGTCACAATCAACTCCCCGACCAGCGGCATCTATACCGGCGTCGCATTCTACGAGGACCGCCGCGCGCCGCTCGGCCGCACGACCCGCATCAACGGCGGCTCCGGCACCACCATCAACGGCGCGCTCTACTTTCCGCGCGCCTATTTCGAATATAATGGCGGCGCCGACATGGCGGCGACCTGCATCCAGCTCATCGGCCGCCGCCTCGATTTCCGCGGCAACGGCACGGTGACCAACAGCTGCGACGGCACCACGGGCCGCAACAACTTCCAGGGGACCTACGTCCGGCTGGTCGGCTAGCCGGGTCCCCGTCAGCAAGGGGTGCAAGGGCGCGCTGCTTTGCTATAGCCGCGCCATGCTCCGCCACCTCGCCGCCGCCCTCGCGCTCGTGCTCGCTCCGCTGCCTGCCTGCGCGCAGGAGCTTCCCGAAGGGCAAGGCGAGGCGGAGTATCGCGCCTGGTACGCGGCCAGCCCCGGCACCCGCGCCTCCGTCCTCTCGTTCGAGAGCTGGCAGCAGGCGGCCGGCGTCTACGGCGTCCTTCCGACCTGGCAGATCATCCGGACGGCGAGCATGTGGCGGGTGTGCAACGGCCCGCCGTTCGAGGTTCCCCCGCCCCATCACTGGCCGGACATGGCCAAGACCCTGCGCTTCATCCGCGACGTGATCCGCCCCGCCTTGGGACCGGTCGAGGCGGTCTCCGGCTACCGCAACCCGGCGCTCAACGGCTGCGCGCGCGGCGCCCCCAGCAGCGCGCACCTGGACTTCTTCGCGCTCGACCTTGTCCCGCAACGCGCGGTGACGCGGCTCGAGCTGTTCCACACCCTCTGCCGCCTCCACGCGCAGCGAGGGCGCGCCTACGACGTGGGACTCGGCTTCTACGCCTTCACCCGCTTCCACGTCGACACGCGCAGCTTCCGCCGCTGGGGCGCGGCCGGCCCCAACGGAAACGAGAGCCCGTGCGCGGTGATCGAGCGCGGCGGCGACCCGCTCGCCCCGCCGGAGCCGCGCCCGGAGCCGGTGCCCGAGCAGGGCCCGCCGCCCGCCGAAACGCCGCCGCCCGGACCGCCTGGCGCGGCGCCGCCCGCACCCGTCCAGCCCCCGCCGCGCCCGGATCCGCCCTCGCCGCGCTGAACCGCGACGAATCCCGCCGAGTCGCCTCCGAAGTGCGGCGAAGCGACGGAACAAGGCGGTCCGTCAGCTTGCGTTAAGGGTGATTTCCCTATAAATACAGACACGTAGCCGGGGTGGGGTTTTCCATCGGCATATGTAGCGAGACCGCGGCGAACGCGGTCGCCGACCGGGCTTCGGACCCGGCCAACCACAGGGATCATCGATGCTGAATCGGATCGGTTTTGCCGCGCTGGCGGCCCTTGCCTTCCTCACGCCCTCGATCGCCTCCGCGCAGCACAGCCACGAAAGCGCCGCCCCCTCTCCCGCGCCCGGCCAGAGCCAGGCCGACTACAATGCCTGGCTCGCCCGCTCGCCCGTCAACCGCGAGGCGGTGCGCGCGTTCCGCTCCTATCTCGACGCGCAGGGCCTCGCCGAAGTGATCCCCGTCTGGCAGCTGATCCGCACCTCCTCCTCCTGGCGCCAGTGCGGCGCCGAGCGCTTCGAAGTCGCGCCGCAGGACAAATGGTCGAACATCGTCACCACCCTGCGCTTCGTCCGCGACGAGGTCGAGCCCGCCGTCGGCAGGGTCGAGGCGCTCTCGGTCTACCGCAACGAGGGCCTCAACCGCTGCTCGAACGGCGCCCCGGCCAGCGCCCACCGGCTGTTCTTCGCGGTCGACCTCAAGCCGGTCGATCCCGCGGTGAGCCGCGCCGGCATGATCAGCCGCGTCTGCGCCGCCCACCGCAGCCACGGCGGCGCCTACAATGCGGGCCTCGGCTTCTATTCGGGCCTGCGCTTCCACGTCGACAGCCACGGCTTCCGTAAATGGGGCCCCGACGGCCGCGGCGCCACCAGCCCCTGCGCGACCGGCAACTACGCCTAGCGGGTGCGGGGACAGTTACTAGTAACTGTCCCGATTGCACCGGGCTTGCATCCGAGCCCGGATCGGCGCTCAATGGCGCGCTCCAGCCGTGGAGGGCCCAATGTCGATCAGCCTCATTCTCCTCATCGTCGCTCTTGTCCTGTTCCTGATCGCCGCCGTGGGTACCTTCACCCGCTTCAACCTGATGGCGCTCGGCCTCGCCTGCGTCGTCGCCGCGATCCTCGCCGGGGGCCCGACCACCTTGATGTAGACGCGCGGCCGCTTCAGCAGACCATCGTGTCTCCGCGCGCTTCGCGTTCGGCGGCGCGGCGGTCGAATTCCGCGCGGGTCAGGACTTCCTCCAAGATCACGTAGCGATTCTGCGCCTCGGCGACGCCATCCGCGGTTTCGACCATGAGCCGGGTCTCCCCGAGCGCGACGATGGTCATGCTTCCATAGGGGACCCCGCGCGCCGCGAGATAATCCCGGACGGCCTCGGCGCGCCTGCGCGACAGTCGGAGGTTTGCCGAGGCACTGCCGAGGCGGTCGGCACCGGCGGTGATCCTGCGCATCATGACCAGTGGGCGTAGCCGGAACATCTCGACGCCGTTGTCGAGGATCGACCGCGCCCTCGCGTCGAGCTCGGCCGAGCCGGAAGCGAAGAAGACCAAGCGCCAGTCGCTGATGCAGGCGTCTGCGGGGCTGAGGGGCAGCGCCAGCGCAGCCGCGGGGAAGAGGAAACGGACCCAGTTCATCCTGCGCAACATGCCGCAATATTAGGAGCGCGCAACGGCCAGGCCTATACCCCTTGGAAAGCCGGCCGCCGCCGCTAGGATCGAGCCTCCTGCAGCGGGAGGGACCTCTTATGATCGGCCTGTTGCTCGCGTCCCTGCTCCAGAGCGCGCCGGCGGCCGCTACCCCGTCCAGCTGGCAGGAGTTCGACCGTAGGCAGAACGGCTTCGGCGAGACCGCCTTTCTCTACAGCGCTCCGAGCGTCCACCGTAACGGCGCCGTGCTGAGCGCCTGGGTGACGTACGACTTCCACTATAGCGGCCTTCCCACGAGCACGAACGTCGAATTGTGGCGCATCGACTGCGCCGCGCGCCGCAGCCGGGTCGTCCAAGGCTTCACGATCATGCGAGAATTGCCGGTGCGGCCCTGGCGGCGAGGCGGCGGCCTGCGGCCGTTCGCTCCGGACAGCCCCCAGGCGGCGCTGGCCGTCCGGCTCTGCGGCTGAGCGGCCGTCCTTCCGCCTCAGCGGCGCGGAAGGAAGATTCCCGAGACGAGGATCTTGACCGCCAGAGCCTGCCACAGGAGCCAGAGCAGCAGCCACAGATGCGGGATCGGCGGCATCGCCATGACGCTGTGGAAATATTCGCTGCCCTCGATGCCGGTCTGGCGGACGAGCAGCAGGTCGAGCAGGCCCGCGCCGGCGAGGAGTGCGACGTCGGCCCAGGCCAGGGTGCCTGGGGAGCGCAGCCGGACGAACACAATCGGGTAGACGACGAACAAGGCCGGCGAAAACCGCAAAGGCTGGCCCCAGCCGTGCCCGGCGCCGGTGACCAGCAGAGCCAGCAACTGCGCGAGCGCGGCCACGGCCAGGCCGACGACGATCAGCGCGTTCCTCTGCAATCGCCTTCCCCCGCGGCACCCCGGTTCCTTCTAGGCCGCGCGCGCTCCGTTCGGCAACCGACCCCGCCTTGCCCCCATTGAACCGCCGCCCCCGCTCGTCCATGGCACTCCCGCGCCACCCGGACCGAGGACCGCATCATGACCGTCAAAGCCTATGGCGCCTACGCCGCCGACAAGCCGCTCGAGCAGATGGACGTCTTCCGCCGCGCCCCCGGCCCGCGCGACGTTCAGATCGAGATCGCCTTTTGCGGCGTCTGCCATTCGGACCTCCACACCGTCCGCTCCGAATGGGGCGGCACGCTCTACCCCTGCGTTCCCGGCCACGAGATCGTCGGACATGTCAGCGCGGTCGGCGGCGAGGTCACGAAGTTCGCTGTGGGCGACGCGGTCGGGGTCGGCTGCCTGGTCGATTCCTGCGGCCGCTGCGCGTCCTGCGCCGACGGCCTCGAGCAATATTGCGAGATCGCCTTCACCGGCACCTACAATTCGCCGACCGAGGATCCGCCCGGCCACACGCTCGGCGGCTATTCGCAGCGCATCGTCGTCGACGAGGGCTTCGTCCTCGCCGTCCGCCATCCCGAGGACCAGCTCGCCGCCGTCGCGCCCTTGCTCTGCGCCGGCATCACCACTTACTCGCCGCTCCGCCACTGGCAGGCCGGGCCGGGGAAGAAGGTCGGCGTCGTCGGCATCGGCGGTCTCGGCCATATGGGCGTCAAGCTCGCCCACGCGATGGGCGCGCATACAATCGCCTTCACCACCTCGGAGAGCAAGCGCCAGGACGCGCTCGATCTCGGCGCCGACGAGGTCGTCGTCTCGCGCAATCCGGACGAGATGCGCGTCCACGCCCGCAGCTTCGATTTCATCCTCAACACGGTCGCCGCCAGCCACGATCTCGACGCCTTCACCCAGCTCCTGAAGCGCGACGGGACGATGTGCCTGGTCGGCGTCCCCGAGCATGCCCATCCCTCGCCCAACGTCGCCGTTTTGATCTTCGGCCGCCGCTCGATCGCCGGCTCGCTGATCGGCGGCATTCCCGAGACCCAGGAGATGCTCGATTTCTGCGCCGAGCGCGGCATCGTCGCCGACATCGAGATGATCCGCGCGGCCGAGATCGACGCGGCCTACGACCGCATGCAGAAGAGCGACGTCAAATACCGCTTCGTCATCGACGGCGCCTCCTTCGCCGGCTGAACGGGCGCCCGAACCGCCCGGGTGAGCGGGGGTTGCATTGTAGGATTCGTTCTGGTTCCGTTCACGGATGGAACGGCAACCCGATTCGCCCGAGCCCGACGGCTCCTCCGCCCCTTGCGAGGAAGGGCTTGGCCCGCCCGCATTCAGGGAGCCGGACCCCGATCCCGAGATCGACGCCCTGCTCGATTTCACCCCGGTCCACCGCCGCACCCGGCGCCATGACGGCTGGCCGCCCGCGACGCAGCGCGCCTTCATCGCCAACCTCGCCCGGATGGGCAGCGCCGAGCACGCCGCCTACGAGCTCGGCCGCTCCTCGGGCGGCGCGTGGAATCTGCGCGCGACCGGCGACGGCCAGGAATTCGCGGACGCCTGGGACGCGGCGATCGACCTCTGGCACGCGCGCAACCCGGAGCGCAGCCGCCGCGGCGGCCGCGCCCGCGGCGCCTGGGCCCCGCCACCGCCCCCGCCTCCGCCCGAGCCCAGCGAGGAAGAGCGCTGGGCCGAATTCCAGGACGGGCTCCTTACGAAATATCTGCACAAGCTCGACGGCGAGCGCACGGCGCGCCTGGCCGGCCGGATCGTCGAGGCGGACTTCTGCGTGCGCCAGCTCACCTGGATCGAGGTCGCGCTCGATCTCGCCGGCCTCGGCGAGAATGCGGTGGCGCTCCTGCGCGGACTCGCGCGCGGCGAGCGCAACGTCCGCGACATCGCCGCCACCCCGGTCAGCCTTCTCCTCGACACCTTGCGCCGCGCTTACTGGGCGGAGGAAGGCGGTCCCGAGCGCCCGCCGCTGCCGCCGCTCGGCCCGCACGACGAGGAAGCCGCGACCGGCCAGCCGCTCGAATCCCAGCACTGGCCCGAGCGCGACGGCCCCGGCCCCAATCGCGGCCCGCAGCATCGCGAATATCTCGAACGCAACGCGGAAGCGCAGCGGCTGTGGGAGGAGAAAGCGAAAGCGGACGCGGAGGCCTGGCGCAAGCGGCTCGAGGGCAAGCAAGAGGAGGTGGAGCGATGAAGTTCTTCGTGCCTTATCTCGACGAGAGCAAAGGCGAGCGGCTTTGGGCCGACGTCCGCGCCGTGCTGCGCGAAATCGGCCTGCCGACCACCGAGCGGCGTATCCAGGCCCTGACGCTCGGCAACGGCCGAAGCGGGCATGTCCTGGCGGTCGGCATGAGCGTCCCCGACAGCGATGAGCCCATCCTGCTCATCCTCGAGGCGGACGGCATCGACATCTATTACGCCTGCACGCCCTCCAACGGCATCGACGAGGGCGTCCCCTTTCCGCTCGGCCTCACGCCCCACGGCTGCGCGATCGACTTCGACCCGCCGATGCCGCCGCGCCGGCTGCAGTAGGGACGAGGGACAGTTTGCTGGCAAACTGTCCCCACTTCTTCCTTGTCCGCGGAACGGCTGGGGACAGTTTGCTAGCAAACTGTCCCCACCTTCTCGTCCGCGGAACAGCCGGGGACAGTTTGCTAGCAAACTGTCCCCTCCCAGCACAGCCGCAGCGCATCCCGCTTCACCGCCGCCATGCAGGCCTCCCCGCGCCACAAGGTCGCCACCTCATGGTCCACGGCCAGCACGATCTTGCGCCCGAGCGCCGCCAGATCCGGCGCCGGCGCCCGCATCAGCCGCCGCAGCATCGCGTACATGACATCGAGCCGCTCCCCATAAGCCTCCTCGAGCGCCCACTGCTCCGCATGCGTAGCCCCGACGCGCCCCTCCAGCGCCCGAGCCGCCGCCTCCGCCGCCTCGAACCGAATAAGCGCACGGCGCCATCTCTCCTCCCCCTTGATGGGGGAGGGCAGGGTGGGGGTGGCGGTCGAGGCAGGTGATGCTCCGGAGGCACTGCGCCCCATGCCGGAGTCCACCCCCACCCAACCTCCCCCATCAAGGGGGAGGAGCGGGAACGCCGCCGCCGCGCCCAGCACCGCCCGCCGCGACACCCCCTCTCCGTTCGTCCTGAGCTTCGCCTGTCCTGAGCCTGTCGAAGGATCGAAGGACTGTCCTTCTTCTCCCCCACCCCCGCCTAGCGGTAAGGCGCAGGACCCCTTATGCTGCCCAGCAGCCATCCTCCGCCTCCTTCACAAGGCGTTGCGTTGGTCAGGGCCGGGGCAAGGTGCCAGCCTTGCTCCGGTTCGACATTCCGTTAACAGGAAGTTTGCTTGAGCGCAAGAGGGGCCAAGCCGAAAAAGAAGATGGGCCGTCCCCCAACCGGGATCGGTCCGGTCATCGGTGTTCGCCTGTATCCTCAGATGCGAGCGGAGCTCGACGCGTGGATCGCGGAGCAGCCGGATCCGAAGCCATCGAAGCCGGAGGCGATCAGGAGGCTGCTGGCAGTAGCCTTGGCCCAACGCCGAAGCTAGCAAGTACCTCGGCTTTTTTATACCTTGATCACTGCTTGCGCCAGATCACGGATCCGGGCATCAATCTGCTCGTCCGTTACCTCCACCTTTAGGTGGTCCTGGATGAATTGGTGGCGCGCCTCGCTTTCGCGAATGACCTCAGCCCAGGTTTTCACCCACACGGTATAGTTGTCGCCAGTCTGCGCAACGCCCAGCGGTCTGTCCGATTGGCTAATCCTGGCCGCTACTGCCTCGTCGTATTCGGTAGTCACCAGGAAGAAATGCCACTGCGTATCCGTGTGGCTGAAATCCGGCTGCTTCCGTAGGGCATTGAGGTAGTCCTCTACCTGGTCCAGCTCCTTACGCCCTATCAGCAGGCCGGGCCGCTTCAGCTCTATCAGCAAGTACTCGTGACGGCTCTTTTCCGGACCTGGGACGATGCGACCCAGAAACTGGTCTGCTCGCCCGCGCTTGCCGTCCAGTTTGGTGACCTTTCTTCTAGTCCCGCTGCTACCCACGTCCTCAGCAACACGAGCCATGATGCGGGACAGTCCGATTTCCGGAAGCGTGAAATGAAACTGCTCACCGAAGAGCCACGTGTTGTCCCTGACGAGGGCGTCCAGTTGGCCTCTTTCTTTGACCGTCTGCCGGTATCTCGGCTCGAACACCATGCTGCGGAGGATTGAGAGCGTTGCAATCCGGTCAGCGATGAGGCTGGAGGAGGAGATGATATTGCCGAGCTCGGTGCGCTGTAGCAGCTCCGAAAACTCAGTCTGCTGCACCTTTGGCAGGTTAACGACGGCTCTCAGAATCGTGGAGAGCGCATCCGGGTTGTGCTTTACCGCCTCCTTTAGGAGAGTGAGCGTCATCCGCTTCAGCGACGTGTCGGCGCGAGCGAACTCGCGGGAGTGTGACGACACAGCGTAGGTCGCGATATCAAATACCTGACGTTCGCGGCGCTCTACCTCATTGGACGGGTCTCCCTCATACGGATATGCGCCCTGATCCTTGAGGTCTTGGATGAGGCCCTGTGAAAGGTCGGCTTGCCGCCTACGAAAGTAATCCTTAAGGTCTGACCGAATGTGCTCAAGAACGTGCAAGAAATCTGGGTCGTTAATGCCCTCTAGGTCTAGTAGATTTGCGTCGGCGAGTTCGCGGAAAAATCCACTATACGCATAAGCCGAGTAGGCGAAGTTAGGGGCGGTCACATAAGCTGCTTGTGACCCGAGAACGATCCCGTTGTCCCCCCCAAAGAATATCTGCCGACTTTCCGTTGCGGCATTCCACTCGATAACCTTCAGCCGCAGGTCCTCGATTGTTCGTCCGGGGCAGACGACTGCCCCTTGCGGGATGTCGTGTGTCCGGTGGATGGTAACGCGTGGATCGACCTCGAAGCCGTTGAAACTGATGCGAACGTTTGGGTACTGCAGAATATAGGGTGCGAATATCGTACTGAACTGACGAAAGGCGTCCGCCGAACCAAGAGAGTCAAACGCTTCCTTGAGCGGCGCGAGTTCCACAGTGGTACCAACCTCCGCTTCAGTCGGGACCGGCTCAGAGACCTCACATCTTTCCAGGTTGTTGGCTTGAACCTCTAGCGTGAGCACAAAGCGCCCTTCACCCTCCTCGTAAACGGTGCGCCAGGTTGCGGTGCGCGCGATCGAAAAGAATTTTAAGCGTCCCCGCCCCTCCTTCCCATGGATCGCCCGTTCGTGCGTCCTCGTCCGCGCCACCTTCCGCTTGATTGAGTCCCCAAGGTTCCCAAAATCATGATCCGCCCTCTCCTTCGATATCCCGTGCCCATCATCGGAGATGCGAACGGCGGCAATCCCGCCGAGGTCGTTTCTTACGAGCTCAACGTTCACTTGCGTCGCGTCGGCATCGAGCGAGTTCCACACGAATTCCGCGATCCCCTTCATGGGATCACGCGTCTGGGCGTCCTTCTCAAGGAAATCCTGCCGTGCTTGTAAACTTAGCGCCGTCATCCGTGCCCTCTCGAGATAGGTGTAGACGAGCCCGGAACGTTTCGCGAGGGTCGCTGACGGAACCCTTGCGCGAGTTGAGCGATGAGCCTGCCCTTCACTTGGCTCGAAGTACTGCCTTGACGTAGGAATTTCGGAGACGGCCAATGAGCATCGGCAGGATCGAGAGCGCGCATACGCGGGGCGAGGCGATCCTCGCGGTGATCTGGGACGACGGCCGCCGGAGCGAGATCGACCTCTCCGGCATCGTGGGCAGGCGAACGACGCTGGCACCGCTCTCGGACCCGGAAGTCTTCCACCGCATCCGCGTCGCGGACGACGGCTGGTCCGTGGAGTGGCCGAAACGCGGGATCGACTTCGGCGCCGCCCAGCTTCGGCGCTGGACGGACTAGCAGGAAGGCGAGTCGATGCCGGCGGCGGACTTCCGCGCCTGGATGGAGCGCCACGACCTGACGCGCGACGCCGCCGCCGAAGCGCTCGGCCTCTCCCGCCGCACGATCGGTTACTATCTCAGCGGCGAGCAGCCCGTCCCCAAGACGGTGATGCTCGCCACCGAAGGCTATGACGGCAGGCTAGGCGGCCAACCCTGCAGGGAGTGTCACGTCACCGTCGCCACGGGGGGGGTCTAAGTGCGATTGATACGAAGCAGCTGGCGATAAGGACCGCTCCCTGGGCTCGCTGTTGCCAATCGCTGGATGGACACGCAATGAAGTCGTTGTGGCGCTACCCGTCGGGGGCCAATCAGATTTTCTTCAGGAGAAACCGACATGTCGGCGGCGCCGGAAACCGTAGAAGGAAACGAACTCGCCTTCTTCTTCCAGACGAATGAGCCCATCCCGGCCAAGCCACTGCTCGATTTTCTGTATGAGGTAGAGCGGATCGCGCGCTCTCGCCGTTACCTTGGCTCCGATGCAGTTGTCGAGATTGTGGAGGTCATCACCGGCACGAAGCTAGTGCGGCTGTCCTTCGGCAAAAAGATCGCTTTCGCAGGCGCAGCTTTCGCCGGCGCGAGCGCGGCCGCTGCCGTGGCGCAACTAGGCATTGATCTCGCCGGGAGGATGCAGCAGCCGACTGGCCGCCTCGCTGAAAGCCTAGCGCGCATGTGTCTCGATCACGGCGTTGCCGAATGCGTCATTACTACTCAGGAAGGCCGGGTCCAGATATCGCGCGACGAGATCCAAGCCGTTGCCATGCTCCGGGACCGGCGTAATGCGAGGGAGACAGTGAGGGTCGTCCCAACGCCGCGCGCGAAGCCCGCCCTTGCGGACGAACCACTGCTCGCCCGACGTATCGAGGAGATTCGCGAGGCTGTGCCTAGGGGCGCGAGCGATGGGCGCATTTACACTTTGGTCGGTCAGCTCCTGCCTCCCAAGGCAGGTTCGCGGGATTGGCATTTCAGGAGCCAGTCGGGCACGGTCTACATTGCGCGCGGGCTTCGCCCTGAGCGCGCCAACCTGCCGCCCGATAACACTGTCGTAATACGCGCCGAAACATGGGGCCGTGACCGGGATTTTACCGTTCTGAATGTGGTGGATGTGTTCGAGCCAGAGGATCCTTGATGGCCGTTGCGCGCACGCCTTTGGATGCTTTGACGGACTGCTCGCGCCTCCGCGCCTCCGCGTGAACCTTCTTATCTGCCTCCCGTTGACCTCACGCCCCTTTCTCCCGATCACAAGCTCCGAAGGAAAACGGAGACGCAGATGATACGCCACCTGGTCCTGCTGACGGCGGCGACGGCCTCCGCCGCCGCGTCCGCGCAGGACCTCCCCGCGCGGTTCAGCGTCGCCTGCCGGGGCGCGACGACCTACACCTCGCTGCCGGGGACGGCGCGGGCGGAGCCCTGGACGCACCGGATGGAAAGCGAGCGGACCTGGGTGTTCGACCGCGCGGCGGGGACGGCCTACAGCAGGCTCAGCGCCGAGCGGGCCTATTGCTCGGAGGGCGACGTCTGCCACGCCGCGTTCGGCGCCGACGTCGTCGCGATCATCCGCCGGCCGGGCTGGATGCCGCATTCCCAGCACACGCTCATCTACAGCCGCCGCGACAATGCGCTCCACGTCGTGGTCAGCGGCTATCCCGATTTCGTCGACACCCACATGACGTGCAGCGCACCCGTCGCGCTCTGAGCGCGGCTGGCGGCGGAGGGCGCGGTTTCCCTCCCCGGGCCCCTCTGCTAGGGCGCCGGCACAGCCCGCAGAAATCCGAAAATGACAGAATTAAATAAATTAAGAAATTTTTCTATCATCGCCCACATCGACCATGGGAAAAGCACGCTCGCCGACCGGCTGATCCAGGCGACGGGGGGCTTGACCGAGCGCGAGATGACGCGCGGGCAGATGCTCGATTCGATGGACATCGAGCAGGAGCGCGGGATCACCATCAAGGCGCAGACCGTGCGGCTCGACTACAAGGCCCGCGACGGCAATTCCTACGTCCTCAACCTGATGGACACGCCCGGCCATGTCGACTTCGCCTACGAGGTCAGCCGCAGCCTCGCCGCCTGCGAGGGCGCCCTGCTGGTCGTCGACGCCGCCCAGGGCGTCGAGGCGCAGACTTTGGCCAACGTCTACCAGTCGATCGAGCACGACCACGAGATCGTCCCGGTCATCAACAAGATCGACCTCCCCGCCGCCGACCCGGACAAGGTGCGCCGCGAGATCGAGGAGATCATCGGGCTTCCCGCCGAAGACGCGGTCCTCACCAGCGCCAAGTCCGGCCTCGGCGTGGACGAGGTGCTGGAAGCGATCGTCGCCCGCATCCCGCCGCCCAAGGGCGACCGCGACGCGCCGCTGAAGGCGATGCTGGTCGACTCCTGGTACGACCCCTATCTCGGCGTCGTCATCCTGGTCCGCGTCGTCGACGGCGCGATCAAAAAGGGCCAGCAGATCCGCTTCATGCAGGCCGGCACCGCCCACCTGGTCGACCGGGTCGGCGCCTTCCGCCCCAAGATCGAGCCGATGGACGCGCTCGCCGCCGGCGAGATCGGCTTCATCACCGCCCAGATCAAGGACGTCTCCGAGACCCGCGTCGGCGACACCATCACCGACGCGAGGAAGCCCACCGCCGCCGCTTTGCCGGGCTTCCGGGAGGTCCAGCCGGTGGTGTTCTGCGGCCTGTTCCCGACCGACGCCGCCGATTTCGAGAAACTGCGCGAGAGCATTTCCAAGCTGCGCCTCAACGATGCGAGCTTCAGCTTCGAGATGGAGACGTCGGCGGCCCTGGGCTTCGGCTTCCGCTGCGGCTTCCTCGGCCTCCTCCACCTCGAGATCATCCAGGAGCGCCTCACCCGCGAATACGACCTCGACCTGATCACCACCGCGCCCTCGGTGGTCTACCACGTCCGCCTGAGCTCCGGGGAGACGCGCGAGGTCCACAACCCCGCCGACTGGCCCGACCAGAACCATATCGACACGGTCGACGAGCCCTGGATCGAGGCGACCATCTACGTCCCCGACGAATATCTCGGACCCGTCCTCAAGCTCTGCCAGGACCGCCGCGGCATCCAGAAGAATTTGACCTACGTCGCCGGCCGCGCCCAGCTCACCTACGAGCTGCCGCTCAACGAGGTGGTGTTCGACTTCTACGACCGGCTGAAGTCGATCTCGCGCGGCTATGCGAGCTTCGACTACCACCAGATCGGCCACCGCGAGGGCGACCTCGTCAAGATGAACATCCTGGTCAACGGCGAGCCGGTCGACGCTCTCTCGATGATCGTCCACCGCGTGGCGGCGGAGGCGCGGGGGCGCCAGCTGTGCGAGCGCTTGAAGGATCTCATTCCCAGACACTTGTTCAAGATCCCCATTCAGGCAGCGATCGGCGGCAAGATCATCGCGAGGGAGACCATCGCGGCGCTGAGGAAGGACGTGACGGCGAAATGCTACGGCGGCGACATCAGCCGCAAGAAGAAGCTCCTCGAAAAGCAAAAGGCAGGGAAGGCCCGAATGCGGGAGTACGGCTCGGTGAGCATTCCGCAGGAGGCGTTTATCGCCGCGCTGCGGATGGGGGAGGAGTGAAGGGCTCGTCGCAAAGTGGTACTTTACGCGGGGAGAGCAGGAGTCCGCCAAGGGCCGTCGGTACGAAGCGCCGCCGCAGCCGGGAGAGGGGAATATGAGCGATCGACACGCTTCGAGAATGGGTCCAACGCGCGTCACAGTTCTGCATGTCACCAACATACCGGACGGACTAAACGGCATGATCGCTCCGTTCGTCGGCGGAGCAATATCCAGTCTGCAGTCGGGGTTGGCGCACCGGTTTGGATGCGATACTAACCTCGCTCGCCGATGCGCCGACCAAAAGAATTTAGCTGGATCCATCTGAGCGACATCCACGTTGGCCTCACGCCGCATGGCTGGCTTTGGCCAGCGCTCAAAACAGCACTCTTCGACGACATCGCCCGCCTTTTTGAAAAACAAGGCGGGTGGGATGCGATCATTTTCTCCGGCGATTTTACGCAGCAATCTCTTCCGGACGAATACAAGCAGTTAGACTGCGTCCTCGGTGATCTATGGGAGCACTTCGACAAGCTTGGATTCTCTCCAGCTCTCTTCCCGGTTCCAGGAAATCACGACCTCGTCCGTGCAGGCGATGATCCCGCCCCCCTACTCCTCCGACGATGGTGGAGCGAACCCACCGTTCAAGAGCGTATGTGGGACAATGACTCCCCGTACCGAGAAGTAGTAAAAACAGCGTTCGCAGGTTATCAAGATTGGCTGGAGAACTCTACCCTTGTTAAGCCAAAGATGCAGGTACGAGAAGGAGTGCTCCCAGGCGACATATCCGCGCGCCTCGAGATTGGTACCATTTCCATTGGCTTAGTCGGCCTAAACTCCGCGTGGCTTCAGCTTGCAGATGACGACTACGAAGGGCAGCTACACGTTGACGTACGCCAAATCCTCGGAGTCACTAACGGAAATGCAGACAGTTGGTGTTCAGCAAACGACATCAACGTACTGGTCACGCACCATCCGCCCTCTTGGTTGCATCAAGAAAGCCTGCAGAGCTGGAGAAGCGAAATCAATCCACCGGGCCGTTTCGATATGCACCTCTATGGGCATATGCACACTGCCGCGGCGATAACACAGAGCGAAGGCGGAAGTGATCACAGGACGACGCTCCAAGCCGCCTCGATCTTCGGGCTGGAAAAGTTGCCAGACGGCACTACTGAGCGGCTGCACGGATACAGTGCCGGGCGAATAACCTTGGAAACCGGCCGGCGGCGTCGATCGATATGGCCCCGAAAGCTTCAAGAGCACGCAAGCGGGAAAAGGCGCCTCATTCCTGACCACTCGTTCGAACTAAATGAGGACAATGCGTTTGTAGAAATATATAAGATAGATCACAGCATCGGACGACTACGAAGCGGTCCACGAAGCCGCGAAATCGCGGTCGATGTGGCCCCTGCTGACTCGGAGTCGGCAACTCACCTCGATAAAATTAGCTACCGGCTAACGCCAGCCCCTCCCCATATCCACGTCCGGCTACCTGAGCAGAATCAGTGCATTCGCCAGCTCCAGGACAAACGGATTATCTGGCTGTCCGCCGGCTGGGGAATGGGTGCCGACGAGTTCCTGTGGGCAATTCGTGAGGGCGCCGCAGATGGGCACGTACCGACGTTCCACTTCGATTTACAAGCATTCAGCACACGCGAAAGGTATTTGGATCATATTAAGCAGAGCTTCGGCTCAACGTTTGAACAGCTCTGCGAGCTTATCTCCAGGCAGAGTAAAACCTATGTGCTGTTTGATAATGTGCCTGTTGAGGGTCACAGCGAACAGGGCGGCTCAGTTGAGATAGACGTAGAGGCTATGGCCGCGGTCTTGCTTGAGTACTGCCCTCAAGCAAAGATCGTGCTACGGAGCCGTATCCCGCCTCAGTATAATGCTGTCCCAAGCGTGAATCTAACCCCGCTCGATGAGGCGGATACCGGCTCTTACATTTTGCATTCTCCGCTAGGGGGTAGCCGGCTGAGTAACTCTGAGGCAGTAGCCAAACTCCATCGCCATACGGACGGAGTGCCGGCGCGCATTGATACCGCTCTGAGGGAGCTACAGGTTGTTCGGCTATCGGAATTGGTCGGTGCGAATTCGGACTTTTCCGCGGGTAGTTCTTTAGTCGCAGCTGCACCCGTCGCTCTCATTCAGGCTGTATCTGATCTACGCAATGCAGCGGATCCATTTCTCAAACGGTGTTTTGAGCTTCTAAAGACCTTATCGACTTTCCCTCAAGGTGAGCAGCTTGAGAGCGTGCGCCATTTTAACAACGCCGATCCGTTTTTTATACAACATGCAACTCAGCTGGGCGAGCGTGGCCTCATAACTGTTGCCCCCTTGCCCGAGCTTGGTCCCACGCGCGGAGAAGACAATCCGCGGGTTCTCTCCGTTCCAAAAGAGGTACGAGACTTTGTCCGGACCGTCCTTGATGGAGAAGAGGCCCGGTCCCTAGATCGCCGAGCCCTGAATCTTTATTTTGGCGAAAAATGGAGTACCGGATCCTTAGTATTTCCGCGCAGCCATCGCTTTGATGAGCCACTTCAAAGCAGTTATAAGATTTCCAACGCCAGCGCGCTCGTCATGCGGCTTGTTCGCCAAGCGTTGGGGGGGGGCGACTCTGATTCCGTCGCCTCTGCTTTGCGTGTTGCGTCGTCCTACGTTGCCGCGTTGTTAAGGGGGGATCACTACCGAAGCGTGACGGCTCTCTGCAGCGACTTGTTCGATGCGCTCGCTGAGGACGGGCACGAGCGAGATGTTGCTTACATTCGCGCCCAGTATGGGCGCAGCTTGAGAATGATTGGCGATGCGGAGCAAGCACGAAGTGTGCTTCGTGACTTGGATTTAGCTCTTTTGCCGAAGCCTTTGCGCCAGAGTGCGCTGCTCAATCTCGCGTTGAGTTGTCAAGCCCTTGGTGAGGATGAAGCAGCTGTTGCAGCAGCCGAAGCGACAATTAAGCTTGGCCGGCATGAGGTATCGGCCTTGCATGCGAAAGCGATTCTTACTGAGCTCGATCGTTCAGATCCTCAGCGCCTTGCCAAGCTGCGGCAGATTGAAATCACGGCGAGAAAAAAGAAGGCGACAGCTCTCGCTAATACCATAGCAATCACTAGGGCCACTGCTCGAGGAAGCGGTGCTCTGACACCGGAGGCTTCTGCGCAAGTCCTCGACGCCGTGCTGGATTCCTCAAGACGCGATCGTGACTTTTATAATGGTGTCCGTGCTATTGTGAAGATCTCGAATGCGAAGCACGATCGCGGGGAGGATCTGTCGGATACCGAGAGGGCCCGACTTGTCGATTCGTACCACTTTCTTTTCAATGAAAGGTTGCCTGCGCTATTTGACGGGTGCCACAATGCGCTTTGGAGCGAGTTTGAGGCTTCAGCCGATTTAGAGAACCTGCTTCGTCTTTTTAGACACAGTTCACTTATATGGAGGCTCCGCGAATTAGAACAGAAGGAGCAGGAATTCATTCGGCGCCTCGCTGCTCGAATGCCGGAGGGAATGCTTAAACGTCTCCGTGGCTTGGAGCGCGAGAGTTCCTATTTCCAAGCTCGCTCGAATTCTCTCCTCATTGAACAGTCGGATGGTTTGCAACGCACCTAAGCGCTGAGCGATGCCCGCAGAATCCGCCGGATCGCCTCCGGTTTTGAAGGCTTCGGATCCGGCTGCTGCGCGATCCAGGCGTCCAGTGCCGCCTCAATGTCCGGATAGAGGCGCAGGCCGATTTGTGGACCGATTCCCGTTCGCGGCCGGCCACCCTTGTTTTTCCCGCTCTTGGCTATTGCGCCCGCCCTAGGTTAGTGGTACCAAGAACCTCTATTCGAACCGGAGCAAGGCTGGCACCTTGCCCCGGCTCTGACCCCCTCACGCCTTGTTAGGGAGGCGAAGGATGGCTGGTGCCTCTGATAACCCGTCCAGGCGCGACGTGCTAGGCGCGGCTGTCGCAATTCCGGCAGTGGGGCTCGGGTCCTTCGATACGCGCTCTCGACAAGCTCGATCGCTACTCAGGACGAACGGAACCGCGAGCGCCTGGGGCGAGACGCTATCGGCCTATCGCGCCGCGGAAGCGGCGGTCGAGGAGGCTGGGCGGGTCTGTGCCGTCGCTTCGCCGGAGGAAATCGGGGCGGCGGAGGATGCTTTCGGGGACCGGCTGGAGGCGCTTTACGACCAGCTGCGGCGGCTGCTCGTCGTGCCGGCGCCTGACGTCGCGGCCTTGCTCGTCAAGGTGGACGCGGCGTTCGAGCACGAGATCGGGACGCTGGCGGGCACCGATGCAAGCATCGCGGCGGTGCGGGGGGACGTGCGGCGGCTGGGGGAGGCCGTCACGAACTGAATTCGTGACGTCGGACGAGTTCGCGCGGACTCGCGCCGCGCGCCTCGCCGGCCGGGCGCTTCGCCGACTCCGTTCGCTGCTCAGGAGCGCTGTGCGCTCCTTTCGCTGCTCTCGGGCGGCTCGGCCTCTTCCTCCTCGACCCGCTCCGCCCAGGCGGCGGCTTCGGCGCGGGCCTTGCGCTCCCATTCGACCTGCTCCTTCGCGGCGGCGGCATATTCCTCGTCCTTCGCGCGCATCTGGGCCTCCACGTCCGGGCCGTAGAAGGCCTCCAGCTTCAAGAGCTTGACGTCGCCCTTGTCGATCATCTGCTCGGGACGGAGCGGCGGCGGACGCTCCGGCTCGCCGTGGATCGCCCAAAGCGCGCGGCGCGCGTCGTCGAGCAGGCGCGTCATCGCCGTCTCGGCGATGCTGATCAGTTTGTGCGGGCCGAGGCGCAGCTTCTGGATGGCGATGATCGCGTCCCTGCCGTGGCCGCCGATCATCAGCTGCATGGCGAGCTCGAGCACGGTGATCTGCCGGACGTAGAAATCGGCCTCGCAGATTTTGCCGGCGAGCCGCGCCTCGCGCTCCATCTCGAGGCGGAGCATGTAATGATGGAAGACCGGCGTCAGCGCCTCGACCTTTTGCCGCTCTTCCGCCGTGTAGCCGAGCTCGTCGCGGCGCTCGTCGCCGGGCGGCAGCGGCGGGTCGTGGCGGCCTT
Source organism: Allosphingosinicella sp. (assembly GCA_035628635.1). Lineage (GTDB taxonomy): Bacteria > Pseudomonadota > Alphaproteobacteria > Sphingomonadales > Sphingomonadaceae > Allosphingosinicella. Next base: position 135,654 of record DASPJJ010000001.1, read on the forward strand.
TCCGGGCGGGGCCGGAAGAGGCGTCGCGAGTGGCCGCCTTCGACCAGGCGGGCCGCGGCGGGCTCCACGCATCCTTGTCGGCGGCGACGGCGCGCACCGCCTCGGCGAGGCGGCGGCTGCGCTCGTCCTTCGAGATCGCGACCGCCTCGTCCATCGCCGCGACGAAGCCCTCGCAGCCCTCGGCGCGGACGAGCTGGGTGATGCCGAACTCGGACTTGCCGATCGCGCGGCAGGCGGACTTGACCGAGCCGGTCAGCGAGAGGAGGGCGATGAAGGCGCGCTGCAGCTCGGCGTCCCAGCCGTCGGCGCGCTTGGCCCTGCGCGGGACGGGCTCGAAATCGAGCAGCGCGCCGAACGCCTCGAACGGGTCCGCGCCGCTCTCGCCCTCGGCGCGGCAGCGGTCGCAGACCACGGGAATCGGTTGCATCGAATCGCTCCTTTCTCCGCAAGGAGCAGAACATCAATAGAACGATTTCCTGCAATGCAAGGGTCCGCCGTAAAAACTTGCGCCCGCGCCGCAATCGGCGCAGCGGTGGGACAACCGAAAGGACTCCCCCATGAGCGATACCGACTATCGGGCCAAGGCCGATGAGGCGCTGGCGCAGCTCGCGCTCGCCACCAGCGACGCCGAGCGCACCCGGCTGAAGCGCGCCCACGGCTGCTTTTTGAAGCTCGCCAGCCACGGCGCCGAGGCGGCGGCGCGCGCGAAGGTGCGGCCCGAGCGGATCAAGCCCGAGAAATTGCCGCCGGAGCCGCCGCGCGGGCAGAGCTATTTCAGGACCTGATCAAGCGAGGCGGGCGCGGATCAGGCCGCGGGCCGCGTTGCCGATCAGGAAGCCTTCGTCGAGGTCGGCCGCCGCGAGGTCGGCTTCCTCGGCCTCGCCTTCGTCGAGCAGGCGCTCGCGCAGGATTCCGGGGAGGAGGCCGCGCCCGAGCGGCGGGGTGAGCAGCCTGCCGCCGCGCGGGACGAACAGGCTGGTGAAGCTGCCCTCGGTCAGGAAGCCGGCTTCGTCCTCGAACAGGATCTCGAACGTGCCGGCCGCCTCGCGCGCCGCGTCGTAGAAGCGGCGGTCGCTGGTCTTGTGGGCCAGCCGGAAATCCTCGCGGGGGACGGGGCGCGCGGCCAGCGCGACCGCGACCGGCTCGTCGGGATGCGGGGGCATCGGGCCGATCTCGATCGCCGTCGCGCCGGTCGGCGAGAGCAGCAGGCGCACGCGCGACGGCGCGGCCAGCCGGAAGGTCGCGGCCTGGAGCTCGTTCCTCGCATCGTGGCGGTCGAAGGCGAAGCCGAGGCTTTCCGCGCTGCGCTTCAGCCGGGCGAGGTGGCGCTCGAGGTCGGGCATGCCGTCGGCGGGATCGAAGCGCATCGTCTCGACGAGGTCGAAGCGCCGGGACGGATCGGTCACAAAGGCTCCCTTCGCCAGGCATTCGCGCCATTCGTCGGCCGGCCGGCTGTCGGCGACGATCCCCGAGCCGAGGCCGAGCCGGGCCCTCGCCCCGCCCGCCGGCACGACCAAAGTGCGGATCGCGACATTGAACAGGGCTTCGCCGCCGGGCGCAACCCTGCCGATCGCGCCGGTATAGACGCCGCGCGGCGCCCATTCGAGCCCGGCGACGATCTCCTGCGCGCGGATCTTGGGGGCGCCGGTGACGCTGCCGCAGGGGAAGAGGGCGGAGAAGAGGCGGGCGGCCGCGGCGGGGCCCTCCAGCTCGGCGGTGACGGTCGAGGTCATCTGGTGGAGGGTCGGATAGGTCTCGACCTCGAACAGCCTCGGCACCGCGACGCTGCCGGGGCGCGAGACGCGGCTGAGGTCGTTGCGGATCAGATCGACGATCATCAGATTCTCGGCGCGCTGCTTCGGGTCGGCGCTGAGGCTTTCGGGCGCCGCGGAGCGAGCGGCCGTGCCCTTCATCGGCCGGGCGGCGATGCGCCGCCCATCCGTCTCGAAGAAGAGTTCCGGCGAGCAGGAGAGGATCCAGTGCGCGCCGGTGAAGACGATCGCGCCGTAGGGTGCGCAGGCGCGCTCGCGAAGGCCGGCGTAGAGGGCGAGCGGGTGCCCGGCGACCGGGACGTCGCAGGGGAAGGTCAGGTTCGCCTGATAGATGTCGCCGGCATGGATATGATCGAGGACCCGGCCGGCGGCGGCTTCATAGTCGGCGCGCGCGACGAGCGGCCGCGGCGCCCCGGCCCAGGCGCCCGCGGCGCCGGGAAGCCACGAAGCGGCGTCGACCTCCTCCGGCGCCCCGAACAGCCCGAACCAGAGCAAAGGCGGCTGGTCCGCGGCGGGAGCGCGGCGCAGCGGGGCGAGCTTCGGCTCCAGCGCATAGCCGGCCTCGTAGGCGATGAAGCCGGCCGCCCGGCGCCCCTCGAGCCGCGCGAGGCAGTCCGCGACCTCGTCCGGATCACGGGTCTCGACGATCTCCTCGGCGCCGCGGAACAGGAGCGAGCGGCCGCCGCCGCCGGCGCCGCCGTCGAGCAGGACGAAGCCCGCGGCGCTTGCCATCAGCAGGTGCCGGGCCCATGTCGGCGGCGGGCCGGAGCGTCCTCCGGCCGTGGAGAATCGCCCGTGGTCTCAAGTGTCTTCGATCTGTTCAAGATCGGGGTTGGCCCATCCTCTTCGCACACCATGGGGCCGATGACGGCCGCGTGCCGCTTTGTCGAGGGATTGCGCGAGAGCGGGCGGATCGCCGCGGCGGCGCGGGTCCAGGCGGACCTTTACGGATCGCTGGCGCTGACCGGCAAGGGCCACGCCAGCGACCGCGCGATCCTGCTCGGACTGTCGGGTCAGCGGCCGGACGGGATCGATCCCGACGAGGCCGACAAGATCGTCTCCGCGATCCGCGAAAGCGGGCGGCTGGAGCTCGGCGGCGAGCGCGAAATCGCGTTCGACGAGCCGCGCGACCTGCGCTTCCTCCAGCGCGAGCGGCTGCCGCACCATTCGAACGGAATGCGCTTCACCGCCTTCGCCGCCGATGGTGCCGAGCTCGAGGCGAAGGTCTATTATTCGACCGGCGGCGGCGCGGTGGTCGACGAGGCGACGGTGTCGCGCAACGCCCCGCCCGAAGGCGTGTGGGACGTTCCGTTCAACTTCAGCTCGTCCGAAGAGCTGCTCGCCATCTGCGAGCGCGAGGCGCTGTCGATCGCCGAGGTGGTGCGGGAGAACGAGCGGGCCGTGCGCAGCGACGAGGAGATCGACGCGAAGCTGGACGGCATCCTCGCCGCGATGGACGCGTGCATCAATCGCGGCATGGCGGTGGACGGCATCCTTCCCGGCGGCCTCAACGTCAAGCGGCGCGCCCCTGCCCTCTACCGGCTGCTGATCGAGAAAGCGGAGCGGACGCTGCAGGACCCGCTGACGGTGCTCGACTGGGTCAATCTGTGGGCGCTCGCGGTCAACGAGGAGAATGCGGCGGGCGGCCGGGTCGTCACCGCGCCGACCAACGGCGCGGCGGGCATCGTCCCGGCGATCATCCGCTACTATCAGCGCTTCACCCCGCGCGCGTCGGACGAGGGCGTGCGAACCTTCCTGCTGACCGCGGCGGCGGTCGGCTCGCTGTTCAAGGAGAATGCGTCCATTTCCGGCGCTGAGGTCGGCTGCCAGGGCGAGGTCGGGGTCGCCTGCTCGATGGCCGCGGCGGGGCTGACCGCGGCGCTCGGCGGAAGCGCCGGCCAGATCGAGAATGCGGCCGAGATCGGCATGGAGCACAATCTGGGCCTCACCTGCGACCCGGTGGGCGGGCTCGTCCAGGTGCCCTGCATCGAACGCAACGCGGTCGGCGCGATCAAGGCGATCGAGGCGTCGCGTCTGGCTTTGGTCGGCGACGGCTCGCACCGGGTCAGCCTCGACCAGGTGATCGAGACGATGCGCAAGACCGGCCTCGACATGAACGAGCGCTACAAGGAAACCAGCCTCGGCGGCCTGGCGGTCAACGTGGTCGAGTGCTGACCATCCAGCTTGACGCACGTACCATATCTGATACACCTGAATTTGCTCAGGCCTTGGCCCCCACCTGAGATTGCCGTGTAGCTGCGGGGGACTGAAAGGGAAACGAAAGGACATTAACCATGAACATCAATCTTCTGACGAGAGTGGGGATGCCCCATGCACGAAGTTCTGTTCTACGAGACTGCCTCGGGTAATAGCGTTGTTCTGGATTCCATCCGCGAGCTTTCATTTGAGGAAAAGAAGGTCGTCGGCGAGGATTTGAAGACGGTTCAGATCGGCTTCCCGATGGGATTGCCACTGTGCCGCCCCCTCGGTGACGGACTCTACGAGATAAGATCGTCGCTGCCCTCGAAGCGTGAGTTCAGGCTCATCTTCTTTTTCGATCGGGCGCGACAAGTCCTGCTGGTGGTGCACGCACTCTTCAAAAAGAGCGCTAAGCTGCCCAAGGCCGATCTAAGTCTGGCACGGAAGCGGAAGGAGGAATTCCGGTAAGAGGAACATCAAAGTGGCAAAAACGGATAATATCCGTTCGTACGAGGGCCTCACGTCCCTCGACGACTTCCTTAATGAGGAAGGCATTCGTGAGGAGATTACCGCCCGCGCGATTAAGCGCGTGATCGCGCTGCAGTTGCAGCAGGCGATGGTTGAGCAGAAGCTCTCCAGAGCGCGCATGGCCGAGCTGATGGAAACCAGCCGTGCTCAGCTAGCGCGGATATTGGATCCCGAGGAATACAATGTGACGCTCGAAACCCTGTCGCGTGCCGCCAAGGTCCTCGGGCGACGCCTGTCCGTCGAACTGAGCTAACCAGCCGATGCAGCGGAGGTCAGCTCGAATGTCGAGCTAGAGGGGCTCCAGGTAGCGCAGCTGCCTTTCGAAATTGACGAACAGGAGCGCGGGCCGGCCGTCGCGCACGGCGTTCGTGTGACAGGGGATGGTGAGCGTCACCGTGTCGCCGGCGCGCAGCCACCAACCGCCGAGGACGCGGCTGACGCGCGCGCGCACGGTGCAATCGCGCTCTGCCGTCGCTTCCGGGCGACTGTCCTCGATCTCGACGATCGCGCGTTCGAGCGCATTGCCGCGGGCATCCTCATAGTCCCGCGTCAGGCCGTTCGGCTGCACGGGAAAGTTCCAGGCGGCCGTGCCCGTCGCCGGGTCGATCCTTGCCTGCTCGGGGGTTCGCGCCGCGTCGACCAGGCACTGTCGCACCGGCTCCCGCGCCTGGCGGATCGCGAACTCGGAATTGAGGGTTCCGCCGAGCTCGGCGCGCGCGACCGCGCGGGCGCCGACGCAGCGGACCGTCAGCGTCTTGTTGACGACGCTCCCGGTCACGTTCGAGCGGCGGACCTCCTCGACGAAGACGAGGACCAACGGCGCGCCGTCATGCTCGCGCGCGACAAGCGGGCGGAGGCAGGTCTGGGCATGGTCGATATAGCCGAAGCGTTCGAGGCAGTCCTGGAAGCCGCGGGTCGGGAGATCGACGCGGCGCAGGCGCGGCCCCGGCTCGGCGGCGAGGTTCGCTATCAGACGCTCGGCCGGCTCGATCGCATGATATTCGCCGCCCGCCACGGGCAGATAGGCGATCTCCGCCGGCGGCGCGGCCGGCGCCGGCTGGGCCGCGATCTGGAGCGCGGCTGCGAGCTTCAGAAACATCGACTTCTCCTTTTGGACTTTAATGTCGTCGCGCCGACTGAACGCAGCATTGACTGCATCACTCTAAACATGGCTTCAGCTTGCGCAATTCCGCGCGAAATCGTATGTTGGCGCTGTGCCCCAGTTGAACGTCTCCCTCCCCGAACAGCTCAAGCGCTGGGCCGAATCGCGCGTTGCGGACGGGCGATACAGCAGCGCGAGCGACTATATCCGCGACCTGATGCGGCGGGATCAGGAGACCGCGGAGCAGCAGGCGCGTCTGCAGGAGGCCATCGACCTCGGTCGTCGATCCCCGCCGAGCGACCTGACCATCGAAGACATTATCGCGCGCGAGCGTGGCTGAAGTCCGCCTTCGCGCCGCCGCGGCGGCCGACCTGACGGATATTCTCCATTACAGCATACGAAGCTTCGGAGCGGAGGTCGCCGAAGACTACGTGCGGAGTTTTGAACGTGCCTTCCGCCTGCTCCGCGAGCACCCGGAGGCGGGCGCATTCCGGATCGGAATCGCACCGCCGATCCGCTGCCTTTCCCACCGCCGCCACCGGATCTATTACGACATTGAAGAAGGCACCGTCTGGGTCGTGCGGATCCTCCATCATGCCGTCGATGAAAGAAGCTGGCTGCCGGGCTGAGCGGAACCAATTGGCCGCGATCCGATTCGGCAGCTGAGATCGATGAGGGCAACAACCATGCGCTACCGGCAGCTCGGATCGAGCGATCTTCGGGTTTCGGAAATCTCGCTCGGCTCGTGGCTGACCTACGGAGTGGGGGTCGAGGCGGAGAAGGCGCGGGCCTGCCTCGATCGGGCGTTCGACCTCGGCATCAACTTCATCGACACCGCCAACATCTACGGGCGCGGCGCCGCGGAGACCTTCCTGGGGGAGGCGCTGGCGGAGCGGCCTCGCGATTCCTACGTGCTGGCGACCAAGCTCTTCTTCCCGATGACGGACGCCGATCGCGGACTCTCCCGCGCCCAGGTCGAAAAGCAGCTCGACGCGTCGCTGCGGCGGCTGCGGACCGATTACGTCGATCTCTACCAGTGCCACCGGTTCGACGCCGAGACGCCGCTCGAGGAGACGATGGAGGCGCTGACCCGCGCCGTCGAAAGCGGCAAGGTCCGTTACATCGGCTTCTCCGAATGGCCCGTCGACGGCATCCGCGCGGCGCTGGACATGCCGGGCGTGGCGAAGTTCGTGTCGAGCCAGCCTCAATATTCGCTGGTCTGGCGCGATCCGGAGCGCGACGTGATCCCGCTCTGCGCCGCCAACGGCATTTCGCAGATCGTCTGGTCGCCGCTCGGCCAGGGCGTGCTCACCGGGAAGTACGATCCCGACTCGGCGCCTCCGCCGGGAACCCGGGCGACCAGCGAGGAGATGGGCGGCTGGATGGAGCGGCTGATGCAGCGGCCGCTGCTGCAGGCGGTGCAGCGGCTGAAGCCTCTCGCCGATCAGGCCGGGCTGACGCTTGCGCAATTCGCCCTCGCCTGGGTGCTGCGCGAACCGAACGTCGCCTCGGCCATCGTCGGCGCATCCCGGCCGGAGCAGGTCGAGGAGAATGCCGCCGCGTCGGGCGCTGAGGTCGATCCGCAATTGTTCGCTTCGGCCGAGCATATCGTCGCGGGCGCGAGGCCGGCTTGACCGGCGGTTCGGCGCGGCCGAGAGCCTGGCCCATGATCAGGACGCTCGCTTTGCTTCTCGCCACGGCCGCCTGCACGTCCGCCGTAATGCCCTCCGGGCCTTCCGCCGCGGCCGAAGTCGCTCTGCCCGAACCGGTGCCGGCTGCGCGCCGCTGGGCCGAGATCGCCGCCTGGACTCCGGCGCAGGTCCGCGAGATGCTCGACCGGACCGAAACCGCCCGCCTGGCGCCCGATCTGGCGCATCTCAGCGCCGGCGAGAGGACCGCCGTGGCCAAGCTCATCGAAGTCGGCCGAATCTTCCAGCGCGTCTACGAGATGCAGCGGCATCGCGACGCCCTCTCGGTCGCGGCGACCCTCGCCGAGGCGGACGATCCCCGGGCGCGCGATCTCGCCATCCTCTACCGTCTGTTCCAGGGTCCGATCGCGACCACGCTCGACAATCGCCGGGAGCCGTTCGTGCGGGTCGCCGACGCACCGCCCGGCAAGAACGTCTATCCCTGGGATCTCACCCAGGCCGAACTGGACGCCTATCTTGCCGCCCACCCCGACCGGCGCGCCGAGCTCAGCGACGCCCGCTCGGTCGTGCGCCGCCAGGACCGGACGAGCCTTCGCCGGGACATCGATGCGCTGCGCCGCCATCCGGTGCTGGACGCTCTGCACCCGGGTCTCCGCCGCCGCCTGGAGATGCTCGCCGCCCGGCCCGACGGCTCTCATTTCTACGCGGCGCCCTATTCGGTCGCTTATGCCGACGAGATGGTGCAGGCGCACGCTTTGCTCAACGAGGCCGCCGCCGCGGTGGAAGCCGACGACGCCGCTTTCGCCCGCTATTTGCGCAACCGCGCGCGCGATCTGCTCTCGAACGACTATGAATCCGGCGACGCCTCCTGGGTCACCGGCCGCTTCGGGAATTTGAACGCGCAGATCGGCGCATACGAGACCTATGACGACGAGCTGCTCGGCACGCGCGCTTTCTATTCGCTGAGCATCCTCGGCAACCGCCGCGTGGAGACCGAGGCGCTGCGGCGGGGGATGCAGGGGCTGCAGGCGATCGAGAATTCCCTGCCTTATGAGCGCCGCAAGAGAATCCGCGAGGACATCCCGGTCGGCGTCTACGACGTGATCGCCGATTTCGGCCAGTCGCGCGGCGGCAACACCGCCTCGATCCTGCCCAACGAGACGTCGATCGCCGAGCGCTACGGCCGCACGATCCTGTTGCGCGCCAATATCATGCGGTCGCCGGAGATCTTCGGCGCGGCCGGCGGCAGCTGGAGGGCGGCGGTCGCGCCCCAATTCGCCGCGCACCTCACCGCCGACGCCAATTTCCAGCGCACGCTCTGGCACGAGGTCGGCCACTATCTCGGCGTCGACCGCACCCGCGATGGCCGGGTCCTCGACGAGGCGCTCGGGGCGGACGCCAATCTGCTCGAGGAGCTGAAGGCCGACCTCGTCTCGCTTTTCGCGGGCGAGGAGCTGCGACGGCGCGGCTATTATACCGACGAGACGCTGCGCTCGCTCTACGCCAGCGGCATCTTCCGGACGCTGCAGAATGTCCGCCCGCGCCGGGAGCAGCCCTACCAGACGATGCAGCTGATGCAGTTCAACTGGTTCCTGGACCGCGGCGTGCTGCGCTTCGATCCCGCGAGCCGGCGCCTCTCGATCGACTATGGCCGCTATCCGGCCGCGGTCGAGGCGCTGCTGCGCGAAGTGCTGGCGGTGCAGGATGCGGGCGATCCGGCGCGGGCGCAGGCCTTCGTCGCGCGCTGGGCGACCTGGGACGAGGGCCTGCACGGTCGCATCGCCGCCAACATGCGCGCCGCGCAGCGAGTCCGCTACCGGCTGTTCACCTACGCCGCTCTCGGCGAATAGGCTCTAACGAGCGCTGTTGCCCTGCGGTGGGGTCTCACCGGCGCCGCCGCCCGGAGGAGTGGAGCCTTCGGATCCCGGAGGCGTCCCGGCTCCTCCCGAGCCCGGAGGCGCGCCGCCGCCGCCCTGCTGCATCATCTGCATCATCTCGAGCTGCTGGCGCTGCTCGGGGGTCAGGGTGCGGAAATCGACCAGGGTGACGTCGAATTCAAGCGTCGCGTTGGGCGGGATGACGCCGCCGGCGCCGGTCGCGCCGTAAGCGAGATTCGGCGGGATGCGGATTCGATAGCGCGCGCCCTTGTTCATCAGCTGCAGCGCTTCGGAGAAGCCGGGAACGACCGCGTTCACCTGCATCGGCACCGGCTGTCCGCGGCTCGAATCGAACTCGGTGCCGTTCTCGAGCCGGCCGACATATTCGACCAGCGCATAATCATTGACCCCGACATTGGGCCCCTCGCCCGCCTCGATCACCCGATATTGGAGGCCCGAGGACGTGGTCTCGTACGAGAGGCGGCCGGCCGTGTACCAGGCGGCGGCGGCGGCCAGCGCGACGAGGACGACGATGCCGAGCCAGAGCTTGAGCACCGACCCCTTCTTCAGCGGACGGATCGGAACGGCGGTGACGGACATCTTTGGGCTCCTAAGGGACAGTCACTTTCACCCGGGGCATGGGCCATCTACTCGCCTGCGGCGGGGAAAGTGACTGTCCCCTCCGACCGCGGGGAAATTCACTGCCCCTCGGGAAGCCTTAGCGGGCGGTGCCGCCGCCGTCGCGCTCGGCGCGCTTGCGCTCGAGCTTGCGGGCGCGGCGGATCGCTGCGGCGCGCTCGCGGGCGCGCTTCTCGGACGGCTTCTCATAGTGGCGGCGCAGCTTCATCTCGCGGTAGACGCCTTCGCGCTGGAGCTTCTTCTTGAGCGCCCGCAGCGCCTGGTCGACATTGTTGTCGCGAACGAGAATTTGCATAAAGGCCTGTCACACTCCGGTTTCGAACGGTGGCGCCTGCGCCTTGCGGCGTCTGCCATCAACAACGCAAAAATGGGTTCGCCGCGAGACTGTTCCCGCGCCGTCGCGTCGGGCCGATACAGGAGAGCGGCCGGAGATTCAAGGCTTTCGACGCGGCTGGCTTACAGACAAAAGTTGGTCGTTTTGTCTGTAATGCTCCAGCCGATCCCTCCGGCGCTATTGACGCTCTACGCCGATCTCGCGCAGCAGGCCCGATATGCGCAGCGCGGGGGCACGGTCTACCGTCGCGCGATCGGCGGGGCGAGCTATCTCTATGCCAAGGTGTCGGTCGGTGCTGGGCGGCGTGATATCTTCCCCGGTCGCGAGGATGAGGGGGAAACACAGGAGAAGGCCGAGGCGATCCGCCGGGCCGCCTCCGCCGCGAAGGACCGGCGCGCGACCATCCGTACCCTCAAGTCCCGAGGCCTGCGCGGTCCCGAGCCGTGGCTCGGTCGCGTCCTCGATGCAGTCGCCGATGCCGGACTGTTCGCACGCGGGGTCGTGCTCGTAGGCGCGGCTGCCTATCAGCTGATGGAGCCTCTCGTCGGTCGACATCTTCCGGATGCAAGCCTCATCACCGGCGACGTCGATCTCGTGACCGTCGATCTCGCCCTCAAGGCCGAGACGGGGGAATCGATGGAGGCCATCCTGCAGCGCGCCGATCCGACTCTTTCGGCCATTCTTGAGCTGGACCTTCGTCACTTCTCGTCGCGCTTCAAGGGCAGCGAAGCCTTGGTCGAGATTCTGACCCCGATTCTTCAGCGCACGGACTCACTGCCGCTGCCTCTTTCGGAGATGAGCGCCGCTGCGACTCCGCTTCAATATCGGCGCTGGCTTACCGAGGATCCCGTCGCGGCCACGGCCCTTTGGGGCCCGGGCGTGCCCGTCTCCGTGCCTGCGCCGGCGCGCTACGCGGTCCACAAGCTCATCCTCGCGCAGAAGCGCTTGAGAACGAGCCGCGAAAAACGCTTCAAGTATCTCAGCCAGGCGGCAGCGCTGATCGAGGCCCTCCGCCAGGCCGACCCGTTCGCGATAGAGGATGCGCTCGAAGACGCGCGGCGGCAGGGTACCGACGGTTGGGAGAAACCGATCTCCCGCTCTCTCGCCGAGCTCGGCCTCTCCGGCCTGTGACGAGATCAGAATAAGAACTTTTCAATGATACGAATCGCGGGGCATAAGCTTGCGGTGAGCGATTCGCACCCGTTCGGGCTGACCCCGCGCCTCCTTGCCCTCCTCCAGGACATGCCGCTGGAGGAGCTTGCCTTCGCCCCCGTGCCCGTCCGCGCGCGGCACGATGGCTGGACGGTCGAACGGCAGAAGGGCTTCATCCTGCGCCTCGCCCTCGGCGGCCATGTCACCCTCGCCGCGCGCGCGGTCGGCAAGACCCGCAAGAGCGCCTATCGCCTCCGCGAGCGGCCGGACGCGGCCAGCTTCGCCGCCTCCTGGGACAAGGCCGTCGGCTGGGGTCAGGACCGCCGGCTCGATGTCGGCCTCGAGCGCGCTTTGTACGGCGAGCGCATCCCGATCGTCCGCAACGGCCGCTGCGTGGGCGAGGTGATCCGCTACGACAACCGCCTCTGCATGGCCGTGCTCAACGCGCTGGATCGGCGCGCCGCCGCGCGACCCGAGCTCCGGCAGGTCAACGAGGAGCTTTCCGAGCTGTTCGACGGGGCCCGTCGGGACCAGTGGGCGTCGGCTGGAAACAAAGGCTTTTAGAGGCTGAAATGAGTGTCTTTTGGGTCTTTTCAGTCCGCAAGCGGCCCGAATTCCGCATCCTCCTTCGCCAGCCGCGCCCGGACCGCGGCGGTGAGGTCCGCGCTGACCAGCGTGCCGGCATTCCACATCGCGACGTGGCGCAGGCCCTCCTCGACCGGGCGGCCGCGGCTGTAGTTGAGGCTGAGCTTCGCGCCCGCGACCGCGAGCGGCGACTTGGCGGCGATCTCGCCGGCGAGAGCGAGGCCTGCGGCGACCGCCTCCTCGCGGCTGCCGGCAAGGCGGTTGACGAGGCCGTAGCGCGCCGCTTCGTCCGCGCCCATGCGGCGGCCTGTATAGGTGAGCTCGCGCAGCAGGCCGTGCGGGATCAGGTGGCCGAGGCGCTGGAGGGTGCCGAGGTCGGCGGTGATCGCGACGTCGATTTCGGCGATCTGGAAGAAGGCGTCGGCGGCGGCGACGCGCAGGTCGCAGGCCGAGATCAGGTCGACCCCGGCGCCGATGCAGCCGCCATGGACTGCGGCGACGACCGGCGCGCGCGCCTCCTCGACCGCGTTGAACGCGTCCTGCAGCCATTGGACGTGGCGGAGGCGCGCCTCGGCCGCGCGGCCGGGGTCGTCGGCCGGCGGGAACTGGCTGCCGGCATATTCGAGGTCGAGCCCCGCGCTGAAATGGCGGCCGCGTCCCGAAAGCAGGATGGCCCGCACGCGGCTGTCGGTGCCGACGCTGCGGAACGCCTCGCCGATTGCGGCGAACATCTCGCCGTCCATCGCGTTCAATTTGCCTTCGCGGGCGAGCTCGACATGGGCGACATGGCCCTCGATCGCGACCGCGATCCGCCCCGCCGATTTGCTTTCCATCGCGCGCCCTCCGCCTTTATGACCGCCGCCGATGACCCGCTTTACCGTGAACGGGCAGGCCGTCCACTACCGGCTCGATCCCGAGACGCCCCTGCTCTGGGCGCTGCGCGACGCGTCGAACCTGACGGGCACGAAATATGGCTGCGGCACCGGCCATTGCTGGGCCTGCACCGTCCATATCGACGGGCGCGCGGTCGCCAGCTGCCAGGTCCCCATCGGCGCGCTCGAGGGAAGCGTCGTCACCACCGTGGAGGGCCTGGCGCCGGACCGGTCGCACCCGGTGCAGCAGGCCTTCGCCGCCGAGTCGGTGCCGCAGTGCGGCTATTGCATTCCGGGAATGGTGATGGCGGTCGCGGCCCTGATCGAGCGCAGCGAAAGCCCGAGCGACGCCGACATCGACGCTTCCATCCCCAACATCTGCCGCTGCGGGGTCTATCCGCGGCTTCGCGAGGCGGTGCGCCGCGCGGCCCGGATGAAGCGCGGCGCCGAGCAGATCGAGGCTGCGCCGCCGGTCCGCGTCGAGCCCGGCGAGGCCGCGCGCACGGCGCCGTCGCTGATGCCGCGCGAGCCGCGAGGCCCCGGGCGACGCTGATTCCTTTCGCCCGGCTGAAGCGGCAGTTCAGCTACCGCTCATCCTCGACCATGCACAGCCCGTCGCACGGAGGGGCGGTGGGTCCGCCGGAATTCAGGAGTGTAGCGATGCGGAAGGCATTGATCGGAATATTGCTGGCGGCGAGCGCGTCCTTGCCGGCGGCCGCGTGGGCGGCGCCCGACGACAGCGAGGTTCGCACCCCGCGCCAGGAGCGCACGGTCCAGCGCGCCCAGCGGGTGGAGCAGCGCCAGCAACGCCAGGAGGTCCGCCAGCAGGCGCGCCAGGACGTCGGCCGTCCGCGGATCCAGCAGCCCGATCGGCGGCAGGACACGGGACAGTCTGCGGGCACGCAGGGCCGCGGCGGCTGGAGCGGCCGGGGCGGAGACCAAAGCGGGCGCGGCTGGAGCCGGGACCGGACTCCGAATTCTTCCGGCAGCGGGCAGTGGCAAGGCAGTCAGAACGATCCGCGCTCGGAGCGTTACCGCCGGCCCGACGGTCAGGTCGGAACCCAGCATAACTGGGACCGCGACCGGCGCGGCGACAATCGCGGCGGCGGCTGGAACCGCGACGATGACCGCCGCCGCGGCGACTGGAACCGCGACGACGACCGCCGCCGCGGCGACTGGAACCGCGACAATGACCGCCGCCGGGACTGGAACGGCCATCGCCGCTGGGACCGGAACGGCTGGCGCAACGACCGCCGCTACAACTGGCAGGGCTGGCGCAATTCGAACCGTCACCTCTACCGCAACCCCGGCTATTACGCGCCCTATCGCCACTACCGCTATTCGCGGCTGTCGATCGGCATCGTTCTCGACCGGCTGTTCTGGGGACAGAATTACTGGATCGGCGATCCCTGGCAGTATCGCCTTCCCGATCCGGGCCCCGGCTTCACCTGGGTGCGCTATTATAACGACGTGCTGCTGATCGACACGTACAGCGGCGAAGTCGTCGACGTCATCTACGACTTCTTCTGGTAGGCGCTCGCCGACCGAAGGCATCGGGCCCGGATCTCCATCGCGGAGGTCCGGGCTTTTGCCTTGCAAGAAGCCCGCCGGCTGTCGCATGGCTTGGGCGCCGATGCTCGCCCGCTTCTTCCTCTTTCTCCTCGCGCTGACCGCCGTCGCCGCGCCTGCGGCGGCGGAGACGGTCGTGATCCACGCCGGTCGCCTGATCACGGACGCCTCGCAGCGCCCGCGCGGCCCTTCGACCATCGTCGTCGTCGACGGCCGCATCCTCAGCGTGGCCGACGGCCTCCAGCCGGCGCCGGCCGGCGCGCGGCTCGTCGATCTCTCGGACCGCACCGTCCTGCCCGGCCTCATCGATACGCACGTCCACCTCTCGGGCGATCCCGGCGGCGACTTCTGGCGCGAGGCCGTGGAGCCCGACGAATGGTGGACCCTGATCGGCGTCCGCAACGCGAGGACCACCGTGCGCGCCGGCTTCACGACGGTGCGCGACCTTGGCTCGGCGCCGCAGGTCGGCTCCGTGCTCGCCCGCGCCACCGCCGAGGGGCTGATCGTCGGCCCCCGCATCGTCGCCGCGGGCCCCGCAATCTCGATCATCGGCGGCCATGGCGACGTCAACGGCTTCCGCCGCGAAGTGAACGAGGCGCTTTCTGCGCACAACACCTGCACCGGCCCGCAGGAATGCGCGGCTCGCGTCCGCCAGCTCGCGCAGGCGGGCGCGCAGGTGATCAAGTTCACCGCGACCGGCGGCGTGCTGTCGCAGCAGGCACGCGGCCTCGAGGCGCATTTCACGGACGAGGAGATGCGCGCGATCGTCACGACCGCGCATTCCCTCGGATTGCGCGTGGCAGCCCACGCCCACGGCGCCCGCGGGATCGAGGCGGCGGCGCGCGCCGGAGTGGACTCGATCGAGCACGGCACCTTCGCCGACGCGGCCGCGCTCCAGGCGATGCGCGCCTCGAACAGCGTCATGGTGCCGACGATGATGGCGCTGGTGGGGGTGCGCGAGGGCCTCGGCCGCGGCATCTATACGCCGATCGTCGAAGCCAAGATCCGCGAGACGGTCGAGCATCTCGGCCGCGCCGGCCGTGCCGCCCGCGCGGCGGGCGTGCCGGTCGTCTTCGGGACCGACGCCGGCGTGTTCGCCCACGGCCGCAATGCGGAGGAGTTCCGGATGATGGTGGAGCTGGTCGGCATGAGCCCGTCCGAGGCGATCGCCTCCGCGACGACCGGCGCCGCGCGGCTGCTCGGGCTCGAGAACGAGATCGGCCGGATCGCGCCCGGCCTCTCCGCCGACCTCATCGCCGTGGACGGCGATCCGCTGGCCGACGTCCGCCGGCTGGAGCGTGTCGGATTCGTGATGGTGCGCGGCAGAATCGTGGAGTGAGCCAAATCCTATGACGATGGGTCCGGACCCCTATCGCGCCGCAGTCGGGGACTTCGTCCGCAACCGGCTGTCGCGCACGCCGAACGTCTTCCGCATGCCGGTCCGCGAGGCCGACATGTTCGTCGCACGCGACTTCCTGCGCCCGGACGAGTGCAGCGCCCTGATTGCTTTGATCGAGTCCAACCGGGTGCCGTCCGGGCTGCTCGCCGACCAGTATATTCCGGGATTCCGCACCAGCGACAGCAGCAATTTCGACCGCGACCATCCCCTGGTCGCGTCGGTCGACGCCAAGATCAACGCCCTCGTCGGCATCCAGCCCGAGCATGGGGAAACCTCGCAGGGCCAACGCTACGACGTCGGGCAGGAGTTCAAGGCGCACCACGATTTCTTCTACACGGACCAGAATTACTATCGCGAGGAGACCACCAGCGGCGGGCAGCGGACGTGGACCGCGATGGCCTTCCTGAATGAGCCGGAGGGGGGCGGTCAGACCTTCTTCCCCGAGGTCAACGTCCGGATCACCCCGCGCGCCGGCAATCTCCTGGTCTGGAACAACATGGACCGCACCGGAGCGCCCAACCGCTACACCCTCCACCAGGGCTGCCCGGTCACCGCGGGGCTCAAATATGTGATCACCAAATGGTACCGGGAGCGCCCCTGGCGGGTCGGCCCCGCCGCCGTGGACCCGATCGAGGTCAATGCGCCCCGGCGCCCCTGAATATTGAGGACTTTGATGACCACCAGGACCTTCCTGCTTCCCGCCGCCTCCGTCTGCGCGCTGACTCTCGGCGCGTGCGCTCCGCGCGAGGCTTCTCCTGCGCCCGCCGCGGCCGAGGCTCCGGCTGCCGCCGCTCCCGACCAGACCCAGTCAGCCTCTCAGCGCCTGCGCGCTTTGTTCGCGCGCAGCGACGAGGACCTGCTCCGCCGCGCGCCCTTGGTCGGGCTCTATCGCGGCGACCTGCGCTATGCCGACCGCTACGGGGACTATCTCAGCGACGAATATTACGACCGCGAGCGGGCGGCGCAGCAGGCCGAGCTCGCCGCGCTCGAGGCGATCGACCGAAGCGCGCTGAGCCCGACCGACCGGCTCGCCTACGACGTCTTCCGGCGCGACAAGCAGATGGCGCTGCGCGGCCTTGCCCCCGAAATGCTGGCGCTGACCGCGGTGCGGCCGATCGATCATTTCTTCGGCTTCCACACCGCCTTCGCCGACCTCTCCTCCGGGCGCGGCGCGGCGCCGTTCCGCACCGTCGAGGATTACGAGAACAACCTCCGGCGGTTCCAGGGCTTCGTCAGCCAGGTCGACCTTGCCATCGAGCGCTTCCGCCAGGGGATGGCGACCGGCGTCACGCAGCCGCGCCTCGTCGTCAACAACATGATCGGGCAGCTCGACACTCTGCTCGAGCAGGGCGTCGAAGGCTCGACATTCTACCTTCCCGTCCAGAATTTCCCCGATTCGGTGCCGCAGGGAGAGCGCGAACGGCTGCGCAGCGCGTATCGCGAGGCGATCACCGGCCAGCTCCGCCCCGCTTTCACCCGCCTGCGCGACTTCCTCAGGGCCGACTACGCGCCCCGTGCCCGGGAGAGCGTTGGGCTCTCGCAAATGCCCGGCGGCGAGCGGCTCTACGCTTACCTGATCGAGGATTCGACGACCCTGCCCATGAGCGCCGCGGAAGTGCATGCGCTCGGCCTCCGCGAGGTCGCCCGCATCCGCGGCGAGATGGACGCGGTCCGGCGCGAGGTCGGCTTCAGCGGCGACCTCCAGGCCTTCTTCGAGCACATCCGCACCGATCCGCGCTTCAAGCCGGCCTCGGCCGAGGCGCTCGCCCAGGGCTATCGCGACATCGGCGCGCGGGTCGAAGCCGCGGCACCGCGCCTGTTCCGGACGATCCCCCGCACGCCGCTCGAAATCCGCCCCGTCCCCGCCTTCCTCGAGCGCAACCAGGCGGGCGCTTATTATCAGCAGGGCACGCCCGACGGATCGCGGCCCGGGGTATTCTTCTTCAACACCTACGATCTGCCGTCGCGGACCACGCCGGGGATGGAAACCCTCTATTTGCACGAGGCGGTGCCGGGGCACCATTTCCAGATCAGCCTTGCCCAGGAGAATGAGGCGCTGCCCAATTTCATGCGCTTCGGCGGCAACACGGCCTTCGTCGAGGGCTGGGCGCTTTACGCCGAGTCGCTCGGGCCGGAGCTCGGTCTGTTCGGCGACCCTTACCAGCGCTACGGGCATCTCGACGACGAGATGCTGCGTGCGATGCGCCTCGTCGTAGACAGCGGCATCCACGCCATGGGCTGGGGCCGCGATCAGGCGATCGCCTACATGCTGGCGAACAGCGCGATGGGCCGCACCGACGCGACTGCCGAGGTCGAGCGCTACATCGCCATTCCGGGCCAGGCGCTGGCCTACAAGGTCGGCCAGCTCAAGATCCGCGAATTGAGGACCCGCGCCGAGCGCGCGCTCGGCCAGCGCTTCGACGTCCGCGAGTTCCACGAGCAGGTGCTCGGCACCGGCGCGCTGCCGCTGACGGTGCTCGAGCGCAAGATCGACGACTGGATCGCGAGCCGCCTCGCCGGCTAGGTGGCCAGCGCCTCGGCGATCAGCCGACGGCTGTTGTCGACGCCATATAGGGCGATGAAGCTGCCCATGCGCGGGCCTTGGCTGGTGCCGAGCAAAGTCTCGTAGATCGCCTTGAACCAGTCGCGCAGCGGCTCGAAGCCGTGCGCCTTGCCGACTTCGTAGACCTCGTACTGGATCGCCTCGGCGTCGGCGTCCGCCGGGAGGGCCGCCAGCCGCGCGTCGAGATCGCGGAGCGCTTCGGCTTCCTTCGCGTCCGGCGGTCGGCGACGCAGCGAGCCCGCGACGAAGTCGCCGAAATAAGCGAGCGCATGGCCGATCAGCGCGTCGAGCTCGGGATGCGTTCCCGGCGAGGCGTCAGGTGCGTAGCGGCGGACGAAGCCCCAGAGCAGGTCCTTGTCGTCGGTCGACGAGACCGCGACGAGGTTGAGCAGCAGCGCGAAGCTGAGCGGCATCCGCGCCTCCGGCACCGCGCCCGCATGGACGTGGTGGACGGGATTGCCCAGCCTCTTGTCCCATTCCTGCTGGGGATAGGCTGCGAGGAACTGGTAATATTCGTCGACCGCCTTGGGGATGATGCCGAACGAGAGCTGCTTCGCCCGCTTCGGCTCGCGGTAGATGTAGAAGCTCAGGCTCTCGGGCGGGGCGTAGGTCAGCCATTCGTCGATGGTGACGCCGTTGCCCTTGGTCTTCGAGATCTTCTCGCCGTTCTCGTCGAGGAAAAGCTCGTAGTTGAAGCCCTCGGGCGGCCGGCCGCCGAGGATGCGGGCGATCTTCGAGCTCTGGATCACCGAGTCGATCAGGTCCTTGCCGGCCATCTCATAGTCGACGCCGAGCGCGTACCATCTCAGCGCCCAGTCGACCTTCCACTGCAGCTTGGCGCCCCCGGAGAGGATCGACTGCTCGACCGTCTCTCCGGTCTCCGGGTCGGCGTAGCGCACCAGGCCGGCCTCGGCGTCGACCAGCTCGACCGGCACCTGGAGGACCTTCCCGGAGGCGGGGCTGATCGGGAGCACCGGCGAATAGGTCCGCCGCCGTTCCTCGCGCAGCGTCGGCAGCATCACGTCCATGATCGCATCGTAGCGGCGCAGGACCTGCCTCAGCGCGTCGTCGAAGCGGCCGGAGCCGTAGCAGTCGCTCGATGCGAGGAACTCGTAGTCGAAGCCGAAGCGGTCGAGGAATTCGCGCAGCAGATTGTTGTTGTGCGCCGCGAAGCTCCGGTGGCCGCAGCCATAGGGGTCGGGGACCCGGGCGAGCGGCTGGTCGAGATGGTCGTGCATCATCTCCTGGTGCGGCACGCCCGGCGGCACCTTGCGCATCCCGTCCATGTCGTCCGAGAAGGCGATCAGCCGGCTCGGCCAGTCGGCCATCTCCGCCAGCGCGTGGCGGACCATCAGGGTGCGCGCCACCTCCTGGAAGGTGCCGAGATGCGGCAGGCCCGAGGGGCCGTAGCCGGTCTCGAACAGGATCGCCTTCTCCCCCGGCCCGTCCGGATAGCGCTTGAGGATCTTGCGCGCTTCCTCGTAGGGCCAGGCTTTCGAGACCAGCGCCGCCTCGCGCAGCGCGTTCGGGACGTTCAACTGTTGTCCTTTCGTTCCGGCGCGTCATATGGTTCGGGAATGGCGGCCTCTTTGCCCTATCCCGCGCTGCACGCAACCCATGGCGGCATCTGGCTCGCGCTGCCCGGCGGATCGACCGAAGCTCTCGGCCGCGGCGCCGCGATCGCGCGGGCGGCGGAGACGCCGCTCCTCATGCTCAACGCGCCTTTGGTGGGGCAGCGGCTCGGCTATCCGGAGATTTCGGGGCTCGATCTGCTCGAGCTGTTCGCCTTCGTCCATCCGGCGCGCTTCGCGGTACCGACGCCGAGCGGCCTTGCCCACGCGCTGGGGCTGGAGCCGCCGTCGAGCGACGCGGGCGCGGCGGCCTTCCTGCGCGAGGCGGCCGCTTCGCTGCTCGCGACGCTGGAGGGCGACTGGCCGGAGCGACAGGGAGCCTGGGCGTCGGCGCAGTCGCTCTACCGGCTGCGCTGGCCCTGGGCGCCGGCGGTCGCGCAGCGGCTGAAGCGGCCGGAGCGCGACGAGCCGTGGCTGTTCTCCCGGCTCCCGGAATGGGAGGACGCGCCGCCGCGGCCGCAGCCCAAGACGGTCAGCGTCGGCGAGGGCGACGCGCTCGAGCGCCTCGCCGGCCTGGTCGGCGGCGGCGCCGAGATTCGCCTGGGTCAGCGCGATTATTGCGGCCAGGTCGCCGCCGCTTTCTCGCCGCGCCGCGTCGAGGGGGAGCCGAACGTCATCCTCGCCGAAGCCGGGACGGGCATCGGCAAGACATTGGGCTATCTCGCCCCCGCCTCGCTCTGGGCGGAGAAGGCCGACGGCGCGGTCTGGGTCTCGACCTATACCAAGGCGCTGCAGCGCCAGCTCGACCGGGAGAGCGGGCGGCTGTTCGCCGACCCCGCCGAGCGCAAGGCCAGGGTGGTGATCCGCAAGGGCCGGGAAAATTATCTCTGCCTGCTCAACCTGGAGGACGCGCTGCAGGGCGGCTTCGCCGGCCGCGCGGCGATCCTCGCTTTGCTCGTGGCGCGCTGGGCGGCCTATACGCGGGACGGGGACATGGTCGGCGGCGACCTTCCCGGCTGGCTGGTCAGCCTGTTCCGCCGCGCGGGCGCAACCGCGCTCACCGACCGCCGCGGCGAGTGCGTCTATGCCGGCTGCCCGCATTACCGCCGCTGCTTCATCGAGCGCTCGGCGCGCGCCGCCGCGCAGGCGGACCTCGTCATCGCCAACCACGCTCTGGTCATGGTCAACGCCGCCCGCGGCCGGGACGGCGGCAACCCGCCGACCCGCCTGGTCTTCGACGAAGGACATCACCTGTTCGACGCCGCCGATTCGACCTTCGCCACGGCTCTCACCGGACAGGAGCTGATCGAGCTGCGCCGCTGGATCGTCGGCCCGGAAGCCAAGAGCCGGGGCCGCCGGCGCGGTCTCTCGGCCCGGCTCATGGACGTCGCCTCCTACGACGAGGCCGGCGCCGCCGCGCTCGAAGCGGCGATCCAGACGGCCAGAGCGCTGCCCGGCGACCAGTGGCTGCAGCGGATCGGCGAAGGCCTGCCGTTCGGGCCGCTCGAGAAGCTGCTCGCGGCGGTGCGCGGCACCGTCTACGCCCGGGCCAGCGCCCAGGACGCAGGCTACGGGCTCGAGACCGAGCTGGCCGAGCCCGACCCGCAGCTGATCGACGCCGCCGCGCCCGCCCTCGAGGCGCTGGAGATGCTCCTGAAGCCGCTGATCGCGCTCGGCCGGCGGCTGGAGGCGGTGCTCGAGGACGCCCCCGACTGGCTGGACGCGCAGGCGCGGGCGCGGGTCGAGGGCGCGCTGGGCGGCCTGGGCTGGCGCGCGCAGGCGCTGCAGGGCTGGATCGCGCTCGCCGCCCGGATCGGCGGCCCGGCCGATCCGGACTTCGTCGATTGGCTCGCGGTCGAGCGGGTCGACGGCCGCGAATATGATATCGGCCTCCACCGCCGCTGGCTCGACCCGACCCGGCCGCTCGCCGAAATCGTGCTGAAGCCGGCGCACGGCGTGGTCGTCACCTCCGCGACCCTGCGCGGCGGCGGCGACTGGTCCGCCGCCGAGGCCAGGACCGGGACCGCCCATCTCGCCCGCCCCGCCGCCCGCTTCGCCGCGCCGAGCCCGTTCGATTACGCCGCCGACAGCGAGGTGCTGATCGTCACCGATCTGAAGCGCGGCGACCTGCCGAGCCTCGCCGGCGCCTATTCGCGGCTGATCGAGGCGGCGGGCGGGGGAACTTTGGGCCTGTTCGGCGCGATCCAGCGGCTGAAGGCGGTTCACGCGCGGATCGCGGATCGCCTCGCCCGCGCCGGCCTGCCGCTCTACGCCCAGCATGTCGACCCGATCGACACCGGCACCCTGGTCGACATCTTCCGCGACGATCCGCGCGCTTCCCTGCTCGGCACCGACGCGCTGCGCGACGGCGTCGACGTCCCCGGCGAATCGCTCCGGCTGGTGGTGATGGAAAGCGTGCCGTGGCCGCGCCCGACGGTGCTCCACGCCGCCCGCCGCGCCGCGCACGGCGGATCGGGCTATGACGACCGCGTCGTGCGCGGCCGCCTCGCCCAGGCGTTCGGCCGGCTGATCCGCCGCGCGGGCGACGAAGGCATGTTCGTCTTGCTCTCGGCGGCGACTCCGTCGCGGCTGCTCGCCGCCTTCCCGCCCGGAGTCGCGGTTCGCCGCCTGCCGCTCGCCGACGCGGTGGAGCGGGTGCGCGCGCGGCTTTCAACCGACGGCGCTTTCCGGCATCAGGCCGTGGATTTGCGCGAAGGGGCCGAATGAAGATCCTGACGTTGCTGCGCCACGCAAAATCGACCTGGGACGACCCGGTCGCGCGTGACTTCGATCGGCCCCTGAACCGTCGCGGGCGCAGGGCGGCGCACGCGATCGGCGCCGAGATGCGACGGCTTGGCCTCGCATTCGACAGAGTGATCGCCTCGCCGGCGACGCGCGTGAAGGAGACCCTGGACGAGGTCGAAGCCGGCTATGCCAGGTCGCTGGGGGCCGCCTTCGACCAGCGCGTCTACCTCGCCGGCACGGACGCGTTGCTCGACATCGTCCGCAGCGCCGACGACAAAGCGGGGCGGCTGCTCGTCGTCGGCCACAATCCGGGCCTCGAGAGCCTCGCCATCGCGCTCACCCGAGGCGGCGGCCTGCGCGACGAGGTCGCGATCAAATATCCGACCGGGACGCTCGCCGAAATCTCGCTGCCGGCCGAACGCTGGCGCGAAATCGTCCCCGGCAGCGGACGCCTCACCCGCTTCATCCGCCCCCGCGACCTCGATCCGGAGCTCGGCCCCGACGAGGACACCTACTGAGCCGGCGCCTCGGCGGCGCAGTGCCGCGGTCGCAGCAGCCTTCCCGAGCGGCTGACGCCGAGGTCGCCCCGCTCGGTGCGGACAAGCAGCGTCCCGTCGCCGGCCAGCGCGAATCCGGTCGGGCGCGCGGGCAGGCGCAGCGGTCCCTGCGCGACCGCGATCGGCCCCCGCATCGACAGCGTCCATGAATCGCCTTCGGAGCCACCGGCCGCATCGCTGGTGAGGACGAGCAAGGCGTCCCCCGCATCGAACGCGGCGATAACGTTGGTGCCGAGAACGCGCCGGACTGCGCCGCCTGCTTCGACGACGAACAGGCCGCCGTTCCGCCGGCCGGCGTCGAGCGCGAGGATTCGCTCGCTGCCGCGTTGCCAGTCCAGGGTCACGGCGGCGCCGCGGGAGAGCTCGGGAAAGGCGCTGAGCGCCGCGACAGCTTCCTGCGACGGCTCTTCGAGCGCGATGCCGACCGTGCCCTGGCCCGGGCGGCGCGTGGGGACCGGCGCGCCCCGCCCGAAGCGCGCGAGGGCGCTCGGGCGATCGAAGCGGCAATCCCTGACCGGGTACACATCCGCGCCGAAATTGAGGTCGCCGGCATAGCCGCCCCTCCGGTCCTCATCGGCAAGCTGGGGAAGCTCGAAGGCGCCGCCGTCCAGCATGTTGAGGGCGCGGCGCGCATTGTTGCGCACCGGCAGATACCAATGATCGCGCGCGATGCGGGCGATTTCGGCGCGGGCCTCCTGGCCGTCGAGTTCGGCGAGCGCCCAGAGCGCATGATAGGCCGCTAGCCAGTCGCGCTCCGCGTCGGCGAGCACCGACCGCAGCGCCGGGATCGCCGGTCGGTAGCGGATGACCAGCGACGTGATCGCGGCCTCGATGCGCGCGCGGCGAAGCTCGGGCCTCGTCAGATAGGAGGCGACCAATGCCCCGGCGACGGGGCGGGCCGCCTCATTGTGATGCTGGATCGCGTCGATCAGATGGGCGGCGGCCCACTCTTCATTTTCGGCTCCGCGCGCGGCACGCAGGCGCCGCACGAGAATCGGCAGCGCGGCGCGATCGAAGCTGCCGATGAGCTGGTTTTCCATTTCCTCGCGAAGCTCGGGAGCGGCGGACGGCGAGGCGGCGACGTCGCGGATGACTGCCTTTGCCCGATCGGGCAAAGGCCCGCGAATTCGGCCCAGCGCGGAGAGAATAGATTGCGCCTCGCGCCGCGAGCAGGCCTGGCGGCAAAGCTCGAGCCGCCCCAGCAGGAATGGCGCGGCGCGCTCCTCGAACAAAGGCAGCGCCGAGCGCACCGGATCGTCCGCGCCTCGCGCAACCCATGCCACCTCGAGATAGCGAAGCCCTTCGTCGCTGCCGGTGCGTGCGATCGCGTTTTCGACGCGCAGACCGCGCCGGTGTGCGGCGATCAGCGCGGGTGCGTGTCGTGGATGGAGCTCCTCGAACTGATCGAGCGCCGTCGCCGCTTCGCTGCGCACCGCTTCCGAAGGGTGCGCGAGAAGCGGGACGAGCGCCTCGGCGCCTGCGCGGCCGTGGGCGTAGAGCCGCTCCCCTATCCAGGCAGATGGCGGCCCGCGCCCGTTTGTCGCCGCGCCGGTCAGGCGGGCGATGCAGTCCTCGACGGTTCCGCACGCCTCCGCTTCCTCCGTCGGCGTCTGGGCCGCGCCGGGCGAGGCGGCGGCGAGCAAACCGGCCGCCGCGGCCAGGAGCGCACCCTTCAGACCACGCTCTCCGCCAGCGCTTCGGCGAGCGTGCGCCGGATCGCGCGCAGCTCCGCCACGGGAAGGGATTGCGGCGATTGGGCCGTCGGCGCCGGCGCGGCGTCTGTGCCGTCGCCACCGCGCGATGCCAGCAGTTGCTGCACGCCGCGGATGGTGTAGCCCTGTTCGTTCAGCAGGCCGTGGATGCGCCGGGCGAGTTGGACGTCGGCGGGGCGGTAATAGCGGCGGTTGCCGGCGCGCTGGAGCGGCCGCAGTTGCGGGAAGCGAGTCTCCCAGTAGCGCAGGATGTGCTGCGGGACTCCAAGCTCGCCCGCCAGCTCGCCGATCGTCCGAAAGGCCTGGTCGCTCTTGCCTCTGGCTTCGGCGGCCATGGCGCGGGCCCTCAGTCGCCCGCGATCCGCTCGCGCATGATCTGGCTGGCGCGGAAGGTGAGCACGCGCCGCGGAGCGATCGGCACTTCGACGCCCGTCTTCGGGTTGCGGCCGATCCGTTCGCCCTTGTCGCGCAGGATGAAGCTGCCGAAGCCCGAAATCTTGACGTTCTGGCCTTCGGACAGAGCGTGGCACATATGATGGAGGATGCGCTCCACGATGTTCGCCGATTCGGCGCGCGAAAGGCCGATTTCCTGGTGGACCGTGTCGGCGAGGTCGGCGCGCGTCAAAGTCCCGGCGTCGGGCCGCCTGATCGTCCCTGCGTCAGCCATTGGTCTTCCCTTTCCCCCCGGAGGCCGGCAAGTCTAGTCGAGCTTGGCTTCGAGCGCAATCCGCCATTGCGACAAGGCTTTACTTAGTATCTGACGACCGCCGCGCCCCAGGTGAAGCCGCCGCCCATCGCCTCCAGCACGAGCAAATGACCGGGCTTGATCCGCCCGTCGCGGACCGCCGTGTCGAGGGCCAGCGGCACCGAGGCGGCGGACGTGTTGGCATGCTGGTCGACAGTCACGACGACCCGCGCCGAATCGAGGCCGAGCTTCTTCGCGGTCGCGTCGAGAATCCGCTTGTTGGCCTGGTGCGGGACGACCCAGTCGACCTCGTCGGCGGTGTGGCCCGCCGCTTCGAGCGTCTCGTTGAGGACGCCGGCGAGGTTGACGACGGCGTGGCGGAAGACTTCCTTGCCCTTCATTCGAAGCTTGCCGATCGTGCCGGTCGTCGAGGCGCCGCCGTCGACGTAGAGGAGGTCGTTGTGCCGCCCGTCGGCATGCAGCCTCGTCGCGAGGACGCCCTTGTCCTGCGCGTCGACGGAGTGGAGCAGGACCGCGCCGGCACCGTCGCCGAACAGGACGCAGGTCGTCCGGTCCTCCCAGTCGAGGATCCGGCTGAAGGTCTCGGAGCCGATGACGAGAGCATAATCGGCCATGCCGCCCTTCAGCATGTTGTCTGCGATCGACAGGGCGTAGAGGAATCCGGTGCAGACCGCCTGCACGTCGAAGGCGATGCAGTCGTTTATTCCGAGCGCGGTCTGAACGCGCGTCGCGCTGGCCGGAAACGTCTGGTCCGGCGTCGCCGTGGCGAGGACGATCAGCCCCACCGCCTTCGCATCGACGCCGGCAGCCGCCAGCGCCTTTTGCGCCGCCTCGGTCGCGAGCGTCGCCGTGGTCTCGCCGTCGCCGGCGATGTGCCGCGCTTCGATGCCGGTCCGCTCGACGATCCATTCGTGGGTGGTCTCGACCCGTTCGGCCAGCTGGGCGTTGGTGACGCGGTTCGGCGGCAGCGCGGACCCGGTGCCGACGATCACGGAGCGCCGCGTCATTGCGCCGCCTCGGCGGCGGCCGATGCTCCGGCCTGGTGGCGCGCAAGCTTGTCGAGATCGTCGGTAATCTTGCGAGTGAGGTCCTCGCGCACCATCCGCGCGGCGACACGGATCGCATTGGCGACGCCGTTCGCATTGGCGCTGCCGTGGCTCTTCACCACCAGCCCGTTCAGCCCGAGGAAGACCGCGCCGTTATGGTTGTTCGGGTCGAGATGGTCGCGCATCAGCCGCGCCGCCGAGCGCGAGATCACGTAGCCGATCCTCGAGCGGATCGAGCTGGCGAAGGCGCGGCGCAGCAGGTCGCCGACGAAGCGTGCCGTCCCTTCGAGCGACTTCAGCGCGATGTTGCCGGAAAAGCCGTCGGTGACGACGACGTCGACGTCGCCGCGGCTGATCTTGTCGCCTTCGATGAAGCCTTCGAAGCGCATGCCCGGATTGTCGGCGGCGCGCAGGATGGCGGCGGCCTCCTTCAATTCGTCGGTGCCCTTGAGCTCCTCGGTGCCGATGTTGAGCAGCTGGACGCGCGGGCGCTCCAAATCCAGCACGACCCGCGAATAAGCCGCGCCCATCACCGCGAACTGGACGAGGTTTCTGACGTCGCACTCGGTGTTGGCGCCGAGGTCGAGCATGACGAGGTCGTTGTCGCCGAGCGTCGGGAGCAAGGCCGCGAGGGCAGGGCGGTCGATGCCCGGCATGGTCCGGAGCGCCAGCTTCGCCATCGCCATCAGCGCGCCGGTATTGCCCGCGGAGACGGCGGCGTCGGCCTCGCCGGCCTTCACAGCGGCGACGGCGCGGCCCATCGAGGTCGTCCTGGCGCGGCGGATCGCCTGGCTCGGCTTGTCCTCGGCGGTAATGACGTCGGGGGTGTGGACGAGCTCGGCCACGGCGGCGAGCGCGCGGTGCGCCGCGAGCTCGCGGCGGATTGCCTCTTCATCTCCGAACAGGATGAAGCTGAGGTCGTCGCGCCGCTGCAGCGCAAGCGCCGCGCCGGCGACCATCACCGCCGGGCCGCTATCGCCTCCCATCGCGTCGATTGCGATCCGGGGCGCGCTCGCCAACGGCTCTCCTCCCTGTTCGATCAGGCTGTTTAGGCTTCGACGGGGAGGATTTCACGCCCGTTATAGTGGCCGCAGGCGGCGCACAGATGGTGCGGCAGCCGGAGCTCGCCGCAATTCGGGCATTCCTGGTAGTTGACCGGCTTCAGCGCGTGATGGCTGCGCCGCATGTTCCGCTTCGAAGGCGACGTTTTTCTTTTGGGGACGGCCATCCTGGCACCTGTTCCATTCGCTTGGTGATCGTGATGTGGCGAGCGCGGCGTCAGATTCAACGGCCGTTGGCGGCCGCGGGCCTGGCGGCCGGGATGCTCGCTTGAGCGTTGCGCCCTATAGCGAATTCCGCCGCGGTTGCAAGCGTCCGCTCCCCGTGCGAGCAGGGTGGCGCCAAGGGGGAATGCCATGATCCTGCCGATCTCGCTCACCATCGCCGCCGCCGCCGCCCTGCTCCACGTCTGGCTCTCGATGCGCGTCAGCCGGCTGCGCCGGCTCCATCGCATCTCGATCGGCGATGAAGGCAACAAGGCCGTGGCGACGCGCATGCGCGCGCACGGCAATTTCGCCGAGAACACGCCGGTTTTCCTTATCCTGCTCGCTTTGACCGAGCACGCGATCGGCAGCGAGCTGTGGCTGTGGATCGTCGCGGCGGTCTACATCGTCGCCCGTCTCCTCCACGCCTTCGGGATGGACCGCCCTGCACCCAATTGGATGCGCATCGGCGGGGTCGGGCTCAGCTGGCTGGTCCTTCTCGGCCTCGCCGGCCACGCCCTGTTCCTCTCCTACGGCGACCAATCGCACCGTCGGGCGATCGAGGCCCCGCAGCCCCACAGGGCCTCGCGCTAGCGCTCGGCGTTCCCGGGCGGCACGAAGGCGAGCTCGGCGAAGCGCCAGCTTCGCTCCGGGTCTCCCGGCCACAGCGACTTGAGATCGACCGATTCGGCGCCGGGGACGCCCCGAACCTGGGCGAGCAGATATCGGCCCGATTCCCGCAGCCGCACCTCGGCGCCCGGCCAGCGCGCTTCCAGCGCCGCGATCAAGGCGGCGGCGTCCTCGGCGACCTCCGCCTTGCCGAGCGCGCGCGGCGTGCCGTCGGCGAGCTCGGCCGCCGAGATCCGCAAGGCCGTGATCCCGTCCGCGAGAATGCTGAAGGAGATGATGCCGGCGGCGACGGCATCCGCCCACCAGAAGCCGAAGGCGATGCCGAGCACCCCCGCGACGCCCGCCAGCCCCGTCATCCAATCCGCCTTCTGCATCAACGCGTCGGTGTGGAGCACTTCGTCGTGCAGCCGCCTGGCGATCGGCAGCTTCATCCGTCCGAGGATGAAAGGCGGCACCACCGAATAGAGCAAGGCCGCGATCATCAGCCAGCCGAGCCAGACGTGGTGGCCGAGGATCGCGACCGGCGGGACCGTCACATGCTCGGCCTTGACCAGCGTATGGACGGCCTCGAACAGCAAGGTCGCGCCCATGATCGTCAGCGCTACCGCGGAGACGAGGAAGGCGAGGCTGTGCATCCGGTCGAAGCCGAAGGCGAACTTTCGGGTAGGGCTCTTGCGCTCGAACCGCATCGCGATCAGCAGCACGATCGCCGGCACCATGCTCAGCAGGTCCTCGACGAAGGCGGTCTTCATCGCCTGGCTGGAGCCCATTGCGAGCCACATGACGACGAGGATCGAGCTCATCCAGGCCAGCGTCCACCAGGCCAGCCGCCGCGCCTTTGCGAGATCGGCCTCGATCGCGTCGGGGACGGCGCCGCTCACGGTTCACCGCCAAGTTCACGCGCCTCGCGGTCGACGAGCATGATCCATCGATTCTCGCCGTGGGCCGCCGCGGCGGCGACCACGGTCTCTCGGCTGCCGGCTCGGCCGCGGGCGAGGGCGGGCAGCATGTGGACCCGCATGGTCCACGGGCCCTCGCGCTCGAACTCGCCGAGGACGAGATCGAGCGTTCCGTCTTCGAGCCGGATCAGCAGCCGCTCGGCCGCGTCGCGCTCGATCGCGGGCCGGGCCCCCGTCGCCGCTGCGACCCGCGCGATCAGCGCCCGGAGCGGAGCAGGCGGACCGGCGCGCGATTCGACGATCCCGACCCGGAACTGCCGCTCGCGCTCGACCCGCTTGAGAGTCCCGTCAGGATCCTTGGGCAAATCGGAGCATGCCGCTACGGCGGCCAGGGCGATGAGAAAGGCCGGTTTCGAATTCATTACGGAGGCGTAAACGCCTCCGGGAGCCGGGGCGTTCCTTACCTGGGTTAGCGAGCCAATACCCGATCGGCGACGAAGGGATTGGTCTGCCGCTCGCGGCCGAAGGTGCTCATCGGCCCGTGGCCCGGGATGAAGGCGGTGTCGTCGCCGAGCGGCCAGAGCCTGGTGGTGATCGCGTCGATCAGGTCCTGGTGGTTGCCCATCGGGAAGTCGGTGCGCCCGATCGAGCCCTGGAACAGCACGTCGCCGACGATGGCGAGCCTGGAAGGCGGGTGGTGAAAGACGACGTGCCCGGGCGTGTGGCCGGGGCAGTGATAGACGTCGAGGGTGAGCTCGCCGACCGTCACCCGGTCGCCGTCGACCAGCCAGCGGTCGGATTCGAACACCTTGCCGCGTATCCCGTAGGCGCGGCCGTCATCCTCCAGGCGCGCGATCCAGAACCGGTCGGCCTCGTGGGGCCCCTCGATCGGCACGCCGAGCTCGTCGGCGAGGATCTTGGCCGATCCGCAATGGTCGATATGGCCGTGGGTGAGGAGGATCTTCTCGATCGCGACGCCCTGCTGCTTCGCCGCCGCCTTGAGCCGGTCGAGGTCGCCGCCCGGATCGGTGAACGTCCCGCGCATGGTCGCGCTGCACCAGATGAGGCAGCAATTCTGCTGCAGCGGCGTCACCGGGATGATCGCGGCCTTCAAGGCGGGCGTGGACATGGCGGCGAAATGGCGGCGCGGCGAGGCTTATGCAACCCGGCGTCGCCGTTCGTCCCGTAGGGATCGAGTAGGCGAAGCCGTAGCGAGAGCCCGTATCGAGGGACTGTCCTTCGATACGCCGTCTCGACTTCGCTCGACGGCTACTCAGGACGAACGGGATGGTGCAGAAGCGCCGGATGCGTCGCATGCTACTCCTCCTGCTTCTCCTGCTCGCCCTCCCCGCCGCGGCCATTCCCGAGGACGATCTCGACGTCCCCTACGTGCCGACGCCGATGCGGGTGGTCGACCGGATGCTGGAATTGGCCGAGGTCGGGCCGTCCGACTATCTGATCGACCTCGGCTCGGGGGACGGGCGCATCCCGGTCGCCGCGGCCCGGCGCGGCGCGCGGGCGCTGGGCGTCGACATCGATCCCGTCCGCATCGACGAGGCGCACGCCGCCGCGCGCTTCGCCGGTGTCGAGACCCGCGCCCGCTTCCGGCGCCAGGACCTGTTCGCGACGCCGATCCGGGAGGCGACCGTCGTCACCATGTACCTGCTCCCGGCGGTGAACCTGGCGCTGCGCCCGCGCATCCTCACCGAGCTGCGCCCCGGCACCCGCGTGCTCAGCCACAATTTCACGATGGGCGACTGGCAGCCCGACGCCGTCGAAGAGCTCGACGCCTCGCACATCTATCTGTGGATCGTGCCCGCGGTGGTCGGCGGCGCCTGGTCGCTGCGGCTGGCCGACGGCACCGCCCTGCCGCTCGAGCTCGAACAGCGGTTCCAGCAGGTGTCGGGCACGCTGGGCGGGCGTCCGATCCGCGACGCCTCGCTTCGCGGCACCGACTTCCGCTTTACCGCCGACACGGCTTCGGGCGCGCGCATCTTCCGCGGCCGGGTCGGCGACGCCGCTATCGAGAGCGAGGCGGGGGGCGGCTGGACGGCGCAGCGCGTCGACTAGGCCGAATCGATATCCGCCGGCCCTCCGCCGGGCGGCGAGCGGGCATCCGCAAGTCTTCTCACAATGTCAAAGAGCCGCGCCGAGCTTGCGACTCGGCGACGACACTTATGATAGGAAGCTTCCTACATGTCAAGAACAAACGAAAAACGTCGATGCGCCTAGGGTTCGGCGACGACCCCGCGCCCTTCGCGCTCGTCGCTCATCTGCTGGAGCGCCGCCTTGGCCATCGCGACGATCGGGTCGGCGAGAGCGAGGCCGAGGATTCCGAACAGGGCGCCGAACAGCAATTGCGCCCCGAGCACGGTGGCCGGCGCGAGGTCGACGGTGCGGCGAGCGACG
This sequence comes from Allosphingosinicella sp., assembly GCA_035628635.1. GTDB lineage: Bacteria > Pseudomonadota > Alphaproteobacteria > Sphingomonadales > Sphingomonadaceae > Allosphingosinicella. The sequence goes on from DASPJJ010000001.1 coordinate 167,431, forward strand.
TAAGGGACGATGACATAGCCGTCGACGACCTGGACCATGACGTAGACGGCGATCGCCCACAGGCCCGCATCGACGCCGGCGCTGAAGCCGACCAGGACGATCAGCACCCCCGAGATGATCGCGCCGATATTGGGCAGGAAGGCAAGAATGCCGGTCAGCAGGCCGAGCAGGCCCGCCATCGGCACGCCGCCGGCCCAGAGCAGAAGCCATGTCCCGACCCCCTCCACCGCCATCCCGACCAGGCGCCCTGCCATCAGCCGCCGCAAGGTCGCGCCCATCCGGCTGGAGGTGCGATAGAAGCCGTCGCGCGAGCGGAGCGGGAGCATCCAGGCGACGCCGCGCTCGTAAAGCCGCGGCTCGATCGCGATGAACACGCCGATGACGAGGATCATGACGAAGCTGGTGAAGGCGCCGATCGCCGAGGAAACCGCGGAGGTCAGGCGTCCGAGCCCGCCCATCAGCTGCTGGCTGAGCTGCTCGACCTGCACGGTGCCGATGCCGAAGCCGTGCGCGCCGGCATAAGCCAGGATGCGGTTCGCCTGCCCCCGCACCGTCTCGGTGAACGCGGCCGCCTGGTTGCCGAGCTGGACGCCGGCGATCCAGACGGTGGCGACGATGAACGCCACCGCGGCGAGGCTGACGATGGTCAGCCGCCAGCCGCGGCCGATCGGGAGGACTCGGCCGAGCAGCCTGGTGCCGCCGTCGAGCATCGAGGCGAACACCATGCCGCCGATGATCAGCAGCAGAGGCTGGGCGAGGACGATGACGCCGAGGACCGCGAGGACGAGCCCGATCCAGACCGCGGCGCGCTTGAGCTCGGTCCGGACGAGAGGATCGGTGAGCTCGGTCGGCCCCGCTTCCTCGACATGCGCCCCGTCCGCCATGAGCAGTGCCCCCCTTTCGCCCCTATTGCGCCGGCGCCGTCCTCTCCGGGTGGAGCGACGACCCGGCCCGGCCGCCGCGCAGGGCGGTGAACCAGCTGATCGGATTGAGATAGCTCGACGTGCCGTCCAGTGAGAAGGTGATGAATTCGGCGCGGCCGCCGATATTCTCCCACGGCACAGGGCCGCCGAGCCCGTTGTGGGGCGGCTCCGCCGCGAAGCGGCTGTCGGCGGACTGGTCGCGATTGTCGCCCATCAGCCAGAGATGCCCCGGCGGGACCACCACCGGCGCGAAATCGTCGGCCGGAGTGAGGCCGATGTCGACCGTGTCGTAGCGGCGGCCGTTGGGAAGGGTCTCCCGGACGATCGGCAGCCGGCAATATTCGGCGCCGCCGGGACCGCGGGCTCGGCCGCTTCCTCCGGCGGTCGGGCAGACCACGTTGGGGTCGATCGGGATCATCGCGTCGGGGCGCCGCTCGCGCGGGACGCGACGGCCGTTGATGTAGAGCTGGCCGGCGATCATCTGGATGCGGTCGCCGGGAAGGCCGATGACCCGCTTGATATAGTCCGAGCGGCCGCCGGGAGGGGTGACGATGACGATGTCGCCGCGCTCGGGCAGCGAGCCGAACAGGCGGCCGGACACCGGCGGCATGATGTGGAAGCTCGGGCTGACCCACGACCAGCCGTAGGGATATTTGCTGACCACCAGCCGGTCCCCCTTCAGCAGCACCGGCATCATCGATTCGGACGGTATGTAGAAGGGCTTGGCGATGAAGCTGTGGAAGGCGAGCACGGCGAGGATCAGCCAGAAGATCGCCTTGATCTCGCCCCACCAGTCCGTTCCCTTGATCGCGGGGGCGGGGGACGCCTGCACGTCCTGTGCGGCCGGCGCGGCGTCCTGCGCGGGGGCGACGGGGCGGTCGCTGTCGGTCAAGCGTCGGGCTCCCTCGGAACGGCGGAGATGATCACGACGGCGAGCGCGAACGGATGGTCGTCGGTCATCGTCAGGTGGATTCGGGCCGCGTGGCCTTCGGGGATCATCGCGTCAAGCCTCTCTTTGGCGCCGCCGGTCAGGGCGAACGTCGGTTCGCCCGACGCTTTGTTGACGACGCCTATATCGCGCATGAACACGCCGCGGCGGAAGCCGGTGCCGACCGCCTTGGAAAAGGCCTCCTTGGCCGCGAAGCGCTTGGCGAGGGTTCCGGCGCGGGTCAGCGGCCGCTTCGCCGCCTTGGCGCGTTCGGTCTCGGTGAACACGCGCCGCTCGAACCGCTCGCCGAAGCGGTCGAGCGAAGCCTGGATCCGCTCGATCGAGCACAGGTCAGAGCCGATGCCGAGGATCACGTTCCCATCACCGCGCCGCGTCCATCAGGTCGCGCATCCGGCGGACGCTCGCCTGGAAGCCGGTGAAGATCGCCTCGCCGACGAGGAAATGGCCGATGTTGAGCTCGGCGAGGTGCGGAATGGCGGCGATCGGGGCGACATTGTCGAAGCTGAGGCCATGTCCGGCATGGGGCTCTATGCCGTTCTTGGCGGCGAGGGCGGCAGCGTCGGCGATGCGGCGCAGCTCGGCCGCGCGCGTCTCCTCCTCGAGATGCGCGTAGCGGCCGGTGTGGAACTCGACCACCGGCGCCCCGAGGCGGATCGCGGCTTCCACCTGGCGCGGGTCGGGCTCAATGAACAGGCTGACGCGGATGCCGGCGTCGCCGAGCCGCGCGACGAAGGGGAGGAGGTGGTTGTCCTGCCCGGCGGCGTCGAGGCCGCCCTCGGTGGTGCGCTCCTCGCGCTTCTCGGGGACGATGCAGGCGGCGTGGGGGCGGTGGCGCAGCGCGATCTCGAGCATCTCCTCGGTCGCCGCCATTTCGAGGTTGAGCGGAATGGTCAGCTCGGCCTTGAGACGGGCGATGTCGTCGTCGCGTATGTGGCGGCGGTCCTCGCGCAGATGGGCGGTGATGCCGTCGGCGCCGGCGCCCGCGGCATCGAAGGCGGCGCGGACCGGATCCGGATGATCGCCGCCGCGCGCGTTCCTGATGGTCGCGACATGGTCGATATTGACGCCCAGGCGAAGATGCGGAGTCACGCCGCCTGCCGGCTCCCGGGCTTTTCGACGGGAAGCGCCGCCAGCTCGGCCGGCATCGCCTCCGGCTCGTAGACCGGAACGTCGAGCCGGATCAGCGGGAAGAAGGGCACGCCGAGATCGGCGAGGCCGTTCGAGCGATCGACCAAGGCCGCAGCGGCCACCACCTCCCCGCCGGCAGCGGAGACGGCGCGGATCGCCTCGCGGGAGCTGAGGCCTGTGGTGACGACGTCCTCGACCATCAGCACCTTCTGCCCGGGCGCGAGCCGGAAACCGCGGCGCAGCTCGTAAACGCCCGTCGGCCGCTCGAGGAACATCGCCTCGAGCCCGAGCGAGCGGCCGAGCTCGTGCCCGATGACGACCCCCCCCATCGCCGGCGAGACCACCGCCTCGACGCGGCTCCTGATCTCGAGCGGAAGCGCGGCGGCGAGCGCGTGGGCGAGGCGCGCGGCGCGGGCGGGGTCCATGAGCACGCGGGCGCATTGCAGGTAGCGCGGGCTGTGAAGCCCGGAGGAGAGGATGAAATGGCCTTCGAGGAGTGCGTCGGCGGCCTTGAACTCGGCGAGGATCTCGTCTTCCGTCATGCCCGCTCCAGGCGCCCGTCCGGCGCCCGCCGGCAGATAATGGAGCGGGCGCGGCGCATCAAGTTCGGGGTGCGTTTTCCGGCGGCTGCGACCTTGCCAAACCGCCGCCATCTGGGCGCTTGAGGGCGCTGGCTTACCTCCCTATAAGGCGCGCGCACCGCCCCCGGGCGTCTCGAATCCACCCCCGCGCGCTTGGCGGGTCCAAGGGGTTTAGATGAACACTCTCCTCAAGATCATGGCAGCGGCCGCGGCGCTCGGCCTCGCGCCCGCCGCTGCGTCCGGACAGGCGCCGGCGCCGGCGCCGGCGGCAACGCAGCCCGTTCCGTCCGCGACCCCGGCAGCGCCCGCTCCGGGTGGCGCCGCGCCGACCGCCACGCCCCCCGGCGGCGCCCAGCCGCAGGACGTCTCCAGCCCGGATGTGACCGCCGCGACCCCCACCGACCAGCAGGTGGCGCAGAGCACCGCCGCCAGCCAGGCCGTCCCGGAGCCAGGCATCGGCCAGCCCGACGGGCGGATGCACCTTCAGGACCAGTTCTCCCCGATCGGCGTCGAGGCGGCCTGGTTCCACAACTGGATCCTGCTGCCGGCGATCACGGTCATCTCCCTGTTCGTGCTCGCCCTGCTCCTCTGGGTGATCGTCCGCTATCGCCGGAGCGCCAATCCGACGCCGTCGCGCACCACCCACAACACTTTGCTCGAAGTGGTCTGGACGCTGGTTCCGGTGCTGATCCTGGTGCTGATCGCGATCCCCTCGATCCGGCTGCTCGCCAACCAGTACGATCCGCCGCGCGCGGACCTCACGATCAAGGCGATCGGCAACCAATGGTATTGGGAATATGAATATCCCGATCACGGCGTTCAGCTGGTCTCCAACGTCCTTTCGGACGAGGACGCCCGCCGCCGCAACGAGCCGCGGCTGCTCGGCGTCGATCAGCGCGTCGTGGTGCCGGTCGGCGCGACGGTGAAGGTGCTCGTCACCTCGAACGACGTCGTCCACAGCTGGGGCATCCCCGCTTTCTGGGCGAAGATCGACGCGGTGCCCGGCCGGGTCAACGAGACCTGGTTCCGCGCCGACCGGCCCGGCCTCTATTACGGCCAGTGCTTCGAGCTGTGCGGCGCGCGCCACGCCTATATGCCGATCGCCGTCGAGGTGGTGAGCCAGGCGCAGTTCGCGGCCTGGGTCGCCGCCAATGGCGGGCAAATGCCGGGCGTGCGGCCCGCAGCCGCTGCGCCCGCCGCGGCCGGCCAGCCCGGCATCACGGCCGGGCAGTCCGACCCCGCGACCCCGGCTCCGCCGGCAGTCACTCCCGGAACGACCACGCCCCCGGTCTCGAACCAGGGCGCCCCCAACACCAGACAGGGCGGAAGCCACTAAGCATGACCGACACCACCGCCAATGCGAGCCACTTCGAGGCGGCTCATGCCGATGCCCATCATCATGACGCGGACCACAAGCCGGGCTTCTTCGCCCGCTGGTTCATGTCGACGAACCACAAGGACATCGGCACGCTCTATCTGATCTTCGCGATCGTCGCGGGCATCTTGGGCGGCTTGATCTCGGGCCTGATGCGGCTCGAGCTGGCCGAGCCGGGGATTCAGTATCTCCAGTCCTGGGCGTCGACCATGGGCGGGTCGGCGGCGACCTTCGACGAGGGGCTCCACCTCTGGAACGTGCTGATCACCGCGCACGGCCTCATCATGGTGTTCTTCATGGTGATGCCGGCGATGATCGGCGGCTTCGGCAACTGGTTCGTCCCGATAATGATCGGCGCACCGGACATGGCGTTCCCGCGGATGAACAATATCAGCTTCTGGCTGCTGCCGCCCTCCTTCCTGCTGCTGCTCGGCTCCGCCTTCGTGCCCGGCGGCGCGGGCGACGGCGCGGGCGTCGGCTGGACCGTCTATCCGACGCTCTCGACCTCGGGCGCGACCGGCCCCGCCGTCGACATGGCGATCTTCTCGCTGCACATGGCGGGCGCCTCGTCGATCCTCGGCGCGATCAACTTCATCACCACCATCTTCAACATGCGCGCGCCGGGCATGACGCTCCACAAGATGCCGTTGTTCGTCTGGTCGATCCTGGTCACCGCCTTCCTGCTGCTGCTGGCGCTGCCGGTGCTCGCCGGCGCGATCACGATGCTGCTCACCGATCGAAATTTCGGCACCCACTTCTTCGATCCGGCCGGCGGCGGCGATCCGCTGCTCTACCAGCACCTCTTCTGGTTCTTCGGCCACCCCGAGGTCTACATCATGATCCTGCCGGGCTTCGGCATGGTCAGCCAGATCATCGCGACCTTCAGCCGCAAGCCGGTCTTCGGCTATCTCGGCATGGCCTATGCGATGGTCGCGATCGGGGTGATCGGGTTCGTCGTCTGGGCCCACCACATGTTCGCGGTCGGCCTCGACGTGAACACCAAGATGTACTTCACCGCGGCCACGATGGTGATTGCGGTGCCGACCGGCATCAAGATCTTCTCCTGGATCGCGACGATGTGGGGCGGCTCGCTCAGCTTCCCGACGCCCATGCTCTGGGCACTGGGCTTCATCTTCATGTTCACCGTCGGCGGCGTGACCGGAGTCGTTCTCGCCAATGGCGGCGTCGATACCTATTTCCACGACACATATTATGTGGTGGCGCATTTCCACTATGTGCTGTCGCTGGGCGCGGTGTTCTCGCTGTTCGCCGGTTTCTACTACTGGTTCGGGAAGATGTCCGGCCGCCAGTACAACGAGCTTCTCGGCCAGCTCCATTTCTGGATCTTCTTCATCGGCGTGAACATCCTGTTCTTCCCGATGCATTTCCTCGGCATGGAGAACATGCAGCGGCGCGTTCCGGACTATTCCGACGCCTTCGCGCACTGGAACGAGGTCGCCAGCATCGGCTATGCGGTCATGGGCGTGGGCATGATCTTCTTCTTCGTCAACGTCTTCTGGTCGATGTTCGCGGGCAAGAAGGCGCCGGCCAATCCCTGGGGCGAGGGCGCGACGACCCTCGAATGGACCCTGTCGAGCCCGCCGCCCTTCCACCAGTTCGAGACCCTGCCGGTGATCGACGACCGCGGTCACCATTGACCGATCCCCTCCCGCAAGCGGGAGGAGGAGCCTATATGAGCGCAGTGACCGCCGCCGCCCACGAGACGCCGCTCCCCGCCGAGTGGCGCGATTTCGTCGCGCTGACCAAGCCGCGGGTGATGAGCCTCGTCGTCTTCACCGGCCTCTGCGGCCTGCTGGTCGCGCCGGGCGGGATCCACCCGGTGCTCGGTTTCACCGCGGTGCTCTGCATCGCGCTCGGCGCAGGCGCGGCGGCGGCGCTCAACATGTGGTACGAAGCCGATCTCGATGCGCGGATGAAGCGCACCGCGGACCGGCCCCTGCCGGCCGGACGGATGGCCCGGCAGTCCGCGCTCCATTTCGGAGTGGGCCTGTCCTTCTTCTCGGTGATCCTGATGGGGGTGGCGACCAACTGGTTCGCGGCTTCGATCCTCGCCGTCTCGATCCTGTTCTACGTCCTCGTCTACACCGTCTGGCTGAAGCGGCGGACTCCGCAGAACATCGTCGTCGGCGGCGCCGCCGGCGCCTTCCCGCCGCTGATCGGCTGGGCGGCGGCGACCGGCGATGCGAGCCTGCTGCCGGTTCTCCTCTTCCTGCTGATCTTCCTCTGGACGCCGCCGCATTTCTGGGCGCTCTCGCTGTTCGTCCGCTCGGACTATGCCGCGGCGGGCGTTCCGATGCTGCCGGTCGTCGCCGGGCCCGCAGCGACCCGGCGCCGGATCCTGCTCTACAGCCTGCCGATGGCCGCGGCGGCGGTCGCGCCCTGGCCGCTCGGCCTCGCCGGCGCCGTCTACGGCGCTGCGGCGGCGGCGCTCAGCCTCGTCTTCGTGGCGATGGCCGCGCAGGTGCACGCAAACGGATCGGCGGAGCCCGCGGGCATGGGCCCGGAGAAGCGCCTCTTCGCCTTCTCGGTCCTCTATCTTTTCGCGGTGTTCGGCGCGCTCGTCGCCGACCGCTGGCTGCTCGCATGAGCCCGCGCGACGACGAGGTCCGGCGCCGGCAGCGCAGCCGCGCGGCGATGATGGCGCTGGCGCTCGCCGCCTTCGTCCTGCTCATGTACTTCATCACCATCGCCCGGATGTCGGGGGGATGAGCGACGTCGCCGCGTCCCGGCCGCGCCGCAACGGGCGGACGGCCGCGCTGGCCGCCCTGGTCGCGGCCCTGATGGTCGGCCTGGCCTTCGCCAGCGTGCCGCTCTACCGCTTGTTCTGCCAGGTGACGGGTTTTGCGGGGACGACCCAGATGCGCCTCGGCGGCGACGCCCCCGGCGCGGCCGGCGGACGGATCTCGGTCCGCTTCGACGCCAACCGCACCGGCGGCCTTCCCTGGGACTTCCGCCCGGAGCAGACCCATCACGACGTCCGGATCGGCGAGCGCTCGATCGCCTTCTACACCGCCCGCAACCTCTCCGACCGGCCGGTGACCGGGACCGCCACCTTCAACGTCACCCCGACCAGCGCCGGCCAGCATTTCGTCAAAGTGCAGTGCTTCTGCTTCACCGAGCAGAGGCTCGAGCCCGGGCAGGAGGTGCGCATGCCGGTCGTGTTCTACATCGACCCGAAGATCGCCGACGATCCGGTAGCCCGGCGCATCAGCGAGATCACCCTCAGCTACACCTTTTACCCGGTGGATTCGGCGCCAGAGGGAAGCTAGAGGAGCGGCACCTTCCCCGAGGCCGCGCGTTCGCCGGCCGACATACGAACAGAGGACCGCGGCGATGGCCGGAGCGAAGAACCATCCCTATCACATCCTTCCGCCGAGCGTCTGGCCGCTGATCGGGGCGGTTTCGGCGATGGCCCTTTTCGGCGGCCTCGTCATGTGGATGCACGACAACCCCTACGGCACCTATCTGATGGTGGCGGGGCTGCTCGGCGTCCTGTTCACGATGTTCAGCTGGTGGGCGGACGTGATCCGCGAAGCGCATTCGGGCGACCATACGCCGGTGGTCCAGCTCCACCTGCGCTACGGGATGATCCTGTTCATCGCCTCGGAAGTGATGTTCTTCCTCGCCTGGTTCTGGGCCTATTTCAACGCCGCCTTATTCCCCTCGGAGGTCGAATCCGTCGGCGGGGTGTGGCCGCCCGAGGGGATGCACGTCCTCGACCCGTTCGGCTGGCCGCTGTTCAACACGCTCGTGCTGCTCTGCTCCGGCACCACCGTCACCTGGGCGCACCATGCCCTGATCAGCGGCGACCGCGAGGGGCTGAAGCGGGGCCTGTGGCTGACGATCATCCTCGGCCTGCTGTTTACCAGCGTCCAGGCCTATGAATATGCCAACGCGCCGTTCGAGTTCACCCAGAACATCTATTCGTCGACCTTCTTCATGGCGACCGGGTTCCACGGTTTCCACGTGATCGTCGGCACCATCTTCCTGATCGTCTGCCTGGTCCGCGCCTATCAGGGCCATTTCACCCCGCGCCAGCATTTCGGCTTCGAGGCCGCGGCCTGGTACTGGCACTTCGTCGACGTCGTCTGGCTGTTCCTGTTCCTCTCGATCTACATCTGGGGCGGCTGGGGCGCGGATTATCATTGACGCACCGGTTCCTCCCTGCGCCGAAGACGTGGGGAGGGGGACGATGCGCAGCATGGTGGAGGGGTAACTGACAAGGCCTCGCCATCCAACACGCGGGCGCGCCTCAGCGGGTGCGCTCCCCCGTTCCCCGATGGGGAGGGCCTTATGAAGGAACCCTCCCCGCTCGCCGTCGCGCTGGGCGGCCGATGCCCGCGCTGCGGGGCGACGACCCTGTTCGCCGGCTTGGCGCGGTTCGCGCCGCGGTGCCGCGCCTGCGGGCTCGATTATTCGGGGTTCAACGTCGGCGACGGCCCGGCGGCTTTCCTGACGCTCGGGATCGGAGCGCTGGTCACGGGGTTGGCGATCGCTCTGGAGCTCGCCGCCTCGCCGCCCTGGTGGGCGCACGTCCTCCTGTGGCTGCCGCTGACGGGGCTCCTCGTCCTGGTTTTCCTGCGCTACAGCAAGGCGGCTCTGCTCGCCCTCGAATACCGCCACCGCGCCCGCGAGGGGCGGATAGCGGACCGCGGCTGATGCGCTTCCCGCCGATTCCGACGCTGATCGTCGCCGCCGCCGTCGCCGCCATGATCGGCCTCGGCGTCTGGCAGCTGCGCCGCGCCGACGAGAAGGCGGCGCTCATCGCTCATTACCGCGCCGCCGCGGGGCGCCCGCCCGTCGCCTGGCCCACGCTTCCGCCGCCCGACGATTCGCTCCTCTACCGGCGCGCGACCGGCTTCTGCACGGAAGTGACCGGCTGGCGCGCCGTCGCCGGCCGCAACCGCCGCGGCGAGACCGGCTGGAGCCACATCGCCGCGTGCCGGACCGGCGGGCTCGAGGGGCCGGGGATGCAGGCGGACATGGGCTGGTCGCGAGACCACCATCCGCCGCAAGGCTGGCGCGGCGGCGCCGTGTCGGGGACGATCGCGCCCGACCGCCGACATCGGATCCGCCTCGTCGCGGACGCCGCGGCCCCCGGCCTGCAGCCGAGCGCTGCGCCCAATCCCGAGAACCTGCCGAACAACCACCTTCTCTATGCCTTCCAGTGGTTCTTCTTTGCCCTGACGGCCGCCGTCATCTACCTCCTCGCCCTGCGGCGGCGGCATCGCGTTGCGGAGGCGGCGGCGAAGCCCTAACTCGGGCGCGATGACCGAGCTCACCACGCTCCCCAACGGCCTGCGCGTCGTCACGCGCGCGATGCCCGGCCTCGAGACCGCGGCGGTGCTGCTCCACGCCGAGGCCGGCTCGCGCCACGAGACCGCGCGGCTCAACGGCATCGCGCACCTCTTCGAGCATATGGTGTTCAAGGGCGCGGGCGGCCGCTCGGCGCGCGAGATTTCCGAGGCGATCGAAGATGTCGGCGGCGATCTCAACGCCTGCACCGAGCGCGACGCCACCGGTTTCACCGCGACGGTGATGGCCGAGCACGTGCCGCTCGGCGTCGAGCTCATCGCCGACATGATCCAGCGGCCGCATTTCACCGAGGAGGAGCTGGAGCGGGAGAAGGACGTCGTCCTCCAGGAGCTCGGAGAAGCGCGGGACACGCCCAACGACATCATCTTCGACGAGCTCTGGGAAGCGGCGTTCGCAGACCAGCCGCTTGGCCGTTCGATCCTCGGCGACGAGGCCAGCGTCGGCGGAGTGACGGTGGACGATCTCCACGGCTGGCGCCGCGATCGCTATCGCGCCGGGAGCCTGATCCTCGCGGCCGCCGGCAAGGTCTCCCATGAGGCCGTCGTCGCGCTCGCGGAGCGCCATCTAGGCACGCTTCCGGAGGGCCGCATCGTCGCCCCCGAGCCGGCTTGCTATACCGGCGGCGACCGTCCCGGCGGCCAGCGCAGCGAGCAGGCGCATCTCGCTTTGGGCTTTCCGGCGCCCGCGCAGCGCACCCCGGATTATTTCGCGGCCCGATTCTTCTCGGACATCGTCGGCGGCGGCATGTCGTCGCGGCTGTTCCAGCAGCTGCGCGAGGACCGCGGCTTGGCTTATTCCATCTATTCCTCGCTCCATCCCTTCTCGGACGCGGGCTTGTTCTACGTCTACGCGGCGACCGCGCGGCGCCAGGCGGCGGCGGCCGTCCGGCTGATCGGGGAAGTGCTCGCCGCGGCCGCCGGCGACGCCACCCAGCGCGAGCTCGACCGGGTTCGCACCCAGGCGCGCGCGTCGCTCCTGATGTCGCTCGAGACGCCTTGGGGCCAGTCCCATTACGCCGCGCGGCAGCTCGCGATCTACGGCCGGTTGGTCGAGCCGGCGGAGGTGGTCGCGATGCTGGATGCGGTGACGCTCGACCAGGTGCGCGCGGCCGGCGCCGCCATGCTCGCGGGCGCGCCGGCGCGGGCAACGATCGGCTTCCCGGCGGTCCGCGCCGCGTGACCCTCTCGACGCTCGTCGGCGAGCCCTGGGCCGATTACGGGCTGGTCGACAGCGGCCACGGCCGCAAGCTCGAGCGCTACGGCCGCTACCGCTTCGTCAGGCCCGAGCCGCAGGCGATGTGGGCCCCGGCCGACGCGGCCTGGGACGCGGACGGAGAATTCGTGCCGGGCTCGGACGAGGAAGGCGGGGGCCGATGGGTGTTCTCGCGGCCCGTGCCGCGCGAGGGCTGGGAGCTCGGCTGGGAGGAAATCCGCTTCCGCGCCCAGGCGACGCCCTTCCGCCACCTCGCTTTCTTCCCGGACATGGCGCCGCAATGGGCGTGGATGCGCAAGCGCCTCGGGCCCGGCACGGAGGCATTGAACCTGTTCGGCTATACCGGCGTCGGCACCTTGGCGATGGCGGCGACCGGCGCGCGGCTGGTCCACGTCGACGCCTCGAAGAAATCGGTCGAGGCGGGCAAGGAGAACGCTTTGTTGTCCGGGATGAGCGACCGGCCGGTCCGCTGGCTGGTCGAGGATGCCGCCAAATTCGCCGCGCGCGAGGTCCGCCGCGGACGGCGCTACGACGGGATCATCCTCGATCCGCCCAAATTCGGCCGCGGGCCGAACGGCGAGGTGTGGAAGCTCGAAGAGGGGCTCCCCGGCCTGATCGCCGATTGCCGCAGGCTGCTCGACCGCGACAGCCGGTTCCTCGTGCTCACCGTCTATGCGGTGCGGATGTCGGCGCTGGCGATCGGCGAGCTGCTCAACCAGACGCTGGGCGATCTCGGCGGCCGCATCGAGTGCGGCGACATGGCGCTGCGCGAGGAAACGCGCGGACTGCTTTTGCCGACGGCGATCTTCGCAAGGTGGAGCCGCTAATCCCGCGCCGCCCTGATCGCGGCGCCGGCGGCGAAGGGGGCGAGAGCGACCAGGAACAGGGACGAGGCGGCGAGGAGCTTGAGCGCGCCGGAATCGCCGCCTTGCTCGACATAGCCGGCGCCGAAGATCAGGATCGGCACCGCGACGGGGAGCAACAACAGGCCCGCGAGCGCGCCCCCGCTCCTCAGCCCCGCCGTCAGCGCGGCGACAACCAGCGCGAGCGCGGCAAGCCCCGGCGTGCCGGCGAGGAGGCCGATCTCGAGCCGCCACAAGATCTCCTGCGGCAGCTTGAGCAGGGCCGCGCCCGGGATCGCCGCCAGCATCAAAGGGGGCCCGAAGCCGAGCCAGTGGCCGGCGAGCTTGGCCGCGGCGACCTGCTCGTCGCCGAGGCCGCGCACCGCGAGCTGGTCGAGCATGCCCGCCTCGCGGTCGGGCTCGACCAGCCTGTCGATCGGCAGCAGCGCCGCGAGCAACGCCGCCGTCCACAAGGCTCCGCCGCCGATGCGGCCGAGCAACGGGCCGTCCGGCCCCACCGCGAACGGAAACAGGGTGGCGACCAGCAGGAAGAAGAAGACGGGCAGGAACAGAGCTCCGCCCGCCGCCGCCTGGCGCAGGTCGCGCAGCACCAAAGCGATCATAAAGGCACCGCCTTCGCTCCCGCGAGCGCGAGCGGTTGATGCGATGCGGCGAGAATGGCGCCGCCCCGCCTGCGGTGCGCCGCCATCGCTCCCGCAAGCCGATCGAGACCGTCGGCGTCGAGGCCGTTGGCCGGCTCGTCCAGCAGCCACAAGCCGGCTCCGGCCGAAACGACCCGGGCGAGGGCGGCCCGCTTGCGCTGGCCCGTCGACAGGATCCGTACCGGCACGTCCGCCAGGTGCGCGATTCCCATCGCCTCCATCCCCGGCGAGGGGGAGACGCCGTCCAGCCGCGCCCAGAAAGCCAGCGCGCGGCCGAGAGCGAGCTTGGCGTCGAGCGCAGGCTTTTCGTCCGCAAAGGCGGCCGGAACGCTCCGGACGACCTCCCCCGCGAGCGGGCGAAGCAGGCCGGCGGCGAGGCGAAGGAGGCTCGACTTGCCGACGCCGTTCGGTCCCGTGACGACCGCCGCCTCGCCGGCCGCCAGGCTGAGGTCGAGCCGCTCGAACAGCAATCGTCCGCCGCGCAGGCAGGCGATGCTCCTGAAGGCGAGCAGCGGCGGCGCCCCGCTCACCCGGCCTGGTCTTCGATCGCGTGCATGTCGGCGTCCGAGAAGCCGAAATGGTGCCCGACCTCGTGCACGATGACGTGCACGATGAGATCCTCGAGCGCGACCCCGCTTTCCGCCCATTCGTCGAGCAGGGGGCGGCGATAGAGATGGATCATCGCCGGCAGTTCGCCCGAATGCATCGACGAGCGTTCGCCGATCGGCCGGCCGGTATAGAGACCGGTGAGGTCGAACGGATCCTCGAGACCGAGCTGGTCGAGCACCTCGTCCTCCGGGAAGTCGTCGATCCGCAGCACCACCCCTTCGAGCTGGCGGCGGAAGCCCTCCGGCATGCGCGCGATCGCCTGCTCGGCGAGCCGTTCGATCTCCGCCGCGTCGGGCGCGAAGGTTTGACGTCGATCCACCGCCAAGCGACATAAAGGCGCGCGGGCGAAGGAGGAAGGGTATGAGCGTGATGGACGAAGCCGGCCGCCAGGCGGCCCTGGCCGCGCTTCCGGCCTGGGCTTATGACGGGGAGGCGCGGGCGATCCGCCGCACCTTCCGCTTCCGCGATTTCTCCGAAGCGTTCGGTTTCATGGCGCGCGTCGCGCTGGAGGCCGAGAAGGCCGATCATCATCCCGAGTGGTCGAACGTCTGGAACAAGGTCGAGGTCGCGCTCACCACGCACAGCGCCCGCGGCCTCACCGCGAAGGACGTGGCGCTCGCCGCGCGCATCGACGCCGTCGCAGGGCCGCTTGCCCCGGAAGGCGGCGCACACTAGATCGGCCGCGTTCCAGAGCATGCGGAGCGGTGGCCGAGTGGTCGAAGGCGCTCGCCTGGAAAGTGAGTATACGCCAAAAGCGTATCGAGGGTTCGAATCCCTCCCGCTCCGCCACCTGCCTTGCTCGTGAACGTTCGCCTGTGGCCAAGTCTCGCAAATCTCCGCTTTAGAGAGACCCTGCACGCCGTCCGGCAGTGCCCGTTCGACGTTCGCCCGCATTCGCCATAATATGTGGGAGCGATTGAGGCAGCGATGCAGCGGCTAGAAGTCACTGCGATGGCACTCAGGAACGCCAAGCCAGGCCGTCATGCGGACGGGAAGGGCCGGCGTCGACGCTTTCCAGCCAGCGAAAGTCGAGATCGAGGCTGCGGTATCCGGAAAGGCGGCGCAGGCGAGGTTCGTCGAGGATGGTGACGACCGCGCCGTCGCAGCGAATCGCGCGCTCGGCCAGCAGCTCGGACCACATGCGGCTTGCGTGCACAGGCGTCATCCCGGTGAAGTCGCCCATTTGCTCGCGCGTCAGGTGCATGTGGACCGAGGAGCCGGTCCTGGCGTCGACCGAGCGGAGGCGGTCGAGAATGTCGATCAACAGAAACGCCATCCGCGCTTTGGCTGGAAGCCGCGCCACCGAGCAGAGCCGATCGCCCGATGTGATCCGCTCCAGCTGCGCGAACATGAACATTATCGCGGCCAGCCGCGGGTGCCGGAACAGTCCGCCGAGGAGCCTCTTGTCGAACGGCGCCAAGGTCGCGTCGCAGAGAGTCTCGACATCCTCCGCATGCCGCTCGAGGAGGACGCTCGGCATCGCAACCAAGTCGCCTGGAAAGTGGAGCCGCCGAACCTGTCGCGCGCCGGTCGGGAACTGGCTGTAGCTCATCACCCAGCCGCTTTGCAGCACGAAGGCTCCTTCGGCCGGATCGCCGGCACGGACAACCGACTGATGTCTCGCATAGGAGACGGTGCGAGCCTCGAGTGTCGAGAGGAAGGCGGTTTCCATTTCGGTAAGCGTCACGCGAGAGCCGATGCGCTCCGCGAAATGTCTCACCTTTTCACGCTGCCTGCGTACCGTCGCCATGGGTCAGTTCAACACCTCCGACCCGCAACGTCTCATAACCTCGATCATTCTGACAGGGGGAAAACCGCGATAGGGCGGGCATAAGTCGAGGATTTGAGCGCGGAGCTGGGAACGGGAGGATCGGGAGTGGCCGCGACGCGATCGCGCAATCGGATCTGACGCGAATGAGGATCCTCCCCACAGCCGATACGGAACCGGAACGGCAGCCTGTCGTTCGTTGGCGGATAGAGGAGGCTGCGTGAAGGGGGGCTTTTGGGCGCGCTGCCACCTTGGCCGATTTACGCCATTCGGCGCGTGCGACTCAGAGCGCGATCCTGACAGC
The DNA here is from genome assembly GCA_035628635.1 of Allosphingosinicella sp. Lineage (GTDB taxonomy): Bacteria > Pseudomonadota > Alphaproteobacteria > Sphingomonadales > Sphingomonadaceae > Allosphingosinicella. The sequence continues at coordinate 183,121 of DASPJJ010000001.1, forward strand.
GGCTGCAGATGCGTCCTCGCGTGGATCTTGGCTTGCCGGCGCGCGGTCCGGTCGTCGCTCGGCGCGGTGGCGGCGTTCGTCGCGGCGAGCTGCTCCGAAACGCCGACGACCGAAGCTCCAGCTCCAGACTCCGCGCGCGTTTACGTGACGAACGAGTTTTCCGGAGACCTCAGCATCATCGACCCCGAAGCGCGCCGGGTGGTCGGGCGCGTGGCGCTCGGGAAGCGGCCCCGCGGGATCGTGCCCAGCCCGGACGGCAGATTACTCTACATTGCGCTCAGCGGATCGCCGGTCGCCGGCCCTGGCGTCGACGAATCGACGCTTCCTCCGGCGGACAAGGCCGCGGACGGCATCGCCGTGTTCGATGTCGCCTCCGGACGGGTGCTGCGTGTGCTTCGCGGCATCTCCGATCCGGAGACGGTTGCGGTGAGTCCGGACGGCACGCGTCTCTACGTTGCCAGCGAAGATACGGGCCAGCTCGTTATCATCGACGCGCAGAGGGGCGGCAGAATTGCCGCGTTGCCGGTCGGCGGCGAGCCGGAGGGCGTCGCCGTGTCGCCCGATGGTTCGCTCGTCTATGCGACCTCGGAGGAGGACAGCACGGTGGCGGTGATCGATACGGCGCGCAACGTCGTGCGGGCGCGCGTCGGCGTGGGGCTGAGACCGCGCAATGCGCTGTTCGCTCCGGGGGGCGCCCGCGCGTTCGTCCCCGGCGAAAACGATTCTAGCGTGACCGCGATCGACGTCGCGTTAGACCGGCCAACGGGCACTACCCGCATCGAAGGCGAGAACATCCGTCCGATGGGCATCGCGATGACGCCCGACGGATCGCACCTGTTCGTCACGACGGGGCGCGGCCGCGAGCTGGTACGGCTCGATACGGCCACGCTTCGGGTCACGGGACGCGTGGCGGTGGGCCAGCGGCCGTGGGGCGTAGCTCTGTCCAGCGACGGGCGCTATGCGTTCACCGCCAACGGACCATCGAACGACGTAACGATGGTCGACACCCGGACGATGCAGATCGTTGCCCGCTTTCCGGTCGGCGAGCGCCCATGGGGCGTGACGGTGGTTGGCCGCAATGGCTAGCCGGCGACAAATCCTCCTCGCATCTCTCGTCGCGCTCCTGGTTGCCGCTGCAGCCATCGGAGCCTTGTTCCTGAGCCGCAGCGAGCCGCCGCCGGACGAGCGGCCCTCGGCGCCATTGGGGCGCGAGGTGCTGGCGCCATTGCCGCAGCCGGAGGCCCGCAGCGTCGTGGCACCCGCGGCCGCGCGGACCGAGGACGGCCAGTGGACGATGGCCGGCGGCGATTATGCAAGCACGCGCTACAGCGGCCTCGACCAGATCAACGTCTCGAATGCGCGCCGGCTGCAGCTGGTCTTCAGCTTTCCGACGGGCGTGTCACGCGGCCACGAGGCGGCGCCCCTCGTCGTCGGATCGACGATGTATATCGTGACGCCGTTTCCGAACTACGTCTATGCGCTCGATCTCACGCGGCCGCAGAACCCGCTCAAGTGGGTGTTCAGGCCCCAGCCGCGCCAGGCGGCGCAGGGCGTAGCGTGCTGCGACGTCGTCAATCGCGGTGCCGCCTACGCCGATGGGCGCATCTTCTTCAACACGCTCGACGGGCAGACGATCGCGCTCGACGCGGAGACGGGGCGTCAGATGTGGCGCACGCAATTGGGCAACATCAACATCGGCGAGACGATCACGATGGCGCCGCTGGTTGCCGAGGGCCGGGTGCTGGTCGGAAATTCAGGCGGCGAGTTCGGCGTCCGCGGCTGGCTGGCGGCGCTCGACGCGGCGACCGGTGCGGTCGCGTGGCGGGCCTACAGCACCGGTCCCGACGCAGACGTCCTTATCGGTCCCAACTTTCGTCCCTTCTATCCTCAGGAGCGCGGCCGCGATCTCGGCGTGCACAGCTGGCATCCGGAAGGCTGGCGCCTCGGCGGAGGCAATGCCTGGGGCTGGATCAGCTACGATCCCGAGACCCATCTCATCTTCTACGGCACCGGCAATCCGGGCCCCTGGAACCCGGAGCAGCGCCCCGGCGACAACAAGTGGACGGCCGGCCTGTTCGCCCGCGACGTCCGCACGGGCGAGGCGCGCTGGTTTTACCAGTCCTCGCCGCACGATCTGTTCGACCATGACGACATCAACGAGAGCATCCTGCTCGACATGCCGGTCGGCGGACGCCGGCGGCAGGTGCTCGTCCGGCCGGGGCGGACCGGATACATGTACGTGATGGATCGGAACACCGGCGAGGTCCTCTCCGCCGATCCGTTCGCGCACATTAACAGCCTGCGCGGCGTCGACCTTCACACCGGGCGGCCGATCCCCGTGCCGGAGAAGGCGCCGCGGTCGGGCCGCGTGATCCGCAACATCTGCCCGGCTTCGCCCGGCGGCAAGGACTGGAACCCGTCCGCATTCAGCCCGCGCACCGGCCTCCTTTACGTGCCTCACATCAACCTGTGCATGGATCACGGAGTCAGCGAGGCCAATTACATCGCGGGCACGCCCTATATCGGCGCCGAAAGCCGGATGTTCGCCGGGCCGGGCGGGCATCGTGGCGTGCTGACCGCTTGGGATCCGGTCGGCCGCCGGCCTGTCTGGCGCATCCGCGAGGATCTGCCTTTGTGGAGCGGCGCGCTCGCCACCGGCGGCGATCTCGTTTTTTACGGGACGATGGACGGCTGGTTCAGGGCAGTGGATGCGCGATCCGGCGAGGTCGTCTGGCAATTCCGTACCGAATCCGGAATCATCGGACAGCCCGTCAGCTATCGCGGCCCCGACGGGCGCCAGTACATCGCGATCCTGTCCGGGGTCGGAGGCTGGGCCGGCGCAATCGTTTCCAATGCGCTCCATCCGGCCGATCCGACCGCCGGGCTCGGCTTTGTCAACGCCACCCGCGATCTCCCCGGTCGCACCCGCGCGGGAGGAAGGCTCTATGTCTTCGCCCTCCCCCGCTAGGGCCGCCATTGTGCTCCTTCTCGCGCTCGGCGGGTGCGACCGCGAGAGCCGCGAACCGCGCGGCCGGCCCCTGCCCGAGACCGGCCCGCAAATCGCGCCGCAAAGGACGGCGATGATGAACGGCGTACCGGTCCCGACTACCGAAGACCCGCGCGCGGACGATTATGAAGGCAATGCCTATCATGTCGCTCAGGGCTACCGATATTTCGCGTGGATGAACTGCAGCGGGTGCCACGCCAACGGCGGCGGCGGCATGGGACCTCCGCTGATGGACGACGAATGGCGCTACGGCGGCAGCATGGAGCAGATCGCGGCGACGATCATCCAGGGGCGGCCGAACGGCATGCCGTCGTACCGCGGCCGCGTGACGGAGCAACAGGTCTGGCAGCTCGCTGCATTCGTCCGCTCGCTCTCGGCGCAGAACCGACAGGACGTTCTCCCCGGCCGCACCGACGCGCCGCGCAACACGGAGCCGCAGACGCTCCAGGAACCGCAGCCGGTAGTCGAGACCGGCGTCGCGAACGACTCGGCGAGCCAGGAATGATCGCACGGCGCGCCTTCGCCCTCTCTCTCGCCTTCCTGCTGGGCGGGTGCTCCGGCATCCAGTCGGCGCTCGGGCGAGACGGCCGGCACGGGGAGATTTTCGGCGGACTCTTCGCGATCTTCCTCGCGGTGACGCTCTTCGTCTATCTGATCGTCATCGCCTTCCTGCTCGCCGGGATATTTCGCCGGCGGGGCAAGCGTCAGGACGGGCTTCCCGACGAGGAAGGCGAAAGCCGCGAGGCGTCGCTTCGCAAAGGCTTGATCGGGTGGGCGGCCTTCATCGCGCTCGGACTTTCGGTTCTCACCGTCGCCAGCTTCGTCGCGGACCGGCTGATGGCGCAGGCGAGCGGGCCCGATCCGCTCCGCATCCAGATCGTAGCGCATCAATGGTGGTGGGAGGTCCGCTACGAAGACGCCGATCCCTCGCGCACCTTTCGCACCGCCAACGAGCTTCATTTGCCGGTGGGCGTCCCCGTCCAGATCACCCTAATGTCGAATGACGTCATCCATAGCTTCTGGGTTCCCAACCTCGCCGGAAAACAGGACCTCATCCCGGGACGCACGACGCAGATCGCGCTGCATCCGACTCGGGAGGGCGTCTATCGCGGCCAGTGCGCCGAATATTGCGGCTTGCAGCACGCCCGAATGGCGCTCGACGTGACCGTCGAGCCCGTCGCGGCGTTCCGGACCTGGCGGACGCAACAGCTGCTGCCCGCGCCTTTGCCTCGGACCCCGCTTCAGCAGGCCGGGCTCCGCTATGTCGAGACGCGCGAATGTGGCGCCTGCCACAGCATCGTGGGCACTCGGGCATCCGGGCAGGTCGCGCCCGACCTAACCCATCTCGCGTCCCGCCGCACGATCGGCGCCGGCACCTATCCTATGAGCCGCGGCCACCTCTACGCGTGGGTCGCCGACCCGCAGAGCGCAAAGCCCGGAAACCGCATGCCGCACATCCCGCTCGAGCCGGACCAGCTCCACGCCATCGTCGCCTATCTGGAGACGCTGCGATGACCGCGAAGATATCCCCTCGCGACCACGACCGCGACGGCGAGAAGCTGCAGGGCGAGGCGCTGCACTTCAGGCTCGAGAAGACGTGGAGCCGGGAGCCGGGCCTGTGGGGATGGCTGTCTACCACCGACCACAAGGAGATCGGTCGGCGCTACATCGTCACCGCGATGATCTTCCTCGCGCTCGGCGGCTTGGTCAGCCTGCTGATGCGCCTGCAGCTCGCCAGTCCGGAAAGCGGCCTGATCAGCGCCCAGCGCTACAATGAGCTGTTCACCATGCACGGCACGACGATGATGTTCCTGTTCGCCGTGCCGGTGATGGAAGCGATCGCGATCTACATCCTGCCGCTGATGCTCGGCACGAGGAACATCGCATTTCCGCGGCTCAACGCGTTCAGCTACTGGGCCTATCTTTCCGGCGGCATCCTGCTCTGGGCCGCCTTTCTGCTGAACATCGGTCCCGACGCCGGCTGGTTCTCCTACGTGCCGCTGGCGGGGCCGGAATTCTCGCCCGGCAAGCGCACCGACATCTGGGCGCAGATGGTGACCTTCACCGAGATCGCCGCGCTTGCCGTCTCGGTTGAGATCGTCGCGACCATCCTCAAGCTGCGTGCGCCCGGAATGACGCTGGCGAGAATGCCGATCTTCGCCTGGGCGATGCTGGTCGTCTCGCTGATGACGATCTTCTCGATGCCGTCGGTGACCCTCGCCTCGGGCTTCCTGCTCTCGGACCGGCTGGTCGGCACGCACTTCTACAACCAGTACGAATATGGCGACGCCCTCCTGTGGCAGCACCTGTTTTGGTTCTTCGGCCATCCAGAGGTCTACATCATCTTCCTGCCGGCGGCGGGCTTCGTCAGCGAGATCGTGCAGACCTTCTCGCGGCGACCGACCTTTGGCTACACCGCGATCGTGCTGGCGATCGTCGCCATCGGGCTGCTCGCCTTCGGCCTGTGGGTCCACCACATGTTCGCGACCGGGCTCCCGCGGGTCGGTTATTCCTTCTACACCGCGGCGAGCATGACCGTGGCGATCCCGTCGGGTATCCAGATCTTCTGCTGGATCGCGACGATGTGGGACGGGCGGCCACGCTTCCAGGTGCCTCTGCTCTACGTCGTCGGCTTCGTCATCACCTTCGTGCTGGGAGGCCTCACCGGCGTGATGCTGGCCAGCGTCCCGCTCGACCTCCAGCTCCACGACACGTATTTCGTCGTCGCGCACTTCCACTACGTGCTGGTCGGCGGCTCGGTCTTCCCGCTCCTCGGAGCGGTCACCTACTGGTTCCCGAAATTCACCGGCCGGATGATGTCCGAGCGTCTCGGGCAGGCGACCTTTTGGTTGTTGTTCGGCGGCTTCCAGCTCGCCTTCGCGCCGATGCATCTGTCAGGACTGATGGGGATGCCCCGGCGGGTCTATACCTATCCGGAAGGAATGGGCTGGGACCTCACCAACCTTCTCTCGACGATCGGCGCCTTCATCGTGGCACTCGCGGTGCTCATGTTCGTCGTAAACGCGCTTCTTTCGATGAAGCGCGGCCAGGCCGCCGGCGCGAATCCCTGGGACGCACCCGGTCTCGAATGGGCGACGGGCTCGCCGCCGCCGGTCTACAACTTCCCGCACATCCCCGTGGTCACCAGCCGTACGCCGCTCTGGGACAATCGCGCGAAGCTTCCCGTCATGACCGGCCTCCGCGTCGACGAGCGGGAGCAGCTCCTGACCACCGTCATCGACGCACGCCCCGACCTTCGCGAGCCGTCGCCGATCCCCACGATCTGGCCTTTCGTCGCGAGCCTCGCCCTCGCCGCTTTGTTCGTTTCGTCGATGTTCACGCCTTGGGCGGTCGTCATCGGCACGCCGCCACTCGCAGCGGCGCTCGTCGCCTGGTTCTGGCCGAAGAGCCCGGACGTCACGCCGGAGCCCGTCATCGAATGATCCCCCAGCCCCGCTTCGCCGGCGACCTCTCGACGCTGAAGACGCATGCCTTCGGCCACCGCAGCATGACCTGGTGGGGCGTGATCGCCTTTTTCCTGATCGAAGGCACCGCCTTCGCCATGGCGTTCGCCGCCTATTTCTTCCTGATGAACCTCGAGCAGGGCTGGCCGCCGCCCGACTTTCGGCCACCGGGTCTGGTTGCGGGAACGCTTTTCACCCTGCTGATCCTGCTCAGTGAAATCCCCAACACGATGCTCAAGCACGCCGCCGAGAAGGGGCAGCTGAGGAAGGTGCGCCGCCTCCTTCTCCTGATGGTCGGGCTCGCCGTGGCGATGCTCGTCCTGCGCGCATTCGAGTTCGCGTCGCTCAACGTCTGGTGGAGCGACAATGCATACGGCTCGATCGTCTGGGCCTTGCTGCTGCTCCACGCCGCGCACTTCGCGACCGACTGGGTCGATACCGTCGTGCTGGCGGGCGTGATGCACACCAGACACGGCCAGGAGGGCCGCAAGTTCGTCGATGTCGCCGAGAATGCGATGTACTGGCGCTTCGTCTGGCTGACCTGGCTGCCGATCTACGTGATGATCTACTGGATCCCGAGGTGGGCGTCGTGAGTGGGACTCGGAAAGCCGCCGAGCTGCTGCTGCCGTGGAGCGCCCTGATCGGCGGCGCGCTCGGCTGGGGCCTGTCGCACCAGATCGGCTCCAACACCATCTTCGACGGCTGCGACCCGACTGCGCTGTGGCTGGTGCTGGTCGTCGGCATCCTCGGCCTGGCGTTGACCGGCGTCGGCGCCCTCCTGTCGTGGCGGGTGCGCAGGCGCGGGGAGGCCGAGAGCGAAACGCGGCGTTTCCTCGCCCTGCTGACGACGCTGCTCGCGGCCTTGCTTGCAATCGCGATCGTCCTCCAGACGCTCTCGGCGCTGGTCATCGCGAGCTGCTTCGGATGAGACCGCTCGCGGCCCTCGCATTGCTCTTCATCGCGGCCCCGGCTGTCGCACATGACGGATCGCAGCATTCACCCGGCTGGGCGCTCGGCCTGTGGGTGACGGCGCCGCTGGCGGCGGGAGCGATCCTCTACGCTGGAGGGCTGATGCGCCTGTGGAAGCGCTCGGATCTCGGCCGCGCGTCGCTTCGACGCGACGCCGCCTTGTTCGGCCTCGGCTGGCTGACGCTCGCGGGCGCCCTGGTCTCGCCGCTGCACGAAGCGGGCGAGACGTCGTTCACGATGCACATGATCGAGCACGAGCTGATCATGCTCGTCGCAGCTCTGCTGATCGTCGCCGGCCGGCCGGGCGCTGTTTTCCTGTGGGCGCTCCCATCCGCGATGCGCCGCATGGCGGGGTCTGCGGCGCGCGTTCGGGCCTGGCGCCGGCTAGGCGACCCGATCGTCGCGACTGCCTTGCAAGCGGCCGCGATCTGCGCCTGGCACGCGCCCGCTCTGTTCGACCGGGCGCTCCGGAGCGAAGGCTGGCACGTCGCGCAGCATCTGTCCTTCGTCGCGACGGCGCTGCTATTCTGGTGGGCGATGACGAACGGCTCCGCCGGCCGGAACGGCTACGGCGTCTCGGCGATGTGCCTGTTCGTGACGTCCCTGATCGGCGGCGCGCTCGGCGCGCTGATGAGCTTCTCGGCGAGTCCCTGGTACGAAGGTTATGCGGCGCTCGGGATGACTCCGTCCGGACTCACCCCGGCCGAGGACCAGCAGCTGGCGGGGTTGATCATGTGGATTCCGGGCGGGACCGTCCATCTCGCCGCCGCCGCCTTTTTCGTGTTCAAATGGCTCCGGGCCGAGGAGGCGCGCCATGTTCTCCCGGCGGAATAGGATTGCGGCGCTCGTGCTGCCGCTGCTGGCGGTAGTCGCGCTCGCCCTCGGCGGCTGGGCGGACTACCGGCACAAGCAGGACAAGCTGCGCACTCGGGCGGAAACGCTTACGGCGGGTGATTCCGAGCGCGGTCAGCGCGCATTTATCGCTTACGGGTGTGGAGGATGCCACAGCATGCGTGGCGTTCCGCGGGCGCGCGGCCTCGTCGGGCCGCCGCTCGACGGAATCGCGAGCCGGTCGATCATCGGCGGGCGGCTCCAGAACACGCCCGGCAACCTGATGCGCTGGATCGCGGACCCGCAGGCGGTCGCACCCGGCACTGCAATGCCGCGGCTCGGCGTTACCCCGGCGGACCGACGCGATATCGCCGCTTTTCTGTACACGCGGACATGATCCCGCTCCGGCTCGTCGCGTCCCTGCTCCTCGCATCGACGCAGTTCGGCTGCGCGCGCGAGGCGGCGCGAGAGCTGCGCGTTTGCGCCGATCCGAACAATCTTCCCTTCTCGAACCGCGCCGGCGAAGGGCTCGAGAATAAGCTTGTGGACCTCGTCGCGCGCGACCTTGGCGCGCGGGTCAGCTACACTTGGTGGGCGCAGCGGCGCGGCAACGTCCGCGAAACGCTGAACGAAGGCCTGTGCGACGTCATCCCCGGCGTTGCGAGCGAGCTCGAAATGCTCGCCACGACCCGACCCTATTACCGTTCATCCTACGTGGCGGTGACGCGGGCGGATCGGCAGCTCGACATCCGCTCCTTCGACGATCCGCGCCTGCGGGATTTGCGGATCGGCGTGCAGATGGTCGGCGACGACTTCTCCAATACCCCGCCCGCACACGCCCTCGCCCGCCGCGGCATCGTCCGCAACGTCCGAGGCTACATGATCTACGGCGATTATTCGCGGCCCAATCCGCAGGCGAGCATCGTCGCCGCCGTCGCGGCCGGAGACGTCGACGTCGCGTTCGTCTGGGGCCCGGTAGCCGCTTATTTCAGCCGGTCGCAGCCGGTGCCGTTGACGGTCAGCCCGGTCTACGCATCGTCCGCCGAACGCATGCCGATGAACTTTGCGGTCTCGATGGGCACGAGGAGGCGCGACCGGGAGCTGCGCGACGAGCTAGACGGAATCCTCTCCCGCCGTGCAGGCGAGATAGGCGCCCTGCTCGAGCAATATCGCGTCCCACGCGCAGATTGACGAGCCCGGCATCAGCCGGCGAACGTCTCGAATATCGTATATCCGATGGTCGCGGCGATGCCGAAGCCGACGAAGACGCCGACCCACATCTGCCACCTCGATCCAGCCTCACTGCTATTTTCGCTCATCCTCCTCGAACGAACGATCGCGGGCGAGTTTCCTTGCCTCCACGCGCGGTTGAGGAGCAGGCGCGCCACCGCTAGCCTGGGTAGATGGCGGGATCATCGCACGCGGCGCGCTACAGCAGGATCGCGATTGTCCTTCACTGGGCGATCGCCATCCTCATCCTCGTCAATCTTCCCCTCGGCATTTTCAACGAGGAGATCGAAGCGGTTTCCGGCTCAAGCCCCATGTGGCTGCACAAGTCGATCGGTCTTTCGGTACTCGTCCTCAGCATAGCCCGCCTGGCGTGGCGGCTCGCCCACCGCCCGCCGCCGCTGCCCGAGACGGTCGGGGGCTGGCGAAGGACGGCTTCTCGCGTCGTCCACAGACTGTTCTACGCGTTCATGATCCTGGTTCCGCTGACGGGCTGGATCAGGACCTCCGCCGGCAGCTACCCGCTGACGTGGTTCGCCCTGTTCGACGTGCCGAAGTTCGCTATCGAACGAGACACGCTCGAAGCCAGCGCCGCCGCCACCGTGCACGAGGTGCTCGCCTGGTCGCTTCTCGCGCTGGTGGTGCTGCATGTCGCTGCGGCGCTTCATCACCACTACATTCTCCGAGATCGGGTGCTCGTCCGGATCCTCCCGTCGAACGGTGCGCGCCATGTTGAACGGCGCTGCGGACTGGACGATGGCCACTGATCGAATGTCCGCAACGGGCTCGCAAGCGACATTCTCGAGCTTCAGGCGACTATGTGGGATCGGATGTGGGGACGACTCGCGGTTGGCCAGTGGTCCTCGTTTTGAGATAGGGACTTATCGGTTACTGTCCGGCAGCCTCCCGGTCAGCCACTTTCCCTCGTCGAAGGGACTTCCGGGGCTGGGCTGCGTCTTCATGTAGCCCGCCAACAGGCTGGATTTGCAAGCCGGGCTCATAAGAAAAGCGGCGCGGGCGGCGGGGAAGACCCGCGCGCCCGCGCTGCGGCAGGTTCTCTTAGCGATTGTTGCTGTAAACCCTCAGCACCGTGTTGGTGCGGACGTCGATCTGGTAGATCCGCTGACCGTCCGAGCGGTAGACGATGCCGTTGCCGTCGCGGAACTGGTTGCGCAGCTCATAGGGGACGGCGCCGAGATTGGACGGCGCGCGCTGGCCGACGCCGACGCAGTCGTTACTGCCGCCGCCGAAGACGCCGCCGAGCACGTTGCCGATGATGCCGCCATTGTTGTTGCAGTCGCGGACTTCCTCATAGGCGCCCCCGCGGCCGGTATAGCCGCTATCGTAGTCGTCGCGGTCGTTGTCGGCCCAGCGGCCGTTGGCGCCGCCGTCGGCGAGGCGGAACTGCTGACGGACCGTGCGCAGCCGCTGCTGCAGGGCCATCCGCTCCTGCTGCGAGAGGCCGTTGCGGCTATACTGGGTGTGGAGGCGGTGCAGCTGGCGCAGCTGCGTGCGCAGGTTGCGCGCCTCGGTGCGGTCGATCGCGCCCGACTGGATTCCCGAATAGAGCCGGGCATCGAGTTGCGAGATGCGGCCCTCGAGGTTCGCCGCCGCCTGAGCGTTGACGGTCGACTGGGTGCCCCAGGCATTGCCGGACTGGGCCGCGGCCGGCGCAGCGAGGGCGATCGCCGAGGCTGCCGTGACTGCGATAAGAAGCTTCTGCATGGTCAATACTCCACTAGGCCCCGCCGCTTCGGGTGTATCAACGTCCGGAAGTGCAGGCTTGTTTCATGGCGGCTGGTGCAGTCCCTCGGCCCGTCGCGGCAGCAGGCCCGGTCGTCGGGCGCCCGGCGAGGGCCGCCAGCCTCGGCAACGCAACGAAAAAGACCTCGCGCCTTGCGCGGTGAGGCCTTGCTGAACGAAGCGTGCACCTGAGGTGCATCGCTCGGCGCGGCACGCGCCCGGGGACGGCCCGCCAGGATCTGCGGGGGCGGGCGCTCAGCGCTTGATGTCGGCGACCATGCCCTTGGTGGACGGGTTCGAGGCGTTGCCCTTCTTCGTCTCGGCCTTCGGCTTGCGCACTTCCTTGTTCGATCTTTTCTGGCCCTTCGCCATGGCACAGTCCTTTCGCCGCGGGATATTCCCCCTTTTACACGTCGGCGGCCGAAAGCGCGCACCAATTAGCGCGCGTATTGCCCCGGCTTGCCGGAAGCGCGAAAGGACTTGCCGCGCGGGGAGCCGTGCGGCAGCCTCTCTGCGGGGACGTGAAGGGGGCGGCGTGGAGCAGGAGCAGGTCTGGGGCGACGACGAGATCGTCGAGGAAGCGGAGCCCTATGACGGTCATCCGCTCCTCGCCACCCTGATCGGATGCTTCTTACTTGTGCTGACCGTCGGCGCGCCCGTCCGCGACGCCGCGCTGGCGACGAGCGATCGGAGCGAGGCCGCCGCCTACCAGGCAGGCCAGCTCATCGGCTCCGTCCTCATCGGAATCATCGTCTGGGCGATCGCTTATGCGCTGACCGTGCGCCGCGCCTCGCCGCGCTGGAAGATCGGCTCGCTCGTCATCCTGGTCGTGCTGTCATTGCTCGTAGGCCTGATCCGGCTCGGCGGGCGGGAGGCGGCGCTGCGCAGCGATGCGCGTGCGGCAGCGGAGCAGATGAAGCAGGTGGTCGCCGGCGACGGGCGGATGGAGGCGCCGATCGCGGGCGGCTCCGGTCCGCTTTCGCAGATGATGGCCGCCTTGCTGAATACCGCACTGGCGGACCAGCAAGCCTTCGATCGCGGCGCGACGGCGTCCGGGGTCTACCGGGTCCTGGACCTCACGTCGCTGCGGCGCGACGACCCCGCGCTGCGGGGATGCGACCGAATCGACGGCCTCGTCCTCGCCGCCCGCACCCAGGCGGCGCGCTATCCGGACCATCTCGACGCCGCGCGCGCGGCGGGCGCGCGGCATGTGCAGAGCGGCGCGCTGAGGGCCGACGAGCTCGACAGCTTCATCGCCGGCGCCTCGAACAACGAGCGCTCCTACCGGCGGAACTGGACGATCACCGGCGACTGGGCGTCCGAAGCGGCGGCCTTGTGCCGGCTGCTGGCGGCGAGGCCCTGGAGCCGGAGCGGGAGCGAGATCGTCTTCGCGGCCGACAGGGACGCGGCCGCTGCCAACGGCCATCTCCAGCGCATCAACGCTCTCGCGGCCCAGCAGCAGCGCCTCCAGGACGAGGGGCGCTCGAGGTCGCGGCGCGACCTCGAAAGGCTCAAGCTGTGAGCCGCCGCCTCTTCCCGCCGCCGCCCGCGCCGGGCGGTCCCATTTCCCTTCAATCCAGCGATGAGGTTCTCCATGCCTGAATCCCCCTGGGGCGTCCCCCGCAGCCACAGCCGCAGCTCGGCCGACGACGTCGATTTCGAGATCAAGGGCCAGGAGCTTCAATTCGTCGAGGTCGAGCTCGATCCGGGCGAGAGCGCGGTTGCGGAGGCCGGCGCGATGGTCTGGAAGGACGCCAGCGTCGAGATGACCACCGTGTTCGGCAGCGGCGCCGGCCAGGAGAGCGGCTTCATGGGCAAGCTGCTGTCGGCCGGCAAGCGGCTCGTCACCGGCGAATCGCTGTTCACGACGGTGTTCACCCATACCGGCTCCGGCAAGGCGCGGGTCGCGTTCGGGGCGCCGGTCCCCGGAGCGATCCTCCCGATCCGCCTTTCCGAGATCGGCGGAACCCTGATCTGCCAGAAGGACAGCTTCCTCGCCGCCGCCAAGGGCGTGTCGATCGGGATCCACTTCCAGCGCAAGGTGCTGACCGGCCTGTTCGGCGGCGAGGGCTTCATCATGCAGAAGCTCGAGGGCGACGGCTGGGTGTTCGTCCAGATGGGCGGCATGGTGATCGAGCGCGAGCTTCGCCCGGGAGAGCAGCTCCATGTCGACACCGGCTGCATCGCCGCCTTCATGCCCTCGGTGGATTTCGACCTGATCGGCGCCGGCGGCGTCAAGAGCGCCCTGTTCGGCGGCGAAGGCCTGTTCTTCGCCCGCCTGACCGGCCCCGGCAAGGTGTGGATCCAGTCGCTGCCTTTCTCGCGCCTCGCCGGACGGATGCTCCAGGCGGCGATGCCCGCCGGCGGCGGCAATCGCGGCGAAGGTTCGCTGCTCGGGCCATTGGGCGAGTTCATCCAGGGGAACTGACATGCGCATCGCCGCCATCGCATCCTGCGCGGCCCTCCTGCTCGCTGCCGGCGCCTGCCGCAGCGAGGACAAGGGTCCGCAGAACGATGCCGCTGCGGCAGCGCCGGCCGCGAACGCCGCGGCGGAGACGCTCACGAACGTCGCTGCGCCCGCCAATGTCGCGACCCCTGCCGTGGCGCGACGCCATGTCCTGACAGGCCGCGGGCTGGAGCCGGGCCTCATCTTCGGCATTACGCGCGAGCAGGCGGTCGCGGCGGCGACGTCCGCGTTCGGAGCGCCTACCCGCAGCGAGCACAACGACGAATGCGGCGAAGGGCCGATGGACTTCGTCAGCTTCGACGGCCTGCAGCTCGGCTTCCAGGAGGGCCGTCTCGCCGGCTGGTCCCTGAGCGAGGCGCAGCCGCGCCTGCGCACCGCCGGCGGTATCGGCATCGGCAGCCCGCGCAGCGCGCTTGGCGGCGCCGAGGTGGACGAGGATTCGAGCCTCGGGCCGGAGTTCGCCGTCGGCGGGGTCGGCGGCATCCTCGATCAATCCGGCGTGCGCGTGGAGGCTCTGTGGGCGGGGCTGCCGTGCCAGTTCCGCTAGGCTTCGGGGTCCTCGCGGCCGCCGCGCTGTTGCTCGCCGGCTGCGGCGACGGCGAGAGGAACCGCGCGGATGCGAACGCAGTGACCAGCGTTCCCCCGCCCGTTGCGAATGCGTCTGGCGAGGCACCTCCGGCCAGCTCCGCCGCGCCGCCGGCGGCCGCGCCGCGTACCGCGCCCTGGTCCGCCACCGGCTATGCGTTCAACGGCACCGAGCCCTTCTGGGGCGGCTCCGTCACCGGCACCACGATCCGCTACATGGTCCCCGAGGACCAGTTCGGCGACGTGGTCGAGACGGATGTCGCTTACGCCGCCGAAAGCGAGACCTACAGCGGACGCTATCGAGGGCGGCCGTTCGTCCTCACCCTCGTCCGCGGCGCCTGCTCGGACGGCATGTCCGAGCGCGCCTACGCTTTCAACGCGACCCTCCAGGTGCTCGGCGAGACCCGCCGCGGCTGCGCCGATCCGCAATGATCAGGATCGTGACCGAGGCGCTGCTCCCGCATCCCCGGGAGCGCGTGTGGGCCGTGCTGACCGACTTCGCGCGCTATCCCGAATGGAATCCCCTCGTCCTCGAGGCGGAGGGCGAGCCCGCGGCCGGCGCGCGCCTCCGCCTGCTGATCGCGCGGCCGGACGGATCGGGGAGGCACGATCGACTGTCCGCGCGCATTGTCGAGCTCGAGCGGGGGGCGAGGCTCGCCTGGCGCGGCAGCATTCCCCTGCTCTTCACCGGCCGCCACTGGTTCGCCCTCGCCGATGCCCCTTCCGGGACGCTCTTTCGGCACGGCGAGGATATGAGCGGGCTCTTTCCGCTGATCGGCGGCGCCCGCATGGCGGCGCGCTACCGGCCCGGCTATGATCGGTTCAACGCCGCCCTCGCCGCCCGCCTCGCCGCGGCGGCGGCGGCGTGACGCGTTCTGCGGCCCGGGGCCGCAGGTCCTTGTAACTGCACGATTGTCTCCAGGTCCGGTTCGTGCTCAATCTGCGGCGTCGGCGCGTCGCGCGCCGGCGACGATTCCCGCGGGGACGGGACGAGGGGGGTGAATGAAAAGGGCAATCCTGTTCGCCGGGGCGGCAGCCCTGGCGGGACTTGCGGCGCCGGCTGCGGCTCAGCAGGCGGACTTCCGGGCCTGCGACGGCTTCCGCGCCCCCGGCCGCGACGCGGACGGCATGCAGCGGCGGGCGCGGCCGATCTTCTCGACGATGCTGCCCGTCCTCGGCACCACCATCCCGCGCGAGCTCACCCGCGAAGCCGGCGCAGCGGGAATCAAGGCCTGCGACGACGCCCTCGCTTCGCCCCTCCTGCTGCCGGCTTACGCGCTGCGGCGGGCGAGCCTGCTGCGCGCCCGCGGCCTCTATCGGCTGGCGGCGCGGGAGGACCAGGCCGCGCTCGCCGATTTCGCCGCCTCCGACGAAGCGGCGGCCGCCGCCAACGACCTCTATTACCGCCGCAGCCTCGGCCTCGGGACCGCTTTGCTGCGCGCTTATGCCCACCACCTCGGCGGGCGGCGCGACGACGCGGTCGCGGGAGCGCGGGCCGTGCTCGAGGCGCGGCCGACCGATCCCGAGAGCGGCTCGGCGGCGGCCGATCTGATCCTCGCCGCGACGGGCGACTGGGACGTCTACACCCAGACCGTCCGCGGCGTCGCGCGCTACGATCCGGGCCTGCTCGTCCCCCTTTACATCGTCTCCACCCTGCGCGGCCGCTTCGAGGAGGCGCTGGCGCTGCAGCCGCAGATCGTGTTCGGGGTCCCGTCGACCCGCGGCGGCTCGCTGGTAGGCGGGCGCGGCTCGCTCATCGCGAACAATTTCATGACCCAACTCGACATCGACGGCTCCGGGGCCTTTGCCCGCGCCGCGCTCGGGAGGCGCGCCGAGGCCGAGGCCGAGATCGCGGCGCTTGCCGAGCGGGTCGAAGCCGCGCTGCGAGCGCCGACTCCCCCTGCGCCCGAAGCCGATCAGCGCGAATATCGCCGGGCCAACGATCGCTACCGGCAGATCGAGCCGCGCGCCGAGGAAGCGCGGGGCCGCCTCGCATTCTGGCGGCGGCTGGTCGAGCTCAGGGCGATGATCGACAGCGGCCGCGCCGCCGAGGCGGCGGAGCAGCTGACCGAGAGGCCGCTCGGCAACAGCATTTACGGGCTCACCATCTACGAAGCGCTGGCCCGGGCGCGGCCCGAGGCTCGCGCAATGGTCGAGCCGAGGATCGAAGCGGCGCGGACGGCGGTGCAGGCGCAGCTCGCGCGCATCGCCGAGCTCGGCCTGTCCTCGCTCGGCCGCCGGCTTCCCGAATCCGAGGATGCGCGGCGGCTTCCGGGCTATAATGGCGGCTCGGACGGGTTCCTGGGCGGCGACGGCTTCATGTCGCGGCGCGCGGTGCTGGAGGGCGCGCGCACCGTGAAGTTCCAGAGCGACGACGGAACCGCCGCGACCAACGCCGAAATGGCCCTCCTCCGTGCCGCGGAGCTTGCCCAGGAGCAGAACAAAGGCGGCTTCATCGTCCTCGACCGGCGCGTGCTGCAGCGGACCCTGGTCACCCGGCAATATGGCGCGGTGATCGACACCGACCATGAGGGCTTCGTCGCCGAGCTCGACGTGGTGTTCGCCGACGCGAACGCCTTGCCGGCCGGTTTCGAGCAGTCCGGCTGGCGCTTCGTCGACGCCGCGGACGTGATCGCGCGGCTCGGTCCGGTCTACCGCCGTCCCGCCGACGCGTCCCGGCGCCGCCGCACCTGAGCGCGACTATCGGGCCGCGTGGGGGTGGACAGGACCCGGCGCAGAACATAAGCCGAACGCATGCCCGCCCTCGATCTCCGCGAAAAGCTCGCAATCCTCGCCGACGCCGCCAAATACGACGCCTCCTGCGCCTCGTCCGGATCGGCGAAGCGCGACAGCCGCGGCGGGAAGGGCATGGGCTCGACCGAGGGCATGGGCATCTGCCACGCTTATGCGCCCGACGGCCGCTGCATCTCCTTGCTCAAGATCCTGCTGACCAACAGCTGCATTTTCGATTGCCATTACTGCATCAACCGGAAGAGCTCCAACGTCCGCCGCGCCCGATTCACGCCGGCCGAGGTCGTCCGCCTCACGCTCGATTTCTACAAGCGCAACTATATCGAGGGCCTGTTCCTCTCCTCCGGGATCATCCGCTCGCCGGACTACACGATGGAGCGGATCGTCGAGGTCGCGCGGTCGCTGCGGGAGGACCATGACTTTCGCGGCTACATTCATCTCAAGACCATCCCGGACGCCGATCCCGAGCTGGTCCGCCTCGCCGGGGTCCATGCCGACCGGGTCTCGATCAACGTCGAGCTGCCCACCGCCCGCGGCCTCCAGCGGCTGGCGCCGGAGAAAGACGGCGCCAGGATCGAGGCGGCGATGAAGGCCATGCGCGCCGCCATCGAGGACGGCGCCGACGCAAAGCAGCGCTACCGCTCCGCCCCTGCCTACGCGCCGGCCGGCCAATCGACGCAGATGATCGTCGGTGCGGACAGCGCGTCGGACGGCGAGATCATCGGCCGGGCGAGCGCGCTCTACGACCGCTTCCGCCTCCGCCGCGTTTATTATTCCGCTTTCTCGCCGATCCCGGACGCGTCGGCCGTGCTCCCGCTGAAGCGGCCGCCGCTGATGCGCGAGCACCGGCTCTACCAGTCGGATTGGCTGATGCGCTTCTACGGCTTCGCCCCTGGCGAAGTGGCCGACGCCGCCGGCGCCGACGGCATGCTGCCGCTCGACATCGACCCGAAGCTCGCCTGGGCGCTGAAGCATCGGGGCGGCTTTCCCGTCGACGTCAACCGCGCGCCGCGCGAGCTGCTGCTCCGGGTGCCCGGCCTCGGCGTCAAGGCGGTCGACCGCCTGATCGCCTCGCGCCGGCATCGCCGCCTGCGCCTCGACGACGTCGCCCGTCTCACCGCCTCGATCGCCAAGGTGCGGCCGTTCCTGATCGCGACGGACTGGCGGCCAAGCCTGCTCACCGACCGCGCCGACCTTGCGGCGCGGCTCAAGCCGGGGGAAAACCAACTCGAGCTGTTCGGGAGCTAAAGCATGCGGATCGTCCGCCTCTCTTCCGAGGACGATTTCGAAGGCTGGCGCGACGCGGCCCGCGCGCTGGCCAGCGCAAACGTGCCGGCGGAAGAGGTGGGCTGGCAGGTCGGAGCGGCCCGGAGCCTGTTCGAGAGCGATGCCGCGCCGCTCCCCGCGGCAGCGCCCTTCCCTGTGCCGCGCGCCTTCGTCGAGCTCGCCGCCAGCGTGATCTGCCATTGCGATCCCGAGCGCTTCGCCTTGCTCTACGCCTTGCTGCGCCGCCTACGCGCGAATGCGAAGGCGCTGGACGATGCCGCCGACCCGCTCGTCCGCCGCGTCGAGGCCATGGCCAAGGCGGTCCGGCGCGACATCCACAAGATGCATGCCTTCGTCCGCTTCCGCGAGGTGCCGGCCGGCGACGGGGCGCGCTTCGTCGCCTGGTTCGAGCCCGAGCATCACATCGTCCGCGCCGCCGCGCCCTTCTTCGCGCGGCGCTTCGCCAACATGGACTGGTCGATCCTGACGCCCCGCCTCTCCGCGCATTACGACGCGGGCGAGCTCAGCTACGGGCCGGGCGCGGCGCGGGCCGACGCCCCGGGCGAAGACCCCGTGGAGGCGATCTGGAAGACCTATTATGCCTCGATCTTCAATCCGGCGCGGCTGAAGGTCGGCGCGATGACGAAGGAGATGGCGCGCAAATATTGGAAAAACATGCCCGAGACGGCGTTGGTGGGGGAGCTGGTGGCGGGCGCGCAGGCGCGGGAGGCGCGGATGGTCGAGCGGTCGCGAAACGAGATCGGCGGCAATGTAGCCCCGGCCTGGCAGGCGCTGCGCGACGAGGCCAAAGGCTGCACGCGCTGCCACCTCTACAAATGCGCGACGCAGACCGTGTTCGGCGAAGGCCCGCTCGATGCGAAGATCCTGTTCGTCGGCGAGCAGCCGGGCGACCAGGAGGATCTGGCGGGGCGGCCCTTTGTCGGCCCGGCCGGGCAGTTGTTCGACCGCGCTCTGGGCGATGCCGGCGTCGACCGGTCCGCGGCCTACGTCACCAACGCGGTCAAGCACTTCAAGTTCGAGCAGCGCGGCAAGCGGCGCATCCACTCGAAGCCGGAGGGGGGCGAGATCGACGCCTGCCGCTGGTGGCTGGAGCAGGAGCGCGCCTTGCTTCGCCCTCCGCTCACCGTCGCTCTCGGCGCCACCGCCGCGCGCTCGCTGTTCGGGCGGGTGACGACGATCGGCGCCGCGCGGGGGCGGGCGCATCGGCTGGCCGACGGCGGCGAGGCCTGGGTGACCGTCCACCCCAGCTTCCTGCTCCGCGTCCGGGACGACAGGGAGGCCGAATATGCCCGTTTCGTCGACGACCTGCGCCGCATCGGCGAGCGCGCCCGGGCGCGCGCTTAGATGATCCGGCCGCTTCTCCCGCTTGCGGTCCTGCTCCTGCTTCCCGGGGGGTGCGGGGACACATCGACGGAAGCGCCCGCGACGAGCAACAACTCGACCGCCGCCGCGGCGCCGCGGACGCAGGAGCCGCTGCCGGACATCGTCCGGGTGCGCCTGGAGACGGAAGCGGGCGCGATCGTGGTCGCGCTCGACCATCGCCGCGCCCCGCTCACCACCGCCAATTTCGTGCGCTATGTCGACGCGGGACGCTTCGACGGCACGACCTTCTACCGCGCCTCCAGGACGCCCGGCAGCCAGGGGCGCGGCTTCATCCAGGGCGGCATCCGCCGCGACGTGCGGCGCATGTATCCCGCGATCCTCCACGAGCCGACGAGCGAGACCGGGCTCAGGCATCGCGAGGGCGCGATCTCGATGGCCCGCGCCGAGATGGGCGCCGGCGCGATCGGCGACTTCTTCATCACGGCCTCGGCCATGCCCTCGCTCGACGCGCGCCGCGGCGCGCCGGGCTATGCCGTTTTCGGCCGGGTGGAGGAAGGGATGGACGTCGTCCGCCGCATCCTCGCCGCCCCGACGGCGGCAGACCGCGGCCGCGGCGCGATGCGCGGGCAGATGCTGGAGCGGCCGGTCCGGATCGTGCGCGCCCGGCGGGTGGACTAGACCTCGGGCCGGGCGCTCTCCTCGGCGACGAAGGCGAGCAGGGCCTCCTCGTAGGGATCGCGGGCGCCGTCGGCCTCGACACGGCCGTCGAGCCAGCTCTTCTCGTCCGGCGTGACCGCCCGGGCCGCGTCGACCGCGGCTTCATGGTCCGATGCCGATTTCTGCTGGGGCAAGGCCGCACGAAGCGCCTCGCCGATCCCGCCCGGCCGCATGCGGCCGATGAAGCCGAGAACCGAGCTTCGGCGATCGGCGGCCCAGGCGTCGAGCCGCTGCGCCTCGTCGCGCTCGAGCGGCCGGTAGGAGGAATAGGCCATCAGATGGTTGCCGACCGCCTGGACGAAGAGGGTCTTCCAGGCCGGGCCGTTGTCGGCGTCGAGGGTCGCGTCCTTGAGCCGCCAAAGGGCTTCGGCTTCGTCCTGGCTGACCAAAGCGGCGCCGTCGCCGCCGGCGGCGAACAGGATGCGCCGCAGCATCGCCGCCTCCGCGTCGCTGACCCGGCCGTCGCGCAGCACCGCGGACTCGACCTGATGGAGCGCCCAGGCCTTGAGGGCGCCGGGGCCGTTGAGGGCCCGCTCCAGCAACCGCACGACCAGCTCCAGCTCGATCGCGTCCGCGCCGTCGCCGCCGCGCTCGATCTGGCCGATCAGCCAAACGGCGGCGGCCTCGTCGACATAGTTGCGAGGCGGCCGCGCATTGAGGAGATGGTCGCACATCGCCTCGAGGAAGAAGTCGCGCCACGCCGGGTCGGCGTCCCGCGCCAGGCGATTGAACTCGAACAGGGTCTCCGCCTCGGCCTCGGAGATCGAGCGGTCCGGCCACACCTCGCGGCGCACCGCCAGCACGTCCTCCGCAGAGATTGCGGCGCCGTCCTTCAGCGCCCGCGCAAGGTCCGGAAAGGAAAAGGTCATCGCCGCATCGCTCCGAATTACCCGCGGCCCTGCTAGCGAGGAAGCTTTAAGCCTTGCTTACTCCGGCCCGCGCTGCCCGGGGGCCTCCGTCACCAGCCAGCTGCGATTGCGCTCGAACATCGCGCGCAGGCTCGGATAGCCCCGGGGATCCGCGACCGGCACCGCATCGGCGCAGAGATAGTCGCGATAATGCGTGAAAGGCGACGAGCTGGCGGTCGAGCGCGGGCGGCTGTTGATGTCCGTGCTCCACAGCAGGGCGCCGTCGCGGGAGTGGTAATGGGCCCGGACGCTCCAGCTCGTCTGCGCCGCGCAATCGTGGACGGTCTCGACCACCACATAATCGAAGTCGCGCCCGTCGACGTCGAGCGGCCCGCGCTGACCCCAGATGGCCTGCCGGCTGTGGGTGCGATCGCCCTCGCGCCGCACCGACAATGTGTCGAGCGCCGACCAGGTCGTGTAGTCCCCGCCGTAGAAGCGCCAGGACTCAGCGGGTGCCGCAGGAGTGGGAGCCGTGGCGGCCTGGGCGAGGAGCAAAGAGAGGATCGGCAACAAGGTCATGTTCGCGCATTCCCTCTGCGGAAGGACGGGCTCGTTGGTCCCGGCACGTGCATCATGGCATCCCCTCATATTCCTTGAGGACGAGCGCGCTCCGATCCCAGGGCTGGCGGCTGGCGGTGAACAAGGCGAAGCGCGGCTCGAAGATCGACGGGTCGTCGAGCGTCCCTGCGGAGATGCCGTAGAAACCGGCGGGGCGGCCGGGCTCGCCGAACAGCATGGTGCCGCAGACGGGACAGAAATGGCGCTTCGTCTCCTGGCCGCTCGATCCCGCGACGCTGAAGCACCTCGTCTCGCCGGTGACCGTCACCGCCGTCTTGGGCACGCCCAGGATCGGGACGTGGCCCGTGCCGCTCGCTTTCTGGCAGTCGCGGCAATGGCAGAAGCCGGCCGAGACGGGATCCCCCGCGGCCTGGTAGCGCACCGCGCCGCACAGGCACCCGCCGGAGATCATGGCCGGGCCCGCCTCGCGCTCGCCTGGAAGTGGTCGAGCCGCGCCTGCATGAGGGGCACCTCGTCCTCGCGCAGCCGGCCCGCGATCAGCCGGTAGCGATATTGTCCCTGCGAGACCTCGAGAGCACCGATGCGGCGCTCCCCGTCGCGCGGCGCGGTCTCGCCGATATAGAGGACATATCCGGCCTCGAGCACCTTCCAGTCGTCGGGCGCGGGGACGATCGAGGAGCGCGGGCACATGATGCTGGCGCCCGGCGGAAGATCGATCGCGAAGGGCCCCGAGCGACCGGTCCGCTCGATGATGCGGAGGCCCGGCATCGGCTGCCGGACGATCTCGCCGTCCCGACGCACCAGCGCGGCGCATTCGCCCTCGACCAGGTCCGGCGCCCGGGCCGGCGGCTCGGCCGCAGCGGCGAGCGCGACAAGGAAAGCGATCGCGCTCATGGCCTCGTCCGGCGGCCGGTCATGCCGTTTTCCATGTCCGGATCATCGGAGGCAGGCCGCGCCCGGTCAAGGCGCCGCGCCGCGATCGAGGCGCCCGCGACCCTTTTGAACGCTTCGAGCGAGTAAGCGGAGCGCCGGCGCGAGGCCGGGTCCGAAGCGGCGGGACCGCCTCTGCGGGAAGTTGACGGCCCGGAAGTTGACGGCCCGGAAGTTGAGGAAGCTGACGACCCGGACATGTCCCATTGGTGTCCGGAAGTTGACGGCGCCGAAGTGGATGACGTGGACGAACTGGACGCGATCGACGCGTGAATCGGGGCCGGCGGCCGTCCCGGCGGACGTGGGCGCTTCGGCAGCGCGAAGACGCCGTTCCACGCGCCGCGGAAGCTCTCCGCGTCCGGGCGGCGCGCGAGCTTGTAGGCGGCCTCGGGCGACTTGCCGACGCGCCGGCAGGCTTCGACCACGCAGCGCGTTTCCCACAGAGCCGCGATGAAGGCCTGCTGGAGCTCCGGTGTCCAGCCGTCGGCGCGGAGGCGCACGGGCACCGGGGTGAAGCGGGGGGGCGGCGGATCGGGTTGGGCGTCCATCAGGAGAGGAGAACATAGCAAGTATATCATCTGCAACCCCGGTGGCGCCCGGCACCTGTTCCGGCCGCGAATTTGAGCTTTTCCGCCGGCGGCGCCACGGTGGGCCGCTGCCGAGGAGAGGGAGACGAGCATGGAACGAGGGAGCGGGTCGGCGCGACCTGGGCACATCGGCTCCGGGCTGAGCATCGGTCAGATCCAGTGGGCGATCGCCGCGGTGTTCTTCGTGCTCGGCGGCTGGGCGCTGCTCGCGCCGCGCAGCGTGATCGCTCTGACCCTGCTGCCCGAATATCGGACGGGGACGCCGATCCTGCCCTTCGCGGTTGCGTGCTTCGGGGCCCAGGCGATGATCTCCGGCCTGTTCGCGGCCTTCAGCCGCTTCACCCGCGCGACCTTCCTCGCCTACGGGATCGCCTTGCTGCCCTTCTTCGTCTTCAACTGGTGGTTCACCTTCGTCGATCCGGTGTTCACCTGGCTGGGGCTGCTGGAGGCGGCGGGGAATGTCGTGATGCTGGCCCTGTGCGTCATCGGGTGGCGCAAGGCGGCGGCGGCGGAGGAGAGGGCCCATGCTTGAGGGCGGCGATGAGAAGAATGCGTCCGAGCTGATCGACGCGAAGATCGCGGCGCTGGGCGGCTGGCGGGGCGGGACGCTGGCGCGCGTGCGGGCGCTGATCCGGGAGGCCGACCCCGGCATTCTCGAGACCGTGAAGTGGCGAAAGCTCTCCAACCCGGCGGGCGTGCCGGTGTGGGAGCATGCCGGCATCGTCTGCACCGGCGAGGTCTATCGCGACAAGGTGAAGCTGACCTTCGCAAGGGGCGCCGCGCTCGAGGACCCGGCCGGGCTGTTCAACTCCGGTCTCGACGGCAATACGAGGCGCGCGATCGACGTCCGGGAAGGCGAAGCCATGGACGCGGAGGCGTTCAAGGCGCTGGTGCGGGCGGCGGTAGCGGAGAATGCGGCACGCTGACGCCTGTCAGCTGGCCGGTCATGCCCTTGGGCGGAAGCCAGGCCATGAGGGCGTCGGGATCGACAAGAGCGGCGAATATTGCGTCCGCCGAAGCGGGAATGAGCCGCGATGCGGTGTCGGTGCGGCCGGTCATGGCGCCATTTCCCAGACGTCGCAGGGGTCGCCTGGATCGAGGGGCGCGAACTGCTCGGCAGTGCGGCGCTCGCCGAGGCGCTCGGCGACGCGCCGGCTGGCGGAATTGAGCGGGTGGATGAGCGAGATGATCCGATCGGGCGCGAAACGCTCCCGCGACCAGGCGACCGCCGCTCGCGCCGCCTCCACGGCATAGCCCTTGCCGCGCGCGCGGGGTGCGAGCGCCCAGGCGATCTCGAAGCCCGGATAGCCGGGCGGCTGCAGCGAGCCGACCCGCCCCGCAAAGGTACCGGTCGCCCGCTCCTCGACGACGAAGAGGCCGTGGCCGAGCAGCCGCCAGTGCCCGATCAGCCAGGCGACCTCGCCCCAGGTCTGGGCTTGCGAAAGAGGCAGGCCCTTGCGGGTGATGAAGCGCGCCGTCCCGGCATCGGCCATCATCGCGGCATAGGGACCGACGTCCTCCGCTCGCCAGCCGCGCAGGATGAGGCGCGGCGTCTCGAGCGTGGGGGCGGCGGGGGTGGCAAGCATGGCAAATAGCGTCTCACGCGCTTGTGGCGCAATTCGGGCGGCTGAACCTTTGCGCGCACGGCCCGTTGGCGCGCTCGACACTTCAGAGGTGAATGAGAGTGCGACGTGGGCGAGCTGGTCCTGCCGGAGACGGTCGAGGCGCGAGGCGTCCGGGGCCGAGACTTCCCCTGCTCCTGTTGGCGGCAGCCGCGCCGGTTCCGTTGGGCGTGCCGCTCGTGTCGGCGCCGGCCGAGGCGGCGCGCCGCGGCCCGCTGCAGATCGCCGGGACCTGGGACGCGACCTGGCAGAACAGCCGGGGCGAAGCGAGAAGGGGCCTGATCGTCGTCGAGCAACGCGGCGCCGAGCTCAGCGCGCGCATCGAAAGCCACGGGAACGTCACCGCGACCGGAGCGATCTCCGGCGCGGATTTCACCCTGCGCGGCACCCGTCTCGGCATTCCCTTCACCGTCACCGGCCGTGTCGACGGCCGCAGGATGCGCGGCGCGCTGACCTCGCTGCTGGCCGAGCGGCATTTCACGGCGACGCGCCGCCGCGGCCGCTGAGGATCACAGCGGGGCGGCGCAGCCGCTGCGCCGCTCGCCGCCGACGATCAGGTCGACGGCCATCGGGTAGCGCCGGTCCGACATTCCGTCGGAGCAGCCCGGCTGCGGGCGCGCGCGGAGCTCGAAGCGGCGGCCGCCGAGGGCTCCCGACCAGGTCCCGCCGCCGCCCGGGCCCGGGGCGTAGCGGGTCCAGATCCGGGTGCCTGCCTGGTCCTCGGGATGCGAATAGGTGACGCAGCGGCCCTCGGTGCGCGCGCCCCAGAAGGGCTCGGTGCCGACGGCGCGGAGCGGCGCCACGCGGAGGCGCTCGCTGCCCTGCATCATGCAGGCGCCGGCCGGGGCGGCAGGCTGCGGGGGCGCGGAGGGGCGCTCGTTGCAGGCGGCGACGAAGCGCCGGGCGAGGTCGGGCGGCGGGGGCGCGTGCGGCCCGCTGGCCTGCGCGCCGTAGCTCGCCGAGATGGGCCCGGCGATCAAGGCGGCGAGGCCCGGCGGCACCGCGCCGGTGCCGCTGACGCCGCCGCGCTGCGCGTCGCCGCGGCTATCGGCGACCAGGGCGACCGCCTCGCCGCCGCTGCCGAAGGACAGGCGCTCCTCGCTGCCGATCGCGCGGAAGGCGGGAACGTTGACGAGGAGCCGGCCGCCGCCGGCCGCGCAGAACAGCCGGATCGCGGTCGCGCCGGACGCAGCCGGCAGCGCCAGCGCGACGCCCTCGCCGCTCGACTGGAGGTCCCACCGCGCGGCGGGGCGGGCGGGGGTTCCGGCAGCGGGCGCAGGCGGGGCGGCGGCGTTGCCGACGGCGTTCGCCTGCGCCCCTTTCGCCTCGCCGGCGGCGTTTCCGTCCTCGGGCGGGCCGCCGCCGGCCCCCTCGCAGGCGGCGAGCAGCAGCAGCGGGGCGGCGGCGACCGCGGCGGACATGCGCATGTCGTGTCTCCTGTGGGCAAAGCGGGCAGTCAGCAGGCCACGGCCTGCGTTGCGTTCGTCTCGCTGACGTCGCGCTCCGAAGCGACGTTGAGCGGTGCGTCGCAGCTGTCTTCCGCGACCGTCACGTCCTCCATCCCGTAATCGGCGATGGCGGCGGCTTCGGCGGCGGTGGCGCTGTTGGCTTCCGAGCTCCAGGCGCGGGCGAGGGCATAGGCGGGGTCGAGGCCGCGGAGGGCGGCGCGGACGGCGCGGGGCGGGGCGGCGCACTCGGCGAGGGCGGCGGCGAGGCGCGCGCGGATCTCGCTGACATGGTAGATTGGATGGGGGTCGAGCGCCTCGCTGCCGCCGCAAGCCGCGCCGATCGCCGAGACGTGCTGGATGGTGCCGTGATTGCCGCGCCAGAAGGCGGCATGATATTCGAGCCGGTAGGGGCCGCTGGTCCGGGTCATCCGGACGACGCGCCCGCCGTCGCTCTCGGCGACATCCTCGACCAGCCAGCCCTCGACGCGGCGGTGGCGGTCCCCGGAAGGCGGCCCGGCGGCGATCGCGGCGGTGCCGAGCGCGGCGATCACCAGCAAGCCGGCCGACAAAGCCCGGGTGCGGCGTCGGTCTTTCATCTCGGCGGGCGCCGGAAAGCAGTCTCGCCGCCTTCGGACTCGCTCGCCCGGCTGCTCCATGCCGCCATCGCTTCGGCCTCCGCCTGTCCGTTCGGCCCCGGCTCGTCGAAGCCCTGTCCCGCCTTGCCTGCCGCCGGCCAGCCTATCACGATCGCGCACGCCCCGGAATGAAAGGCGTGATGGGTGTGCATCGTCGTGGTAAAACGCTGAAGCGGAGGCGTCCGCGGCACACGGGGAAGGAACAGGGGCATGCGAAAAGCGGGAGCGGCGGCGATCGGATTATGCTGGCTTGCAGCGGCGGCGACTGCCGAGGCGCGCGACCCGCAGATCGGGCGCGTCCTTCAGCCCGGCGAACAGGCGGCTGCGGGATCGGCGGTGTTCCGCCTGGCGATCGGGCCGAACGGGCGCGCGACCGGCTGCGCAGTCGAACTCTCCAGCGGCAGCGCCGAGACCGACGCCGCCGCCTGCCGTTACCTCACCCGTCGCGGCGAGTGGCGCAGCCGGCGCGACGCGAACGGCCGGCGCGTCGGCTATGAGATGGTGATGGAAGTGTATCGCGACTTCCTGGCCAGGGCGGCGGACCTGGCGCGCTAGCGGGAGGATCCGGGGGCCGCGCCGGCACTTCCAGCGGGTCGTCCGGCGAAGCAGCCGGTGTGCGCACGATCTGGCCGCTTCTTCCCCGGCAGCCTAAGGTCGCCGATCCCGATCCACGCGAAGCAGAGAGACATTGGCCAGACACCGCATCTACTCGACCAGCTTCGCCAGCGTGTACCCGCATTATGTCGCCAAGGCTCAGAAGAAGGGGCGGAGCAAAGCGGAGGTCGACGCGATCGTCTTCTGGCTGACCGGCTACGGACCGGAGGCGCTGGCGGCCGAGCTGGAGGCGGGCACCGATTTCGAGACCTTCTTCGCCAGGGCGCCGCGGATCAACCCGGCGCGGAAGGCGGTCACGGGCACGGTCTGCGGGGTGCGGGTCGAGGAGGTGGAAGAACCGCTGATGCGCGAGATCCGAACCCTCGACAGGCTGATCGACGAGCTGGCCCGGGGGAAGAAGATGGAGAAGATCCTGCGGGAGGGGTAAGGGCCGGCGGGAGGCGCCCGCTCGAGGCAAGCAGAGGGAAGGACCGAGGATGGCCAAGGCCGACAGGGATATCGAGAAGACTTACCAGCTTCCCGACTTCATCGCGAAGCTGAGGCGCCTCGCGGATGCGCTGGAGAGCGGGAAGCGTTTCGAGATCCGGATCGCGGGGGAGCGGATATCGGTCCCGGTCCGCGCCACTTACAATATCGAGCATGAGCGCGGCGAGGGGGAGGAGGAGATCGAGTTCCAGATCAAGTGGGAGAGGGAATAGCGGGGGAGGCGGCCGGAAGGTCACAGCAAGGTCTCACCGGTAACGCTTGCGCGACCGTTCGCCGCGGGACGCAGGGTCGATATGGCGGCACATGTCGCCGAACTCCTGGCGGCTGAGCTCGCCTTCCCCGCGCTGGAGCTTGTCCCACGCCGCGGCGCCGCGGGCGTCCTGCGCGGCCCGCGCTTCGGCCTCTTCCCGGGCCGAGCTCTTCGGCGGGCGCTGCTCGGAGAAGAAGTGCGGCAGCACGCCGTCGGCGATGTCGGCGATCTGAAGCTCGTGCTCGAGCGTCTCGGCGTCGAGCAGCGTTTCGGGCGGCGCGGGGAGCTCCGGCTCCATCGCGCGCAGGCTGGCGTCGAGCAGGATTTCGGGGGGCGGCGTCGGCTCGGCCGGCTCGGCGGGGTGCGGCGGCGGAGCAGGCGCGGCCCCGCCGCCGTAGCGCTCGGGCTTCAGGTGCCTGAGCAGGAACATCAGCAGCCGGTCGTTATAGACCCGCTTGGTGCAGACCACCTCGCCATATTCGTCATAGACATTCTGCTCCACGCCCTCGATCGCGCGCTCGAAGGCGATGTCCTCGACCGTGCCGCCGGCATGGCGGCGCGCGGCGTCCCAGGCGCGGGCGAAGGCGGCGCCGTGAGGCGAGCGGCGCAGGCGATAGGCGGTCTCGCGGGTCATCCCGACCGCGTTGGCGGCGGCGGAGACCAGGCCGGTATCGGCGAGCGTCTCGATGAAGCGGCGCTGCTTTTCCTCGGTCCAGCCGTCGCTGCGGGGGCGGCGGCGGACCGGGACCCAGCGATAATCGGCGGGGTCGTAGCCCTCCGGGGGCGGGGCGCCGTCTTCGGTGGGGTCGGGGACGGTGAGGGCAGGGGGCGGCGGAGAAGGGGCGGACGGGACGGGCCCCGGCGGAGAGGAGCCCGAGGCGGCTACGTCGGCCTCGGGGGAGGCGGCGGAGGGGGCGGGCGCGGCGGCCGGCGAATCGCGATGCTGTTCCATCCGCGAGTCTAGAACATAACGGGTATATTATTGGAAAGAGCTTTCATGGCGCGAATTGCATCCGGAATGGATCGGTTTCGGAGCACTTGAATTCTGTACAAGCTCCTGTACATTACGCCTATGGACATCGTCACCTTCTCCGAGGCCCGGGCCAACCTCAAGGCGGTGATGGACCGCGCCTGCGCCGACCGCGCGCCGGTCGTGGTGAAGCGCGCCCGCGGGCAGGAGAATGTAGTGATGGTCGCCGAAAGCGAGTGGGAGGGCCTGCAGGAGACCCTGCACCTGCTCGCCTCCCCCGCGAACGCGAAGCGGCTCATGGAAGGCATCGCCCGGCTGGATGCCGGCGAGGGCGAGGAGCACGAGCTGATCCAGCCGTGAAAGTGGTCTTCGACCGCGAAGCTTGGGCCGAATATGTCGCCTGGCAGGCCGAAGACGCGAAGATCGTTGCGCGAATCAACACCCTGATCGAGGAATGCCTGCGCGACCCCTTCCGGGGCACCGGCAAGCCCGAACCGCTCAGGCAACAGCTCAGCGGCTGGTGGTCGCGCCGGATCACAAGCGAGCATCGGCTGGTGTATCGGGTGACGGGGAAGGACGAGGCACAGGCGCTCGAGGTGCTGTCGTGCCGGTATCATTATTGAGTGCGCACGCTCGCAAGCGGCTAAAATGTATACTGTCCCGGATTTCGTACAGTCCCGGATTTCGCAGGGCCCAGGCCGATCTCGACGACATTCGCGTCTCCAGCGTTGCAGGGTTCGGCTCGAGCGCGCGGTCGCCTATCTCGACGCGGTAGAAGGCGCATTCCGGCGAATCGCCGACTTTAAGGAAATCGGCACGGTGGATCCGGCGCTGCGCCCGCTCACCGGATCGCTGGGATGCCAGCAGCACCGCATCTTCTATGAGGTGGGGGACGATGCCGGTCCGCATAATTCGCATCTGGCACAAGGAGATGGACGTGGAGCGCTACCCCTGAACCGAGGTGCCCACGAAAATGTATACTGTCCCGGATTTTCGTCCCGGATTTTCGAGGGGACCGATCATGGGCGTGGTGTGCGGCGTGGGCTCGAGACTGTCGAGGAGCCGCTGATGCGGCAGATACGCTTACCTCGACAAGCTGGCCGACGAACTGGCTCGGGGGAAGCGTATGGAGAAGATCTTGCGGGAGGAATGCTCCCAGCGACTAATTGGGTATTGTGTCCCTGAAACTCCGGCCGTAGTGTCTTGCCGCCCTATCCCAAGACTGTGTCAACTATAGTCCATAGATCGATGACCGAGTCGGAATACAGTGCTTTTCAACGTCACAGGCCAGGAGACTCCCGATGTCGCAGAACCACCAGCCACCCTTTCCCTCGAAATTGCCTGCGATGAACAATGCGTGGATTTTCCTCAATGAAGACAATCCCTCAGGCACCAATTACAACGATCCGACAAGCCAGTATCAGCGCATCATCCGCGAGGGACTCTACGAACTTTCCGATATGATCAGCCTGTGCTTCGTCGATATCGTCCCGACCAGCGCCAACACCATTCCCCCAGGCGACGGCAGCAGCTATACATTGTTCCTCGATTCGGTGACGCACCCCGCCGGGCCGAACGGCGAGGTGCCGACCAACCAAGACTATATGGAATGGATCGTCCGCGACGCAAAGCAGGCGAACCCGAAGATCAAGGTGCTGCTGACGCTCCTTTACGGCAAGCAGAACCTGATCTCGCAAATCTATCCTGATCCCGACAATCCCGACGCGGCCTCGGCCGAGGCGTTCGCCGACAATGTCGTCACCTATCTGAAGCACTATAATCTCGACGGCTTCGATATCGACTGGGAATGGCATTATCTGAGCGACGATACGACGCAGGCGCAGTTCAAGACGACCTTCTCGGCGGTCGGCCCCGCGCTCAAGGCCAACGACATGCTGCTGACGATGGGGCCTGCGACCACCCACAATCTCGATCCCGATACGGTCAACCAGCATTTCGACATCATCGCGTTCCAGATGTATTACAGCACCTCGCTGCCGGGCGAGTTCGTCCGCAATGGTATCGAGCCCGACGCCTTTGCCTATGGCGCGAAGTTCGAATCCGAATTTCAGACCGCCGACAACGCCTATGCCGAGATGCAGACGTACGGATTCAAGGCCGTGATGACCTGGCGGCTCAATTCGAGCAACTATGTCTATGAGCAGGACGAGTATAAGGCACTCGCGAAGCTCGTGCTCGGCTGAGCGCGCGGCAGCTGTTGTGCGCTGGGGTGAACTCGGCGGATCGTCTCGCCGAGCCCCGCGACGTCGCGCCCTTCCTGCTGACGATCACATTCGCCGCCGATCGGCCGTCCCGTCAATCATCCTCACGACCGCCAGCGCCCACATACAGCTCGCCCCCCGTATCGCGGAACACCTAGCTGATCTGGGCCATGCCGGCCTCGGCTTCCTCCGCCGCAAGGGCGGCGGCCCCTGCACCATTCGCCGAAAGAGCGTGGGAGCAGCCGGTGAGCCGATCCTGCGTTGGGTTGTCACCGGCATCTGGCGCAATTCGAGCGCGCTCCGACGATCACGATGCTCCGCTCCTTCGGAGGCGCGCGAAGCCTGTGCTGAGTCAACCGAACAGGGCGCTGAACGGGCGAACCAGCATGATCGGCGTGCCATTGATCGCCCTCAACTGTCCCGACCGGGCCCGCTCGTACAGAGCCTTGAGGTCCGCGCGGTCCGCATCGGTGAGAACGCTATCGGCGCCGTAGTTCATGATCGTAAACCGAACATGCGTGCCGAAAACCTGGGCGGGAGTCCGCGTCTCGTTGGTCAGCGCGAAAAAATGGCGCAGCCCGAAGACGTGCCCCAATTCGTGGATCAGTGTTTCGATCTGCTCCTGTTCGTCCTGCATCAGCATGCGGGGATAAATGACGAGATCGTGCCGCCCGCTGTCGGGGAAGAATGCGCTCGCAAGCACACAGCGGCCCCGATCGTCGCAATCGTCGGCGTTTCGCAGGACGATCTCGAAGTCGATGGCGTTTTCCCGCTCCAGCAGCTGGACAGGCGAGGCGTCGCCCCAAAGATCGAGCGCCCTCCCGAGCAACGACCGGATGCGCGCCTTGGCCGCTTCGGGGTCCGGCGCCAGGCCGAACGAGGTCGTGTTGAAGCGCCAGTAGAGCCTGGTGTCCGCCGCCCAAAGCGGTATGACGTTACCGAGGCCCACCACGATCTCGTTCATAGCGACGTCGCGATTCTTGGGGCGCCCGACCTCCTCGGTCACGCATTTGACCTTATGGTGTACGTGCACGTTCGGCTCCGTGCCGGCTTCATCCGTTTCGCGGGCGCTCTTCCTGACGGCCATCGTCCTGCCTCCATCGAATCGAGAGGACGATCCTAGAGCGCGCACTGATGCGCCGGCGTGACGAGCGTCACACGACGAATCAAGGCTTACCCAGCGGCGGTGACATCTATCTCGCCGCTCCTGCGCGGACCTTCTCGCTCATTTGGGCGGTGTCGCGTTCCGCTTCGGTCTCTCCCAAAGCCGTTCGGGCTGAGCTTGTAGAAGCCCTGCCTTCGCCTTCTCCCGCCGAGGAGAAGGACAGCCGTTCGGCAGGCTCAGGGCGAGCGGCGGTGGTGGGGCGGCAATCATCGTTTTCTCCAGCTCAGCCGCACGGCGAACAGGCAGGCCGCGCCGAAAGCGAAGAAGACGAGGCTGCCGACCAGCCAGTGTGTCCAGCGCCAGGCGATCTCGCCGAAGCCCCAGACTAGGCCGATGCGGCGCGGTTCGCCGGGCGCGGACAGGATGCGGACGGCGGGGAGGGATCCGCTGCGGTCGGTGGCGAGCCTGCGTTCGATGCGGTTCGACACGCCGGAGCGCGACCGCTCGGCCAGCGCCTCCATCTGCGCATTCAGGCGGCGGCTATACTCGGCCATCCCTTCCTCATCGCTCCGGCCGGCCCAGGGATCGTCGGCGGGCGCCGCCGGGGCCTCAGCCTCCGACAGGTCGATGACGCAGGCATATTCGGTGAGGCCGATGCCGCGGCTCGAATTCGACCCGGAGCGTTCCGGCACGCAATCGACGGATGCCGCCTTCAGCCTGCCCGCATCGGTCCCGGCCCCGAGCCCCGCGCGCGTGTCGTCGACGATCGCCCAGCCTCCGGGCAAGGTGAGCCGGTAGAAGGGGAAGCCGATGCAGACCAGCCCGGCCGGGAGCAGAAGGAGCAAGGCGACGAGGCGGGCGATGCCGATGCGCAGGGACAATTCAGCGTACCCGCATTGGGGCGGCCATCGGGGTCACTCGGCGGCGGGGAGGTAGATTTCGCCGCCTTTCTCGCGGAATTTCTCGCTCATCTCGGCCATGCCGGCTTCGGCTTCGGACTGCTCCAGCGCAGGGCCCCCTCCACCAGCCTGCGGCTGGTCCCCCTCCCC
This sequence comes from Allosphingosinicella sp., assembly GCA_035628635.1. Classification (GTDB taxonomy): domain Bacteria; phylum Pseudomonadota; class Alphaproteobacteria; order Sphingomonadales; family Sphingomonadaceae; genus Allosphingosinicella. The sequence continues at coordinate 216,838 of DASPJJ010000001.1, forward strand.
GTCCCGGGGAGGAACTCCCGCCGCGGCGAGGAAGCTGTCGGTGTTCTGCTTCGCCGCGAAATCCCGGACCTCCTGGGTGATCTTCATCGAGCAGAATTTGGGGCCGCACATGGAGCAGAAGTGGGCGGTCTTGGCGCCTTCGGCGGGGAGGGTCTGGTCGTGATATTGTTCGGCGGTGTCCGGGTCCAATGAGAGGTGGAACTGGTCGCGCCAGCGGAATTCGAAGCGGGCGCGGCTGAGGGCGTCGTCGCGCAGCTTTGCGGCTGGGTGGCCCTTCGCCAGATCGGCGGCGTGGGCGGCCAGCTTGTAGGTGACGACGCCGACCTTGACGTCGTCGCGGTCGGGGAGGCCGAGATGCTCCTTGGGCGTGACGTAGCAGAGCATCGCCGTGCCGAACCAGCCGATCATCGCGGCCCCGATCGCGCTGGTGATGTGGTCGTAGCCGGGGGCGATGTCGGTGGTGAGGGGCCCCAAAGTGTAGAAGGGGGCCTCGCCGCACGCTTCGAGCTGCTTGTCCATATTGGCCTTGATCTTGTGCATCGGCACGTGGCCGGGGCCCTCGATCATCACCTGGACGTCATGACGCCAGGCGATCTGCGTCAGCTCGCCCAAGGTGGCGAGCTCGGCGAACTGCGCTTCGTCGTTGGCGTCGGCGATCGAGCCGGGGCGCAGGCCGTCGCCGAGGCTGAAGGCGATGTCGTAGGCCTTCATGATCTCGCAAATCTCTTCGAAGCGGGTGTAGAGGAAGCTCTCCTTGTGGTGGGAGAGGCACCATTTGGCCATGATCGAGCCGCCGCGGCTGACGATGCCGGTCACGCGCTTCGCGGTCATCGGGATGAAAGGCAGGCGCACGCCGGCGTGGATCGTGAAATAGTCGACGCCCTGCTCGGCCTGCTCGATCAAGGTGTCGCGGTAGATATCCCAGGTCAGCTCCTCGGCGACGCCGCCGACCTTCTCGAGCGCCTGGTAGATGGGGACGGTGCCGATGGGGACGGGGGAGTTGCGGACGATCCACTCGCGGGTGTCGTGGATGTTGCGGCCGGTCGAGAGGTCCATCACCGTGTCCGCGCCCCAGCGGATCGACCAGACCATCTTGTCGACCTCGGAGGCGACGTCGGAGGCGACCGCGGAATTGCCGATATTGGCGTTGATCTTGACCAGGAAGTTGCGGCCGATCGCCATCGGCTCGGACTCGGGGTGGTTGACGTTGGCGGGGATGATGGCGCGGCCGCGGGCCACCTCGTCGCGGACGAATTCGGGGGTGACGTGATCGGGGATGGAGGCCCCGAAATCCTGCCCGTCGCGCACGGCTGCATTGGGGACAGTTACTAGTAACTGTCCCCGGTCCCTGAGTAGTAACTGTCCCCGCTCCCTGAGCATTTCGCGCCCGAGATTCTCGCGGAGCGCAACATATTCCATCTCGGGCGTGACGATTCCCCGGCGCGCATAATGCATCTGGGTGACGTTCGCGCCGGGCTTCGCGCGCAGTACCTTGCGCCGCACGTTGGGGAAGGGCTGCACGCCGCCGGAGCGGTCCGGGCCGAGCCGGCCGTTATCCTCCGGCCGCACCTCGCGCTGGAGCACCTCCTCGACGTCGCCGCGGCCGCGGATCCAGTCGCGGCGCAGCTCGGGGAGGCCGGCCATGATGTCGACGGCCGCGGCAGGGTCCGTATAGGGGCCGGACGTGTCGTAGACGCGCAGCGGCGGCTCGCCGCAGCTGGGCTCGAGGTCGATCTCGCGCATCGCGACGCCGAGCGGGCCGACGCGGACCTTGCGGCTGCCGCGGATCGGGCCGGTCGTCACTTTCAACTCGGTGCGGGCTGGGGTGTCGGCCATCATGCTCTCCTAGTCGGAGGAAGAGCGGGCGCGCCCGAGCTCCCTCCCTACGCCGGTGTCAGCCGGATCAGGTTCGACGGGTCGCGGCTACCGAGCCGCCTCTCAACCCTGTGCACAGGGTCCCCCGGGGACGGACCCGCCATAGGCCGTTGCGAAGCCGTGCGGAAGCGCCCACGTTCGTGCCGCGATGCATTTGATCGAGATCCTGCTGCCTTTGTTCGACAATGAGGGCCGGCGCTTCGAGCCGGCGCTGTTCGGGGCGGTGCGCGAGGAGCTGCTCGCCCATTTCGGCGGGCTCACCGCCTTCACCCGCGGTCCGGCCGAAGGCGTGTGGGAGAAGGAGAGCGGGGTCGCGCGCGACGAGATCGTCATCTTCGAAGTGATGTCCGACTGGATCGACCGCAGCTGGTGGCGCACCTATCGCGCCGAACTGGAGGCGCGCTTCCGCCAGGACGAGATCGTCATCCGCGCGCGGGAAATCGAGCGGCTCTAGCGCCGCCGTCGATATAGGAGCCGGGCGCGGGCGATCGCTTCGGGAAGCGCCGCCTCGAGCATCCGCGCACGCAAGGCGCGGCCGTCATTGGCGCGCCAGGCGAGCAGCCGGTCGGGGACGATTCCGCGCACCTCGTTCGAGCCGTCGGCACGGAAGCGGGCGCAATCGGGCACCGTCAGCGTCGCGCCGCTGTTCGGAAGGCGCGTCGGCGTCCCGCCCCAGCTGTGGCCGCAGCCGAGACCGGCGGTGCGGGCGCCGAGGACGATGGCGGCGCGATTGTCCTGGAGCAGGGCCGCGAACTGCTCGGCCGCGGACGCCGTCTCCTGGTCGACGAGCACGATCACCGGGCCGTCCCAGGCGCCGTCGCGATAGGTGTGTTGGGCCGGGGTGAAGACGTCCACTCCCCAGTCCCTGCCTTCGAACGCGCCCGCGGGCGCCTCGCCGACGAGGCCGGTCGCAAAACCGGCGCGGCCGAGCCAGGGGCAGGCCGGATCGCCGGTCGGCGGGCAGCGGCGGCGGGCTTCGGCCTCCGCCGCCTCCGCCTGCGCCGCCCAACCGAGCAGGCGGGCGCGGTCGGCGGGGACGGCGCCCCGCGCGGCGGCCCGCAGCTCCGCCGCAGTCTCCCGCCACAGCCGCTCCCAATGCGGTCCGCGCACGAACCCCAAGCGGGCCGAGCGGAGGGGACGGCGGCTCAGCATCCGCGCGGCGGCCTCTGCCCATTCGGAGCCGCCGCCATTGCCGGTGAGGTCGACGACCAAAGCGGTCGCGCCCGCGGCGCGCAGGGCGGCGAGCCGCTCCTGCATGACAAGGCCGAGGCGCCGATAGGCCTCGGTGACCAGCCGGGCCTCGCATTGCTCGTCGCACGGCCGGTCGAGCGGAAGGTTCAGCGCCCGCACCGCCTCCGCGCAGAGCGCCGCGCTGGAATGGGGATCGAACCGTGCGATGCGCAGGAAGCCGGCGCGGGCGCCGCCCGCCTCGACCGTGCCGGCCGGAAGCAGATCGCCCTCGGCCACCGGCCGGTAGCCGGCAAGGGCCGGCGCGACCCCGGCGGCGTTGTTCGGCGCTGAATAGCTCCGCGACCGGCAATAGGCCTCGACGCTCGGCGCGGCCCGCGCCTGCGGCGCTGCCGCGGGAGCCGCCGGGCCCTGCGCGGCGGGCGGCGCCGGCGGCCGCTGCCAGGCCAGGGTGACGTGGCCGTCGCCGATCCGCTGGACGATGCGGTTGAAGATCGCCATCGCCTCGGCCTCGCTGCGGGCGCCGCGAAGAGCCGCCTCGGCGCGAGCGAACAGGGCATCCAGATCGAGCTCGCGCTCGGTCAGCAGCCATTCGAGATTGGCGTAGCGGGTGGTCAGCGCCGTCCGCGCCGCGGCCAGGTCGGCGAGCCAGGGCTCCGCGCCGAAAGCCTGCGGTTAGGCCGGGGCGGGCGAGCTCGCGAGGATGAGTCCCGCCGCCGCGGCCGCGAGAAGGCGTCTGCGCATCTTGCCTCCGAACATGTGTATTAGCCAGCTATAACAGCGGGGGTGGCGCGACGCAAGGCGCGGGCGCTAGCGGATCTCGGCAGAGCCTATGCAATCGAACCTTATCCAGCGTGGAAAACGCGGCGCGAGCGGCGTCAGCGTCCAGCCTCCCGCGCCGCGCCCGACGCGCAGCGGGAGCCCGCCGACCCGCACGATCCGGCCTTCGCGCAAGCGCACTTCGCGCGCCAGCGGCCCTCGCTCGTTCCACTGCGGAAAGGGCGTGTGGTTGAGCTCGACGACGAGCCGGGCGGTGTCTCCGTGGACGCGGGCGACGCGGATCCGGCGCGACGCGACCGTTTCGACGTCGCGCGAGGCCAAGTCGAGCCGCTCGAGCCGGACGGCCGGCCGAAGCGGTGCCTCGCTGCGCCGAGGGCTGCCATAGTCCATGACGATCGCGCGCCGATACCGTCCGCCGCGGTCCCGATCGGAAAGGCACAGCACGACCCCCTCCGTCTGGTCGTTCCACGAGTGGTCGAAGCACGGATGCTCGCCTGCGGCAGATCGCGTGAGAGTGAGGATCGTGCCGACGGGAAACACCCATTGGCGGATGCGCATCGGGTCCAGGCTTCGCCAGGTGGCGCTGGAAAAATTCTGCGTCTCGAGTGCCACGACGGCACCCTCCGCCACCGCAACCGGCTCCAGCGTCACGGCGACACCCGGGGTCGCCTCGCGCACGGTCCGGATGGCGCCAGGGACGCGTGGAGGGCAAGGGTCCCAATAGGGGTCCGATCCCGCGAGCAGGGCCGCGATCATGGTCCAAAGCAGCATCCTTCACCTCGCCCGCGAATTGAGCACGATCGCAGCCGCAGGTGAAGCGTCGCCATCGTCATTGTGCGTCGCCGCCCGGCCGCTAAGCTCCCGGCCATGAAGAACCGCCCCTTTCGCGAGCGGCTCGGCTTCGCGCTGGCCGGGATCCGGATCGTCTGGCGGCGCGAGGCGAGCTTCCGGACGCAGTGCGGACTCGCCGTCGTCGCGGCCGTCGCGACCGCGGCGCTGCGGCCGGGCTGGATCTGGGCGGCGCTGATCGCGCTCTCGGTCGCCCTCGTCCTGCTGCTCGAGATGGTCAATGCGGCGATCGAATATGTGATCGACCGGCTCCACCCCGACCGCCACGACGAGATCATGTTCGCCAAGGACGCCGCCGCCGGCGCCGTCCTGCTCGCCAGCGCCGCTTCGCTGGTGATCGGCGGGCTGATGATCCTGTCGGTGGCGCTGCGCTGAGGCGAGAGGGAGCCGCCGGAAATCGGCGCGACGATCTTACGCCCCGTTCCGCAAGTTCTGGCTGAGCACTGGCGGCAGGCCTAGAATGTCGGCGCGACTCGGGGGAGAAACAGGATGGACGATATTCAGACGACGGCCGATGAATCGGCCGATCTCAAGGACGCCATCTGCTCCCCTCCGACGGGGGCTTCCGACATTTTCTGCCTGTCCTACGTGCAGCTTTGCGGAATTTCCTACGATGTCCACATCAACGGCATTCCGCACGCGGTCGCCGCGCCCGGCAACGTCGAGACCTGGAGCCCGCAGGGACAATGGTCCTGCGTCTGGGGCCCGGTGCTCGACGAGCATGAGGCCAACCTGGTCTATGTTGCCGCCTACCACAGCGCGCCGGGTGGGGCGCCGACCGCCTTCGTCGTCGTCGTTCGCGGCACCGACGTCACCGACGATGTCTGGGGAGACTTCAAGGAGGCGTTCGAGGACCTTGCCGGATGGCGCCAGGAGACGCCCCCCTGGCTCTCGGACCCGGGCATCCTCGTCTCCGAAGGCGTGCTCGACGCGCTGACGACGGTGACGGGACTGCGCTGGAACGGCGAAACCGTCGCCGGCTTCCTCGCCCGGCAGCTGGGCGCCGACAGCAGCAGGAATCCGGTCGTCGTCGTCACCGGCCACAGCCTCGGCGGCTGCGTCACGACTGTCCTGGCGCCGTGGCTCCTGACCTCGCTGACCGCGGCCGGTAAGCCGGCGCGGATGGTGCCGGCGACCTTCGCCGCACCGACCGCCGGCAACCATGCCTATGCCGACTATCTCAATCGGACCTTTCCCTACGCGCCGCGTTACTACACCGATCTCGACGCCGTGCCGCGGGGCTGGGCGCAGCTGGACAGCATCAAGTCGATCTACGACGCCCAAGGCCTGTCGACGCCCTGGGTGGTCGACGGCACCATCGACGGCTTCCTGTGGCTGCTGGGAGAATATGGCGCGACCTATACCCAGCCGCGCGGCGCCCGGCCGCTGACAGGCGTGTTCTGCAACGGGCTGAGCTGGTACGAGCAGATCGGCGCCCAGCACGACCACAACAATTACATCTTGCAGCTGAAGGGCGAGCTGCCGACCTGTCCGGTCAGCGCGCGGCCGCGCAACCGGCGCTGGACGCCGGAGGAACGCGCCGCGGCGCTCGCGGCGGAGAAGGCGGCCGGCTGCGACGACAGCGCCGGCGCTCCGGCGGAGCCGCCGCCGCGGGCCTGAGCGATGAGGGCAGCTGCGCCTGTTTGCAGTCATGCCGGACTTGATCCGGCATCGATGAAGAATCGGGCCTGGAATATTCGCGCCCTGCGGCGTTCATGGAGGATCAAATCCGGGGTGACGGCCGCGTTTCAGCAGAGCTGCTCGACCTCGAGGCTGCCGGCGGGAAGCGGCTTCAGCATGTCCGTCGCGGGCAAGGCGGGGTCGAGCCAGCGGGCCCAGTCCTCGCGCGAAAGCAGGGCGATCTGGCGGTTGTGATAGGGGGCGATGTCCGCGCCGGGCTCCGTCGTCAGCAGGGTGAAGGCCTCGCCGACGTCGGTCGTCCGCCAGAGCCCCGCGATGCAGAACCAGGGTTCGCCGCGCATCGTGAACAGCCATTTGTGCTTGCGCTTCGCCTTCGGGTCGGCGGGGGCGGTATATTCGTAGAAGCCGTCGGCGACGACGAGGCAGCGGCCGCCGCCTTCCGAGATGCCGAAGGCGCGGCCTTCGGAGCGCATGTTGAAGACGGGCTTCCCGCCGGGGCCGGGCCAGCTCCAGCGGCGGACGACCAGCTCCGCGCCCGCCTCGTCGCTCGTGCTCGGGCGGATGATCGCATTGGGATCGGTGATCCGGATACTGTCGAGCGGAGCCAGGTTGGGCGCCCCCTCGGGAAAGCGGAGCGGGATCCGGGTGAAGCTGAAATCGTCCCGGATCTGGCCGAGCGCGACGGTGCGGCGGACCTCGTTGCACATGCAGGGGCGCCTAGCAGGCGGGGAGCGGGAGCTGAAGCTCCACCGGCGCGGCGGCCACCTCCTCCGCCCCCTCGCGCAGGTTGGAAAGGCCGAGACCGAGCAGGCGGATCGGCTTGGGCAGCGGGAAGATCGAGCGCAGCAGGGTTCGGCCGGTCTCGACGAATTCCTCGACGCCTGCGACCTCGCGGCCGAGGCTGCGGGCGCGGGTGACGATCTGGAAATCGGCATATTTGACCTTGAGGGTCACGGTGCGTCCGACGAGGCCCTTCGCTTCGATCCGGGTCCAGACGTGGCGGCCGATGCGGTCGAGCTCGGCGAGGAGGGCGTCGCAGTCGCTCAGATCCTCCAGGAACGTGTCCTCGGCGCTGACCGACTTGTAGGGGCGGTCGGCCCTGACCTCGCGGTGGCAGATGCCGCGCGCGAGGTTCCAGTAATATTCGCCCGAGCTTCCGAAATGATGGTCGAGGAAGGCGCGGCTCTGGGCGCGAAGGTCGGCGCCGGTCTCGATGCCGAGCCGCGCCATCCGTTCGGCGGTCTTGGGGCCGATGCCGTGGAAGCGCTCGACCGGGAGCGGCGCGACGAACGCCTCGCCGCGTCCGGGTGCGACGACGCAGAGCCCGTCGGGCTTGTTCTGGTCCGAGGCGAGCTTGGCGAGGAACTTGTTGTAGGAGACTCCGGCCGAGGCGGTGAGGCCGGTCTCGGCGCGGATGCGGGCGCGGATCTCCTCGGCGATCCGGGTCGCGATGCCGATGCCCTTCAGGTCGCGGGTGACGTCGAGATAGGCCTCGTCGAGGCTGAGCGGCTCGACGTGCGGCGTGTAGTCGGCGAAGATCGCGCGGATCTGGTTCGAGACGGCGCGATAGGCGTCGAAGCGGGGCTTGACGAAGACGAGGTCGGGGCAGCGGCGCTTGGCCGTCACCGAGGGCATGGCCGAGCGGATTCCGAACTTGCGGGCCTCGTAGGAGGCGGCGGCGACGACGCCCCTGACTCCGCCGCCGACCGCGAGCGGCTTGCCCCTCAGCTCCGGATCGTCGCGCTGCTCCACCGACGCATAGAAGGCGTCCATGTCGACATGGATGATCTTGCGCAGCGGCGGAGCGGCGGGCGCCTCGTTCACTCTTTGATCCTAGCGCCCCGATCGGCGTCCGGCCAGCCCTTCGATGCGCGGGCCGACCCTTTCGGCGGGGAGGCCGCCGGAGCTAGTGGCGCGGGCCCGTCGTGGCGACGATCTTGTCCATCACGGCGAGCATCACGCCCGACGAGATGAAGACGAGGTGGATGATCACCATCCAGAACAGCTGATGCTCCTTGCCGCTGCTCATGCCCCCCGGCTCGAGGGCCATGAAGTGCTTCAGGAGGTTGATGCCCGAGATCGCGACGATCGACGCGATCAGCTTGAGCTTGAGACCGGCGAAATCGACCTTCCCCATCCAGTCGGGGCGGTCCGCGTGATCGCCGATGTCCATCTTCGACACGAAATTCTCGTAGCCGGCGAACAGCACCATCAGCAGCAGGTTGCCCGTCAGCGCGATGTCGATCAGCGACAGAACCGCGAGCACGGCCTCGGATTCGGTCATCGCCAAAGTGTGCGTGACGATGTGCCAGCTTTCCTGCGCGAACTTGACGAGCAGCATGCCGAGCGCGCCGACCATCAGCAAATAGAAGGGTGCCATCAGCCAGCGGCTTCCGAACAGCACGACTTCGAGGCCGTGCTCCACCCTCTCCATCTTCGTCGCTTTGGCGCCGTCGGCCACGATCCGCGTATGCTTCATCGCCATCCCCCGTTCCTTCGCACCGGTAGCGCGAAGATGGTTAAGACGATGCTAAGCCTGCGCGGCGCTGACAGCCCGATCCGGTCCGCTACCAGCCCAGCTCGGAATGCGAGCCTAACCGGACGAGTTGCAACGTGTCCTCGTCAGGCTTGCGATAGATGAGCACCAGATCGGGCTTGACGTGGCAGTCGCGGTGATCCTTCCACTCGCCGGTAAGGGCGTGATCGCGATAGCGCGCGTCCAATGGCTCGTCCGCCGCGAGCGATCGAAGAATTTCCGCGACATCGGCGCTCAGCGTCGCGGTGCCGCCCCTTGCTTTCGCGCTTGTAGTCGCGCTTGAACCGACCGAGGCGCTCAATCTTCCTCATCGAGGTCGGCCATCAGGGCCTCGATCGTTTCGAAGCGCTTGAGGCCGCCACGTCGAGCTTCCTGCATCGCGGCGATCGTTTCCGCATTGGGCCTCAGAGGCTCGAACGGCAGCGCCTTGTCGTGCGCGACGCGGGTTAGCATCAGCCGTACGGCGTCCGACACGGTGAGGCCCATGGTGGCGAGCACTGCGGCCGCCTGATCCTTGACCTCGCCATTGATGCGCGTCTGCACGAGGGCGTTGGATGCCATGCTCTGTCTCCTTGCACGACAATGTAATGCAGAGATCGGCTTTTGTCGAGCAGTTCCGCCCCGGCCGACCCGCGGCTAGAGCTTCTCGGTCAGCTCGGGGACGATCTTGAACAGGTCGCCGACCAGGCCGATGTCGGCGACCTGGAAGATCGGCGCGTCCTCGTCCTTGTTGATCGCGACGATGACCTTCGAATCCTTCATGCCGGCCAGGTGCTGGATCGCGCCCGATATGCCGATCGCGATATAGACTCCGGGCGCGACGATCTTGCCGGTCTGGCCGACCTGGTAATCGTTGGGCGCGTAGCCGGCGTCGACCGCCGCGCGCGAGGCCCCGACCGCGGCGCCCAATTTGTCGGCAAGCGGATCGATCAAAGCGTGGAACTGCTCGGACGAGCCCAGAGCGCGGCCGCCCGAGACGATGATGGTGGCGCTGGTCAGCTCCGGCCGTTCGCTATGCGCGACCTCTTGGCCGACGAAGCTCGACAGGCCCTGGTCGCCGGCGCCGCCGACCGCTTCGATGGCCCCCGAGCCGCCTTCGCGCGAGGCCTTTTCGAAGGCGGTGCCACGGACCGTGATCACCTTCTTCGCATCCGACGAGCGGACGGTGGCGATGGCGTTGCCGGCGTAGATCGGGCGGGTGAAGGTGTCTTCGCCCTCGACCGAGAGGATGTCGGAGATCTGCATGACGTCGAGCAGGGCCGCGACGCGCGGGGCGACGTTCTTGCCGGTCGTGGTCGAGGGCGCGAGGAAGGCATCGTGATGGTCCATCAGGCCGGCGATCATCGGCGCGACGTTCTCGGCGAGCTGGTTGGCCAGCGACGGATCGTCGGCGACATGGACCTTGCCGGCGCCCGCGATCTTCGCCGCCGCTTCCGCGACGGCCCCTACGCCCGAGCCCGCGACCAGCAGGTGGACTTCGCCGAGCCTGGATGCGGCGGTGACCGCGGAGAGGGTCGCGTCCTTGAGCTGGCCCTCTTCATGCTCGACCAGAACCAGAGTCTTCATCCCACCACTCCCGTCTCGCGCAGCTTGTCGATCAGCTCGTCGACCGAGCCGACTTTGACCCCGGCGGTCCGCTTCGGCGGCTCGACCACCTTCAGCGTCGTCAGCCGCGGCGCCACGTCGATTCCGTAATCCTCGGGGGTCTTCATCGCGAGCGGCTTCGACTTGGCCTTCATGATGTTGGGCAAAGAGGCGTAGCGGGGCTCATTGAGGCGGAGATCGGTGGTGACGATCGCGGGCAGCTTCAGCCGCACCGTCTCGAGCCCGCCGTCGACCTCGCGGGTGACGTCGACCGCGTCGCCCGAGACCTCGACCTTCGAGGCGAAGGTGCCTTGCCCCCAGCCGAGCATGGCCGCCAGCATCTGGCCGGTCTGGTTGGAATCGTCGTCGATCGCCTGCTTGCCGAGCACGACCATGCCCGGCTGCTCCTCTTCGGCGATCTTCGCGAGGATCTTGGCGACGGCGAGCGGCTCCACCTCTGCGTCGGTCTGGACGAGGATCGCGCGGTCGGCGCCCATGGCGAGAGCGGTGCGCAGCGTCTCCTGCGCCTTGATCGGGCCGATCGATACGGCGACGATCTCGGTCGCCGCGCCCTTCTCCTTGAGCCGGATCGCTTCCTCGACGGCGATCTCGTCGAACGGGTTCATGCTCATCTTGACGTTGGCGAGGTCGACGCCGGTCTGGTCCGCCTTGACCCGCGGCTTCACGTTGAAATCGATCACCCGCTTCACGGGCACGAGAAGTTTCATCATCAGCTCCTAAAGCGGGACCAGGCGAGCCTTGCCGCCAATCCGACCCAACCGCCCAGAGCGGCGACCGGCAATAGCGTCAGGGCTGCGACCCAGCCGATTCCCATGGTCAGCATTCCAAGGATGAAGAGCAGGAACGCGAAAGCGAGGAGCGCCGTCAGCCCGCCCGCGACGGACCAGCGCAGAGCGGGCAGGAATCCGAACACGACCGCCGCCACGACGAGCCAGACCGGATTCCACGGGGGCACCATCACGCGGCCTCCTTGACCTGGGCGACGATCTTCCTCGCCGCGTCGCCGAGGTCGTCCGCGGGGACGATGGCGAGGTTGGACTGGGCTAGGATCGCCTTGCCCTCCTCGACATTGGTGCCCTCGAGGCGAACCACCAGCGGCACCTTGAGGTCGACCTCGCGCGCGGCGGCGATGATGCCGTCGGCGATGATGTCGCAGCGCATGATGCCGCCGAAGATGTTGACCAGGATCCCCTTCACGGCCGGGTCGGAGAGGATGATCTTGAACGCCGCCGTCACCTTCTCCTTGGAGGCGCCGCCGCCGACGTCCAGGAAGTTGGCGGGGAAGGCGCCGTTCAGCTTGATGATGTCCATCGTCGCCATGGCGAGGCCGGCGCCGTTCACCATGCAGCCGATATTGCCGTCCAGCTTGATGTAGGCGAGGTCGTGGCGCGAGGCCTCGAGCTCGATCGGGTCCTCCTCGGTCTCGTCGCGCAAAGCGGCGAGATCGGGGTGGCGGAACATCGCGTTGGAATCGAAGCCGATTTTGGCGTCGAGCACGAGCAGCCGGCCGTCATCGGTGATCGCGAGAGGGTTGATCTCGATCTGCGACGCGTCGGTGCCGAGGAAAGCGTCGTAGAGCTGGCCGGCGACCTTCTGCGCCTGCTTCGCCAGATCGCCGTCGAGACCCAGCGCGAAAGCGACCGCGCGGCCGTGATGGGGCATGAAGCCGGTCGCCGGGTCGATCGCGATGGTGCGGATCTTCTCGGGCGTCTCGTGGGCGACGTCCTCGATGTTCATCCCGCCCTCGGTCGAGACGACCATCGCGATCCGGCCGGTGGTGCGGTCGACCAAGAGCGCGAGGTAGAATTCCCTCGCAATGTCGACGCCGTCGGTCAGGTAGAGGCGGTTGACCTGCTTGCCTTCGGGCCCGGTCTGGACGGTGACCAGTGTGTTGCCGAGCATCTCGGCGGCAGCGGCGCGCACTTCCTCCGCGGTTCGCGCCAGCCGCACCCCGCCTTTAGCCTCCGGGCCGAGCTCCTTGAACCGCCCCTTGCCGCGCCCGCCGGCATGGATCTGGGCCTTGACGACGTAAAGCGGCCCGGGGAGCTTCGCGGCGGCCGCGACCGCTTCTTCGACGCTCGTCGCGGCGAAGCCGGCGGGCACCGGCACGCCGAACTTCGCGAGCAGCTCCTTGGCCTGATATTCATGGATGTTCATCGGGTGCGCGGGCTGTCCTGACGCGGGGAATTTGCGGCCCTAAAGCACAAAAGAGCGGCCGATGGGAAGCGGCTCGGGCGGAGTGCCGGCAGGTCGCGTCCATAAGTCCATTCCGGATCAGATAGGCGGCGCTTCGCTCCGTTTCGGACGGGGTTCCGATTCTGCCTCCACAGCCATGGGCGCAGCCTCCCCACGAGGGGAGACTCGTTATGCATCACCGGATCCTGCTTCGGGCCGCGGCCACGCTGCTTCTGGTCCTATCGGCTCTAACCGGCTGGTCGACCGCAGCTGCGGCCAACTGCACAGCGGCCCAGCGCGCCGTTGCCGACGCCCAACTCTGGCTCAGCCCGAGTGACCAGGCGGCCTCCATCGCGGCCCATCTTCCCTGGGGCGTGCCGAGGCCAACCGGACCGACGACCAACGAGCGGATGTTGGTCCAGCGCGACTATGTCATCCGCTACGATTCCGATCTTCGGGTGCCGCTGTGGACGGCCGAACGGGTCGATTCCGCGCGCCTCGGTGCGGTCGACCGCGAGGATTGCTTCCGCCGCGATCCTCGGCTTCCTATCGCCGACGCGTCGGCGCCCTCGGACTATGACGAGCCGATCTACGACCAAGGCCATATGGCGCCGTTCGCCAATCAGTCGACGTCGGCAATCGCCGGCCACAACTCGTTCATCATGTCGAACATGGCGCCGCAGACCTGCCAGTTCAATCGCGGCATCTGGCAGATCCTGGAGGGGATCACCCGCCTGTGGGCGGCCGAGAACGGCACCGTCTTCGTCTTCAGCGGCAGCGTCTTCGATCGCGACGGCAATCGCGCGCGCGACCCCGACACGGCGGCGCAGCGAATGCTGGCGCGCAACGGGACTTCCCGCGTCGCGATCCCCTCGCACTTCTACAAGGTGATCGCGCTGCGCCGCGCGAGCGGGCCGGTCGAGACTCTCAGCATCATGATGCCGCATGACAACGCCAACCCCGACGGGCCCGCGGCACTGCGTTACCTGCAAGCCCATGTGACGACGATTGCGGCGATCGAGCGTGTCGCAGGGATCGACCTGTTCCCCGGCACGACGGGCATTCGCGAGGCGGGCACCGTGTGGCCGTTCCAAGGAACCCAGCCTCGCTCGCTTTGCAATGTGGGGCGGACCACCAGCTGAACGGCGCCGGCGCGGGGCCGATCTTGGCGCGAGATTAGGTCCATTTCGGACCAAACGGTGGGCCGCTCTGTCCGTTTCGGACACGTCTCGAATCCAGCGCCGGCACCATGAGGCGCAGCCTCCCGTGAGGGAGACTCGCCATGATCAAGCTGCTTCGCTGCCTGCCGCCGCTTCTCGCCGTGCTGATCCTGTCCGGGTGGAGCGCGCCTGCCGCCGCCTGGGGCGATACCGGCCACCGGCTGGTCTGCGAGATCGCGCTCCGCAACCTGACGCCCGCCGCCAGCGCCGAGGTCGCCCGGCTGCTGCAGGCGAACGCCACGATCCGCGGCGCCAATTCGCGCAACCTCCAATATGGATGGGCCTGCACCTATCCCGACCATCCGGCCGACGGCGCGCCGCCCGCGCTCGCCCGGCGCAGCCCGCTGCATTTCGCCAATTACCCCCGCACTTTGCTGGCGGTGACGGCCTCTTCGGGCTGCGGCGTCGCGTCGCAATGTGTCGTCACCGCCATTCCCGGCGAGATCGCGGTACTGGGGCGGGCCGGAGCGAGCGACGCCGACCGCGCCGCCGCGATCGTCTATCTCGGCCACTGGCTGGGCGACATTCACCAGCCGCTGCACAGCTCCTACGAGGACGACCGCGGCGGCAACGACATCAACGTTTCCGGCCTGTGCACCAGCAACCTCCATTCGGCCTGGGATACCTGCATCCTCCAGAACCGGTCGCAGCTCGGCGCCGGTCCATCGGTCGATGCGGTGCGCGCCCTTGCCGCGACGTGGAGCGAGGCGGCGAGCGACGTCGACCGGGCGCTGTGGCTGTCTTCGCTGCCGTGGCAGTGGTCGGCCGAATCCTATGCGGTGACGGTGCGGCCGGAGATCGGCTATTGCACGATCGTCGAGCAGGCCTGCCGCTATTCCGCTGCCCAGCTCGTCCTCGCCCAAGGACAGCCCAAGCGGAGCCTTCCGATCGACGCCGCCTACATGGACCGTGCCTTTCCGATCATCCGCCAGCGCATCGTCATGGGCGGCATCCGGCTCGCCCACCGGCTGAACCTCGCGCTCGACCCGGCCTATCGCGGCTGAGCTAGCTGCCTCCGCAGCCGCCGCCGCAGCCTGAGCCGCAGCCGGCGCAGCCGTCCCCCGCGTCGGCAGCGGGCGCGGCGCACGCGCCGCCGCCTCCGCCGCACCGCGTCTCGGCACGAAGGGGCTTGTCGTGGGCGGGGCCGCCGGGAGCGAGCTGGCCCATCATTCGCGGCCAGACCGACTCGGGGGGCGGTTCGCCGAAGGTCGATTGGTAGAGGGCGAGCGTCGCAGCATATTGCGCGCTGTGGCGCGCGTCCTCTGCGCGGCCCCCCGCGCTGGGCAAGTGGTGGAGGGGCCGGCCGATGATCCGGCGGCAGAGTATGTCCCAATAATGGCGGGTGTAGCAGAGGTGGAGGTGCCACGCGCGGTCGACGGGGATCGACGGGGTGACTTCCGTCTTCGAGACGGCGGCGAGATAGAGGAAGCGGCGATATTCGCGGCTGACCGCGCGGGCGCGCTCCTCCGACCAGCCCGTCTCATCCGCCAGCGCCTGCTCGAAGCTGCGGCTCGCGCCCGGATCCTCGATGCGCATCTGCTCGAGGCGCGCCCACAGGGTGCCGGGATTGCGGACTCCGGTCGAGTCGCTGCTCATGTCTACCGATCTAGTAGATTGTCATGACGGATTTGTGACAGCCGCAGCTTTTCAGGCTCCGTCATAGGCCCGCTGCAGCTCGGCGACGTCGAGCTTCACCATTTCCATCATCGCCTGCATCGCCCGCTCGGCGGCGGCGCGGTCTTCGCTGGCGATCATTTCGAGCAGCAGGCGCGGCGTGATCTGCCAGGAGAGGCCCCAGCGGTCGCTGATCCAGCCGCAGGCGCTCGGCTTGCCGCCATTGCCCTCGATCGCGTCCCACAGCCGATCGACCTCTGCCTGGTCGTCGCAATGGACCTGCAACGAGACCGCCTCGGTAAAGTGGAATTGGGGCCCGCCGTTGAGGCCGGTATATTTCTGGCCGGCGAGGGTGAAATCGACGACGAGGACGCCGCCTTTCTTCATGCTGGGATTGTCGGCGGGCGAGCGGACGACCCTGTCGATCCGGCTGTCCGGGAAGAGGGTTACGTAGAAAGCGGCGGCCTCCTCTGCGTCGCCGTCAAACCACAGGCACGGGACGATCTTCTGCATCATGCGCTCCTCAGCGATTCGCGGACACGAGCGCGAAGGTCGCGCCCTGCGGGTCGATGCCCTGGACGATGCAGCTGCCGTCGGGGACGTCCATCGGTCCGTTGGTGACCTGGCCCCCGGCGGCGCAGATGCGGTCCGCCGCGGCGTCGACGCTGTCGACGACGAAATAGAAGAGCCAGGCGGGCTTCGGCATTCGGGCATGCCTGGTCATCATCCCGCCGACCGCCTCGCCTCCGGGTTCGGGGGACCAGAGCCGGTAGGTGCCCATCGGCCCCATGTCCATGGTCGCGCTTTCGGACCAGCCGAAACCATCCGCATAGAAGTCGAAGGCGGCATCGCCGTCGCCGGCATGGAGCTCGTGCCAGCCGCAATGGCCTGGGGCCATGCGCGGCAATGGCGGGGGCGGCGAGCCCATCGGCCCCGGCGCGAGCAGGCCGAAGACCGCGCCGCCGGGATCGGCGACCACGGCGAATCGGCCCACGCCTTCGATGTCGGCCGGCTGCTTGTGGACGGTGCCGCCGGACTGGGCGATGCCCGCTGCCGCCGCATCGACGTCTGGGACCATCACATAGCCGATCCAGCAAGGGGCCGCGCCCGAGAGGCAGGCGTCCGCGGGGAGCGTCAGCGCGCCCGCTGCCGGCCGGTCCGCGGCGGAGAAGAGGGTGTAGCCGGCGTTCGGAGCGCCGGCGTCGGCCGCGCTCCAGCCGACCACCGCCGCGTAGAAGGCTTCGGCGGAGGCCTTGTCGGCCGTCATCAGCTCGTACCAGATGAAGCCGTTCGCCACGGCTTTCACTCCGCTTGGGTGTCGAGGATCGGGGCGAACCCGCCCCAGAACATGCGCTTGCCGTCGAACGGCATCTCGCCGTCGGGTTTCATCCGTTCGTCGGCCATCACCTTTTCCCAGCCGGCGACGCGCGCCTCCTTCGAGGGCCATTCGATCCAGGAAAAGACCACATTTTCCCCCGGTTCGGCCTTCACCGCGCGCAAGAAGTCGGTGACCTTTCCCTCCATGAGGTCGTCGCCCATCGCCTCGACGACGCGGGTGGCGCCATATTCCTCGAAGATCGGCGCCGCTTTGGCCGCCATCGCGCGATAGGCCTCGGCCTTGCTCTCGTGCACCGGGGCCACGAAACCGTCGACATAGCCCATCGAGCCGCCGCCGCCTTGCTCGACGATCGAGGCGAAGCCGGACATGATCATGCGCTGCCCGTCGAACGGCATCGACGCGCCCATCTCCTCCATCCTCGGATCGGCCATCATCTTCGCGTTGGCGGCGTCGCGCGCCTCTTTCGAAGGATATTCGAACCAGGAGAAGACGACGCTCTCGTCGGGCTTCGCCTGGACCGCGCCCTTGAAATCGGTGACCTTGCCGTCGGGCACGTCGTCCCCCCAGGCCTCGACCATCCGGGTCACGCCGAACTCGCGGAAGAGCGGCTTGGCGCCCGCCGCGTGACGAAGATATTCTTCCCTGTTCGCGGTCGGCACCGCGACCACGAAGCCTTCGACGTAGGTCATCTTCACTCTCCTTCGAATGATTCCGGATCAGCCTTCGGCCTGCGCCGGGGGGGAAGCGTCGACGGCATGCTGGTTGCCGAGCGCCTCCATGTCCATCCAGGCGACCTCCCAATGATGGCCGTCCGGATCCTCGAAGCTGCGGCCGTACATCCAGCCGTAGTCCTGGATCGGGGCCGGATCGGCGCGGCCGCCAGCCGCGGCGGCGCGCTCGACCGTGGCGTCGATGTCGGCGCGGCTCTCGCCCGAAAGGCAGAGCAGGACCTGGCTCGTCGCATGGGCGTCGGCCACCGGCTTCGACGTGAACTGCCGATACTTGTCGTGGGTCAGGATCATCACGTTGATCTCCGGCGTGAAGCTCATCATCGCCGCGGTCTCGTCGCTGAACTGCATGTTCTGCTCGGCGCCGAGCGCCCGGTAGAAGCCGATCGACCGCTCGAGGTCCGTCACCGGCAGGTTCACGAAAATCATCCTCGGCATCTCTCGCTCCCGAATCGCTGTTTGACCTTCTTGGCGCCGCGAGTTATAAAAAGCAACTGTGTCGTTAGAAAAAATAACAAAATCAGCTGCGCCAAGGCGTTACAACGACGCCTGCGGCGCGGCGCATGCGCTCGACCTGGTCGGGGAACGCTGGGCCTTGCTGGTGATGCGCGAGCTCATGCTCGGACCCAAACGCTTCTCGGATCTCAAGGCGGACCTTGCGGGGATCAGCGCCAACGTGCTGACCCAGCGGCTCGAGGGGCTCGAGGCGGCGGGCATCGTGCTGCGCCGCAAGCTGCCGCCGCCCGCCCCGGCGCAGGTCTACGAGCTGACGCCCTGGGGCTACGAGGCCGAGCCCATCTTCCAGGTCCTGGGACGCTGGGCGGCCCGCTCCCCGAGCCACGACCCGCGGCTGCCGCTCAGCGCCGCGTCGCTGATGCTGTCCTTCCGGACCATGTTCGATGCCGAGCGCGCACGGGGCTTCGCCGCGCGCGCGGGGTTCCGGCTCGGGCAGGAGACGTTCGTCGTGCGAATCTCCGACGGGACGATCGAAGCCGGCCGCGGGCCGGTCGAGGACACGGATTTCGTCTTCGTCGGCGCCGCTCCGGCGGTTGCCGCTGCGGTTTACGGCGGAGTCCCCATCGAGGCGCTTGAAGCGGACGGGGCGCTGGCCCTGGAGGGGGAGCGGGAAATGGCGGCGCGGTTCGCCACTTTCTTCCCTTTGCCGCCGAAGGTCGAAGCCTAGCCGAACAGCCAATGGCCCATCAGGCGGTCGAACGGGAAAGTGAAGAAGCCGGCGACCAGCAGGGCCCCGATCACCATCCCGCGGACGGCGGCGCGGTGCTTCGCATGCTCGTGGCGCCGGGCGGCCCAGACGATCAGCGGCACCTGGATCAGGGTCCAGGCGGAGAGGATGTGGATCAGGCTGAAGCCGCCCTGGTTGATGCCGCGAACGCCGAAGCTGAACAAGGCGGTGAGCGCCATCGCCGCTGCCCAGACCCAGCCGAGGCGGCGGTGGAGCCGGTCCCCCCGCCGCCGGAGCAGCATCAGCGGGGTCAGCACGACCGCGGCGACGATGGTGGCGAGATGCAGCCAGACGAAGAGCGGGATCTGGTGCCATTCGCTGCGTCCGCGCCACAAAGCCGCGAGGACGAAGCCGAGCAGCAGGATCGAGGCGGCGGCCAGGATTCGGTCTATCGGATCGGGCGCTAGGCTGATCTTCTCCGGCCGCGGCCGGTTCTCCGCCATCGTCGTCGCCATGGGTCCCCCCGTCTGCTGGCCGCAGCCTAGACCCCGCCGCGAAGAGCGCGCAAGTCAGGCTTCGAGCGTGAAGCCGACCTTCAAGGTGACCTGATAATGGGCGACCCGGCCGTTCTCGACGTGGCCGCGCGTCTCCAGCACCTCGAACCAGCGGATGTGATGGATGGTCGCAGAGGCGCGGGCGATCGCGCCGTCGACGGCATCCTCGATGCTGGTCGTCGAACTGCCGACCAGCTCGATCACCTTGTAGACGTTGTCCTGCATCGCGCTGCCTGCCTCAGGGAACCGGCTGGCCTTCGGGATTGGTGCGCCTGTCCTCGCGCGCCTGGCGCATCATCTCGGCCCAGCAGCCGGTGAAGCCGCCGGGGCCGACCGTCGAGCAGCTCTGGATGCCGCCGCGGCCGACATATTCGAGGCTGCGGGCATTGGCCGCCCAGCTCTGATTGTCGCTGACCTGGCTGCTGCCGCGGAGCGGCTCGGGGATGCGGTAGCGGTCGTCTTCGGGCCGGCGGGCGCAGACCACGATCTCCTCGGCGGTGCTCGCCGGGCACGGGTCGTCGCCGTAGACGATGATCTGGCTGACCCTCTGATTCGGACCGGCGGTTTCCTGGGCGGCGGAGACCGCGGCCGCGGAGCCGGTGCCCGCCGCCAGGGCGAATGCAAGGGGGACAAGCCGTTTCATCATCGCCTCCTTCGGATCCGTCGCTGAAAAGGGACGGGCGCCGCCCTTTGTTCCTTGTTCCGGCGTCCGCGCGCCGTCAATCGTCCTGGCTCTGCGCGCGCTCGATCTCCTCGGCCTCGCGATCGATCCGGCGCATCCGGTCGCGGCGGGCCTCGTCGATCAGGCGGCCCCAGCTGATCCCGCCGGCGCGCCGCTCGGCCTCGGCGCGGCGCACCAGCTCCGCGTGGCAGCCGGTGAAGCCGCCGGCGCCGACCGGCGAGCAGCTGCCGATTCCGCTGCGGCCGAGATAGGAGAGCTCGATCGCACGATCGGTCCAGCTGCGGCTCGCGGGATCGTTGGGCCGGTCGCGCATCCCGC
Source organism: Allosphingosinicella sp. (assembly GCA_035628635.1). Lineage (GTDB taxonomy): Bacteria > Pseudomonadota > Alphaproteobacteria > Sphingomonadales > Sphingomonadaceae > Allosphingosinicella. The sequence continues at coordinate 237,125 of DASPJJ010000001.1, forward strand.
GCGGGATGCGGAACCGTTCCTCCTCCGGCAGCCGCGCGCAGACGATGATCTCCTCGTCGTTGCTCGGCGGGCAGGAATCGTCGCCGTAGACGATGAGCTGGTTGACCCGCGCCTCCCCGGCGGCGGGCGGCGTTTCGACCTGCGCCAACGCGGGCGCGGCGAGGAAGGCTGCGGCGGCGAAAGAGAGGAGGCGCTTCACCCGCTTCAAAACCTTTTCGAAAGCGCGATCGCGGCGCGGCAGCCGGCGCGGATCAGGGCGGAGAGGACGGGATAGCCGAACGCATCCTCGGCCCCCGCCGCGATCGCGGTGTCGCGATGTTCGAGCTCCTCGGCCTGGAACTTGCGTATCGTCTCCGCAAGCTCCGGATCCTCGGCGCCGAGCGTGGCGAGCTGCTCCGAATAATGCCGGTCGATCTCTGTCTCGACGGCGGCGGTGCAGGCCATGGCGGCACTGGGGCTGATGAGGGCGGTGATCGCGCCGAGGGCGTGGCCGGCATGGTCCCAGAGCGGCTGGAGCAGGGTCGGGCGGACGCCGCGGGCGGGAAGCAGCGCATCGAAATGCTTGAGATGCCGCTCCTCCTGTGAGGCCATGCGGCGGATCAGGCGGGCAGAGGAGCCTCGGTCGCCGAGCACGGCGAGCTGCCCCGCATAGATGCGCGTCGCGCCATATTCGCCGGCCTGGTCGACGCGCAGCATCGACGGCACGTCGGAACGCGCGTCGCCGGGCCGCCAGGCGGGGGCGCGGCTCAGGTCCGGATGCGCGGTCGTTTGAGGCTCAGCCATAGGATCAGACATGCGAACCCGATCGAGAGGATCGCGTTCCACCCGGCCATCGAAATGCCCAGCAGCGACCATTGCACCTGGTCGCACCGGACGAGCGGCGCGGCGAGGATGTCGCGCAGCGAACCGTGCCCGCCGAGGCCCGCGCATTGGGTGAAGCCCTCGAAGATCTTGAGCTCGACTCCGGCATGGTAGACGCCGATCGCGCCGCTGGTGAGGATCGCCAGCGCGGCGAGCCAGACGAGGCTGCGGCCGCGGTCCGGCATCCGCCCGGCGAGCGCGAACGACAGCAGGCCGAGAAAGAGAGCCGCGAAATGCGGCCAGCGCTGCCAGTAGCACATCTCGCAGGGCGTCAGCCCGCCGAGATATTGCGAGCCGTGGGCGCCCGCGAGCAGGGCCGCCGGCACCAGCACGGCGATCAGCCGCGCGCGGTCGAGGCCCGTCACCGGCGCGGCGAGGTCCGCGCGGGCGCCGCCGGCGCCGGCGTTCCCGGGGCGCGGGCCAGCCGCGCGACGGTCTGCAGCGCATAATGGAGCTGGAAATCGGTTATGCCGCGCTGGCGAAGCTCGTCGGGGGTGGCGGCGAAGCGCGGATCGGGGCGCGGATCGTCCTGGATCACGTCCTCGCCGACGGCGGCTTCGTTGACGAGGTGGCGGCGAAGGTCCGATTCGCGGACGCGGGTGCGCGAGCGGTAATCGGGATCGGAGATTTGCGGCACCGGCACGTCGGGATTGATCCCGCCTTCCTGCACCGAGCGGCCCGCCGGCGTATAATAGCGCGCGGTGGTGAGGCGCAAAGCGGTGCTGCCGTTGCCGAGCGGGATCAAAGTCTGGACCGAGCCCTTGCCGAAGGTGCGCTCGCCGAGGACGAGGCCGCGGCGATGGTCCTGCAGCGCGCCGGCGACGATCTCGGCCGCCGAAGCGGTGCCGGCGTCGACGAGGACGACGATCGGCGCGCCGTTGGTGGCGTCGCCCGGCCGGGCGTGGAAGCGTTCGATGTCGTTGCGGCGGCGGCCGCGCTGCGAGACGATTTCGCCGCGCTCGAGGAACAGGTCGGAGAGGCCGACCGCCTGGTCGAGCAGGCCGCCCGGATTCGAGCGCAGATCGATGACGTAGCCGAGCGGCTGGCCGCCGACCTGGCGCTGGATCGACTGGATCGCGTTGTTGACCGCTTCGGTGGTGTTGCGGTTGAAGGTGGTGACGGTGATGATTCCGACCCGGTCGCGGACTTCGAAGCGCGCGGCGGGGATGTCGATGATCGCGCGGGTGATGGTGACGTCGAACGGGCGGTCGCGGCCCGGCCGGACGATGGTCAGCCGGACGCTGGTTCCGGGGGCGCCGCGCATCGCTTCGACCGCTTCGTCGAGGGTCCCGCCGTAGAAGAGGCGGCCGTCGACATGGGTGATGAAGTCGCCAGCCTTGATTCCGGCGCGGTCGGCGGGGGTGTCGCGGGTCGGCGCGATCACCTTGACCGCACCGTCCTCGAGCGTGACGCTGAGGCCGAGGCCGCCGTAATTGCCTTCGGTCGTCGTCATCAGCGAGCGGAAGTTGCGCGCGTCGAGATAGGAGGAATGGGGATCGAGGCTGGCGAGCATGCCGTCGATCGCGCCCTTGATCAGCCGCTCGTCGTCGACCTGCTCGACATATTCGGCGCGCACCCGCTCGAACACGTTCATGAACTGGTCGAGCTCGCGGTAGGTGTTGACGTCGACCTGGGCCAGCGCCGCGGTCGCCGCGGGGACGAGGGCGATGGCGCTGACGAGGCCGAAGGAGCGGAGGAGGTTGGAGGCCATCGGGTCTTCCTGACAAGGCGGTTCGGACGCTTCTACAGCGGGATTAGCGTGGCGAAAAGCAACCTTGGATGAACGCGCGTTCAGAAAGGGCTTCAGCCGGCGAGCAGAGGGGCGATCGCGACGGGCCGGCCTCCGCGGCGAAGCTCGACGCTGATCCGCGGCTCGTCCGTCCCGGCCCGGCCGATCCGGTCGCCGCGCCGCAACCGCTGTCCCCGGCCGACGCCGATCGAGGCGAGATCGGTGATCACGCTGATCCAGCCGCGGCCGTGATCGATGATCACGACCTCGCCGTAGGAGCGGAAGCGGGCCGCATGGATGACGATCCCGTTCGCCGGCGCGACCACCTCGGCGCCGGGCTCGGTGGCGAAGAGCAGTCCGCGCGAATGGACGCCGCCGTCGGAGATCTCGCCGACCCCGGTCAGCAAGCGGCCTTCGACCGGCAAGGTATAGGGCGTCCGCGCCGGAGCCGCGGCGTTCGGCGATCCGGGGCGCGGGACCGGGCCGGGCAGAGCGGCGAGCCTCGCCTCGAGCTGCCGCTGATATTCGCGGGTGCCGATCCGGCGCGCGAGCTCGCGGGCCTGCTCCCCGAGGGCGAGGGCGCGGTCCGATTCGCTGAGCGCGGATACGGCGAGCGTCGCCGAGCGCCGGCGCTGCTCGGCCTCGAAGCGGGCGAGGGCGACGCGGCGGCTGCGCAGCTCCTCGCGGCTGGCGAGGAGGGTGCCCCGCGCCCGCGCCGCTTCCGCGCGCAGGCGGTTGAAGCGGTCCAGCTCGGTGCGGAGCGCGGCGGTCCGTGCACGGATAACCGGCAGCGTGGCGGCGAGCAGCGAGCGGACATGGGCCACGTCCTCGAACGAGCCGGGGCGGATCAGCGCCAGAGCGGGGGGGCGGCGCGCCATCGTCTGCAGCGCGGCCGCGAGCCGGGCGAGCGGCTGCTGGCGCTCGGCGAGGCGCGCGCGCTGCTGCGCGGCGGCCGCCTCGACGATGCGGAGGCGCGTCTCGGCGGCGGTGATGTCCGCCTCGCTCGCCTCGATCCGGGCGGCCAGCGCCTCGGCGTCGGCGCGCGCGCGGGCGGCCTCGCTCGTCGCGCGCCGCGCCTGCTCCTCCAGTGCGAGATAGCGTGCCGCGGCGCGCTGCGCTTCCTGCTGGGCCTCACGCAGCGCCCGCGCCTCGCCGCCGCCGCCGCTCTGGGCAGCGGCGATGCCGCCGGCGCAGGTGGCGGCCGCGAGAGCGAGGAGGAAGAGTCGACGCATCGCGCTCATCCTTCGCGATGATAAGGGTGGTTCGCAAGGATGGAGGTCGCGCGCCACAATTGCTCGGCGAGCATCGCACGCGCGAGGAGATGCGGCCAGGTCACCTGGCCGAAGGCGAGCAGCAGGTCCGCCCCGGCGCGTTCGGCGTCGCCGAAGCCGTCTGCGCCGCCGATCAGGAAGCGGGCCTCGCGCCGGCCCTGGTCTCGCCAGGCGCCGAGCTTCCCGGCGAAGGCGAGCGAGCCCATTTGCTCGCCTGTTTCGTCGAGGAGGATCGTGACCGCACTGTCCACCGCGGCCGGGATCCTGCCGCCGCTCTCGGGAAGCTCGGTGACCCTGGTGGGCCAGGCGATGCGCTTCAGGTAACGCTCGACCAGCTCCGCCTCGGGGCTGCGCCCGATCTTCCCGCGCGCGATTATGTGGAGAAGCATCACCTCACCATCATTGCGAGGGGCGAAGCGACGAGGCAATCCAGCGGCAAGGCGTAGCGCGTGGATTGCTTCGCTTCGCTCGCAATGACGGTCGTGCCCTTAGACCGCCGCCGTGGCCGGTGCGGCGGTCTTTTCCTCGAACGCCCACATGCGCTCGAGATTGTAGAAGGTGCGCACTTCAGGGCGGAAGATGTGGACGATGACGTCGTCGGCGTCGATCAGCACCCAGTCGGCGACCGGAAGCCCTTCGACGCGGACCGGACGGCCCATGTCCTGCTTGATGCGCTCGCTGAGCTTCTGGGCCATCGAGGCCACCTGGCGCGAGGAGCGCCCGCTGGCGATCACCATATGGTCGGCGATACTCGACTTGCCGCCGAGGGGGATGGAAACGACGTCGAGCGCCTTGTCGTCGTCGAGCGACCGGAGCACGAGCCCGTGGAGCTGCTCGGTCCGTTCATGGGCTCCGTCTTCAGGCGGAGCGGGCTGGTTTGCGGGCAATGTGCCTCCTTCGGTCGAGCGGGCGCCGCGTCACGCCGTCACGCAACCCCCTGGGGTGAAACGAATTCTCGGCGGTTAAGTGCCAAAAGGCGTCGGCAGCGCGAAGTGCGGTCGCTGAAGTCGGATCGAGCGGCAGGCGAAGCAGCACGAGCGACGGCAATCTCCATTCGGTCCACTGCCTCGGATTGGCGGCGGGTCGGACGAAGCGCCGCAGCCAGCCCATCGCGCGAGCCCGACGGGCGAGGCCATGATAGCCCGGCCGCGTCACCACCGCAATCGCAACCGTGGCGGCGATCCGCCGCCAGTCGCGCCAGCGGTGGAACTGGACGAGATTGTCCTCGCCCATGATCCAGACGAAGCGGCGTTGGGGGAAGAGGCGGACGAGGGCCTCGAGCGTGTCGGCCGTATAGGGGCTGCCGAGATCGCGCTCGATCGCCGTCACCCGGATCGGCGCGCGCCGCGCGGCGCGGCGCGCCGAGGCGAAGCGCGCCTCGAGCGAGGCCATGCCCTGCCGGGGCTTGAGCGGATTGCCCGGCGAGACCAGCCACCAGATTTCGTCCAGCCCCATCGCTTCCGCAGCGGCCAGGCTGATGCGCCGGTGGCCGCGATGCGCGGGGTTGAAGGAGCCGCCGAGGAGGCCGGTTCTGGTCATCGGCCGGGTCGATAGCATGCCGGGCCTACCCCGCGAATGCTCTCGACGCGGCCAGGGGCTTGCGGCACAAGCCCGCGGGGGAGGAGCCGGAATGAGCGGAGCGCTCGAAGGCGCGGGCGATGCGGTGACGGGCGGCGTCCTCGCCCGTGCGGTCGAGCCGCGCGCGGGCGAAGTCTCCGCCGACCAAGATGGCGCGCCGGGCAATTGCCTCAATTGCGGGGCGGCGCTCGCCGGGCCGTTCTGCCACGCCTGCGGCCAGCCGGCGCACATTCACCGCACCGTCGCCGCCTGGTGGCACGATCTCGCCCACGGCGTGCTCCACTTCGAAGGCAAGGTCTGGCGCACCTTGCCGATGCTCGCCTGGCATCCCGGCCGGCTGACGCGCCGCTACATAGACGGCCAGCGCGCGCGCTTCGTGTCGCCGATCGCCTTGTTCCTGTTCACCGTCTTCCTGATGTTCGCGATCTTCAGCATGCTCGGCACGAGCCTGGTCGACCTGGACGAGGCACCGGCACGCGAGCTCGCCGCCGAGGCGAGCCGCGCCGAGGCCGAGGTGGCGCGCCTCGAGGCCCGACGCCGCGCCGCGGGAGAAGCGGGCCGAACCGATCCGCAGCTGGAAGAAGCGCTTCGCCAGGCGCGTGCGGCGCGGCAGGCGCAGCAGGCCGTGTCCGGAAACGACGGCCGGATGTTCGACCAGGACCCGCACACCGGCTGGGCGCGGCTCGACGCGGGCCTGAAGAAAGCGAATGAGAACCGCTCCCTGCTCGCCTACAAGCTGCAGAACAACGCCTATAAATTCTCGTGGGCGCTGATCCCGATCTCGCTGCCCTTCGTCTGGCTGCTTTTCCTCCACCGGCGGCGCTACCGGCGCGAGTACAAGGCCTACGACCACCTCGTCTTCGTGACCTATTCGATCAGCTTCATGAGCATGGCGCTGATCGCCTTCGTGCTGGTGCGCTCGGCCGGCGTGAACAATGGCCTGCTGAACACCCTGTTCGTGCTCATCCCGCCGGTCCACATCTACCGGCAGCTGAAGGGCGCCTACGCGCTCTCACGCTTCGGCGCCGCCTGGCGCACCGCGGCGTTGCTGTTCTTCGCGCTGATCTCGGCGCTGCTCTTCCTGCTGCTTCTGCTCGCCCTCGGCGTGCTGACCTGAGGCGGCAGGAGGCCGTCAGGCGCCCTGCGCCGCCGGGCCGCCGATGCCGCCGCGCGGTCGGCGCGTCGACGGGATGGACGAGCCGGTGACCGGGATCAGCGGCGGGCGCGAGGCGTCGTCGCCGCGGCCGATATCCTCGCCGCGGATCGCCTTCTTGGCCTCTTCGCCGTTCAGCGTCTCATACTCGAGCAGGTTGGACGCCAGCCGGTGCAGCTCGTCGAGATGCTCGGTGAGGACGCGCCGGGCGGTCCCTTCGGCCTCCTCGATCAGGCGGCGGACCTCCTGGTCGATCAGGCGGGCGGTCTCCTCCGAGACGCTCTGGCTGCGCGCGACGCTGTGGCCGAGGAAGACCTCTTCCTGATTGTCGCGATAGCGCAGCCAGCCGAGCTTCTCCGACATCCCATATTCCATCACCATCGCGCGGGCCATGTCGGTCGCCTGCTGGATGTCGTTGGAGGCGCCGGTGTTCAGTTCCTCCTCGCCGTAGATGAGCTGCTCGGCGATGCGGCCGCCGAAGCAGAGCGCTAGCCGCGCCTTCATCTGCTTCATGGTCATCGAATAGCGGTCGCGCTCCGGCAGGTTCCAGGTCACGCCCAGCGCCCGGCCGCGCGGGATGATCGTGACCTTGTGCAAGGGGTCGCAGCCCGGCACGTGGAGCGAGACGAGGGCGTGGCCGGCCTCGTGATAGGCGGTCGCCTTCTTCTCGTCCTCGGTCATCACCATCGACTTGCGCTCGGCGCCCATCATGACCTTGTCTTTTGCCAGCTCGAACTCGGACATGGCGACGAGGCGCTTGCCCTTGCGCGCGGCGAGCAAAGCGGCCTCGTTGACGAGGTTGGCGAGATCGGCGCCGGAGAAGCCGGGCGTGCCGCGCGCGATGGTGCGCGGATCGACGTCGGGCGCCAGCGGCACCTTCTTCATGTGCACCGCGAGGATCTTCTCGCGCCCCTCGATGTCCGGCCGCGGCACCACCACCTGGCGGTCGAAGCGGCCCGGCCGCAGCAAAGCCGGATCGAGCACGTCGGGCCGGTTGGTCGCCGCGATGATGATGATGCCCTCATTGGCCTCGAAGCCGTCCATCTCGACAAGCAGCTGATTGAGGGTCTGCTCGCGCTCGTCGTTGCCGTTGCCGAGCCCCGCCCCGCGATGCCGCCCGACCGCGTCGATCTCGTCGATGAAGACGATGCAGGGGGCGTTTTTCTTGGCTTGTTCGAACATGTCGCGGACGCGCGACGCGCCGACGCCGACGAACATTTCCACGAAGTCCGAACCCGAGATGGTGAAGAAGGGGACGTTGGCCTCGCCGGCGATGGCGCGGGCGAGCAGGGTCTTGCCGGTGCCCGGCGAGCCGACCAGCAAAGCGCCCTTCGGGATCTTGCCGCCGAGCCGCGCGAATTTCGAAGGGTCCTTCAGGAACTCGACGATCTCCTGCAATTCCTCGCGAGCCTCGTCGATCCCGGCGACGTCGTCGAAGGTGACGCGCCCGTGCTTCTCGGTCAGCAATTTCGCCTTGGACTTGCCGAAGCCCATCGCGCCCGAGCCCGCATTCTTCTGCATCTGGCGCATCACGAAGAAGGCGATGCCGAGGATCAAAAGGAAGGGCAAAGACTGGTAGAGCAGGAGCAGCCACACCGAGGTCTGCTGCTCGGGCTGCCCGTCGAAGCGCACGCCGCGCGCGATCAGCCGCCGCTCGAGCTCGGCATTCTGGCCGACGCCGTTGGTCTGGAAGCGCTCGCCGTTGGTGAGCTGGCCCTGGATCACCTCCTTGCCGATCTGGACCTGCTTGACCGTGCCCTCGTCGACCTTCCTGAGCAGGTCCGAATAGCTCATCCCCTGCGCCGGGGTGCGCGACCCCTCGACCATCTGCACGAACAGGACGAGCCCGAGCAGGATGCCGACCCAGATCAGCAGCGACTTGACCCAGGGGGAGCCTGGCGACCCGTTCGGGTCCTTGTCCGGGGTCGGAGTCTTGTTGTCGGCCATCGTCTAATCCCACAAAAGTGGTACTTTTGCGGGGGCCCTGATGGGGGCGCGGCCCGTGCGAGTGCCACTGTGTCTGCGTCCGGCATCCTAAATAGGATTTCGCGTCCTGTCTGCAACGTAGGCTTTGCGGCTGAACGGGGGGTTAGCGGGGGCAGCCCGGCAACGGCTGCGGCGGCGGGGGCAGGCCCGGCGGCGGACGGCAGATGCGGGTGAGGTGGATCGCGACCATGCGGTTCTGCTGCTCGGCGACCCCGTCCGGCGTCTCGACCATCGGGTCCTCCTCCCCGTAGGCGATGACGAGGATGCGGTCGGCGGGAAAGCCGCGGCGCACCAGCGCCGCCTTGACCGCCGCGCCGCGCCGCCGCGCCAGAGCGAGATTGGCGGCAGCCGGCCCAAGGCTGTCGGTCCGCGCCTCGATCAGCAAAGCGCCCGCCTCCGCCAGCCGCGCCTGCTCGACCGCATTGTCGAGCAGCTGCTCGTAATGGCGGGCAATTCGGGCGGACCCGCTGTCGAAGAAGACGAAGAAGGGGCTGAGCGCCGCGGCAGGGGCGGCGAGGAACATGAATGCGAGGAGGAGGAGAGGAGGGCCCGGCCTGCGCATGGCGGGAGTTTAGCCCGGGCGGAGCGCGCTTCGTACGCTTTTTCGGTGGCGGGTGAACCGTGGCTCACGTGCCTGTGGCGCCGCCGCCGCCGTTAATGGTAGATTGGCCCGGCGTCCGGATGCGAGGGGGGTGAAGCATGCGTACCGTCGGGCTCTTGTGGCTCATGCCTGTGCTGGCGGCGCTCGCCGTCCTCGGCGGCGGCTGCAGCCGCCCGCGCCAGCCCCAGATCGCGTCGCCCTATATCGACCCGGGACCCGAGATCGGCCTGGACTCGAACGCGAGCGCCGGGACCGACGGCAACATGTCCGCCGAAATCGGGGATGACGACGGCGCAAACAACACCTCCGCCGAGTGGAACGAGTCGCTGATGGGGGAGGAAATCCTGCCCGTCGGCAGCGCCGGCCCCGGCGACCGCCAGGCTTCGGCAGGCGCAGCGCCGCGCGCCGGCACGGCGGGCGAGACTTGGTGCGACCTCCTCGACGCCTATTCCTCCGCCCGCCACTGCGAGGCGCTGCGGCGGCAGCGCGGCGGCCTGCAGCGGCGGCGCCTCCTGCTCGACGCGCCGCAGGAAATGTGGCGGGACGAATGGGCGGACGTCCAGGCGCTGCTTCGCCGGCCCGGGGCGGCCGTCGCCGCGCCGCGCAGTGGTACCGTCCGCGCCGAGGGGGAGGCGATGGCCGCGACGGTGATGGTCGCGCGGCTGAGCGGCGACGGCTTCGCGGTCGAGCCGGCGGGCTGGGTCGAGATGCGAGCGGGGCCGGACCGGGTCGGCCGCTGGGAGTGGCGGGTGATGCCCACCGGCGACCGGGCGGAACGCACCCTGCGCGTGATCGCGCGGCCGCGTCTGACCGGGGACGGCGGCCCCGCCGCCGAGCTCGAGGAGCACGAGGCCGAGGTGACGGTCCGGGTGCGGGTCCGTCCGGGGACCCGCTCGCGGGAGACCGCGCAGGCCGTGAAGGAGCAGGGCGAGAGCTGGGCCAAGGCGGCGGGCGGCCTCGCCGCTCTGGTGACGGCTTTGGGCGCGCTCTACGCGGCGATCCGCAAGCTGGTGCGGCCGAAGAAGGAGGCGAAAGCGGGGGAAGCGGGGACGCCCGCGGGGGCGCAGGCGGGCGGCGGGGGCTGAGGCGAAAGCCCGGATCGGGCGAGGCTCTCGGCGAGGAGTCCGACAGGGGATGTTCACGCCCTTCGACTGCCCCAGGCGCTCGGGATAAACTCGGCTCTTCGGCCGAGGCGCGGAGGCGCAGTGAGGGACGCTGGTCGCTCCAAGGGCAGGGTTTGGGCCTTCGGCCAAGCCGCGAAGGCCGCAAAGGACTGTGGCCTCGGCCGGTCCCTGGAAGTGACCGCGAAGGAAGCTGCGTGTCACTTCACGCCTGAAGATGAAGAATGTGGGGGTGCGCGGCTGTCTCAAATGGAGATTGCCTTGAGTCGGCTGGCGGCTAGTCTTCACTCCCTTCGGGCTGGGAGAATGGGGAATGCGGGTTTTGGGAATGGCGTTGAAGGCGGGGGCGGCGTTGGCCGTCCTGGCGAACATGGCGGCGCCGGCGGCGGCCGAGGCGGGGCGGGACTGCCCGCCGACGATCGCGGCGGCCGAGGCGATGCTGGCGCGGCAGGGGCGGGTGCCGAGCCCCGCCGCCTGGCCGCAGCTTTACCGGACGGAGGGCCTGAATGTCCTCGGCCAGACGCCGTCGGCTTTGAGGGTGTCGCGCGCGCCGGGCGTGCTGTGGAGCTTCAGCTACGAGCTGCCGGTCAACTACCAGGCCGGCTACCGCCGCGCCTTCGAGGCCGCCTACCCGACCGGCCGCGGCTTCACCTACCGCTGCCCCGCCAACCGCCAGTGCCTGTGGACCGCCGACGGCTACGGCGTGAATGGGGTCCAGCCGCACCATGTGGTGGGCAATTTGCTGCAGGTGGGGCTGACGGCGTCTTATTCACAGGAGGGGGTGTATGTGCTGGAATGTTTGTACCTGGCGCGGCGGTAAGTGAGTGAGGGCGATGGCCGAAGGACCTGCAGTCGCGTCATTTAATCCTTGATTGAATCGTCGGGTGTCCGAATTCTGGAATGGGGGGCGGCCCCCGGTGCAGAAACGGCGTCCGCTCAGCCCGTTTGCGCCCGGGCTCGCTCTTGGGACATAAAAAAGACTAAGAAAGACGACAGGGAAACTTGTACGAACCAAATCCATAGCAATTCATTAAGGTCAACGTACAGTCCAATTAAGACTACTACCAATAACGCAGAAAGAAAGCAACTAATACTACCCCAACTATAGCGCATTGACGACGCGACAGGTGCATCGGTAGATACCACGGCGAATCCTGCTCCAACTAATGCAATAATAATGGCTCCCGGGATGAATAGGAATACCCAGTCAGAAAGCGCAAGATGTGCGGTCTCTCGAGCTTCTGGGCTGTACACTTCAATAGCCCAGAGGCCGGCATACGCGGCGGGCGCGGCCGCGATTTGGAGGCACAAAAAGATTACTGCCAGCATCGCAAATACCTTCTTGACACCCATCCAAGTGGCTCTTGCGGCTGTCCGGTACTGTTCGCTCATGTTCGGATTCGGTCGAATCGCCTCTTCAGCACTCCTCTGAAAAAGATCATCGACGTACTGGAGATATTTTCCTAACGAGCCAGACGCTCCGCGGTATCCGTAAAGAATGGTTCTTACAATATGCCTGAAGTCAACATGTTGCAGGATGCCAATAACAAAGTAGTTCCAACAGGCAAAGGCCGCAAACATCGCAAGAATGATCTCATTACGGACGCTATCTTTGTACTCTCCGTCCAATATAACCACCGCCACTGTAGTAATTAACGTCACACAGGCGCATTCTATGCATAGTTTTATTATAAGTAGCCATCCGTTTCCCCTAAACACTTGGTCGTCTTTAGGAAAGTTTGTTAGGACGAACACTCGCGAAAGCCAATCCAGCATAAGTATTACGACGAACGCCGCGCCGAGATAGGCGTGGCTGCCCCCGTTTTCTGCTGCCTTTGCCATTACTGTGTTAATTGCCGACGCATAGAGAAAGGTGCTTGCAACATCGCCGACGTTAAAACGGTCTAGATTCAATCTTGCTGAAGGCGGGAGGGCGCCACCCGGGCCGTCACTCGCTCCTCCCGTTGTTCCGCCCCCACCGCCCGAAGATGAGTTCGACGCAGCAGTATCCGGCGACGCATTTGAGGGCGTCTTTACCTCATTGACCGACACAGCGCGGCGCCGGACATCGTCGGTGCTCGCAATCGATCTCGATTTCCGAAGAGGATTTGGGGGATCCTCCCGTCCGCCTTGCGGCTCGCCTTTCTTTCTCGTCATCCCACTCCCGTCGAGAAGACCCCTAGCCGGTGCTTTCAACGCTACGCGAACGATGATAAGGCACGCACTCTCGACCTGCTATCGACCGGAGGGCGGCCGCCTCGGCTATGTCGATCGACGCACTCGTGATTTCCGTCTACCTCGCCAGCTTGCTCGTTTGGGCGATATATATCGGTCGTCGCCAAACCGTCGATGACTTTTTTGTTATGTCGCGACGGGCGCCATATTATTTAACGATCTTTTCCGTGGTCGCCACATGGGTCGGTGTGGGAACGACGGTGGCAACAGCATCTTCAGCGTATGAGCAAGGTATCTCGCTCGGGTTTACGGCTCTGTCGGGGGGAGTCGTCGGCGTCGTCTTTGTGTCCCGACTCGCTCCGATTTCTAAATGGTTCGGGGATAAATATGGCGCCTATACGCTGGGCGATTTTTTCCTCGCGCGGTTCTCGAACACAGCGCGATTTTCATCCTCCTGCCTCATACTCCTAATCTACCTCGCTCTTACGGCAGCACAGTTTATCGGATTGGCCGCGGTGCTTGAGGTCTGGTCTGGCCTAGAGTATCAAACGTTAGTGTGGTTTGCGGCTATCTCGACGATCATATATACGGCGTTTGGTGGCATTAAGAGCGATTATTACACTGATGGCATACACTTCTGCGTGATGACGGTTGTGCTTTTCGCGATGCTTTTGCCGATCACGATCACTCGCCTCGAAGGTTCAAACAATTTGAACCTGCTGGCGGTACTGCCCACCGGATACTTCGACCCATTCGCGTATGGCGGTGTATCGTTCTTCATCGCGGGGCTAATATTTGGGGCTGGGAGTGGACTTGTCACGATGGAGCTTTGGCAGCGCATCTTCGCTTCCCGATCAGGACGGGACGCACGATCTGCCCTGATGGTGTCACTTTTCGTCATTGTCCTGTTCTACTGCGTTGCGACCTTTTTTGGCCTTTCAGCCAGAGCGCTGTTGCCGGGCCTGGAGCGAAGCGAACACGCTATTTTCGCACTGATGCAGGCGGAGCTCCCTCCGGGCTTGCTCGGACTCGGAATAGCCGGTTTCATCGCGATCATGGTATCAACGATCAATTCGACAATTATGGTGGCGTCGTCGACCGCGGCCAATGACCTGTATCGCGCCCAGACGGTGGCGTCGCGCGAGTCGCATCCGAACCTCCTAGTCGTCGGTCGTGTGAGCACTCTGCTCTGCGGACTTGCGGCATTGGCAATTTCTCTAGCGCTACCGGATCTCGTCGCACTTAGTGTCAACGGGATGTTCATGCTGCTGATCCTCCTCCCATCGGTCGTTGGAGGATTTTTTTGGCGAGCAGCGACGAGCAAAGCCGCCGCTGCCTCCATCATCGGTGGGGTCGTCACTCTAGGGGTGTTTATGGCAGTTGATCCGGCTACGGCCTTCGTGCCGAGCTTCGTAGCGAGTGCGCTTTTATTCGTGCTCGTGTCGAAGGTGTCGGCCCATGACAGCTCGGAGGATCTCAGCATTGTCGGCGGTTGGCGCGCGAAAGAGGGGCAATAGCCATGAGTACGGATAGCGATGAGGCGCGTCAGCAACGGGATTCGAGTGTGCTCCCAGCACACCCATCCGATGCTTCCCTCGCTCAGAATGCATACGGTGTCTTTGAGGACGCGCTTGCGGCGTTACCGCCGTCGCTGCGGTTCGAGGCGCGGCGGCGCCTGGAAGTGCGGGGGCGGACAGCCCCTCGCTGTACAAGCTGGGGAAGCGTCGGTTTCGATCTCGTTTGCGACTCACTCCAAGTGCCAAGCGACAAGTTCGGTTTTTTGCGTCGCCTGTGGAACTTACTGTACAGCTATTGCATATTTCTGGATGACGTCATCGATGCTGCTGAAGACTATCCCAGTGAAATAATGACGTGTGACTTAACTCTCGACGCTGTGCATTTTGAGATCGCCAAGGTGGCACGTGAAGAAGAACTCATGGCGAGTTTCCAGCGATATAGGCGCGAGTCCATAGCTAGCATGACGGCTGAGCTCTCTGATGAGAACGTGCTTTGCACTCTTTCGGGGAACGCTACGGAACTTATCCTAGGTCGTAAGGCTGCAATGATCAAATTCTTCGCGGATGTAATAAGTTACCATCACGCCGGACGTGTTTGTACGTCTTTGGAAAGCGGCCGCTTCGACGCACTTTGTTCAGCTGTGCAAATTGTAGACGACTTGACTGATGTCGAAGCGGACGCCTCCTCGAGGCGGACAAACGCAATATCCGTTTTTGTCAACCGGAATTTCCCGGGTATTCGAATACTAACCCGAGATCACAAGGTGAACGCGATCAGAGCGGCTCTGGTAGTTTCGGGTCGGTATGAGCGTATGCTTGAGCGTGCTGAACAGCTTTTTCGCAAATTCCACGATACCTTTCGAGGCTGCGGCGCAACCACTGACCGCCTCTTGTTGTCAACCTTGGAGGACTGCCGTCAAACGCGCCATGCGATCGCGACTTTTCGTGCCCATCAGGTTGAACTTTGTGGTCTCGTGCGTGACGCCCTTGCCATGCAAGGCGTCCGCCGCCGCTACGATGACGACATGCTGGCTGCGATTGCCAGATTGTCGATGAGTACCCGGAGCGGGGTGAGAGCCGCGAATTGAATGCCCACTCTGCGAGCGCGTTCACTTTTTGTGCTTAACAGCGTCACGCCGCTGTGGTACTTTCTCCTCAGGCTCTCGGAAGTGGGCCAGAGGGAGGTTATCCGAGTCGCGGGTGGCCTTTTTTGCGAGAGAAGAGCGGGTTCCGCCTTCGCTGAGGCTTCGGCGGACTAGCCGGGCTGAAAATAAATTTCTGACAGTTTTGGAGACGTGAGAAATCGACGCTCACGGCGCCGCGCGCCTGACGGCGCGTCTCGCTCTCTCATTCTAAGATAGTCCCTCACCCTCCACGGCTGGCGCCGTGGTTTCCCTCTCCCGCAAGCGGAGAGGATTTTCAGCCGCGTCTCCTTTCGAGGCGCGGCTTTTTTGTGCCTTAAGGAGATCGATCATGGCGGGGAAGGAGAAGCGTAAGGGCCTCGGCTGCGCTCGGCGGGGTCCCCCGACTTCGCTCGGGACGAACGGTGGTGCGCGAGCGGGGTTGAGCAAGGCGGAGCGGGAGTTGCGCGCGTCGGGGGAGCGGCCGCGGCTGATCCGGAACAAGCGGCGGGCGATTCAATATGCGCCGACGCGGCGGAAATTGTTCAAGGGGAAGGTCAAGGCGAGGTTCCTCGAATGGTTCGCGGCGACGGCGAACATCTCGCTGTCGGCGTGCAAGGCGGGGATCCATTACCGGACGGTGCTCAGGCACCGGATGGAGGATGCCGTGTTCGCCGAGGAGATGGCGGCGGCGCTCGAGGTGGGGATCGTGCGGGTCAAGGCCTGGGCGCTCGAGCTGGGCGAGGAGGCGGGGACCGAGATCGCTCTCGAGAAGGTCGATATGAAGCCGGTCAATCTGACCCCGGAAATGGCGCTGCAGCTGATCCGCGAGCCGGCGGTCGTGCCGCGGATCACGCGGCTCTAATATTCGACCGTCACCACGACGCTGTCGGCATAGCTGCCGGCGGCGACGTTCTGGCCGGCGGGGATGCGGCCGTAGACGGTGAGGCTCTGGGCGGCGCCGTTGCCGGTGCCGGCCAGGCGGGCGCCGAGCTGGGCCGAGCCGTCGCCCCAGGTGAGGGTGCGGGCCGAATCGCGGAAGAGCTGATAGGCGAGGTAGCTGGAGAGCGGTCCGGCCATTCGGCGGGCGGTGCCGTTCTGCCAGGAGCCCCCGCCGAGGCTGACCTGGTAGGGCGCGCCGTTGGTGCAGTTGACGCTGACCGCGGCGGTGGCGTTGACGATGCTGCCCGAATAGCTGCCGAAGCCCAAGGTCCCGGCCGAGACCGAGCAGATCGGCGCGACGCTGCCGGTGACCGAGAAGGTCGAGGAGACGATCTGGTTGCCGTTGCGCTTGACGATGACGGTGAGCGTGTCGGAGTAGGTGGCGGGGGTGTAGACCGGGTTCTGGCCGCCGGCGACGCGGCCGTAGACGGTGAAGGTGATCGAGTTGCTCCCGGTGGGGCCGGAGAGGTCGATGTTGAAATCGAGCCGGTCGCCGCCGTCGCACCACAGGTTCGCGCGGCCGGCGTCGGAATAAAGCTGGTAATTGAGGTTGTAGCCGCCGGTGCGCATCTGGCGGGTGGTGCAGCTGTTGGCGTTGCCGCCGGTGATGTTGAGGCTGAGATTGTTGCTCGAACCGTTGCCGGAGCAGGTGACGGTGAAGGTGCCGGTGCCGTCCACCGCGGTCTTGGTCTGGCCGTCATAGGGCGAGAAGGCGACGCCGCTCGAGGAGACCGAGCAGCTGTTGACCGCGGCCTCCGCGCGCGAGGGCGCGTACAGCGCGCCGGCGGCGATCGCCAGGACCAAAGCCGCCAGCAGCATTCCCGCCTTCCAAAGCCCTCTCAGCACCGTCGCTCCTTTACGGAACGGGCGGTAAACGCGAGTGGTAAAGAGGGCGTTAACCGCCGCGGCTGCGGACCCCTAGAGCAGGCCCAGCGCGCGGAAGCTCGACCAGCCGGAGCGGGCGATGACGAGATGGTCGCGGACCTCGACGCCGACGAGCGAAGCGGCCTCGACCAGCCGGCGGGTGGCGGCGACGTCGCCGCGGCTGGGCTGCGGGTCGCCGGACGGATGGTTGTGCGCGAGGATCAGGGCGGAGGCGCCGAGCTCCAGCGCCCGGCGCAGGATCTCCCGCGGATAGATCGGCGTCTCGAGCACCGAACCGTGGCTGACCGTCTCCTCGGCAAGCGCACGGCAGCCCGGATCGAGGAAGATCGCCTGGA
This sequence comes from Allosphingosinicella sp., assembly GCA_035628635.1. Classification (GTDB taxonomy): domain Bacteria; phylum Pseudomonadota; class Alphaproteobacteria; order Sphingomonadales; family Sphingomonadaceae; genus Allosphingosinicella. Next base: position 254,400 of record DASPJJ010000001.1, read on the forward strand.
GACGCTCGTAGGGGAGCTCGGCGGAGGCGAGGGTCAGATAGGCGATCAGAGCCGGCGCGGTCGAGACCACCGGCCCCGACAGCGCGTCGGCCCGGCGGGCGTGAAGCGTGGCGCCGCGGATCGCCTGGAGATGCGGCACGGCCGGCGAGGCGGCGCCGAGCGCCCGGCGCTGGGCGGCGGGGCTGGCGGCGAGGGCGGCAGGGAGCGTTCCGAAGGCGGCGATCAGCCGGTCGGCCCGGGCCGGGGCCTCGGGGCCGAGCGGGCGGAGGAGGCCGACCAGGACCTGTCGGTCCCGCAGCGCGCGAGACGGCGCCGGTGGCACCAGGTCGCCCCGACCAAAAGGAGCAACATCGGATAGCTCCAGAAAGCCATGGCGAAGGCATAGCCCAGCCGCATCACGGCCGGATCGACCGCTTTCACGGCGTGGCCGGCCGTGCTGATAATGTGCAGCGCGGTCATCCATATCGGCCAGAACCGCTCCGCACGCAAAGCGAGGGCCAGCAAGGCGGCCAGCATGACGAGATCGACCGCGACCACGCCGAGTTCGACCGAGATGAAGCGCGCCGACCCGGAAGAGATCGAAGCAGTCGACAGGATTGCGCCCGCGAGAAAGATTCCGGCGCCGATCCGCTCCGGTGCCCCGCCGAGTGCCAGCGCGTAAAGGCAGACAAGGACGAGCAGGCCGTAGAAGACCGGGACCGGAAGCATGGCGAGACGGGAACACGCTTGACCACATGGGTCAAGCGTGTCCCCCCGGCCCAACGCCGCATGAGCGGCGCGTTCAATCTCGGACTTTGCACGGCTGCGCGGCCTGGCTCGTCGCGACTCAGGCGACCGCCCGCAGGCGGGCGGGCTGCTCGGCACTCGCCGGCTTGCCCTGATCTCCCCACGCAACGTTCCTGAGGCCGATCTGGATCTGGGCCTCGCCCAATCTCTTGTGGGTCTCGACGATCTCGGCGCGGGCGCGCGCCAAAGCCGCGAAGGCCGATGCGGCGCCCTCGAACGCATCCTGGCCGACGATCGCCGACAGATTGGCCTCGGCGCGGGCGGCGACGAGCGTCCCGTTGAGCTCGGCGGCGCGGGCCAGAGCGGCGTCGATCGCCGCCTCGGCCGCGAACAAGCTGTCGGCGACCTTGGTCGCGGCGGCGCGGCGGTTCTTGAGCATAAGTTTCCCCCTCCGCGCGGGAGCACCGCGCGGCATCGCTGGCGTTCGGACGAAGTGCCGGCCTAGCCCGTGCGGAGCCTGACCAGCGTCTCGATCGCCGAGATGAGGGAGCCGAATGCGACGGCGATCCCGATCGTCGCTGCGACGATCCACGCCAGCCTCTTCCCGCGGCCCAGATGGTGCGGCTTCGCACCCCAGACCGGCAGCGGCAGAGCGGTCCGCGGGAAGGCGGAGAGGGCCTCGAACGGCGCCTGCTCCTCGTTGAGCACCCTTCCCGACGCGCCGCCTTGCAGCTCCTCATCGTCGGTCGACAGGGCGGTTATGGGCCAATGGGCCGGCGCTGCAACGTGCTGCGGCTGGTATACCAATCTTTGGCCGCCGGCCTGTTCGTGGGCGGCGAGGAGGCGCGCGGCGCGGCGCCTGTCTCCGACGGCGAGGATTCGCATCGCGCCCTTGATGTGCTGGTCGACCGAGCCCGGCTCGATGCCGAGCAAGGGAGCGATCTCCTTGGAGGTCATTCCGGACGCGACGTAGCGCAGGCAGGCGCGCTGCTTCTGGGTCAGCCGTTCGACCGGGTGGCGTTCCATGCCGCCAATGTATCGCGAAGCGCGGCCAAAGTCACAGGCGTTTAAGGGGGCAGTTTAAAGGCTGTCCCCTCTCAGCATTCTTCGTCGCCGTAGATGGCGACGGTGCGGCCGCCGGGGGTGGCGAGGCCGCGATACATGCCGGCGGAGTTGAACGGGAAGGCGGTCTCGCCGCCGGCGCCGACGACGATGACCCCGCCGGTGCCGCCGAGCGACGCCATTTCGTCGATCGCCGCCCGGGCGGCCTCGGCCACGCTCTCCCCGCCGTGGCGGAGGCGGGAGGCGATTTCGTGCGCGACGGCGGCGCGGATGAAATATTCGCCGGTGCCGGTCGCCGAGACGGCGCAGGTCCGGTCGTCGGCCCATGTGCCCGCGCCGACGATCGGAGTGTCGCCGATCCGCCCCCAGCGCTTGCCGGTGATCCCCCCGGTGGACGTCGCCGCCGCGACGTGGCCGTGGACGTCCAGCGCGACGGCGCCGACCGTGCCGTATTTCATTTCCTCGTCGAACCACGGCCCGGGGCTGCGGCGCACCGCCTCGAGCTGCTCGCGGCGCCATTCGGTCGCAAACCATTCGGGCTCCGCCTGCTCGAGATCCTGCTCGCGCGAAAACTGGTCGGCGCCCTCGCCGCTCAACATGACGTGCGGGCTCGCCTCCATCACCGCGCGCGCAAGGCTGACCGGATTGCGGGTCGCGGTGATTCGGGTGACGGCGCCGGCGGCGCGGCTCCGGCCGTCCATGATCGCGGCGTCCATTTCGTTGGTGCCCTGATAGGTGAAGACCGAGCCCCGCCCGGCGTTGAAATGGGGATCGTCCTCCAGCTCGCGTGCGGCCGCCTCGACCGCGTCGAGCGCACTTCCGCCCGCTTCGAGGATCGCCGCGCCGGTCGCCAGAGCGTGATCCAACGCGGCCCGGATCGCGCGGTCGTTCTCCGGCGTGAGCAGGTCGCGCTCGATCACGCCCGCGCCGCCATGGACGAGCAGCTTCCAGCCGGTGCGGTTTGGCTCGCTCATCGTCCCTCGTCCTCCGCGCGGCGCCTTACCGGCATCGGCCCCGCTCCGCCAGCCGCCCTCGGCACGATTCCGCTTGCGCGACTCGGATCGATATAATTATGATATCAGTATAAAGGGAGGAAGAGATGAACACGATCCAGATGACCAGCGACCATGCCGCGCTTCGCGCCACCGCCGAACGGCCCGCCGTCACCTATAACGGCTACGTCATGCTGCTCGTGTTGCTCTCAGCTTTGGCGCTCGCTTTGGCGGGAGTGGCAACGATCGACGGCAAGGAGCCTGCGCTGGGGATCCTGCTTGCCGCGGCGGGCGTCCTGGCCGCTTCGTTCGTCTCGATCGGCTTCTATCTGCTGCAGCCGAACCAGGCCGCCGCGATCCTGCTGTTCGGCGACTATCGCGGCACCGATCGCCATGCGGGCCTGCGCTGGCGGTGGCCGTGGCTGACCCGGACAAAGATCCTGACCCGCGTCCACAACGTCACCTCCGAGCGGCTCAAGATCAACGATTCGCGCGGCAACCCGATCGAAATCGCGACCAACGTCGTCTGGCGCGTGACCGACACTGCCCAGGCCCTGTTCGACGTCGACGATTATACCAAGTTCCTGTTCGTCCAGATCGAAAGCGCGCTGAGGGCGATCGGATCCAAATATCCCTATGACGACATCGAGCATCAGGAGACGACCCTGCGCGGCCATGCCGAGGTGGTCAGCCACGAGCTGATGGCCGAGCTGCAGGACCGCGTCGCCGTCGCCGGGATCACCGTCGACGAGTGCCGGCTGACGCACCTCGCTTACGCGCAGGAGATCGCCCAGTCGATGCTGCGCCGCCAGCAGGCCGAGGCGGTGATCGCGGCGCGGCAGAAGATCGTCATCGGCGCCGTCTCGATGGTCGAGAACGCGCTGCAATTGCTGTCGGAGAAGAACGTGGTCGAGCTGGACGACGAGCGGCGGGCGGCGATGGTCTCGAACCTGATGGTGGTGCTCTGCTCCGAGCGCGACACCCAGCCGATCGTCAACACCGGCACGCTCTACCAATAGGCCGGAGGCGTGCCCGCGGCTCCGAAGAAGGCGTTCCCGCTCCGCATCGAGCCGTCCCTCTGGGATGCGCTCGAACGCGCGGCGTCGGCCGACCTCAGGAGCGTCAACGCCGAGATCGAATGCCTGCTGCGCGAGGCGCTGCACCGGCGCGGCGTCAAGGTCGCGCCGCCGGAGCAACGCAAGCGCGGACGTCCGCCGAAAGCCGAGTCTGGATCGTAGGAATCGTTTCGGCTACGCCGGAAGCCGAAAGGTGCCCGGACATTGGTCTACGAAGCCCGTCACGCCAAAGGGATCAACTGGGGCCTCGCGGCCGCCGTCGCCTTGCTTTCGATCCTCGGCTTCCTCGCCGCAGGGGTGATCCCGAGCGAAAGCACCAGGGTCGGGGGCAGCTATCCCGTGGTCGGCTGGGCGATCGTCGGTGCCTGCGTCGGCGCGGCCGTCGTCTTCGTGCGCCGAGCGATGGACGACCAGGTCCATATCCGGATCGACGAAAGCGGCGTGTGGACGCCGCGGACCGGGCCCGATCCAATCCCCTGGAGCGAGATCGGCGGCTTCCACGTCATCCGCGCAGGCATCCAGCGGATCGCCCGCTTCAAGCGAAACGGCGGGAGGGATTTCGGCATCAACACGACCTTCTACGATCGCGGCATCGACCAGCTCGTCGCAGCCGTGCGCCACCATCGGCCCGACCTGGTCCCCTAGGCGGCGGGATAGGTCACCCTTCCGTCGGCGACGCGCGCGCCTTCCGACAGCCGGGCCGGCTCGACCTTGTCGTCGCCCATCAGGTGACAGACCGTCTCGCCGCGGGCGAGCAGCCAGTCGGTGACGATGCGCCGGTGGCAGCGCCACCAGACGGCCTCGGAGCACATCATCGCCACGCGGCGCTCGCGGCCGACGGCGATCAGCTCGGCGAGGCCGCGCGCATATTCGTCGCCCAGTGCATGGTCGGCATAATTGCGGAAACTGCGGTTGGACCACCAGCCATTGGTCTCCGGCGGGACGTCGCGCGCACGCTTCCTGAGGCCTCCGAGCGATGGGATGCGCAGATGCGCTATCTGGCGGGCGGCCAGCGCTTCCGGCAGCGCCTCCTCGTTAAACTGGGGGTTGGTGCGCGAGCGCGGCACCGTCCTGATGTCGACCACCATTCCGACCCGTCCCGCGGAGAGCAAGCGGACGAAATCCTCGATGCTGCGCGTCGAGTGTCCGATCGTGAAGAAGGGGTGGTTCACGCCTCGCAGCCTTCCGGTTGCCGCTGTGAACACCTATAGAGGTGAAAAGCTTCTTCGGAGAATTGGAACATGTCGGTCCGCCCCTGGCGCGACATCGAGCGGCGCAAGTCGCGGCAGATCATGGTCGGAAGCGTGCCGGTCGGCGGCGGCGCGCCGGTCACCGTGCAGACGATGACCAACACGGTCACCGCCGACGCGAAGGCGACGATCGACCAGATCCGCCGCTGCGAGGAAGCGGGCGCGGACATCGTCCGCGTGTCGTGCCCCGACGTCGAGAGCACGCAGGCGCTGCGCGAGATCGTGCGCGAGGCGCGGGTGCCGATCGTCGCCGACATCCATTTCCACTACAAGCGCGCGCTCGAGGCGGCGGACGCGGGCGCGGCCTGCCTTCGGATCAATCCCGGCAATATCGGCTCGGCGGAGCGGGTGCGCGAGGTGGTGAGCGCCGCCAAGGCGAACGGCTGTTCGATCCGCATCGGGGTCAATGCCGGCAGCCTCGAGCGCGACCTGCTGGAAAAATATGGCGAGCCCTGCCCCGAGGCGCTGGTGGAGAGCGCGCTCGACCATATCCGCATCCTCGAGGATCATGATTTCCGCGAGTATAAGGTGGCGGTGAAGGCGTCGGACCTGTTCCTCGCCGTCGCCGCCTATCAGCAGCTCGCCGAAGCGGTCGATTGCCCGCTCCATCTCGGCATCACCGAGGCCGGCGGGCTGCGCGGCGGCACGGTGAAGAGCGCGATCGGGATCGGCTCCCTGCTCTGGTACGGGATCGGCGACACCATCCGCGTGTCGCTTTCGGCCGAACCCGAGGAGGAGGTGCGCGCGGGCTTCGAGATCCTGAAGGCGCTCGGCATCCGCAACCGGGGCGTGCGCGTCGTCTCCTGCCCGAGCTGCGCGCGCCAGGGCTTCGACGTCATCCGCACCGTCGAGAGGCTCGAGGAGCGGCTCGCGCATATCCGCACGCCGATGTCGCTCTCGGTGCTCGGCTGCGTCGTCAACGGGCCGGGCGAGGCGCGCGAGACCGACATCGGGATCACCGGCGGCGGCGCCGGCAAGCACATGGTCTATCTCTCTGGCGTGACCGACCACCATGTCCGCGACGACGAGATGGTCGACCATATCGTCCGCCTGGTCGAGGCCAAGGCCGCCGAGATCGAGGCGGCGGAAGCCGGGGCGGCGCAGGCGGCGGAATAGCCCTCCCGTCATTGCGAGCGAGGCGAAGCAATCCAGTTCGGCTCGGACGCGCTGGATTGCGTCGTCGCTGCGCTCCTCGCAATGACGGCGCGCGGCAACGGTTTCTTCACCGGCGCCGGCTTATGCCGGTGAAATGATCAGACCCTTCTTCGTCATGGCCGTAGTCGGCGTCGGGATCGGCGCGCTGATGCCGTCGGGCACACCCAATTCGGCGCGGTCGGCGGAGCCGGAAGACAGCGCCGCCGCGCTCGTCTCGCCGACGGAGCCGCTGCGCGAGCTGGTCATCAACCGCCGCAGCGACGGCCATTTCTATACGGCCGGCCTGGTCAACGGCCGGGAGGCGCGCTTCCTGATCGACACCGGCGCCACCCACATCGCGCTCACCATGGACGACGCCAAGGAGCTCGGCATCGACGTCGACCCCTCGCAGTTCGAGTTCGTCGGCGAGGGCGCCGGAGGCGCGGTGCGCGGGCAGGTGGTGATGCTGGACCGGGTCTCGATCGGCGGCCGCGTCGTCACCAACGCACCGGCGATGGTGCTGGAGGGGCTCAACGTGAACCTGCTCGGCCAGTCGGTGCTCAGCCAGATCGGCACCCTCGAGATCACCCGCGACCGCTTGGTCGTCCGCTAGGTGACGCCGCCGCCTGCGCCCGCTAGGGGCGCGGCATGGCCGAGCCTTCCGCAAGAACCGCGACCGCCTTCGCCGTAGCGACGCTCGGAATCGCCTTCTTCTCGGCGATGGATGCGGTGATGAAGGGGCTGTCGCTGTCGATCGGCACCTACAACGCCTTGCTCTGGCGGACGGCGGCCGGGGCGCTGATCGCCGCCGCCTTCTTCTTCGGCGCGCGCAGTGCCTGGCCGGGCAAAAAGGCGATGCGGGTGCATCTGACCCGCGGCCTGATCGGGGTGCCGATGGCGCTCAGCTTCTTCTGGGGGCTGGCGCGGGTGCCGATGGCGCAGGCGATCGCACTGGCCTTCGTCGCCCCTTTGATCGCGCTCTATCTCGCCGCGATCCTGCTCGGCGAGAAGATCGAGCGCCGCTCCCTGCTCGCCTCCTTGCTCGGCTTCGCCGGCGTGCTGGTGATCTTCTGGGGCCAGCGCGAGGCGGAGCTCGGGCCGGACGCATTCCGCGGCTCGCTCTCGATCCTGTGCTCGGCCGCGCTCTACGGCTACAACATCATCCTGATGCGCCGCCAGGCCCTGCTCGCGAAGCCCACCGAGGTCGCCTTCTTCACCAGCGGGATCATGGCCGGCAGCTTCCTCATCGCCGCGCCGTTCCTCGCGGATCTGCCGCCGCCCGGGCACGCCGCGGAGATCGTCGGCGCCGCTTTGCTCGCTTTCTCGTCGCTGCTCCTCCTCTCCTGGGCCTATGCCCGCGCCGAGGCGCAGCATCTCGCGCCGGTCGAATATACGTCCTTCGTCTGGGCGGCTTTGCTCGGCTGGCTGATCTTCGCCGAGCCGGTGCAGCCGTTCACGCTCGCCGGCGCGGCGATGATCGTGGTCGCCTGCCTGATCGCCGCCACCCGGCGGGCGCCGCCCGATCCGGACGTCGATTCGGGGGTGCACGCCTGATGGCCTGGTTCTGGCTGATCCTCGGCGGCTGCTTCGAGATCGGGTTCACGACCTCGCTGCGCTTCGTCGACGGCTTCCGCAACGTCCCCTGGACGATCGCCTTCCTGGTCTCGGTGACGATCTCGATGGGGCTGCTCGAGCTCGCGGCCCGGACGATCCCGATGGGGACGGCCTATGCGGTCTGGGGCGGGATCGGCGCGATCGGCACCGTGATCGTCGGCATGCTCTGGTTCGGCGAGCCGGCGACGACCCTGCGGGTGCTGCTGATCTTCGTCATCGTCGCGGCGATCGCCGGCCTGCGATTGACCGGCTGAGCGCGGCGCCTCTACCCTCCCTGCGACCGCAAGAAGGGAGAATCGCCTTGGCCCGCGCCGACGACCTGGATCCCGAGGGCAGGCGCCTTCCGATCAAGATCGACCGCACCTCCAACGGGGAATATGCGCCGCCCTTGCTCACCGCGCGGCAGAAGCTCGCCAACCGGCTGGCGCACGAGGCCGCGGACGAGAATGCCCGGCGCCTCGGTTTGTCGCGGCGCGCCTTCATGGTCTCGGCGGCCGGCGCGGCCTCGGCGCTCGCCGCCTGCAACCGCGCCAATCCCGACGCCGGCGGCCGCTTCGCGCTTCCCAAGGAGGCGCCGCTCGACCAGGCCGCCGCCGCGTCGGCGGTCGCCGGCGACGAGTTCATCTTCGACGTCCAGACCCATTGCGTCGAGCCGAGCGGCCGCTGGGCGACCGGCGCCGACGGCGAGCGCTGGCGGCGGACCTTGCTCGAGGTATTCGGCCAGGCGTCGAAATGCTCGAGCGGCAGCTTCGACTGCTATTCGGCGCAGATGCTCGCCAAGGAGGTGTTCCTCGACAGCGACACCGACGTCGCCGTCGTCTCCGCGCTCTGGGGCCAGCCCAATCCCACCCCGATCGACTATGCCGCCGAGACCCGCGAGATCGTCGCGGCGAACGGCGGCGAGGGCGCGCGCTGCCTGATCCACGGCGGGGTGTTCCCGCAGGAGCCGGGCGAGATCGAGGCGATGGAGGAGAAGGCCCAGCGTTATCGCGTCGACGCCTGGAAGCTCTATCCGCAATATGGCGCGAACGGGCGCGGCATCTTCCTCGACAGCAGCGACGCGGCGAACCGTTTCTTCGAGCGGGCGCGGGCGCTCGGCGTTCCGACGGTCGCGGTGCACAAAGGCGTGCCGTTGCCGGGCCTCGAATACGACTATTCGAGCCCGCGCGACATGGGGCCGGCCGCCGCAGCCAATCCGGACCTCACTTTCCTCGTCTACCATTCGGGGTTCGAAGGCGGCGTCCGGGAGGGGCCCTACGATCCCGCCAATCCGCGCGGCGTCGACCGGCTGATCAAGTCGCACCAGGATGCCGGGCTGCGGCGGAACCAGGGCAATCTCTACGCCGAGCTCGGCTCGACCTGGCGCTATTTCATGTCGCGGCCGGACGAGGCGGCGCACGTCATCGGAAAGCTGCTCAAATATTTTGGCGAGGAACGGATCATGTGGGGCACGGACAGCCTCTGGTACGGCAGCCCGCAGGACCAGATCCAGGCCTTCCGCAGTTTCGAGATCAGCGCCGAATATCAGGAGCGCTACGGCTATCCGCCGCTGACCCGGGAGGCCAAGCGCAGGATCTTCGGCCTCAACGGCGCGCGGGTCTACAATATCGACGTCGCCGCACTGCACGGGCGCGGGCGGCTGGCGGAGCGCCGCGCCGAATATCGCGCCGAGCCCAATCCGAGCTTCGCCACCTTCGGCCCGCGCACCCGCCGCGACTTCCTCGCTTTGTGGCGCGAGCGGGGCGGCGTGCCCGGCTGATGGCGTTCGACGAAGGCCTTTATGCTTGGGTGCAAGAGGCGCTCGAGCCGCTCGGCGCGGTGACCGTGCGCAAGATGATGGGCGGGGCGACGCTCTATCTCGACGCGACCATCTTCGCGATCCTCGACGAGGGGGAGATCTGGTTCAAGTCCGATGCGGACGCGGACGAGCTCTGGGACGCCGAAGGATGCGAGCGCTTCTCCGTCACCTTCAAGGACGGAAAGGTCGACACTATGAACTACCGCCGCGCGCCGCAGGACGTTTACGACGATCCGGATGAAATGCGGCGGTGGGCGGCGCTGGCGGTGGAAGCGGGCCTGAGGGGTGCGGCGAAGAAGAGGCCGCGGGGCAGGGCCAAGAGCGACGCGCTGAGACGCCCACTCCGTTCGCCCTGAGCTTGTCGAAGGGCCGTCCTTCTTACTGCCTTCCAAGAAGGACAGGGCTTCGACAAGCTCAGCCCGAACGGAGTCTCGCAATCACCTGCCTTTACCGCGCAGGCTCGAAGGCGCGGCGGATTTCCGGCTCGTCCTCGATCGAGGCGAGGAAGCGGGGCGCGATGCGGCGGTTCGTGGCCTGCTCGTAGGCGTAGCCGACCGACAGGACCAGGGCGTCCGCCCATTTGCGGCCGAGGAAGCTGATCCCGACCGGCAGGCCGCGGATGTTGCCCATCGGCACGGTCAGATGCGGATAGCCCGCGATCGCGGCCAGGCCGCCCCCGCCGCCGCCGGCGATGACGTCGCCGCTGACCGCGTCGATGTGCCAGGCGGCGGGCATGGTCGGGCCGACCAGGATGTCGACATTGTGCTCGCGCATCATCCGGTCGATGCCCTCGGGACCAGCGAGGCGCTGGGCGGTCTCGCGGGCGCGGCGATATTCGGGGGTGAGGCTGCCGGTCGCCTCGGCCTGCTCGAACAAGTCCTGGGTGAAGAGGGGCATCTCCGTCGCGGCATTGTCGCGGTTGAACTGGATGACCTGCGCGAGCGTGCGGGCGGTGACGCTCGGCGGCGTGGTCGCGAGATAGCGGTTGAGGCCGTCGCGGAACTCGTGGAGCAGCACCTTGAACGAATTCTCGTTCATCTGGGCGCGGGCGGGGAATTCGGCGATGTCGACGAGCACCGCGCCCTGCGCGCGGAGGTCCGCCAGCGCCTGCTCGAACACCGCGTTGGTGCCGAAGCCGGTGGCGAAGCGCATTACGCCGATGCGGCGCCCCCGAAGGGATTCGGCGTTGAGCATCGCGGCATAAGGCTGGCGGCGGGCGTCGGCCTCGGCCGTCGCCGCATCTGCGGGGTCGCTGCCGGCGATCGCGTCCATCACCTGAGCCGCCTCGGTCACGGTGCGGGTGATCGGGCCGGGCGTGTCCTGGGTCTCGCTGATCGGCACGACATGGGTGCGGCTGACCAGGCCGACGGTGGGCTTGAATCCGACCAGGCTGTTGAGCGCCGCCGGGCAGGTGATCGAGCCGTTGGTCTCGGTCCCGATCGCGAACGGCACCATGCCGGCCGCCACCGCGACCGCGCTTCCGGTCGAGGAGCCGCAGGCGTTGCGGTCGAGCGCGAACGGGTTGCGGGTCTGGCCGCCGACGGCGCTCCAGCCCGAGATCGAATCGTTCGAGCGGAAGTTCGCCCATTCGCTGAGATTGGCCTTGCCGACGATCACGGCCCCGGCGGCGCGCAGCCGCGCCACCAGCGGCGCGTCGCGGTTGGTGACGTTGTTACGGAGAGCCAGGCTGCCGGCCGTGGTCGGCAGGGGCCCGGAGGTCTCGATATTGTCCTTGATCAGGATAGGCATCCCGAACAGCGGCCCGCGCGGGCCGCCGGCCGCGTCGAGCCGCCGCGCCTGGTCGAGCGCGGTCGGATCGGTCGCGATGACGGCGTGGAGGCGCGGATTCAACAGGTCGATCCGCGCCAGCGACGCCTGGGTGCGGGCAAGGGCGGTCTCGGCCGGAGCGAAAGCGGGCGGCGGGGGGACCGAGGCAATCCCGGCGGGCCGGGCGACGCTGCAGGCGCCGAGCGCCAGCGCGCCGGCGAGGAGGAGGGGTCTGATCATGGCCCCGACATGGCCCAGCCGCGCGATTCGGTCCAGCGCTTCCCCGCCCTTTCGCCGTCGTCACCCCCGGACTTGATCCGGGGTCCATGGACACGGAGGCAGGAGGACAGTCCGCTGAGGCTTCGGTTCATGGATGCCGGATTCCAGTCCGGCATGACGTCTGGCGGGACCGTCGCCGGGTCGCAGCTTCCCCGCCGGTGCAAAACTGCTAAGGGCGCGGCGATGAGCAAGGGCCCGCAGAGGATCAGGGGAACCCAGGACATCTGGGGCGAGGATGCCGACCGCTTCCAGGCGGTGGTGGCGGCGTTCGAGCGGGTGCGCCGGCTCTACGGCTTCGGCCGGGTCGAGATGCCGGTGTTCGAGTCGACCCAGGTGTTCGCGCGCTCGATCGGCGAGACCACCGACATCGTCTCCAAGGAGATGTACAGCTTCGAGGACCGCGGCGGCGACAGCCTCACCCTTCGCCCGGAATTCACCGCCGGCATCTGCCGCGCCTTCCTGTCCGAAGGCTGGCAGCAGCTCGCGCCGCTCAAGATCGCGACCCACGGCCCCGCCTTCCGCTACGAGCGGCCGCAAAAGGGCCGCTACCGCCAGTTCCACCAGCTCGACGCCGAGATCATCGGCGCCGGCGAGCCGGCCGCCGACGTCGAGCTGATGGTCATGGCCGACCAGCTACTGAACGAGCTCGGGATCGCCGAAGGCGTGACGCTGCAGCTCAACACCTTGGGCGACGACGAAACGCGCGGCTCCTGGCGCTCGGCGCTGGTTGTGCACTTCGAAGCGCACAAGGATGCTCTCAGCGACGAGAGCCGATCGCGCCTTGATCGCAATCCGCTCCGAATCCTGGACAGCAAGGATCCTCGCGACCGCCCGATCATCGAAAGTGCGCCCGGCATCGACATGTATTTCACGGCCGACGCAGCAGCCTTCTTCGACGAGGTCGAACGCGGATTGCGGGCAGCGGGTGTACCCTTCGAGCGAAATCCGCGCCTCGTGCGCGGCCTCGATTATTACCGCCACACCGCCTTCGAGTTCGTCACCGACCGCCTCGGCGCCCAGGGCAGCGTCCTGGCTGGCGGCCGCTACGACGGGCTGATCGAGGCCCTCGGCGGCCCGCACACGCCCGCCGTCGGCTGGGCGGCGGGGATCGAGAGGCTTGCGATGTTATTGTCGGAAACTGACAAAGCTCCACTCCTTGCCATCGTGCCGAACCGGGAAGTCGATGGGGGAGTGAGTGGAGCCATATTGGATCTACTGCGGCGGTCCGGCGTGCCTGCCGCCATGGCATATAAGGGAAATCCAAAGCGCCATTTTGAAATCGCTCGGAAGAAAGGCGCTACGGGTACGTTGACAGTCGACACGGTGCGGCAGGTCATGGGCGAACACGGGGAGGTGGCGGAGCTGACACTTCACCCAGTACGCGCGGATGACCCTCAGTGGGCAGACCTCAAACAGCGCGTGGTCGATGCGCTGGGAGCACAGTTTGTGCTTCGGACGTTCACCGAGAGCGAAGATCTAATTTCGAATTCACACTGGTACGTGTTCCCTCAAACATGACGGGCATTTCCGCCGACAGGATTGCGCAGATCGAGGCGCGGCGGGACGAGCTGCAGGACGCCATGAACGCGTCCGACCTCGCGCCGGACGCCTTCGTGCGGCTCTCCAAGGAATATGCCGAGGTCGAGCCGGTCGCGGCGGCGGCGGCGGAGCTGCGGCGGCTGCGCGTCGAGCGGGAGGCGCTCGAGGAGATGCGCGGCGACCCCGAGATGCGGGCGATGGCCGAGGAGGAGATCAGGGAGATCGAGCGGCGCCTCGGCGAGGCCGAGCGGGCGCTGGCGCTGAAATTGCTGCCGCGCGACGCCGCCGACGAGCGCTCCGCGATGCTCGAGATCCGTGCCGGCACGGGCGGCGACGAGGCGGCCCTGTTCGCCGGCGACCTGTTGCGCATGTACCAGCGTTATGCCGAGACGCAGGGCTGGCGGGTCGAGATCATCTCGGCCAACGCGGCCGAGCTGGGCGGCTTCAAGGAAGTGGTCGCCAGCGTCAGCGGGCAGGGCGTGTTCGCCAAGCTGAAGTTCGAGAGCGGAGTCCACCGCGTCCAGCGCGTGCCGGTGACCGAGAGCGGCGGGCGCATCCACACCTCCGCGGCTACCGTCGCCGTGCTTCCCGAGGCCGAGGATGTCGACGTCCAGATCGACGAGGCGAGGGATTTGCGGATCGACGTCTACCGCTCGTCCGGCCCGGGCGGGCAATCGGTCAACACCACCGACAGCGCGGTCCGGATCACCCATTTGCCGAGCGGCCTGGTGGTGATCCAGCAGGACGAGAAATCGCAGCACAAGAACAAGGCCAAGGCCTTGAAGGTGCTGCGGACCCGGCTCTACGAGCAGGAGCGCGAGCGCATCGCCTCGGAGCGCGCCGGCGCACGCAAGTCGATGGTCGGCTCGGGCGACCGCTCGGAGCGCATCCGCACCTACAATTTCCCGCAGGGCCGCGTCACCGACCACCGGATCAACCTGACGCTGCACCGGCTCGACGAGATCCTCGCCGGGCCGGGCCTCGACGAGCTCGTCTCCGCCCTCGTCGCCGAGGACGAGGCCGAGCGGCTGGCGCAGATCGATGACGGGTAGCCCCCTCGCCCCCTTCAGGGGGAGAGGGACCGCGGCCGCGAAGCGGTCGCAGGGAGAGGGGGGAGTCGCCATGGCCGAGCGGATCGTTCCCGACTCCCCCCTCTCCCCGGCCCTCTCCCCCGCAAGCGGGGGCGAGGGAGTCGCCGCCGCGCTCGCCGGTGCGGCGGCGCGGCTGGCGGGGGGCTCCGACACGGCGCGGCTCGATGCGGAGCTGCTGATGGCCCATGCCCTGGGCGTGGAACGGGAGGCGATGCTGCTCTCCTGGCTGGACGCCGCAGCGCCGGCGGCCTTCGAAGGCCTGGTCCGTCGGCGGCTGACGCACGAGCCCGTCGCCTTTATCGTCGGCTGGAGAGCTTTCTGGTCGATCGGGCTGAGCGTCGGCCGCGGTGTGCTGGTCCCCCGGCCCGACAGCGAGACCCTGATCGAGGCCGCCGTCGACCATTTCGGGGAACGGGGACCGGCGACCATCCTCGATCTGGGTACCGGCCCGGGCACCCTGCTGCTCGCTTCGCTCTCTCAATGGCCCAATGCCCATGGGCTGGGCATCGACAGCTCGGAAAGGGCGCTGGAATTTGCGGAACTCAACGCCATCGACCTCGAGCTCGAAGGGCGCGCCCGATTCAGGGTCGGCGACTGGGCGCGCGGCCTCGACGGACAGTTCGACCTGATCCTTTGCAACCCGCCTTATGTCGAGCAAGGCGCCGACCTGCCGCGCGAGGTTGCGGATTGGGAGCCCGACGCCGCGCTTTACGCGGGGCCGGACGGGCTCGACGCCTATCGGCGGCTGGCGCCGGAAGTCCCGCGGCTGCTCGCGCCGGACGGGGTCGCCTGTTTCGAGATCGGCGCCGGTCAGGCCGAAGCGGCGGGCGCCTTGTTCGAGGCGGAAGGACTGCACGTCTCGCTGCGCAAAGACCTTGGGGGGCGCGATCGCTGCCTCATCCTTCGGCGCTAACCTGGTTCAACATCTTTTCCGCTTGGTTTTTTCTGCGCGCATAGCTACATAGTGCTCAGGGACGGGGGCCGCTCACAGCAAGAAGACGCGTGAGGCTTCCCGGCCGACCCCCGATTGCTCTCATCGCCGAGGCGGCGATTACAGCGTGAGGAGGCGGGAGCCGCATTGCGGCTTGCTGCCCGGGCGTCGGCACCAAGAAACGGCCGGGAGTGGCCTGGCCGGTGGAGTGGCAGAGAGACCCACCTTTTTGGCGAGGATTTTCGTTTGATCAACAATCGTCAGGGCGGCCGCAGGCGTGGCCGCGGCGGCGGCGGCGGCGGCCGTCAGCAGGGCGGCCCGGGTCCGGGCAACCGCCAGGAGAACAGGAGCCGCGGCAATGCCGCGCAGCTGCTCGAAAAGTACAAGTCGATGGCGCGCGACGCCCAGATGTCGGGCGACCGCGTCCAGACCGAATATTATCTCCAATATGCGGACCATTATTATCGCGTGCTCAACGAGAACCGCGCGCGGTTCGAGGAGCAAAGGCCGCAACGCGGCGAATATTATGAGGAGGACGAGGAGCAGGACGACGGCGCCGACGGCCGCGACGAGGGCGACGAGCGCTCGTACCGCGACGAGCGCCCCAGCCGCGACGAGCGTCCCGCCCGCCAGGACCGTCCCTATCGCGACGACCGCGACAGCCGGAGCGACCGCGAGGAGCGGCCCTATCGCGGCGAGCCCCAGGGCCAGCGCGAGGAGAGCGAGGAGCGCCGTCCCCGCCCCGACCGCGAGGCGCGCAACGGCGAACCCGGTCGCGGCCGCCCGCGCCGCGACCGCTTCGAAGCGTCCGAAGGCGACGAGCGGATCGCGCTCGAGGTCCTGCCGCCGGCCATTTCGGCCGTCCCCGCCCCGGGGAGCGACGACGAGCAGCCGGCCAAGGCGCCGCGCCGCCGCGCCCGCCGCCCGCGCGACGAGGACGGCGAGATCGCGCCCGCGGCCTGACCGCACTGGCTCGGACCTTCGACGCCGACATCGAAGAGGGCGGTCGCCGCGGCGGCCGCCCTTTTCATTTCAGGGAGTTGACGGGCAGGTGACAAGGTAACATCCTCCCGCTCCCACCGGGAGGAACCGTTCGATGCGTCCGATCTTCTGCCTCTTCATTCTCGCAGCGGCGCCCGCGCTCGCCCAGCCCGCCATCCCGCCTCCCGGCCAGAACGCGCAGGGCGACGTCGCCGTCACCATCTACAACAACGATCTCGCTTTGGTTCAGGACCGGCGCCAGATCGCCTTTCCGGCCGGCCGCACCCGCCAGGAATTCCCCGACGTCTCGGCGCAGATCCGGCCGGAAACGGTGAGCGTCGCCGCCGACGGCATCGCGGTGGTCGAGCAGAATTTCGACTACGACCTGCTCTCGCCCGCCGCCCTGATGGGCGCCGCTGTCGGAGAGACCGTGACGCTGGTGCGGATCAACCCCGCGACCGGCGCCGAACAGCGCGAGCGGGCGCGCGTGCTCGCGGTGAACGGCGGCGTCGTCCTCCAGATCGGCGAGCGGATCGAGGTGCTGCGCGACGACGGCCTTCCCGTGCGCGTCATCTTCGACCAGGTGCCGCCGAACCTGCGCGCCCGGCCGACCTTGTCGGTGACGCTCGAAAGCGCGCGCGCCGGCACCCGGCCGCTCACCCTTTCCTATCTGACGCCGGGCCTCGGCTGGCGCGCGGACTACGTCACCCTGTTCGACGAGACGGCGGGGCGGATGGACGTCCAGGGCTGGATCACCCTCACCAACCAGAGCGGAACCACCTTCACCAACGCCAACACCCTGCTCGTCGCGGGCGCGGTCGGCCAGGACGCCGATCGATACGGCAGACGCGGCTATCCGCCCCCGCCACCGCGCCCCGGCGTCGCCGGCCGGCCGGGCACCGAGACGTCGGCGCGCGAGCGGCTCGCCGATTTCTATCTCTATCCGCTGCCGGAGCGGACCACGATCGCCCACATGCAGACCAAGCAGGTCAGCTTCCTCAACGTCAGCGGGACGCCGGCGACGCGCGGCTACGAATATCGCAACGGCTGGCTTGGCACGGTCGACGAGCCGGTCAGCGCCGCGACCGTGCTGCGCTTCTCGAGCTCGCGCGAGCAGGGGCTCGGCGACGCGCTTCCCGCCGGCATCGTCCGCGTCTACCAGCGCGACGCGCGCGGCAATCCCCAGTTCGTCGGCGAAAGCGCGATCGGCCACACGCCGATGGGCTCCGAGCTCGGCCTCGCCACCGGCCAGGCGTTCGACGTCAAGGTCCATCCCGTCGTCGAGCGGCGCGAGCGGACGAGCAACGACCGCTGGCGCACCACCATGCGCTACCGCCTCACCAACGCGAGGCCGAATGCGGTGACGGTCGACCTGATCCAGTCCGGGCTGTGGGGCGACACCCGCATCGTCGAGGAGAGCATGCGCAGCGAGCGCCGCTCGGCCGACGAAGTGCTCTGGCGCGTGCCGGTCCCGGCCAACGGCGAGGCGGAGATCACGGCGACCTTCGAATCGCGCGGCTGACGCGATGGCGTGGCCGCGCCTCCTCTGCCTGGTCGCCCTGCTGGTCGCAGCGGCGCCCGTCGCCGCGCAGACGGTCGCGACCTCGGCGCGGCCCGATTCGGTCGCGATCACCATCTATCGCGACCCCGATCGCGATGCCGACGAGAACATCGATCCCGATTGGCTGGAGGGTTACGCGCTCGTCACCGAGACCCGGCGGGTCTCGATTCCGGCCGGGGCGAGCGAGCTTCGCTTCGAAGGCGTAGCCGGCGGCATCCTGCCGCAGAGCGCGATCGTCACGGGCCTCCCCGAAGACGTGCTCGAGAAGAATCACGACGCCTATCTGCTGTCCCCGGCAAGCCTGCTCGACCGTTCGCTCGGGCGCCGGGTCCATATCCGCCGCACCTCGCAGGCGACCGGCGCGGTCACCGAGGAGGAAGCGGTGATCCGCTCCGGAAGCGGCGGCGCCGTCGTCCTCCAGACGCGCGCCGGGATCGAGGCCTTGCGCTGCACCGGAGGCGTCGAGGCGCTGGTCTATCCGGGCGTTCCCGAAGGACTGCCGGCGCGGCCGACCCTCTCGGTCAGGACGCGGAGCAGCCGCCCCGTCGCCGCCACGGTCACTCTCTCCTATCTCGCCGGCGGCTTCGACTGGCGCGCCAATTATGTGATGACGCTGTCGCCCGAAGGGGACAGCGCGCAGATCTCCGCCTGGCTGACGCTGGCGAGCATGGACGAGACGAGCTTCATCGACGCAGAGACCATGGCCGTCGCCGGCCGGATCAATCGCGAAGACGAGGACGAAGCGCCGGAGCCGCCGCAACCCAACGTGCAGCTGAGATGCTGGCCGGGCGGGCGGACCCACGAAGTGCCGTCCATCGACCCGCCCGCGCCGCCTTCGGCGCCGGCGAACGTGGTGAGCGAATCCGTTCAGAGGATTTCCTCGAACAATGAGGGGGCGGACGATACGATCACGGTCACCGGGACGCTTTTCGCGCGCCAGGAGGAGCTCGGCGACGTCAAGCTCTACCGGCTTCCGGAGCGGGTGACGGTCGCATCGAACAGCCAGAAGCAGGTCGCCTTCATCCTCCCGCGCAGCGTCCGCGTCCAGTCGGTCTACCGCAGCCGGATCCGCCCCGACGACGACGGCGACCAGAGCGTCACGCGGATCCTGGTCACCCGAAACCGGACCCAGGAGGGTCTCGGCCTGCCGCTTCCCGCCGGCGGCGTGGTCCTGTTCGGCGCGGGGCGCGAGCGGCCTCTCCTGCTCGGCGAGGGCAGCCTCGACGACCGCGCCGTCGGCGAGGACGTCGAAATCGCGCTGAACGGGGACGAGGACGAATATGACGGCGAGGTGCCCGGCCTCACCGCCAGGGTCGAGAATACGGACGACGGCGAGGACTGGGAGGATTTCGTCCTCACCGTGACGAACGACCGCCCCTATCCGATCGCCTATCAGGCCGAGTTCGACGTGGCCGACGACGAACGGCTGCGCGCGCGCACGCGCCTGGCCCGCCGCAACGGCCGCCCCTTCTGGACGGTGACGGTGCCCGCCAACGGCACCGCGACCTTGCGCTACCGGGTCTTTGAGGTCGAAGCGCCGCCCGAGCGCGACGAAGACTAGCCTTCGGCGCGCACGGGCCGCGGCCGGTGGTTCTCGTCGAGGGCGACGAACGTGAACACGCCTTCGGTCACCTGGACCTCCTCGAGCCCGTTGCGGCGCGTCGCCACGACTTCGATCCGGATCGCCATCGACGTGCGGCCGACCCGCTCGATCGCGGCATAGACCGAGACCAGATCGTGGAGGAGGATCGGGGCGATGAACTCCATCTTGTCGATCGCCACCGTCGCCACCGGGCCGCCGGCGGTGCGGGAGGCGACGATGCCGGCGGCGATGTCCATCTGGCTGAGGACCCAGCCGCCGAAGATGTGGCCGTTCGAATTGATGTCGCCGGGCCGCGGCACCACGCGGAGGATCGGCTCGCGCTTGTCGCCCGCCGTCATGAGGATCTCGACCGGTGCCGCGGCAGGGAATCGTGTCTGGCCATGGCGCCCATGTGGCGGCCCCGCGGCCGCGCATCAAGGCGCGCGGCTTCCAATCCGCGCCGCTTAATGGGATCATCGCCGCCGAGTCGGCAGACAGGGAGCCGCGGCATGAACATCGAAGCCATCCTCCGCACCAAGGGCGCCGAGGTCGTCACCGTCGAGTGCGACACTCTGCTGCGGGAGGCGGTCGGTCTGCTCGCCGAGCGCCGCATCGGCGCGCTGCCGGTGATGAAGGAGGGACGGGTCGTCGGCATCATGTCGGAGCGCGACGTCATCTACTGCCTGAGGCGGGACGGCGCCGCGATCCTCGACTGGCCGGTCGAGCGCGTGATGACCTCGCCGACCATCACCGCCGAGCCGTCGATGCCCGTGCTCGCGGGCCTGTCGCTGATGACCGAGCGCCGCATCCGCCACCTACCGGTCATCGAGGGCAGCCGGCTGGTCGGCATGGTGTCGATCGGCGACCTGGTCAAATACCGGATGGACCGGATCGAGGAGGAAGCCGCGGCCCTGCGCGACTATATTCAGATGGCCTGAGCGCGGGGCCGCCGCATCCGCACGAGCGCGAGCGCGTCGTCGACCACCGGCCGCGCGAACGCGAACAGAAGCGCCGCATAGCTCGCCGCGCCGAAGCCGGCGAGCAGCAGCAGCCGCGGCGCCGGCGGCAGCGCCAGCAGCAGGGTATCGAGCCCGGCGACGAGGATCGCCATCGCCGCGGCGGCCGCCAGGCCCGGCGCGACGGCGCCGGCCACCGCAGCCGCGGAGACTCCGATCGCCGGGAGCGACATCGCGATCGTCGCGGCGCACAGCACGGCCATGCCCCCGAGCCACGCCCAGGACAGGCCTTCCATCCCCCAGGAGAGGCCGATCAGGAAGGCGGCCGGCATGATCGCCGCCCCGGCGAGGCCGACCCGCAAGGTGACGCCCTGCCTGCCGATCGCGTTGGTCGCGGGCGCGAACAGGATCTGGAGGGTCATGAACGGCATCGCCAAGGCCAGCACCGGCACGATCGGCGCCGCCTCCGCCCATTTTGCGCCGAGCACGGTCAGCACCAAAGGCTCGGCGGCCACCGCAAGGCCGAAATAGAAAGGGAGCGCGATCAGCATGATCAGCCGCACCGCCTTGAGGAACGCGCCGCCCAACGCCTCCCGCTGGTCCTGCATGCGCGCATAAGCGGCGAAGGCGACGTCGTTCAGCGGCGGCACGAACTTGGCCGCGAGGATCTGGGTCAGGAACAAGGAGGTTGTGTAGAGGCCGAGCTCGTGCGCGGAGAGCAGGCGCGCGCCGATGAACACGTCGGCCTGGCTCTGGATGAACCACAGGAACTGGATCGCGACCATCGCGCTGCCGTAGCGGATCAGCGGCCCCGCGCCCTTGAAGCGGAAGCTTGGCCAGACCAAAGAGCGCGCCGCGATCGTCATCCCGATCGCCCGCGTCCAGAACAATGCGAGCGCCGCCGCGACCAGCGTCCAGACGCCCCATCCGCCATAGGCGCAGGCAAGGGCGGTGCAGGCGCCCGCCGCGGCGGAGGCGAGGTTGACCAGCGCCTGCCGCCGGAACTCGAGCTCGCGCTGCAGGAGGGTGCTCGGCAGCGCGATGAACGGCGTCGAGAGGTAGAGCAGGGCCTGGACCTGGAGCATCGTGCCGACGATCGGCTGCCGGTAGTAAGCGGCGGCGAGCGGCGCCGCGGCGAACTGGATCGCCGCGAGGGTGGTGTTGAGCAGGATCAGCAGGCCGAACACCTGGCGGATCTGCTCGCGGTCGATATGCTTGCGCTGGATCAGCGCGCCGGCGAATCCCCAGCCGCTCATCAGGTTGAGGAGCACCAGGATCACCTGGGTCATGGCGAACAGGCCGTAATCGCTGGGATCGAGCAGCCGGATGACCAGGAAGGTCGAAGCCCAGGTCAGGATCTGCGCCGCGATCTGGCTTCCCGAACGCCAGATGACGGCCTTCTTCACCCGCTCGCCGAGCGGAGGCGACGGCGCCACGCGCTCCGGATCGATGTTCAGCCCTGCGCCCACCTTCGCCAAATGCTCCCTTTTCACGCGCTCCAGCGAGGGACCGTTAGCCCAAAGGCGTTAAGCTCCCCTTAGGCACGGCAGAGTCTAGGGACAGTTACTTTCACGCGCCGCCGATGCGAACCGACGCCGTCGCGACTGAAAGTAACTGTCCCCTCAGACGCCGGAAAAAGCTGGGAAATTTCGCAAGCCGCCCTTGAAGGCCGGCACGCGCCGCTTATCTTGGGTCAAGTTCGGGATCGCAGGGGCTTCGGCCTTGGCGGTTCCGGGCCACTCTTTGAAAATCGGGGAACGAGGGTCCGAGAGGCGGCAAGGCAGTCCATCGGGTGCCGGATCGGGCGCGGCTTCAGCCGCGCTTCACGGCTCGCGAGGCCCCGCGCGGTGCGGCCGCCGACGGCGTCCACATTCGGCGGAATTTCGCGAAAAAAAGCCATTGACGGCGGCGAAAGTCGTCCATATATGGCCCTCACCGGCGGGGCACTGGTTTGTGCCGAGCCCCGCTTGCGTCTCTTAACGATCGGTAACCCGGTTGCCCCTTCATGGGGAAGGAAACGCGTCGGCTCTTTGACATTGTCGGTTTAGATGAAGGGACATGTGGGCGGCGGCCCCGGTCAGCGACAGCCTCTGGGTGTCGTTCGATCGGTAAATTCAAGCCGTTCCATGGGTCGTTCCTGTGAAGCTTGCTTCGCAGGATCGGCTCTACATGTCTCGTTACATATCCACAGTATATGTGATGTGCAGGAACGGCTCCCAGAGATGCCGGCCTCCATTTCGGGTTCGCCCGGAGCGGTTGTCGGACATAAACTTGAGAGTTTGATTCTGGCTCAGAACGAACGCTGGCGGCATGCCTAACACATGCAAGTCGAACGAAGCCTTCGGGCTTAGTGGCGCACGGGTGCGTAACGCGTGGGAATCTGCCCTTAGGTTCGGAATAACTCAGGGAAACTTGAGCTAATACCGGATAATGACGTAAGTCCAAAGATTTATCGCCTAGGGATGAGCCCGCGTAGGATTAGCTTGTTGGTGAGGTAAAAGCTCACCAAGGCGACGATCCTTAGCTGGTCTGAGAGGATGATCAGCCACACTGGGACTGAGACACGGCCCAGACTCCTACGGGAGGCAGCAGTGGGGAA
>DASPJJ010000002.1:0-77015 GCA_035628635.1 Allosphingosinicella sp.
TACTTCATGCGCTTGTACTTGCCGCACAGGCACTCGTAATCCTTGATCGGACCGAAGATGCGCGCGCAGAACAGGCCGTCGCGCTCCGGCTTGAACGTGCGGTAGTTGATCGTCTCGGGCTTCTTGATCTCGCCGAACGACCAGGACCGGATGCGCTCGGGGGAAGCGATTCCGATCTTGATCATGTCGAAGGTCTCCGGCTTGACGACCGGGTTGGCGAAATTGGTCAGTTCGTTCATCTCATTGTCCCTTCAGGGGAAAATCTGTCTGGGCGTCGCAAAGGTCACGTGAAGGTCACGCCAGGGCGCATCGGGCGCCCCGGCGAAACTCCTATTCGGCAGCCAGCGCGACGCCGTCGTCGTCCACCTCGTGGCTGTTCAACTCGACGTTGAGGCCGAGCGAGCGCATCTCCTTGACGAGCACGTTGAAGCTCTCGGGGATGCCGGCCTCGAACGTGTCGTCGCCCTTGACGATCGCCTCGTAGACCTTGGTCCGGCCGATCACGTCGTCCGACTTGACCGTCAGCATCTCCTGCAGCGTGTAGGCGGCGCCGTAGGCCTGGAGCGCCCAGACCTCCATCTCGCCGAACCTCTGCCCGCCGAACTGCGCCTTGCCGCCCAGCGGCTGTTGGGTGACCAGGCTATACGGCCCGATCGAACGCGCGTGGATCTTGTCGTCGACGAGGTGGTGGAGCTTCAGCATGTAGATGTAGCCCACCGTCACCTTGCGGTCGAACGCCTCGCCGGTGCGGCCGTCGTAGAGCGTCACCTGGCCGCTCTCGTCGAGCCCGGCCTTGGCGAGCATCGCCGACACGTCCGCCTCGCGGGCGCCGTCGAACACCGGCGTGCCCATCGGGATGCCGCCCCTCAAGTTCGAGGCGAGCTCCATCAGGTCCTCGTCGGTGCGGGCCTCAATGTCGGCGTCGTAATTCTCGCCGTAAATGTCCTTCAGCGTGCTGCGGACCCTGCCGACGTCCTTGCTGCTCAGCGCTTCGTTCTTGTGGCTGATCTCTTCGAGCAGGGCCGCGACCTGCCGGCCGAGGCCGCGTGCGGCCCAGCCGAGATGGGTCTCGAAAATCTGCCCGACGTTCATGCGCGAAGGCACGCCCAGCGGGTTCAGGACGATGTCGGCCGGGGTGCCGTCCTCGAGGAACGGCATGTCCTCTTCCGGAAGGATCCGGGAGATGACGCCCTTGTTGCCGTGGCGGCCCGCCATCTTGTCGCCCGGCTGAAGCTTGCGCTTAACCGCGACGAACACCTTGACCATCTTGAGGACGCCCGGCGGCAGCTCGTCGCCGCGCTCGAGCTTCTCGATCCGGTCCTCGAGCCGGCGCTTGATCGCGCCTTCCGCTTCCTCATACTGGGCGCGGACCGCCTCGAGGTCCGCCTGGACGGAATCGTCCTTGACCGCGAACTTCCACCATTCGTGCGGCTCGACCGCGTCCATCGCCTCGGCGTCGATCGTGCCGCCTTTCTTGACGCCTTTGGGCGCCGCGGTGGCCGTCTGGCCGAGCAGCATCTCGCGAAGACGGGTGTAGGAGGAGCGCTTCAGGATGGCGCGCTCGTCCTCGGCGTCCTTGCGGAGCCGGTCCTTCTCCTCGGTCTGGATCGCGCGGGTCCGGTCGTCGATGTCGATGCCGTGGCGGTTGAACACCCGGACCTCGACCACGGTCCCCTGGACGCCGGGCGGCAGGCGCAGCGACGTGTCGCGCACGTCGGACGCCTTCTCGCCGAAGATGGCGCGCAGCAGCTTCTCTTCCGGAGTCATCGGGCTTTCGCCCTTCGGCGTGATCTTGCCGACCAGGATGTCGCCCGGCTCCACCTCGGCGCCGATATAGACGATGCCCGCCTCGTCGAGGTTGCGCAGGGCCTCCTCGCCGACGTTCGGGATGTCGCGGGTGATGTCCTCCGGCCCCAGCTTGGTGTCGCGGGCCATCACCTCGAACTCTTCGATGTGGATCGAGGTGAAGACGTCGTCCTTCACGATCCGCTCGGAGATCAGGATCGAGTCCTCGAAATTGTACCCGTTCCACGGCATGAAGGCGACCAGCACGTTGCGGCCGAGCGCCAGCTCGCCGAGCTCGGTCGAGGGGCCGTCGGCGATGACGTCGCCCTTGCGGACATAGTCGCCCACCTTCACCAGCGGACGCTGGTTGATGCAGGTGTTCTGGTTCGAGCGCTGGAACTTCATCAGGGTGTAGATGTCGACGCCCGAGCGCCCGGCCTCGACCTCGTCGGTCGCGCGGACGACGATGCGCATCGCATCGACCTGGTCGACGATGCCCGAACGGCGCGCGGCGATGGCGGCGCCGGAATCGCGCGCCACCGTCTCTTCCATGCCGGTGCCGACCAGCGGCGCCTCGGCGCGGACCAGCGGCACCGCCTGGCGCTGCATGTTCGAACCCATCAAGGCGCGGTTGGCGTCGTCATTCTCGAGGAACGGAATGAGCGAGGCGGCGACCGAGACGAGCTGCTTGGGCGACACGTCCATCAACGTGATCTGGTCGCGCGGCGCCATCAGGAAGTCGCCGTTGCGGCGGGCAGAGATCAGCTCCTCGGTGAAGCCGCCCTTGGCGTCGAGCTCGGCGTTCGCCTGCGCGATCGTGTGCTTCGCTTCCTCCATCGCCGACAGATAGACGACGTCGTTGGTCACCTTGTTGTCGATCACCTTGCGATAGGGCGTCTCGATGAAGCCGTATTTGTTGACCCGGCTGAAGCTGGCGAGCGAGTTGATCAGGCCGATGTTCGGACCTTCGGGAGTCTCGATCGGACAGATCCGGCCATAATGGGTCGGGTGGACGTCGCGGACCTCGAAGCCGGCGCGTTCGCGGGTGAGACCGCCGGGGCCCAGGGCAGAGACGCGGCGCTTATGGGTGACTTCGCTCAAGGGGTTGGTCTGGTCCATGAACTGCGACAGCTGCGAGGAGCCGAAGAATTCGCGGACCGCGGCCACCGCCGGCTTGGCATTGATGAGGTCGTTGGGCATCACGGTCGAGACATCGACCGAGCTCATCCGCTCCTTCACGGCGCGCTCCATGCGGAGCAGGCCGACGCGATACTGGTTCTCGAGCAGCTCGCCGACCGATCGCACGCGCCGGTTGCCGAGATTGTCGATGTCGTCGATCTCGCCCTTGCCGTCCTTGAGGTCGACGAGGGTCTTCACCACCGCGACGATGTCCTCCCTGCGGAGCGTCGTCACCGTGTCCTCCGCGTCGAGCTCGAGGCGCATGTTGAGCTTGACCCGGCCGACCGCGGAGAGGTCGTAGCGCTCGGGGTCGAAGAACAGGCCGGCGAACAAGGCGTCGGCGGTCTCGCGGGTCGGCGGCTCGCCGGGGCGCATGACGCGGTAGATGTCGGCCAGCGCGTGGTCGCGGTCCTCGGCCTTGTCGGCCTTCAAGGTGTTGCGGATCCAGGGGCCGGTGTTGACATGGTCGATGTCGAGCAGCTCGATCCGGTCGACCCCGGCCTTGTCGAGCTTCTCCAGATTCTCGGCGCTGATCTCGTCGCCGGCCTCGACATAGATCTCGCCTGTCTTGTCGTTGACGAGGTCGAAAGCGGAATAGCGGCCGAAAATCTCCTCGGTCGGGATCAGCAGCTCCTTGAGGCCGTCCTTGCCGGCCTTGTTGGCGGCGCGCGGCGTGATCTTCGTCCCGGCGGGGAAGGCGACCTCGCCGGTCTCGGCATTCGCGACGTCGAAGGCCGGCTTCTGGCCGCGCCAGTTCTCGGAGACGTAGGGGATCCGCCAGCCGCCCTCGCCGCGCATGAAGACGACGCGGTCGTAGAAGGTGTTTAGGATCTCCTCGCTCGACATGTCGAGCGCGTGGAGCAAAGCCGTGACGGGCAGCTTGCGCTTCCTGTCGATGCGGACGTTGACGATGTCCTTGGCGTCGAACTCGAAATCGAGCCACGAGCCGCGATAGGGGATGACGCGGGCGGCGAAGAGATACTTGCCCGAAGCGTGGGTCTTGCCGCGGTCGTGGTCGAACAGCACGCCCGGGCTACGGTGCATCTGCGAGACGATGACGCGCTCGGTGCCGTTGATGATGAAGGTGCCGTTATGCGTCATCAACGGCATGTCGCCCATGTAGACGTCCTGCTCCTTGATATCCAAGACGGAGCGGGTCTCGGTGTCCGGGTCGACCTCGAACACGATCAGGCGAAGGGTGACGCGCATCGGCGCCGCGTAGGTCATGCCCCGCTGGCGGCACTCGTCAGTGTCGTATTTGGGCTCCTCGAGCTCGTAATGGACGAAATCGAGCTCCGCAGTGCCGGCGAAATCGCGGATCGGGAAGACCGAGCGCAGCGTCTTCTCGAGGCCGGAGACGTAGCCGTCCTGGGGCCGCGAGCGCAGGAACTGCTCGTAGCTTTCGCGCTGAACCTCGATGAGGTTCGGCATTTCGCTGACCTCGTGGATGTTGCCGAAGATCTTGCGGATGCGCTTGGATGCGGTCGAACGGGTTTCCCCGGCCTGCGGAGCGATGGTCGCCATGTGGTGTCTGTCTCGCCTTCTCTCGCGCCCCGGCGCTGGACCGGGACTTTTCTGCGCCGACACGTCCGCGAAGAGCGGGGAGCCGGCCTCGATTCGGCGCGCCGAAAGACGCAAAAAGCCGCGAGTCTCCCTCGGGGAAACCGCAGCCTCAGCGTCCTGGAACCCTCACCGATCCATGCGTTGAACGCGCTGCGCGACGGCGCGTCCTGTTCCGATGCGATGGGGTGTGCGCGCTATTTAGGGAGGAGGGAGGGGGATGTAAAGACCCGTGCGGGAGGCTCGGCGCCGTTGCGGGTCTACCGCAGGTCGCGCTTCACCCTCTCTTAACCGTCTCTTCACCATCGCCGCGTAGCAGGGCCCATCCGCCCGGGGGGGGCCGAACATGCTGCGCGTTTATACCTGCATCGTGCAGGACCACGATCTGCGACTGGTGCTGCTGGCCGGGCTGATCTGCCTGCTGGCGGCTTTCACGGCTTTTTGCATCTTCGAGCGGGCGCGCGCGGCGGGCCGGCGGCGCGGCGCATGGCTCGCGCTGGCGGCGTTCGTCTCCGGGACCGGCATCTGGTCGACCCACTTCATCGCCATGCTAGCCTACCAGCCGGACCTGCCGATCGGCTACGATGCGCCGCTCACCTCGCTGTCGATCGCGCTGGCGATCGCCGTCACGGGCCTTGGGTGGCGCGCCGCGCTCGCCCGGCCGCGCTGGGCGCCCTTCGCGGCGGGCGCGACGATCGGCATCGGAATCGGCACCATGCACTATGTCGGCATGGCCGCGGTCAACGTCGCCGGCCACGTCTTCTGGGACGAGCGTCTGGTGGCGCTCTCGATGCTGCTCGGCATCGCGCTGAGCGCCGCCGCGCTCGCCGAGCATCGCCGTCGGCCCCAGGCGGTGCCGTGGCGGCCGGCCTTGCTGTTCACGGTCGCGATCTGCAGCCTCCACTTCACCGCCATGGCCGCGGCTTCCATCCTTCCCGACCCGCGCATCGCCGTTCCGCCAGAGGCGATCGACAGCGGCACGCTCACCGTCGGCGTCGCTCTTGTCGCGCTCATCATCCTCTCGATCAGCTTCGCGATGGTCTTGTTCGACCGCAGGCTGGCGCGGGGCGTCGTCGAAGAGGCGCAGCGCCTGCGCGCCTTCGCCGACGCGGCGATCGAGGGGCTGGTGGTGATCGACGGCGACCGCATCGTCGACGCCAATCGCAGCTTCCTCCGGCTCGCCGGGTACACGAGCCTCGCGGCGGCCCCGGCGAGCGCCGGCGCATTGCTGCCGGCGCTCGATCTCGGCGGCCTTTCCACCGCCGCGGACGCCACCGCCACCGAGACGGCTTTGGTCACGGCGGGCGGCGAGGCCTGCGACGTCGAGGTGCTGCTCAGGCCCTTGAGCTGGCGCGGCGCCGCGCTCCACGTCCTTGCACTGCGCGACATCAGCGAGCGCAAGGAGGCGGCGGCGCGGATCGCCCATCTCGCTTATCACGACGCTCTGACCGGCCTTCCCAACCGCGCCGTCTTCGCGGATCATCTCGCACGTGTCGTCGCGGCGGCCTCCGCGGCCGGCGAGCCGCTGGCGGTGCTGTGCGTCGATCTTGACGGGTTCAAGGCGGTGAACGACGTGTTCGGCCACCCGATCGGCGACGAGCTGCTGGTCGAAGCGGCGCAGCGGCTGCGCGCCGCCGTGCGGGGCAACGAGCTGGTCGCGCGGCTGGGCGGAGACGAGTTCGCGGTCGTCCAGCACGGCTCGGCCCAGCCGCACCATGCCGGCCTCCTCGCCGAGCGGCTGGTCGCCGCGCTCGAGGCGCCGTTCGCGCTTGCCGACCGGACCGTGCGGGTGAGCTGCAGCGTCGGCGTCGCGCTCTATCCGGCCGACGCCTCCCTGCCGATGGACCTGATCAAGAATGCCGACCTCGCGCTTTACCGCGCCAAGGCCGCAGGCCGCGGCCAGGTCCGCTTCTACGAGGCGGCGATGGACGAGGAGCTGCGCCAGCGCCGCCGGCTCGAAGCGGACCTCAAGGGCGCGATCGACAATCGCGAGCTCGCAATCCATTATCAGCCGATCGCCGACCTCGAGACCGGCGGCATCGTCGGCTTCGAGGCGCTGCTGCGCTGGACCCATGCCGAGCGCGGCGCGGTCGGCCCCGACGCCTTCATCCCGCTCGCCGAGGAATGCGGCTTCATCGTGCCCCTCGGTGAATGGGTGATGCGTGAGGCCTGCGCCGAGGCGGTTCAATGGCAGCCGCCGCTCAAGCTCTCGGTCAATCTGTCGCCCGCGCAGTTCGCGCATGACGGCTTCACCGCATCGGTCGAGCGGATCCTGGCAGAGACCGGCCTCGACCCGACCCGGCTCGATTTCGAGGTGACCGAAGGCCTGTTCATCAAGGAGCCGGAACAGGCGCTGAAGGTGCTGCGCGAGCTCAAGGCGCTCGGCGTGCAGATCTCGATGGACGATTTCGGGACCGGCTATTCCTCCTTGAGCTATTTCCGCATCTTCCCGTTCGACAAGGTCAAGATCGATCGCAGCTTCGTCCACGACATGATGGAGAGCCCGCAGGCGCGCGCGATCGTCCGCTCGGTGATCGGCCTCGGCCGCGGCCTCGGCGTGCCGATCGTCGCCGAAGGCGTCGAGACCTCGGCCCAGCTCGACGCGCTCCGCGCGGAAGGCTGCGATCAGGTCCAGGGCTATCTGATCAGCCGGCCCGGGCCGATCGCCCAGTTCGACCCGGTCCTGATCGACCGCGGCTCCGCAGCGCCCGGCACGAGCAGCGCTGCGGCCTGATCGGCGGGGGCCGGGCGCACTGTTACAATCGAAACGATAAACCGCCTCCCGAGACATTGAGCTGAACCACGAATGGGGTAGCCCTCACCCATCGACGGACGGCGGCGGAAGGCCGCGGGAGGCAAGAAGAGATGAGAGGCAAGCTGAGCCAGGTCACGGAATTCGCGCTGATCGCCTTCGCCGTGACTTTGACGGCGCACGCGGTCGCGTCTCCCGCCGCTGCGCCCGAGCCGCAGGCGCCGATGCCCACCGCCGAACAGGTCGAGGCCGCCGTCGCTTATGCCGATGCGCAGGCCGAGGCCGTCAACGGCCGCCGCTGAGCAGCCGCATCATTTCCAGGGCGTCGCCGGTCGCGGCCGACGAGGCGGTATTGTCGAACATGCACCACGCTTCGGCGCCGTCGGCCTGTGCCGCTTCGATCGCCTCCGCATAAGGCGCCAGCCGCTCCGGGCCGTAGGCGGAGCGGTACATGACCGGCGTGCCGTGGAGGCGCCAGTAAGCGAGGCCGCGCCACCCGCCCGGTGCGGCGGCCGCGGGGACGACGGCGGGATCGGCGGCGACTCGGGCGACCTGGAGGCGGGCGAGCAGAGCCTCGGCCTCGGCTTCGAACCAGCTCGGATGGCGCGGTTCGCAGGCGATGCGGACGGGGGTCATCGCGGCGAGCATGGTCAGGAATTCCTCCGCGAGGACGGCGTCGAACGCCAGCTTCGGCGGAAGCTGGAGCAGCAGCACCGAAAGCTTCGCTCCGAGCGCCGCCGTCTCCTCGACGAATGCGGCGGCAAGATCCTCGCAGTCCCTGAGCTTGCGCTCGTGGCTGATCGCCTTGGGCATCTTGACGGCGAAGCGGAAGCGTTCGGGCACGCTCGCTTCCCAGCGGGCCCAGGTTGCGGCGCGGTGCGAGCGATGGAAGGAGGAGTTGATCTCCGTTCCGGCGAAGATCGATGCGTAGCGCTCGAGCGCGCTGCCCTCGGCGGGGAAGGACCCGGCCGCCGCCGATGCGATGCTCCAGCCAGCCGTGCCCGTGATCGCCATAAAGCCCCAACGCGCCGCTGCCGCCGCCGGTGCAGGCAGGCGCGAATCGGCCCCCGGAGGCGTTCCCATTACCGACGACCCCGCTTGGACCGAGCGCTAGCCCTGATCGCGCCGTCCGGACGTTTCCCGTTTCATTCTCACGACTTGGCCGCCGGCGTCCGCCGCTTGCCCCTATTCCCACCTATGTTATCATTGGCGCGGGTTCTGACGTCACGCAGTTCCCTGGGCGCTTCGGCCGCGGTCGCGGCCGAAGCGTCGCTTTTGAAGACGGACAGAAAAGGGGCTCCTCATGAAGATCATCCTCACCGCCGCGGCGGTCGCCGGCTCGCTCGCGCTCGCCGCCTGCGGCGGCAACGACGCCGCCGGCAACGCCGACAACGGCGCCAACGCTTCCGACAACGGCGCCGCGGCGCTGGAGAACGAAGCGAGCGCGCTCGACAACCAGGCGGCCAGCGTCGACAACGCCGCCGAGGCGCTGCGCAACGAGGCCGACCAGGTCCGCGACAACGCTTCGAACGCGGCCGACAACGCGAGCAACGCCGCCCACTAAGCTTCGACCCGGCGGCGCGGCCCGTCCGCGCCGCCGGTCTTCTTACCGCCGATTCAACCCGGTCCGCACCCGCCTTGCGACGCGGTGCGAACATCTTTGCGCATGCGCCACCTTCGTGCCACGCGCCGAGCCGCAGCTGAGCGCGTGGCATCTTGCCACTGCCCCAATAGCCTGACATCGTGAGGAAATTACGGGGGAGATTCGGGTTCTCACAGCGAGCCCGAGCCATGGCGCCGCCGGCGCCCAATCCTCTAGAGCAAAGGCCCGCTTGCCCTCCTGCAGAGGATTCGGCGCCTATGGAAAGGAACGCACATGGCTCTCGGTCCCGGTTCGATCGCCATCACGGGCTTCAACGCCGACGGCACCGACGATCTTTCATTCGTCGCGCTCGAGGACATCCCGGCCGGAACCGAGATCTACGTAACGGATAATGAGTGGAGCGGCAGCGCATTCAACACAGGCGAGGGATTGCTCCGTCTCACAGTGACCTCGACTGTGACTGCGGGGACGATAGTGCGGCTTTCCAGTTTGTCGAGCGCGAGCCCCACGAGCAATGTGGGGACGGTCGTCAACCTTGCCGCCAACACCGTAAACTTCAACGCCAGTGACGAGGTGGTGTATGTCTACCTCGCGAATTCGGCGACGAATACGGTCCCGACTGCCTTCCTCACCGCGATGGCTAGCGGAGGCTTCTCGGCCACCAACGGGGTCCTTACCAACACCGGCCTGACGGCGGGGAGCAACGCGCTCGATATCTCCTCGACCTTCAACGACTACGACGTGGCCGCGTATAACGGCGCGAGGAGCGGGCAGGCCACGCTCGCCGATTATCGCGCGATGATAAACAACGTTGCGAACTGGATCGCCGAGGAGGGGACCGGAGATCAGTCCATCAATGGCACCCAGCCGGAGGTGCCGTTCTCGACCACGCCCTTCACCATCTCCGGCCCCGTTACGCCGACGATCAACATCAGCGACGTCAGCATGGCCGAAGGGACCGTGCCGGGGACGACCATCTTCACCTTCGCCGTCACCTTGACCGCACCCGCCGGCCCGGGCGGAGTGACCTTCGACATCGCCACCGCCGACGGCACCGCCCAGGACGACGATCCGGCGGCCGAGGACAATGATTATGTCGCACAGTCGCTGACCGGCCAGACCATCCCAATGGGCTCGAGCGGGCCCTTCAATTTCAGCGTCACCGTCAACACCGACAACATCCGGGAAGGCAACGAGACGTTCTTCGTCAACCTCACCAACGTGACCGGCGCGACCCCGGGCGACACGCAGGGCCAGGGGACGATCCAGGACGACGACACGCCGGCCCTGTCGATCGCCGACGTCACCCAGGCGGAGGGCAATGCCGGGACGTCGATCTTCACCTTCACCGTCAGCCTCAGCCAGCCCGCGCCCTTCGGCGGCGTCACCTTCGACATCGCCACCGCCGACAACACCGCCACCGACGCCGACAACGACTACGAGCCGCAAGCGCTGACCACGCAGACCATTCTCGAGGGCCAGACCAGCTACACGTTCGACGTGACCGTCAACGGCGACGCCGCGGTCGAGCCCGACGAGAGCTTCCTCGTCAACGTCACCAACGTCACCGGCGCGAGCGTCTCCGACGGGCAGGCGACCGGCACCATCCAGAACGAGGACCTCCCGCCTATCCCCGTCGCCAACGTCGCCGACGTCGCCGTCGCCGAGGGCAATAGCGGCGTCAGCTATCTCACCTTCACCGTCACGCTGAGCTTCGCGCCGGCGAGCCCGGTCACGATCGACTATGCGACATCGAACGGCACCGCGATCGCCGGCAACGACTATCTCGCAGTCGGCGGTCAGCTCAGCTTCGCAATGGGCGAGACCGTCAAGACGATTGCCGTCCCGATCGTCGGCGACACGATTCCGGAGGCCAGCGAGACCATCAACCTCACTCTGTCCAATCCCTCGGGCGCGACCATCGGCGACGGCGCCGCGATCGGCACGATCACCAACGACGAAGCGGCGGCCGGCAGCTACTTCCCGCTCGTCACCGGCAATTTCGAGGAGGACTGGACCGACACAAGCCGGATCGACACCAACGACGACTGGAGCGATGTCGATTACATCATCGGCTATCTCGGCGACATCGCCCCGTCGACCCAGACCGCCGACGTCAACCCGACGGGCCTGTTCGGACCCGCGCTCGGACAGGTCGACGTCCTCGCCAACCAGACCAACCCGTCCAGCGCCGGCTCAGGCGGCGTCGCCGAGTTCCAGCCCGGCGCGACTCCGGAGACGACTTTCGTCGCCAACCCCACCATCGCGCTCCAGGGCTCCGGCACGGCCGACGCGCCGAGCATCGTCCTCTACATGGATTCGACCGGCCGCAGCGACGTTCGCCTCCAGGCCACGCTGCGCGACATCGACTACAATGCCGACAACGCCGCCCAGCAGATCAACGTCCAGTACCGCACCGATCCGACCGGCAACTGGACCAATGTCACCGGCGGCCACTTCACCGACGTCACCACCGGCGGCAGCGCGACCCAGACCACCGCGGTCGACCTGCTCCTCCCGGCCGGCGCCAACAACGCGCCGACGCTCGAGATCCGGATCATGACGGTCAACGCCGGCTCGACCGACGAATGGGTGGGGATCGACGACATCGTCGTTTCGAGTCAGGCGTCGCCGCCGGCATTGTCGATCTCGGACGCCGCGACCTTCGAAGGGACCGGCGGGACGTCGGACATGGTGTTCACCGTAACGCGGTCGGGCGACATCAGCGCCGCCGGCACCGCCGACTGGACGATCTCGTTCGGCACCGGCAGCTTCGCCGCGTCGGCTGCCGATCTCGCCGGCGGACAGCTGCTTACCGGCCCGATCAGCTTCGCCCCCGGGGAGGCGACGACGACCATCGTCGTCGGCCTCAATCCGGACAGCGACCCGGAGGCCGACGAGGGCTTCACCGTCACGCTTTCCAATCCCTCGCCGGGATCGGGGCTCGGCGATTCCACGGCGATCGGTACCATCGTCAACGACGACGGCCCGACGCCGGTCGTGACGATCTCGGACGTCACCCAGGTCGAGACGGACGGCGGTAATCCGGCGTTCGTCTTTACCGTGACCCGCACCGGCGCGACCGGCGCGTTCGACCTCAACTTCCAGACCGCCGACGGCACCGCGACAGGCGGAAGCGACTATGTGATCACCAGCGGCACCTTGAACTTCGCAGCCGGCGAGATGTCGAAGACGATCGACATCCTGGTCTTCGGCGACGGCGAGGGCGAGTTCGACGAGACCTTCTCGGTCAATCTCATCAGCGCCACCAACTTCGCCGTGATCGCGGATCCCGTCGCGGTCGGGACGATCCTCAACGACGACCCGCTCTACATCCACCAGATCCAGGGCTCGGGCTATTACAGCCCGATCCTCGCGGCGGAGGGGAAAAACAGCTTCAACGTCGCCTCGACGGCAGTGGTGACCATCCAGGCGGTGGTCACCGCGATCGACGCCGAGGGCAACCGTCAGGGCTTCTACGTCACCGAAGAGCTAGGCGACTGGGATTCGGACTCGCTGACCTCTGAGGGCATCTTCGTGATGACCCACACCGACGTAGCGGGCGCGACGGGCGGCGTGAACATGGCGGACTACGCGCCGACGCTCCAGGTCGGCGATCTCGTCACCATCAGCGCCCAGGTCATGGAATATCAGGCGTTCGACACGCTGCCGCGGACGATGCTGGTCAATCCGCTGGCGCCCATCATCGAGACGAGCGGGAACACGCCCACGGTGCTGCTGCTGGACGCAAGCCGGCCGATCCCGAACTCGATCATGACCCTGGTGACGCCCGACTTCACCGATCCTGGCAGCACGACCTTCGATGCCAGCCGCTACGCGCTCTCCTTCTGGGAGACGGTCGAGGGCATGCTGGTCACGGTTCCGGACATGGTCGTCGCCGACGGCTTCATCGACACGTCGGGCGGCCAGCCTTTCTTCAAGGCCTATTCGCGCGTCCACGCCGACGCGGACCAGGTCAACTCGCGCGGCGGCTACACGGTCGCCGGCGATCCGCCTCTGTCGCCGCCGGACACCGCCGACGCCGACGACGACACGATCTTCGGCGGCCGCCATCTCCACGACGGCGACGTCAACCCCGACATCATCGAGTTGGATTTCACCGGCTTCGCGATCGACGCCCCCGCCGGCATGACCCAGTCGCTGTCGATGGGCGACGGCCTCGGCAACGTGACCGGCATCGTCGATTTCGACTTCACCGACCTCAAGCTGTTCGTCACCCAGATCGACGGGGGCGCCTTCGTCAACACCCAGCCGACCCGCGAGGCGACAGCCCTCACCGGCGACGACCGCAGCCTCACGGTCGCCACCTTCAACGTCGAGAATCTGACCGCCGCCGGCGATCCCGACCGCTTCCCCGAGCTCGCCGGGATCATCGCCGACAATCTCAAGGCGCCCGACATCGTCATCATAGAGGAGATCCAGGACAATAACGGCACCGCGGGGGGCACGACCGACGCGTCGCTGACCTGGCAGATGCTCGTCGACGCGCTCAACGCGGCCGTCCCCGGCGCGAACTATCAATGGGTCGACCAAGCCCCCGTCGACGGCGACGAAGGCGGCGCCGGCGGCGCCAACATCCGCGTCGGCTTCCTCTACAATACCGACCGCGTGCAGCTTGGCGACCTCGCCGCCGACGCGACCCTCGCCGAGCGCCGCGAGTTCACCGACCGGATCGGCGACGGCGTGCGCGACGCCGGCGACCGCATCGCCTTCTCGGACGACATGATCGCCGGCCAGATCAACTCGTCCGACTGGTCGAGCACCCGCCTGCCTTTGCTCGCCCAGTTCACGTTCAGCGGCAATTCGGTCTTCCTCGTCGCCAACCACTTCACCGCCAAGCTCGGCAGCGGCGACTTCTGGCAGTTCAACCAGGACTTGGAGGCCGGCGAGCCGGCCAACGCCGGCTGGGCGAAGCGCACCGAGCAGGCGCTCGACGTCTACGCGATGCTCGACCACATCCAGAGCAACGCACCGGATGCGGGCACGATCGCCGGCGGCGACTTCAACGAACTCTATTTCTTCCGGCCGATCGAGGCGCTGACCGGCCATGTCCTCGCCGACGGGACCGCCCGCGTGGGCGGCTCGCGGCTCGAGAACCTCGTCCTCACCCTTCCCGAGGCCGAGCGTTATTCCTACACGTTCGACGGGCGCAGCCAGACCCTCGATCACGTCGTCGCCAACGCGCTGCTGGCGGACGTCGCAACGTTCGACTTCGTCCACGTCAACACCGGCTACAGTCCGCTCGGCACGGGGGCGGACGCCAATCTGTCGCTCTCCGACCACGATCCCGCGGTGGCTTCGTTCAACTTCCGCAGCCTGTCGGAGATTCTCTACGGCACGCCGAACCGCGACATCTTCCGGCTCGAGCAGGGCGGAAACGACGAGGTCTACGGCCTCGCCGGGAACGACAGCTTCTATTTCGGCGCCGAGTTCGACGAGAACGACTATGTCGACGGCGACGGCGGAATCGATTCGATCCTTCTCCAGGGCGATTACAGCGCGGGCGTGACGCTCGGTACCGGCACCGCCAGCAACATCGTCGGCATCGAGACGATCTCGCTCGTGCCGGGCGACTTCACCGATTACGGCGACACTGCAGGCGATTTCTACAGCTACGACCTCACCACGCTGGACTCCAACGTTGCCGCGGGCGGGATCCTCAAGGTCAACGGCTTCTACCTCCGGCTCGGCGAGAGCTTCACCTTCGACGGCTCGGCCGAGCAGAACGGCAAGTTCATCCTGCTCGCCGGCGGCTGCATCGACACGCTCACCGGCGGCGAGCAGAACGACATCTTCATCTTCGGCCACGACGGACGTTTCGCGGCGGACGACAGCGTCGACGGCGGTGGAGGCTACGATTCGGTCTATCTGCGCGGCGACTATGTGATCGACTTCAACGATTCCTTCTTTGTCGGCGCGATCGAGGGCGTTGAGAGCGTGACCCTGGCGGGCGCGGCCGACACCCAGTTCATCGGTGGGGGCGACGGCGAGTTCGATTACGCGATCGTCTGGAACGACGATCTGCTTGATGGCGGCACAATCACCTTCAACGGCAGCGGCCTCAGCGCGGCGGAGACGATGAGCTTCGACGGCAGCGAGGAGGCGACCGCGGCCTTCCGACTGTGGGGCGGGGCCGCCGGCGACACGCTGATCGGGGGCGCGGGGAACGACCTGCTCTACGGCGGCGGCGCCGGCGACGGCCTCACCGGCGGGGGCGGCAACGACATCTTTCGCTACCAGGCAACGACCGATTCGACCTCGCTCTACCGCGACTCCATCGCGGACTTTGCGGGCGGGGACCGCATCGACCTGTCGGTGATCGACGCCAATAGCGGCGCCGCGGGCAACCAGGCCTTCGTCTATATCGAGGACGACGCCTTCACCCTCGGCCAGGCGGGCCGGCTTCGCGCCTACGAACTGCTGCCCGACTTCTGGCTGGTCGAGGCGGACGTCAACGGCGACGCTCTGGCGGACTGGACGCTGGGCGTGAACACGGCGCCCGGCTACGACCTCACGGTGGCCGACTTCATCCTCTAGCGTCGCGAGGAGCGCAAATACGAAAAGGGCGGCCCCCGCGAGGGAGCCGCCCTTCTTTTGTCCGGGACGTGCCCAGAAGCCTTACTTGACCTCGACGGTCGCGCCGGCTTCCTCGAGCCGCTTGCGGAGCTCTTCCGCCTCGGCCTTCGGAATACCTTCCTTGATCGGCTTCGGAGCGCTCTCGACCAGCGCCTTGGCCTCGCCGAGGCCGAGCTGGGTGATCGCGCGCACTTCCTTGATCACGTTGATCTTCTTGCCGCCGTCGTTGACGAGGATGACGTCGAACTCGGTCTTCTCTTCCTCGGCGGGAGCCGCGGCGCCGCCGCCGCCGCCCGGGCCGGCGACTGCGACGGCCGCCGCCGCGGAGACGCCCCAGCGCTCTTCGAGCGCCTTGGCGAGGTCCGCCGCCTGAAGGACGGTCAGCTCGCTGAGCTGATCGACGAGGGAATTGATGTCTGCCATTTTAAGTCTCCAGTTGGTTCAGGGGGACAGTTACCGGTCCCATGATCGTTCGATTCTTTTGCTTGGGCTTCGGCGACAGCTAACTGTCCCCAATCCCCTAAGCCGCCTCCTTCGCCGCATAGGCGCCGATGACGCGCGCCAGCATCGCGCCCGGCTCGTTGATGGTCCGCGCGATCTTGGTCGCCGGGGCCTGGATGAGGCCGACGATCCGAGCACGCAGCTCATCGAGAGACGGAAGCTCGGCGAGCGCGCGAACGCCCGCGAGATCGAGGACGGTGTCGCCCATCGCGCCGCCGACGATCTCGAAACGATCGGTCGTCTTGGCGAAATCGACGGCCACCTTCGCCGCGGCGACGGGATCGTCGGACGTGGCGAGCGCGGTCGGCCCGGTCAGCAGGTCGCTGATCGGGGCGTAGGGCGTGCCCTCGAGCGCAATCAGAGTGAGCGTGTTCTTGGTCACCTTGAAGCGGGCGCCGGCGTCGCGCATTCGGTTCCTCAAGGCGGTGGACTGGGCCACCGTCAGGCCGAGGTTGCGGGTGACGACCACCACATTCGCCTCGGAGAACGTCTGCTTCAGCGCGGCGACCTGCTCGGCTTTTTGAGCTCGATCCATATTGCCTTGCACTCCTTGGGCCCTGCGGACCATCCGCAGAGCCGACGAAACCGCACGTACGGGAACGTCCCGCGACGAGCGGCTGAATGTCCGAAGGGGAGTGGTCGACGGCCTGAAGCCTGGAGCTTCGGCAGACCCGGCGCCGCATCGCACGCGTGCATCCGGAAAAACTCTTCCCCGTCTAGGCCGGACGATTAAGGAGCCGAAGCTCCACCGGCTGTCTCGGACGGACGCAGGCGCGGGACGAGCCCGAACCGGCGAAGCGGCGCCTATACAGGATTTGCGCGCGCGATCAACCCTTTCGCCGCCGCCTCATCGGCCCGCAAAGGCGAGCTCGTAGACCTGACGGTTCTTCGGATGGTCGAACGGATCGCTGCCGGGATCGACAGGAACGCCGGCGAACACGTCCTCGCCGGCGAGCCAGGCGCTCTCCGCATCGTCCCGCCCCAGCGCGGCGCGCATCGCCGCCACGAACTCGTAGGAAGCGGCCCGATAGCCTGCGCGCTGCAAGGCTCCGGCGAGCGCGATCGAATAGCCGCGGCGCATGACGATGTGGAAATCCGGCGTCGGGATGTCGACCGGGGCGGCGCCCGGGCGGAACGCGGCGGCACAGGCCGCGACGTCGAGCGAGACCGCGGTGCGGCAGCTCGCCGGCCGCGCTTCGTAGATTCGGCACTGGCCCGCCGCCAGCATTGGGCAGGGCGCTGCGAGGCGCGCGCGTTGTTCGGGTCCCAGCGTCCCCGTCACGGCATAGGCCGCGTCGACCGCGGCGCGCACCGCTTCGCGCTCGCCCGCCCGGATCGCCGCCCCGGCGATCAGCACCTCGGGCGCCTTGGCGGAGACGAAGGCGTGGCAGCAATGGGCGCAGCCTCTGCGGCAGGCGAGCGCCTGCCTCGGTTCCGCGCGCCAGGCCGCACGGAGATTCTCGCGCAGGAACGCCGCGAGCGGCGCCAGCGCCCCGGCATCGCGCGCCTCCTCGAGCCGCGCGTGGAGGAGGCGCATCAGCACCATGATCTGCGGCCCGTCCGGCCGCTCGGCATCGAGCCCGCGCGCGAGCGTCCGCTCGTCCTCCTTCAGCTGTCGGCGTCGCTGGGCGCGGGTCATTCGGTCGGTATAGAGGCCGGGACGGTCCTGTGCACCCGCTGCGCCGCCGTTTGCGCGCCCGCGAGCTTCGGCTACAGACGGCGCGAAGCGCCATTGCGAACGAGGCCAGGATGCAATTTGAGAACAGGAATTTCGAGGGCGGCACGGTCAACCTCGACGGAAACCGATATACCGGCTGCACCTTCCGCAACACCGTCCTGCGCTTCGGCGGCGGCGATCTTCACATGACCGACTGCGAGTTCGACGGGATCTCGTTCCAGTTCGAGGGCAAGCTCGCCAACGGCCTCCACGCCCTCTACCAATTGTTCGGCACCGAAGGGCTGATCAAGATCATCCGCGGCTTCGTCGATCCCCAGCCCGGAGTGATGGAGCTCTGAGCGTCGCCGCCAGATGAAGAAAGGGCCGCAGCTCGCGCCGCGGCCCCTCATTCTTCGAGACGGCCGGTCCTAGGCCGACGCTACCTCGGCGACGTCGATCTTGAGGCCGGGGCCCATGGTCGAGGCCAGGGCAACCTTCTTGACGTACTTGCCCTTGGCGCCGGTCGGCTTCGCCTTGACGATCGCGTCGACGAAGGCGTCGAAGTTGCGGCGCAGATCCTCCTTCGAGAAGCTCGCCTTGCCGATGCCCGAATGGATGATGCCGGCCTTCTCGACGCGGAACTCGACCTGGCCGCCCTTGGCCGCCTTGACCGCCTCGGTGACGTTCGGCGTGACCGTGCCGAGCTTCGGGTTCGGCATCAGGCCCTTCGGGCCGAGGATCTTGCCGAGCCGGCCGACCACGCCCATCATGTCGGGAGTGGCGATCACGCGGTCGAAATCGATATTGCCGCTCTGGATCGTCTCCATCAGATCCTCGGCCCCGACCACGTCGGCGCCCGCCGCGGTCGCCTCGTCGGCCTTGCCGCCGCGCGCGAACACGGCGACGCGGACGTCCTTGCCGGTGCCGGCGGGGAGGGTGACGACTCCGCGGACCATCTGGTCGGCGTGGCGCGGATCGACGCCGAGATTGAGCGCGACCTCGATCGTCTCGTCGAACCTGGCGGTGGCGTTCGCCTTGAGCGCCTCGATCGCCTCGTCGACCCCGTAGAGCCGGCCGGTATCGACCGCGGCGGCGATCGCCTTCTGCTTCTTGGTCAGCTTCGCCATCGGATCAGCCCTCCACCACGTCGAGGCCCATCGCGCGGGCGCTGCCTTCGATGATCTTCGCCGCGGCGTCGAGATCGTTGGCGTTCAGATCCTTCATCTTCATCTCGGCGATCTCGCGCAGCTGCGAGCGCTTGACCCGCCCGGCGCTCTGCTTGCCCGGCTCCTTGGCCCCGGACGCGATCTTCGCCGCCTTCTTCAAAAAGTAGGTCGCCGGCGGAGTTTTCATCTCGAACGAGAAGCTGCGGTCCGCATAGACGGTGATCACCGTCGGGATCGGCATCCCCTTCTCCATGTCGCCGGTCTGGGCGTTGAACGCCTTGCAGAATTCCATGATGTTGACGCCGCGCTGGCCCAATGCCGGGCCGATCGGCGGCGACGGATTGGCGGCGCCGGCGGGCACCTGGAGCTTGATATAGCCCGTAATCTTCTTTGCCATGTGTCTCACTCTGTAGGTTCGTCCGAAAGTGGTACTTTCGGCCGGGTTGAGCTTAGCGGTCCGAACGACGAGCTGAGGCCCGTCTCCCGCAATTTCCAGCGATAGCGTTGGAAGCCGCGGCCCCTAGCGCAAAACCGCCCGAAGGGCAAATGCTTCGTCCGCCCGCGGCTCGGCGCTTCCGCGTGGACAGAAGGGGGTTCACGCGGAGACGCGTAGGCGCGGAGGGGCAGGAGAGGGTCTCACGCGAAGGCGCGAAGAGGGGGGATATTCCCCGAGCTGCACGGTCACCGAAAGGGACCGGGAGGGGAATCATCCGAGCCTGCGGCGGTAGATCGGCCCGGCCAGGCGTTGGAGAAGCCGGCCGGATCGGCGAGCGCCCAGCCTTCCGTGACGATGCGGCCGTCGCTGAGCACCGACACATTCAGCGTGCCGTCCCATTCCTCGTGACGCCTGGCGAGGTCGACGGTCATCCCGACAAATTCGTGACCCTCGGTGACGACGATGCCGGTGCAGGGGCCGGGGAGGGGCGCGTCGAGCTCGGCGGCGAAGGGCGCGGGAGTCTCGCGGATCGGCCCGACAATCTTGTCGCCGGTCCAGCCCCAGCCATAGATCGGCTCCAGTTCCGCTCGGATGCGCTCCGCCATTCGGAGGGATTAGGCTTCCTGCTGCGATTAGCCAAATCGAGCGCCGGCCCTATCCTCGGGCGTCGCCTGCGGCGGCTTTGCAGAGGCCGCTAGGTGAACGCGAAACTTCAGCCCCCTTCCCGCGCGCCTGAGCCTCGCCCTCCCCGCGCATGGCGCCAGCGCGGCGCGGCGCACCGCGGCCACGTTGTCGAGACCGCTGAGATGAACATTGCCGGCAGGGAGCGGCTCGCCCACCACCGGATCGCGGAAACCCCCTCCTTCAATCTCCCGGGAGGTTTACACCAGCGAAATGAGCATCTGACCAAACTCTCAACTTTCGCTTGACCGTCACCGGTTTTATCGCAGATGTGGTAGGTACACTCTTCTGGGAGCAGCGGCCGTGCAGCTGAGCAAGACCGTCTATTTTCCCGACCACCCGCTGGCACCCCGGTCAGGCCTCACGGTGCCATTTGGGCGAGATCAAGAGCTGTTTGACGCCGTTGCTCCCCTGAGCAGTTACACAATCCGGCAGCTCCTGGGAACCGATAGCTACGCCGACGTGGTGGCTGCAGCTGATAAGGCTGAGCTCCCCACCTCACTTTTCGTCCGCACCCGTCTAAGCGAAAGCATCTGCGTCAAGCCAGCGGCCTCCGGGCTTCAGGCGACTTTCAGCGGGGGGAAAGGTAGTCCGCTGCACGAGTGGTTCCCCTACCTGGAGGGATATTCGCCAGATTTCGTGAAATCGATCCTCCGGACCTATGCTCCGGATGCTGGAGTCATACTCGACCCCTTTTGTGGCTCGGGAACAACGGCGCTCGTCGGCGCAGCGCTTGGGCTCGACGCATATTACTGCGAGGTAAACCCCGTATGCCGAGCCATCATCGATTCGAAGGTCATCGCCCAAAGCCTGAGCAAGAATGAGCGCGCTGCCGCGGCCGAGACTCTCCACCAAATTGCCGACGGCCTTGAAGCTAAACTAGATCGAGTTCCGCCAGCGAAGGATCTAAGCGAAACGGCGCTGCAAATATTTGGAAAGCGCGCGTTCTTTTCGGCCGCGAATTGGGAGGAGGCACTTCGTCTGCGAAGTGTATTAGACTTGATGCACCGCGAACAGCCAAGGCTTGCGCAACTGTTTGCCGTCGCCGTGTTGCGCTCGCTTGTCCCGGCGTCAAACCTCATCAGGCGCGGCGACCTACGGTTTCGCAATGCCCGAGAGGTTCGCGAGCCGATCCCAGCACTGCGCAATGAGGTCCGTAATTCTCTTCATATGATGGCAAGTGACCTCGCTGATATAGGCCCTCAACGGGGGTCGGTTGCCTTACTATGCGAGAATGCGCGTCAGATCGGAGATGCATTGGGAATCGCGCC
Source organism: Allosphingosinicella sp. (assembly GCA_035628635.1). Lineage (GTDB taxonomy): Bacteria > Pseudomonadota > Alphaproteobacteria > Sphingomonadales > Sphingomonadaceae > Allosphingosinicella. The sequence continues at coordinate 21,189 of DASPJJ010000002.1, forward strand.
CGACATTATAGTCACCAGTCCTCCTTATCTGAATGGGACTAACTACTTCAGAAACACCAAGATAGAGCTATGGTTTTTGCGTTGTTTGGGAACGAGGTCCGACTTGCGAAGGTACCGTGATGAGGCAATAACTGCCGGCATCAACGACGTCACTGCCGCGAAGGTTGGAGCGGACGCGGCTCTCGGCGCTTCGGCAAAGCTCCGTCGAGTTTTGGAGGAGCTGATAGACGACGCCTACGACTTACGTATTCCGATGATGGCCGCCGCCTACTTTAACGAAATGTCAAAGGTGATCCGTAATTTTCGCGCGATCAGTGGCTCATCGAGCCGTGTCGCGATTGATCTCGGAGATTCGTGCTACGGCAGCGTCTGGATTCCCACCGACCGAATTATCGGCGAGATGATGGTCGACGCAGGCTTTCATCCCGTGGACGAGGTCATCCTGCGCGAACGCCAGTCGAGGAATGGGCGGAAGCTCCGCCAGACGCTACAGGTATTCGAGGTACTTGACGCGAAGCCGCGGGTCTATCCGTCCGCGTGCCCGCGACAGCTCGCAGCCTGGCGGGCCTTCGCAAGCGGATTGCCCCATCAGCGTGGCGAGTTCGCGAAGCGTAATTGGGGTCACCCATGGCACTCGATGTGTTCTTATCAGGGAAAGCTGAAACCTTCCATTGCGCATCACCTCGTAGGAGCTCTTATGCCTGTCACCGGCGGCCGGATACTCGATCCTTTTTCCGGTGTCGGTACTATACCTTTTGAGGCCCGCCTTGCCGGCCACACAACGTTTGCGTTTGATATTAGTCCAGCTGCGCTGGAAATCTCCCGAGGCAAACTTCTTAAGACGGGTGCCGGCGAAGTTTGGGCGGAGGTCCGAGCGCTGGAGCGGTGGATTGACCTACATCGCACGGTGGCGATCGACCACGAGGCAATCGGCTTTGCTCGGTTCAACGGCAGTCTCGCCTCCTATTTTCACCCCGAGACATTGGCCGAGATCCTCGCTGCGCGCGCCTACTTTCTTCAGCCCATGGAAAAGTCCGGAGCAAGGTCGCTGGTTCTTGCCGCGTTGCTCCATATTCTGCACGGAAATCGGCCCTATGCGTTGAGCAGACGCTCGCATCCAATCACCCCTTTTGCGCCAACAGGTGCGATCGAATATCGCTCGCTAGTCCCACGCCTCACGAATAAGATCCGGCGGCTCCTCGAGGCCGCCCCTGATGCTTCCGCCCCTGCGGGGTTTGTTTACGATCAGGACGCGACGGCGCAGTGGCCGGAGGCAGTGTCTGAGCTAGATGCCATTATCACGTCCCCCCCCTTCTACGACAGCACGCGCTTCTACGCCGCCAACTGGATGCGTCTGTGGTTTTGCGGATGGGGCGCCCAACAGTTTCGACAGGAGCCTCGTAGGTTTGTCGAGGAACGACAAAAGGAAACATTTGCTGTTTATGAGCCTGTTTTGGAGCAAGCCGCCAGCCGTCTAAAAGCCGGGGGATATCTGGCTCTCCACTTAGGGAAGAGCTCGAAGTGCGACATGGCCTCCGAGTTGGCGCTGATAGGTAGGCGCTACTTGCAAGTCGTAGACGTCCTCGATGAGAGCGTAGGACACTGTGAGAGCCACGGAATACGGGACAAAGGAACGGTTACCCACCATCAGTACGTTATCTTTCGCCGCAACTGAGCGAAGCGAATCCACCTTAGAGTAGAGGGTTGCTTTGGGATCGGACGCCGTTAGGCTATGCATGGCTAGCTGGAGGCATATGTGTCGAACTTTGATGATGCAATCAGCGACCTCAGAGCTCGCTTAGATGAGGGGGACCGCGGCGACCGTGGGTGGTGGTTGATAACGCGTGTCACGATAACGGCGGCACGTATTCAGCTGATTGCGAGGTACCTAGCAGACGCAGGGGCTAGTTCTGGCGCGCTCGTGCTCGGCGAGCCACATTATCGTGCTCTGGGACGACTGCTCGGCATCGGCGCTAATCCCGGATTGAATATTCGGCGCCACTATTTCCTCGCTATGGAGACGCCGCTGGGTTTGCTTGAGCGTCCAGTGCCGGGCAGATGGACCTCAGTCCGACTCACCACTGACGGTAAGGCACTCGCCATTGGTGCAGATCCAGTGACGATCTTCGAACGTATTCTGCGCCAGATTCGCTTTTGCAGGGAACCTTGGTATTCCAGCACAAGAGTAGCTGAATACGACGAGTTCGATGTTCGGCCGTATCGAGCAATTCTTCCGATTATGGAGGCAAACGGCGGATACGTTGACCTTGATGAATTTGATTTATTTATTTCGCGCATTCGTGACGAGAGCGAGATTGACTCTGCCAGCGCGCAGGTGACCCGTTTCCGGCGCCTGTCCGAGAACGAGAAGATTCAGCTCCGTCGGGAAGTTGAGCTCCGGGTACCTCCCGGCGAAGGTAGTGACGAACGAAAGCCGTACCATAATTGGCGGGACATGGCTCGCCATACATTCTCCCTATTTTCTCTCGGCACCAGCGCGTATCGTGCTGGTAACGAACTGTGGCTGACTAAGAGGCTCGCTGCTGACCCTTTGGTTACAGCAACTACGGGTGGGACCGGCGGAAGGCAGCAGCAATCCGCTGCGCCACAGGGACCCGCCTCGCGCGCTCGGCCCGCTACAGTGCTTCAGATGCCTCTCGACGACGCACCTGCCGAACTGAGGACGCCTCCCACTCCAGGCCAAGTGAATGATGGCGCCGAAGCCGAACTCTTGATCGGCAAGATGCTTACTGCAGCAGGCTGGGAAGTGATCTATTATAATCAGAGGCGTGGCTTTGGTTTTGATATATGGGCTAGGAAAGGGGCTCGCGCTTACGTTATTGAAGTCAAGAGCTCCGTTGGACAAGCAGGCGTGATAGTCCTCACCGATCTAGAACTTCAGGCGGCTCGGCAACATCGCTTAAACTTCTTGCTTGTTGTTGTCGAGAACTGCGCTGAAACCGCGCCTATTATATACGTCCTTCAAGACCCCGCAACTCGAGTAGAAGTACGGCAGCGGAACGCTGTGCGGCACACCTTACGGCGCGCGGATTGGATCAATGTAGCGGTTCGCGGAATCCCGTAAGCGACGTCCCTCCACGGACGGCCTCGACAAGCTCGGCCTGCTCAGCATGAGAGTGTGGGAGCACCCCATCGTGGAGAGCGGGCCAACGGCCGCCCCGCCCTAAAGCATCCGGGACAAGTGCACCGACGGTATCCCCGGCCCGAACCCCGCTTTCGCATAAGCGCGCCGCGCCGCTTCGTGGCTGGCGTCGCCGCCGGTGCCGACGGTGGCGAGGCGGGCGCCGGCGGCTTTCATCCGAGCCAGCGCCTCGCCGTACATCCAGGCGCCGATGCCGCGGCCGGCATGATCGGGGCAGACGTCCCTCGACGGGCGGCCTCGACGAGGCTCGGCCTGCTCGGGATGAGCGGGTGGGCCGGTCCGCCGCAAGTTGGGGACAGTTACAAGTAACTGTCCCCGTCCGCCCCAGAGGTCCAGGCGGAAGATGGGGACAGTTACGAGTAACCGTCCCCGATTCAGCCCCGCCTGCACGGCCCCAGCGCCGCGCGGCGGGCGGCGGCGGCTTCGGGGCCGAGGCCGGTGAGCTGGGCGTGGCCGCCGGCGATCGGCTCGCGGACGACCGGCTCGGAGAGGGTGCGGCCGTCGAGGCGGAGGGCGAGGGTGCGGCCGACCCGCGCGGCGGTCTCGCGCTCGAGCAGGGGATGGACCTCGGGGCGGAGCAGCACGTAGAGCGCGGGGGCGCCGTCGATCGGGTCCGGGGTGAGGCGCGCGGCCGCGACCGTCTCGCGGCAGAGCTCGATGGCGCCGATCCAGAGGCCGCGCCCGGGCGCGGCCTCCACCGATGGCGCCGGCGCCGGGGCGGCGGCGGCGAGAACGAGCGGCAGCAGTGCGGTCAGTCCGGACATGGAGCCCCTCCTTCGCCCGCGATGCTCGCCGCAAAGGCGCGCGAAGGCAAGGGCGGCGCGCGACGGGGAGCCCCGGCGGCCGCCGGCGCGCCTGTCCGCCGCCGCCGCTTCATGCTATCCTCCGGCCCTCGCCAACGGGAGGAGGGCCGACATGCCCGACGGACAGAATCAGGGTCCCGACATCGCCGCTGCCGCGGCGCCGCGACCGGACGGCGGCCCGGGGCGGGAGCGGATGCTGGCGACGATCGACGCCGCCCTCGCCGCCCGCAGCCGCGGCGACAAAGGCGAGGTCGCGCGCTTCCTGGCGCCCGGCGCCGTCTTCCGGATCGCCGGCAATTCGAGCCTCTACGGCGCCTTCCCGGCCGGTCCCGACGAGGCGCGGACCGCCGTCTCCGAGCTGATCGACCGGGTCCGCTTCCACGATCACGAGCGCATCGACGCGATCGTCGAGGGCAATCGCGCCGCCTGCCGCTGGCGCATCGACTTCTCGATCGACGGCGGCCCGGTCGGCACCACCGAGCTGTGCGACCTGTGGACCTTCGACGAAGAGGGGCGGGTGACCGAGCTGATCCAGTTCGTCGACACGGCTTTGCTGGTCCGGATGGTCGGCTGAGGAGGGGACAGTCTATCCGACTGTCCCCACGGCGCCGGAGGGGGACAGTCAGATAGACTGTCCCCGTTTTCAGCGGCGGGCTTGACAAATAGGAATCCTCCTATTAACCTCGCCGGAACATCAGCCGCAGCGAGTCGTACCCATGCCACGTCCCTTCACCTTCGCCCAGGCGCGCGAGAACGAGCGTTTCCTCGCCATCCTGCGGCAGACCGGCAATGCGCGGTTCGCGGCGCGGGAGATCGGACGGCGCAACAGCACCATGCAGACGCGGCGCGCCACGCATGCCGCCTTCGCGCAGGACTGGGACGCGGCGGCGGCGGCGGCGAACGCGGCCTTTCATCTCGCGGGGGGGAAGAGGGGGCCCGAGGGGGGGACAGTTACTCGTAACTGTCCCCGTGAGAAGAAGATGGGGACAGTTACAAGTAACTGTCCCTTGAAGAAGATGGGGACAGTTACAAGTAACTGTCCCTTGCGCACCAGGGGCGGGGAGCCGGTGGTGGTCCGGTCGCAGAACGGCAGGCTGCAGCTGCGCTTCGCCCATCGGAACAAGCTCACCAAGGCGGCGGAGCAGGCCTTCCTCGCGGCGCTTTCGGCGACGGCCAACGTGCGGCTGTCGGCGGCGGCGGCGGGAGCCTCGCCGGCCGCTTTCTACCGGCGGCGGCGGCGCGATCCGGCTTTCGCCCGCGAGTTCCGCCTCGCGCTCAAGATGGGCTGGGAGCGGCTCGAATGCGCCGCGCTCGCCGCCGGCATGCCCGAGAGCCACGCCGACGATGGCTGGCGGCAGTACGATCCGCCGCCGATCCCGCCGCTCACCGCCGACCAGGCGCTGCAATTGCTGTGGCTGCACGAGAAATCGGTGCAGCAGGGCTGGGACCTGCCGCACCGCAGGAGGCGCCGAGGCGAGCCCTGGGAGACCTATACCGAGCGGCTGCGCGCGATGTGGACGGTCGAGCAGAACCGCGTCGCCGAGGACGAGGCGGTCGCGCGCGCCCTGCGTTACGAGGAGACCGGAAGCTGGCGCCACCCGGACGAGGCGCCGCCGCCGCCGCTGCCGCCGCTGCACCTCGTGACGGGCTGGAGCCGGGCGAGCGGGAAGCCGCCCTACCACGAGGGCGTCGCTTTGTTCGGCGGCTGGCGGATTCCGGACATGAAGCGCAAGATCGCGAGGGGACAGTCTATCTGACTGTCCCCCTGGGCGCCGGAGGGGGACAGTCAGATAGACTGTCCCCATCTGTGTGCCCCCATGGCGCAAGGGCCCCATCGTCCCCATATGCGATCCATCACCTGCACCTTTCCGCAAGCGCCCTGTGACGGGGAGACGATCGCGCTCCCGCTTGCACAAACATGGGCGACACTCATGGAAAAGAATTACTGGATCGGCCGCAAGCGCGCGGCCATGGCGATGGCGCGGCGGGCGACCTCGTCCGAGGCGCGGCTCATCCATTACGATCTCGCCGGCCGTTACAGCGTCAAGGCGGCGGCCTGCCTGCCCTTCCTGCTCGCGCCCGGCGCCGCCGCCGGCGAGACCCAAGCGCTCCACGCGCTGCCGCCGCGCGAGAATGGGGAGCGTTAAGCAACTGTCTCGGCGATCCGCCGGCGCCGGCACTCTAACATAAGTCTATGAAGTCAGCGGGTTGGTGCGACGAGTCGCGCCGTGCGGGCGTCGGTTCGCGCTTCGATTCGGCCGCGCCGTGCGTTGAGTCCGCCGCTGACGGTCCGCGCGCTGCGCCTTCCTTCCCTGCGCGCGGACCGAACAAGGAGAGAGACGATGAAGACATTCGCCATCGCGGCCTTCCTGGCCGGCTCGATCGCCGCCCCGGCCTTCGCCCAGGCCGGCGGCACCGTGCTCGGCGCGCCGCAATTCTCGACCTACGCCAATCGCGGCCAGTGCGGGAGCGCGCTCGCCCACGAGCGCAACCGCCAGCGCGCCAACCCCGACCAGCGCGGCCAGGGCTATCAGGACCTCACCGGCTCGGAATTCAACCAGGCGAGCCGCGCTACCACGCGCTGCGAGCAGCGCGGCGGGCGCTACGTCGTCGTCTATTACGCGAACGGCTTCCCGCAATAAGGGAAAGGGGACAGTCACTAGTGACTGTCCCCGGGAAAGAAGCGCGGCCCGGCGCGTTATCCCGTCTCTCCCCTCGAGCGGCCGCGGCCGCGAGCGTGCGCATCGGCGCCGCTGCAAGGGGTACAAGACGAGGAGTGCGTGCCATGAAGACAGCCGCTTTTGCGATCGCCCTGCTGGCCGGAAGCGCCGCTTTCGCCCAGAGCGCCGCCCCCGGCGGTACGGCCTACGAGGGCGCCTATGCCGGCGACGGCGTCACCGCCCCGTTCGAGACCGCAGTCGAGACCGAGGCCGGAGCAAGCGCGATGGGCGCGGTGCCGGTCGCCGCGACCGGGTCGCTGGTCCAGCCAAGCAATGCGACCCCCGAGCGCGACGCGCGCGGCATCGCCGTGATCTCGGCGCCCGCGGTGGTCCCGCCGGGCTATAACGGCGTCCCCGCCGCCGCGATGGGCGGCCCCCTGCTCGACGCCGACACCGGCGCGCCGGTCGCGGCCGTGGTGTACCCGGCCTGCTCGGCGACGGTCACCGACCACTGCCTGCAGGATTACGAGCGCGGCCGCAGCTGAGGCAGAAGGGGGACAGCCTATCTGGCTGTCCCCACCTTCCCCGCACAGAGGGGACAGCCAGATAGGCTGTCCCTTACTTCACCCGCTCGACCTGCTCGAACTCGAGCTCGACGGGCGTCGCGCGGCCGAAGATGGAGACGCCGACCTTGACGCGGCCGCGGTCGAAATCGAGCTCCTCGACGAGGCCGTTGAAGCTCGCGAACGGGCCGTCGAGCACCTTGACCTGGTCGCCGATCTCGTAGTCGACGCTGATCTTCTGCTTGGGCGCGGCGGCGGCGGCCTCGTCCTTGGTGTTGAGGATGCGGGCGGCCTCGGCGTCGCTGATCGGCTGCGGCTTGCCGCTCGCGCCGAGGAAGCCGGTGACCTTGGGGGTGTTCTTGACCAAGTGGTAGACGTCGTCGTTCATCGCCAGCTTGGCGAGCACGTAGCCGGGGAAGAACTTGCGGTCGGAAGTGACCTTCTTGCCGCGGCGGACCTCGGTGACCTTCTCGGTCGGGACCTCGACCGCCTCGACCAGCCGGTCGAGCCCCAATCGGGTGGCTTCGGCCATGATCGCGTCGCGGACCTTGTTCTCGAAGCCGGAATAAGCGTGGATGATGTACCAGCGGGACATGGTTTCTGTGGGTTCCTGGTGCTGAGCGGCTAGGCGACGAGGCGGAGGAGTAGCTGGACGATCGCGCTGAACGCGGAATCGACGCCGAAGAAGAACAGGCCGAGGATGGTGGTCATGATGACGACCATCAGGCCGGTCATCAAAGTCTCGCGCCGGGTCGGCCAGACCACCTTCCCGGTCTCGGTGCGGACCTGCCGCAGGAACTCGCCGGGATTGACTCTCGCCACGTCTCTTCGTCCTTGGCTGGGCAGCCGCCGGGGACCGGAGGGCCGGTCGTCCATGCTGCCGATGGGTGCGAGCGATGCGAGATAGCGCCCGCCGCCGCTTAGCGCAAGGGTCGGGGCGGGGCTGGAGCGCCTCCCCCGGGTGCGGGCCGTCACGGGAGTAAATCCCGTGACGTCGGTCCTGTCGCTGGCGCGCAGGCCGGCCGGCGTTCGCGCCGCACTTGCGGGCGCCAGATAGCGACGCTATCTGGCTCGCTCCGCAGGAGTGTAGCTCAGCTGGTAGAGCATCGGTCTCCAAAACCGAGGGCCGTGGGTTCGAGTCCCTCCACTCCTGCCAATCCCTTCTCTTCGCGGCTTCGCGCCTTCGCGTGAGATCCTTCGGGCCTAGTGGCCCGGAAAAGGTGTCCGCTTGTTTCACGCGAAGACGCGAAGACGCGCAGGGCCAGCCGTTTCCCGCGCGATTTCGGCGAGCTCTGAGATCGGGTGGCGCTAGGCGGCGATGTCGTAGGTCTCGATTTCGCCGCTGAGGTAGAGGCTTCTCGCCTTGGCGCGGCTGAGCTTGCCCGAGCTGGTGCGGGGGAGGGTGCGCGGCGGGACGAGCTCCACGACGCAGTTGATGCCGGTGATGGCGCGGACCCGCTCGCGGATCGAGTCGCGCAGGCGCCCGCGCTCCTCGGCGTCGGAGGTGCGGCACTGGACGAGGACGGCGGGCGTCTCCTCGCCGCCGGGGGTGGTGATGGCGAAGGCGGCGATGTCGCCGGCCTTGAAGCCCGGCAGCTGCTCCACCGCCCATTCGATGTCCTGCGGCCAGTGGTTCTTGCCGTTGATGATGATCATGTCCTTCTCGCGGCCGACGACGTAGACATAGCCGTCCGAAAGATAGCCCATGTCGCCGGTGTCGAGCCAATTGTCGGCGTCGAGGCAGAGACGAGTCGCCGCCTCGTCGCGGAAATAGCCGACCATCACGGAGGGGCCGCGGCAGAAGATCTTGCCGATCTCGCGCTCGCCCAGGGTCTCGCCGCTGTCGCCGCGGATGGCGATCTCCATGTCGCGGACCGGCTTGCCGCAATTGACGATCGACCGGTAGCGCTGCGGGCGGTCGCGCTCGCCCGGCGTGCCGCCCGCGAGCAGGGTCTCCTCGACCAGCTCGACGACGATGCCCTCGCCCGGCGGCATGATCGAGACGGCGAGAGTCGCCTCCGCGAGGCCGTAGCTGGGCAGGAACGCCTTGGCGTCGAAGCCGGCGGGCGCGAAGGCGTCGACGAAGGCCTGCATCACGTCGGGGCGGATCATGTCGGCGCCGTTGCCGGCGATCCGCCAGCGCGACAGATCGAACCGCTCTGCGACGTTGGTCTGGCTCGAGACGCGGCGGGCGCAGATGTCGTAGCCGAAGGTCGGGGAATAGCTGCCGGTGGTGCCCTCGTTGCGGCTGATGAGGTCCAGCCAGGCGAGCGGACGGCGCGCGAAATCCTCGGTCTTGAGATAGTCGGCCGAGATCTGGTTGGCCATAGGCGAGAGCAGGCAGCCGACGAGCCCCATGTCGTGATACCAGGGGAGCCAGGAAATGCAGCGGTCGCTGTCGATCACCCGCATGCCGTGGCTGTGGGCCGCGAGATTGTTGAGCAGGGCGCGGTGGCTGATGACGACGCCGTGTGGGAAGCGGGTCGAGCCGCTCGAATATTGGAGATAGGCAATGTCGTCCGCTTTCGCGGGGGGAAGCGGCGCATCGGGGGCGGGTGCCGACGCGAAGTCCTCCCAGGCGATTCCGTCGATCCGGACCGCCTCGGCGGCGGCGGCGGCGAGGCCGCTCAGCTCCGCCGGGTAGAACAGGCAGATCGGATCGGCGCTGGTGAGCTGCACCTTGAGCTGGTCGATATAGGCGTCGCGGCCGCCGAAAGAGGTCGGCAAGGGCAAAGGCACAGGCCACGCCCCGGCATAGATCGCGCCGAAGAACAAGGCCGCGAATTCGGGGCCGGTCTCCGCGAGGATTGCGATGCGGTCTTTGGGCCTCACGCCGCGGGCCACCAGCCGGCTGGCGTTGGCAAGCGCGTCCCCGCGGAGCTCGGCGAACGGGTAGGCGCGCACCAGTTCGCCGCGCGGATCGTGGAAGTTGAGGCCGCGAACGCCGCGCGCGGCATAGTCCAGCGCCTCGCCGACGGTCTCGAAATCGGCGAGACGGCGCGGCAGCGTGTCCTCGGTAGGGGTCGGCGCCAGCCTGTGCTTCGCCTCGCCGTCTCGTTCAGCCACGTCCGTCTCGATCCTTCAACGCCTATGCCGCCGCGGGAATGCGCCGATCGCTTAGGGCCCCCGGCCGCGTTCATTTTCCGGCTCGACTGTGGCACAATCATGGCGCGTGGCAGATCAACGCAAGCGAAGGCCCCGCCCGCCGCTCGACGGCGAGGCGCTCGAGCGGCTGGCCCTCTTCTATGCGGGCCGCTACGCCACCACCCGCGCCAGGCTGAGATCCTATCTCGCTCGCAAGCTCCGCGACCGTGGCTGGACCGGCGAAGGCGAGCCGCCTCTCGAGCGGCTGGTCGAGCGCCTTGCCGGGCTCGGCTATGTCGACGACAAGGTTTATGCGGCGAGCCGCGCCGCATCGCTCGGCCGGCGCGGTTACGGCGAGCGGCGCGTGCGCGACGCCCTCGCCGCGGCCGGCATCGGCGAGGAGGACGGGGCAGAGGCCCGGGCGAAGGCGCACGACGGCGCCTGGGAGGCGGCGCTGCGTTTCGCCGAGCGGCGGCGGATCGGTCCGTTCGCCGCCGAGGAGCCGGATCGGGCGGGGCGCGAGAAGGCGATGGCGGCGATGCTGCGCGCCGGACACCCGCTCGACATCGCCCGGCGGCTGGCGAAGGCGCCCCCCGGGACCATCCCGGAACCGGACGATCCCTGAAAAAACAATGCGGGACAGTTCACAAAGCCGCAAAGCATGTTAGTCCTGTCGCCGTTTTTGCTGTGGACGCCTTGCCGATGAGCGAAGGCCGAAAAATGGCTGCCGACGACGCCGCCCCCGAGGAGGAGGGCGATGTCGCCGCGCGTGCCGAGGGCGCGTTCCCGGACGAGGCGCTCACCAGGATCACCGGCACGATGAAATGGTTCGACGCCACGCGGGGCTTCGGCTTCCTGGTGAGCGAGCAGGCGAAGGGGGACGTCCTGGTTCATTTCAGCGTCCTCAAGGAGCATGACCGGCGCAGCCTCCCCGAGGGCGCGATCGTCGAATGCCTCGTCGCGGAACAGGAAAGGGGGCTCCAGGCGCGCAAGGTGATCTCGATCGACCTCAGCAAGGCGGTGGTCCCCGAATTTGCGCGCAGCGCCCCCTCGGGCGACCGCACCGACCCGTCCGACCTGCTCGACGAGGCCGGCGATTTCGAGCCGGTGCGGGTGAAGTGGTTCAACCGCCTGAAGGGCTACGGCTTCCTGGTCCGGGAGGGGGCCGACGGCCAGGACATCTTCGTCCACATGGAGACGATCCGCCGCGGCGGTCTCACCGACCTCGCGCCCGAGCAGCCGCTGCGTGCCCGCATCGCCGACGGCAAGAAGGGCCCGCTCGCGGTGGAGGTCGCGCCGGCCTGAGGGCGCTGCGGCGGTCGCCGCGCGCGGATGTCGGCTTTCGACGCGTTGCGGACGTTGGAATAAGATGCGACCGTGACTGGATGAACTTGTGAGGCCTCCATGCGCGACGTGTCTCAGACGATCTTCTTCCTCCTTCTCGTGGTCTCGTGCTGGTCCGTCTTCCTGCTCAAGTGGCCCTCGAAATGGCGAGGCATCTTTGGGCTGGCGCTCATAGCGCTGGCGACCCCCTTCTTGTTCTTGGAGGTCGAGGCTGCGATCGATCGCAACCTCCTGTTTGCCATCGATCTCACCTTAGCGGCGCTTTTAATGCTCTACGCAGTCCTGGGCATCGTGGGGGTTGCCCCTCGTGGCGACCGGCCAGACGTCCGGCGCTAGTGCTCGAATTACGGGAGAAGATCGGTGCGCAAGGTGATCGGTGCGGTTTTCGTTTCGCTCGACGGGGTGATGCAGGCTCCGGGAGGGCCGGACGAGGACCCGACCGGCGGCTTCGCTCTCGGCGGCTGGCTCGCGCCCTATTTCGATGAAGCGGTCGGAGAGCGCATCGACGCTTTGTTCTGCGAGCCCTTCGACCTGCTGCTGGGGCGGCGCACCTACGATATTTTCGCGGCCTACTGGCCGTTCGTCGCGGATGACGACAGCGGCATCGGCGCACGCTTCGATCGCGCCGCCAAATATGTCGTCACCGGCGGCCATCGACGGCTCGACTGGCAGAACAGCCATCGCCTGACCGGCCTGGACGCGCTCGCCGCGCTGAAGCAGCGCGACGGCCCGAACCTCGTCATCCAGGGGAGCAGCACGCTTTACCCGCAGCTTCTCGCCGCCGGCCTGATCGACCGGCTGGTGCTGATGACCTTTCCGGCCGTGCTCGGCACGGGAAAGCGCCTGTTCGGCGAAGGCACGCCGCCAAGGTCGATGCGCATGGTCGAGCATCGGGTCACTCCGGGCGGCAACGTCATCGCCGAATATGAACCGGCCGGCGCGGTCGAGCCCGGCAGCTTCCAGACCATCGGGCCGACCGCCGCCGAGCTCGAACGCCGCGACAGGATGGCACGAGGCACCTGGTAGCCGCGCGTCCGAGGGCGCACTTGCGTCCCGCCGGGCAAGGGCGCTAGGCGGGGCCGCCATGGGCATGTTCAAGAACCTCTTCACCTGGTGGGAAGGCGCGAGCCTGACGACCGCGCTTTCGACGCGGCTGACCGGGGTCAAGGTCGGGACGGATCCGCTCGGCAATGTCTATTATCGCTCGAAGAAGGGCGACCGGCGCTGGGTGATCTACAACGGCTCCAACGATGCCAGCCGGATTCCGCCGGATTGGTATGCCTGGATGCACCGGATGATAGACGATGTGCCGGACGAGGCGCTGCCGCCGCCGCCCAAGTTCCTGAAGCCGGCGACCGCGAACATGACAGGCACGCCGCTCGCCTACCGGCCGGCGGGGGCGCTCGAGAAAGGCGGCCGGCGCGCGGCCGCGAGCGGCGACTACGAAGCCTGGACCCCCGACTGAACGATGCGGCGGCTCGTGGTCATCGGCGCCGCGGCGGCCATTGCCGGCGCTTCCGCCTGCAGCCCTCCCGGCGCGCCCGAGCGCGACGCCAAGCAGAAGCAGGCCGAGCCCGAGCCGCAGGTGGTCGACATTCCGCAGACGGTGACCGAGGTCGCTCCCGGCACCACGCCGATGGCCGAGCGGGTCGCGGTGATCGGGCTGCTCAACAAACGCAACGGCATCTCGCGCAACCTCACCCTGCGTCCCGGCCAGGCGCTGCGGGTCGACGACGTGGTCGTGCGGCTGCGCGCCTGCGAGACGACCGCGCCGTGGGAGGAGCAGAGGCTGACCGGCGCCTTCGTGCAGGTCGACGTGCGCAATGCCCAAGGGCAGTTCCAGCGGGTCTTTTCGGGCTGGGTCTACAAGGAGAGCCCGTCCCTCAACGTCGTCGAGCACCCGGTCTACGACGTGTGGCCGAGGAGCTGTGCGATGACGCATCCGGAAGCGGGAGCGTCGACCGTGCGGGCAGGATCGGCGGAAAGCAGCCGGTCGAGCGCGCCGAACTCGCCCGCGACCGGGCGTCCGGCCGCGCGCGCCGCGCCGTCGCCGGAAGCGGCCCGGCCCGACCAGCCATCGCCCAAGGCGGCGGAGAGCGACGAGAGGTAGTCCGCCTGGTCGATCTCGACCGCGCCGAGGCTGCGCAAATGCTCGGTCATGAACTGGCAATCGAGCAGGGTGAAGCCGCCTACCTTGAGACGGGCGACGAGCCAGGCGAGCGCGACCTTGGACGCGTCGCGGGCGGCCGAGAACATGCTCTCGCCGAAAAAGGCGGCGCCGAGCCGGACGCCGTAGAGGCCGCCGGCGAGGCGCCCCTTCTGCCAGCATTCGATCGAATGGGCGTGCCCCAGCGCGTGGAGCTGGTTGTAGCTCGCCTCGATCTCGGCGTTGATCCAGGTTTCCTCCCGCTCGGCGCAATTGCGGACGACCTCGGCGAAGGCGGTGTCCCGGGTGACGGCGAAGGCGCCGGCGCGCAGCGTCTTCCTGAGCGAGCGGGAGAGGCGGAACCGGTCGATCGGGATGATCGCCCGTCGGCGCGGCTCGACCCAGAACACTTCGCCTGCGGAGCGGCTGTCCGCCATCGGAAACACGCCGATCGCATAAGCGCGAAGCAATAGCTCGGGGTCGATCACGCACCGCCGATGCTGCCACGGCGGCGCGCGGTCAACCGCTCAGAGGATCTCGCGCACCACCTCCTGCGGGCGGCAGACGCGGACGCCCTTTTCGGTCTCGACCAGCGGCCGCTCGATCAGGATCGGGTTGGCGGCCATCGCATCGAGAATCGCTTCGTCGCTGACCGCGCCGTCGACCAGATCGAGGTCCTGGGCCAGGCTCTCCTTCGCCCTCAGCCCCTGGCGCGCGGTGATGCCGGCGCGGGCGTAGAGACGGCGGAGCTCGTCCTTGGGCGGCGGCTCCTTCAGATACTCGATCACCCTCAGCTCGGCGCCTTCGGCCTCGAGGATCTCGAGCGTCTTGCGCGAGGTCCCGCAATTGGGGTTGTGATAGATGGTCGCCTTCATGCGCCGGCTCCTAGCCGAGCCGCGCCCGGGGTTCCAGCGGCAGCGAGACGGTTCAGCGCAGCAGCAGGGCCGCGGTGTCGATCTGGAGCTGCGCGAAGAGCAGGATCAGGGTCACCATGACGATGCCGCCCATGCCGGCCTCGATCCGGAACCGCTCTTTTTCCTCCTGGCTGCGCCGCATCTTTCGTCTCCCGTTCGATCTGTGTCACGGGCGGCGTTAGGTGCGGTCTGCATCAGCGCGATGTCGCGCGCCGGGCGAATCGGTTTCGAATGTTTCAGCCCGGGGAGACGCGCAGCTCGGTCTCCATGCGGAATCCGATGATGTGGATCGCGACGGAGGCGATGGCATTCCCGCTCGGATCGCGCGCCGGCTCATAGCGGGCGCGGCTGCGCAGGGCGCGGCAGGCGCCGGTGAGGTCGACATTGCCCGCCGATTCGACCAGCGTGCATCCGGTCACGCGGCCTTCGCGGTCGAGCGCCAGCCGGAACACGGCGGTATAAGCGGCGGACGTCAAGGCGGTGGCGAGGCCGAAATCGCGCTGCGTCAGCCAGCGGGCGGGGTCCTCGCGCGGCTGAGGGCGCGTCGCGCCCGGCTCGAAGCCGGCCGGATCGGCGCCCCATTCGACCAGCTTCTCCGCCTCGCAATAAGCCAGCGCCTCGGCGGCGCGGGCGGCGAGCGGGATCGTCCAGCTGCCGAGCGACCGGCCCTGCTCGTCGCCGAGCTGGAGCGTCGAGGCGCGGGCGAGCTCTTGAGTGGAAAGCGCGGGCAGGGGGCCGAAAAGGGCGCCGTCGCCGAGCCTGTCCGGCAGGTCGACCGCGGCGATTCGGAGCGCACGCGCTTCCCCGCCCGGCGCGAAGCTCAGGGTCACGTTTCGGCCGGGGCGGCGGAGGTCCCTGGAGAGGTCCGGCGCGGCGAGGATCAGGTCGTAGCGGCCGGAGCCGGGGATGGTGCGCATGATGAACGTCGCCGCCGAGGGAGTCCCTTCGAGGCGGCGGGTAAGGACGCAGCGGTCGGTCGCGCCGTCGAGGTGCCAGCGCGCCGGCTGGGGAGCGGGAGCCGGCGCCGTCTGGGCGGCGGCTGCCGAAGCCGACAAGATCGAAAGGGCCGCGGCAAAAGCGTGAGACATCTTCTTCATTCATGGATCCTGATCGCGCTCGCGCGGGCGCTCTAAGCCTTTGCTCTTACACAATTTCTCGGCTGGCGTACAGGGTGGACGGGTCAGCGGTACATCGCTTCCCGGAGATTGATGCCGTGCTCCAGCCAGACCTTGAGCGCGCACAGCATCTGCGACCAGCCCATGCAATTGCCGTAGGAGGCGGCGAGGCCCGCGTCCGTCTCGCGCCAGCCTTCCTCGGCGACCGACACCTTGGTGCGGCCGTCTTCGGTGGGTTCGAACGCGAAGGTGACGGTGGTGCTGTAGCCGTCGGACCCGTCCTCGGCGGCCGCCCAGCGCAGGACGATGCGCTCGCCCGGCTCGGCTTCGACGACCTCGACCGGGAACGCGCCGGGAAAGTCGTGGAACTCCCAGCTGACGATCGCGCCGGTCTCGAGCCGTCCCTCGGCGCCGCCGGTGGTGAAGTAGCGCGACAGCTGCTCCGGATCGGCGACCGCCTCGAACACTTCTTCGGGCGGACGCGAGACATGGGCGAAGACGGTGAAGTTCGGTTTCATCGCGCGCCTCCTCTGCCGGCTCTATTCCGCGCGGCTCAGCCATTCCTCCAGCCATTTGATCGTATATTCCCCCTCCAGGAATTCAGGGTCGCGGACCAGTTTCTGGTGGAGGGGGATCGTGGTCTTCATGCCGTCGACCACGAACTCCTCGAGCGCGCGCCTGAGGCGCATGATGCAGCGCTCGCGGGTGGTGCCGTAGACGATCAGCTTGGCGATCATCGAATCGTAATAAGGGGGCACCTTATAGCCGGCGTAGAGGCCGGAATCGACGCGCACGTGCATGCCGCCGGGCGCGACGTAGTTCTTCACCAGGCCGGGCGAGGGGACGAAGGTCTTGGGGTCCTCGGCGTTGATCCGGCACTCGATGGCGTGGCCGCGCAGGTTGATCTGGGCCTGCTCGCAGGAAAGGCCCTCGCCGGCGGCGATCCGGATCTGCTCGCGCACCAGGTCGATGCCGCTGATCATCTCGGTCACCGGATGCTCGACCTGGAGCCGGGTGTTCATCTCAATGAAGTAGAATTCCTCATTCTCGTAGAGGAACTCGATCGTCCCGGCGCCGCGATAGCCCATCTCGGCCATCGCCTTGGCGACGATACCGCCCATATGGTCGCGCTGCTCGGCTGAGATGACCGGGGAAGGCGCTTCCTCGAGCACCTTCTGGTGGCGGCGCTGGAGCGAGCAGTCGCGCTCGCCGAGATGGACGGCCTTGCCCTCGCCGTCGCCGAACACCTGGAACTCGATGTGGCGCGGGTCGCCGAGATATTTCTCGAGATAGACGGTCTCGTCGCCGAACGCGTTCTTCGCCTCCGAGCGCGCCTGCATCATCTGGCTCTCGAGCTCGTCCTCGGAGCGGACCACCTTCATGCCGCGCCCGCCGCCGCCGGACGCGGCCTTGATGATGACCGGATAGCCGGCCTCCGCGGCGATCTCGCGGGCCTCGTCGAAGCCCTCGACCGGCCCGTCGGAGCCCGGAACCAGCGGCAGGCCGAGCTTCGCCGCGGTCCGCTTGGCCTCGATCTTGTCGCCCATGATCCGGATATGCTCGGGCTTGGGTCCGATCCAGACGATGTTGTGCAATTCGACGATCTCGGCGAAGCGCGCATTCTCCGAGAGGAAGCCGTAGCCGGGGTGGATCGCGTCGGCGTGGCTGAGCTCGGCCGCCGAGATGATGTTGGGGATGTTGAGATAGCTCTCCGCGGCGGGCGGCGGGCCGATGCAGATCGCCTCGTCGGCGAGGCGGACGTGCATCGCCTCCGTGTCGGCGGTCGAATGGACGGCGACGGTCTTGATCCCCATTTCGTGGCAGGCGCGGTGGATGCGCAGCGCGATCTCGCCGCGGTTCGCGATCAGGACCTTCTGGATCTTCATTATTCGACGATCACCAGCGGCTGGTCGAACTCGACGGGCTGGCCGTCCTGGACGAGCACCTGGCGGACGGTGCCCGAGCGGGGCGCGACGATCGGGTTCATCACCTTCATCGCCTCGATGATAACCAAAGTGTCGCCCTCGGCGACCGCGCCGCCGGGCGAGACGAACGGACGCGCGCCCGGCTCGCCGGAGAGATAGACGGTTCCGACCATCGGCGACTTGACGGCGCCCGGATGGTTCGCCGGAGCGACGTCCGCCGCGGGCGCAGGCGCGGCGGCGGGGGCGGGCGTCGCCGCCGGCGCGGGCGCGGCGACGCTCTGCATCGCCTGCGCCACCGTCAGCTGGCGCTTCACCGCGATCCGGCGCTCGCCGTCGGCGACCTCGATCTCGGTCAGCTCGTTCTCGTTCAATAATTCCGCGAGCTGGCGCACGAGGTCGGCGTCGACCCGCATGCCCCCGTTCGAGCCCTGTGTTTCTTCGGTCATTCCTTGTCCCCTGACTTGGGGTGGGCCTTACTCAGAGACGGGCGGCCGCGTCCAGAGCAAGCTCGTAGCCGAGCGCGCCGAAGCCCGCGATCGAGCCCTTTGCCGCGCGCCCGATCAGGCTCCGCCGCCGGAAGCTTTCCCGCGCCGCCGGGTTGGAGAGATGGACCTCGATTACCGGCACCGTCACCGCCTTGATCGCGTCGTGGAGCGCCACGGACGTGTGGGTAAAGCCCCCGGCATTGAGGATCACCGCCTTGGCGCCGAGCGCGTTCGCCTCGTGCAGCCAGTCGATCAGATGCCCCTCATGGTTCGACTGCCGCACGTCGATCGCGAGGCCGAGCGCGCGCGCCTTGTCCTCGAGCCGCCCGGCAATGTCGTCGAGCGTGTCCGCCCCGTAAACCTCCGGCTCCCGCGTCCCGAGCAGATTGAGGTTCGGCCCGTTGAGCACGAAGACGGTGGAGGACGCCATGACGCGCGGCTATATGCTGAAGGCTTGGCGCAGCAAAGGCTCAGCGGCAGTGGCGAGGTGTCACGCGTTCCACCGTCTGCGCGAGAGTGGCCGCCTGTCGGCCGTCCGCTGGACCGTGTCCCATGCCCGGGACAGCGACCATCCGGATCGTGGGAAAGCGCGCCGCGACTTCGGGCATGCGGGCGATCAGCACGCGGCGGTCTATCTCGCCGTAAACGACGGCTAGGCAGGCACGGCGTTCTGGGGGGATTCGCGCGATCAGCTCGGAAAGGTCGCGGCGGGCGTCGTCGCCGGCGAAAGCCATGATCTGCTCCGCGCCCGTCGCCGTGACCTGCTCGACTTGCTCCGAACCAGGACGATAGCGAAAGAATTGTACTGGCCGCGTGGCGGCGTCAGCGGAAAGGTCGGTCTCTGCTATTCGCCTCACAAGCGATCCCACGTCATCCACGAGCGGCGTCACGAGGACGGCGGGAACGGCGCGACGCCGTAGCATCTCCAGCGCGACCAGCGAGCCGGCACTGGACGCCACCACCAGGACTTCCGCGCGCGGATGAATGCCGCGAATGTCCGCGATCAGCGCCAGTATCTCGTCCGCAGCGGATGGCACGTCCGCCCGTGGAAAGAAGGATCGCGCCAGAGTACCGAGATATTCGGGCGCCAGCACGGCGGTGCCGGAACGAGCTGCAAATGCCACCGTGGGCTCGCCCTCGAAATCGGGTCGAGGCAACATCGTCGTCGGGAGACGTGGTCCCCCGACAATGTAGACGACGAATCTTTCGATCGCCTCGTCCACGCGCTTCACGTAGGTCACACGATAGCGGCCATGCGGACCCCGGTGGAGAAAGTTCTCGATCCTGAGGCCACGATGCGTCAGCGCTCCGCACTCGTGATAAAATCGGGGGTCGTAGTAAGTGTTGTAAATGTGGATCGAATAACGCTCGTAGGAACAGGGCCGATCTACCAAAGCCGCGATCTCGGCGCTGGGCGTCAATGCCGTTTCGTCACCGTCGCGACGTAATGCGACGACAGCAACAGCCATCGAGGCGACTACGGCCGCTCCGATAAAAAACTGTCGGCTGAAGAATCGGCGATTCAATCTTCCGCTCCGCTAAGATTCAGTGGCTGGGAGCTGTTCCATCTTTTGGGACGGGCGACAGCGGAAGGTTCACATTGGAGCCATTTCAGCGGCCGACGCGGCTAGCGCACCCCTTCGCGGAGCCTATATGGCAGCGACGTCTGAGGCGCACGAAGGAGCAAGGGTTGGCCGACGATACGCTTTCCATCCGCGTCAACGGCGCGCACCGGCGGGTGCCGGCGGGGATCAGTGTCGCCGATCTCGCGCTCGAGCTGGGGCTCGATCCGGCGCGGGTCGCGGTGGAGCGGAATCTGGAGATCGTGCCGCGTTCGGCGCTGACCGATGTCGCCGTCGAGGACGGGGACGATTTCGAGATCGTGACCTTCGTCGGCGGCGGCTGATCGGCTCAGATCGTGTTCGCGGCCTCGGCGGGCGGGATCGGCATCTCGACGCCGTAACGGCCGGCGATCTGCCGGACCTGCTCGAAGGTCGCGGAGATTTCGGCCTGGGCCGCGACGAAGGCGGCGACGGCGCGCTCCATCTCGGCGGGCTTGCCGCCGATGAGGCCCTGGGCGCGTTCCTCCGCGGCGGCCGCGCGCTCCCAGGCACGGACATGGGCCTGGTAGGCGTTCCAGAAGTCGTCGGGCGCGGCGCCGCGCGGGATGGCGCGGATCGCCGTCGCCACCTCACGCGCGCTGAGGCGGCTGGCGTCGACATTGTCGGCGGCGAGGATGCGGGCGATCTCCTGCCGACCGGTCTCGCGCCTGTTCTCCTGTTCGTCGAGCGCCGCGATCGGATCGGCAGCGGCCGGGACTGCGAGAAGGGCCAGCAAGGCCGGGGCGATCGATCGCAGGATCCGCATGTCCGTCTCTCCCAGGTTCGCAGGCGAGCCTAGGCCTCGCCCGGAGAAAGTAAATGTGGGCTTTCGCGTGGCGCGGCGAAGCCTATATCGCGGGCTCAGTCTCCTTCGATCGGACCACCGCCTTGAACGCAGAAAGCCGCATCGCCGCGCCCCCCTCCGTCGGGGACGATCGCTGGACGGTCGCGGGCCGCACCTTCGCCTCGCGGCTGATCGTCGGCACCGGCAAGTACAAGTCGTTCGAGCAGAATGCGGCGGCGGTCGAGGCTTCGGGCGCGGAGATCGTCACGGTCGCGGTGCGGCGGGTGAACATCGCCGACCCGAACCAGCCGATGCTGACCGATTTCATCGATCCCAAGCGTTACGCCTACCTCCCCAACACGGCCGGCTGCTTCACCGCCGAGGACGCGATCCGGACGCTGCGGCTCGCGCGCGAGGCGGGCGGCTGGAACCTGGTCAAGCTCGAAGTGCTGGGCGAGGCGAAGACGCTCTATCCGGACATGCGCGAGACGCTGCGGGCGACCGAGATACTGGTCCGTGAGGGCTTCGAGCCGATGGTCTATTGCGTCGACGATCCGATCGCGGCGAAGCAGCTCGAGGAAGCGGGGGCCGTGGCGATCATGCCGCTCGGCGCACCGATCGGCTCGGGGCTCGGCATCCAGAACCGGGTGACGATCCGGCTGATCGTCGAGGGGGCGAAGGTGCCGGTGCTGGTCGACGCCGGCGTCGGCACCGCCTCGGACGCGGCGGTGGCGATGGAACTGGGCTGCGACGGCGTCATCATGAACACCGCCATCGCCGAGGCGAAGGACCCGGTCATGATGGCGCGGGCGATGAAGGCCGCGGTCGAGGCCGGCCGCCTCGCCTATCTCGCCGGCCGCATGGGCAAGCGCCGCTACGCCGACCCGTCGAGCCCGCTTGCGGGCCTCATATAGAGAGCGGTCCAGACGGTCGCCTCCTGCCCCGGGCCGCTGAAGCTCTCCACTTCGAACCCGTTCGCTCCGAGCAGGTCGCGATATTCGTCCGGCGACAGGCTGGCATGGTGGAGCGGCTCGCCTTGCCATTCGCCGATCGCTTCGCCGGCCTCGGCACCCGAGGTGAACATCAGCCGCGCGCCGGGGGCGGCGTGGGCGGCGAAGATAGGAAACATCGCCCGCTGGTCGTCGGCGGCGAGGTGGAAGAAGCTGTGCCAGGCCAGCAAAGCATCGAAGCGTCGGCCGAGAGCGAGGCGCCGCATGTCGGCGACCTGGAACTCGGCGCCCGGCACGTTGGCGCGGGCCGCGGCGATCAGGCTCGGCGCGGCATCCACGCCGGTGACGCGGAACCCTCGGCGGACCAGCTCCGCGGCGAGGGGCAGACCGTGGCCGCAGCCGATGTCGAGGATCGCGGCATTGGGCACGCGACCCGCTGTGAGCCTGTCCATCCACGATCGCTCTGCCGCCTGGGCGCCGCGCGCCTCCATCCACGCGGAAGCGGTGCGCTCATAGAGACAGATGATCTCGTCGCTCGCACGCCCCACCCGTGCGTCTACCGCGCCGCCGCAACCTGTTCCGCGCGTTCGAGCCCGCTCATGGCGCGGCGGGTAAGCTCGGTCGGGCCGGTCACGAAATCCGCTTCGATTCGCTGCGCCTGCGTCCGCTCGGCTGCATTCATCGCGTTCCACATGTCGGCGAGCGCCTGCTCGGCATTCGCAGTCAGTCGCCCGCGCGAACGGAGCTGGGAAAGGCGAAAGGTCGCCCACGCATGGGGGCGGGAGCGGCCGGTGCCGCGGCCTTCGGTGTAGAGCACCGACAAATTGTACAGCGACTGCGCGTCGCCCTGGCGCGCCGCCGCCGTGAACCAGGGAAACGCTTCCGCCCAGAGATCGCGGCGCGCATAATGGATGGCGACGTCCACCTGGGCGAGCGAATAGCCGGCGCGGGCGGCGACCAGCTTCCAGCGCAGCGCCTGCGCCTCGTCGGGCGTGACCGCCGCGCTGCCGAACTGGCCGGCATAATAGCAGCCGAGCTTGTAGGCGCCGAGCGGGTCGCCCCCCTCCGCGGCGGCCCGGAACAAGGCGAAAGCGCGCCGCGGGTCCTGCGGCACGCCGAGGCCGTTATTGTAGAGCATGCCGAGATGATAGCTGGCCTCGGCATTGCCGGCCTGGGCCAGCCGCTCCAGCCTCTCGGGAAGACCCGGGGACTGGGCGCAGGCGGCGCCGGACAGCGCGAGCGCCGCGCTCGCCAGGGCGATCCTCCAATAATGCATCCTCGGCTCCCACTCCGGCTGCGCGGCGCCTGGAACGCCCGCAGCCGGCCATTGTTTATCCCGGCGACGGGAAGCTGGGAATGGCCGGATTCGCCGAGCAGCGCGAGCGGATGATCGAGCGGCAGATCGCCGCGCGGGGCATAAAGGACCCGCGCATCCTCGCCGCCTTCCGCGCGGTGCCGCGCGAGGAGTTCGTCGGCGAGGCTGCGCGTGGCTCCGCCTACGAGGATTCGCCGCTGCCGATCGAGGCCGAGCAGACCATCTCCCAGCCTTATATCGTCGCGCTGATGATCGAGGCGGCGGAGATCGCGCCGGAAGACCGGGTGCTGGAGGTCGGCGCCGGCTCGGGCTATGCGGCGGCGGTCGTCGTCCAGCTTGCCGGCGAGGTGTTCGCGATCGAGCGGCACGAGGCGCTGGCGAAGCTCGCCGGCACGCGGATCGAGCGGCTCGGCTACGGGAACGTGTCCATCTTCCAGGGCGACGGCACCGGAGGCCTTCCGGGCGAGGCGCCGTTCGACGCGATCCTGGTCTCGGCGAGCGGCAGCCACGTCCCCGACGTGCTGCGCGAGCAGCTCGCGATCGGCGGCCGGCTGGTGATGCCGATCGGCGAGCCGCAGGAGGTGCAGCGGCTGGTCAAGCTGACCCGGACCGGCGAGGACGATTACGAGCAGGAGGAACTTGGCGCCGTCCGCTTCGTGCCGCTGATCGGCGCCCACGCCTGGGACGCGAAGGGGCGGCGGGCGCGGCCGGTGCCGGAGATCGTGGCCGAGGCCGCGGAGCCGCTGCCGAACATAGAGGATGCGGGCTTCGCCGAGCTCTTCGACCGCTTCGCCGACGCCCGCGTCGTGATGCTCGGCGAGGCGAGCCACGGCACCTCCGAATATTATCGCGCGCGCGCCGCCATCTCGCGCCGCCTGATCGAGCGCCATGGCTTCGACATCGTGGCCGTCGAGGCGGACTGGCCGGACGCCGCGGCGATCGACCGCTATCTCCGCCACCGCCCTCCGCGCGAGGGAGAGGAGAGCCCCTTTTCCCGCTTCCCGACCTGGATGTGGCGCAACGTCGAGGTCGACGCTTTCGTCCGCTGGCTGCGGCGGCGCAATGAGGGCCGGGAAACCGCGGACATGGCCGGATTCTACGGTCTGGACCTCTACAATATGGGCGGCTCGATGCGCGCGGTGATCGACTATCTCGATGGCGTCGATCCCGAGGCGGCCGCCGTCGCTCGGGAGCGCTACGGCTGCCTGACGCCCTGGAGCCGGAACCCGCAAGCCTACGGGCGCATGGCGATCAGCGAGGGCTATGGCCGTTGCGAGGCGCAGGCGGTCCAGATGCTGCGCGATCTGCTCCGGAAACGGATCGATTGCGCCGGCGGCGATTGCGACGAGTGGCTCGATGCCGCAGGCAATGCGCGGCTCGTCAAGAATGCCGAACGCTATTATCGCGCCATGTACGAAGGCTCGGCCGAGAGCTGGAATCTGCGCGACACGCACATGTTCGAGACTCTCTGCCAGATCCTCGACGCCAGGGGACCGGATTCGAAGGCGATCGTCTGGGCCCACAACAGCCATATCGGCAACGCGGCCCACACCGAGATGGGGCAGGAGCGCGAGGAGCTCAACATCGGGCAACTGGCGAAGGAAAGGTTCGGCGAGGAGGCGCGGCTGATCGGGTTCGGCACCCACGGCGGCACCGTGGCCGCTGCGACGGATTGGGACGGGGAGATGGAAGTCAAAACGGTGCGCCCGTCGCTGGCGGGCAGCTACGAGCGCGTCTGCCACGATGCCGGCCTGCCCCGCTTCCTGCTCGACATGCGGCGCGGCACGAACGAGGAGGCGGTCGAAGCCTTGCTCGAGCCCCGGCTCGAACGCTTCATCGGCGTCATCTACCGCCCCGAGACCGAGCGCTGGAGCCACTATGCCCAGGCGGTGCTTCCCAACCAGTTCGACGCCTGGGTCTGGTTCGACGAGACGGGCGCGGTGATTCCCCTTCGAGGGGAGACCCAGCCGGGCGAGGACGAAACCTACCCGTTCGGCTTGTGAAAGGCAGTCGCTCTTCGCCGAAAGCGAGGGCTGTGGTAACGGTCGCGGCGAAAGGGAGGGGCATATGTCCGAGAAGCCGAGGCCGCTGCTCGACAGCGAGAAGGAGATGCTGCGGCCCGCCTTCGGCATGCGTATCGATTACGACAAGGTCCGGCTGAGCGACGGGCATCGCAATCATCCGATCCCGCTCGTCGCCCTGCAGCTGCCGAACACGGACGCGATCACGCTGGGCAACACCATCTATTTCGGCGGTTACTATCATGCGGATTTCTCCGCTGCGGACATCGGCTCCAAATGCCTGCTGTTCCACGAAATGACCCACGTCTGGCAGTGGACGGTTCTGGGCCGGGCCGGCTTCCTCGCCCGCTACCTTCGCGAGTTCGCCGCTTCGGGCTTCAATTCGGGAAAGATGTACAAATATCGCCGGGCCGGCGATCCGGCGGGTCCGGAGCATTTCTGGAAGACGCGGCTCGAAGCGCAGGCGGACATGATCCGCCATTATGCGCGCCCGCACCTCACGGGCGACGCGGCGGGCATGCAGGCGCAGGCCGTCCACCTGGCCAATACCCACTTCTTCGGCCTCTGAGCCTTGGCAGCCGGCCCAGGGTCGACCTAGAAGCCGCCGGGGAGGGTCTCGAACATGTCCGAGGGCAGGGCGACCGACCACGCGCTCGAGCGGCTGGTCTTCTTTTCGGACGCGGTGTTCGCGATCGCGATCACTCTGCTCGTGATCGAGATCCACCCGCCGCACCTGCCGAGCAGCGCTCCTGATACCGCGCACTGGCGTGCCTTGGCCGGGCTGATCCCCAGCTTCGTCGGCTATGCGATCAGCTTCGGCGTGATCGGCCTGTTCTGGATGGGCCATCACCGCTCGTTCGCGCTCGCAGCGCATTATCATCCCCACGTGCTCGGCTGGAACCTCGGGCTGCTCGCGACGATCGCCTTCATGCCGTTCGTCACCGCCTACCTCAGCGCGCATGTCGGCCAGCGCGTGCCGACTTTGCTCTATTGCCTGGTGCTGCTGCTCGCGGCCCTCCTCAACCTCAAGGTGAACGCCACCGCGACCAGCCCGCCGATGGTGGCCGAGGACACGACTCCCGAGCAGCGCATGGCGATCCGCCAGCGCGGCCTCAGCGTCGTCCTGGGGGCGCTCACGGCCACCGCGCTGGCCCTCGTCCTGCCGATAATCGGCCAGATCGGGTTGATCTCGATTCCGCTGTGGCGGATGCTGCTGGCCGCACGGCACCGTCGCCGGACCGCGCTCGACCCCGCGTCCGCTCCTTTTTCCCCGGGGGAAGGGGGATGAGGCTCACCCGGTAACCAGGCGCCTCTGGTCCTCCCGGCCCATCGAGAGCAGGACCGGCTCCGACGACGCCTGCATCTCCTGGAAATCGCCTTTCGAACGCAGGCCGCGCCATTCGATCGAGATGAGCGCCTGGGCGATCGCCCCGCCGAGCGTGTCGCCCGGGCCGAGCAGGATGATCCGGTCGGGCGAATATTCCATCACCGCAACCTGGACGGCGCGGGTGAAATCGTAGCTTTCCAGAATCTGCGTCGCGAAGGTGTAACGATGCAGCTTGTCCGCTGCGCTCGCGAACGGCCGCCAGATATGGCCCCGGCCGTCGACCATCGGCATGACGGGCGATCCGAACCAGTCGACCGGAATCTGATCGATCGCCCGATCCGACGAGCCCTGCATGAGCGGCGTGTGGAAGGGGCCGTGATTGACCAGCCGCAGCGGCTCGCGTCCGGGCGTCGGCGGAGCCTCGGCGAGCAAGGCGGCGAGGCCGGCTTCGTTGCCGGCGAAGACGATCATGCCGCCGAGCTCGATCGAGACGTGGAGCTTGCAGCCGTCGCGCCCGTCGATCGCCGCGGCGACGGCCAGCACCTCGTCGCGAAGGCCGGGGAGCTCCCGCCAGTCCTCGCCCACGAGGGTGAGCAGCACCTGTCCGCCGGCCTCCCCCGCCTGGCTGTTCTCGCCCATCGCGTCGATGATCCGGAAGCCGTGCTTCGCCCCGACCGCTCCGGCGACGGCGAGGGTCGTGTACCAGCCCATCGAATTTCCGGTGGCGGCCGCCACGTCGAAGCGGGAGCGGTCGATGGCGAGGAAATCGGCAAAAGAAGCGGCGAAGATCAGCGGCGAGGCGATGTCGCCGCGGGTGTGCAGCGCCGGGCTGAAGCGGTCGGCGCCGTCGAGCTCCGATATCGTCGGCTGCGCGCGCTCCGTGCGCAGCCGGTCGAACGATGCGATCAGCTCGCCTTTGTCGGCATGGTAGCGCTTCAGATAGCCGAGCTCCCCCTTGCCGTAAGTGCCCCGCCCCGGACAGACGACCAGGGCCGCCTCAGCCACGCGCCATCTCCAGGGCAGCGGCGACGATCGAGTCGCGGCTCGGCAAAGTGAGGGTGGCCGCCCGGCCGAGCGGGATGAAGCTGTCCTCGGCCGTGACCCGGCGGACCGGGACGCCGGGCGCGCGCTCGGCGAGCAGGGCCATTATCGCCTCGCTCTGCGAACCGGTCTTGCGGCATTCGTCGACGATCAGGATCCGCTCGCAGCCCGCGACCGCGGCGAGCAGCCCTTCCTCGTTGAGCGGCGCGAGCCACCGGAGGTCGACCACCCGCGCGTTGAGGCCATTTTGCTCGCGCAGGATCTTCTCGGCCTGGCGCGAGAGGTAATAGCCGTTGGCGTAGCTGATTATGGCGAGGTCGGTGCCGCCGCCATGGACCCCGAGCACGCCGAGCCGGATCGGTTTCGCCTCGCCGGGAGCCGCATAGGTCGACGTCCACAAGGCGTCGCCTTCCTCGTGGAGGTCGCGGGTCATGTAGAGTGCGATGGGCTCGACGAAGACGATGACGCGCTGCTCCTCGAGCGCGAGGCGGACGCATTCGCGCAGCATTCCGACCGCGTCGGCGCCGTTGCTCGGGCAGGCCAGGATCAGCCCCGGAATGTCGCGAAAGACGGCCAGGCTGTTGTCGTTGTGGAAATGGCCGCCGAAGCCTTTCTGGTAGCCGAGGCCCGCGATCCGGATGATCGTCGGATTGGTATATTGGCCGCTGGAGAAGAAGCTCAAAGTCGCCGCCTCGCCCCGTATCTGGTCCTCGGCATTGTGGACGTAGGCAAGGAACTGGATCTCGGTGATTGCGAGCAGGCCGTTATGCGCGGCGCCGATCCCGAGCCCCAATATGCTCTGCTCGTCGAGCAAGGTGTTGATCACCCGGCACGAGCCGAAGCGCTCGTGGAGCTTGGCGGTGACATTGTAGACGCCGCCTTTGGGTCCGACATCCTCGCCCGCGACGATGATCTCGGGATGGGCCAGCATCAGGTCGGCAAGCGCCCAGCTCAGCAGCCGCGCCATATGCTGCGGCTTGTCGATCATATTGCGGTCGCGGGCGAACAGCGCCTCGCGCTGCTCGGGCGTCGGCGTGTTGGCGCGAGCGGGTGGGCGCTTCGGCGGCACGATGCTCGCCATCACGGCAGAGCTGTCGGTCAGTTTGGGACGGGCGATGGCCTGTTCGGCAACGCGGCTCAGCGTCGCCTCCGTCTCGCCGTAAATGTCGAGGATCTGCTTTCCCGTCAGCAGGCCCTGCTCGACCAGTAAGGCGGCGCTGTAAACCAGAGGATCGCGCTCCTCATCCTCCTCGATCTGCTGCTTGCTGAGATAGGTGGCCTGCACGTCGGAGCCGGCATGGCCGTAGAGCCGGACGCAATCCATGTGGAGGAATACGGGCCTGCGCTGGATGCGCGCGATCCGACTGGCCTCGTTCGCGCCGCGCCAGCTGTCGACCATGTCGAAGCCGCTGCAGCGAACATATTCGAGGCCGGGCCGGTTGCGGAACGTCGCCTCGATCCAGCCCTTCGGCGTCCTGGTCGAGATGCCGATGCCGTTGTCCTCGCACAGGAAGACGAGGGGCAGAGGCGAGCCCTGATAGGCGGTCCAGGCCGCGGTGTTGAACGCGCCCTGCGCGGTCGAGTGGTTGGCCGACGCGTCGCCGAAGCTGCACAAGATGATGGAATCGCGCGGCAGGGCCGTCTCTTCCAGGCGAAGCATCTTCGCGATGCCGATGCTGAACGCGGCGCCGACGGCCTTGGGGAGATGCGAAGCGATCGTGCTCGTCTGCGGCGGAATGAAGAGCGGCTTCGATCCGAGCACCTTGTGGCGGCCGCCCGAGATCGGATCCTCCGCCGAGGCCGCGAAGCTGAGCAGCATGTCCCAGCATGGCGTCTGGCCCGGGAGCTTCTTCGCGCGGTGGATCTGGAACGCGGCCGAGCGGTAATGGAGGAAGGCCATGTCGTCGACGCGAAGGGCTTCGGCGACGGCCGCATTGTTTTCGTGGCCGGAGCTTCCGATCGTATAGAATCCCTCGCCGCGGGCCTGCAGCCGACGGGAGATGCGATCCATCTGGCGGCTGACGCACTGGCTGTAGAACATCTCGACCAGCGTCTCGCCGGCCAGGCCGAGCTCGCCGGGCTGCACATCGCTCGTGCGCCGGGGGAGGCGCCCGTCCCTCACCTTCGCGACGAATTTCTCGTGGATTGCCTCCGCTGCGTCCATCGCGCGCCACTACCGAGCGGCCGGTTCGGCGTCGAGCCTGTTCGCAGGAGCGACCGCTTGACTTGACGTTTACGTAAACTAGGGGAGGGCGATCTACATTCGGAGCGCGGGAGCGACTAGGACATGACGAAGAGCGAAATGGCGGCGACCCTCAACGAGAAGGGCGCCTGGCTTCCGGGCAAGCGCGTGAAGCTCGATTACGGCGACCAGGGCGTGATCCTGCTCGACGGGGTCGGCAACGCCGTCACCGAAGACGACGCAGCCGCGGACACGACGATCAAGGTCGCCTGGGAGGATTGGGAGGCCATGCGCGACGGCAAGCTCGACGGCATGACCGCCTTCATGCAGGGCAAGTTGAAGGTCGAGGGCGACATGTCGAACGCGATGCAGCTGCAGGGCGTCCTCGCCAAGCTGCGCGGCTGAGGCCTCAGCGCGGCGGCACGGCTCCGGCCCGCGGCCAGTCGGACGGGCCGATCCGCCGCAATCGCATCTCGAAGGCTCGCACGGGCGCCGCCCCGTCGGCCACCCGCTCACCGACCTCGTGCCATTCGCCGTCGCGGATCGTCGCATTGTAGCGCATCGTCACGCCCGGCTCCGCGGGGTGGCTCCAGCTGAAGCCGTCCGCCCGGACCGTCATGGGAAAATCGCCCGCGAAGCCCATCGCGTAGGAGCGCATCGAATAAGCGCGGCGCACTGGGTCGTAGGAGATGATCCCGAAGGCATTGAACACGGTCGCGCCCGCCGCGTCGTAGCCGCGGCCCTCCACCACCCGCACGGTGCCGTCGAGCAGCACGCCGACGCGCTCGGTCTGCACGAAACCGCCGCTGCGCTGCGCGGCTTGCGCGTCGCCCCGCCAGGCGCCGTCCATGAAGGAGAGCGCGGCCATGGCCCGGCGCTGCTCGGCGATGCGCCTCGCCGGGTCCCAGGGTCCCGCGGCGGCCTGCTCGGGCGTCGGCTGCGGCACGGTCTGGGCCGGAGCCGCCGTTGCGGCGAGCAGGCCGAGAAGCAGGCACAGGGGCGCGGTGTTGGTCATGATCATCTCCTTTGCATTCCGGCGGCCTCGGTCAGCCGCGCGATCCGGTCGAGCCAGTTGTTCCAAGCCTGGCGGCCGCGATGGCTGAGCGTCACGCGGGTCTGCGGCTTCTTGCCCGCAAAGCTCTTGTCGATGCTTACATAGCCCGCTTCCTCGAGCTTCGAGAGCTGGGCGGACAAGTTGCCGTCGCTGGCCCCGACCTTGTCGCGCAGCTCCGTGAACAGCGCGGACTCGACCGCGGCGAGATAGGCGACGACGCCCATCCGCAGCCGGCCGTGGATCAGCTCGTCGAAGCCGCTGGCGTCGAACGGACTGTCGGCCATCGGTTCAGCGCGGCTCGGCGCGCAGCAGAAGCAGCCCGGGCACGAGCACGGTGAGGAACACCCCCGCGGCCGCGAGGAGATAGCGTTCGGGCGCCAGGATCAGGGCCGTGTACAGGCCGACCATGACGACTGCGCCTGCCCCGGCGGCCATGGTGATCGTGTTGCGGGCGAGCGAGCCGGTGACGGTCAGCGCGCAGGCATAGACGGCGAAGGCGACGGGCACGATCCAGTCGAACGTCGCCGGGCCGGCCCCGCTCCGCGCCGCGACGGCGACGCCGACGACCATCGCGGCGATCGCGAAAGCCGCGGCGGTCCAGACGCTGCGCGAGGCGCGGTTGCCGGCCGAGCCCGAACCGGATTTCGGCCCCATCGAGCGCGCGAGGACGAGCTGGCCGGCCATTCCCAGCAATGCGAAGGCGGCCCAGATCGCGGCGAAGATCGTCTTGCCGTCGCCGAACGCGCCCTCGAGCGCGAAATGGTGGGCGGTGTAGGCGCCGGTGAGCAGCAGGCCCCACCAGACCATGAAGCGCCCGCCGAGCAGGGGAGCATGCGCCCCGCTCTCGGCGAGCTGGCGGACATATTGGATGTCCTCCCGCGTCGGCGCCGCAATCTCGCTCATGTGTCCCTCCAGAGAACTTTATGATGCAAAGTACTCTGGCAATGATGCCACGTCAAGACCGGATTAGCAGACGGCAAAACGCCCCGGCGAATCGCTCGCCGGGGCGCTCCCTTGCCTTTGCGCGGGCTGACGTATCCGCGCGGGGCGATCGGTTTAGCGGGGGCCGCGGTCGTCGCCGACGCTGCCCTCTTTGCCGCCGCCGGTCTTGCCGGAACCGCCGGGCGCGGCGAGGTTCGCGTCGGCGCCGTTGCCGAAGCCGTTATTGCCCTTGCGCTGCTTGCCGGTCGGGGCCGGGCACGAGCAGCCGCAGGACGGCGGGCGGGGCGAGTTGCCGGCGCCGCTGACGAAACCGAGCTCGAATTCGTGAAGATCGCGCATCTTGAACACTCCTGAACCTCGTCAGGCCCTAACGGCCATCGGTGAGATTCGGGCTGACACGCCTTTTTCCCTCGCACAACAGCGAAAAAAGCCGCGTCCCGATATGGGACGCGAGTGCTTGCGGGGTTAAGCGGCGATCAGGGTGCGGGCGCGGCGCTGCGCAGCCAGCCGGTGACGGCGAAGCGGCGGTGCGGCGCGGCCGGCGTGACGTACGAGACGCTGTGCTGCCGGGGCACGCGGAACAGGTCGAGCGTGTTGAAGCGCGGGACATTGCCCGCGGCGGTGCGGTCGTGCGGGCCGTGGAAGAGCAAGAGCCCGCCATATTCGAGCCGCCAGTAGGGCGTCAGCCCGTAGACATAGGCCGCGAGCCGGTCCTTGCCGGCGACGTCGTCGTCATGGCCGGTGAGAAAGTCGCCGGGACCGTAGGCGGTCGCCTGGCCGTCGGTGAAGGCGAGCTCGTCGTGCCCGGTTACGTCCCGGAGGAACTGGAGCAGCTCCGCGCTCTGCATGAAGCGCGCGAAATCCGCGAGCGGGTCGGTCATCCGCGCCTGCTCTTCCGCGTCCACCCGCACCGCCTCGTAGCGATACTGGAAACAATCGCGGACCCGTTCATGCGCGGCCGCCTCGATCGCCGCCCATTCCCCGGCCGAAAGCGCCGCCTTCGCGGCGGGATCGAGCTCGAGGATGCCGTCTTCGACGCAGATCAGGTGGATCCAGTCGGTGCGCGCGAGGAAATGCTCGTAGAGCTGCATCGCCCCGTCCTCGAGCAGGCCGTAGACGCGCACGCGGCCGTCCTCCTCGTAGGCGCGGCGAAGCGCCGCCCGGTCGAGATCGGGATTGATCCGGTACGGCGTCACCGCCGCATTCGTCTCGTGCTTGAGCGTGAGCAAGTCTCGTCCCCGTCGTCAGCGAGCGGGGCTTAGCAGCCCCCGGTTGAAGGGCGGTTAAGCCGCGACCGGGTTCGCTTGACCGGGCTCGCCGCCAGCGCTTATCGGCAGGGCGCACTTTCCCCGCGGAGCCATGGATGAAGAAAATCTATCCCGACGCCGACGCCGCGCTCGAGGGGCTGCTCACCGACGGCATGACGATCTGCGCCGGCGGCTTCGGCCTGTGCGGCATTCCCGAGCGCCTGATCGACGCCATCCAGCGCGCCGGGGTCAAGGACATCACCATCGCCTCGAATAATGCGGGCATCGACAATGAGGGCCTCGGCAAGCTGCTGCGCTCGCGGCAGGTCAAGAAGATGATCTCCTCCTATGTCGGCGAGAACAAGGAATTCGAGCGGCAATATCTGGCCGGCGAGCTCGAGGTCGAGTTCTGTCCGCAGGGGACGCTCGCCGAGCGCTGCCGCGCCGGAGGGGCGGGCATTCCCGGCTTTTACACGAAGACCGGCGTCGGCACCGTCGTCGCCGAGGGCAAGGAGCATAAGGAGTTCGACGGCGAGACCTACATCCTCGAGCGCGGCATCCGCGCCGACCTGTCGATCATCAAGGGCTGGAAGGCGGACGAGGCGGGGAACCTCGTCTTCCGCAAGACCGCCCGCAACTTCAACCAGCCGATGGCGACGGCGGGGCGGATCTGCGTCGCCGAGGTCGAGGAGATCGTGCCCATCGGCAGCCTCGATCCCGACTGCATCCACCTCCCCTCGATCTACGTGAAGCGCATGATCCTCGGCGCGCCCTACGAGAAGAAGATCGAGTTCCGCACCGTCCGGCAGAGGGAGGCGGCGTAGCTGCCAGTAAGTTCCAGCGAACAGCCGTTGTGGCGAAGGTATATTTAATGGTCAGCAATTGGATATTGTGTTAATGCGGGGCGTGTCATGCGCGACGACTTATCCCTCGCTGAGGCCATAAAACGCGTAAATCTTTTGACCGAATTTTATGCAGCCGAGAAGGTCCGCCAAGAAGACAATCTTATCAAGACTTTGCTGCCGGCGGCGCTGACTCTCGCGGCCCTTCTCACAAAGCAGGTCATTGATAGCAACCTCTTGGGGCTGGCGATCTTCCTTGTGACCTTTTTCCTATCCTACGCACTGCTGATATACCACGATCTCTACGCCGCGGAACGAGTATGGGTCAGAGCGCATTCGTTGCAGGCGCAATTGTATCAACATGAGGGCGCGAGCGGCGGCACGCCGCTGAAGACTGCCGTCTCGAGCGAGGTCATGCAAGCGTTCGAAGCGATGGAGTCAAACGTCGGTAGAATTCGCTATTGCATGCCCACGGGCAAGCCGCTGATCGCCGGCTTGGCGGGGGCAGCGGCGCTTTGTATTTTTAGTTGGACCTAGAGGAGCGGCTCAATGGACATCAACGAGTGTCTGCAACGCTGCATAGCCGAGCAAGAGCGGATACCGATGCGTCCGCCGACATCATTCGCTGCGAGCAGGCTTCCTGTCGTCGCGATGCAGGCCGTCGGTGAGGATAGTGATTTTCAGGAGAGGATGCGGATGAACGGATTCGATCCAGGAAATCCCACCGATGCGCTATTGGCCCTTGCCATCGCATTCGCCGCAAGTCAGGTGCCCACGGCCGGATGACCTGCTGACGGAGTAGTTTGATGCCCTGGGACCGCAATCAGATGGCGGCGCGCGCCGCCAAGGAGCTGCGCGACGGATACTACGTCAATCTCGGGATCGGCATCCCGACCTTGGTCGCCAACAACATCCCCGAGGGGATGGAAGTGACGCTGCAGAGCGAGAACGGAATGCTCGGTATCGGGCCCTTCCCTTATGAGGACGAGGTCGATCCGGACCTGATCAACGCGGGCAAGCAGACCATCTCGCAGCTTCCCTCTTCGAGCTATTTCAGCTCGGCCGACAGTTTTGCGATGATTCGCGGCGGCCATATCGACCTCACCGTGCTCGGCGCGATGGAGGTCTCCGAGAAAGGCGACATCGCCAACTGGATGATCCCCGGCAAGATGATCAAGGGCATGGGCGGCGCCATGGACCTCGTCGCCGGCGTCAAGAAGATCATCGTCGTGATGGAGCACACGTCCAAGAACGGCGATCCGAAGTTCATCCCGGAGTGCACGCTGCCGCTCACCGGCAAGAACGTCGTCGACATGATCGTCACCGATCTTTGCGTCTTCCACCGGCCGGATCACCAGAGCCCGTTCCGGCTGATCGAGCTTGCCCCGGGTGTGACCGCAGAAGAAGTGGGGGCGAAGACCACGGCGCACTATCTCGCGCAGTAACCGATAGAACTTTCCCGGCCATTTCGCCCGTGATATTGTCGGCGAGATGCGTTCCGTAGCGCATGCGTCGACGGAGAGTGTGGGGAAGGTCGATGCCGATCAACGTCGAGGATATTCAGCCGGGGCAGAACGATTATGCCGGCAACAGGATTCTGTGCGTCTTTGCTTACAATCCGCCCGATTACGCCGTGTACCGCACCGAGGCGCGGGTCATGGTCCACTTTGCGGATCGCAAGCAGCAGGCGCGCCAGCAGCGCCGGGATCTGAGCAAATTGACGTCCATGCGGGGGGAGATCAACGGGTTGATCGACGGCTGGCACGATCCCGGACATACGGCGCGGGCCGGTGACGAAGGACCCGATTCGCCTCACTTCAGCATCGGCAAGCTGTTCGGCGGGGGGCCGTCGCGGAGCGAAGAGCTCTACAAGCGCGCGATACGCTACGACCGGCGCGTGGCGGACGCGGTGGTCACCGCCCTCGAGGGCGACTGCAAGACTGCCCTGCGTCTCCTCGCCGAGGTGAAGAACGACATCATCAGCGAGCGCACGTCGATGGCGCGCTGGAGCTATCTGAAGCTTGCGACCTTCCTCGTGCTCGCCGCCATCGTCGCAATGACCCTTCTCGCCAGATGGGCATCGCCGCCGCTCGATTTCCGCGCGGAGGTCATGCCCGTCTGGACGGCCGTATCGGGCGGGACGGTCGGCGCATTCTTCTCGATCGCCATCGGCCTCAAGGGTCGGACCGTTCTCATCGACCTGCAGAACCGCGACAATACCGCCGATGCAATCCTGCGGATCCTCATCGGGGCGGTGGCCGGCGGCGTGCTGATGTGCCTGCTGGTCTCCGGCCTGCTCGCGAACAGCCTGATCAACGTGGAGCTGCTGAAGCCCGACCATCCCGATTATTCGGAGCTGATGATCTTCATCATCGGTTTCCTCGGCGGCTTCTCGGAGAGGCTGGTGCCCGACTTTCTTGCTCAGACGACGCTGGGGACCAAGGAAAAGACCGAGGATCGCGCTGCGCAGCAAGGCCCGACGGGCGGTCCGGACCGCCGCGACGGCGGCCCCGACGGTTCCGGGGCCAGAAATATGGACTTGGGACCCGCCGACTCGCCAGGCGCCGGCGGGCAGGCGCAGGACGGCAGCGCGGCGGATGGTTCCCGGACCGCCGCGACTGCGACCGACGGTGCCGCCGAGCCGGACCCGGACGCCGGCGGGACCGCCGATGACGCGGAATCCTCGGAGCCCGGGCAGGACCCGAGCGAGGGCGCCGCCTCACCCGACCCGAACGGTGACGAAGGCGAAAACGGCGAGAGCGAGGAGACGACGCCCCGCCCATAGGCCGATCCGGCCGTGGCAATGTAGGGCGGGGTCCGATTCTCGCCGTCAGGCCCGCGGCAGCAATTGCCCTACCGCCCCGGTCGCTCTTATGCATGGGCGATTGGCAATCCGAGGGAGTCGACGATGGGCGGAGTTTTCTTGGCGGCGCTCGGCTGGCTTGCGCTGGCCGCGCAGGCCCCGCAGGCCCCTCCGACCCCTCAGACCCCGCAGGCCGCGGCGGCCGCCCCGCTGTCGCTGTGGCGGCTCGACTGCGGCGAGTTCACCATCAACCAGTACGGCGCCTTCTTCTCCGACACCTTCCAATATCCACCCGGGCCGAAGCGCGTGGTCGGAAGCTGCTACCTGATCCGCCACGCCGACCATTATATGCTCTGGGACACCGGCCTGACCGACGCCCTCATCGGCCGCCCCTTCTCGAACGCCGCGCAGTCGCTGCGCCTCGAGCGCAGCATCGTCGACCAGCTCCGCCAGATCGGCGTCCGGCCCGAGCAGATCGAGGTGATCGGCATCAGCCACTGGCATTTCGATCATGTCGGGCAGGCGGGTCGCTTCCCGCAGGCGCGGCTGCTGATCGGCCGCGGCGACCTCGACCTGCTCCGCGCCACGCCGCCGGTCGACGAGGATTCGGCGCGGGGGCTGGCCCATTGGCTGACCGGCGGCGGCCGGATCGAGCCGCTCAGCGGCGATCACGACGTGTTCGGCGACGGCAGCGTGACGATGCTGACTCTGCCCGGACACACGCCCGGCCATTATGCGCTTCTGGTGCGGCTGGCGTCCGGGCCGGTACTGCTCTCCGGCGACACCTATCATTTCACCGAGCAGGTCGAGAATCGCGGCGTCCC
Source organism: Allosphingosinicella sp. (assembly GCA_035628635.1). GTDB lineage: Bacteria > Pseudomonadota > Alphaproteobacteria > Sphingomonadales > Sphingomonadaceae > Allosphingosinicella. The sequence goes on from DASPJJ010000002.1 coordinate 58,324, forward strand.
CCCGTTCAACCACAACCGCGCCGACAGCCTCGCCTCGATGGACCGCTTCGACCGCATCGCGCGCAACCTCGGCGCACGAATCATCATCCAGCACGAGCCGGCGGACATCGCCAAGCTCCCGGCCTTCCCGCAGGCGGCGCGATGAAGGCTTTGCTGTCGCGCGCGCCGGGCGGCCCCGAGATGCTGGAGCTCGCCGAGATCCCGGATCCCGAGCCCGGCCCGGGGCAGCTGCTCGTCCGCGTGCGGGCGTGCGCGATCAATTATCCCGACGTGCTGATCATCGAGGACAAGTACCAGTTCAAGCCGCCGCGGCCGTTCGCGCCGGGGGGCGAGATTGCGGGGGTCGTCGAGGCGGTGGGGGAGGGGGTCTCCGGCTGGTCCGCGGGCGAGCGCGTCATCGCGATGATCGGCCATGGCGGGCTGCAGGAGAAAGTGCTGGTGCCGGCCGCGATGGCGCTGAGGCTGCCCGAGGAACGCAGCTTCGAGGAAGGCTCCGCTTTGATCCTCACTTACGCGACGTCGATCCACGCTCTGCTCGACCGCGGCCGGCTGAAGGAAGGTCAGACTTTGCTCGTGCTCGGCGCGGCGGGCGGCGTCGGCCTCGCCGCGGTGGAGCTCGGCAAGGCGTTCGGCACGCGCGTCGTTGCCGCCGTCTCGTCGGAAGAGAAGGCCGAGGCCGCGCGCGCCGCCGGGGCGGATGCGACCCTCGTCTATCCGCGCGGCCCGTTCGACAAGGACGCGTCCAAGGCGCTGGCGCAGCAGTTCAAGGATGCGGTGGGCCCGGACGGCGCCGACCTGATCTACGACCCGGTCGGCGGCGACTATGCCGAGCCGGCGCTCCGGTCGATCGGCTGGGAGGGCCGCTATCTGGTCGTCGGCTTCCCGGCGGGCATCCCGAAACTCCCGCTCAACCTGACCCTGCTCAAGAGCTGCGACGTCTGCGGAGTCTTCTGGGGCGCCTTCGCCGCCCGCAACCCCAAGGCCAATGCGGCGCACATCGCCACGCTCTTCCGGCTGTGGAGCGAGGGGAAGATCGCGCCGAAGGTCAGCGCGACCTGGCCGCTCGAGCAAGCCGGCGAGGCGATCGCGCACATGGCCGCGCGCAAGGCGGTGGGCAAGCTGGTGGTGACGATGTGAGGGGATGTGAGGGGGTGTGAGGGGACAGTTACTTTTCCGTCCGGCCTTTTCGATACGAAGTAGCCGCGCGGAAAAGTAACTGTCCCCATTCCGCTGTCGCCCCAGTCAGTCTTCGCGCATCCTCCTGATGCCGCGCGCGACCTGGGCGCGCAGGCTGCCGAGGCTCCGGTCCATTCCGAGCCGGGCGCGGCGCTTCTCAGCATCGGACATGGACGAGGAATCGACCCACCGCCTGTGCTCGGCGACCAGGTTCGCCTGCAGGGTAGCGCAGCCGTCGAGGACCGCCTGTGCCGCTCGGTCCGGGCTGAGCGCCGAATCGGCGCCGTCTATGCCGTCGCTGAGGCATTGCCCCCACGCCTGGAGCGCTGCGGCGACCGCGGGCGGCGGAGGCGGCTCATCAGCGGCGGTGGCGGTCGCAAGGAGCAATGCGGCGATCGCGATCATCTTCGGTCCTCCCCGCGCGGCAGACTGGCAGACTCGCGCCCGCCTGTCATCCATCGCCGCACATTGCGCCAGCTTCCGCCCGCGCCTATCTGAAGACCAGCAGAGCAAGGGAGCGACATGACAACTTTCGACGATCGCGAGCGGGCGTTCGAGACCAAATATTCGCGCGACCAGGACATGCAGTTCCGCATCGTCGCCCGGCGCAACAAGCTGCTCGGCCTGTGGGCGGCCCGGCAGATGGGACTGACCGACGCCGAGGCTGACGCTTATGCCAAGGACGTGATCCGCGCCGATTTCGAGGAAGCCGGCGACGAGGACGTGATCCGCAAGGTGCTCGGCGACCTGACCTCCGCGGGGGTCGACTGCGACGAGGCGCGGATCCGCGAGGCGCTCGGCCACAAGACGGTCGAGGCGCGCAGGCAGCTAATGGAGCAGGGCTGACCGATGGCGATGGCGGCCGACGAGATCGAGCGGCTGATCCGCGAAGGCATACCCGACGCTTCGGTCGAGATCACCGATCTCGCCGGGGACGGCGACCATTATTCGGCGCGGGTGGTGGCGGAGAGCTTCCGCGGCCTGCCCCGCGTGAAGCAGCACCAGCGCGTCTACGATGCGCTCGGCGGGCGGATGGGCGGCGCGCTCCACGCGCTCCAGCTCCAGACCGCCACGCCCGCACAGGGAGATTGAAGCATGGCCGACGTGAAGCAGCGCATCGAGGAAATCGTCCAGGGCAACGACGTCGTCCTGTTCATGAAGGGCACCGCTCTGTTTCCGCAATGCGGCTTTTCGAGCCGCGCCGTCTCGATCCTCGACCATCTCGGCGTCGCCTTCGAGACCGTCGACGTCCTCCAGGACCCCGAGATCAGGAACGGCATCAAGGATTATTCCGACTGGCCGACCGTCCCGCAGCTCTACGTCAAGGGCGAGTTCGTCGGCGGATCGGACATCATGATGGAGATGTACCAGGCCGGCGAGCTCCAGCAGCTCATCGCCGACAAGCAGGTCGCGAAGGCGGGGTAGCCGGTTAGACCGTTCGGACCGAGCGGGGGAGAAGCCCTGCCTTCGTTGGTGACGCTTTTGAGGGCTCGGGGCGGGCAGCGCGACCAGAAAGCGCCGGGCCCGCCCCTCGGTGGAACCGTGGACGCCGATAGAGATACACGCGCCGTGCCAGAGCGCGCCGGGCCCCCGATTTCCGCGGGTTGCGATGGTGAAGCGATCTTAACCCTCGCGGGCAGTGTAAAGGCGGCCGACAATCGCCAGCCGGACCGCCGTCCAAATCATTCATCGGCCGTTCACCCGCCCGACGACTACACATGTAGTCAGAGACGCGAGGTGGCAGGGATGGAACGGATCGGCGACGCCGAATATCGGGTGATGGAGGTGCTCTGGGAGGAGGCGCCGCTGACCGCGGCCGAAGTCGCGGAGCGGGTGCCGGCCGAGCGGGGCTGGTCGATCCGGACGGTGAAGACCATGCTGTCGCGCCTGCTCGCCAAGGGCGTGCTCACCCACGAGGAAGAGGGGCGCCGCTATCTCTACCGTCCCGCCGTCGCGCGCGAGGATTATGTCGCGCAGGAATCGGGGCGGCTGCTCGACCGCATGTTCGGCGGCCGGCTGACGCCTCTCGTCGCGCACCTCGCCGAGCGGGACCGCCTTTCCGAAGCCGACATCGCCGAGATCGAGGCTTTGCTCAAGGCGCTGAAATCGTGATCGCCTGGCTGCTCCAGAACATGGCGGCGGCGAGCCTCGCCATGGTCGCCGTCCTCGCCCTCCGCGGCCTCGTCGCGCGCGCTTTCGGCGCCGGCTGGGCCTATGCCTTGTGGCTGCTGCCGCTGCTCCATCTGGTGCTGCCGCCGCTGCCGGCGGCGATCCCGGATCTGCCGCTTCCCTCTCTCGCCGTCCTCATTCCGGCGGCGGGCGACCAGGCCGCGTCCCTGCCGCCGCAAGGCGGACCCGGGCAGTGGGTGCCCGTCCTGCTCGCGCTGTGGGCCGGGGGCGCGGCCGCCTTCCTCTTCGTCCAGTTCCTCGCCTACCGCGCCTTCCTGACCCGGCTCAGCCTCGCCTCGCGCAGCGCGGGCGCCTGGCGGGGCCTCCCGCTGATCGAGAGCGACGCGGTCGAGGGGCCGATCGCCGTCGGCCTGCTCGACCGGCGCATCGTCGTCCCCTCCGACTTCGACACCCGCTACGGCGAGGCGGAAAGGCGGCTCGCGGCGGAGCACGAATATGTCCACCACCGCCGCGGCGACATCTGGTGGAACCTCATTGCCCTGATCGTCCTGGCGATGAACTGGTTCAACCCTATCGCCTGGTTCGCCTTCCTCGCCTTCCGCGCCGACCAGGAGCTCGCCTGCGACGCGGCGGTCGCCTCCGGCGCGAGCGCCGAGGAGCGCCACGCTTACGCCAGCGCCCTCATCAAATCCGCGAGCCGCCCCGGCCTGATCTCGGCCTGCCCGCTGAATCACGCCGACCAACTGAAACGGAGACTGAGAATGATGAAGCACCACCGTCACAGCCGCCTGCGCAGCCTCGGCGGCGCCGCGGCCCTGGCCCTCCTCGCCGGCGCCGGCCTGACCCTCGCCGCGCCGGGGATCGCCCAGCCCAAGTCTGAAGGGGAGACCCGGACCGAGCAGCGGCGGATCGTGATCGTCGAGGGCGGCGAAGGCAAGGCGGGCGGCGACCATGTCGTGCGCATGCGCCGCGGTCCGAACGGAGAAGTGACGCTGCCGGAGAATTGCCGGGAAAGCGAGCCGCTCGCCAATGTCGACGAGCAGAGCGGCAACCGCCGCACCCGCATCATGCTCTGCGAGAGGGGAGGGGCCAATGCCGCCACCCGCCTCCAGCGCCTGCAGCAGGCGCGCGAGCGTATCGCAGGGGACGACGAGCTGACCGGCGAGCATCGCGAACGCGTGCTGGCGGCGCTGGACCGCGCCATCGCGCAGGCCCGCGCGGCGCAATAAATAGCCTTGCGTGGAGGAACCGGCCGGGCGCGAGCCCGGCCGGACTTCATTTTGCGCGCGCGCGGTGCCACATGCCGGGCATGGAGCATTGGCCCACCGGCGAGATCGAGCGGCCGCACCCGCTGGTGCGGCGGATCCTCGCGCCCAATCCCTCGCCCTTCACCTTCACCGGAACGCAGACCTACATCGTCGGGGCGGGCGAGGTGGCGGTGATCGATCCGGGGCCGGACGACCAGCGCCATATCCTGGCGCTGACCGCCGCCCTCGCGGGCGAGCGGGTCCGGGCGATATTGTGCACTCACACCCATCGCGACCACAGCCCGGCGAGCCGCGCCCTGGCGGCAGCGACCGGGGCACCGATCGTCGGCTGCGCGCCCCTGGCGTTCGAGGACCAGGGACCGCGCTCCGACGCCGCCTTCGATTTCGACTACGCGCCGGACCGGGTGCTCGCCGACGGAGAGAGGGTGGAAGGCGACGGCTGGACGCTCGAAGCGCTGGCGACGCCGGGACATACGTCGAACCATCTGTGCTTCGCACTGCTGGGCACGGGCGTGCTATTCACCGGCGATCACGTCATGGGCTGGTCGACCACCGTCGTGTCGCCGCCGGATGGCGACATGACGGACTATATGGCGAGCCTCGATCGGCTCGCGACGCGCGACGATCGGACCTACCTTCCGGCCCACGGGCCCGCGGTGGAGTCGCCCCAGGCGCACCTTCGGCGCCTGATCGAACACCGCCGGATGCGCGAGCGCCAGATCCTCGAACATGTCGAGGGGGGAGAAGGCCGCATCTTCGCCATGGTCCCCGATATGTATCGGGACGTCGATCCGCGACTGCACCCGGCGGCCGCGCGATCGGTGCTTGCGCATCTCGTCGATCTCGAGCGCAGGGGCCGCGTTCGCCGCGAAGGTGAGAGATGGACCGCGAGCGCCTGAAATCCCTGGCGATCCGCTCGCTGCCGGGGGCGGCCGCGGGGCTGCTGCTCGGAGTGCTGCTGACGGTGCTCCTCGGCACCTCGGTCACGACGCCGGCCGCCGCCGATCCGCGCCGGATCGCCGATGCCGCGCTCATCTCGGTGCGAGAGCAGGGGCGGATCACCAGCCTGGTCGCGCGCTACGCCGCGATCGTCACATCGCGCGAGAGCCGGCTCGGGCTCGAGGCGCGCAAGACCCTGATCCTGCCGGCCGTGGTCCGCTACGGAATCGACCTTCGCCGGCTCCGCCGCGAGCATCTCGCCTGGGACGAGGCGACGAGGACGCTGTCGGTCGTCCTGCCCCCCCTCGAGATATCCGGGCCGGACATCGCGATGGACGAGGCGCGCGAATATAGCGAAGGCGGGGTGCTGATGGCGCTGACTGGGGCCGAAGCGGAGCTCGACGAGGCCAATCGTCAGGCCGCGGAGCGCGATCTGATGCGCCAGGCGCGGGCGTCCGCGCCGCTCAATGTCGCGCGCGAAGCGGCGATGCGGATCGTCGCGCGCGGCTTCGCGCTTCCGCTTCGCGCCGCCGGCATCGAGGCGAGCGTCAGCGTCCGCTTCACCGACCCGGCGGGCGCCGACCTCGCCGTCCATCTCGACCGCCCGGCGCGGATCGAAGATCCGGTCGAGGACCGGCGCGCCGGGGCCCGGCCTCCGTCCTAGGAGGCGTTGATCAGAATGTAGCTGAAGCCGGTCTGCCCGCCCAGCGACGACATGAATGCACCGTAGTGCGACTTGCGGATGGTCTGGCAGCCCGCGGACCAGGTGTTGTCGTCCCCGCCGCGGTGGATGTACATCGTCCGGCCGACATGGGTCGGGTCGATGCGGTTCGCGCCGTCCGCCTCGTTCCAGACGCCGTCCTGGTTGACGTCGCGCTCCGCGGTCTGCGTTCCGCGGGTCCAGAAAGCCGGGCCGCCGAGATGGCCGCCGGGCTTGGCCACATAATGATAGGTGCCGGCCACCAGCCGTCCCTGATCGACCTTGCCGTCGCGGTTGATGTCGGCGCCGGTGTCGTCCTTGGCGCCGCCATGGCCGTACTGCCCCGAAGGCTCGGTGTTGCATGCGAACTTCGTTGCGCTGACCGAGCCGTTCACCTTGCGGACCACGATCAGCTGGTCGTCGTAGACGCCGCGGCCCTGATTGGCCTTTCGGTTGGTGGTCGTCCGCAGTGCGATCAGTACCCGCTTGCCGGCGGCGAATTCGGCCTTGGCCTCGTCGTCGCCATGCGCTTCGATCAGCGCCGCCCAGTCTTCGCCGGGAGAAGCCGCGCTTGCCGACCGATCCGCCGACGCCGGCTGTGAGCCTTCTGCTCCGCCGTTGCCCGGCAGGGTGAGCTGCTGCCCCGGCCGGATCGAATTGGCGTCAGCGATGCCGTTCAGCCGCGCCAGCTCGCGCCAGTCGCAGCCATGGGCATTCGCGATCGCCGACAACGAATCCCCTGCCTTCACCGTATAGGTCCCCGAATTCGGCATCTGAGTCTCCCCCTGAAAAAGCGAGGCACCTCAGGCGCGACTCGCGGCGCTAAGGCTGCGCCGTGAGGCGTCTCGGGGCAACAGCCAAGTCGCTGCGGGGCGTCAGCCCGCAGCGGCGTGCCGGAGGCCGCGGCCCGCCGACTTGGCGATCTCGGCGTCGTGGCCATGGGGGGAGGGCCCGTCGTGGCGGAGATAGTGGCGGTCGAGATCCTCGATGAGCTGGTCCGCGTCCTCGCCGGCGTTGATCCTGAGCAAGGCGTCGATCTTGGCCTCCATCCGGTCGTCATTCTCCTTCGACGACGGGGAGCCCACGTAAAGGAAGTAAGCCAGGCCGACGACCTGCCAGATCAGCTGCAGGAACTCGGACTGCCAGTTCTCGAACGTGTCCCGGCCCATCTCGGTCAGATATTCGCCGATCTGGGGCGTCTGGCCGTGCGAAGCGGCCTCGTTGGCGAAGGCGTACCAGCCGAACAGCCAGTGCAGCCCGATCGAAACGAGGAAGAAAATGAGGGTGATCCACCCATAAGCGTAGCGGCGCATGTCCGTCTCCCGAGCTTGTTTCCGGTCCGGAACGTCGAGCGGGAGGGGTTGTTTCCCCTGGGGAGGCTTGCCAGCGGCCCGATCGCAGCTAAGGTCCGCGTCGCTGAACAAGGGGGGGACAAGACCATGCGGCCGGCTTCCATCGTCAATTTCGAGCGCATCGTGCTGCTCCTGATCGTGATCCTCCTCGCCGACGCGGTGTTGAACTGGGACGGGCTTCGGGCCGCCGCCGCGCAGCAGGGTTTCGGCGAGACTGCGCTGATCGCCGTCTACGCCGTCCTGGTGGCAGTAATGCTCCTGCTGCTGTGGCTGATCGCGCATCGGCGCAGCGCGGTTGCCAAATGGATCTGGGTGCTGCTTTCCCTCGCGGCGATTGCGGTGACGATTCCTGCAATCGGCAGTGCGCTAAGCTGGCCGTTGCCCGCACTTCTGATGCAGGTGGCGCAATGGGTGCTCATCCTGCTCTCCATGTGGATGCTGCTGCGGCCGGATGCCGGCGCCTGGCTCCGCGGCGCCGGAGGCGCGCGCTAGGGCAATTCCCGGACTACGGCCTCTCCCTCGATCGTCATCGTCTCGGGATGGCGACGGTCCAAGAAGCGCCGCAGGATCCTGAGGTTGCGCGTGTTGGACCGGAAGACGAGGTCGAACAGGTCGCCGACCAGCGGAATGGCGCCGATCAATGTGTCGACGCCGACATTGGTCGCCATGCGCGCGAGCTGGAACTTGGACATGCCGAGGTTCCGCCCCTCCCAGACGATCCATGCGCCCATTGCGGTCGTGACGAGGTCGCCGAGCACCGGCACCAGGCCCACGACGGCGTCGAGGCCGACCCGGTAGCGGGTGCCGGGGACGGTAAAGGCGCGCTCGAGCAGGGCCTCCATCGCTTCCAGCCGCCGCCGCACCGAGGCGGGATCGCGTCCGATCGGCAGCCGGTCGGCTATCCGGCGAAGCTCTTCCTGGTCGATCTTCGGCATCGTCACCTCTCGCCCGCAATCAACTCGCCCGGCGCATGGCGTCCGAAGACGTTGCGGCGGAAGCCCGTCAGCCGCGGCGAGACGAGCGACCAACGCACCGGGGCGGCGATCGGCACGAACAGGACGGCGTCGGTCATCATGCGGTCCGCCTTTGCGAGCAAGGCGCGGCGCTCGGCGACATTCTGCGTCTCCCGGGCGGCGGCCAGCGCCTCGTCCGCTTCCGCGGAGCAGGGGCGCACCCGCTCGCAGGTGAAACTGCGCAGATACCAGGCGGCCATCGTCGCGGGTGCGACGGAATCGACGAAGCGCAGGTCCGCGTCGGCGTCCGGCGCGACCCGTTCCGCCTCGACGCCCACGGCCCGCCAGTCGCGCCTCAGATAGGCGAAGACCAGCCGGTAGCCGGGGCCCTCCGGCATCGCGACGCGCAGGCGCAGCGGGACGGGCTCGGCCGACGTGGCGGCAGCGATGATCCGGGCTGCCTCCGGTCGCCGCACCGCGAGCGGCGCCCCGCCCCAGTCCGGCGCCGCCGGGCCGGGAACCTCTTCGAGGCCCGGCGGCAACAGGGTCGCCCGTACCCCGAGGCCCGGGACGCCCAGTGCGGCGACGATGCCCTCGCGATCGACGGTCATGGCCAGCGCCCGCCGCACGGCCGGGGCGGCGAGGACACCGCGCTCTCCCTGGAACACGACGCCGAACAGCCCGCCGACCGGGTCGAAGCGCACAGCCGCCGCAGGCGGCGCCGCCGCGCGCGCGATCGGCAGGTCGCCGGCGGTCCCGCCGGTGACCAGGTCGGCGCCGCCAGCCATGAAGCGCGCCACCGCGTGCGACGCGCGGGCGCCGCGCAGCGCAATCGGCGGCTCGATCGCCTCCTCCTCTTCGTCGTCGCCGGCCGGCAGGTTCAGCAATATGCTTCCGTCCGGCTGCGGCGCAGGCGCATAAGGGCCGGTGCCGCGGCTGCCCGTCAGGATGGCGAGTTCGGGCTGGGCAAGGAGCTCGAGAAAATTGGCGCGCGGCGCCCGCAACGTGATCTCGAGGACCTCGTCGGTCATCGGCTCGATCTCGCGGACAAGGCCGAGGATCGGCTTCAGCGGGTTGCGGCTGGCAGCGGTGAGCGTTGCGCGCAGCCGCCCCACGACCTGCTCGGCAGTGACCCGGCCGCCGCCGATCCATTGCGTGCGGCGGATGCGGAATGTGTAGCGCAGGCCGTCGTCGGAGACGATCCAGCTCTGCGCGAGCGCCGGCTCGATCTCCCCGGCAGCGTCGAAGCGAACGAGGCCCTGCGCCGTCGCCTCGAGCAGCAGTGCCGAGGGCGGGTCCAGCGAAGCGAGGTTCGGATTGGCGATCGAAGGGGGAGCGCCGATCGCGGTGATCCGCACCGGCCCCCTCTCCTCGCGGGTGCAGCCGCCGGCAAGGAGCAGCACGGCGGCCGCGAGGAGCGCGCGAATCGGCATCGCCGCCAGCGATAGCCCAGCCGCCGAGCGCATATCGAGAGCCATTGTCGACCGCCCGCGGATCGAAGTGCCCGGGAACGGTTCGACCGGGCCTTTACCCGCCGTTCACGATTCGACTCCTAGGACGGTTCATGGACAGGAGAAGGCGCGGATTCGGTCCCGTTCGCACGAACGGGACCGCTTTTCAGGAACGGGGCAACCCGCGCGTTCCTGTGGAAAGCAGCACCGAACTTCGCCACCGCTATCCGGTCGTCATCCAGGTGCGCGACGTTTCGACCCGCGGCTTCATGGCGGAATGCGCCGAATCGGTCGAGATCGGCAGCAACGTCTCGCTCGACATACCCGGCATCGGCGCAGTCCGCGCCCAGGTGCGCTGGCAAATCGGCACCCGGATGGGCGGGATGTTCCTCGATCCCATCAGCCTCGAACATTGCGAATGGACCGCAATCCGCGCCGAAGCGGGGCCGCTCGAAACCTGCTGAACGGGCCGCGCGCCGGCGGCTGCCGACGGGACAGGTCGCTTGCAGCTTCTGTGTTACTCGTATAAGACAGTCGGTGAGGAGCCTCGACCATGCAGGATCGACCCACCGAAACGCAGCCCGATGCCGTCGAGCGAATGACGAACAAGATCGTCAACGGCCTCGTCATCGCGGCGGCGATCCTCGCCCTCGCAATCTATTCGCGTCCCGGCCCGCCAAAGTATCAGGCGGTGGCGGCCGGCGACGGCCGCGTGGTGCGGGTCAACACCGCCAACGGCTCGGTCGTTTCCTGCGACGCCTCGCGCTGCCTGCTGGTCTATCGCGGCGGCCACGATCTCGAGCGCGCTCCGAAGCAGCGGGAGCTCCCGCCGCGGCCCGCGCCTCCGCCCCCCCCCGCTCAACCGCAACCCGCCGCGCCTGCGCGCTAGGCGAGGCACGCACCTCTGGTGCGGACGGCGGGACTCGAACCCGCACGCCCCGAGGGGCAGGAGATTTTAAGTCTCCGGCGTCTACCGGTTTCGCCACGTCCGCACGGGCGCGACCATGCCAGCTTCGCGACAATTGCGGAAGCGCGGCCTCTAGGCCGCGTCGTACGGACGGCGTCGCCGCATTGTCCGATGATGTCGCCGGTTGTCGCGATGTGGACGCGGATAGCGCCCTCCCGGCGCCCGCTTATTCGGCGGCGTTGACCGCGCCGAGGTTGAGCCGCTCGCGCATTTCCTTGCCCGGCTTGAAATAGGGCACGCGCTTGGCGGACACGTCGACCGGCTCGCCGGTGCGCGGGTTGCGGCCCTTGCGGGCGTCGCGGCCGCGGGTCGAGAAGGCGCCGAAGCCCCTCAGCTCGACGCGGCCGCCCTTGCGCAGCTGCTCGGTGATCGAATCGAAGAAGGCGGCGACGACGCGCTCGATCTCCTTCTGGGTGAGATCGGGATGGTCGTCGCAGAGCTTCTGGACGAGTTCGGAACGGATCACGGCTCCCCCCTATGGTGCGGCCCGCACTGGCGCCGATGGAGACTGCCGTCCCCCCATTGACGGCTAACTTCGGTCAGCCTGTACGCAAACATCTGGGAAATCAATAGCAAACGGCCAGTCGGGCAAGTGGCGGGCACCCCGATCAGAGTGCCCGCCACGGCCTCAGGACTTGTCCTTTTGCTTCAGGGCCTCGCCGAGGATGTCGCCGAGCGACGCGCCGCTGTCGGACGAGCCATATTGGGCGACAGCCTGCTTCTCCTCGGCGATCTGCAGCGCCTTGACCGAGAAATTCGGCTTCTTCGAGCGGTCGAAGCCGATCACCATCGCGTCGAACTTCTGGCCGACCTGGAAGCGCTCGGGGCGCTGCTCGTCGCGGTCGCGGCCGAGATCGGTGCGCTTGATGAACCCGGTCGCCCCGTCGTCGCCTACCTGCACCTCGAGCCCGCCGTCGCGCACCTCGAGCACGCTCACCGTGACGACGTCGTTCTTCGACAGCCCGCCGCCCGAGCCCGCGCCGCCCTTGGCGACGCCGCCGCGCTCCAGCTGCTTCATGCCGAGCGAGATCCGCTCCTTCTCGACGTCGACGTCGAGCACCACGGCTTTGACCATCTCGCCCTTGCGGTGCAGGTTCAGGGCCTCCTCGCCGGTCACGCCCCAGGCGATGTCGGACATGTGGACCATCCCGTCGACGTCGCCGTCCAGCCCGACGAACAGGCCGAACTCGGTCGCGTTCTTGACCTCGCCCTCGAGCTCGGTGCCGACCGGATGCGCGTCGGCGAAGGCCTGCCACGGATTGGCCTGCGCCTGCTTCAAACCCAGCGAGATGCGGCGCTTCTCCTCGTCGACCTCGAGCACCGACACCTCGACCTCCTGGGAGGTAGAGACGATCTTGCCGGGATGGACGTTCTTCTTGGTCCAGCTCATCTCGGAGACGTGGACGAGGCCCTCGATCCCCGCCTCGAGCTCGACGAACGCGCCGTATTCGGTGATGTTGGTCACCCGGCCCTTGAACACGCCGCCGATCGGATACTTGGCCGAGGCGCCCTCCCAGGGATCGGCCTCGAGCTGCTTCATGCCCAATGAGATACGCTGGGTCTCGCGGTTGATGCGGATGATCTGCACCTTCACCGTGTCGCCGATGCCGATCACCTCGCTCGGATGGTTGACGCGCTTGTACGAAATGTCGGTGACGTGGAGCAGGCCGTCGATCCCGCCCAAATCGACGAAGGCGCCGTAATCGGTGATGTTCTTGACGACGCCGTCGACCACCTGGCCCTCGGCGAGGCTCATGATCAGGCCCGAGCGCTGCTCGGCGCGGGTCTCTTCGAGGATGGCGCGGCGCGAGACGACGATGTTGCCGCGGCGCCGGTCCATCTTGAGGATCTGGAAGGGCTGCGGGATGTCCATCAAAGGCGTGACGTCGCGGACCGGGCGGATGTCGACCTGCGAGCCCGGCAGGAAGGCGACGGCGCCGCCGAGGTCGACGGTGAAGCCGCCCTTGACCCGGCCGAAGATCACGCCCTCGACGCGCTCGCCGGCGGTGTGCTGGGTTTCCAGCTTGTCCCAGGCGGCCTCGCGGCGGGCGCGGTCGCGGCTGAGCATTGCCTCGCCCTGGTGGTTCTCGACCCGGTCGACGAACACTTCCACTTCGTCGCCGACGGCGATCTCGGCCTTCTGGCCGGGCGCGGCGAACTCGCGCAATGCGACGCGGCCCTCGCTCTTGAGGCCGACGTCGATGACGGCCATGTCGTTCTCGATCGCGGTGACGCGGCCTTTGACGACCTTGCCCTCGAAGCCTTCATTCTCGCCGCCGAGGGTCTCGTTCAGGAGTTTCGCGAAATCGTCGCGCGTCGGCATCGCCGTAGTGGCCATAAAATGCGTGTCCTTCTTCGTTCGTTTTGCCGGCCGCGGGTTGTCTCCCACGGTCTTTTTGACCCGACTGCCGCAGCGGCCCCATGCCGGATGCGGCGTCCCGCGGGCTCAAAGAGCGAGGGGGCGGACAAGCAAAAAGAGCGCGTGCAGGGCCGGCCGATCGGCCACGCCCTCCCGCGCTATGCTGAACCACCGCAGGCACTTGGCGCCCGCCGGACGGGCGTGCGTATAGGGGAAGGGGGGCGGAGGGGCAAGCCGCTCGACGGCGGTGGCGGATTTCCTTGACGAGGCTGCGCCGGCGACGCCAATCGTGGCAATGTGATCAGAAGGCTGTTTGCCGCCTATCATTGGGCCCGGGCACGCGACGATGAGTGGAAGTTCGGCCCTGGTGCCGCACTGCGCCGCATCGATCGTATGGAAGCGCTCCGGCCGCTGTCCTGTTCGGCGGCGGCGTACAAGGCTTGGCTGCTCTTTCATGTCGGCCGCAGGGAAGAGGCGGACCGGCTTTTCGCTGAAGTGGAGGAGCGGATCGGTGAGCCGGCCACTCCGGACCAGGCCTATGTGCAGCTCTTCTGCAAATTCTACGGGCGCTATCGCGTTTCGCGCCTCGACCATGCCGACGCGCTCTGGGACGCCGCTCAGGAGCTGCAATGCTCGGCCACGCTTCGCCGGTACCTTCCTTTCTACAGGAAGCCGTCCGAGGTCCATGCCGATCCGCTCTTCGCCGACCTCGAGACCTCCCCGCTCGCGCGGCGCTACCGCCGGAATAAACGGGGCTGAGGGGAGGGGGTGCGAGGCTCGTCCCTCGGCCGCGGCGAGCATGAGGGTCGGCACCGAGCGCTGCTTCGGCAGGCGATGGCGGCACCGCCCTGTCGGCGCGCCCACAGGCGCTCATTCACCTCCAGTTCAGCAGTTGATGCCACAAACGTAGCACTACATATGTAGCAGATGAGGAGGCAGGACATGATCACGCGTTCACTGTTCGGAGCGGCCGGCATTCTCGCGGCGGGGACGGCGGCGGGGCTGGCGCTGGCAGGCGCGTCGCCGGCGGCCCGAGCGCAGGAGGCGGATCGCGGCGAGGCTGCGGCCGGGGCCCGCGCCGATTCCGCAAGGGACCGGCTCGGGGAGACGATCCAGGCCGCGCTGCGCGAGGGCGGGCCCTTCTTCACGCCCGAGGAGAGGGCGGTGATCGAGCGAGCCTGCGGCTATCCTCCGGGAAGCTGGGACGGGTACGAGGCGAACATGTCCGGTGGCGTCTTCCATTGCTCGAACGGGCGGCGCGCCGATTCCCGCGAGGTCAGGGCGGTGATGCGGACGGCCGGGCCGCGGATCGGGCGGCGCGTCTCCGAGACGATGGCGCGGCCCGAGATCCGCCAGGCGATCGAGACCGTCGCGCGCGAGGCGCGGACGGCGGCGCTGGCCGCGATCGACCATGCCGAGATCGCGCGCGAAGCTGCGCGGGCAGCCGAGGAGGCGACCCGCGAGGCGCTCGACGAGGCCCGCGTCGAGATCGAGCGTGCGACCGAAGAGACGCGGCGGGGGCGGCGGCACTGATCCGCGACTAGTGCGGCTGGGCGGGCGCGCGGCCGTCATTCTGGCCCTGCGTGACCTGCAGGGAAGGGGGGAGACGGTTCGCCGCCTCGTCCTCCAGCCGCCATTGCTCGGCCGTGCGGCAGCGTCGCGCCGTGCGGATGCGGCTACTCAGCTGGCGCTCGCCGCCGCGGCAGATGAGACGCTCTTCCGGCGGGGAGGCGGGCCGCTCTGCGAGAGCGCCGGAGGAGAGGGCCGCGGCGAGCGCGGCCAGCGCCATGCGGGTCATCGGGGGAGGCTGCGGGCGTGGCGGCCGGGAGTCAAGGTGAGCTGGCAAAGGGGGCCTGGCAGCTCGCCCTCTCACCGGCGCCGTCGCGCGGCTTTCCCGCTTTCGCAAGGGCCGCGGGGTTAGCGCTAGAGGCAGGCTTCCAGATAGGGTTGGTCGAAGCCGAACATCTTGGCCTTTTCCAGCGTGTAGGGGCGGAGGCCCATGGAGCGGTACTCGCCGATGATCTTGCCGTCGGGAGTTTCGTCCAGATATTCGAACTTGAACAATTCCTGGGTGACGATGACGTCGCCTTCCATGCCGATCACCTCGGTGATGTTGGTGGTGCGGCGCGAGCCGTCGCGCAGGCGCTTGACCTGGACGATGAGGTCGACCGAGTCGGCGATCTGGCGCGAGATCGCTTCCTTCGGCACCTTGATGTCCGACATCATCACCATGTTCTCCATACGCGCGAGGCATTCGCGCGGGGAGTTGGAGTGCAAGGTCGCCATCGAGCCGTCGTGGCCGGTATTCATCGCGGCGAGCAGATCGAAGCATTCGCTGCCGCGGATCTCGCCCAGGATGATCCGGTCGGGACGCATACGCAGCGCGTTGATGACGAGGTCCCGGATGGTGATCGCGCCCTGGCCTTCGAGGTTGGGCGGGCGGGTCTCGAGCGGCAGCCAGTGCGGCTGCTGCAGCCGGAGCTCGGCGGCGTCCTCGATGGTGATGACGCGCTCGCCCGGGTCGATCAGCTTCGACAAGGCATTGAGCATCGTCGTCTTGCCCGAGCCGGTACCGCCCGAGATGATGACGTTCATCCGCGCCGCGCCGGCGATCTTGAGGCAGGTCGCCATCTTGTCCGACATCGAGCCGAAGCCCTTCATCATGTCGAGCGTGATCGGCTTCTCGGAGAATTTGCGGATCGAGATGGCGGTGCCGCGCAGGCTGAGCGGCGGAATGATGACGTTGACGCGGCTGCCGTCCTGAAGGCGCGCGTCGGCGAGCGGCGTCGTCTGGTCGACGCGGCGCCCGACCTTGTTCACGATCCGCTGCGCGATCTGGAAAAGATGCTCCTCGTCGCGGAACTGGATGTGCGCGAGGGTCAGCTTGCCGCGCTTTTCGATGAAGGTCTGGTTCGGACCGTTCACCATGATGTCGCTGACTTCGGGGTCGTTGAGCAGCTCTTCCAGCGGCCCGAGGCCGAGCAGTTCGTCGACCAGCACCTTCTCGAGCGCAAATTGCTCGCGCCGGTTGAGGTTGATCTTCAACTCGGCGAGCACCTCGCCGATGATCGGGCGGAATTCCTCGGCCAGCTCGTCCTTGCTGAGCGTGGCAGCCGCTTCCGGGTCGACGCGCTCCAGCAAGCGCGGGAGGACCTGCTCCTTGATCCGGTGAATCGAGGCTTCGAAGCCTTCGACGCGCGACGAGGCGGCCTCGCCCGAGCCCGCTTGGCGGTCGGCGAGACGCGACATGGCGTCGCCGCGCTGGCTGGGCGAGGTCGTGAATTCCTCCTCCTGAGCGAGCGGCAGCGATTCGAGGGGCGGGAACTGCTCGCCGCCCTCGATCGGCGTGGGCACCGGGCCCCCGATCGGCACGCCGGCCTTCATCGGGCGCGCGACTCCGAAGCTGGGGCGTCCGCTGGTGCCGCCGGTTCCGTTCCGCCTGCCGAATGCGCTCATGCCGACCCCAATCCTCGCCGCTTGCCTTAGAAACGCGATCTGTCGCGGAAATGGGTGAATAAGGCGGAAACTTTGACAATCGGCTAACGCGCCCTCAGGGGGCCGCGATGATCCCGGGCACCCGCCGCGCCGCTCTCTCGATGGCAATTGCGGGCTTTGCGATCCTTTCGGTCGGGGACGCCGTCGTGAAGTCGATGGCCGGCGAGTGGCCGGGGACCGCGGTGGCGGCCTTGCGCTACTGCTTCGGCGCCCTGGGGCTCGCGCTGCTGGTCGCGGTGAAGCATAAGCGCGCAGGCTTTCGCGTGCCGCGCGTGGGCCTGCATCTGGGACGGGGCGCCGGCGTCGCCCTGGCGACGATCTGCTTCTTCATGGCGGTGATGGCGATGCCGCTCGCAGACGCGACGGCGGTGCAGTTCACCAGCCCGATACTGACGGCGATGCTGGCGCCGCTGGTGCTGAAAGAGCGATCTTCGCCCGCCGTCTGGCTGGCAACCCTGCTCGCTTTCGCCGGAGTCCTCGTCGTGCTGCGCCCGAATCTGCTCGCGCTCGGGCCGGTCGCTTTCTACCCGCTCGGCGCCGCGCTCGGCATGTCGTGGCTGATGATGCTGAACCGGATGACGGCGGGGGACGCGCCGGTGATGGTGATGCAGTTCGTCCTCGCCGCAGTGGCGGCGCCCTTGCTGGTCGCGGCGGCGGGGTTGCTACATGTGCTCGGAGGCGCAGCGTTCCAGATCGAGGCTCCGACCCTCGAGGTTGTGCTCAAATGCCTGTTCGTCGCTTTTTCGGCGACCACGGGGCACGCCCTCATTTTCGCAGCAGTGTTGCGCGCCGATGCCGCGGCCGTCGCGCCGATGACCTATGTCCAATTGCTGGTCGCGACCGCGATCGGCTGGGCCTGGTTCGCCGAGGCCCCCGATGCCGCCACCCTGGCCGGGGCCGCGCTGATCGTCGCCGGCGGCCTCTGGCTGCTCCGCGCCCAGCGCGAGCCGGAGGTCGCCGAGATGCCGGACTGAGCCGCACGGAACGGTCGGTGATCGGCGTCGGCCCTAGAAGCGCGTCCGTAAGGCGATGCCGGCCTGGGCGCCGTGGCCTACCCGGTCCTCTCCCGTGCCGCCGTCGCCGAAGATCTCGATGGTGAGCGCACCGCCCAGATCGTGGGTCAGGCGTCCGCCGAACTCGAACCAGCGCGCATTGTCGGGTGAAGCGCCGAGCGTACCGATCCCCGGCACGACGGCGACGATCCGGCCTCCGTCTTCGCGGCTCCACACGCGGGCCGCGTAAAGGGTTGCCTGGAGGCTGCCCATAATCCGGTGCGCATATTGTCCGCGCAGACGGACGATGCGCATGCGCTCCCGGCGTTCATCGACGTCGGCCTCGAACGGGTTGGTGGCGCCGAGCGGCTCGAGATAGGCGTCGATGTCGAGCCGCGCCTTGCCGATCTCGCCGGAGAAAGCGAGCTCGTTGTCGCCGCCGGTCATCAGCGCGGCGCCCAGGCGCAGGTAGATATAGGAGATGTCGCCTTCGGTATCAGCGATGCCGGTCGCTGTGCCCGCGCCGTTCAGGTAGGTGCGCGACAGGCGCAGGTCCGCGCCCTGCGTGGTCCAGCCGCCGGCTTCGGCGAACGGGCGGATTGGTCCGGCGCCGTGCACGTAGCGCAGCGCTCCGGCGAAGGTGACCGCGTCCCGAAGCTCGGCACGGCCCTGCCTGTCCTCGTTCCAGCCGACGCCGCCAAGCAGGGAGACGCTGCCGAGCGTCAGCCGGCCGAAAGCGCCCGCGCCGTTGGTCACGGCGCTTCCGTAAATTCCGCCGTAGCTGTCTTCGACGATGGGCCGCGAAATGCCGAGCAGAGGCGCCGCGAGCCGCGCCTGCCGGGCGACGATCGCCTGGCCGTCGTCGGCGAGGCGCTGCATGGATTCCTCCACAGATTCGCGCGTGGTGAGC
>DASPJJ010000003.1:0-51925 GCA_035628635.1 Allosphingosinicella sp.
GATCTCGCGTGCCAGCCGGCCCCCGGCCATCGCCTTCGCCGTCCGCTCCTGCGAGCGCAGGGCGAACGCATCCTGGTCGGCCCGGTTCACGCCGAACTCCTCGGCCACGTTCTCGGCCGTCTCGGGCATCTGATCGATCCCGTATTGCTTCTTCATCTGCGGATTGACGAAGCGCCAGCCGATCGTCGTGTCGTACATCTCGGCGTTGCGGTCGAAGGCCGAGGTCGCCTTGGCCATCACGAACGGCGCCCGGCTCATGCTTTCCGATCCGCCGGCGATCACCATGTCCGCCTCGGAGCCCCGGATCACCCGCGCCGCCATCGTCACGGCGTCCATGCCCGAGCCGCAAAGGCGGTTGAGCGTGACGCCGCCCGATTTGTCGGGAAGCCCGGCGAGAAGGCCGGCCATGCGCGCGAGGTTGCGATTGTCCTCTCCGGCCTGGTTGGCGCAGCCGAGGATGACGTCGTCGAGATCGTCCCAGTCGACGCCGGGATTGCGCTCGATCAGCGCGCGGATCGGGATGGCGGCCAGATCGTCGGCGCGGACGTGGGCGAGCGCGCCGCCATAGCGTCCGATCGGCGTGCGCACCGCGTCGCAGATAAAGGCTTCGGTCATTCACTTCCTCCGATTATCTCTCCGCCGACGCTGCGCGAGAAGCCGGTGAACTCGGCGATCGGGCGTCCATCCCCGCTCCGCACGGCGACCTGATAGACGCCGGAGCGGCCGACGAGCGCCCGCTCCTCGGCTTCCGCGATCAGCAAATCCCCTTCGCGGGCCGGCTCGAGATAGACGATCGACGCCTGGGCGGCGACCGAGCGCAGGTTGCGGCCGTTGCAGGCATAAGCGAAGGCGCTGTCGGCGAGCGCGAAGATGAGGCCGCCATGGGCGGTGCCGTGGCCGTTCAGCATCGCTGCGGTGACGGCCATGCGAACTCGCGCATAGCCTTCCCGCGCTTCCTCTATCTCGAGGCCCCAGGCGGGCCCGGTGCCCTCCGCCGCGAGCATCGCGCGCGCGACCTTGTCCGCGGTGGCGTTCGCGTTCATGAAACCGCCCATGTCCTACGAGACGATCTTGTTCAAGCTGGAGGGCGGCGTCGCGCGCTTGACGCTCAACCGCCCCGATCGGCTCAACAGCTTCACGGTGCAGATGCACGAGGAGGTGGCCGACGCGCTTTCCAGGCTCGATGGAGCGCGCGTGCTGGTCCTGACCGGGGCCGGCCGGGGCTTCTGCGCGGGGCAGGACCTGAACGACCGCGCGGTGGCGCCGGGCGAAGCGGTCGATCTCGGCGAGTCGGTGGAGCTGCGCTACAACCCGCTGATCCGCCGCCTCACCTCGCTGCCGATGCCGGTGATCGCGCGCGTCAACGGCGTCGCCGCCGGCGCCGGCGCCAATATCGCGCTCGCCTGCGACATCGTCGTTGCTGCCAGCTCGGCGAAGTTCATCCAGTCCTTCGCCTCGATCGGGCTCATCCCGGACAGCGGCGGCACCTGGGCGCTGCCGCGGCTGGTCGGCCAGGCGCGCGCGCTCGGCCTCGCGCTCACCGCCGAGCCGCTGCCCGCCGAGACAGCGGCCGAATGGGGGCTGATCTGGAAGGCCGTCGAGGACGAAAGGCTGGACGAGGAGGTCGACGCGCTGGCCCAGCGTTTCGCGAGCGGGCCGACGCGGGGGCTGGCCCGGATCAAGAAGATGATTCGCGAGAGCTGGGGTCACACACTGGACGAGGAGCTCGACCTCCAGCGCGATGCGATGCGCGAGCTGGGCTTCTCCGACGACTATCGCGAGGGGGTGGCGGCGTTCATGGAGAAGAGGGCGCCGAGATTCACGGGGAAATAGCCCCTCCCCTTGAGGGGGAGGGGTTGGGGAGGGGTGGACTCTCACGTAGAGCGCGGTCTCCGAGTCCACCCCCACCCTAACCCTCCCCCCTCAAGGGGGAGGGGATGGAGCGAAAATGAAGACGCTGAAGCTTTTGAATTACGCAACCGACCGCTGGATCGCCGGGGACGGCTCGCTCGCGCCGGTCGAGAGCGCGGTGACCGGCGAGACGATCGCCGAGACCGGTTCGGGCGGCCTCGATTTCCGGGCGATGCTCGATCATGCCCGCAAGGTCGGCGGGCCTGCGCTGAGGGCGATGACCTTCCACCAGCGGGCGTGGATGCTGAAGCACCTCGCCAACGCGATCATGGCGCGCAAGGAGGAATTGTACGAGCTCAGCTACGAAACCGGCGCCACCCGCACCGACGGCTGGATCGACATCGAGGGCGGCGCGGGGACGCTCTTCTCCTTCTCGTCCAAGGGCCGGCGCGAGCTTCCCAACGGCCGCGTCCTGATCGACGGGCAGATGGAGCCCCTGTCCAAGGGCGGGAGCTTCGTCGGCCAGCACGTCTTCACGCCGCTCCAGGGCGTCGCCGTCCACATCAACGCGTTCAACTTCCCGGTCTGGGGAATGCTCGAGAAGCTCGGCCCGACCCTGCTCGCCGCCGTGCCAGCGATCGTGAAGCCTGCTTCGGCGACGGGCTATCTCGCCGAGGCCGCGTTCCGGATCATGATCGAGGCGGAGGTGCTTCCGCCCGGCGCGCTGCAGCTGATCATGGGGGGCACGGGCGATCTGCTCGACCATCTGACGCTGCAGGACGTGGTCAGCTTCACCGGCTCGGCGCAGACGGCGATGAAGCTCCAGACTCATCCGGTGATCGCGCGCGAATCGGTGCGCTTCATCGCCGAGCGCGACAGCCTCAACGCCTCGATCCTCGGTCCCGACGCGGCGCCCGGCACGCCGGAGTTCGACCTGTTCGTCAAGGAGGTCGCGCGCGAGATGACGGTCAAGGCGGGACAGAAATGCACCGCCATCCGCCGCGCCATGGCCCCCGCCGAGCATATCGACGCGGTCCAGGAGGCGGTGATCGCCCGCCTCGGCAAGGCGAGGATCGGCGACCCGCGCCAGGAGGGCGTGACGATGGGCGCGCTCGCCAGCCGCGCGCAGCTCCGCGCGGTCCGGGACGCGGTCGCGGAGCTTTCGAAGTCGGCGCGCATCGTCTCGGGCGATCCGCACCTTTCGCCCGTCGACGGCAAGGGCTGCTTCATCTCGCCGATCCTGCTCCGCTCCGACGATCCCTGGGGCGCGGACGCGGTCCACGACGTCGAGGCGTTCGGCCCGGTCTCGACGATCATGCCCTATCGCGACCTCGGCGACGCCGTCGCGCTCGCCAATCGCGGCATGGGCAGCCTCGCGCTTTCGCTCTTCACCTTCGATCCGGGCGTCGCCGAGGCGTTCGTGCTCGGCGCCGGCGCGTTCCACGGCCGCATGGTCATTCTCGACCGCACCAGCGCGAAGGAATCGACCGGCCACGGCTCTCCCCTCCCCGTGCTGGTCCATGGCGGCCCGGGCCGCGCCGGCGGCGGCGAGGAAATGGGCGGCATTCGCGGCGTCACCCATTATATGCAGCGCACCGCATTGCAGGGCTCGCCCGCCATGCTGTCGAGCGTCGTCAAGCAGTGGCTTCCCGGCGCGGCCAAGCCCGAGGGGGATGTCCACCCGTTCCGCAAGCGCATCGCCGAGCTCGACATCGGCTACACGCTCAAGACCGCGAGCCGGACCGTGACGCTGGAAGACGTGGAGCATTTCGCGCACTTCACCGGCGACACCTTCTACGCCCACATGGACGAGGAAGCGGCGAAGGCGAGCCCGATCTTCGAGGGGCGGGTGGCGCACGGTTATCTGATCCTGAGCTTTGCCGCCGGGCTGTTCGTCGACCCCGATCCGGGTCCGGTGCTGGCCAATACCGGCCTTGAAAACCTGCGTTTCCAGACGCCGCTCTATCCCGGCGATTCGATGCGCGTGGAGCTCACCGTCAAGTCCAAGAGCGTCCGCGACGAGGAAAAAGGCGAGGTGCGCTGGGCCGTCTACGTCTATAATCAGAAGGACGAGGTGGTCGCGACCTACGATCTCCTCACCATGAACAGGCCGTAGGGGAGCCGCCGGTGCGCAGCGCGATCGCCTTCCTGCTCAGCGTCGCCGCCTGCGCGCAGCCCGCGCCGGAACAGCAGGCCCAGCCGCGCAGCGAGGCGGAGCCGCCGGTGCAGGGCTATCGCCTCGTCGCGACCTACCCGCACGACCCGGGCGCCTTCACCCAGGGCCTGTTCTGGCTCGACGGCCGCCTCTGGGAGAGCACCGGCCATGTCGGCGCATCGACGATCCGCGAGGTCGATCTCGCCAGCGGCCGCGTCCTGCGGTCGGTCGACATCCCGCCCGGCCTGTTCGGCGAGGGCATCGTCAACTGGGGCGACGAGATCCTGTCGATCACCTGGCAGGACGGGATGGGCTTCCGCTGGGACCGCCGCAGCTTCCGCCAGACCGGCCGCTGGAGCTACGCCCACGAAGGCTGGGGCCTAACCCAAGACGGGCGCCACATCATCATGAGCGACGGCAGCCCGGTGCTGCGCTTCCTCGATCCGGGGACGATGCGCGAGATCCGGCGGATCACGGTCACTTCGGCCGGCCAGCCGGTCGCGCGCCTGAACGAGCTCGAATATGTGAACGGCGAGATCCTCGCCAACGTCTGGATGTCGAGCCGGATCGCGCGCATCGATCCGGGCAGCGGCCGCGTGACCGGGTGGATCGACCTCGCCGCGCTCGCCGCCGAGGCCGGGGCGAACGAGGACAGCGTCCTCAACGGGATCGCCTACGATGCGGAGCGCGACCGGCTGTTCGTCACCGGCAAATACTGGCCGCGCCTCTACGAGATCGACCTCGTCCCCGCCGCGCCGCCGCGGCGCTAAGGCTCGGACCTAAAGCTGGGCGAGCGGGCTGGCGAAGCCGGGGACGTCGACCTCGAAGGCGAACAAAGCGCCGGCCTCGGGCTGCTTCGCCATCGCCTCGGCTTTGATGCCCTGCCGCGCCGTCGTCGCAAAAGCGGTCGCGAACCCGGCGCCGCCGAACGCGATCTTGGTGATGTTCGAGACCGGGAAAGAGACCTGCTCGAGCAGCGCGCCGCCGGGCGCGTAGCGGCGCGCTTCCCAACCCCAATAGAGGCTGATCCAGATGCAGCCCTCGGCGTCGACCGTCGGCCCGTCGGGAAAGCCTTCCTTCGCGCCCAGCTTCACCAGCAGCCGCGAGTCTCCGAGCGTTCCGTCGGCTTCGACCTCGCAGGCGTTGATCGTCTGGTCGACGGTATCGACCCAATAGAGGGTGCGCCCGTCCGGCGAGACGGCGGGCCCGTTGGTGATCGGGATTCCGGAGAGCCCCGTGGGGCGAAGCACGCCGCGATGGTAGCTGTAGAAGCTTCCGGTCGGCGCGCTTTCTCCATTGTCCATCGTCCCGAACCAGAGCCGGCCGGACGGGTCGACGACGCCGTCGTTGAGCCGGTTTCCGGGCCGGTCCGGCTCGACCGCGGCGACGAGCGCGAAGCTTCCGGTCTCCGGCTCGAACCGAAAGAGTCCGCTCTCCAGCCCGGCGACGAAGCCGCCGCCCTCGGCCGGCAGCAGGAAGCCGATCTGCTCGGGCGCGTCCCAGCTGCGCCGCGCGCCGCCCGAGGGATCGCAGCGGTGGACCTTGCGCTTCTTGATGTCGACGAACCACAAAGCATCGTCCGTCCAGACCGGGCCCTCGCCCAGCTCCGCTTCGACGTTCCACAGGTTTCGCGGCTTGCTCGTCACGGCCATCTCACGCTCCTCAACCGGCCGGAGAGGATCAGGGGGTCCGCCGCCCCGGTCAAGAGTGCGCCTCGAGCTCGCGCAGGCTCCGCCCGCGAGTCTCGCGGCCCGCCCAGGCGACCAGGGCCGCGGACGCCCCGATCGGCGCCAGCAGTGCCAGCGCGGCGCCGCCGAGCGTCGGGATCAGGCCGACCAGGGCAAAGCCCTGCACCGCCACGCCGCCGAACTTGCTGGCGCCCGCGACCAGCCCCGTCGCCCGGCCGCGTATTCCGAGCGGATAATTCTCCGCGGCATAAGGCAGCAGCACCGCGATCATGCCGTTGGTACCGACGATGAGCATCGCGATCACCGCGACCAGCAAAGGCGGCCAGGACAGGATAGGGGCGGGCAGCAGCGCCCCGACGAGGCCCGCCAGGGTGATCAGGATGGTGAGCACCAAAGTCCATTTGCTGCTCCAGCGGCTGTAGAGCAATGCGGCCAGCATCACCGTCGGCAAGGCGACCAAAGCGGAGCTGGCGAGGATCCGGCTCGCCAGCTCGGAGCTGTAGCCCCGCGCCTGGAGATCCGACGGCAGCCAGAGCAAAAGCCCGAAATTGACGAAGCTCCAGGCGAGCGCGCAGATGACCAAGGCGAGCGTCAGCCGGCCGTGGCGCTGCCTGGCGAGCGCGGCGTCCGCCGGCACCGGCTCGCGCGGCCGCGGAACGATGCCGAAGCGCTCCTCCATCCGCGCGAGCTCGGCGGTCCGTCCCTGCTCGGCGAGGAAGCGCGGCGATTCGGGGACGAATCTGGCCAGCAGGAGCAACAGGATGCCGGTCGGGAAGCCCTGCAGCCAAAGCACCCGCCAGCCGAAGACCGGCTCGAAGGCGTGGGCGGCGCCGCTCGCGGCGAGATAGCCGCCGACCAGCCCGGTGCCGCCGACCAGCACCAGCACCCAGGAGCGATGGCGCGGCGGCATCACTTCGGCGAGCAAGGTGTAGACCACCGGCAGCATGCCGCCCGCGGACGAGCCCATCAGGAAACACATCAGCAGGTTGAGCTCGAACAGCGGCATGGCGCCGCAGATCGAGGTCGCGACGAACAGGATCGTCGAAAGCAGAATCGAAACGCGACGGCCGTAAACGTCGGCCAGCCAGCCCCACACGAACGAGCCCAATGTGGTCCCGACCAAGGCGACGAAGGGGAACCAGGCGACGGTCGCGCGCGAGATGCCGTATTCGCTGCTCATCCCCGGAAGCACGAAGCCGAGCGTCGCCGGTTTCATCACGTCGATCACCAGCCCTAGGATCAGCACGGCGAGGACCGCCGCGTGCCAGCGTCCGAGCGGGGTCGTGTCCGGCGCCTCGTAGCTGGTGCCCGCGTCGGCGCGGTGCGGAGCCCGCTCCCTCGGCAGCGCGCCGTAGATCGCGGCCGGCACGCCGAGGACGATGAACACCATTCCGAGCCACATCGCCGGGTCCATCTTCATGCCGGCGAGATGGTTGCCCATGCGGTGCGCCATGGCGAGCATCGGCAGATGGAGCAGCACGCCCAGCGCGATCGCGGCGCAGGCGCCCCAGAAGATCGGCGCCCGATCCCCGACGATCGACGGCCGTTTCACGAACTGCACGTGCCGTTCCCCCGACGAGGCGGAAGTTGCCGCCCGTGCCGAGGAATTATAGGATAGATCGGGCATGTCCAGCGGCGATCATCGGGCGGGCGGCGGCGGCCGCAACCTCACTTATGCGATGCTGGACGAGGTCGGCCGCGACATCGTCACCGGCGCCTACGAGAAGCGGCCCTTTCCGACCGAGGCGGAACTTGCCAGGACCCACAATGTCAGCCGCTCGGTGACCCGGGAGGCGGTCAAGATGCTGACCGCCAAGGGCCTGCTCACCGCCCGCCCGCGCAAGGGTACGACCGTCCAGCCGTCCACATCCTGGAACCTGTTCGATACGGATGTGCTGCGCTGGTTGCTCGAGCGTAAATTCTCGCTCGGCCTGCTGCGCCAGTTCAGCGACCTCAGGATCGCCATCGAGCCCGCCGCCGCAGCGCTCGCCGCGAACGCCGCCGACGCTGCCGCCATCTCGGCGATCGCCGCCGGCTACCGACGGATGGCGGCGGCCGAGGCCGGCGAAGACGATGCGCTCGACGCCGACATTGCCTTCCACATCGCCGTCCTCGAAGCGTCGGCCAATCCCTTCTACATGCAGTTCCGCGACCTGGTGACGACCGCGCTGCGCACTTCGATCCGCTTCACCAACCGCTTCCAGGGCCGCACCGCGAGCCTCCCCGCCCACCGCGCGGTGCTCGACGCGATCGAGGAGCGTCACGCGGAGGCCGCGCGCAGCGCCATGGCCGCGATCATCAGCGACGTCATGGTGCTGATCGCCGACGCCGAAAAGAGCGGCGCGTCATAAGCTCCCTCGGCGGCGGGTGCCGACCCGGAGTCGCTCAGCGGCGAGGGGATGTCGAGAAGCGGAACTGGATGAGGTTGCGGTAGGTCTGGCCGGGATCGAGGCGTACCGACCCGAATTCGGGCCGGTTCGGCGTGTCGGGGAACATCTGCGGCTCGAGCACGATCGCGTCGCCCTGGCGATAGAGCCGGCCCGCCTTGCCCGCGATCGTCGCATCGAGAAAATTGCCCGAATAGAACTGGATCCCCGGCTGGTTGGAATGGACCTCGAGGACTCGGCCGCTGTCCGGCTCCTCGACCCGGGCGAGCAGGCGCGGCGTGCCCGATACTTCGCGGGCGATCACCCAATTATGGTCGTAGCCTTTGCCGAAACGGATCTGCTCGTCGGAGGAATCGCGCACGCGTGCCCCGACCGGCGTCGCCTCTCGGAAATCGAACGCCGTGCCCGCGACCGGTCGGATCTCGCCGGTCGGGATCGCGCCGGAGTCGGTCGGCGTATAATGGTTCGCAGGGATGGTCAGCAGGTGCCCCATCGCCCCCTCGGACGAGCCTTCGCCGGCGAGGTTCCAGTAAGCGTGGTTCGAAAGGTTGACGACGGTCGGCGCGTCCGTCGTCGCACAATACTCGACCGAAAGCGTGTTGGAATCCTCGTCCATCGTATAGACGGCGGTCACCCTGATGGTGCCGGGATAGCCCTGGTCGCCGTCCGGCGAGACGTGGCGGAGGGCGACGCCGGGCGTGGGGCCGCCGCGGACATCGACGAGCTCCCACAACCGCTTGTCGAAGCCGCTGGCGCCGCCGTGAAGAGAATTGGCGCCGTTGTTGACCGGGACCTGATAGCTGCGCCCGTCGAGAGCGAAGCGCCCGCGGGCGATCCGGTTGGCGACTCGCCCGACGGTCACGCCGAGATATGCGGACTGGCCGAGATAGCCCTCCAGCGTCGGATAGCCCAAGAGGACGTCGGCAGAGCGGCCGTCGCGGTCGGGGACGGTCAGCGTCTGCACCGCAGCGCCGAAGGCGATGATCGTAGCGCTCATGCCGCAATCGTTGCCGAGCGTCACCGCCTCCACGACCCGTCCGTCGGGGAGCGTGCCGAAGGTCGCGCGAGACGCTTTACCGGCCATTGCGGGAGGCTCCGCGGCGGCTGCGGCCGATGCGAAGAAGAATCGTCATCTGGGTTTCTCCACCTGGCGCCGCCCGTCCGCCGCATCGCCCCGGTTGACCGGCCGCTCGCCGGGCAATTAATATGATAAAAGCGCGCGAGCAATCTGCGGCCGTCGCGCGACACTGATGAAGGACATGCCCGTGATGCGCTTGTTCAGGACCCTGCTTTTCGCGCTCGCCGCGGCCGCATCCATGCCCGCAGCCGCTCTCCAGCCCAATGGCGGCCCCGTCCTGCAGACCAATTTCCCGGATCCGTTCGTGCTGACTTACGGGACGCGCTATTACGCCTACGCGACCAACGCCAACGGATCCAACGTGCCGATGGCCTTTTCGAACGACCTGCAGAGCTGGAACCTGCTCGCCGTTCCCGGCAACCCGGACGCCTTTCACGATGCCATGCCGACCCTGCCCCCCTGGGCCGCCCGGGGCCGGACCTGGGCGCCCGAGGTGATCAGGATCGGCAGCAATTTCATCCTCTATTTCACCGCGCATCATCGCGGGCGCGACCAGCAATGCATCGGCGCCGCGACCAGCCGCGACCCGCGCGGGCCGTTCGTGCCGCAGGGGACCGAACCGCTCGTCTGCCAGCATGGGCTCGGCGGGACGATCGACGCCAATCCGTTCCGCGACGCCGACGGGCAGCTCTACCTCTATTTCAAGAATGACGGGAACCACCCGTCGGCCCGCCGGGCGACCGAGCTCTGGGGACAGAGGCTAGCTGCCGACGGCCTCAGCCTGATCGGCGAGCCGGTCTCGCTGGTGCGCAACGATGCGGGGTGGGAAGGCCATCTCATCGAAGCGCCGTTCATGGTCAGGCGCGGCGAGCGCTATATCATGTTCTTTTCGGCCAACGACTTCGCCTGGCAGCCTCACCAGCGCCTGTCCAACTACGCGACCGGCTATGCGACCTGCACCACCGCGCTCGGACCGTGCACGGACGCGACCGCCAACCCGATCCTCGCCAGCCGCCGGCGGCCGGTCTGCCTGAGCGGTCCCGGCCACCCGGCCTTGTTCGAGGCGAACGGCCGCCAATATATGGCCTTCCACGCCTGGGCGACGCGCGGCGGCGGCTGCTCGCGCGGAGGCGACGCCCGCTTCCTGCATATCGCCCCGCTCGATTGGGACGGCGACACGCCGGTCATCCTCCCGGCGCCGCGTTGATTCCGGGCTTCACCCGCTTTCTCGCCCTCGGCTTGCTCGGCCTCGCGACGGGGGCGCGGGCCCAGCCGGATGCGCCGCTCTACCAGTATCAGCCTCAGCAGCAGACGCGCTGGGCGAGTCCCGAGAACCCGACCGCCGCGCGCGGCGCGGGCGGCCGGGAAAATCGCGGCGCCAAGGGACATGCCTTCGAGACCATCCGGATCGGCGGGTCGCTGGTCCTTGCCGAGATCGAGGGCGCCGGCACGATCGACCGGATGTGGATGACCATCGAGGACCGCTCGCCCGAGGCCCTGCGTGGACTGAGGCTGGAAATGTTCTGGGACGGCGCGCGGACCCCGGCCGTCTCGGTGCCGCTCGGCGACTTCTTCCTCCACGGCGCGAGCGAAATGGTGGCGATGGAGACGGCGCTGCTTGCCAGCCCGGAAGGGCGCTCGTTCGTCTCCTACATCCCAATGCCTTTCCGTCGCGGGGCGCGCATCGTCCTCACCAACGAGAGCGGCCGGCCGGTCAACCTCATCTTCTACGACATCAACTTCCGCGCCCTCCCCCGCCAGCCGGTCGGCGCACTCTATTTCCACGCCTGGTGGAGCCGCGACCGCGCGACGACGCTGGGGCGGGACTTCCGCATCCTGCCGCGGGTGAACGGCCGCGGCCGCTTCCTCGGGGCCAGCGTCACAATCCTCACCAACCCGGTCTACCGCGACGCCTGGTGGGGCGAGGGCGAGGTCAAAATCTATCTCGACGACGACCGCGACCATGCCAGCCTGGTCGGTACCGGCGCGGAGGACTATATCGGCACCGCTTGGGGCCAGGGCGCCTATATCAACCGCTTCCAGGGCGCGCCCATCGCGACCTGGGAGGGTGGCGGACGCTGGACCTTCTACCGGTTTCACGTCCCCGATGCGGTCTTCTTCCACCGCGGCATCGAGGTTGCGCTTCAGCAGATCGGCGGCGCGCGGCGAAACGTCGTCCTCGATCTGCAGCGCACCGGCGCGCCCTTGATTCCCGTCACCATCGATCCGGGCTCGCGCACCAACTTCCAGCAATTGCTGACCCGCAGCCCGCAAGTGCCGCTCTCCGATCCCTCGCTTCCGGACGGGCACACCAATTTCTATCGATCGGACGACGTCGCGGCGGTCGCGTATTTCTATCTCGACCGCCCGGTCAGCGGTCTGCCGGCGCTCGCCTCCGCTTCCGAGCGGCTCGCGGCGCTCAGGCCACGCCCTCCGGCTCGCGCGCCTACGCCGCCGCCGAACTGACGCCAGGCAGGCGCGCGGCGGCTATCGCGCCGGGCAGGCGCGAGCGACGAAATCCGCGTGCGCGGGCATGTGCTCGGCCATGCGGCGATAGCTGAGGCGCATCTTCTCGAGCGCGTCGGCGGCCAGCTCCGGATCGATCGCGTCCGCCGCAGGCTCATGCTCTGCAGGAAAGATCCCCTGGCCGAGGAGCACGGCAACCCAGCTCGCCGTCGCGAACAGCTCCCGCCCCTCCCGGAACACCCGGCCCTTCGAGCGCCAGAGCTCGAGCCTGGCGGCAAGGCCGTCCGGGACGTCCATCGTCCGGCAATAGTTCCAGAAGTCCGAATCGTCGCGCCTCGTCGCCTTGTAATGGAGGATGACGAAGTCGCGGACGTCCTCGAAAAGCTCCTGCATCTGCCGGTTATACTCCTCGCGCTCGCGCGGATCGAAGCGGCGGTCCGGGAACAGAGCGAGGAGCTTGGCGATGCCGCTCTGGATGAGCTGGATGCTGGTCGATTCCAGCGGCTCGACGAAGCCGCTGGAAAGGCCGAGCGAGACGACGTTGGCGTTCCAGGCGCGCTTCCGGCGCCCGGCCGTGAAGGCGAGGTGTCGCGGTTCGGCCAGCGCCTCGGCCTCGAGATTGGCGAGCAGCAGCGATTCGGCGTCGGCGCGATCGAGATGCGCGCTCGAATAAACCAGCCCGTTCCCCATCCGGTGCTGGAGCGGGATGCGCCACTGCCAGCCGGCGGTGCGTGCGGTCGAGCGGGTGAAGGGCTCCGGCGGGCCGGCCAGCTTCGTCGGCACGGCCGCGGCGCGGTCGCAGGGAAGCCAGCGGCTCCAATCCTCGTAGCCGGTGCCGAGCGTCTGCTCGATGAGCAATCCGCGAAAGCCCGAGCAGTCGAGGAAGAGCTCGCCCTCGGCTTCCGTCCCGTCGGCGAGGGTCACGCTGCGGACGTGACCGCTCTCGCCGTCGACCGCCACGTCGACGATTCTGCCCTCGATCCGCCGCACGCCGCCTTGCTCGGCGTAGGAGCGCAGGAACCTCGCATAGAGGCCGGCGTCGAAATGGAAGGCGTAGCCGAGCTGCGACAGCGGCAGGCGCGCGTCGGGCCCCGGGCGGGCGAAGCGGCCGAGCTCGGCGGCGGCTCCCGACATCGACCATTCCTTTATGTCCGCCAGCGGCCGGCGCTTCGACTCCCTCAAATAGAGCTGGTGAAAATGGACGGCCTTCAGATCCTGGCCGTGGGGGCCGAACGGATGGAAATAGCGCTCGCCCGGCGCGCCCCAGTCGACGAACTCGATGCCGAGCTTGAACGTCCCCTGGCTGGCGGCGAGGAACTCGTCCTCGTTGATGCCGAGCAAATTGTTGAAGGCGACGAGCGGCGGGATGGTCGCTTCGCCCACGCCCACCGTGCCGATTTCGTCCGATTCGACGAGATCGATCTCGAATGCGCCTTTCTCAAGCAAGGCGGAAAAGGCCGCCGCGGCCATCCAGCCTGCCGTGCCGCCTCCGACGATGACGATCTTGCGGATGCTGTGGTCGCTCACGCTTTCCATCTTTCACCGGCAAATGATGGGGGCAAGCGCGACAAACCGCCCGCGAACGAAGCGGCCGGAAGCTCGCGCCCCCGGCCCCCCGATTTTCGTTCGCCCCGCCTCAGAAGCGGAAGCGGATCCCGGCGGTCATCACCGACTCGTTGAAGCGGTAGACTAGCGGGAAGCGTTCGATCGGCACCGAGCCGGCATTCTCGTAGTTCACGCGAATGATGTCGGACCGGAACGGCTGCTGGAGAATGTTGGTCCAGTCGAAGAAGACCGTGAGATTCTCGCTGACGTCGAGGCTGCTCGACCAGTCGAGCCGCGCAACCGGCCGCCCGTGTCCCTGCAGCGTGTAGTAGGTGCGCGTCTCGGGCGGACCGTTGCCCTCGATGCGCTGCGACAGATCGCCCTCCGGATAGCCGCTCCGCCGGTTGTAGGCGAGGCGCATGGTGAGGCCGCCGCGCTCGTACATGCCGACGAGGTTGTAGGTCCAGCGGGAGACGTCGGGAATGCGGAGCCTGAGCACGCGCTCTGCGAAGCCGACGGTGTCGTTGGGATCGTTGTTGTCGAAAATCGTATAGTCGGACTTCGCGTCGATGAACGTGACGTTCGCCTGCACGCCGAACGCGCGCAGGAATTGCGGCACCCCGTCGAAGTCGAAGAAGGTGCTCATCTGGGCTTCGAAACCCTGGATGCGCGCATTGCGGGTGTTGAAGGGCGCGCTGAGCAGGAGCGGAAGGCCGGTCTCCGGGTCCGGTTCGGGAAGCTGGTCCGTGCGAGTGACGATGAAGCCGGTCATGTCGCGACGGAACGCCGCGATGGACGCGAAGCCGGTGGGCGAGAAATAATATTCCAGGCTCGCGTCGTAATTGTCCGATTCGATCGGATCGAGGAACGGATTGCCGCCCGAGCCGGTGCGGTTGCAGTCGCTGGCGTTGGGATTGCAGCCCGGAGGGGCGTTGAGATTGAAGGCCGGATTGAGCTGCGAGAAGGTCGGCCGCGTCCGCGTCCGCGTCGCCGCCAGGCGAAGCTGCAACTCGGGGGTAAACCTGATCCTGACGTTCGCGTTCGGCAGCCAGTCGGTATATTCGTTTTCGAACGTGGTCTCGGTCGGCGGGGTGAACGGCGCCTGCACCGTCCCCGTCGCCCTCGTCACGGTGTTCACCCCGCGGAGTCCGATCGCGCCGTCGACGGACGTGCTTCCCATGTCGAACTCGAAATTCGCCTGCACATAGCCGGCCCACGACCGTTCATTGATGCTGAAGGTCCTGTTCGGATCGATTCCCGGTCCGTCCAACGAGCCATAGCCGAGCAGATCGATGTTGAACTGCCTCAGTTCGATCAGGTTGTTGCGGACGCTCCTGAAGCTCGGCCCCAGCCACTGAAGCGGGAACGGCCGATTGGAGTCGCCGCGGAAGCCGCGCGGCTGCAATATGTAATCCAGCGGCACCGCCGAAAGCGGCGTCACCGGGTGCGGGCCTCCACAGCAATTGCGGGCCGTGTTGTTCCAGTAGATGGCCCCGGCCGTCGCGCCGGCGGTGCGGTCCACGAAGCGGACGCCCCACTGAAGGCGCGGCAGGGCGCCTCCCACCTCATATTCGAAATCGAGGCGGGCCTGCCAGTCGTCGCCGTCCGCGGTGAGATAGTCCTCGAAGAAGCCGCGGTAATTATAGATTGCCGGATTGCTCGGATCGATGCCGCTGATTTGGTAGGTCGGTCCGGGGCCGTTCGGCGAGCCCACCACATAGTCGACCGTATATTGGTTGGTGTTGATCTCGTAATCGACGCTCTCGGTCTCGAGCCTGAAGCGGCTGTCGGTGCGCGCGAGGTCGCCCGTGACGCGTAGCGGGCCCGCCTCGTAGCTGCCGCCGATGGCGAACTGGTAGGTGTTGGTGTCGCGAGACGTGGCGCCCTGATAGCCCCAGGTCTCATATTGGCCGCCCGGATTTACGACCGTGCCGCTCTCGACGAAATTGGTGCCGTCGCGGAACACGACGTTGCTGTGGGTGCCTCCCCAGATCGGCTGTGCCCACTGGCGGTCCGTCGATCGCTCACGGAATCCCTGCCACAGCCCCTCGACATAGAATTCGAGGCCCGGCGAGGGCCGCCACTGCAGGGCGCCGTTTACCGACGGCCGCCAGCGGTCCGCCTCGGCATACTGGATCTCGGGCCAGTCGGGGCTGCGCCCGCCGGCCATGTTGGCGATGAAGAAGCCGTGGCGGCGGATCGAATCGCGGTAGTGGAGCCGGGTGTAGGAGAAATTGATGAGCGCGCCGATGTCGCCGATCCCGGTATCGTCCCAGCGATTGGTGATGAGGAGCTGCCCGTTCGGGCTGAAGTCGCGCGACTGGTTCGGATAATTGCCCCAGAGCGAGCCGGCGATCTCGAAGCCCCGGAAATCGAAGGGCCGGCGCGAACGCACGTTGATCAGTCCTGCAAGGCCCGGCTCGACGAGGTTCGCCGTCGAAGTCTTGAATGCCTCCACAGCGGCAATGGCGCCCGCCGGAAAATCCTGCAGGGCTACCGAGCGGGTCTCGGCGGTGAAGATCTCGCGGCCGTTATAGGTGGTCGTATAATAGTTGCGGTCGAGGCCGCGAACGAGGACGCGGCTCGCCTCGCCGCCCGACCGTTCGACCTGGATACCGGGGATGCGTGCAGCCGTGTCGGAGACGGCGATGTCGGGCAGCTTGCCGATATCCTCGGCGACGATCGAGTCGACAATCTGCTCACTGTTGCGCTTCAGATTCTGGGAAGATCGCAGGCTCTGCCTGAGGCCGGTGACGACGATCGCCTCGTCTTCAGGCGCCTCGGCGGCCGCCGCGGGATCCGCGGGCGACTCCTGCGCCTCGCCATTCTCCGCCGGCTGTGCGGCCTGGCCCGGCTGCGCCGCCGCAGGCGAAGCCGCAAGCGCGAGAGCCGCGAACGAAGTAGACCCGAGAATGACGGATTTCAGGCGCATGCGTAGCCTCCCCCTGAGCGCTTATGCCGACCGGCCCCTTCGGGGGGGCTCTTGATCGCCGGCAGCTATATCTGAGCCCCCGGAGCGGTGACAAGCGATTTGTCCGACTTATTCCGCGCTTTGCTTGGCGCTTGTGCAGCGGCGCAACAGTCGGCGCCGAAAAACGTCCCAAAATGAAAGAGCCGGCGCGGGTTGTCTGCACCGGCTCTCAACATAGATCAAATTGCCTCAGCTGCCGCTGTTCTTGCCGCCCGATCCGGTCGACTGGCCGCCGCCTTCGCTGCCGCGGCCGACAAAGCGCTTGGCCGCGTAGGCCGCGCCCGCAACTGCTGCCACGGCGCCTACACCCACTCCGACCTTGTTCCAGTTCACGTTCTGCGCGGCTTCGCTGATCCGCTCGGTGAGGCCGCCGGATTGGCCGGTCTCCGGCTGGAAATCGACATTGCCCTGATCCGACTGGAAGTTGACGGCGCTCCGCCCGTCCGTGTTCGCCATGACATGCTCCTTGTTGATGGACCCGCCAAGAACGGGGCCCGGCCGCCCATCGTTCCGCCGCGGAGGCGAAGCGTGCCGGAGCGACGGTGCGCCGCAGCAAGGCTTCATGCGTTGCCAACCGGCCCGCGCTTTGCTTTGAGGCGCGGCGCGCGACGAAGGGTTCGAATGAAGGTCCCGCATTTCCTGAAATCCCTGCTCGCCGGAGCCGGCGCCGCTGCCGTGCTGCTGCTCGTCCTCGCCGCCTACCAGCACTGGCAGCCGGCGGCGGTCCCTGCCCAGCCTCCGGCGCGGCCGGAGCTGGAGGTCCCCTATGTCGCCACCGTCGAGGA
Organism: Allosphingosinicella sp.; assembly: GCA_035628635.1. Lineage (GTDB taxonomy): Bacteria > Pseudomonadota > Alphaproteobacteria > Sphingomonadales > Sphingomonadaceae > Allosphingosinicella. Next base: position 16,927 of record DASPJJ010000003.1, read on the forward strand.
GGTGGTCGACGGTATGCTCGCGCTCGCCGAGATCGGCCCGTCGGACCATGTCATCGACCTCGGCTGCGGGGACGGGCGCATCCTCGTCGCCGCCGCCCGCGCACGCGGCGCCTCGGGCTACGGCGTCGACCTCGATCCGCGGCGGGTCCGCGAGGCGGAGGCGAACGCCCGCCGCGCCGGAGTCGCCGGCCGGCTCCGCTTCGAGGTCCGGGACCTGTTCGACGCGCCGATCGCCGGCGCCAGCGTCGTCGCCCTCTATCTCCTTCCCGAGATCAACCTCCGCCTCCGCCCGCGCCTCCTCGCCGAGCTGCGGCCGGGAACGAGGATCGTCAGCCACGCCTTCGACATGGGGGACTGGCGCGCGGATCGCACCGCCGAAGTCGGGAGCGCGCGCATCTTCCTGTGGGTCGTCCCCGCTCGCGTCGGGGGCCGCTGGGCCTTCATCGACGAGGCCGGGCGCCGGACCGCCCTCACCCTCGACCAGCGCTTTCAGTATGTTTCAGGAAGCGTCAGCGACGCGCGCCTCGCCGGCGACCGCCTGACCTTCACCGTGGACATCGGCGGCCGCGCGCGCAGCCTGGAAGGGCGCGTCGGCGGCGACAGAATCGAGCCGCTCGAGCCCGGCGCCGGCTGGCGGATGGAGCGCACGGGCTGATGCCGTTCGTCCTGTTCGCCCTGGTCGTGGCCTGGGCCGCAATGCTGCTGTTCGGCGGCCTCGACCTCGATCGCGCCCTCCTCAGCCTGCTCCACGGAGGCGACTCGTCCAGCGAGATCGTCCTCGGCGCGCGGATCGCCAGCGCGCTGGGCAGCGCAGAATTCCTTATTCCACTGACCCTCGCAGGGGGGGCCTGGCTTGTCGTCCGCCGCCGCATCAAGTCGGCCGCCGTCCTGATCCTCGCCGCCGCATCGGGGCGTCTCCTGGTCGAGGTTCAGAAGGCGCAGACCGCGCGCATCCGCCCCGCCGACCAACCGCATCTGGTCGATACACAGAATCTCGCTTTTCCCAGCGGTCACGCGGCCAATGCCACGATCGTCTTCCTCGCTCTCGCCTTCCTGCTGACATCGGCCTGGCCGCGGCGCCCTCTCGCCGTCTGGGGCGCGGTGTGGCTGTCGATCCTGGTCGGCGTCAGCCGGCTGGTGCTCGGGGTCCACTGGCCGAGCGACGTCATCGCCGGCTGGGCGTTCGGCCTCTTCTGGGCGTTGCTGCTGCTCCGCCTGACCGGCCACGATCTCGGCGACGGAACGCCGCGCGCCGTCCGTCATTCTTTCCCCGAAGGAGAGCAGAGATGAACGACCGCAACGACCGCGGGACCGACCGTGCGGAGACCGCACGCCAGACCGACGACAGCGACCTCATCGACGGGATGGAAGGCGCACCCAGCCAAGGCAACCGCTCCAGCCATCAGATCGCCCACGACGTGGCCACTCGCGACGAGCTCGAGCAGGAGGTCGGCGATCCCGGCATCACTCGCGTTCGCGACAGCGACAAAGGCGAGGAAGCCGACCTGCCGCGGTTCAACGAGACGAACTAAGGCAGGGGACCCCTCGGCGCGCTCCCTCCCCCCTTGATGGGGGAGGGTTGGGGTGCGGGTGGACCCGTCAATTGGGGAGAGTCCTTTCCGGAGACTCCACCCCTCCCCTAGCCCCTCCCCCTCGAGGGGAGGGGGACTATGCCTTCCTGAACAGCGCCGTCAGGTTGTTGGCCGGCATCTCCACCACGCGCTCGAATCGAAGGCCATTCGCCTCCGCTTCCGCCGTTACGTCTTCAAGCGCCCGAATCCCCCATTCCGGGTCGCGCGCTTGCAGATCCGCGTCGAAGGCCTCGTTGCTCCGCCCCGTCGGCACGTCGCGGCGCCGGTACGGCCCGTAGAGGACCAGCGGCGCGCCGCGAGCCAGCAGCCGCCCCGCCCCGCGCATCAGCCCGACGGTCGCGGCCCAGTGGCTGATATGGACCATGTTGACGCACAAGATCGCATCCGCCCGCTCGACCGGCCACCGCTCCGACGCGGCGTCGAGGAGGAGCGGCGGCAACAGGTTCGGCGCACCGCTGTCGGCGGCCCAGGCCTCGATCGAAGCGACAGCCTGCGGATCGGCATCGCTCGGCTGCCAGTCGAGATGCGGGAACAGGCGCGCGAAAAAGGCCGCATGCTCCCCGGTGCCGCTGGCCACTTCGAGCACCGTCCCCCTCGCCGGCAGGACCTCCCGGAGCACAGCCCCGATCGGCTCGCGGTTGCGCGCGGTGGCGGGGGCATGGCGCTTCACTCACGAACCTCCTGACTCCCCTCCCCTTGAGGGATGGACCGCCTGGCTGCTTCCCCCGGAAGCAGCCTCAGTGGCGGTCCAGTGGTCGGGGGTGGGGTGGAGCCTCCGGAAAGGGCTCCCCAAGTGGAGACTCCACCCCCACCCAAACCCTCCCCCCTCAAGGGGGAGGGCTTATTCCGCCGCCTGGGCTTCGTCGGACGGCTTCCAGACCAGCACCGGCTTACGCGCGGCCAGGGTCTCGTCCAGGCGCCGCCGCGGCGCGAAGACTGGCGCCGCCTTGAGGCTCTGGTCGCCGGCTCTCGCCTTCCCCGCGAGCGACCGCAGGGCGCCGATGAACTCGTCCAGCGCCGCCTTCGACTCGGTCTCGGTCGGCTCGACCAGCATCGCCCCGTGGACGACGAGCGGGAAGTACATCGTCATCGGGTGGAAGCCCTCGTCGATCAGCCCCTTGGCGAGATCGAGCGTGGTCAGGCCCGCCGCGAATCCTTTGTCCGAGAACAAGGCCTCGTGCATGCACGGCCCGCTGCCGCCGAACGGCGCGTCGAGCACGTCCTCGAGGCTGCGCAGGATATAATTCGCGTTGAGCACCGCGTCGCCCGAGACCTGCCGCAGCCCGTCCGCCCCGTGGCTGAGGATATAGGCCAAAGCCCGGGTGAACATTCCCATCTGGCCGTGGAAGGCGACCATCCGGCCGAAGCTCGAGCCATGATCCTCTCCGGCCGTTTCCTCTTCAACGAGCACATATTGGTTGCCGCTTTTCTCGACGAACGGCAGCGGCGCGAACGGCGTCAGCGCTTCCGAGAACACGACCGGCCCCGCGCCCGGCCCGCCGCCGCCATGGGGGGTGGAAAAGGTCTTGTGGAGGTTGATGTGCATCGCGTCGATGCCGAGGTCGCCCGGCTTCACCCGGCCGACGATCGCGTTGAAGTTGGCGCCGTCGCAATAAACGAGGGCGCCTGCCGCGTGGACGGCTTCCGAGATCGCAACCATGTCCGGCTCGAACAGCCCGCAGGTGTTGGGGTTGGTGATCATCACCGCCGCCACGTCGGGCCCGAGCCGTGCGGTCAGCGCGTCGAGGTCGACCCGGCCGCGTTCGTTGGCGGGGATGCTCTCGACCCGGTATCCGACGAAGGCGGCGGTGGCGGGGTTGGTGCCGTGCGCGCTCTCCGGAACGAGGATCACTTCGCGCGCGTCGCCGCGCGCCTCCAGCGCGGAGCGGATCGCCAGCAGGCCGCAAAGCTCGCCGTGCGCACCGGCCTTCGGGCTCATCGCGACCGAATGCATGCCGGTGAGCTTCACCAGCCATTCGCCGAGCCGCTCGATCGCCTGCAGCGCGCCCTGGACGGTGTCGACCGGCTGGAGCGGGTGGATGTCGGCGAAGCCGGGCATCCGCGCCACCTTCTCGCAGAGCCGCGGATTGTGCTTCATCGTGCACGAGCCGAGCGGGAACAGGCCGAGGTCGATCGCGTAATTCTGCCGCGATAGACGCGTATAATGACGCACCGCCTGCGGCTCGGACAGGCCCGGAAGGCCGATCGGCCGGTTGCGCGCGAGGCCGCCGAGGCGGTCGACGTGGAAATCGTCGTCCTGCTCCTGGGCGCGATGGCCGAGCGTGACCTCCTGCGCGATCGCGTCGATGTCGACGCCCGTCGTGGACTCGTCGCCGATCTCGAAGATCAGCGGCTCCTCGAGCATCAGTGCCCGGTTCCCGGTCCAGGTGCCGGCGACGGCGGTCTCTCCGGCCTCGGGCCGCGTCGGCCGTCCCTCGCGGTTCATGCTCATGCCAGCGCCTCCTCCAGCGCGTGGGCGAGCGCCTCGACGTCGCCTTCCGTACAGGTCTCCGTGACGGCGACGATGAGGGCGTTCTCCAGCGCCCCGGCGCCCGGGTAGAGCCGGCCGAGCGAGACGCCGCCGAGCACGCCTTTCTCCGCCATCGCCCGCACCACCGGCCGCGCCTCCTTCGGCAGGCGAAGCGTGAACTCATTGAAGAAGGTGCCGTTGACCAGCTCGACCCCGGCGATCCGCGTCAGCCGCCGGGAGGCGTTCCACGCTTTGTAATGGTTGCGCTCCGCCAGGGCGCGCAGCCCCTTCTCGCCGAGCAGTGTCATGTGGACCGAGAAAGCCAGCGCGCACAGGCCGCTGTTGGTGCAGATGTTCGAGGTCGCCTTTTCGCGCCTGATATGCTGCTCGCGCGTCGACAGGGTCAGCACGAAGCCGCGCTTCCCCTCCGCGTCGACCGTCTCGCCGGCAAGCCGTCCCGGCATCTGGCGGACATATTTGTCGCGCGTCGCGAACAGTCCGACATAGGGGCCGCCGAAATTCAGGCCGACGCCGATCGCCTGACCCTCGCCGACCACGATGTCGGCGCCCATCTCGCCCGGGGCGCGGATCGCTCCGAGCGCGACCGGCTCGGTCACGACCGCGATCAGCAGGGCGCCCGCGGCGTGGCACCGCTCGGCCAATTCGGAAAGATCGGCGATCCGGCCGAGAATGTCGGGATACTGGACGAGGACGCAGCTGGTCTCGCCGTCCACCGCCTCGGCCAGGTTGCGCGTGTCCGGCTCGGGGGAGAGCTCGGGCAGGCTCGTCACGAGGTCGTCGCCGGTGAAGCGCGCCATCGTCTTCGCGACCGAGACGTAATGGGGATGCAGGCCCGAGGAGAGGATCGCCTTGCCGCGCCGCGTGATCCGCCGCGCCATGCCGATCGCTTCCCAGCAGGCGGTCGACCCGTCGTACATCGAGGCGTTGGCGACGTCGCAGCCGTAGAGTCGCGCCACCTGGGTCTGGAACTCGAACAGGGCCTGCAGCGTGCCCTGCGCGATCTCGGGCTGGTAGGGCGTGTAGGCGGTCAGGAACTCGCCGCGCTGGATCAGATGGTCGACGCTCGCCGGGATATGGTGCCGGTAGGCGCCGCAACCGAGGAAGAAGGGCGCCTCGCCGGCGACGAGGTTGCGCCGCGCCATCGCGCCGAGCTCGCGCTCCACCGCCATCTCGCTGGCATGATCGGGCAGCCCGGCGATGTTGCCCGCGAGCCGCGCGCCCTCGGGCACGTCGACGAACAATTCGTCGACCGACGCGGCGCCGACGGCGCGCAGCATCTCCTTCCGGTCGGGGTCGGTGAGGGGGAGGTAACGCATCAGGGCACTTTCAGGTGAGGATTGTGAACAGGAAGCAGGAACACGCCCATCAGTCCGGCTTCCGCATCGCGAATCGGAGCCGGACATAATCCGCTAGCCAGCTGCCGTCGGACTGCTGGAGCGCACCCGCGACGCGGCGCTCGACGCCCGCGGCGATGTCGGCGCGCTCCCACTCCGGGACCATAGCCAGGTCGAGCCAGCCGGAGCGGAAGGTCTTGATCCAAGGGCCGACGCCACCGGGAAGCCGTGTCGGCCGCGGCACCAGGGCCGCCTGGATATGGGTGAAGCCCGCGCAATTGTAGAGGCGGACGAATTCCTCGATGTCGGGATACCAATGCGGATCCTGGTCGGGCTGGGCGAAGCCGCGGGCGGCGAGCTCGGCGCGAAGCCCGCCGCGCAAGGCGGCGAGATTGCCCGCCCCGCCCATCTCACCGGCGAAGCGCCCGCCGGGCCGCACCATGCCGAATATCCCGGTCGCGACCGCGTCCGGATCGAGCATCCAGTGCAGCGCCGCGTTCGAGAAAGCGGCGTCGAACTGGCCGAACCGGCTCGCCTGCGCCTCGAGGTCGAGCGCCTGCGCATCCCCGACGAAGGCGTCGACCCCCTTCGCCCGCGCCGCCTCGACCATCGCCTCGGACGCGTCGAGCCCGATCACCCGCGCGCCCGCTTCCATGATCTTCAGCGTCAACGTCCCATCCCCGCAGCCGACGTCGAGGATGAGCTCTCCCGGCTGCGGGTCGAGCAGCGCGAGCGCAGCATCGCCCAAAGCCGGCACGAATGCGGCATTGGCGGCATAGTCGGTGGGCGACCAGCAGGAGGCCGGATTGACGTTCACTGGCTGTCGCAGAACGTCTTATAGGCCTCGGCGTCCATCAGCCCCTCGAGCTCGGAGGCGTCGGAGAGGCGCAGCTTGAAGAACCAGCCCTCCCCCTCGGGGTCGGAATTGACCAGCGAAGGCTCGTCGACCACCGCCTGATTCCCCTCGACCACCTCGCCGGAGACCGGCGCATAGACGTCGGACGCCGCCTTGACCGACTCCACGACCGCGGCCTCGCCGCCCTTGGCGACCTGCCGCCCGGCATCGGGAATCTCGACGAACACCACGTCGCCCAGCTGCCCCTGGGCGAAGTCGGTGACGCCGACCGTGGCGGTGTCGCCCTCGACCCGCACCCACTCATGCTCCTCGGTATAATATACGGACATCAGGCGGCTCCCTTGCGGTGATAGCGGTGGGGGACGAAGGGCATCGGCGTGACCTTCGCCTGGAAGATCTTGCCGCGCTGGGCGAGGCGGACCTCGCTGCCCGGCCCGGCGGAGGCGGCGGGCACATAGGCCATGGCGATGGGCGCTTCGAGCATCGGCGAGAAGCCGCCGCTGGTCACCTTGCCGACCTCGTCGCCGTCGGCGTCGACCACCGCCGCGCCTTCCCGCACCGGCTGGCGCCCCTCGACGGCGAGGCCGACGCGCCTGCGGATCGGCCCGTCGGCGAGCTCGCGGACGATCCGCTCCCAGCCGGGATAGCCGCCCTGCTCCCGGCGCCGCTTGGACAATGCGAATTCGAGCCCGGCCTCGACCGGAGTGGTCGTCTCGTCGAGGTCGTGGCCGTAGAGCGGCAGCCCCGCCTCGAGGCGCAGGCTGTCGCGCGCGCCGAGGCCGATCGGCCTCACCTCCTCCTGCTCGAGCAGCAGGTCCGCGACTTGAGCGACGCGCGCGGCGGCGACCGAGATCTCGAAGCCGTCCTCCCCGGTATAGCCGGAGCGGCTGATCCACGCCGGAACGCCCCCGATCGCAAAGGCCGCGCCCATCATGAAGCCGAGATCCTCCACTCCGGGCGCCAGCCGCGACAGCGCCTCGACCGCCTTCGGCCCCTGCAAGGCGAGCAGGGCCTGCTCCTTCATATGGTCCAGCACCACCGAGGGGGGCAGCCGCAGCCGCAGATGGTCGATGTCGCCCTGCTTGGTGGCGCCGTTCACCACCATGTAGAAATGCTCTTCGCGTCGCGTCACCATGAGATCGTCGATGATCCCGCCCTCGTCGGTGAGCAGCATCGAGTAGCGCAGCCGCCCGTCCCTCAGGATGGCGAGGTCCGCCGGAAGCAGGCTCTCGAGCCCCTTTTCGGCCTCGGGGCCGGCGAGGATGAGCTGGCCCATATGGCTGACGTCGAACAGCCCGGCGCTCTCGCGCGCCCAGCGATGCTCGGCGAGGATGCCCTCATACTGGATCGGCATCTCGTAGCCCGCAAACGGCACCATCCGGCCGCCGCGCGCGCGGTGCCAGGCGTCCAGCGGGAGGGTGGAGGTAGGGGCGTCGGCTTCGGTCATCGGTCCAGTCTCCGGGTCGTCGCAACCATGTCGACCCATAGCCGACCTTGTCGGCATGTGCCGCGATCTGCGACCCCCTCTGTCACTGGACCTGAGAGCTTTCGCGGAAGGCTTTGGTTCCCGCTTACCCCTTCGGTGGGACCGTTTCCGGCCCGCTTTCCAGAGTGTCTTTGCCCGCGCGGTCCCTGGTGCCTGAGAGATTCCGGGGCGGTTGCTCCTTCGGCGGCGCCGGGACTTGCCCCGACGCGCTCTCCCGCGCGGACACCGGCCGAAGCCGGCGACGGCCTGCTCTGGCGAGCCGCCGCGGCCGAGTCAATCGCTCAGCGCGTGGCGTTGTAGCGGAGCTGGGCTTCCGTGAGGTTGAAGCCGAGCAGCAGCTCGAAATGGGCGCGCTGGACGGCCGCCCGGACCGCGGGGTCCGCCATCGGATCGACGGCGGCATCCGCATCGCCGGGGCGGCGGACGCGCGTGATCTGGCGGCGTATGTCCTCCGGAAGCGTGGCGGCGGCACGCAGCACCTGCGCGGTCGCGGTGCCGCTCGCGGTCGCCCGCTCCTGCCCTTCCGCGAAACGGATGACGACGTTGGTGACGCTCTTCGAGACGACGTTCTGCCCGCCCTGCACGACCGAGGCGTAATAAGGGACGACGACGTCGCGCGCGGGGCCGCGGTCGCGGCGGCGCGCCTGGATGTCGAAGGTCGCGTTGGTGACGATATGCTCGCCGCTGTCCCCGCAGGTGCTGCGCACGTTGGTGATCGCGGCCACGACATCGATCGCACTCGCATCGCGGCTCTGCGGCGGATCGAACAAGGTGATGTCGCCGGTCGGCGCGGCGATCGCGACCGAGGGGCATGCGGTGTAGGTGGTGACGATGCCGGTCGGCATGATCTCGCCTTCGCGCGAGCAGCCGGCGAGGGTGAGGCCGATGAGGGCGGCGGCGGCCGCCGCTTTGGTCTTGGACACGTAGGAATACCTCGAACTGTGGGCGAAGACGCTTATATGCCTGCCACCCCCTATGGCACGGCGCGGATCATAGGAAGCGGGTTTGAAGCGCGCAAGCAATCGAGTAGTTCGCCCGCAGAGATGGACAAGCCCCCCCTCACCCTGCTGATCGCGGCGCCGCGCGGATTCTGCGCCGGAGTCGACCGCGCCATCCGGATCGTGGAGCTTGCGCTCGAGCGCTACGGGCCGCCGGTGTATGTCCGCCACGAAATCGTCCACAACAAGTTCGTCGTCGACAGTCTCAAGGCGAAGGGCGCCGTCTTCGTGCCCGAACTCGACGCGGTCCCGGACGGAGTCCCGGTCGTCTTCTCGGCCCACGGCGTGCCCAAGGCGGTGCCGGCCAAGGCGGCCGAGCGCGGGCTCGATTTCCTCGACGCCACCTGTCCCTTGGTGTCGAAGGTCCACCGCCAGGCCGAGCGGCTGATCGAGCAGGGGCGGCACATCCTTTTCGTCGGCCATGCCGGCCACCCCGAAGTGATCGGCACCTTCGGCCAGGTCCCGGAAGGATCGATGACCCTGATCGAGACCGCAGCCGACGCCGAGACGCTGCAGCCGGCCGATCCCGACCGCCTCGCCTTCCTAACCCAGACCACCCTGTCCGTCGACGACACGGCCGAGATCCTCTCAATCCTGAAGCGGCGCTTCCCGGCGATCCAGGCGCCGCGCAGCGAGGACATCTGCTACGCGACCTCGAACCGGCAGGCGGCGGTGAAGGCGATCGCGCCGCGCTGCGACGCCTTGCTGGTGATCGGCGCGCCGAACAGCTCGAACTCGGTCCGCCTGGTCGAAGTCGCCGAGCGCGAGGGGACGCGCGCGCGGCTCGTCGGGCGCGGCGCGGAGATCGATTTCGCCTGGCTCGCCGGAGTGCGCACCCTCGGCATCACCGCCGGCGCCTCCGCCCCGGAGCTGCTGGTGCGCGAGGTGGTCGACGCGCTCGCGGCGCGTTTCGAGGTGACCGAGGAACCGGTCGAAGGCGTCGAGGAGCGGATGGTGTTCAAGCTCCCCGCCGGGCTGCAGGCGGCCTGAGCGACTTATCGGTGACCGAAGTCGAGATTTTCACCGACGGCGCGTGCAAGGGCAATCCCGGGCCCGGCGGCTGGGGTGCGGTGGTCCGCGCCGGCGCGCGCGAGAAGGAGCTGTCGGGCGGCGAGCCCAACACCACCAACAACCGGATGGAGCTGCTCGCCGCGATCCGCGCGCTGGAGGCGCTGAAGCGTCCCTGCAAGGTCGTCCTCCACACCGACAGCATCTACGTGCGCGACGGCATCACCAAATGGATCCACGGCTGGCAGAAGAACGGGTGGCGCACCGCCGACCGCAAGCCGGTCAAGAATGCCGAGCTGTGGCAGGAGCTGATCGAGGCGGCCCGGCCGCACAGCATCGAATGGCGCTGGGTCAAGGGCCATAGCGGCCACCCGGAGAACGACCGCGCCGACCGCCTCGCCTGCGATGCCGCCGATCAGTTCCGAAAGCGCCCGGGCGCGTAGGGCTTCGGGTCGAGCTCGGGCTCGCGGCCGAGCAGCAGGTCGGCGCCGAGCCTGGCCGCGGCGGGAGCGGTCTGGATGCCGAAGCCGCCCTGGCCGGCGAACCAGAAGAATCCCGGCGCAGCAGGATCGAAGCCGTAGACCGGCAGGCGGTCGGGCGCGAAGCTCCGCAGCCCCGCCCAGCTTCGCTCGACCCGTTCGACCCGCCAGGCGACCGCCCGCTCGAGCCGGTCGATCGCGACCGCGACGTCCAGCTCCTCGGCGGCACAGTCGCACGGATCGCAGGGCGTCTCGTCGTGCGGGCTGAGCCAGAGCCGGCCGCCGGCCCCGGGCTTGAAGTAAAAGCTGCCGAGCGCATCGATCACCAGCGGCAGCGTTGCAGGCGCCGGTGGATCGATGCGGAGCTGGGCGAGCGTGCGGCGATAGGGGCGGATACCGAGGGGCGGGACAGCGCAGGCCGCGGCGACCTCGTCCGCCCATGCCCCGGCGGCGTTGACGATGGTCGCCGCCTCGAAGGTCTCGCCGCGCGTCCGCAGGGTCCACAACTCCCCGCTTCGCTCGGCCCGGTCGACCCGCGACCCGGCGACCAGCCGCGCCCCTTCGCGCCTGGCGGCGCCGAGATAGCCGGCGTGGAGCCGCGCCACGTCGATGTCGGCGCAGCTCGGCTCCCACAGGCCCTCCTTCCATTGCGCGCCGAGCCCGGGCACCCGCTCGCGAAGCTCGGCGCCGGCCAGCCGCTGCAGCGCGACGGCCTGCCCGCACCCGGCTTCGAGCGCGTCCAGCACCCCCAGGCCGTCGGGCCCGGCGATGTGAAGGGCGCCGCGGGGACTGAGATAGCCGCCCTCGCGCAGACAGGGGCCGGACGCGGTGGTCAGCGGCTGGACGAGCGCCCCTCCGTAGCTTTCCGACCAGAAGGCCGCGGAGCGTCCCGTCGAATGATAGCCCGGATGATCCTCCGCCTCGATCAGCAGCACCGAGACATGCGAGGCGATCTCGGCCCCGAGGCTCGCGCCCGCCATGCCGGCGCCGACGATGGCCACGTCCCAGCGGCTCACGTCCCGGCAAACTCGTCGAGGAAGGCGCCGATCTCGGCCAGCGCCTCGAGCCGGACGGGGTCCGCCTCGCGCAGGAGCTCGTGACCGGCATTCTCGAACATCCTGAGCCGCGCCCTGGGCAAGGCGGCGGCGACGCGCCTGATGGCCGCCGCGCTGACCAGCCGGTCCGTCTCGGTCCCGAGCAGCAGGATCGGCGTCTCGACCGTGCGCAGCCGCTCGCCCGTGAGCCCCGCGCAGGAACGAAAGGCGGCGTCGAGCCAACCCCAGCTCGGCGCGCCGACATTGAATCCCGGCTCGCGTTCCCACCACCAAAGCTCGTCGGCATAGCGCTCGGGGCAGGAGGTTAGGAACGCCTGTCGCGATGCGGGCAGAGAAGAACCTGGCGGCGGCGTGCGCCAGACCGGCTGGCGCCGCCAGCCGAAGTTCGCGAGCAGCGAGGCGGTCCACGACGCCGCCCAGGGGGGCAGCGGCGCCGCGTTGATCATCAGCATCGGCGCCACCAGCACCGCCGCGGCCGGCCGGACCCGCTGCTCGACGAGCGCGCGCAGCGCCACGTGCCCGCCCATCGAATGGCCGACGAGGACGACCGGGGCCGGCCGTTCCGCTTCGAGATCGTCCACGATCGCCGTGAGGTCGTCGACCAGCGGATCGAGGCTGTCGAGATGGGCGCCCGCCGAGCCGCCGCGGGACGCGCCCTGGCCGCGCCAGTCGAAGCCGGCGACGCTCCAGCCGCGCCCGCGCCAATGGGCCATTGCCTCCAGATACTTCTCGATGAAGTCGCCGCGTCCGCCGGCGAACAGCAAGGTTCCGCGCGCGGCGGGGCCGGCGCCAGCCGGCCAGTGGAACCGGCGGAGCTTCCAGCCGTCCGCCGCCACCCACTCGGAGAAGGCAGCGCCGTCCGGGTGCGCACGGCGATCGAAGGCGGCGGTCATCGGCGGCTGGTTACGGTTTTGAAAGCAAGCCCGTCTAGAGCCTTACGTCATGCAATGGGGGATCTCCGAGCTATTCGTCCTCGTCCTCGCCGCGGCCCTCGTCGCGGTGGCGATCGGCGACCTGCGCACGCGGACCATCCCGAACTGGCTGAACCTCGCCATCGCGCTCGGCGCGATCCCCTTCTGGTATGTGACCGATCTCGGCCTGTGGCCCGACGTCGCCATCCGCATCGGCATCGCCGCCGCGGTGTTCGCGCTCTTCGCCGCCGCCTTCGCGCTCGGCATGATGGGCGGCGGCGACGTCAAGCTGCTCGCGGCGCTCGCGCTCTGGCTGCCGGCGCCAGCGGTGGCGATGCTGCTGGTCGTCATGTCCCTCGCAGGCGGCGCGCTCACCCTTTTCCTCGCGCTGCGCCACCGCATGGCGCGCCGGCAGGAGAAGCTCGAAATTCCATACGGCGTCGCGATCGCATTCGGGGGGCTGTGGCTGATTGGCGAACGGTTTCTTAACCAATTTGGATGATGGGTAGGCGCGAGTTTTTGGGCGGCCCGTCAAGGAGGCGACTGGCATCATGGACGTGAAGAAAATCGTGCTGCTGATCGGCGCGCTGGTGATTGCGGTCGTGACCGCGCTCATGGCCAAGAGCATGCTCACCGGAACCGCCGCGCCGCCTCAGGCCGTCGCCCGCCCAGCTGCCCCCCAAGGGCCCGAAGTGCTCGTCGCCACCCGCTCGCTTCCGGTCGGCACGATCATCGACGCCGAGGCCTTCCGCTATCAGATCTGGCCCTCGGGCCTGGTCCAGCCGGCCTATTTCATCCGCGGCCAGGGCTCGATCAATCCGCAGGACCTGGTGGGCACGGTCGTCAGGACAGAGATCACCGCCGGGCAGCCGGTCACCCAGGGCGCCCTGGTGCGTCCCGGCGAGCGCGGCTTTCTCGCCGCGGCGCTCGCGCCGGGCATGCGCGCCATCACCGTCTCCGTCTCCGCGACCAGCGGCGTCGCTGGCTTCGTCTTCCCCGGGGACCGCGTCGACATCGTCCTCACCCACGAGGTCAAGCCGCTGGGCGAACCCGACGACGCGCAGCCGCTGCGCATCTCCGAGACGATCCTCAGGAACGTGCGCGTGCTCGCGACCGATCAGCGGATCAACGCCCGGGACGCCGAGGGCAACCAGGTGGCGCAGTCCATCTCGACGGTGACGCTCGAGGCGACGCCCCGCATCGCCGAGCGTATCGCCGTCGCCCAGACGATCGGACAGCTTTCGCTTTCGCTGCGGTCCCTCGCCGACAATAGCGCCGACCTCGAGCGGGCGATCGCCTCGGGCGAGGTCCAGGTGCCCGAGGGCACCGAGGCCGAACGCCGGATGCTCGCCGCCATGGGGAGCCGCCCGGTCGAAGGCAGCCCGACCTTCACGGTCGGCGGCGACATCTCGCGCTTTCAGCGCCGCAGCCTGACCCCGCTCCGCACCTCGCAGACGCCGGGTTTCACCCCTTCACCGCAGCCCGCGCCGCAGAGCGGGCCGTCCAGCCAACCGGTTCGTCCGGTCGGCCCGGTGATCCGCGTTGCCCGCGGCAACACTGTTACCGAAGTTCCGGTGGGAGCCCGTTGAGATGAACAGACTGCACAAGATCGGGCGCGCGAGCGTCGGAACCGCGCTCGCAGCGGCCCTGGCGTTCAGCGTCGCCGCGTCGATGCCGAGCCGTGCCGGGGCGCAGCCCGCCGGCGCCGCGGCCCCGACCAACGACCTGACGCTCAGCGTCGGGGCGGGCCGGCTGGTTCAGCTCCCCGGCGCGGCCGCCGACGTGTTCGTCGCCAACGACACCGTCGCGGACGTCTACATCCGCTCCAACAACCAGATCTTCGTCTTCGGCAAGGGCACCGGCCAGACCAGCGTCTACGCGACGGACCGCGCCGGCCGCGTGCTCTACTCGGCCAACGTCCGCGTCGGCAGCAATCTCGGCTCGGTCGACGAGCTGCTCCGGCTCGCCATGCCGGAAGCCGACATCCGCGCTACCCCGATGGCGGGGACGGTGCTGCTCACCGGCACGGTGCGCCAGCCCGCCGACGTCGAAGAGGCGCAGCGGCTGGTCCAGGCGTTCGTCGGCGAGGGCACCCAGGTGATCAGCCGCCTGCGCAGCGCGACTCCAATGCAGGTCATGCTCCAGGTGCGCATCGCCGAGGTCAATCGCAGCCTGCTGCGCGAGATCGGCACCAACATCACCACGCGGGACACGAGCGGAGGCGACATCAGCTTCGGCCTCTTCCGCGGCAACGCCGGCAGCTTCAACGACGACGGCAGCGCCGTCATCACGCGTCCGGAAGGAACGAACGTGATCGGCCTCGCGGCACGCAACGTGCTGGGGCTCGACGTGCTGGGCGCGCTCAATCTCAACGAGACGAACGGCCTCGTCACCACGCTGGCCGAGCCGACGCTCAGCGCGCTGTCGGGAGAGACCGCAAGCTTCCTCGCCGGCGGGGAGTTCCCGATCCCGAGCGCGCAGGGCATCGGCGGCACCTCGATCGAGTTCAAGCAATATGGCGTCAGCCTCGCCTTCACGCCCGTCGTCCTCGAGGGCGGCCGCATCTCCATGCGGGTGCGTCCCGAGGTCTCGGAGCTCTCCACCGAAGGCGCGATCCGGCTCAACGGCTTCACCGTTCCTTCGCTCGTCACCCGCCGGGCGGAGACGACGGTCGAGCTCGGCTCCGGCCAAAGCTTCATGATCGCGGGGCTGCTGCGCAACACCAACTCCAACTCGGTGGACCGGGTGCCTGCTCTCGGGCGTCTCCCGGTCATCGGCGCCCTGTTCCGCTCGAACGGTTTCCGCCGCAACGAGACCGAGCTGGTGATCATCGTCACGCCCTATCTGGTGCGTCCGGTCAACGCCCGCGACATCGCCCTGCCGATCGACGGCTTCCGCAGCGCCGGAACGGCGGATCGGGTGATGGGCGACCGGCAGCATAACGGAGTCAGCGGCGAGCAACGGCCGGGGCCGACCGCCGGCCCGCCGCAGACGATCGCGCCCGGCATCGGCCCGGTCGGCGCCGCGGTTCCGCCCCACCAGCCGCGCCAGGCGCCGCGTCAGCAGGCCTCGCGTCAGCCGCAGCAGCAGCCTGCCGCGAACGCGCCCTCGCCCGGTTTCAACTTCTGATGAGCGCCCGAAAGGACAGTAAGATCATGGTCCGCAGCAGAAACGTCGCAGCCCTCCTCGTCCTCGGCGCAACCGTCGCCGGGTGCGGCGCCGCCACCACCGGGGCTCCCGAGATCAACAGAAGCCTCTATTCGGTCAATCAGCCGGTCGTGCAGCGCACCGACTATGTCCTCGACCTCGCGACGGGGCCTGAGGGAGTTCCCGCCACCGAGATCGGCCGCCTCCACGGCTGGTTCCAGGGGCTGCAGGTCGCCTACGGTGACCGCATCTCGATCGACGAAGGCTCGGGCGGCTATGGGGACGGGACGGTCCGCGAGGCGGTCGCCGCCGCGGCGGGACGCTACGGCCTGCTCCTCGACGACCAGGCGCCGGTGACTGCGGGAGAGGTCCAGCCCGGCACCGTCCGGGTGGTGGTCAGCCGCACGACTGCGAGCGTTCCCAACTGCCCGAACTGGGACAACGGATATGGCCCCCTGAGCGCCACCTCCCCCAATTTCGGCTGCGCGGTCAACGCGAACCTCGCCGCCATGGTCGCCGACCCGAACGATCTGGTCCTCGGCCAGACCGACTCGGGCACCGGGGATCCGCGCGCTACCTCGCGCGCGATCAGAAGCTACCGCGACGCGCCGCCGACCGGCACGCGCGGCCTCCAGGACGTCAGAACCAACTCGGGATCCCGCTGATGAACGCGCCCTTCCCCGCGCCCCGCGCGCCGACGCTCAGAGACCCCTTCACCGCCTTCGTCTGCGACGAAGAGACGGCCGAGATGCTGCGGCCGATCGCCGTCGAGCACGGCTGGTCGCCGGAGAAGGTGAACAAGGGCGGCCTCCGGAACGCCGTGCAGACCCTTTCGGTCTCGGCGAGCCCGAGCATCCTGTTCGTCGACCTCTCCGAGTCCGCCGACCCGCTCAGCGACATCAACTCGCTGGCCGAAGTCTGCGAGCCCGGCACCGTGGTGATCGCCGCCGGCCAAGTCAACGACGTCCGCCTCTACCGCGACCTCGTCGCCAGCGGCCTGCAGGACTATCTGCTGAAGCCCTTCTCCGCCGACCAGCTGCGCGAGGCGTTCGTCCACGCGCAGATGACGATTTCAGGGCCGCGCGTGAGCGAAGCGGCCCCCGAGAAGCCGAACGTGATGGCGGCCGTCGTCGGCGTCCGCGGCGGCGTCGGGGCGTCGACCGTCGCCACGTCCCTGGCCTGGCTGATGGGCGAGAAAGGCGGCCGCAACACCGCATTGCTCGACCTCGACGTCCATTTCGGCACCGGCGCGCTCGCGCTCGACCTCGAGCCCGGCCGGGGCCTCACCGACGCGATCGAGAATCCGGGACGCATCGACGGCCTGTTTATCGAGCGCGCGATGGTGCGGGCGAGCGAGAAGCTCTCGGTCCTGTCGGCCGAAGCTCCGATCAACCAGCCCTTCGTCACCGACGGATCGGCGTTCATGCAGCTGCAGGAGGAGATCCGCCACGCCTTCGAAGGCACGGTGATCGATCTGCCGCGCTCGATGCTGGTCCAGTTCCCGCATTTGCTCAACGAGTGCCACGCGGTCGTGCTGGTGGTCGAGTTCACTTTGGCGGCGACCCGCGACGCGATCCGGGTCCTCTCCTGGCTGAAGGCGAACGCGCCGCAGTGCCGCGTGATCGTCGTCGCCAACCGGGCAGCACAGGGCTCGCTGCTCGAGGTCAGCCGCAAGGATTTCGAGCAGTCGATCGAGCGCAGCGTGGACGTGGTCGTGCCCTACGATCCCAAGTCCGCGAGCACGGCCGCCAAGCTCGGCCAGCCGCTGGCCAAGGGCGCCAAGGCGAACAAGATCGGCGGTCCGCTGTCCCAGATCCTCGCCCTCACGGTCTCCTCGGCCGAGGCCGGCGAGGCCGAGCCGGTCGAAGCGAACGCGTCGCTGTTCGGCAAATTGAGCAACTTCAAGGCGCTGCTGGCGAAGAAACCGGCTCCGGCCAAGGCGAAGGCGGCCTGAAGCCGACGACAGTGGAAGGGCCAGAGGCCAGACGATGATGAGTTTTCCGATCCTGATCCTGGCCGCCGCCCTGCTTGCGGCGCTTGGAATGGCTTTCTTCGCCTTCCAGGGCCCGTCGGCCGCGAAGGCGTCGGGTCGGCGGCTCGAGGGCCTGCGCGAGCGCCACAGCAAGTCGGCGGAGGTCGCGACGCAGGCGCAGCTCAAGCGGATCATCGCCGGCCGGCAGAACCGGATGGACGGCTTCGCCCAACGCTTCATCCCCAACCCCGCATTGCTCCGCCTCCGGCTCCAAAAGACCGGCCGCTCGTGGACAGTGGGCCAGTATTTCCTCGCTTCGGCGGGCCTTATCGCCGTCGTCTTCCTGCTGCTCACGATGAAGGGGATGCCGCTGCTGCTCACCCTGTTCGTCAGCCTGTTCATCGGCATCGGCCTCCCGCACCTCGTCATCTCGAAGCTGATCGCCAAGCGCCTCGCCAAGTTCACCGCCAAGTTCCCGGACGCGATCGAGCTCATGGTGCGCGGCCTGCGCTCGGGCCTGCCGATCTCGGAGACGATCGGAGTGGTCGCGGACGAGATACAGGGACCGATCGCGGTCGAGTTCCGCAACGTGTCCGACAAGATGAAGATCGGCCGCACCATGGAATCGGCGCTCCAGGAGACCGCCGACAGGCTCGGCACACCCGAATTCCAGTTCTTCGTGATCAGCCTGGCCATCCAGCGCGAGACCGGCGGCAACCTCGCCGAGACGCTTTCGAATCTCGCCGAGGTGCTGCGCAAGCGCGCCCAGATGAAGCTCAAGATCAAGGCGATGTCGTCCGAATCCAAGGCCTCGGCCTGGATCGTCGGCGCCCTCCCCTTCATCGTCTTCACGCTGATCTGGTTCATCAACAACAGCTACATGACCAAGTTCTTCGTCGACGAGCGGCTGATGATCGCCGGCGGCGGCGGGCTGATCTGGATGGGCCTCGGCGTGTTCATCATGTCGCGCATGGTCAATTTCGAAATCTGAGCGAGGGATAAGGACGCAATGGCTTCGAGCGGCCCGACGGTGATGGGGATCGACGTGGTGATGGTGGGGACGTTCCTCTCCGCCGTCGCCACCTTCTTCGTGCTCGTCGCCATCTATGCCGCGACCACGGTGCGGGATCCGATGGCGAAGCGCGTCAAGGCGCTGAACGAGCGACGCGACCAGCTCAAGGCGGGGATCATCGTCAGCTCCGCCAAGCGGCGCCGCAACATCACCAACAAGAACGAGACCGCCGACAAGGTCCGCAGCCTGCTGAGCTCGCTCAAGATGCTCCAGCACGAGCAGGTCGAGAAAGCGCAGCAGAAGCTGATGCAGGCCGGCATCCGCTCCAAGGACCTCGCCTTCGTCGTCATCTTCGCGCGCCTGGTGCTGCCGCTCGTCATCGGCACCACCGTGATCGTCGGAGTCTATCTGCTCGACTGGTTCCCGACCTGGGGCGCGTTCAAGAAGTACGCCCTCGTCGCGAGCGCGCTGATCGGCAGCTACAAGGCGCCCGACATCTGGCTCAAGAACCGGATCACCAAGCGCAGCCACGCCATCCGCAAGGGCCTGCCCGACGCGCTCGACCTGCTGGTCATCTGCGCCGAGGCCGGCCTCACCGTCGACGCCGCCTTCAGCCGCGTCGCCCGCGAGCTCGGCAAGGCCTATCCCGAGCTCGGCGACGAGTTCGCTCTGACCTCGATCGAGCTGGGCTTCCTCACCGACCGGCGCATGGCCTTCGAGAACCTCGCCAACCGGATCGACCTCGATTCGATCCGCGGCGTCGTCACGACCATGATCCAGACCGAGAAATACGGCACGCCGCTGGCGAGCGCCCTGCGCGTCCTGTCGGCCGAGTTCCGCAACGAGCGGATGATGCGCGCCGAGGAGAAAGCGGCGCGGCTGCCGGCGATCATGACCGTGCCGCTGATCCTGTTCATCCTGCCGGTGCTGTTCATCGTCATCCTCGGCCCGGCCGCCTGCGACATCAAGGACGCGCTGATCCATTAAGCACGGGGCCGGAACAATCGGCCCGCCTCGCGACTTGTTCCTGCGCAAGCGCGAGGAGGTCCCATGCCCGAATTCAACGCCAACGAATGGCTGATCCTCGCCCTCGTCTTCGTGCTGGGCCTGATCCTCGGCATGGCGGCGATGGCGGGCGGCAAGTGGAAGCAACGCTACCGCGAGGAAGCGAGGAAGCGCGAGGCCGCCGAGGCCGAGCGCGGCCGGATGGAATCG
Organism: Allosphingosinicella sp.; assembly: GCA_035628635.1. Classification (GTDB taxonomy): domain Bacteria; phylum Pseudomonadota; class Alphaproteobacteria; order Sphingomonadales; family Sphingomonadaceae; genus Allosphingosinicella. Next base: position 36,483 of record DASPJJ010000003.1, read on the forward strand.
CAGCTCAAGCACGCTGAGGCGCGGAGCATCGCGGCGACGGCGCGCGATCCGGCGCCGGTCCACGACACCAGGCGCGACACGCCGATCGCCTGAGCGCTCTCCCTCCCCCTTGAGGGGGGAGGGCTGGGGTGGGGGTGGACTCGTCATCTGGGCAGCGCCTTTTCCGGAGGCTCCACCCCTCCCCATACCCCTCCCCCTCAAGGGGAGGGGCTTCGCGCGGCGTTCTTCACAACTTCAAAGAGCCCGTCTCAGTCCCCTCCCCTCAGCGCCGCCTGCGCCGCGGCGAGGCGGGCGATCGGGACGCGGTAGGGGGAGGCGGAGACGTAATCGAGGCCGGTCGAATGGCAAAAGGTGATCGAGGCGGGATCGCCGCCATGCTCGCCGCAAATGCCGAGCTTGAGGCCCGGTTTGGCGCCCCTGCCCCGGTCCACGGCGAGCGACACAAGCTCGCCGACGCCCTCGATGTCCAGGCTGACGAACGGATCGCGGGCGTAGATGCCCTGCTCGACATAGGCGCTGAGGAAGCGGGCGGCGTCGTCGCGGCTGACGCCGAGGGTCGTCTGGGTGAGGTCGTTGGTGCCGAAGCTGAAGAACTCGGCTTCTTCCGCGATCTCGGCGGCGCGGAGCGCGGCGCGGGGCAGCTCGATCATCGTCCCGACGAGATAATCGACGCTGCGGCCCCGCTCGGCGAAGACGGCGGAGGCGGTCCGGTCGACCAGGGCGCGGATGATGCGCAGCTCGGCGCGGGTCGCGACCAGGGGCACCATCACTTCGGGAACCGGCGCTTCCCCGGTCTCCTCCGCCACCGCCACCGCGGCCTCGAAGATGGCGCGCGCCTGCATCTCGTAGATTTCCGGGAAGGTGATGCCGAGCCGGCAGCCGCGGTGGCCGAGCATCGGGTTGAACTCATGGAGGTCGTCCGCGCGCCGCCGCAGGACGTCGACGCTGGTCCCCGCAATGTCGGCCACCGTCGCGAATTCGGCTTCGCTCTGCGGCATGAATTCGTGCAGCGGCGGATCGAGCAGGCGGATCGTCACCGGCAGCGGCGCCATGATCCGGAAGATCTCCTCGAAGTCGCTGCGCTGCTCGGGGAGCAGGCGCGCGAGGGCCGCGCGGCGGCCTTTCTCGTCCTGCGCGAGGATCATCTGGCGCACCGCGGTGATCCGAGCTGCATCGAAGAACATATGCTCGGTGCGGCAGAGACCGATGCCTTCGGCGCCGAACTCGCGCGCGGTACGGCAGTCGTTGGGAGTCTCGGCATTGGTGCGGACCCTGAGGCGGCGGGCGCGGTCGGCCCAGACCATGAGCGTGCCGAAGTCGCCGACGAGCTCGGGCTGCACCGTCGCCACGGCACCGAGCATCACCTCGCCGGTCGAGCCGTCGATGGTGATCGTGTCGCCCTCGGCGACCGCGACCTCGCCGATCCGCATCCGCTTCGCGGCATAGTCGATCTGGAGAGCGCCGGCCCCCGAGACGCAGGGCCTGCCCATGCCGCGGGCGACGACGGCGGCGTGGCTGGTCATGCCGCCGCGCGCGGTGAGGATGCCCCTCGCCGCGTGCATGCCGTGAATGTCCTCGGGGCTGGTCTCGATCCGCACCAGGATGACCTTCTCGCCCAAGGCGGCGAAGCGCTCGGCGGTGTCCGCGTCGAACACCGCCTGGCCGCAGGCAGCGCCGGGCGAGGCGGGCAGGCCCTTGGCGACGATGTTGCGCGGCGCGTCCGGGTCGAGGGTCGGATGGAGCAATTGGTCGAGCGCGGAAGGATCGATGCGCAGCACCGCCTCGTCCTCGGTGATCAGCCCCTCCGCCGCCATCTCGACCGCGATCCGGAGCGCCGCCTTGGCGGTGCGCTTGCCCGAGCGGGTCTGGAGCATGAAGAGCTTGCCGCGCTCGACGGTGAACTCGATGTCCTGCATGTCGCGATAGTGGCGCTCGAGCAGGTCGAAGACCCGCGCCAGCTCGGCGAAGGCCTCGGGCATCGATTCTTCCATCGAGGGCGCCTTCGCGCCGGCGATCTCCCGGGCGCGCCGGGTGAGATATTGGGGGGTGCGGATGCCGGCGACGACGTCCTCGCCCTGGGCGTTGACCAGATATTCGCCGTAATGGCAGCGCTCGCCGGTCGACGGATTGCGGGTGAAGGCGACGCCGGTCGCGCTGGTCTCACCCATGTTGCCGAACACCATCGCCTGGACGTTGACCGCGGTCCCCCAGTCGCCGGGAATGTCGTTCAGCCGGCGGTAGACCTTGGCGCGCTCGGACTGCCAGGATCCGAACACGGCCCCGATCGCGCCCCAGAGCTGCTCGTGCACGTCCTGCGGGAAGGGGCGGCCCCAAAGCTCGTCGACCAGCGCCTTGTAGGCGCCGACCAGCCGCCGCCAGTCCGCGGCCTCGAGTTCGGTGTCGAGGTGGACGCCTCTGTCCTCCTTGGCGATCTCCAGCGCTTCCTCGAAGCGGCCGTGATCGAGGCCGAGGACGACGTCGGCGTACATCTGGATGAAGCGGCGGTAGCTGTCCCAGGCGAAGCGCGCGTCGCCCGAGACCGCGGCGAGGCCCTCGACCGTCTCGTCGTTCAGCCCGAGGTTGAGGACGGTGTCCATCATCCCCGGCATCGACACCCGCGCGCCCGAGCGGACCGATACCAGGAGAGGGTCGGCGGCGTCGCCGAAGGTCTTGCCGGTGATCCCCTCAATATGCGCGAGCCCGTCGGCGACTTCGGCGCGGAGGCTGTCGGGGAAGCTCTCCCCGTGCGCGTAATAGAGGGCACACATCTCGGTGGAGATGGTGAAGCCCGGCGGCACCGGCAGGCCGATCGAGGCCATCTCGGCGAGGTTGGCGCCCTTGCCGCCGAGCAAGGCCTTGTTGCCGGCCTCGCCGTCGGTGACGCCGCCTCCGAAGCGATAGACATACTGGCTCATGCGGCCCCCGCTTGCGCCGGAAGGTTCGAAAGGTTCGAAAGGTTCGGGTCCCTATAAGCGAAGAAAATCCTGAACCTTTCAGCCCTCGATCCGAGAAAAATCGGCGACCTGGTGAACGGCGTCGCGCATCCGGGCGAGGAGATCGAGCCGTGCGGCGCGCTTGGCGGGATCGGGATCATTGACGGTCACCTTGTCGAAGAAAGCATCCACCGAAGGGCGCAGCGTGGCGAGCGCGGCCATCGCCCCTTCAAAATCCTCCGCCTCGACGGCGGCGCGCGCTCGCGGCTCTGCCGAATCGAGCGCGGAGATCAAGGCATTCTCCTCAGCGGATATATCATTGGCAAGGGATGCGTTCCCGCCCTGTTCACCTTGCCACTGCTCCTTCCTGAGGATGTTCGCCGCGCGCTTGTAGCCCGCGAGGAGGTCGGCGCCTTCGGGCGTCTCGACGAAGGACTGGAGCGCGCGGACGCGGGCGAGCAGGCGGACGAGGTCGTCCTCGCCGCCGAGGGCGAACACGGCGTCGATGAGGTCGTGGCGGACCCCCGCCTCGCGCTGCTGGACCTTGAGACGGTCGGCGAAGAAATCGAGGATCTCCGTGGCGTTGCGGTCCAGCCGGTGCACGCCGCCGTCCTCCTTTCCGCCGCCCACGACATTGGCAAGGCCGCCGCGCACCGCGCGCGTCAGCGGCAGCCTGAGCCCGTTTCGGACGATCAGCTCGATCGAAGAAATCGCGGCGCGCCGCAGGGCGAAGGGATCCTTCGACCCCGTCGGCCTGAGGTCCACACTGAAGAAGGCGCAGATCGTGTCCAGCTTGTCGGCGAGGCTGACGGCGACGGTCAGCGGGCCGGTCGGCGTTTCCTCGCCCTGCCCCACCGGCTTGTAATGGTCGCGGACGGCGTCGGCGACGTCGTCCGGCTGCCCCTGCGCCCGGGCGAGGTGGCCGCCGATGATGCCTTGCAGCTCGGGGAACTCGCCGACCATTTGGGTGACGAGGTCCGCCTTGCAGAGGCGGGCGGCGCGTTCGGCGAGGTGGGCCAACTCCTCCCCGGCACGGGGAGGGGGACCAGCCGCAGGCTGGTGGAGGGGGCCCGACTCCGAAGCGGCGGAGAGGTGGGCCCCCTCCACCGGCTTCGCCGGTCCCCCTCCCCGTTCCGGGGAGGAGCTTGTTACGATCCCCTCCTCGATCAGCCATCTCGCCAGCTTCGCGACCCGTTCCACCCTGTCGGCGACGGTGCCAAGCTTTTCGTGGAAGACGATCTGGGAGAGCTTCTCCGCCTGCTCCTCGAGCGGGACCTTGAGGTCCTGCTCCCAGAAGAAGCGGGCGTCGGAGAGGCGCGCGGAGAGGACGCGCTCGTTGCCGGCGACGATCGCGGCGCCGCCGTCGGAGGCTTCGATATTGGCGACGCAGACGAAGTTCGGAGCGAGCTTCTCCTCCCCGTCCACACAGGCGAAATATTTCTGGTTGGTGCGCATGGTGAGCTGGATCACCTCGCGCGGGACGTCGAGGAAGGCCGGGTCGAAGCAGCCGAGCAAAGGTACCGGCCATTCGGCGAGGCCGGCATTCTCGGCGAGCAGGCCCTCGTCCTCGACCAAGGTGAGGCCGGCCTCGTGCGCCGCGGCCGCCGCCCCTTCGGCGACGATGCGGCGTCGCTCGGCCGGATCGAGGACGACGTGGCAGGCGCGCAGCTTCTCGACATAATCGGCGGCGCTGCCGATCGTGATCACGCCCGGATGATGGAAGCGGTGCCCCAAGGTGGCGGCGCCCGAGCGCAGGCCGGCGATCTCGAATTCCACGATCTCCTCGCCGAGCAGGGCGACGATGCCCTGGAGCGGACGGACCCAGCGCAGGCTTTCGGTCGAGGCCGAAGCTTCGCCCCAACGCATCGACTTGGGCCAGGGGAAAGCGCGGACGATGGCGGGGATCGCCTCGGCGAGGACGGCGGCGGTGGCGCGGCCGGGCCTGTCGACGACCGCGAACCAGATTCCGTCGCGTTCCTCGAGCTGGTCGCGGGCGAGGCCGGTCTTGCGAAGGAAGCCCTCCAGCGCCTGCGGCGGCGCCGACGTCCGCGGCCCCTTGGTCTCCTCGCGGACCGGCGCGGTCTCGGCCGGGAGGCCGCGAGCGATCAGCGCGAGGCGGCGCGGCGTGGCGTAGGTCTCGACCGCCTCGGCGGCGAGGCCGGCTTTTTGAAGCTCGGCCTCGAAGAGGACCTGCAAGTCCCTGGAAGCGTTGGCTTGCATGCGCGCAGGGATTTCTTCCGAAAGCAGCTCGAGCAGGAAATCAGGCATTTAGTTCCTCCCCGGAACGGGGAGGGGGACCGGCCGGCGCAGCCGGACGGTGGAGGGGCCCCAGCGCATGAGCGGTGGAGAGGCGGGCCCCCTCCACCATGCTTCGCATGGTCCCCCTCCCCGTTCCGGGGAGGAGCTTTCTGCGCCGCCCCTCACGCCGCCCATCCGTTCTTTTCCATCCAGGTTCGGCAGGCGCCTTTGGCGAGGTCGCGGACGCGGCCGATATAGGCCTGGCGCTCGGCGACCGAGATGACGCCGCGGGCCTGGAGGGTGTTGAAGATGTGGCTGGCCTTGATCGCCTGGTCGTAGGCGGGGAGCGGCAGGTTCGCCTCGATGCAGCGTGCGCTCTCCTCGGCCGCGTCCCTGAACCAGCGGAACAGGGTCTCGGTGTTGGCGACCTCGAAATTGTAGGCGCTGAACTGGCGCTCGTTCTCGAGGAAGACGTCGCCGTAGCTCACCCCCGCATCGTTGAAGGCGAGGTCGTAGACGCTGTCGACGCTCTGGATGTACATTGCGAGCCGCTCGAGGCCGTAGGTGAGCTCGCCCGAGACGGGCTTGCAGTCATAGCCGCCGACCTGCTGGAAATAGGTGAACTGGGTGACCTCCATGCCGTCGCACCAGACCTCCCAGCCGAGGCCCCAGGCGCCGAGCGTCGGGCTTTCCCAATCGTCCTCGACGAAGCGGATGTCGTGGCGGGCGAAGTCGATGCCGATGGCGGCGAGGCTGCCCAGATAGAGCGCCTGGAGGTCCGGCGGGCTGGGCTTCAGGATCACCTGATACTGGTAGTAATGCTGCAGCCGGTTCGGATTCTCCCCGTAGCGCCCGTCGGTCGGGCGGCGGCAGGGCTGGACGTAGGCGGCCTTCCAGGGGTCCGGCCCGAGCGATCGCAAGGCGGTCGCGGGGTGGAAGGTGCCGGCGCCCATCTCCACATCGTAGGGCTGGAGGATCAGGCAGCCCTGGCGGCTCCAATAATCGTGGAGGGTCAGGATGAGTTTCTGGAAGCTCGGCGGCTGGTCGGCCAAGGAAAAGCTCTCGTGAGGGGACGACAAAAGGCCGTTCGCTTTGGCCGATGGCTGGGTTAGGGTCAAGGAAGTGGAGGAGCCTGAGATGCGCCCGATCGCGACTGCGGGGAAGATGTGGAGGGCGCTGGCCGGCGCGCTGGCCGCGGCCTTGCTCCTCGTCCAGGCGCCGGTCCGGGCCGAGGCGCCCGCGCCGCAGACGGCGGCCGCCTCCGCGCCGCGGCCGGCGATCTGGCTGCTCGAGGATGCCGACACCCGCATCTATCTGTTCGGCACCACCCACATCTTCGAGCGCGGCCTCAACTGGCGTTCGCCCCGGCTCGAGGCCGTCATCCGCGAGGCGGACGAGCTGGTGATGGAGACGGCCGACGAAGAGGAGCTCGACGACGACCTCTTTTCCGAGTGGCTGTTCATGCCCAAATCGGTGCCGATCCTGTCGCGCGTCTCCGCGGACCGGCGCGAGCCGCTCGCCCGGCTGATCGCGGCGAGCGGGGTTCCGGTGGAGGCGTGGGACATGATGCACAGCTGGGCGGCGGGAATGCTGCTGATGGGCCTCCAGATGGGCGGCGGCGAGGATCCGCTGGAGCTGAGCGGCGCCGAGATCGAGCTCACCGCCGCGTTCCGCGCCGCCGGCAAGCCGATCTCCGCGGTCGAGACGACCGAGCAGCAGATCGGCTTCTTCCGCAGCCTGTCGCGGCCGGCGCAGCGGGCCTTCCTCGATTCGATCGTCGACGCCGCCGCCGCGCAGGTCGACGCCGCGGCGGCCGACGCCGCGGCGGGGACCCGGCCGGCCGGCGACGAGGACTGGCTGCGCGGCAACGTCGAGGGGCTGGCGCGCGAGACCGAGGCCTTCCCGCCCGAGCTTTACGAGGTGCTGCTGAGCCGCCGTAACCGCGCCTGGACGGACTGGCTGGCGCAGCGCCTCGAGCGGCCGGGGACGGTGCTGTTCGCGGTCGGCGCCGCCCATCTGGCGGGCCGGGATTCGGTCCAGACCCTGCTCGCCGCGCGCGGCCTCAATGCGCGGCGGATCGATTGACGCACATATTCAAGATGAAGGACTGACATGCTGAAAAGTTTCGGGAAAGGCTTTGCGCGGGTTACCGCGCTGCTCGCCGGCTTCGCGCTCGCCGCCTGCGCCATCCAGACGGCGCGGGCGCCGGCGGCCGGCGAGGCGCGGCCGGCGCTCTGGACCCTGTCCGACGCCGACACCACCATCTACCTGTTCGGGACCATCCACGCTCTCCCGGAAGGGACGGAATGGCGCACGCCGGCGCTCGACCGGGCGCTCGCGGCCTCGGAGGAGCTTGTCACCGAGATCCGGCTCGCGGACGAGATGGCGGCGGCCGGCGCCTTCGCGCGGCTCGGCCTGACGAGCGGCCTGCCGCCGGCGCTGGAGCGGGTCCCCGAGGGCAAGCGCGCGCTGATGCGCGAGGCGCTGGCCGGGATCGGCCTGCCCCTGGCGGCGGCGGACAGGATGAAGAGCTGGGCGCTGGCGGTGACGCTCGCCCAGGTGCTGTTCCAGCGGGCGGGGATCGACCCCCAGCTCGGCGTCGAACGCCGGCTGACGGCGGACTTCACGGCGCGCGGGCGGACGATGTCGGGGCTGGAGACGATCGAGGCGCAGCTCGGCTTCCTCGACAGCCTCCCGGAAGCGGACCAGCGCGTCTTCCTCGAAGGCGTGCTGGAGAGTCCCGAGGAAGTCCGCCGCCAGTTCGACGCGATGGTCGCCGCCTGGCGGGCCGGCGACACGCGGGCGATCGCCCGCACCTTCAACGACGAGGAGACGCTGACGCCGGCCCTGCGGGAGATCCTGCTCGTCCGCCGCAACGCGCGCTGGGCGGAGTGGCTGCAGGAGCGGCTTGCGCGGCCGGGCACGATCTTCGTCGCGGTCGGCGCCGGCCATCTGGCGGGGGACGATTCGGTCCAGAACATGCTGCGCCGACGCGGCCTCGCGACCCGGCGGGTCCAGTAAGGGATATCAGAGCCAGGAGCGGAGCAGCTCGCGGGTCCTTCGCACCGCCTCTCCGGAGAGGTAGAGATGGGCGCGCGCGTCGTCGGCGGCGTCGCCGATCCGCACCAGCAGGCCCTGCTTCTCCAGCGCCTTGACCCAGCGCCGCGCCGCGGCGGGCGGAACCGCGGCCGCCGCATACAGGGAAGCGGGGGAAAGGTGTCGGCCCTCCTCCTGGCCCGCGAACAGGGTGAGCAGGATCTCCCACGCGACGTCCCGGAAGAGATCGGCCCCGAGAGCGGCGTCGCGCGCCCGCTGGGCGGCAAGGAGCCGGCGGGCGAGAGCGGCTTCGGGGGAGCCCCCGCGGGCGCGTTCCGCCTCGCCGGCCGGAAGCGGAATGAGATCGCCGCCCATCAGACGATCCTCGGCTTGCGGTGCCGGAAATAGTAATCGATCGCCTCGACCTGATCGGGGCGGAAATTGTCGACTGCGCCGAAATGCTCGGGAATCTCGTCCCCCAGCAGCACGGTCGGCGACTGGCCCTCGAAATTGTTGAGGTTGGGCGGGACCTGGCGGTAGCCGACCAGGTCGGCCAGCGCCGGCGGAAAGCGCCGGGCGACGTGCGGGGGATAGGACAGCATCTGGTTCTCGTAGGAGCGCAGCCAGCTGAGGCTGTAGCCGACGACCAGGGCCCGGCGGATCTCGTCGCTCTCGTTCGCCCCCTGGCCGTGGAGGGTCGAGCCGAGGAAGACCAGGCAGGAGCCCGGCTCCATCTCCGCGGCGATCGTGTCGACGTCCGCGATATATTTGTCCTTCTCCTCCTTGTGGCTATAGCCCCAGACCATGGTCGCGCCGTTGCCGCGGGTGAAGCGGGTCAGCGGCCAGATCACGTTGACCATATATTCCATCTCGCCCTTGGGCCCCGGCCACATGTCCTGGTCGCGGTGGGGGAGCTGCTGCGGCGCGCCCGGATGGACGGCGATCGCCTGGGTGAGATTGAGCTGGATGCTCTCGCACCACGGCGCCAGCGCCCGCTCGGCGATGCCGAGCACGAGCGGGTCCTGGACCAGGGTGGCGGAATGGCGCGAGCGGATCAGCGCGCGGCCGAAGCGAACCGTCTTCTCCCCGAAGAAATTGCCGCGGCTCGGCGGCGTGTTCGCGAACGGCTCGTGGAAATCCTGGTCGAGCGCGGCGACGATGCGCGGATCGACCACGTCGCGCAGGATCACGTAGCCTTTCTCGAACAAAGCCGCGGTCTCCCGCGCGATCGCCTCCTCCAGCGGGTCGCGATGCTTCAGCTGCGTAGCCATATTCTGTCTCCCCGCGCCGCTCAGGCGGCGACGCTGTGCTCGATCTCTTCGATGTGAAGGACGTTCGAATTGTATTTGCCCGACACCTGCAGGCGGCGGATGGTGTCCGGCTCGATGTGGATCATCATCGCGCCGATCATCGCGCCGCCGACCCTGCGCGGCATGCCGAGCGGCTCGCAGCGCCAGCCCGCCGACAGCACCCGGCTGAGCCAGCCCATGTCGGCGACGCCGGTGTAGGCGCGGATGCCGGTCAGCAGCGCATATTCGGTCATCGCGCTGGCCAGCAGGTTGCGATACTGGAGCCGGTCCGGTCCGCGGTGCCGCGGCGACAGGCACATGCGCGAGATCTCGCGGATGTCCGGGCCCGAGGGCACCGCGCCGTCGCACAGGCTGGCGAACAAGGAGCCCAGGATGTGGGGCCGGTCGGTCCGGAGCATCCTCAGCGAGGCGAGATGGTCGAGGCGGGCGGGATCGGTGACGATCAGATATTCCGCCCAGCTGTCGTCGAACTGGTCGCGCTCCTGCCCGTCCTCCTGGCGGAGATCCCATTTCAGGAGATCGACGAAGATCGCCTTGCGGTCCTCGAACATCCGCCTGAGCAGGCGGCCGTGCAGCAGCTTGTTCTCTGCGGTGACGAGCTCGACCACGACCTTTTTCTCCTCTGACGTCCCGGTTCCGGGTGTCGCGTCAGAGGGCCGCGCGCGGTACCCTCCTTTGGGAGGGGGGTCGGAGGATCAGAGGCCCCCGGGGGGCCCGCCGATCAGTTGAAGATGTCCTTGAACGTCACGTCGCCCTGGTACAGGGCCGCGACGACCAGCTCGGTGCGGCGGCTGACCCGGCAACGCCGGCGCGCCTCGTTGAGATGCTCGGTGACGGTCTGCTCCTGGATGCCGAGGATGCGGGCGATCTCCCAATCGGTCTTGCCGCGCGCGATCAGGACGATGCATTCGAGCTGCCGCGGCGTCATCGGCTCGCGGGCCCACCCGCGCACGACGTCCTCGCCGGCGAGCTGGATGCGCCGCGCCGCCTCATAGGCGAAGGCGCCGATCAGCTGCGCCATCGGCAGGTTCGCCTCGGGCAGCGCGATCCCGTTATGGACGACGAAGGTGCAGGTGCCGTTGGTCTCGCCGGGGATGTGCGAGGGCACGCAGAAGCCGTCGGTGATCCCTTCGCGGCGTCCGGCGTCGAGCACCCGGCGGCGACGCTCGGTGATCTCGATCAGGCGGGGAATCTCGTCGAAGCGGAAGCCGATCGAGGTGCGGTAGCTGGCGAGATGGACCGGATCGTCCGAGCTCATCTTCTTTTCGAAGAACTCGTCGATCCAGTTGCGGGAGAAGTTGGAGATGGCCAGCAGGTTCTTCTTCTTCCAGTTGAACTGCTTGACGTGCTGGAAGAGGGCGTAGGCGCTGAACCCCATGTCGCGGGTGATCGGCTCCATGACGCCGCGCAGGTCGTCGGCCGCGCGGCAGGTGCGCGACTGCCGGATGAACTCGTTGACGTCGTTGAGGCGCGACACTCGCTCTTCCCTCGGTAGAAGGCCGCCCATGGTCAGCGTCACCCCGGCGCCGCGATCGGACGCCCCCGGACACGGCCGGAGGAGAATCAGACCAAGGGGGGAGCGAAGTCAAGCGAGCCGTCCCGATTCCGTCCAACGCGCCCGCAACCTTGCCTTCGCCACGGCCCTCGGCTAAGGGCGCCGCTTCCCCGCTCATGGTCATCCCTGGAGGCGCGAGCGCGGGCGTTTCGATAATCCAGTTTTGAAAGGCATGACATGAGCGAACAGCTTACGCTGTCGGCCGAGACGCGCGAGCGGGCGGGCAAGGGAGCCTCCCGCGCAATGCGTCGCGAAGGCCGCGTCCCCGCCGTCGTCTACGGCAACAAGGAAGAGCCCCTCGCCATCCATCTCGAGGAGAAGGCGCTGATCAAGGCGATGTCCGGCGGCCACTTCATGAATTCGGTGGTGATGATCGACCATCCCGGCGGGCAGGCCCGCACCCTTCCCAAGGACGTCCAGTTCCACCCGGTCACCGACCGGCCGCTGCATGTCGATTTCCTGCGCATCTCCGAGCATTCGAAGGTGACGGTGCACGTCCCGATCCGGTTCACCGGCGAGGACCAGTCGCGCGGCATCAAGCGCGGCGGCGTGCTGAACGCGGTGCGCCACGAGCTCGAGCTGGTCTGCGACGCCGCCGAGATCCCGGACGATATCGAGATCAGCCTCGCGGGCATGGACATCGGCGATTCGCTGCACATCTCCGCCGTCACCCTGCCCGAAGGGGTCCAGCCGTCGATCACCGACCGCGACTTCACCATCGCGACCATCGTCCCGTCGTCCGGCGCGGTGATGGAAGCGCAGGACGCCGCGGCCGAGGCCGAGGGCGAGGTCGCCGCCGACGAGGTGCCCGCGACCGACGCCACGCCCGGCGACGAAGCCGAGGACAGCCCCGGCCAGTCCGGCGACTGATGACGTTCCGGCGGTGGCTCGGCAGCTTCTTCGGCGCGCGCGCCGTGGAGGTGCCGGGCCAGCCGCTGGAGGCTCCGGCCGAAGACAGCTGGGAGGGTTTCGAGCCCGTGCAGATCTGGGTCGGCCTCGGCAATCCCGGCGCGCAATATGCGATGCACCGGCACAATGTCGGCTTCATGGCGGTGGACGCGATCGCCGAGGTGCACCGCTTCGAGCCGGCGAAGAAGGCGTTCCACGGTTGGGCCCAGCAGGGCCGCATCGGCGGGGAGCGAGTCCTGCTGCTCAAGCCAGCGACCTTCATGAACGACAGCGGCCGCGCGGCGCGGGCGGCGATGGACTTCTTCAAGCTGGAGCCGGGGGACGTCACCGCCTTCCACGACGAGCTCGACCTCGCCCCGTTCAAGGTCAAGGTGAAGGTCGGCGGCGGCACCGCCGGGCATAACGGCCTGCGCTCGACCGAAGCCCATATCGGCAACGCCTTCCGCCGCGTCCGGATCGGCATCGGCCATCCCGGCCACAAGGACAAAGTGACTCCGCACGTCCTCGGCAATTACGCCAAGGCCGAGCAGGACCGGCTCGCCGACACGCTCGGCGCGATCGCCGCCGAGGCGGACTGGCTCGCCCAGGGCGACGACGCCCGCTTCATGAACGAGGTCGCGCTTCGGCTGCAGGACTGAAGTTCCTCCCCGTCGTCAGATCGGGAGGGGGACCATGCGGAGCATGGTGGAGGGGCAAATGGCGCAGGCTTCCGCCGTCTCGCGCGCCAACCTCGGGGCGCGGAGCCTGTTACCCCCTCCACCGGGTTTCACCTAGCCCCCCTCCCCATGGTGCGCACGGGGAGGAACGGAGCTTTCAACCCGCCCGCTGCGCGAGGTCCGCGAGGCGGAGTTCGAGCCGCTTCACCTCGCGGATGACGCGATCGGCATGGACCGCGGGCCACATCATCGTCTTGAGCAACGCCGACATCAGCAGCAGGGTCGCCGCGGGGAAGCCCCAGCGCAGCTGCGCGTACACAACGTCCGCCTGGAAGAACCGCCACGCCGCCCAGGCGCCGGCGACGAAGGCAACCCCCTGGACGATCATCAGCACCACGTTCACCCAGCCGAGCCGGCCGCCGAACAGCCCGAGCGCGGCCCCGAACAGACCGGGCTCCGGCAGCCGCGCGAGCAGGTCGCGCTCCTCTTCGCGCATTGCGCCCGCAAGAATGTCGTCGATGTTTCTCATGATTCACCTCCCATGATCGCTTCCCGAAGCTTGGCCCGTGCGTGCATCAGCCGGGTCTTGATGGTTCCCATCGGCGCATCGAGCGCCGCGGCGACCTCGCCCACGCTCATCTCCTCCAGATAGAAGAGCGCGACGGCAGCCTGCTGCTGCGGCGGCAGCCGCCTCAGCGCCCGTCGCACCAGATCGACGTCGATGCCCGTCGACGGGCCAAAATCGTCGGCTTCGGCTCCGGTCCGAGCCGCGAGGGCCGCGTCGAGCCGCCGCCCGCGCTGCACGCGGCCGATCATGCGCGCGCAGCGACGGGTCACGATCCGATAGGCCCATGCCGGGAAGGCACGGCTGTCCTGAAGTCGGCCGATGCCGCGCACGATCTCGACCCACCCTTCCTGCACCGCGTCCTGCGCCATCTGATCGTCCCTGGTCAGGCGCCAGGCATGGACCAGCAGCTTTTTCTGCCAGCGCGCCGCGAGGTGGCCGAAGGCGTCACGGTCGCCGAGACGCGCCGAAACGACGAGATATTCATCGATGCTCCGTTCCACCCCGTCGACCATCACCGACCCCCCGTTCTGCACATAGGTGCATTTCACGAGGTCGCCGGTTCAATCGCGCCTGCGAGATCGCAAATTGTTCGACCGGGCCGCTATCCGATCGGGCGACGCGCCCGTGCCAGCATCGCGTCGAGCTCGGCGCGGTCGAGCAGGCGCCCGCGGACGATCACGGCATGGATTCGGCGGGTGTTGGCGATCGCCGTCAGCGGATTCGCGTCGAGCAGGACGATGTTCGCCAACCTGCCCGGAGCGATCGTGCCGTCGGTCGCTTCGCGGCCGAGGAAGCGCGCGGGATTGATCGTCGCGGTCTGCAACGCCTCGAGTGGCGAAAAGCCGGCGCGGGTCAGCCATTCCAGCTCGTCGTGGAGACAGAAGCCCGGCACCATCGCGTCGCAGCCGGCGAGGAACGGCGCGCCTGCCGCCTTCATGTCGCGAACCGCGACAAGGGCTGCCTCGCCCTGGACGCGGAACCAGGCGACCGCCTCGGGCGGCACCCGCGAAGCTTCCTGGTTGGCGCGGCCGAAGCGCTCGAGCTCGGCGCTCGCATATTCGGAATGGGGAATGGCCTCGCCTTCGAAGATGCCTGGAAGCGAGCGCATGAAGACGAGGGTCGGCGTCTGCCATATGCGCCCAGCCGCCAGCCGGCGGAAAAAGGGCATGCAGCGTTCGCGATCATAGGCCTCGCCGCCGGAGCATTGCAGGAAGAGCTGGAAATTCGAGAGATGTTCGATGCTCGCCTGGCCGGAGGAGACGGCTTCTTCGGCGGTGACGGTGGCGGGCACATGGCCGGCGAACGGGATGCCGAGCCGCCGAGTCTCCTCCGCGATCGCGAAATAGGCCTCGCGCGGAGTCTGGTCGTGGACCTTGATGAAGTCGGCGCCCGCGGCGGCGAGATCGCGCACCGCCGCGCGCGCCTGCGCGGCGTCGGCGACGCGCCGGCGCAGCGGCCATTCGGCCGGCGCGGCATCCAGGATCGGACCGGCCGCGACGATCTCGGGCCCCGCCAGCGCGCCGGAGCGTATCCGCTCGCGCAGCGGGAAGATGAAGGCTGCATCGCCGCCCATGTCGCGCGTGCCGGTGACGCCGTGGGCGAGGAAGAGCGGCAGCGAGCTCTCGCCGGCGACCTGGTGATGGGCGTGCATGTCCCACAGGCCGGGGATCGCGTAGCGGCCGCGCCCGTCGATGCGCCGAGCGCCGCGCGGGAGCCGGATGCGCGGCGCCACCTCGGCGATGCGTCCGTCGAGCACCAGGATCGACAGGCCTGGCCGGCTGCCGCCCGCGGCGACGTCGACCACGGTCACGTTCTCGATGAGCAGGCCGCCCTCGGGCACGGCCGTAACTCGGTGAGTCGCGCAGGCCCCGAGGGCACCGAGCAGCGCGACCAGGAGGAGCCTCAGCATCGGTCCCCCATACTCGCTCCGGCCGAAAAGATCGTCCGGCGAATGCGCGCGCCCGTCCGCTTCTCTTCGCGACCCGACCCGTACGAGGCGTGTCGGCAGCAACGCGCAGCGCATGGAGAGGTACTCTCGCGCCGGTGGGGCGGGCCTGCTAACGTCGCTCGGATGACAGCACTCCTCTTCCTTGCCGCCGCCGCGCTCGCCGCGGCACCTCAGTCCCCGACCCAGCGGCGCTGCGGCTGGCTCGACAATCCGACGCCGGCGAACTGGTGGCTCACCGACCGCGACGGCGAGTGGCTGATCGGGGCGCAGGGCGGCTATCAGGCGCCCGG
>DASPJJ010000004.1:0-79144 GCA_035628635.1 Allosphingosinicella sp.
GCGCTATGGCGATACGTGCGGCGCGGCCTTCCGATGCGGGTCGTCGCCACCCAGCCCAACTGGCGCAAGCTCGAGGATCCCGAAGGCGCGACGGGATGGATGATGGTGCGGCTGCTGAGCGACGTCCGCACCGCGCTCGTCACCGGCTCGGAGCCGCGGCCCATGCACGAGCGCGCCGACGCCGGGGGTCGGGTGCGCTACCTCGCCGAGCCGGGCGTGGTCGGACGGATCGAGACCTGCTCGGGCGGCTGGTGCGAGTTCGACGTGGCGGGTCGCCGCGGCTTCATTCGCGCCGAGCACATCTGGGGCGTGGGCCCCGACGAGGAGATCGATTGAATGACGCCGCTTAGCCTCGACGATTTCGCGCCCAGCGTCGGCGAACGCTACGAGATGGAGGTCGACGGCACGGTCTATCCTGCCGAGCTGATCGTCGCGTCCCCGCTCAACGATTCCGGGCGCGAAGGCGGTTCGTTCCGGCTCGAGTTCCGCGGCCCCGCCGACCCGGCTTTTCAGCAGGGCACCTTCACTTTCCGCCGCGACGGGACGGAGCACGATATTTTTGTCGTCGGGATCGGCCGCGACGAGGCGGGAACCCGCTACGAGGCGGTGTTCTTCTAGGCGCCGCCGTCGGGACGCCACTCCATCAGGTCGTAGACGCCCTTCTCCTCGATCGCAGCGAAGCCGAGCCGCTCGTAGAGCCGGCGCGCCGGATTGAACTTCTCGACATGAACGGTGACCGTCTTGCCGCGGCTCGCGACGTCGTCCCCGATGTCGCGCAGGATCGCCTCGCCGATGCCGCCTCCCCTCGCCTCCGGCAGCAAGGCGATGTCGACGATCCGCATCTCTTTGCTGCTTTCGTACAGATAGAGCCGGCCGATGCCTCGGCCGCCCTGCTCGATCACGAGGAATTCGGCCTTCCTGTAGGCGTTCATATAGTGCGCGTGCTGCGCCTCGTGCTGGTCGCGCAGGAAGGCCTCCTGATGTTCCGCGGGCCATCCGGTCTGGGCGACCTCCTTGCGCCGGGTCGACATATAGACCTCGGCCAGGAGGGGCAGGTCCTCGTCGCCGGCGGGACGGTAGGCGATGCCGTAGCGGGCGGCGGAGCGGATCGGGGGTGCCATGGCGGCGGTGTAGCGCGTGAAGCCGGGCTTGAGAATCCTTCGCGGCCTCGCTTACGGGGTGCGATGCCCGACGACATCCCGCCGCCGCCGCTTTCGCTGCTCGACGGCGCGGCGCTGTTCCTGGATTTCGACGGCACGTTGGTGGAGCTTGCCGAGGCGCCGGACGCGATCAGCGTGCCGGGCGAGCTCGCCGGACTGCTCGAGCATCTGTCGGTGCGGCTCGAAGGACGGCTCGCCCTGGTCAGCGGCCGCGCGCTGGGCGACCTCGATCGCCATATCGACTGCCCCGGCGTGGCGATGTCCGGCTCCCACGGTCTCGAGCTCAGGCTTGCCGACGGCCGCGTGCTGCCGGTTGCGCGACCTCCGGCGCTCGACGCCGCCAGCGAGGAGATTCGCCGTTTCGTGGAGCGCGGCGGCGAGGGCCTCATCGTCGAGGAGAAGCCGGCGAGCGTGGCGGTCCATTTCCGGCGCGCTCCCGAGCGAGAAAGCGAGGTCGCTTCCCTGGTCGATCGCCTGGCCGCCCGCACCGGCCTCGTCGTCCAGCGCGGCAAGATGGTCGCGGAATTGCGGCCGGCGGGCGCGGACAAGGGAGACGCGCTCGTTGCGCTGATGCGGGAACCCGGCTTTGCCGGCGCGCGTCCTCTGTTCATGGGAGACGATCTCACCGACGAACATGCCTTCGAAGCGGCCGCCCACCTGGGCGGCGCGGGCGTCCTCGTCGGGCCGCGGCGCGAGACGGCGGCGCGGTACCGCCTCGACGGCGTCGCTGAGGTCGCGCAATGGCTGCGGGCGGCGGCATGAGCAGCCTCAACCTCTGGCCGATCGGCAATTGCCAGGTGAGCGCGCTGGTCGATGAGGGGGCCGGGCTGGTCTGGGGCTGCGCCCCCGCCGTCGACGGCGACCCGCTCTTCTGCTCGCTGCTCGAGCCCAAAGGATTTGCAGGCCGCCATGCCCCCGGCATGGCTGCGGACAGCCGGGGGCTGTCCGCACCTGCAAATAGCGCGCAGCCGCGCGGCGAATGGCGGATCGCCCTGGAGAATCAGATCCGCGTCGAGCAGCGCTATCTCAGGAACACGCCGATCCTGATGACGCGGCTGTTCGATGCCGACGGCAATTCGGCTGAGGTCTACGATTTCTGCCCGCGCTTCGAGCGCTCCGGGCGGATGTACCGGCCCGTCGCCTTCGTCCGCATCGTCCGGCCGACTTTGGGCGCGCCGCGCATCCGCGTGACGCTCAATCCGGCGGCCAACTGGGGCTCCCGCGACGCCGAGAGAACGAGCGGCACCAATCACGTCCGATTCCTGCTCAAGCCGCAGCCGCTTCGCCTGACCACCGATGCGCCCGTCGGCCATATCCTCGAGAGCCGTCCGTTCCGGCTGGAGAAGTCGCTGCACTTCTTCCTCGGGCCGGACGAGCCGTTCGTCGGCAATGTCGGCCACACCGTCGCCGCCATGCTCCACCAGACGAGCGACGAATGGCGCTCCTGGGTGCGCGGCCTCGCCATTCCGTTCGAGTGGCAGGAGGTCGTGATCCGCGCGGCGATCGCGCTTAAGCTCTGCCAGCACGAGGAAACGGGAGCCATCGTCGCCGCGCTCACCACTTCGATCCCGGAGGCGCCGGGCAGCGGGCGCAACTGGGACTATCGCTACTGCTGGATCCGCGACGCATATTATACCGTTCAGGCCCTCAACCGCCTCGGCGCGCTCGACATCCTCGAGAATTACCTCAGCTATCTGAGGAACATCGTCGACGCCTCGGAAGACGGCTTCATCCAGCCGCTCTATGCCGTCTCGGGCGAGGCGAAGCTCGAGGAGACCGAGGCGGAGGGGCTCGCCGGCTATCGGGGAATGGGTCCCGTGCGCGTCGGCAACGCCGCATACCGCCAGGTCCAGCACGACGCCTACGGGCAGATTGTGCTCTCCAACGCCCAGGCCTTTTTCGACGAGCGCCTGTTTCGCCGGGCGACGGCCGAGGACTTCGCCGCGCTCGAGCGGGTCGGCGAGCGCGCCTTCGCCAATCACGACCAGCCCGATGCCGGCCTCTGGGAGTTCCGGACCCGCGCGGCGGTCCATACTTATTCGGCGGTGATGAGCTGGGCGGCGTGCGACCGGCTCGCCAACATCGCCGAGCGGCTCGGCCTCGGCGAGCGCGCCGCGCTCTGGCGCGAGCGCGAGGCTGCCGTGCGGCGGACGATCGACGAGCGCGCCTGGATCGGGGAAGAGGGGCGCTTCGGCGCCAGCTTCGGCGGCGCGGGGCTCGACGCGAGCCTGCTCCAGCTGGTCGACATGCGTTTCCTCGATCCCGCGGACCCGCGCTTCCTCGCGACCTTCGCGGCGGTGGAGCAGGGCCTGCGCCGCGGCGAGCATATGCTGCGCTATGCCGCCGAGGACGATTTCGGGCTTCCCGAGACGGCGTTCAACTTCTGTACCTTCTGGCTGATCGAGGCGCTCCACCTCGCCGGCCGCCGCGACGAGGCGCGCGAGCTCTACGAGCGGATGCTCGAGCGGCTGACGCCCGCCGGTTTGCTGTCCGAGGATTCGGACTTCCGGACGGGAGAGCTTTGGGGAAACTATCCGCAGACCTATTCGCTGGTAGGGCTGATCAACTGTGCCGGCCTGCTGTCCAAGCCCTGGAGCTCGGTGAGGTAAGATAGAGCATGAGCCGCCTCATCATCGTCTCGAACCGCGTCTCGGCGCCGCGCGCGGACAGCGCGACCGGCGCGCAGGGCGGCCTTGCGGTAGCGCTGGCGGCGGCGCTCCGGGACAATAAGGGCCTCTGGTTCGGCTGGTCGGGCGAGAAGACCGACGTCTTCACCGGCCATATCGACCTGCAGGTCCACGAGGGCGTGAAGACGGCGACGATCGACCTCGAGGAGCAGGACGTCGACGAATATTATAACGGCTACGCCAACCGCACCTTGTGGCCGCTCTTCCACTACCGGATCGATCTCGCCGAGTATGACCGCAGCTTCGCCGGCGGCTACGAGAGGGTGAACGAGCGCTTCGCCGACACGGTCGCGCCCTTGATCGAACCCGACGACCTCGTCTGGGTCCACGACTACCACCTCATCCCGCTCGGCCAGCAGCTCCGCGAGCGCGGCCTCAAGAACCGGATCGGCTTCTTCCTCCACATACCTTGGCCGCCGGCGCGGCTGATGGTCTCGCTGCCCTTTCACGAGGGGTTGGTCCTGTCGATGCTCGCCTATGACGTGATCGGCTTCCAGACCGAGGAATGGCTCGAGAGCTTCCGCCATTATGTCGAGCGCGAGCTCGGCGGCCATTGCGAGGAGGACGGGACGATCCGCGTCGGCGAGCGCTCGGTCCATGCCGCAGCCTATCCGATCGGCATCGACTTCCAGGAATTCGAGGAGGCGGCGAACAGCCCGGTCGCGCGTGCCGCCTACGAGCGGATGGTGTCCAGCTCCGCGGGGCGCAATGCGATCATCGGCGTCGACCGGCTCGATTATTCCAAGGGTCTTGAGGAGCGCTTCCTCGGCTATCGCCGCTTCCTCGAGGAGCATGAGGAGAGCCGCGGCGCGGTCTTCCTGCTGCAGATCGCGCCGCCGTCGCGCGGCGACGTCAACGCCTACGAGATCATCCGCGAGCGGCTCGACGAGCTTTCCGGGCGGATCAACGGCGAGTTCGCCGAGGTGGACTGGGTGCCGATCCGCTACGTCAACCAGGGCTATCCGCGCGAGGAGCTGGCGGGATATTACCGCGCCTCGCCGATCGCCCTGATCACGCCGCTGCGCGACGGGATGAACCTCGTCGCCAAGGAATATGTGGCCGCGCAGGACCCCGAGGATCCGGGTGTGCTGATCCTCTCGCGGTTCGCCGGAGCGGCGCTGCAGCTGAAGGACGCCCTGCTGGTCAATCCCTACAGCAAGGAGGAGATCAGCGACGCCATCCAGCGCGCCCTCGAAATGCCCAAAGAGGAGCGCATCAGGCGCTGGCAGGCGATGTATGCCTGCGTTCGGGACGAGGACGTCGTCGCCTGGCGCAAGGCGTTCGTGGCGGCGCTGTCCACCTGTCCCACCCGCGACGACCGCGCCGCGGCGCGCGGCTGAGGCGGGAACGGCGGCGGCGGAAGGCCGTTGGCGCAGTCATGAGCACAACCCAGGTCAATATGAACGTGGTCGACGACGGCAGCTGGGCCGAATCGATGCCGCTCTTGATCCTCGCCGTCTGCGTGACGATCGGGATCGTCGCCTTCCTGTTCGGGCTGCGCTGGCTGCGGCGGCGGCGCCACGCGCATCTCCACGACCATCTCGTCGTCGACATGGCCGAGCCGGAGACTTTGCGCGATCTGCCGCCCGACCGTCAGCCCTGAGCGCCGGCTATTCGACGACGATCGCGCCGGTCATCCCGAAGGTCGAATGGAAGAGGTGGGTGCAGCGCAGCCGGTAGCGGCCGGCGGCCGGGACCAGCCTCAGCTCGACGCTGCTGCGCCCGCGAACCTCGACCCCGCCGCGGCGCACGCGCCCCGCAGCCGACGGGTCGATCCGCGCCGCCGCGAAGAAGGCCGGCGCCGAGAAATCGTGCCCTCCCGAAGCGGTGTTGACGAGGCGCAGCACGATCGGCCGGCCGGCGGGAAGGCGAATGGTGGCGGGCGCGAAATCGAAATTGCTGAGCCGGACGGTGACCGTCGCGGCCTGAGGCGGCTGGGCAGAGGCCGGGGCGGCGGCGGCGGCGGCGATGAGGATCGCGAGGTTGCGCATGGCGGCGACTCCGTCTCTCGGGCCATCATAACATGTGTTGCGACGGTGCTGCAGTCGTCGCGCGTTCGCGCCGGGTCGGCCCGAAAAGCCTATGCTGCACTGCACAAAGTATTTGACATCAGTCGCTTCTTTCCTAGGCTAAGCCGGTCGAACCCTCGACCCAGACCAGAAAGCGGAAAGACCCATGTTGAAGAAGACCATTGCGGCGGCGGCTGCTTTTTCGCTCGCCGCCACCCCCGTCCTGGCGCAGAGCCAGGCGCCGATCGAGCCCGCCCCGGAGCAGGTCGAAGGCAGCGAGATCCGCGGCGGCGTCATCCTGCCGACGCTCGCCGTGATCGCGCTCATCCTCGCCATCCTCAAGGCCACCGACAGCTGGCCGTTCGACGAGGATCCGCAAAGCCCCTGAGCGCGCTCGATCCTTTCGGACCTTGCGCTACGGCCGCCCGCCTCCAACGAGAGACGGGCGGCCGTTTCGATTCGGCCGTCGGCCGCGATCAGCGGCTGGCGAGCAGCCGGGCCACGCGGCGCGCCGCCAGGGCGACCGCGGCGTCGCGCTGGGCGGCGGCGGCGATGCGGGCTTCGGCCACGCATTGGTCGAGGTTGGCCCGGCCGCGCGGGTCGGCCGGCGAAGGCGTGCCGCAGGCCGTCCGCGCCGCGTGGAGCAGCCGCAGGTCGAGCGCCGCGCGGCCTTCGGGCGTGGAGAGATCGAGATCGGCGACGCCGACCGCGATCCGCGGCTGGTCCTCGGCCCGGGCCGGGCTGGGCAGAGCGGCGAGGCCGGCCGCGACGACGGCGGTGACGAAGAGGGTCTTCATGGGCTGTCTCCGATTCAAGGTTCGGGTGCAGCCAGCGCTGGCTTGGGGACCGGGATAATCAGTTGCATATCGCAACGCAATCAGCGATATTGCGCGGCGGTTCTGCAAAAGTGCAGAATGACCGCGGACGGTTCGGGAGGGCAGGGGACGAGGCATGCCGCCGGCTTCGCTCGATTGGGACGACCTCAAATATTTCCTCGCGGTCGCGCGGTGCGGCAGCACGCTGGGTGCGGGGCGTGCACTCGGCGTCAGCCAGACGACGGTCGCTCGGCGCCTGGCTGTGCTGGAGGAAGGACTGGGGCTGATCCTGTTCGAGCGGCGCCAGGCGGGCTATGCGCCGACGCCGGCGGGCGAGAGCCTGGTCGCCCGGGCCGAAGCGGTCGAGGCCGCGGCCGGCGCCTTCGCCGACGCGGCCGGCGCCCAGTCGCGCGACGCGAGCGGAACGGTCTGCCTGACCATGGTCGAGCATTATGCGATCACCGTCATGCCGCCCATCCTGCGCGACCTCAACGAGGCGCATCCGGGCCTTCGCATCCTTCTCGACACGTCCGACGACCATCGCGACCTCGCGGCCGGGGAGGCCGATGTGGCACTGCGCGGCGGCCACCTCCCAAGCGATTCGAGCCTCGTCGGCCGGCGCATCGCGCCCGACCCCTGGACGGTCTATTGCAGCCGCTCCTACGCCGCCGCGCACGCCCGCCCGCGCACCGCCGCGGACCTCCGGAGCCACGCCATCGTCGGCGGCGGCGGCGACCGGGTCTGGCCCGCCTACCGCAAGTGGCTCCGGCGCCACGGCCTCGAGGAAGCGGTGACGATCCAACACAGCTCGGCGAGCGGGCTGCTCGCCGCAGTCCGCGCCGGCGCGGGCCTCGCCGTCCTGCCGAGCTTCATCGCCGACCGCGACCCGGACCTGGTCCGCTGCCTCGAGCCGAGCCACGGCGACGATTCCGAGCTCTGGCTGCTCACCCACGAACGCCTCCGCCATGCGCCGCGGGTGCGCGCGGTGATGGACTTTCTCGGGGAGCGGCTGACGCGGCTGGCGCGCGAGGCGCCGGCGGCTGCGGGCGACGAAGCCTGGGCCGCCTGACGGGGCGGGATCAGCCGGCGACCTCCCTTATCGGACGATCGCCGAGCAGGAAGCGCGGTCCCGGCCCGGCGGCTCCCGCTTCGTCGCCGGGATTGTAGAGCGCGCAACGTTCGAGCGAGAGGCAGCCGCAGCCGATGCAGCCGTCGAGGCGGTCGCGGGTGCGCTGCAGAAGGGCGATGCGCGCGTCGAGCCGCTCGCGGATGCGCTCGCTGACGCCCTGCCAATCCTCTTTGGTCGGCGCGCGGCCGAGGGGGAGGCGGGCGAGCTCGCCCTCGATCTCGGCGAGGCTGAGGCCGAGCCGCTGGGCGACGAGCGCGAAGGAGAGGCGGCGTATGTCGGCACGCAGGAAGCGGCGCTGGTTGCCGGCGGTGCGGATCGGCGAGAGCAGCCCCTTCGCCTCGTAGAAGCGGATCGCCGATACCGAGAGGCCGGTGCGGCGCGCGAGCTCGCCGATCGTCAATAACGGCCCCATGTCGGTTCCTTCATTTTATGCTTGACCTCAACTTAGCTTGAGGTTGCACGACTCGGCAACAGACGAAGAGGAAGGAACGGAGACGTGAACGCTCGCCTCGAACATGTGAACATCACCGTCGGGAACGCCGACCGCAGCGCCGCTCTGATCGAGACGCTGTTCGGCTGGCGCGTGCGCTGGGCCGGGCCGGCGATGAACGGCGGCCGCACCGTCCATGTCGGCACCGGCAGCCAGTATCTTGCCCTTTATTCGACGGCGGGCGGGGACGGTCGGCCGCTCGGCTGGGCCAAGGGCGCGCCGCTCAACCATGTCGCGATCGAGGTGGACGATCTGGATGCGATGGAGCGCAGGGTGGCGGAGGCCGGCCTCGCGCCGTTCGGCCACGGCGATTACGAGCCGGGGCGGCGCTTCTACTTCTTCGATCCCGACGGCATCGAGTTCGAGGTGGTGAGCTATGCCGCCGCCGGGCGGGAGGCGGCGAAGTGACCGCGGCGCTCCTCATCCTCGCCCAGGACGCGTTCGTCGAGCGGCGGCTCGGCGCCCTGTTCTGCGCCCAGAAGCCGCGCCACCTGCGCGAGCTCTGCCTGCGCAGCTGGCGCAGCCCGCGGTGCGGCTGCTGAGCGGCGGAGCGCTGACTCAGGGATCGTCCGGCGCGCCTTTGATCGGGAAGCGCTCCAGGATCGTGCGGCACGAGGTGCGCAGCGGCGCGACATAGGTCTGGTCGAGCTCGAATTCGAAGCGATGCGCCTGGCTTAGCGGGTCCGGCGTGATGTCCACGGTCACCGCGACATGGCCGAGACCGTCGATACGCATGATGACCTCGAGCTGGGGCTCGATCCGACCGAGCCGGGCTTCGCCCTGCAGCGTCTCGTCGAGCTGGGCGAGCTCCCGTGCGAAGGACGCAATCTCGGACCCGTGGAGGAAAGGTCCGCGGATTTCGACGCGGGCTCCAGGTCCTTCCATGACTGCACGCGAGTAGAGCCAGTTTCCGTCCCAATAGTCGGCGGCGTCGGGATATTGCCGCCGATGGATCCAGAGCGACAGCCCGCCAAGGCACAGGTCGGGCTCATCGGGCGGGCTGGGTAGGGACGCGCCCACTCGCGCAGCTCAGTCCAGCAGCTCCACCGCCATGGCCGTCGCCTCGCCGCCGCCGATGCACAAGGTGGCGAGGCCGCGTTTCTGGCCGTGGGTCTCCAGCGCCGACAGCAGCGTCGCGAGGATGCGGGCGCCGCTCGCGCCGATCGGGTGGCCGAGCGCGGTGGCGCCGCCGTGGACGTTGAGCTGCTCGCGCGGGATGCCGAGGTCGCGCATCGCGATCATCGCGACGCAGGCGAAGGCTTCGTTGACCTCCCAGAGGTCGACGTCGCCGACGCTCCAGCCCGCTCTCTCGAGCGCTTTGCGGACGGCGGGGACGGGGGCGGTGGTGAACAGGTTCGGCGCCTGGGCGTGGGCGGCGTGGGCGACGATGCGGGCGACCGGCTTCGCGCCGAGGCGGTCCGCGACGGACTGCTTCGTGATCACCAGGGCAGCGGCGCCGTCGGAGATGGACGAGGCGTTGGCGGCGGTGATGGTGCCGTCCTTGGCGAAGGCCGGCTTGAGGTTGGGGATGCGCTCCGGATTGGCCTTTCCGGGCTGCTCGTCGCAGGTCACGATCTCCTCGCCCTTGCGGGTCCTGACGGTGACCGGCGTGGTCTCGCGGTCGAACGCGCCGCTCCCGATCGCCTCGGTCGCGCGGCGCAGCGACTCGATCGCATATTCGTCCTGCGCGCCGCGCGTGAACTGATATTCGCGCGCCGAATCCTCGGCGAAGGTGCCCATCGCGCGGCCGGAATCGTAGGCGTCCTCGAGGCCGTCGAGCATCATATGGTCGTAGACCGTGTCGTGGCCGATGCGCGCGCCGGAGCGGTGCTTCTTCATGAGATAGGGCGAATTGGACATCGACTCCATGCCGCCGGCGACGATCAGGTCGGCGGAGCCGCCGGCGATCATGTCGTGGGCGAACATCGCCGCCTGCATGCCCGAACCGCAGACCTTGTTGACCGTGGTCGCCTCGACCGAGCGGGGGAGCCCGGCGCGGAGCGCCGCCTGGCGGGCGGGCGCCTGGCCGAGGCCGGCGGGGAGGACGCACCCCATGAAGATCTTGTCGACATCCTCTCCGGAGACGCCCGCGCGCTCGACCGCGGCGGCGACCGCGGCGGAGCCGAGCTCGGTCGCAGGAACGCCGGCGAGCGCGCCCTGGAATCCGCCCATCGGGGTGCGGGCGTAAGAGAGGATGACGATCGGGTCGGCGGTGGTCATGGGGGCTCCGTTTCTAGCTCCTCCCCGGCACGGGGAGGGGGACCGCACGAAGTGCGGTGGAGGGGGGCGAGCGCAGCGAGCATGGAGGCGCGGGCCCCCTCCACCATCCTTCGGATGGTCCCCCTCCCCGTGCCGGGGAGGAGTTGCCGGGCCCACATAGTCCCGCCCCCCGCCTTGTTCAAATCCTGCGCCCTCTGCTAGTGCCCGCGGCCGACAGGAGAGAGACATGTCCGATTTCGGGCTCGACTTCGCGCTCGGCGAGATGGCCGACGCGATCCGCGACACCACGCGGCGCTTCGCCTCCGAGAAGATCGCGCCGCTCGCCGCGCGGATCGACGCGGAGGACTGGTTCCCGGCCGCGCTCTGGCCGGAAATGGGCGCGCTCGGGCTGCACGGGATCACGGTCGAGGAGGAATTTGGCGGGCTCGGGCTCGGCTATCTCGAGCATGTCGTGGCGCAGGAGGAAGTGGCGCGCGCCTCGGCCTCGGTCGGGCTCAGCTACGGCGCGCATTCCAATCTCTGCGTCAACCAGATCCGGCGCTGGGCGAGCCCGGAGCAGAAGGCGAAATATCTGCCCAAGCTGATCTCCGGCGAGCATGTCGGATCGCTCGCCATGTCGGAGGCCGGAGCCGGGTCCGACGTCGTCTCGATGAAGCTGCGCGCCGAGAAGGTGCAGGGCGGCTATGTCCTCAACGGCACCAAGTTCTGGATCACCAACGCCCATCACGCCGACACCCTCGTCGTCTACGCCAAGACCGGGGACGGCAGCCGCGGCATCACCACCTTCCTGATCGAGAAGGACATGCCCGGCTTCTCGCTCGGCCAGAAGCTCGACAAGATGGGAATGCGCGGCAGCCCGACCGGCGAGCTCGTGTTCAACGATTGCGAGGTGCCCGACGAGAATGTGATGGGGCCGGTCGACGGCGGCGTCGGCGTGCTGATGTCCGGGCTCGATTACGAGCGCACGGTGCTCGCCGGAATCCAGCTCGGAATCATGCAGGCCTGCCTCGACGTGGTGCTTCCCTATGTGCGCGAGAGGAAGCAGTTCGGACAGCCGATCGGCGCCTTCCAGCTCATCCAGGCCAAGGTCGCCGACATGTACGTCGCGCTGAATTCGGCGCGGGCCTACGTCTATGCGGTCGCGCGGGCCTGCGACGCGGGCAGGACGACGCGCTTCGACGCGGCGGGCGCGATCCTGCTGGCGAGCGAGAATGCGGTGAAGACGTCATTGGAGGCCATCCAGGCGCTGGGCGGCGCCGGCTACACCAAGGACTGGCCGGTCGAGCGCTACATGCGCGACGCGAAGCTGCTCGACATCGGCGCCGGCACCAACGAGATCCGCCGCATGCTGATCGGGCGCGAGCTGATCGGCGCGGCGTGAGGCTGAAGCCCTCCCCCTCGAGGGGGGAGGGTTTGGGTGGGGGTGGACTCGTCATCCGGGCAGCGTCCTTTCCGCAGACGCCACCCCTCCCCAACCCCTCCCCCTCAAGGGGAGGGGCTTTTGCTACCACACCCGAACCCGCCTCTCCGGCGGCAGGTAGAGCGCATCGCCGGGCTGGACGTTGAAGGCGCGGTACCAGGCGTTGAGGTTGCGCACCGTCAGCGCGCGATACTGGCCCGGGGCGTGGCCGTCGGTCGCGATCTGCTGCCGCAGCGCCGCCTCGCGCGCCTTCGACCGCCAGGTCTGGGCGTAGGCGATGAAGAAGCGCTGGTCGCCGGTAAGGCCGTCGATCACCGGCGGCTCGCGGCCGTTCAGCGACGCGCGGTAGGCGTCGTAGGCGGCGGCGAGGCCGGCGACGTCGGCGATGTTCTCGCCGAGCGTCAGCGTGCCGTTGAGGCGGGCGTCCGGGAACGGCGCATAGGCGTCGTACTGGGCCGCCAGGGCGCGGCCCTCGCGCTCGAAGCGGGCAAGATCCTCGGGAGTCCACCAGTTCCTGAGCGCGCCCGTCGAATCGAAGGCGGCGCCGTTATTGTCGAAGCTGTGGCTGATCTCGTGGCCGATGACGGCGCCGATCGCGCCGTAATTGCGCGCCGGATCGGCGTTGGGATCGAAGAAGGGCGGCTCGAGGATCGCGGCGGGGAAGTTGAGCGCGTTCTGGACGGGCAGGTTGATCGCGTTCACCGTCTGCGGAGTCATCCACCATTCGTCGCGGTCGAACGGCCGGCCGATCTTGGCGATCTGGTGGAGATATTCGGCCTCTTCGCCGCGCAGCTTGTTGGCATAGGCATTGTCGGCGCTGATCTCGAAGCGCGAATAATCGCGCCAGCTTTCGGGATAGCCGACGCCGACGCGCAGGGTCTCGATCTTGCGCAAGGCCTCGGCCCGGGTGGCAGGCGCCATCCAGTCGAGCGCCTCGACCCGGCGGCGGAAGGCGGCGGTGATGTTGCTCACCATGTCGCTGACCTGCGCCTTGGCCGAGGCCGGGAAGTAACGCCGGACGTAGAGCCGGCCGACGGCGTCGCCGAGCTGGGCGTTGACCGCGGCAAGAGCGCGCTTCTCGCGCGGCCGCTGCTGCGGCGTTCCGGAGAGGGTGGTGCCGTAGAAAGCGAAATAAGCTTCGTCGATCGCGCTCGGCAGGACCGAGGCGTTCTGGTTGATCTGGTGGAAGGCCATCCAGTCCTTCCAGGCCTCGAGCGGCTCGGAGGCGACGAGCGCCGAGAGGTTTCGGATCGCACCGGCATGATAGGCGCCGAACCGGTCATTGCTGCCGAGGCGCGCGGCCTCGAAGAAGGCCGCCCAGTCGATGCCGGGCGCGCGGCTGGCAAACTCGTCGCGCCGCCAGACGCTGGCGGTGCGGGTGAAGTCCTCGCTCTCGGCGCGGGTCGCATGGCCCTGCGCGATCTTCGTCTCCAGCGCGAAAATGCGCTCGGCGCGGGCGGCGGGGTCGCTGAGCCCGGCGTTGCGCAGCTGAGTCTCGATATAGGCGCGGTAGGCCGTGCGGATCTGCGCCATGCGGGGCGAATCGGAGAGATAATATTCGCGCTCGGGAAGGCCGAGGCCGCCCTGCAGCATGTAGGGAAGGACGACGCCTGGAGTGGCCAGGCCCTGGGTGACGAAGATGCCGAACAGGTTCTCGGTGCGGTAATCGGTGGCGTTGAGCGGGTCGACGTCGGCGCGCAGGCTCGCGCCGAGCGCGCGCGAGAGGGCGCGGCGGTCGGCGATCGCCGCGATGCGATCGAGGTCGGCCTGGATCGGGCGCAGGCCGGCGGCGTCGATGCCGGGACGGTCCATGAAGGCGCGGTAGAAGTCGGCGATCCGCGCCTCGTCGCTGCCCGGCGCGGGATTGGAGGCGGCGATCGACTCGATCAGCTCGGCGTTGCGGCGCTCGGCGAGGAGGGCCGCCTGGAGGAAGGCGCCGGTGGCGGCGCGGTCGGCCGGGATTTCGGTCGTCCGCATCCAGTTGCCGTTAGCGTAACCGTAGAAATCGTCGCCCGGATCGACGGTCCGGTCCATGCCCGCCAGATCGATCCCGGAGGAAAGCTGTCCCGCTTCGGCCGAGGCGGCGGGCGGGACGACGCCGGCGCAGCCGGTCGGGCCGGCGAGGGCGCTGGCGGAAAGGAGCAAAGCGAGCAGGGCACGTTTGGTCATCGCGGACTTTCCTTCACAGACAGGGCGCCCATATGGGGCGCCGCTTCGCCTCGGGCAACGCGGTTACTATCCAAGGCGGGCGTGCGCCGCTAACCGTTTCCGCGAAACGGAGGGATGAGTGAGAGGCTCGGTGATCGTCAGCAAGGTGGACGAGGGTTCGGAGACCTTCCGGCGCTTCGCCGCGCACAACCGGGCGCTCGCCGAAGAGCTTCGCGAACGCGTGGCCAGTGCCGCGCGCGGCGGGCCGGACAAGCATCGCGACCGCCACGTCTCGCGCGGCAAGCTGCTGCCCCGCGACCGGGTGACCCGCTTGCTCGATCCCGGCGCGCCTTTCCTCGAGATCGGCCAGCTCGCCGCGAACGGAATGTACCATGGCGAGGCGCCGGGCGCGGGGATGATCGCCGGCATCGGCCGCGTCTCGGGCCGCGAGTGCATGATCGTCGCCAACGATCCGACGGTGAAGGGCGGCGCCTATTTCCCGATGACCGTGAAGAAGCATTTGCGCGCGCAGGAGATTGCGCGCGAGAACCGGCTTCCCTGCCTCTATCTGGTCGACAGCGGCGGCGCCAACCTGCCGCACCAGGCCGAGGTGTTCCCCGACCGCGACCATTTCGGTCGCATCTTCTACAACCAGGCGCAGATGTCGGCCGAAGGCGTCGCCCAGATCGCCTGCGTGATGGGCAGCTGCACCGCGGGCGGCGCGTACGTGCCGGCGATGTCGGACGAGAGCGTCATCGTCCGCAACCAGGGCACGATCTTCCTCGGCGGCCCGCCTTTGGTGAAGGCGGCGACGGGCGAGGTGATCAGCGCGGAGGCTCTCGGCGGCGGCGACCTCCACGCTCGCAAGTCCGGCGTCGTCGACCATCTCGCCGAGAATGACGAGCATGCGCTGGCGATCGTGCGCCAGATCGTCTCGCGGCTGAACACGGTCAAGGCCGCCGATCTCGACATCGCCGCCCCCGAGCCGCCGAAGCTCGATCCCGAGGAGCTTTACGGCATCGTCCCCGACGACGTGCGCACCCCCTACGACGTGCACGAGGTGATCGGCCGCATCGTCGACGGCTCCGAGCTGCACGAGTTCAAGCCGCTCTACGGCTCGACTTTGGTCTGCGGCTTCGCGCGGATCTGGGGCATGCCGGTCGCGATCCTGGCCAACAACGGCATCCTCTTCTCGGAAAGCGCGCTGAAGGGCGCGCATTTCATCGAGCTCGCCTGCCAGCGGCGCACGCCCTTGCTGTTCCTCCAGAACATTTCGGGCTTCATGGTCGGCGGCAAGTACGAGGCGGGCGGGATCGCCAAGGACGGCGCCAAATTGGTCACGGCGGTGGCGACGGCGCAGGTGCCGAAGGTCACCGTGCTCATCGGCGGCAGCTTCGGCGCCGGCAATTACGGAATGGCCGGCCGCGCCTACGGCCCCCGCTTTCTGTTCACCTGGCCCAATTCGAGGATCAGCGTGATGGGCGGCGAGCAGGCGGCGAGCGTGCTCGCGACGGTCCACAAGGACGCCGAGCGCTGGACGCCTGAGGAAGCCGAAGCCTTCAAGGCCCCGATCCGCCAGCGCTACGAGGACGAAGGCAATCCGTACCACGCCACCGCGAGGCTCTGGGACGACGGCATCATCGGCCCCGTGCAGACGCGCGACGTGCTGGGCCTGGCCTTCAGCGCCTGCCTCAACGCCCCGATCCCGGAGCGGGCGCGCTTCGGCCTGTTCAGGATGTGATGGTGGAGACGAGCCGCCAAATTCCTCCCCGGAACGGGGAGGGGGACCAGGCGAAGCCTGGTGGAGGGGGCCCACGCATCCTCCAGGCTCCGATCAAGACAGTGAAGCGCGCACGCAAGCTTCGCCGTGAGATGAGCCCGCCGGAGCGCCTGCTATGGTGGGCCTTGAAGCAGCGGCCCGGGGGCTTCCGCTTTCGCAAGCAATGTCCTCAGGGTCTATATTCGCTCGACTTCGCATGCCTGGAAGCGCGCCTCGCGATCGAAGTGGATGGGGAAGCCCATAACCGCGGTTCAGCGCCGAAGAGGGACGAAGCCCGCGACCGCTTCGTGGCTGAGCTGGGGTTCTTGACGATGCGCGTTCCCGCGCGAGAGGTTTTCCGCAATCTTGAGGGCGTCATCGCGGGGATCACCGAGCTATGTCGTGCGCGGGGCCCCCTCCACCGTCCTTCGGACGGTCCCCCTCCCCGTTCCGGGGAGGAATTCGAGTGATTGCATCCCTCCTCATCGCCAATCGGGGCGAAATTGCGTGCCGGATCATTCGGACGGCGCGGGGGCTCGGCATTCGCACGGTCGCGGTCCTCTCCGATGCAGACCGGCATGCGCTGCATGTGCGCGAGGCGGATGAGGCTGTCCATATCGGCCCCAGCCCGGCGCGGGAGAGCTATCTCGTCGGGGAGCGGATCATCGCCGCCGCCAAGGCAACGGGCGCCGAGGCGATCCATCCGGGCTATGGGTTTCTTTCGGAGAATGCCGAGTTCGCCGAGGCCGTGGAAGCCGCAGGTCTGGTCTGGGTCGGGCCGCCGGCCTCCGCCATCCGGGCGATGGGGCTGAAGGATGCGGCGAAGGCGCTGATGATCGCGGCGGGGGTGCCGGTGACGCCGGGCTATCTCGGGGAGGACCAGGCGGCGGAGCGGCTTAGGCAAGAGGCGGACTCGATCGGCTATCCGGTGCTGATCAAGGCGGTCGCCGGCGGCGGCGGCAAGGGGATGCGGCGGGTGAACGCGTCCGGCGAGTTCCAGGACATGCTCGCCTCGTGCAAACGCGAGGCTGCCGCTTCCTTCGGCGACGACCGGGTGCTGATCGAGAAATATATCGAGCGCCCGCGCCATATCGAGGTGCAGGTGTTCGGCGATGCCCACGGCAATGTCGTCCACCTGTTCGAGCGCGACTGCTCGCTGCAGCGGCGCCACCAGAAGGTGATCGAGGAGGCGCCGGCGCCGGGGATGGACGAGGCGACCCGCGAGGCGGTGTGCGGGGCGGCGGTCAAGGCGGCGCGGGCGGTCGACTATGTCGGCGCGGGGACGATCGAGTTCATCGCCGACGCTTCGGAGGGCCTGCGGCCGGACCGCATCTGGTTCATGGAGATGAACACGCGGCTTCAGGTCGAGCATCCGGTGACCGAGGAGGTGACGCGGCAGGACCTGGTCGAATGGCAATTGCGGGTCGCGTCGGGCGAGCCGCTGCCGCTCCGCCAGGACGAGCTCGTTCTCGACGGCTGGGCGATGGAGGCGCGTCTCTACGCCGAGGATCCCGCGCACGAATTCCTGCCGTCGACCGGCCGCCTCGACCATTTCGTCATGCCGCGCGGCGTCCGCATCGACAGCGGCGTCGAGGAGGGCGACCGGATCGGCCCGCATTACGATCCGATGATCGCCAAGGTCATCGCGCGCGGCGGCACCCGGGGGGAGGCGGCCGAGCGGCTCGCCGAAGCGCTCGAGGAGGTCGAGGTCTGGCCGGTCCGGACCAATGCCGGCTTCCTCGCGCGCGCGGCCGCCGATCCGGACTTCCGCGCCGGGGAGGTCGATACCGCCTTCATCCCGTCGCGGCTCGACACCCTGGTTCCCGATCCGGAGCCGTCCGACGGCGTCTGGCACCTCGCCGCCACCGCCCTGCTCGCCTCCGATTTCGGAAATGGCGACGAGCAGGATCCCTGGGCGGCGCTGCAGGGCTTCCGGCTCAACGGCGAGGCGCACGCTTCGGCCGCGCTCAGCCATCGCGGGGAGGTGCGGGTCGTCGAGCCGGTGCGGGCCGCCGCGCTCGAGGGCATGGCGACCGCGTCGGGCGAGAATGTCCTCGTCTTCTCGCGAGGTCAGGCATTCGCTTTCACCCTGCCCGGAATCGGCGGCGGCGGCGCGGGCGGCGGCGAGGGGGAGGGCACGCTCGTCTCGCCGATGCCGGGGCGGGTCCTGTCGGTCGACGTGCGCCTGGGCGACGCCGTCGCCCGGGGACAGAAATTGTTGACGCTGGAGGCGATGAAGATGGAGCATAGCCTCGTCGCCCCGTTCGACGGCATCGTCGCGGCGCTCGACGCGGTGGCGGGGGCGCAGGTGACCGAGGGGACGATGCTGGTGCGAGTGGAGAAGGGGGAATGAGGCTCTCAGTCATTCCTCCCCGGAACGGGGAGGGTGTTGCAGCTTTGGGCTGCCCCCGGCAGCCCAAGATCGTGTCCGGGGGACACGATCTCGCTGCAACACATGCGCAGCATGGTGGAGGGGTCCCACGGTCGTGCAGCTCGCTTCGCTCGCCCCCCTCCACCGCACTTCGTGCGGTCCCCCTCCCCGTGCCGGGGAGGAATTAGAATGCCTGGCCGCTATTACGAGCAGTGGACGCTGGGCGACCGGATCCGGCACCAGCCGCACCGGACGGTGACCGAGACCGACAATCTCATGATCTCGGCGCTCACCCACAATCCGCAGCCGCTCCACCTCGACGCCGAATATGCCGCGGAGACCGAGTTCGGCCGGATCGTCGTCAACGGCACCTTCACCTTCGCGCTGATGGTCGGCCTGTCGGTCGGCGACACCACGCTCGGCACGCTGGTCGCCAATCTCGGTTACGACAAGGTGCGCATGCCCAAGCCCGTCTTCATCGGCGACACGTTGCGCGCCGAGACCGAGGTGATCGCGCTCAAGGATTCGAATTCGCGCCCCGATGCCGGCATCGTCACCTTCGAGCATCGCATGTTCAACCAGCGGGACGAGCTCGTCTGCGTCTGCGAGCGGACGGCTTTGATGCAGAGGCGGGGGGCGTGAGGCCGGCTCGGAGCGCCCCCTCCCCCTCGAGGGGGGAGGGATGGGGTGGGGGTGGACTCTCCGGAGAGGCACCGCGCTCCATTGACTCCGCCCCCACCCAAACCCTCCCCCCTCAAGGGGGAGGGCTTTTCCCCCCAGCCAAGCAATGAAGCTGCGCTCGCTCCTCTTCGTCCCGGGAGACCGGCCGGACCGGATGGAGAAAGCGCTCGGCGCCGGCGCGGACGCCCTGATCCTCGACCTCGAGGACGCGGTCGCGCCGTCCGCAAAGCCGGAGGCGCGGCGCGCGGTCCACGGCTTCCTCGACGCGAACCCGCAGGCGAATCTCTGGGTGCGGATCAATCCGCTCGACGGCGCCGAGGCCGACCGGGACCTCGACGCGGTGCTCTCCGCACGCCCCAACGGCATCGTGCTGCCCAAGGCCGAGGGCGGCGCCTCGGTCGCCGAGCTCGCGCGGCGGCTGACCGAGCGCGGCAACGCGACCGCGCAAATCCTCGCCATCGCGACTGAGACGCCCGCGGCGATCTTCCAGCTCGGCACCTATGGCGGCGCCAAGCGCCTGGCCGGGCTCACCTGGGGCGCGGAGGACCTGCCCGCCGCGATCGGCGCCTCGACCAGCCGCGACGAGGAGGGCCGCTTCACCCCTCCCTACGAGCTCGCCCGCTCGCTCTGCCTGTTCGGCGCCGCCGCGGCCGGCGTGGCGCCGATCGAGACGGTCTATCCAGCCTTCCGCGACCTCGAAGGCCTGGCGGCCTATGCAGCCCGCGCCCGGCGCGACGGATTCACCGGCATGATGGCGATCCATCCCGCCCAGGTTCCCGCAATCAACGGCGCCTTCACGCCCTCGGAGCAGGAGATCGCGCACGCGCGAGCGGTGGTCGCCGCGTTCGAGGCCAATCCGGAGGCGGGCGCGCTGTCGCTCGACGGACGGATGATCGACCGTCCGCACCTCGTACAGGCGCAGCGGATCCTCGCGGCGGGGGAGTGAGCGGAATCGAAAACCTGCTCGCCGAATCCGCGCTGATCCGCGCGCCGCTCGGCCTGCTGCTCGGCGCGGTCGCGGGAAGCGTCGCCGCCACCTTGCTCATCCGCTGGCCGGACCGCCGCCGCGCCCTCACCGGCCGCTCGCGCTGCGACACCTGCGGACGCCCGCTCCGCGCTGCCGAGATCGTCCCGATCGTCTCCTTCTTCGCGCTCGGCGCCCGCTGCCGCAGCTGCCGCGCGCCGGTCGAGCCGCGCCACATCGTATTCGAGACTGCCGCCGCAGCGCTCGGCATGCTGGCCTTGGTCGCCCAGCCGGGTTGGACGGGCGTCGCCGGCGCGCTGCTCGGCTGGTGGCTGCTGCTCGTCGCCGGCCTCGATTTCGACAAGCGATGGCTGCCGCACCGGCTGACCCTGCCGCTGGTCCCGCTCGGGCTTCTCGTCGCGCTGGCAGGGATCGGGCCGCCGCTTCCCGACCGCGCGATCGCGGCGGCCGCCGGGGCAGCCTTGTGGCT
This sequence comes from Allosphingosinicella sp., assembly GCA_035628635.1. Lineage (GTDB taxonomy): Bacteria > Pseudomonadota > Alphaproteobacteria > Sphingomonadales > Sphingomonadaceae > Allosphingosinicella. The sequence goes on from DASPJJ010000004.1 coordinate 20,344, forward strand.
GGCGGCCTGGCTCTATCGGCGCATCCGCAAGCGGGCCTTTCTCTACCCCGGCGTGGCGGAGCTGGTGGCGGGGATCGGCGCCTGGCTCGGCTGGAAGGCGGGCGGCGGGGCGCTCGCCGCGGCGGCCTTGCTCGGCCTCATCTTTTTCCTGATCGGGCGCACGCGCCGCAAGCACGGCAATCCGGCCGGCGGCGTTGCGATCGGTGCCTTGCTGGCGCTCGCGGCCTGGCCGGCCTGGCTGGTCGCCGCCGGCTTCTGACGCTCAGCGGCGGCGGCCGGCGCGGAGCGGGTTGGGGAGCGAGAGACGCTCGATGAAGCCGCGGATGCTGCCCGGCTCGCCGATATAATAGCCTTGCACCATGTCGCAGTTCATCTGGCGGAGCAGGTTCAGCACCTCCTCCGACTCGACGCCTTCGGCGACGACGATGAGGCCGAGCGCGTGAGCGAGCTTGACCGTCGAATCGACCACGGCGGCGTCCGAGCGGCTGGTCGCGATCACCTGGACGAAGCTGCGATCGATCTTGAGCTCGGTCGCGGGAAGCGTCTTCAGGTAGCTCAGCGTCGACTGGCCGGTGCCGTAATCGTCGATCGAGATATGGACTCCGATCGCACGGAGGTTGTTGAGCTCCTCGATGCCGGCCGACCCGGCCAAGGCGGCCGATTCCGTGATCTCCAGCGTCAAGCGGTGCGCGTCCATGCCCCAGCGGTCGAGCATCTCGCGGATCGGGTCGCTCAGCCGGTTGCGGCCGATCATCCGGGCCGAGATGTTGATCGCGACGCTGAGCGCCTCGTCGAGCGGAGCGAAGTCGCGGATCGCGCTCTCCAGGACGTGGAGCGTCAGCTTCTCGATGCGGCCGGTGTCCTCGAGCATCGGGATGAACTGGTCGGGGCGGATCTCGCCGCGTTGCGGGTGGCGCCAGCGCACCAGAGCCTCGGCGCCGCAGATCGTGGCCGATTTGAGGTCGCACTTTGGCTGGTAGGCGACCCAGACGTCGCCCTGATCGATCGCGCGGTCGAGCTCGTTCAGGAGCGAAAGCCGCCAATCCGCGTCGTCGTCGTCGTCGGTCTCGTAGCGGGTCCAGCTGAGGCCGCGGCGTTCGGCGCGGCTCGCCGCCGCCATCGCCGCCGCCACGGCTTCCTCTGTATCGAGCGCGGGGTCGTCGCTGATCCCGACGGAGATCGTCACGTCGACGGTCCGCTCGCCGACGGTGATGCCGCTGGCGAGCAAAGCGTGCAGGCCTTCGAGCGCGTCGGAGGTGGCGGTGTCGGCGTCCCGGGTCTGCCAGGCGAAGCTGTGGTCGTCGACCTGGAAGACCGCCGCGCCCGAGGCGGCGAGCCTGATCCGGTCCGCGACCCGGCGCAGCAGCTCGCCCTGCGCTTCGGAGCCGAGCAAGGCGGTGGTCTCGACATGGTTGCGCAGCCGCACGGCCACGGTGATGGCCGAGGTCGGGGACTGGAGGCACATCGCCGTGAGGTTGGGCAGGTTGCTCACCGGTGCGAGCGTGACCCGGGCGAGGACCGCGCGGCTGATCTCGGCTGCGACGCTGGCGAGGATCGCCGCCAGCGCGGCGATGACCGCCGCCGCGGGCGCGGCGATAATCCCGGCATATTCATGCAGCAGCATCGGGACCGCGAGCGTCGCCGCGAAGGTGGCGCCCAGCCCCGCGAGCCTCAGGACGGGACGCCGCAGCCAGCCGAACAAAGCGATCAGCACGCACGCGACGACCATCGCCGGCCATGGGCCCATGACGACTGGATCGTGGCGCCGCAGCGTCTCGGAGCCGACCGCCTGGACGTAGAGGCCGGGAATGCGGCCGTGCGTGGGGACTAGGAAGCGGTCGCCCAAAGTGGTCGAGGTGGCGCCGATGATGACGTTGCGCCCGACGAAGAAGCCGGGCGCAAAGCGGCCGTTGACCACGTCGGAATAGCTGACCGTGGGGAAGGCCGCGGGATCGAACGACCAATCGAGCGGGATTGCGTCCGCGCGCTGGCTCGGTGCGTCGGCGAGGACCGTCGCCAGCGACGGCCGCCGCCCGCCGGCAATCTCGACGCTGTAGGGGACGCGGCGGGCGAAAAGGTCGTCGTCGAGCCGCATCCAGATCGAGGCGACCGTCGCATGGGCGCGAAGCAAGGGGGGCGGCAGCGCCTCGACTCCGCTGCCGAACTCCGCATCGGCATTTTCGAGCGCACCGGGGAGCACGACGCGGCCCCCCGCGCGGCGGATCGCGGCTGCGAAGGCGTGGTCCTGGGCCGGGTCGGCGGCCGGATCGACGAAGACGACGTCGAACACGATGCGGTTGGCCCCGGCTTCCCGGAGCCGGTCGACGATCCGCGCGTGCATGCTCCGCGGCCACGGCCAGCTGCCCAGCTCGGCCAGGCTGCGCCCGTCGATCGCGATCACTGCGGTCCGCCCTGAAGGCGGCTTGCGGAACAGGGAATGGCGGACCGACTCGATCTGCTCGTCGATCGGATCGGCCCAGCCGGAGACCGCCGCGGACAAGCCCACGAGAAGAGCCATCGCCAGAATCAGGGCGCGCGCGCCACGCGTGCAATGGTCTGCAATCCGGATCAGCATTGTGGCGCCTGAAACCCTCGCGCCCCGCACCTTGCGAGACCGCTTCGGGCTCTAACCGAAAGAGGGTTTCTATTTCCCTACGAAGGCTTAGCCGGTCCGTCCGAGATGCGGCCGCCGTCGAGGACGATCACCCGCTCCGCGGCGGCGAGGGTCTCGCGGCGGTGGGCGACGACGATCCGCGTGATGCCCATCGCCGCGATCGCCCCGTTGACGCGGCTTTCATGCTCCGCGTCGAGATGGGCGGTGCCTTCGTCCATGACCAGCAGCTTCGGGCGCCGGTACAAGGCGCGGGCGAGCAGGATGCGCTGCATCTGGCCGCCCGAGAGGGTCGAGCCCATGTCGCCGACCAGGGTCAGGTGACGCATCGGCATCGCTTCGACGTCGTCGGCGATTGCGGCCGATCGCATCGCCTCCATCATCCGCTCGTGGTCGACGGGCTCGAAGCCGGCGACATTGTCGGCGATGGTCCCTGCGAACAACACGTCGTCCTGGAGAACTGCGGCGACGTTCTCGCGATAGGCGCGGCGGCCGTAGCTCGCGAGCGGCATCCCGTCGATGCGGACTTCGCCCGCGGTGGGCTCGAGCAGGCCGAGCAGGATCTTGGTCAGCGTGGTCTTGCCGCCGCCGGACGGGCCGGTGACGGCGACATGCTCGCCCGGCGCGATGCGCAGGTCGACGCCTTTCAGCACCTGCGGATCGTGGAGCCCGTAGGCGAAGGCGACGCCCCGGAGCTCGATCTCGCCGCGAAAGGGCTGTTCCTGCGCGGCCGGCTCGGCGAAGCCGCGGTCTTCGCCGGTGAGGGCAATGTCGGAGATTCGATCGAGGTGAAGGGACAGCATCCGGAAGTCGGTCGACTTGTCGATCAGGGACTTCGTCGCGGCGGCGAACTGCATCCGGTAGGCGAGGAACGCGAAGATCATGCCGACGGTGAAGCCGCCCTGGATCGCCATCGTCACCGCCAGCCAGGTGACGGCGACGATCTCCAGCGCCCAGAGCAGGGTCGATACCGCCGCCTGCCAGACGTGGATGCGCTCGTGCACGTAGGTCGCGCCGAGCGCCTCCGAGAGCCGGTTCTGCCAGACGGCGTGGCGGATCGTCTCCCGCCCGGCGAGGCGGAGGGTGACGATGCCGCGCAAGGTCTCGATCATCGCCGACTGCTCGCGGCCCATCGCCGCGATCCGCTCATTCTCCGCGCGCCGCTCGGCGGGAAGCGTGAACCAGCGGAAGCCGGCATAGAGGATCAGCGAGGCGAGGGGGATCAGGGTCAGGAGCGGCGAATAGACCAGCATCAGCGCGAAGGTCAGGATGGCGAGCACGCCGTCGATCAGCGCCGCCGCGGCGCTTTCGGTGAGCAGCCGCTGGATCGGGATCACCGACTGGAAACGCGACAAGATGTCGCCGACGCTCCTCTTCTCGAACCAGTCGACCGGCAGCCGCATGAGCCGCCGCGCGACGTTCGATGCGATGCCGAAGGAGAGCGCCGTGCCCGCCGAGAGCAGCACGTAGCCGCGAAGCAAGGATGCGGCGGCGGCGACCAGCGCGAACAGGCCGAAGCCGAGCGCGAGCACCGTCATCAGGTGCACGTCGAGCGCCGGGAGCGCCTCGTCGACCGCGAGCTGCAGCAGATAGGGCGAGGCGAGGACGTGCGCCTGGAGCACGAGGCTGAGGATCGCCGCCTGGCCGATCGAGCGCTTGAGGCCGACGGCGCCGCTCCACAATTGGGTGAGGCGGAGCGGCTTCTTCTCCCCCTGCGGCTGGAAGTCGCGCGCCGGCCGCAGCTCGAGCGCCACCCCGGTGAAGTGGCGCGAGAGCGATTCCCGGTCGTGCCAGCGCCCGTCCTGGGCAGGGTCGACGATATAGGCCTTGTCCTTGGACACGCGCTCGAGGACGACGAAATGGTCCATGTCCCAGTGAAGGATCGCCGGAAGCTGGATCGCCGACAGGCTTTCCAGCCGGACCTTGAGCGGGCGCGGGGCGAAGCCGAGCGCGTCGGCCGTCTCCATCAGCGACTTGAGCCCGACCCCGCGCGACGAGACGCCGAAGCGGCGGCGGAGCGAGGCGAGGTCGAAATCGTGGCCCCAGTAATTGGCGATCATGGCGAGCGCGGCGAGTCCGCACTCGGTCACCTCGGCCTGGCGGATGGGCCTGATCCTGCGGCGCGGGAAGAAGCCCGCGCCCCGCGCCGGCGCGTTCATTGCGCGGCCGCGTAGAAGGGCTCGAACAGCAATTCCGCGAGGCTGCGCGAGCGGGTGGTGATTCGGGCCCTGACGGTCATGCCCGGCCGCAGCGGCCGTTCGCGGCCGAAGGCGCGAATGCTGTCCTGGCGCAGCGTGGCCAAAGCGACGAAGACCTCGCCGGCGCTCCCGGCCAGCGGCACCGCGGCGCTGGAGATCGAGTCGATCCGTCCCTCGATCGTGCCGTGCGTCGCGAAGGGGAACGCGTCGACCGCAATCCGGACGGTCTGGCCGGGCTCTATGAAGCCGGCCGCGGCGGGAGGGACGGCGAGGCGGGCCCGGAGCCCGCCGCCCCCCTGCACGATAAAGAAGATCGGACGTTCCAGCGGGACCGCGTCGCCGGGGGCGGCCTCGATCGCGGTCACCGTCCCGGCCTCGGAAGCGGTAACGAGATTGCCGGCGTCTCCCGCCACTGCGATCCGCGCAAGCGGCTGGCCGGCCGCAACCTCGTCGCCTTCCCGCACCAGAATCTCGGATATCGTGCCCGCCCAAAGGGAACCGACGCCCACGACGGCGCGGTCGGTGACGAGCCTTCCGTGTGCGATCGTTACCTTGGCGTAGGAGGCGGAGGCGATGAATGCCGCGGCGGCGAGCACGGCGGCGAGCAGGAACGCGCCGATCAGCTGCCACGAGACGGGGGGAACGAGCACCACGTCGCCGTGGAGGCGATCCTGTCCTCTCAGCGCTTCGGGCCTGAACAGCTGCAAAAAAAAGACCCCCTCGAGGGGGGTCGTTATAAGTGGATCCAACGCCTTAGGCGAGGATTATGGTCAGGTCCGGCCGTTGGAGCGGCCGGACCCCAATCCGTTCAGCCGCGAATGCCCGTCTGGGCTTCGGTGCCGCGGCTTCCGCCGGCAACCGCGGCGATTTCCGCCTCGGTCAGCTCGACAATGTCACGCTTTTCCATGGAAAGTTCCTCCCTTTCGGAAACTCTGGAGACCGATCGATACGCGTTCGTAAACGTGGCGTAAACTTAATTTCGAACCGTTTTAACAACGATCTCCGTTAACTAGTCGGAAAGCGTCGAGCGCGGAGGTGCCGGAAATACAGCCCGAATGCGGGGCGCGGCGATGCTGACGGGAGCGCTCGCCAGGCGCACCCAATGCTTCCAACGCGCGCGCGATCTGGGGAAAAACCCAATCATCTCAAACTATTCGAGAACTGACCCAAAATTGGCAGTGCCGCCACGAGGACGGTCTGCTACCGGCCCGCGGCCTGCGCGCGAACACCCCGAACGGGAAGTTGTGCCCTCCCACCGCCTGTTGCTTCGCAGCCACAGTCGCCGCGGGTGCGAACGCGCGCGTTCCATAATGAAACAGCCGCCAGGGCGTGTCGGCACGGCTTTTCGCGAATCGCGCGATTCGCGGCTTCCCCCGATTCGCGGCGTCAGCGCCCGCCGGGCGAAAGATCGTCGCGATAGCGGCTTTCGATGAACCGGTGCTCGATCGCGAAGCTCGCCTCGCGGCAGCCGTCGACCTCGCCGCACAGCCGGATCAACTCCTCGGCGACCGCCCCGAGGCTTTCGGTCAGGCGAAGGCTGTTCTCCGAGCGCGGCGCCCGCGCCTCGGGCGGCAAAGCCAGGTAGGAATCGACGAGACGGGGGAGGTGGCCGCCGACCAGCCGCCTGATCTCGCCCTGGAGCGGCGAGCCGTCGGGGATGTCGGCCAGCCCCGGCGCCAGGCTGCGAAGCCGGTCGACGATCAGGTCGGCCGAGGGCAAAGCCGCGCGCGGCAGCTCGTCGCAGCGGTCGAGCAGCCAGCGGTCGCACCGTTCGGCGAGGATCGGCAGCGGAATGCGGGTCACGTCGCGCTCGGTCGGCGCCTTCGGCGCGCGCCCCGCCCGGGTCGGAAAGGTCATGCTCAGCATCGCCGCGAGCATGATCGCCGGCAGCGCGATCAGCCAGGTGAGGAAGCCTACCGATCCGAACACGCTCGCGCCGATCAGCGCGAACAGAAGCACGACGAAGACCAGCCCCGCCCGCCGCACCCGCCGGAAGATCTCGGCGGCGCCGCGCTTCAGCTTGCGCGTGCTCGCCTCGCGCGCCGCGCGCGAGCCGAGCTGACGCATCAGAAAGTCCTCGGTGTCGATGAGCGCCCGCTCGAGGTCCCGCATCTCAGCGCCCTTCGAAGCCCGAGGGATCCTTGTAACGGCTCTCGATGAACCGGCCCTGGGTCTCGAAGGCGTCGCGGTCCTGGCGGGCGAGCCGGGATCCGATATCGTCCAGCGCCTCGTTCGCGGCCCTGAGGCTCGCGGCGAGCCGCTCGTCGACGGTGAGCCCCTCGCCGTCGCGCTCGTGGCGATAGGCCGCCGGAACCCGCTCGTAGCGCTCGATCAGTTCGGGCAGATGCTTGCCCATCAGCCGCCGAGCGTCCTGGGCCAGGGGGTCCAGCGGCTCCAGGGCCGATAGGCGCGATTCTAGCAAAGGCAGCTGCTTCGTGATCGCATCCGCCTGGCGCGCGGCTGGAGCCGGCAGCGCCGGGCGTTCCGCGACGAGCAGGCTCTCCAGCTGCTGGACGACCGCCTTGGTCGGCATCTGCTCGCTATATTCGGGCCGCCTCAGCGCCCCCGCGGGCCACACCGCGAACAGGATCATGATCGCGAGGATGGCGAAGCTGACGACGAACAGCCCGCTCCAGCCGATCGGGCCGACCGCGAGCCCGAAGCCGATCGTCATCACGATCAGGGCGGCGATCGCCACCCCCATGGTCGCCACCCGCCGCCCGAGCGCAGCGGCGCTTCGTCCGTAATGCCGCCGCCGGGCGCCGACCGCCTCGGGAGTCCGCCCGTCCCAGCGCGCGACCGCCTCGTCGAAGCGGGCGATCGCCTCGTCGACGGCGAGCGGATGATCGGCCAAGTCAGCCCTCCAGCGAGGTCAATTGCGAACGCTCGCCGGCGAGGCGGTTCTGGTCGACGCCCTCGGCGCGGGCGATGTAGCCGCGCGACTTCTCGACCTCGCTCGAGAGCGTGTCGACGGTCTGCTTCATGTTGCCGAGCGCCTCGAGCTTGAAGCGGTCGATCATGTCCATCGTGTCGTAGATGTTCTGGAAGGCGCGCTGCAGCGTCTCGAGGGGGATGGTGGCGGATGCCGCCTGCTTGTGGATGTCGGCCGACTGGCTCTTGAGCAGGTTGCCCGTCGAGTCGATGACGTTGGCGGTGGTCGTGTTGAGCGCGGTGACCTGCTCCAGCACCAGCCGCTGGTTGGTCATCGCCTGCGCGACCGTCACCGCAGTGCGCAGCGCCGAGACGGTGGTGGTCGAGGCGCGGTCGACGCCCTTTACCAGCTCGACATTGTTCTTCTTGACCAGATCGAGCGCGAGATAGCCCTGCACCGTCACCGCCATCTGGGTGAGCAGATCGGTGGTGCGCTGGCGGGTGTAGAAGAGCGCGGTCTCGCGGATCGCCTTGGCCTTGGCGGGCTCGGTGGCGTCGAGCTCGTTCGCTTTCTCCTCGAGCCTCGCGTCGAGCGTCCTGGAGATGTGGATCATCTGCTCGAGCTTGCCCATCGTCTTCCACATGTTGGCGCGCTCGACGTCGATCGCCGCATTGTCCTGCAGAAGCTCGTCCTTGCCCGAGGCCAGGCTGGCGAGGATCTGCGAGATGTGGGTCTGCGACGATTGGTACTTGTGAAAGTAAGAGCGCAGATTGTTGCCCCAGGGGATGAGCCCGAACAGCTTTCTGGGGCCGGTGAGCTTGCCGTTATGGCCGGGATCGAGATCCTCGACGGTGCGCCTCAGCTCGGTGAGGTTGGCGCCGATGCCGGTGTCGGCGTCGATCGCCTTCACCGGCCGGTCGAGGAAGCGGTTGGAATGTCCCGCGGCCTCCGCGATCTCCCGGCGGCCCATCGCGGTCAATTGGTCGACCTTGCGGCCGAATTCGGGCGAGTTGGAATCGAGCGCGATCAGCTCGTCGACGAAGCTCTCGACCTTCTCGTCGAGCTTGCTCTTCTGCTCCTCCTTGAGCGGGACGAGCCCGCCGGCCTGCGCCGGCTCGACCGCGGTCAGGGGCGGCGGCGGCTCCAGCGTCATGGTCGGCCGGCCTTCGGTCTCAGTCTGCGTAGCCATGTCCCCGCAATCCTCTCTTCGTGCGTGAATTGGGTCGTTAGCCCCTGCCGCGCAAGAGCGAAAGTGTATTATCCGGGCAAGACAGTGTAAAAGCCCGGTGGATCAGGCCCCGGGCGGCTCCGCCAGGCGGGCCAGCAGCAGCGCCTTGGCCGTGTCATATTCCCTGTCGGTGACGGCGCCGACCTTGCGCAGCTCGTTGAGGCGCTGGAGCTCCTCGAGCGGGCTCGGGCCCGACGCCGGCTCGTTCGGCGCCTCCGTCCCGGTGCGCGCCGCGCGGGCGAACAGCGCCTTGACGTCGGCCGGCGCGCCGGCCTCCATGTCGACTCCGTAGGCCCATAGCGACGGATCCTCGCGGTCGTACCAGACCGGGAAACGGTCGCCGATGCGCGGGATGGCGACGCGCGACACGGTGACCGTCTTGGTGCGCTCGAGGGGTGCCGTGCCGTCGACCGGCTCCACCTTCATCGTCACCGTCACCCGGGGATTGTCGTTGATCGTAATCCCGGTGTCCTCGACATGGGTGACGGTTCCGACGCCCTGGCCGCCGGTCGCGACCAGCCGCATGGCCTGAGCCTCCTTGCCCGCCCCGATCCGGCGCAGGCCGGCGCCGAGCAGCAGCGGCAGCAGCCCGAAGAAAGCGAACAGGCCGCCGAATATGTAGGGGAAGGCGCCCATCTTGCCGGCGCCGAACCAGCCGGCGGCGAGCGCGCCGAGACCGATCGAGACGAACACGCCGCAAAAGGCGACGATGCCGCCGCCCATGAAGATGCCCGCCACCGAGGTGAGGATGCCGACCGGGAGCGCGATGAAATAAGGCGTCAGCGAAGAGGGGCAATCGGCATTGTAGCCGCCGCCGCAATTGCCGACCTGGATGAGATGGTAGAGCGAGACGCCGATCAGCAGATTGCCGATCAGGCCCACGATCAGCCCGCGCCACGACGTCGCCCCCGTCATGACGGCGACGTTACGATCCCGGGAGCGACGCCGCAAGGCAAAGGCGCCGGCGCCCGGTTCAGACGCGAGCCGCGGGCAGCGGGGCGTCGATCGTGCAGACCACGCCTTCGCGGCGGAACTCTATTCCCGCGCGGCCTTCCAGCTCGGAGGCCAGGCCGCGCTCGATCATCCGGCTGCCGAAGCCGCGCCGGGCCGGCTGGGCGACTTCCGGCCCGCCGCTCTCCCGCCAGGCGAAGTGGAGCCGGTCGTCCGCAGCCTCCCAGGCGATCGCGACCCGTCCATCGGGCGCCGAGAGGGCGCCGTATTTGATCGCGTTGGTCGAAAGCTCGTGGACGGCGAGGGCGAGCGAAACCGCCGCTTTCGGCGCGAGCTCCACGTCCGGCCCGTCGATTGCGAAGCGCTCCCCGCCGGCGCGGTGCGGTGCGACCGTATCCTCGACGATCTTGCGGATCGAGACTGGCGCCCAATTGCGCTCGGTGAGCAGGTTGTGCGCGGCCGAAAGCGCGGCGAGCCGGCCTTCGAAGGCTGCCCGGGCGCCGGACGCCGACTCGCCGCTGAAGGTCTGGTGGGCGATGCTCTGGACGATGGCGAGCATGTTCTTCACCCGGTGGTTGAGCTCGTTGATCAGCAGCCGCTGGTGCGCCTCCGCTTTCTTCCAGTCGGTGCGGTCGAGCATCGCCCCGATCATCCGCACCGCGGCGCCGCTCTCGTCGCGGATGATTGCGGCGCGGTCGAGCACTTCGGCATAGCTGCCGTCCGCGCGGCGGAAGCGATATTCCTCCGACCATTCGGAGGCGCCGCCGGCGATTGCCGCGCGCGCGCTCGCATCGACCCGGGCGCGGTCCTCCGGGTGGATATGGTCGAGCCACCAAGCGCCGTTGACCCGCACCGTCTCGGGATCGTAGCCGTAGGCGGTCTGCAGCGCCTCGTTCCACTCCAGCTCGTCGGTGACGAGGTCGACGTCCCAGATCGCGTCCTTGGTCGCGCGGAAGGCGAGGCGGTAGCGCTCCTCGGCGCGCCGCGCCGCGTCCTGGGCCAGGCGCAGCTCGTGCACGTCGGTGCAGGTGCCGTACCAGCGCACGATGTCGCCCGACGGGCCGCGGACCGGCTGGGCCCGCCCGAGCACCCAGCGATACTCGCCGGACCGGTGCCGCAGCCGATATTCGATGTGATAGGGTTCGCCGGTGCGGAGGGAATGGCGCCACACCTTCCACGCGCGCTCGCGGTCGTCGGGGTGGAACATCTCGTTCCAGGCCTCGCCGTCGGTCGAGCCGTGGGCGACGCCGGTATATTCGTACCAGCGGCGATTGTAATAATCGTGATAGCCGTCGGGCCGCGTCGACCAGATCATCTGGTCGATCGAATCGGCGAGCGCGTGAAACGACGCCTCCCCCTCGCCGGGGGCGGGGCTCAGCGTCGCGTTGGCGGGATCGAGCGGATAGGCGCTCATCGGATCTCCGCCAAGGCGATGCCCTTCGTCTCGCGCGCGAGCAGCGCGCTGACGCCGCTGACCAGGCAGGCAATGCCGACATAGATCGCGACCGGCAGCGGGCTTTGATATTCGCGGTACAGCGCGAGCGCGACGATCGGCGCCAGCGAGCCGGCGACGATCGACGTCAGCTGGTACGCGATCGAGACTCCCGAATAGCGGATCCGCGTCGGGAACAGCTCGGTGATGAACGCCGCCTGCGGCCCGTACATCGCGCTGTGGAGAACGAGGGCGATCACGATCGCGAGGATGATCAAGGCTTCGTCGCCGCTGGCCAGCATCGGGAAGAAGGCGAAGGCGAACGCGGCGAGGCCGAGTCCGCCGAAGGCGTAGACCGGCCGCCGCCCGATCCGGTCCGACAACATGGCGAAGCCCGGGATCGCGAAGAACTGGATCGCCGCGCCGACCAGGAGGGCGTTCAGGGCGAGGCTTCGGGTCTCGGAGGCGACGTCGACGAGGAAGCTCAGCGAGAAGACGGTGATGATGTAATAGGAGATGTTCTCGCCGACCCGCAGCCCCGCCCCGAGCACGATCGCCCGCGGCCGCTCGCGCAGCACCTCGAGCGCCGGGAGCTTCGGCGGAACCTCGGCCTCTTCGAGCGCCTTCTCGAACATCGGGCTCTCGGCGACCCGGTTGCGGATGTACCACCCGACCGCGACGAGCACCGCGGAGAGCAGGAACGGCACCCGCCACCCCCATTCGAGGAAGTCGGCCTCGCTCTGGAAGCCAGCCATCACAGCGAGCACGCCGGCGGAAAGCAGGCTACCCGCCGCGACTCCCGCCTGCGGCCAGCTCGCCCAGAAGCCGCGCCGCGCATCGTCGCCGTGCTCGGCGGCCATCAGCACCGCGCCGCCCCATTCGCCGCCGACCGCAAAGCCCTGGACGAGCCGCAGCGCGATCAGCGCCACCGGCGCCCACACTCCGACCTGGGCATAGGTCGGGAGCAGCCCGATGAGGACGGTCGCCACGCCCATCAGGACGAGGCTGAGCATCAGCAGGCGCTTGCGTCCGATCCGGTCGCCGAAATGGCCGAAGACGATTCCGCCGAGCGGCCGGGCGACGAATCCCACCGCATAGCTGGCGAACGCCAGCAGGGTGCCGGTATAGGGGTCGAAGGACGGGAAGAAGAGGCGGTTGAAGACGAGCGCCGCGGCCGAGCCGTAGAGGAAGAAGTCGTACCATTCGATCATGGTGCCGACGAGGCTCGCTGCCACCACTTTCTTGAGATCCCGCGGAGTTGCCCCCGTCGCCCCCGCCATTCAGTCCCCCTTCGCCCGCGTCTCGCCTGTCTTCTAGGCACAAGCGGCGGGGGGAAGCCAGCGGGAAGGATCAGTAGGTGACGGTGAGGTAACGCTGTTGGAGGTCGCCGGCTTTCTCTTCGGAGGCATCGGCCGCCGGGACGCGCGGGGGAGCGGTGAACACGACGTCGCCGCGCCGGAGGACCGGAGCGCCGAGGATGGCGGCGGCTTCGTCGAGCGGCTGCTCGTCGTGGCGGCTCGCCGTCATGGTCGCGACGCTGGCGCCGGTCGAGCAGGCGACGGCGTGTCCCGAGCCGGACCGATGCCGCACCGTGCAGGCCGGGACGACGGTCGCGGTGACCGACAGGCTGGCGCGAACCTGCTCGGCCGCAGCGGGAGCGGGGGCGAGGAGCAAAGCCAGTGCGGCGGCGCCGGCCCCCGTCATGATGCTCGTCTGATGAAAAGCCTTCCCCACTTCGCCGCTCGACCCCCTGGGCGCCATCAGCCCCATTGGGGGTTCAGAAACGGTATGGCGCCGCCTGCGGCTATTACGGGGCCACGGGAAGCGCGCCAAGCGGCGCGTTGGACCTGCCCCGGGACGGGACGGTCCGAAGACGCGGCATTATCGATCCCGTGGGATCGCCGATGCCCTTAACGGCGGCCGTCCGCGCGGCCGGCAAAATAGGCGGCGCAGCTGCCGCGCAGGGCGGCGCTTTCGCTGGCATTGAGGCCGTAGGCGCGGGCGAGGGTCGCGATGAATGCGCGCGGATCCGGCTGGCTGCCGGCGGCGCGGCAGATCGTGGTCATCGCCTCCAGCTCGAACAGCCCCTCGCGGTTCGAGCGGACGAGCCGCGGCTGCAGCGCCTCGGCGCGCGCCTGCAGGTCGAGCGAGCGGCGGTCGATCTCCGGAAGGCCGCTCGGGCCGAGCAGCAAGGCTGCAAGAAGAATGCTCATGTCCCAATCCCCCGTATGAACACGATGGGAGCTAGAGGCCTTTGGTAAAGAAGCCGTTAACCATGGCCTTTACATTCGCGCCCCAGCCGCACGCCTAGCCGCGATCGAGGTTGATCCTCCTGAACCTGAGCTAACGTCCTGATTCAGACCGGGCTCATGCGAATCGGCGTAGACCTACACCCATCCCGCGGGGCCGCATCTCCGTGAGAGAACAGAGTGAAGGAGTAATCCGATGCGCAAGATCCTGATCGCAGCGACTGCCGCGACCCTCGCCGTCCCCGCACTGCCCACCGTGGCTTACGCGGACCACAATAGGGGCGCCTATAACGGCCCGACCTGGCAGGGCCGCGACGGCCGCATCTATTGCCGCCGCTCGAACGGCACCACCGGGCTCATCGTCGGCGGCGCCGGCGGCGCCCTGATCGGCCGCGCCCTCGACGGCGGCCGCTCGCGGACCACCGGCACCGTGCTCGGTGCCGCGGTCGGCGCGCTCCTCGGCCGCGAGGTCCAGAGGGGCCGCAGCACCCGCCGCTGCCGCTAAGCAAGTAGAGTAGCGAGGCCCAGTATCCAGGCCTCGCCGCGTGGGAAGACGCCCCGGCCTCACCGCCGGGGCGTCTTCTTTTTGGGGAGAAGCCCCGCCGGTCCCCCTCCCCTTGAGGGGGAGGGGTTAGGGGTGGGGTGGAGCCTGCGGAGAAGACTCGGTGTCCGCTAGGTGCGCCGCCCCTTCCTCCGATTCTCCCCTCAAGGGGGAGGGCTTTACGCTCTACGCGGCCAGGCTTGCCGCCCAGAGCGCGGGCGCGCTGGCGGGATTGGCTGACGCGGAGGGGATTTGCGCCCGGAACTCCTCGCTGAACCGCCCGTCCACGCGGATGCTGAACGACAGGCCGGGCGAGGCGTCCGCGCCGTGATACTGGTTGACCGTGTCGAACCAGGCGCTGTGCGAGGTCACGTCCAGCCGTTCGCCGGTCTGCGGGTTGAACATGTAGAGCGGCTTCGAGTGGTTCGTGCGGAACCAGACGAACTCGTGGCACAGCTCGATGCTGTCATGGTCGCGGTGGGCAGGCACGGCGCGGCCGTCATAATCGTACATGATGATCATCCGCCCGGTGGCGGCGAAGGGGAGGGTGGCGATGAAGTCCATCAAGGGCGCGAACTCCTCCGCCTCCGGCGTCGGCCGCCAGAGCTCGGTGCGGTCGAGCTCGTAATAATCGTCCTTCGCTTGCGTGCGCGCCAGATAGACCAGCCGCGAGCCGGGCAGGCGCGGCGCGTCGCTCCCGAGCAGGAAGGGACCGGTGTCGAAAGCTAGGTCGCCCGAGGCCTCGAGCCTGGCGGTGAGCCGCTCGGTCACGAACCCGTCGAGCGCCTTCAGCCGGTCGACGTCGATATGGGGATCGAGGTTCATGTAGCTGGGAAAGAGCGGCCGTTCCGCCAATCCGCATCTCCTTCGCTAAGCCACTGCGTCGACAACGGGAAAACGCCGCTTTCGGGAACGTAACGGAACCCTCGGGCGCTTTCGCCGTTCAGCCTGTCTCGGTTATTAAAAAAAGCCTGCCTTAACCTGTGTTGGTTGCAAAAGAGGGTTTCCCGTCTACTTGCAGCCACATAGTCCAAATCCAGTTCGTTCGATGAACTACGTTATATAGGCGCCGGTTCCGGCGACGGAGAGGTATTGCATCCGCCCATGAAGATTTACGTCAGCGGACTCTATTCCGGCGGCAATCCGCAGCCCGGCGTCGGGATCATTCGATCGCTGCGCCAAGGCTATCCTAATGCGACGCTGATCGGCGTCGAATACTCCAATCGCGTGTCGGGAATACACTGGCAGGATCTCGACGACCTGTTCATCCAACGGCCGTGGGACGAGCTCGACCTCGATCTCTACGGCGAGAAGGTCAAGGCGCTGCTGGACGGCGGCGCTTTCTGGATCTCGGGGAGCGACCTGGAGGCGATGTGGCTCGCGGACCTCTTCCCCGAGGGGCACCGCAACCTGCTGGCCCCGCCGATGGCCGCGCTGAAGCGGATCGGCAAGCCCGCCGTCGAGGCGCATGAGGGCCTGCCGGTCCGCATCCCGACCTGGATCTCGACCGACCTCAGCGACTGGGAGCTCCACGCTTTCTGCCGCAGGCACAATTGGCGGGTCTGGCTGAAAGGCCCTTATTACGACGCGGCGCGAACCCCGAGCTGGGACGTGTTCGAGGCCGCCCGCAACGCGCTCACCAAGGTCTGGTCGACGCAGAAGCTTTTCCTCCAGGCGCATGTCGGCGGCTACGAGGAATCGGTCATGCTCTCGGCCTACAAGGGCGAGCTGCTCGGTGCGGTCTCGATGCGCAAGCGCGACATCACGCCCGAGGGCAAGACCTGGGCCGGCGACGTCTGCGACGTCCCCGAGGCCTTCCTCGCCCCGCTCCGCCGCATCGTCAAGGAGCTGGGCTGGACCGGGGGCGGCGAGCTCGAGATGGTCCGCGATCCAAGGAACCAGCTCTGGCTGCTGGAGTGGAATCCCCGATTCCCGGCCTGGGTCCACGGCGCCACCATCGCAGGCACGAACCTGCCGGCACGGCTCGTCCAGGCGGCGAGCGGCGTCCTCGCCCGTCCCGAACGCGCGGAGAGCGAGGAGTTCACCCGCGTCGTCCTCGAAGTGCCGGTGCGCGCCGATTATCCCCTGCCGCCGCTGCCCGAGCCCTTCGCCGGCGCGATCGGCCATTCGATGAAGCACCCGTCGGGCCTGCCCTCGCTCGCCGAGCGCCTCCACAAGCGCGACGCTGCGATGATCGAAGGGGAGGAGCTCGAGGATCCGGGCGGCGAGCCGCCGAAGGTCCCCGAGACCTTCCTCGCCGACCTTTCCGCCATCGATTTCGAGCAGGTGCAGACCCCCGAATTCCTGTTCATGGAATCGACGGCCGAGAGCCTGTTCCGCAAGGCGAACGAGCGCGCCCACCGTCTCTCGACCAACCAGACGCAGGTGGTGAACGCTTATTCCATCAAGACCAATCCGGACCCGCGCCTGATCAGGCTGGCGCGCGACAACGGTTTCATGGCCGAGGCGATCAGCCTGCTCGAGGTCAAGGCCGCGCTCGAATGCGGCTTCCGTCCCGACGAGGTGATCCTGAACGGTCCCGCCAAATGGTGGCCGGAAGGGATGATGCCCAAGGAGCGGATGCACGCTTTCTTCTGCGATTCGATCGCCGATCTGGAGCGCACGGTCGCGGCGATGGAAGCCGGCGAGATGTCCTCCCGCCACGTCGGCGTGCGGATCAGGACGCCCAACGTCGTCTCCCGCTTCGGCATCCCGCTCGACAGCCCGAAGACCTTCCGCAAGCTGATCGAGGGCGTGAAGCGGCTGCCCCGGGACGTGAAGTTCGGCGTGCACTTCCACATGGCCTCGGCGAATATCGGCGTCGCCCAATGGTGGCACCTGTTCGAGTCCATCCTCAAATGGTGCCGTTCGATCGAAAAGCTTTCGGGCCGCAGCATCGAGATACTCGACATGGGCGGCGGCTGGTTCCCGGACGACTGGCACGACGGCGAGGAGGGCGATTTCGCCCGTGCGGTCGACACGATCCGGGCCCTGCTGCCGGGCGTGCGCCGCATCGTCTCCGAGCCGGGCAAGGCGATGGCGCAGCCCTCGATGGCGCTAGCGATGCGGGTGCTCGAGATCCAGGAGCATGAGGACGATTATGTCGAGGCCGTCGTCGACGGCTCGATCGCCGAGCTTCCCATGTATTTCTTCTATCCCCACCGCATGCTTCGCAAATGCGGGCGGACCGGCGAATGGCAGCCCTTGCGCCGCGGCAAGACCCATCTGATGGGCCGGCTGTGCATGGAGCATGATGTCGTCGCCGCGAACGTGAAGCTTCCCGAAGGCACGCGCCCCGGAGACCTCATCGTCTTCTGCGACGCCGGCGGCTACGACAGGAGCATGTCCTATGTATTCGGCCGCGGATAACCGCCTCGATCTCATCGTCGACGAGCCTCGGGTTCTCGACCGCCCGTGCCCGAGCGCGCGCTGGGAGAGCTTCCCCTATAGCTGCATCGCTCATCACGGCGCCGATTGCTGCGACATCGCCCGCGAATGGGTGATGGCCTACGACTTCGCCCAGCTGAACGGCGCCGACCGCGCCAGCGGCCCGCGCTGGCTGAGGAAGCGCTGGACCTGGGGCCCGTCGCCCTGGCCGATCCATTGGTGCGAGGCGGTCGAAAGGGATACGCTCGATTGCGGCGCTCTCGGCTGCATGGCGCGCGAATTGTTCGCCGAGCGCGGCCTCACCAGCTTCCCGGCCCAGTTCGTCCAGCAATATACCGACGAAGCGACCGCGCAGTGGCTGGGCAAATGGGAGGCCGAGAAGGTCTCGGCCCACTGGATCGACGAGGACGTCATCTATCACGAGGCCTGCGCCCTCGTCTCGGGCGAGGGCGAGGTGAAATTGTTCGATCCCTCCGCCGGCTGGTGGGTCAATCCGCGCCAGGCGGGCGGCTATGGCGGGCTGCTTGCCGTCCGGATCTTCGACGGCGAAGGCCGCGGCTGGCGGTGGGGCGACCGCATCCTGCGCGGCGGCGAATGGACGAAGGTCGCCGAGCGGGCGTGATGCGCACCGTCACCCCGGACTTGATCCGGGGCCCATGAACACTGAGTCTGGGGACTCTCCGCGAATTCTTTTGTTCATGGGTGCCGGATCAAGTCCGGCATGACAAAGGTCGTGCAGGAACGCTTTACCCCGCGTACGCATTCCGCCATTCGGCCCAAACGGAGGTGAGCGGATGAAGAGAGCTTTGCTGGGTCTTTCGATCGCGGCGATCGTCGCCACGGCGGCGTGCAACAGCGGCGGCGGCGGCAATGCGGCGGACAACGGATCGTCCAGCGAGCAGCGCGAAGAGACCGTCTCGAACGTCGCCCAGGGCCAGGCGACCCCGCAGGACGTCGAGGCCGTGCGCCGCGCCCGCCACGACCATTATGAGGAAATGGGCAAGGCGATGAAGGGCATCAACGGCGCGCTCAAGGGCGGCTCGCCCGACGTCGCCGCCCTCCGGCGCCACGCCGCATTGATCGCCGGCTACGGGCCGCAGCTGCTCACCTGGTTCCCGGAAGGCAGCGGCCCCGCCGAAGGCAGCCGCACCCGCGCCAAGGCCGAGATCTGGACGGACGGCGCGACCTTCCGCGCGCGGGGTCAGGCGTTCGAGCAGGCCTCGGCCGCGTTCAACCGCGCGGCGCAAAGCGGCGACTTGGCCGCGATCCGCGCAGCCCTGCCCGCGCTCAAGGAATCCTGCTCCAATTGCCACGAGCGCTTCCGTGCCCCGGAGCACCCCTGAGCCGACCGTCCGCGTCGCGGTCTGGGACCGCGCAGTCCGCATCGTCCACTGGCTGCTCGCCGGCCTGATCGGCCTCGCCTGGTGGACCGCGGAGGAGGAGATGGTCGAATGGCACGACCGGATCGGCATGACGATCCTCGGCCTGCTGATCTTTAGAATCGTCTGGGGCTTCATCGGCAGCTCGACCGCGCGCTTCGCGAGCTTCGTGCGCGGCCCCGCCGGAATCCTCGAATATCTTCGGGGCCGGTCCGGCTACGTCCTCGGCCACAATCCCCTGGGCGCGCTCAGCGTGCTCGCTTTGCTGGCGGCGGTCGGCCTCCAGGCCGGCCTCGGCCTGTTCGCGGCGGACGAGGACGGCTTCCTCGCCGGCCCGCTGAGCGGCTTCGTCTCTGAAGATACCGCCGAGACGCTGACCGGCCTTCACAAGGACGTGTTCGACTGGCTGCTCGTGCTGATCGGCCTCCACGTCGCGGCGATCGCCGTCTACCTCTTCGTCAAGCGGGACAACCTAATCGGCCCGATGATCACGGGCCGGCGGCCCGCGCCCGAGGGGACGCAGCCGATGGTCGCCGCTCCCGGATGGCGCGCGCTGGTCGCCGCTTTGATCGCCTTCGCCGCAGTCTCAGTTATCTGGTACGCGGGCGGCGGGGGCTGAGGGCGTCCCGGCGCACGAGCCGATCTGAGGTACGCCGGGGACGGTACGCCGGGGACAGTTACTAGTAACTGTCCCCACCTATTGAGGTACGCCGGGGACAGTTACTAGTAACTGTCCCCACCTATAACGGGACAGTTACTCGTAACTGTCCCTACAGGTCCGGCAGCACTTGGCTCGCTTCGCCCCAGCCCTGCAGGGCGCGTCCCGACGCCCGCTCCAGCAGCAGCTCGGCGTCGCGGACCGTGTAGATGTTGCCGCCCTTAAGGTCCTCGAGCTCGTCCCAGCCGATCGGCGCCGACACCGTGGCATTGTCCCGCGCCCGCGCGCTGTACGGCATGATCGCGGTCGCGCCGCGCTGGTTGCGCAGGTAATCGAGGAAGATGCGGCCCTTGCGCTTCGCCTTGGCGAGGTTGGCGGTGAACCGCTCGGGCTCCGCTGTCGCCAGCGCGACGCAGAAGCGCTGGGCGAAGTCCTTGACCTCAGGCCACTCCGCTTCCGGCGTCAGCGGCACGACCACGTGCAGCCCTTTCCCGCCGGTGGTCAGCGGGAAGCTCTGCAGCCCCATGTCGGCCAGGTAGCGGTGGAGGTCGCGGGCGGTGCGCTTGACCTCGGCGAAGCTCAGCCCCTCGTCCGGGTCGATGTCGAACACCAGGCGGTCGGGCTTCTCGATGTCGGCGGTGCGCGAGCCCCAGCCGTGGAACTCGATCGTCCCCATCTGCACGCAGGCGATCAGCCCGGCGACGTCCTCGACATAGACATAGTCGACGCGCTCGCCCTTCTTCTCCTCGATCTCGATCTGGCGGACATGCTCGCCGAAGGTCGCCGTATTGTGCTTCTGGAAGAAGCATTTCTTGGAGCGTCCCTGCGGGCAGCGCACCAGCGACAGCGGACGCTCTGCGGCCCAGACCGTCATCAGCGGCCCGATCGTCCGGTAATAATCGACCAGCTCCTGCTTGCTGATCCCCGCCTCCGGCCACAACACCCGCTCCGGATTGCTGATCCTGATCCCGTCGCCGGTCGCGGCGGCGGGCGCGGCCTCGGGCGCCTTCTGTGGAAGTTCGCGCGCCACCTCCTTCGCCTTCTTGTCGGTGCGCAGGCCGAGGAAGCTCGGATGCCGCACCACGCCGTCGGCGGTGAACTCGGCGAACGCGATCTCGGCGACCAGTTGCGGCTTCACCCAATGCGCCCCGCGCGCGTCGGCGCGGGGCACCGCGACCGGCGGCTTGTCCTGCGCGATCCGGTCCATCCGCGCGCGCAGATCGTGCTGCACGTCGTTGGAGAAGCCGGTGCCGACCTTGCCGGCATAAATGAGCTTACCCTCGTCGCGCGTCGCCAGCAGCAGCGAGCGGAAGCCGCGGCCCTTCTTGTCGCTCTCCGACCAGCCGACGATCACGAATTCCTGGCGCAAGGTGCACTTGACCTTCAGCCAGCATCTCGTCCGCCGACCGCGATAGGGCGCGTCGGCGCGCTTGGAGATGATCCCCTCCTGGCCGGCGGCGCACATCGCGTCGAACAGCTTCTCGCCGTGACCGACGATATGGTCGGCGTAGAGGATCGCCGGGGGCCGGCCCGGCCCGAGCAAGGTCGCGAGCCGCGCCTTGCGCTCGATATTGGGCAGCGGCGCGAGGTCCTCGCCGTCGATCTCGAGCGCGTCGAACAGGAACAAGGTCAGCCCGCGCCCGCCCTCCGAAATGCCCTGCTGGAGCGCCGAGAAGCCGGTATTGCCGGCGGCGTCGAGCTTGACGATCTCGCCGTCGAGCAGGGCGCTGCCGCATTCGATTCCGCGCGCCGCCGCGACGATGTCCGGGAACTTGTCCGACCAGTCGAGGCCGGAACGCGTATAGACCTTCGCCGCGCCCCCGCCGACCGCGAGCAGGCAGCGGTAGCCGTCATATTTCATCTCGTGGATCCAGCCCGGACCTTCGGGGACGTGATCGACGAGCGTAGCCTTCTGCGGCTCCCGGAACGCGGGGAGCTTGGCTCCTCCCCGGAACGGGGAGGGGGACCGCGGCGCGGAGCGACGTGGTGGAGGGGCCGAGCGAAGCGAGGAAGACGGCTCCGGCTTCGCCTCCGCCGCCCCTCCACCGCGCTTCGCGCGGTCCCCCTCCCCGTTCCGGGGAGGAGTTAGCCCCTTGGTCCACCCCTTCAGCTCCTTCGCCTTCTTCCCCGCGGCGATCTCCTGCATCGTCCGCCCGGTCTTGATGCTCGTCAGATAGGTCTCGGTCAGCCCCATCGATCCGCCGACATGTTCGTCGCGGACCTTTTTCAGCATCCAGTTCTCGGCGCGCTCGCGGCCCTTGGGCTTCAGCCGGAACATCACCCATTCGCCCTGCATCCGCTGGCCGTGAAGGGTGAAATGAAGATGGCCCTGCTCCAGCGTCTTGCGCGGGTCCTTGCCCGGCGCCGGCTCCCAGGTGCCGCGGTCCCACATCATCACCGTCCCGCCGCCATATTCGCCCTTGGGGATCGTCCCCTCGAAGGTCGCGTAGGAGAGCGGGTGATCCTCGGTCCTGACCGCGAGTCGCTTGTCGTCGGGATTGAGGCTCGGCCCGTTCGGCACCGCCCAGCTCTTCAGCGTGCCGTCGAGCTCGAGGCGCAAGTCCCAGTGCAGCCGCGTCGCATCGTGCTTCTGCACCATGAAGCCGTCGCCCCGGCCCCAGCTGAGCTTGTCGAACGTGCCCCTCGGCTCCCCGGTCTTCGAGAAGTCCCGCTTCGCATTGTAGGTCGCGAGCGGGTTGTCGCGCTTAGCCATGGTCGCGATTCCCCTCCCCTTGAGGGGGAGGGGTTAGGGGTGGGGTGGAGTAAGAGACCCGCCGAGAGTTTCCGAAGAGTCCACCCCCACCCAATCCCTCCCCCCTCAAGGGGGAGGGCTTTACCGCTCCTTCCCTCACGCCCGCTTCCGGGCCGGAGGGGCCTTCGCCGGAGCCTTCTTCGCCGGAGCCTTCTTCGCGGGGGCTTTTTTCGCCGCGGGCTTCGAAGCCGCGCTCTTTTTGGCGCCGCCGGAGCTCTTGCCCGTCTCCCCCGGCCGCTCGATCGAGCGCTTCAGCGCCGCCATCAGGTCGATGACGTTGGTACCCTTGGCCGGCGCCTCCTCCTCCTCGGTGTGGATGGTCTTGCCCTTGCGCTTGCGCTCGATCAGCTCCTCGAGCGCCTCGATATAGCGGTCGTGGAACTTGGCGGGATCGAACTCGGCCGTCTTCTTCTCGATCAGCGTCTCGGCGAGGTCGAGCAGGTCCTCGTCGGGCTTGTGGTCGGCGATGTCGCGGAAATAATTCTGCGCCTTGTTGACCTCGTCGGCGTAGCGCAGGGTCTCCAGCACCAGCCCGCGTCCGCACGGCTTGACGCTGACCAGATATTCCCGCCCGCGCAGCGCGAGCTGACCGACGCCGACCTTGCGCGTCCGTCTCAGCGCCTCGCGAAGCACGATGAACGCCTCCTCGGCGAGGTCGTCCGCAGGCACGACGTAATAAGGCTTCTCGTAATAGAGGACGTCGATCTCGTCGTAATCGACGAACTGGGTGAGCTCGAGCGTCTTCTTCGATTCGAGCTTCACCGCCTCGAGCTCCTCGTCATTGAGGAGCACGTAGCTGCCCTTCTCGTACTGGAAGCCCTTGACGATCTCCTCGGGATCGACCGGCCCGACGCCCGGCACGACCTTCTCGTACTTGATGCGCTTGCCGGTCGGCTCGTGGATCTGGTTGAACGCGATCGTCGCCCCGCTCTTCGTCGCGGAGAAGATCTCGACCGGGATCGAAACCAGAGCCAGCCTGATCTGCCCCTTCCAATATGCGCGCGCGGCCATTTTCTTCGCTCCGGATCGATTCGCCGCCGATTCAATCGACGGGGCGGGAGACGGTTCCCCGCCCGCAACCCGTCGCCGCGCGGAACCCGGCGAGGCGGCCGAGCGGCCCCCGCCGGACGAGGCGATCGCTTACGGCAATGTCGCGCCAATTTGACACCTATTGTCGAATGCTAAAGTAAAATCTGTCATATTTACTTTGCAAACGACGGGGGAGGACTTTGTGAATAAACTATTTACATTGGCGCTGATTGGTTGTTCCACCGTAACTCTGGCCCAGGCTCCGTCCGGCGGCAGTCCCGCGCTGCATCGCAGCGGGACGATCACGCGCGACGATTATCCCACCGCGGCGCTCCGCGATCGCGCCGAAGGAATCGTCGTCATACGACTCGCGGTCAACGCCGACGGACGGGTCGCCGGCTGCGAGATCGAATCGTCGAGCGGCCACCATTCTCTCGATTCCGCGTCCTGCAACCTTGCGACCCGCCGGTTCCGCTTCAATCCGGCCCTCGATGCCAAGGGGTCTCCGCGCGCAGGCGTCGTGATCCACACCGTGCGTTGGTCGCTTCCCGCTCCCCCGCCTGCTCCGGCGAAGGAGATCTAGCGCGGCGGCACGTCGTCCCGGCCGCTTGAACTTGCGCCGCGTCTCCCGCACCTAGGCGGGGAACCCGGGCGGAGAACTGATTGAGATGCATGCCGTGCTGCTCGCTCTCGCCGCCTCGGCGGCCCAGGAGTCCGGCGCGGGCGAGCTCGACCGGCAAGGCGCGCCCGGCGAGGCCCGTCCCGCTCAGTATCGGTCGGGAGCCTTGTCCTCCGACGATTATCCGATGGCCGCGATCAGGGCCGGCGCGCAGGGCGCGGTCGTCGTCCGCGCGCTGGTCGGGACGAGCGGCCGCATCGAACGCTGCGAGGTCGTCGCTTCGAGCGGACACGAGCTGCTCGACGACGTCACCTGCAGGCTGCTCGGCAGGCGGTATCGCTACGAGCCCGCGACCGGCCCGGATGGGCGGGCGGCGCCGGGGTCGGTCCTCCATCGCATTTTCTGGATATTGCCCTCGTCGACCCCGACTGTCGACGAGGCGCTCGAGCAGCATTTGCGCGCGGCGCGCCCGGGCCGCGCGCGCCTCAGGGCCGCGCCCGCCGCCTTCGATTATCCGCCGGCCGCTTTGCGCGCCCGCGCCCAGGGCACCGCGCTCATCCGTTTCACGATCAGCGCGAGGGGGATCGTCCAGAGCTGCTCGATCGCCCGGTCGAGCGGCAACGAGGATCTCGATACGGCGAGCTGCGTGATGGCGTTCAACCATCTCCTATATTTTCCCGCGATCGGCGCCGACGGACGGGCCACGACGGAGACGAGAACGCAGAGCATCAACTGGCGCCTCCCGGACGCCGCGCCGCCCGCGCAGCCTCCGCCTCCGCCCGGAGACGCTTGATTCCGGGCACAGGCGCACGAGCTACAGCCCGAAGGAGACCCGCATGACCATCTCGGCATCCGGCTACGACATCGCGCCCTTGAGCGACGCGCGCCGCGAGGATCTGGCCCGCTCGCTCACTCCCGAGGAGCGGCAGGTGATCCTCGATCACGGCACCGAACGGCCCTTCTGCGGCACCCTGCTCAACAACAAGGCCGCGGGCGTCTATGCCTGCCGCCTCTGCGGCCTGCCTTTGTTCCGCTCCGGCGAGAAGTTCGAGAGCGGCACCGGCTGGCCGAGCTTCACCACCCCGTTCGACCCCGCGCACGTCCGCGAGATCGTCGACACGGGCTACGGCATGGTCCGCACCGAGATACGCTGCGCGCGCTGCGACGGCCATCTCGGCCACGTCTTCCCCGACGGCCCGCCGCCGACCGGCCTCCGATACTGCCTCAACTCCGCCTCCATGGCCTTCCACGAGGACGAAGCAGCGATCGCGCAGCACACCGCCTGACCGCCGGCCCGGGCGGCCGGCGGGGCGCCGCGTCCCGCTCAGGCCGGGCAGTCGCCGACGCGGCGGCCGGTGGTGCGGCTCTGGATCTGCATGTTCTGGCCCTGCGCCGAAGTCTCGACCTGCTGGTTGACCTCGTAGCTGTCGGCGGTGAACTGGCCGGTCATGGTCGAGCGCATCGTCGTCCCGGCCTGGTTGCACTGGACCACCGCCTGGATGCGGCCGCCGCCGATCGAATTGCTCTCATAGGTGCAGCCCTGCGCCTCGCCGCTTCCGGAGAGGAAGCCCGCGCCCGGCTGGGCGGCCTGCGCCGCGGTGAGGCAGGCGCGCACAACGGTCGGCGGCGGCATCGGCGGGGTCATTCCGGCGGGCATGCCGGGAACGTTCATGCTGGTGACGTTGGTAGTGATCTCCCACTGGCCCGGCTGCAGCGAGGCGGAACCGCCGCCGCCCCCGCCGCCGCCGGCTTGGCCGCCTTCGGCTCCCGCGCCGGCATTGCCGCCGGCATTGCCCGCGGCCTTGTTGGCGTCTTCGCCCTCGCCGCCGCCGCCGCCGCAACCGGCGAGCGCAAGCGCCGCCGCAATCCCGATCCACTGCCGCATCCGAAATCCCCTCTGTTCGTCATGGCACAGCTACGCGTGGCGCCGAGCTTAACCCGCCGCAATCGTTTCGGCCAGAGTCGCCCGCTAGCGCTGGGGGACGGACGCCCCCGCATAGGGGTCGTGGTCCGGCGCCGGGGCCGGTGCGGGCGCCGCTGCGGCCATCGGCGGGGCCGGCGGCGCAGGGGAGGCGGCGGGAGGCGGCGCGGCCGCCAGCGAGGCCTGGATCCCGGCGACGATCGACGCCGCGCCGAACAGGATGAAGCATCCGAGCACCGCCGCCGCCCCGCGCCTGACCTCGATCCGCCCGCTCAGCATCGCGAAGCCGAAAGCGGCGGTGGCGACGATCGCGGCCACCGTCGCCACCGTGCCGAGCAAGGTCCCCTCCAGCCACGAGACGGCGGCGAGCAGCACGCTCGTCCCGGGCGGATCGGCCAGCGAGCCGTAGCCGCCGGTCGCCTGAAACCTAATCATCTTGGACGACGACTTCTGCAGCAGAGAAATAAGAGGTAAATCGATCATCGCTATGCTGTCCATCGATCCGGCTCAGCAGGTATCCGCCAGCCGGAAGCGACAGTGCATCTCCATTAGCAATAATCTTACGGTGGAAAAATGGAAAATCTATCTCAATAGCCCGGCGCTCTGACTCCGAGTGGTAATCTGAAGGCTGCACAGAGAACACGGTAATGCTTTCGCCACTAGGTAGGTTGAGCTTGTGAGGCGCCAAGGTCACATATATATGAGAGGGTAGCAATCTAGGCGCTGTCGGGCTCGCACGATTGACCACAATGACCGGCATCATCACGGCCTTTCAAGCTTCGAGGCGGAGCTCGTCATAGTGAGCTTTCCAAGGGAGGAGACCATGATAGGCCTTGAACGCCCTCTCGAAAGTAATCGGCGCATTAGATGTGTGAAATCGAAGATCTCTTGCTTCATCTGTCGTCGCCAATCTCAAACTCTTCCCCTTGAAGTCAGTGACCCAAGTTTGCCCTTCAATCTGAATCTTATATTGTGGAAACGTAAAGTCGATTGGAGGCGCATTCCCTACAATAAGCCATTGGCCGTGCCACATTAAAGCGTCACTGGACCATCCAGCCAAAAGCCTGTCTTCTCTGATAACTTCCTCAATCGTGGCAGTAGAGCTAAATACTGGTTCGAATACAACAATATATTGAATAATGTCGGTGACAAGAACTTGGCCGTAACCATATCCGTCGGTGCCAGCCGAGAATCGGAAAATGTCTCCACCGGAGATTTTTATCCTCTTACCCACTACTGGCCGCCCCTTTCGCGTCGGCGAATTTCGTTGCGCCGATTTTCGGTGCCCCCGTTCGGATTGGACCGGTTTGTCGGACCCCCGTGCAGGTCGATCTGCCGTTGCTCTGCCTCCCGAAGTGCCTGCCCTGGCTCAGCTCTATCCAAACGTTCGAACTCGTACTCGGCATGAGGATTGGCGCGCCCGTGGTCGGTCTGTCTGCGCTGGTAGAGTCTCTCATCGTTGCATCGTCCGATGTAGCATCGCCCGGTATTCTGGTCGACACGGCGATACACGATACCGGATGGTTGGGGTGCTCGCCGCAGAGTCCTTTCGGCTGGCGCGAGCGCCCTCCCAACAGCGCCGATCGCCCGGCCGGCTGCACCGGCCACACGCCCGGGAGGTAAGCTCGTACCGATCGCGATTGCGATATTGACCGCACTTGGACGCTCGATGGCCCGGTTGACATCGCCGAACAGAAAGTCTGCGACGGCTTCGGCAGCACGGTGCTGGAATCCTTCGGGAACAAGGATTTGCATCCCGTCCGGATCAACGTGATTCACCGGATCGTTGCCGACGTATGCGTAGAGGTTGATCTGGTCGTCGTAGCCGACCGGATCGGTCTGCAGGAAGCGGCCCAAGGTCGGAGAATAGATCCTCGCTTTGTAATACCAAAGCCCCAGCTCGGGGATCCATGTCTGCCCCGTATAGCCGAAGCGCCCCTGGTTTCCCGGATTGGGGATTCCCCAGCTATCGTAAGCGTTGATCGCGATCGGGGCGGCGGCGCCGTCCGCGACCGCGACGATCGAACCCTGATGGTCGGCGAAGAGGCTGCGGCGAACGAGGGGCGCGTTCGCCTCGTACCAGATGAGCGGGTCGTCGGCGGTCGCGTCGGCGCCATGAATGAACGCGCGGATGCCGTTGCCGCCGGCATCATATTCGCGGACCAGTGCGTCGCCGTCGTAGAGATATTGGGTGACGCCGCCGCTTCCGCCCGACGTCTGGAAGAGTCGCCCGAGCGGATCGTAGACGAGCGCCGCATTGGCGCCGCCGCTCGCCGAGACCAGCCGGTTCTCGGCGTCGTAGACGAAGGTGGTGGCGCCGTCCGAGCGGAGGTTTCCGTTGGCGTCGTACTGGAAGGCCGCCGGGCCCGCCGATACATATTGGTTGAGGCCGTTGACGGCGTAGGCGCGGGTGACCGGATAGGCGGTGTTGCTCGCATAAGCGTCGTTGGCGCTGGTGCGCGAGACGATCTGCGAGGCGGGATTGTAGCCGAAGCTTTGGCTCTGGTCGGCGCTCGTGCCGGCGAGATTGTGGCCGAGGCTCGAGAGCCGTGAGGCGGCGTCATAGCCGTAGGTGGTCGTCGCGGCCGGGAAGTTCGTGGCCGAGCGCCGTCCCTGCGCATCGTAGCCGAAATCCGCCAGCAGCGTGTTGCCGTTCTCGCGGATCGCCGTCGGGCGGCCGGCCAAATCATATTCGTAGCTCCAGAAGGCCGTGTTCGGGTGGGTGATCCGGTCGCGGCGGCCCCCGGCGTCGTAGCGGTAGAGTAAGGTCCGGCTCGTGCCGCCCATATTGGTGGTCGCTGCGGTCGACCGGCCGAGCGCGTCATAGGCGTTGGTCACGCCGGGCCCGCTCGCCGATCCGAAGCGGGCGTAGAGCTGCGGCCCGCCGAGCTCGTAACCGTAATGTACGCTGTAGCCCGGCGCCCCGCTCGCCGACGCGGGGACATTCTTGAGAATCATCCGGCCGAGGGCGTCGTAGCCGTAGGTCAGAGTCACGCCGTCGCGCTTCCTCAGGCTGGTGCGGTTGCCTCCGGAATCGTAGCCATAGGCTTCGTAATCGGCCTCGTTGACCGCGCCGGTCTGGGTCGGATGCGGGAACACCCAGCGCTCCTGCCGGTCGTGGCCGTCGTAGCGCAGCTCCGCGCGGTTGCCGTTGGCGTCGGTGACGCTCGTGCGGCGGCCGTTGGGGCTGTAGCTGTAGGTCGCTTCGTTCTGCTGGAGCGTCGTGCCGTAGGCGCGCTGGACCTGGGTGAGCTGGCCGGCCGCGTCGTAGACGTTCCGGGTGATCCGGTCCGGGCCATGAATGCCCTGCGGGCCGAGAGTGCAGGCGCTTGCCGGCAGCGAGGGGAAGCTGGCCGGGTTCATCCGGACCGCTGTGCATTCTAAGCGCCCCCGGCCATCGTAACTATATTGGGTGACGCCTAAGACCGTCGGGCCCGAGGAAACCACCTCCCGAGCCTTTCTCCCCGAGGCGTCGTAGGTCGTCGCGAGCGCCTGGGCGACGGCCATTCCCGCAAGGGCCGCATCGGACTGATCGGCGGCGGTTCCCGTTTCCACCAGCGTCGGCTGATTGTCGCCATTATAGGTCGTACGGGTGACCGGGACCGGTAGCGGACCCGCGCCGTCGGGGTCGGGACCCATGGTGGCGATCAGGCGGCGGAGCGCGTCGTACAGGTGGCGGGTCGTATCGGCCGGTCCCGGAAGGGGGCCGTCAACGGTCAGGACATTGCCGATGGGATCGTATGTCCGCGTAATCGTCCTGCTGACGGAATTGTCTCCCGCGCGGACCGTCTCCGCCACTGGGAACAGGCTGTCATCATAGGTGTAGGTCGTGACGACCTCGTCCGCCGTCCCCGTGCAGCTGGCCTGAGTCCGGCAGGTCGAGGTGGAGACCAGCTTCCAGATCGGGGGCTCGCTCACAAGCTGGCCGGACGCGTTCAGCACGCGCGCCGAAAGCTGCTGGTAGCTGTTGCGAATTTGCCGCCGGACCCCGTTCGCATCGGGGGGCAGGGTCTGGGTCAGGATCCCGCCGTGGACAGGATCGTAGGTGTAGTCGGTGCGATTGCCGCGCGAGTCGATCTCATGGGAGGGCTTGTTGCAATAAGCCATCTGCTCAAAGGTGCAGGTGGCGGGGTAGTTGCGAGTCCAGGTCAGCGTCGGTTCGGACGAGCCCGGACGGGGACTGATGGTGATCGACTGTAGATTGTCGCGGCCCGTCCGACCGTAGTCGTAGGCGTAGATGACCCGGTTGCCTTCCGGCGACGTGACCGACTGCACGCTCCGGAGGTCGCCGCCGACGAAGACCGGCATGTCTTCGAAAGGACCCCGCAGTGCGTAGGTGGTCTGCCGGCCCAGCTCGTCGGTGATGATCCCGCCGGACCGGCGCACCTGGGTTCCATCGCTGTTCGTGCGGACATAATCTCCTCCGCATGCCGGCGGATGGTAGTTCAATGTCCTCGACGGCTCCTGGACCCGCCAGATCATCTGGTCCTGATCGCAGGGTATTTCGTCCAGCCCGTCCCCAGCGTAGCTGAAGGGGGCGGGCGTCCCGTAATAAGAGGGCGTTGGCGGGTTCGCGTTGGGGCTGTGATTCGTATGGGTTCGAACGACGCCGGCACCGCTGGTGATGGTCCGATGCCATTCGTAGATGGGCAGGCTAGGACCCTCCGTCCCGACCCTCGCGCCCCGCTGCGGTGGACCATAGACCACGCTTCTCAAGGTGGAAGTGGTCGCGGTCACGTTGCCCGACGCGTCAGTCGACCAGGCGATGGATGGCCAGGAATGGGCGCCGCCCCGGCAGCTCGCGTCCAGCGGCGCGCAATAGGCGTGTCGCCGGTTGATCAGCGTTACCCTGGCGGCCGCGTAGGAACTCCACTCGAACCGCATTTCGTAGCCGGCGCTGCTCACGATCGAGCGCAGGGTGTTCCGGATGTCGCCGTAGCGAGGGACGGAAGCGTAATTGTAGGTAAGCACTTCGCCGTCCGGCCTCGTGATCGATACCAGATAGCGGAATGGATATCTTGCAGAGTTGGTGATCGGCTCCCCGGTCTGCGCGAACGTCCACCGCGAACCGTCCTTTTCGATGAGGGTTGCCTGTCCGCCGACGCTGCCCATCATCGCGCGGTTGCTGAGGCCGTAGCCTCGGTCGGGACGATTATATTCGATCCTGTCGCCAAGCTGATATTCGTCCGAAAAGTTGGGGTAGTCGCCTCGAACATAATGGAATCCCGCCAGCGGCGTCCCGCCGAACCCCGAGCCCTCGCTCAGCTCGAGCGCGGGATCGTCCGCGGGCCCGATCGAAATGCCGCTGTCTGTGGCGACGCGGCGACCGTTCATGAGGTCGATGCCCGCATCGTCGGGAGCCACCATTTGAGGGAGCGGCGGGCCGCTTCCCGGGCTCTGCCCGAGTGCAGCGGAGGCTGGGAAGAGCAGCGCCATGAGCAGCGCGGCGACCCACCTGTGCACGCGGAAGGCGCACGGTCGCGAAGCGCGGCCCATTTTCGCGTCGAGGCTCCCTAACATGACATCCCTCCGCTGACGGTGACGGTGAGGGTGCCGTTCGAAGAGGCGCCGAGCGTGTCGGCGACGGTATAGGTGATGACGTAGGTGCCGTTCACGGACGGCGCCTCGAACTCCACGAATCCGCCGCTGCCGGGCTCCGCCCAGGGCTGATTCACCGCGGTCACCGCCAGCGGATAATTGCCCTCCGGATCCGTGTCGTTCGCTGTCACCTGGACCATCCTCGACGCACATTTGGGCGCACTGTCCGTGTCCGCGACGGTCACCGGCGGCTGGTTGGGCGGAGGCGGAGACGAAGGCGGCGGGCACGCAGGGGGCGGCGACCCGGTAGCGACGGCGTAGGCGGCTCGGTTCCCCGCGCGATCGTAGCAGGTCGACACGTTGAGGCCGTTGTTCGGTCCGCCGCTGGTCGACACGGCGACCAGCCTGCCGAGCGCGTCGTAGGTGTAGACAATCGTCTCGCTCGCCTGGGCGGCTTCGCTCAGCACGAAAGCGCCGACGGCCGCGCCGACGAGGTAAGCGGCTTTCCCCAACATGGCTTGCGCCCCGCGCAGATCTGCCCCGGCTGCTTGGCTGCGCTGCGATTCGCTGCCCCGGCAGCCGATGACTACGCCGCGGAGACCTGTTCGCCTAAGGAAGAAGGCACCATTCTGAACCTAGCGGAACCCGATCTGGCCTCCGCCGCCCGCTAGCCCCCACCCGCCCGCCCGGCTATCACCCTCGCCATGGGCGGCGTGCTGGAGGGAATTCGGATCGTCGAGCTGGCCGGGATCGGGCCGGCGCCGTTCGCGGGGATGATGCTGGCCGACCACGGCGCGGTGGTGATCCGGATCGAGCGCGAGGACCAGCCGCCGGTGATCCCGCCGGAGTTCGACATATTGGGCCGCAACCGCGCTTCGACTGTACGGCTCGATCTCAAGAGCGAGCACGGAGCCGCGCGGGTGCGGGAGATCGCGCGCGACTGCGACGGGCTGATCGAGGGGTTCCGGCCGGGCGTGATGGAGCGGCTCGGGCTCGGGCCGGAGACGCTCTGCGCCGACAATCCGCGGCTGGTCTACGGGCGGATGACCGGCTGGGGGCAGGAGGGGCCGCTGGCGCAGGCGGCCGGGCACGACATCAACTACATCGCGCTGGCCGGCGCGCTCCACACCTACGGCCGGGCCGGGGAGGGGCCGGCGGTGCCGGTCAACGCGGTCGGCGATTTCGGCGGCGGCGGGATGCTGCTCGCCTTCGGCATGCTGGCCGGCATCCTGTCGGCGCGGCGGACGGGGAAGGGACAGGTGATCGACTGCGCCATGGTCGACGGCGCCGCCTTGGTCTCGGCTTTGACCTGGTCGCTGAAGGCGGCGGGGATGTGGACGGACGAGCGCGGCGCGAACCTGCTCGACACCGGCGCGCCCTTCTACGACGTCTATCGATGCGCCGACGGCGAATGGGTCGCGATCGGCGCGCTCGAGCCTGCCTTCTTCGCGGTGCTGCGCGAAACGCTCGGGCTGCAGGTTTCGCAGCACGATCCGGGCCTGCGCGAGGCGCTTGCCGAGGCCTTTCGCCAACATCCGCGCGCGCATTGGTGCGCTCTTCTCGAAGGTTCGGACGCCTGTTTCGCCCCGGTTCTCAGCCTTTCGGAAGCCCCCGGCCACCCGCATGTCGCGTTCCGCGGCACCTTCGCCAACATCCGCGGCTATCCCGAACCCGCCCCCGCACCCCGTTTCGAGGACCCGCCATGCTAGACACCGGCCGCCGCACCGCCTTCACCCCCGAGCACGAGCAGTTCCGCGACAGCGTCCGCCGCTTCCTCGAGCGCGAGCTCGTCCCCCATCTCGACCGCTGGGAGGAAGAGGGGATCATCGACCGCGGCTTCTGGAACAAGGCCGGCGAGGCCGGTCTGCTCTGTCCGACCGTCCCCGAGGACTATGGCGGTCCCGGCCTCGATTTCGGCTTCAACGCCGTCATCGACGAGGAGCTGGCCTATCTCGGCTCGACCGCCGGCATCACCCTCCATTCGGACATCGTCGCCGATTACATCGTCGCCTACGGGTCCGAGGAGCAGAAGGCGCACTGGCTGCCGCGCATGGTCTCCGGCGAGACGGCGACGGCGATCGCGATGACCGAGCCGGGCGCCGGCTCGGACCTCCAGGGCATCCGCACCACCGCCAAGCGCGACGGCAACCATTATGTGCTCAACGGCTCCAAGACCTACATCACCAATGGGCAGCATGCCGATCTCGTCATCGTCGTCGCCAAGACCGACGCGGCGGCCGGCGCCAAGGGCGTGTCGCTGATCCTGGTCGAGGCGGACCGCGAGGGCTATGCGAGGGGCCGCAACCTCGACAAGATCGGCTTCCATTCGCAGGACACGTCCGAGCTGTTCTTCGAGGACGTCCGGGTCCCGATCACCAATTGCCTCGGTGCCGAGGGGATGGGCTTCGCCTATCTGATGAACCAGCTCCCGCAGGAGCGGCTGTCGATCGCCTGCGCCGCTCAGGCGGGCGCGCAGCGGGCGTTCGACGAAGCGGTCCGGTTCACCAAGGAACGCAAGGCGTTCGGCAAGACGGTGTTCGACTTCCAGAACACCAAGTTCACCCTCGCCGATCTGGCTTCGAAGCTCCAGGTCGGCTGGGCGCATCTGGACTGGGCCCTCAAGCGCCATATCGAGGGTGCGCTCACCGCCGCGGAAGCGTCGGCCGCGAAGCTGTGGCACACCGAGCTGCAATGGGAGGCGTGCGACGCCTCGCTGCAGCTCCACGGCGGCGCGGGCTACATGAACGAATATCTGATCGCGCGGCTCTGGCGGGACGCGCGGGTGACGCGGATCTTCGGGGGCACCAACGAGATCATGAAGGAAGTGGTCAGCCGGGCGATCTGAGGCGCTTGCGGCGTCCGCGCGCCCGGCGCATGGTGCGCGCATGGGCGGGGACCGGCGCGCAGTCACGGCATTGTGGACGATCGCCTTGTTCTTTGCCCTGGCGACCGCGGCAGGCCTCGCGGGACTCGACGCGGTCGTGTTCGAGAGGCTGCCGGCGGCGGCTCCCGATTCCTACTGGGCGCGCGGAGTCACGCTGCTCGACATGGTGGCGTTGCGGGAGGTGTGGGATTTCTTGCTCGGCCTCGCCTTGGTCCTCGCCGGAGCGATCCTGCTGGCGCTCGCGGGGACGCGGTCCACCGGCTTCGCCATTCTCTATATCGGGCTGGTCCAGCTCCTCTCATATGCCGCCGCCGACCTTTCCAGGCCGTGGTTCGGACGGGTGCGGCCGTTCGAGGCGGTCGGAGGCAGCGACCTGTGGTTTACGGCCGGCAACAGCTTTCCGTCCGGCCACGCGGCATTCTATGCGGGGCTGTTCTTCCCCTTGATCCTGCTCTTCCCGCGCCTGTCGCCGCTCTGGGGGCTGCCCCCCTTGTTCGTGGCCGCCGCGCGGATGATGGAGCAGGGCCATTATCTCTCCGACGTGAGCGCTTCCCTCACCCTCGCGGCCGCGCTCGCGGCGCTGCTCGCCTTCATCGGCGAGCGAGCGCGGGCCTGAACGGCATGAGGATCATCGGCAGCTTCGTCAGCCCCTATGTCAGGAAGGTGCTTGCCTGCCTTCTGCTCAAGGGCCTCGACTATGAGATCGATCCGATCACGCCCTTTTACGGCGGCGACGAATTCGAGCGGCTGAGCCCGCTCCGGCGCATCCCGGTGCTGGTCGACGGCGACCTCGCTTTGTGCGACAGCTCCGTCATTTGCGCCTATCTTGACGAGGCCTATCCGGAGCGGCCGCTCCTCCCTCGGGATCCGCGCGATCGGGCGCGGGGGCGCTGGCTCGAGGAATATGCCGACACCAGGCTCGGAGACGTCTTCATCTGGGGCCTCTTCTACCCGAAGATCGTCCATCCCATCGTCTGGGGCGAAGCCGGGGACGCGGCGCGGATCGAGAAGGCCCTCGCCGAGGACCTCCCCCGCGAAATGGACTATCTCGAGCGGGAGCTCCCACGCGAGGGCTTCCTGTTCGGCGGGGAGATCGGCCTCGCCGACATCGCGATCGCCACATTCTTCCGCAACGGCGCCTATGCGGGCTTCGAGCCCGACGCGGTCCGCTGGCCGCGCACCTCTGCTTTCGTGGCTCGCGCCCTCGGTCACGATTGCTTTGCCCGCACGCTCCCTTTCGAGCAGGCGCAGCTGAGCACCAACCCGCAGGGCCGGCGTCAGGCCCTGCTCGCCGCCGGCGCGCCGCTCACCGCGGAGACGGTGGGAACGCGCGAGCCGCGCCGCGGCGTGATGCGGCTCTGACCTTCGAGACCCGGAAATTGAGGACGGGCCAAGAGAGCGGCGAAAGCGGATAGGGGAGATGGCGATGGAGCTGGTGCCAGGGTCGGAGAGGATCGTCGCCAGCGCGTTGTCGGACCCGGTGCGCGGCAAAGTCCGCTGGTCGCCGGCAATGTCGCTGTGGATCGGCTCGATGAGTGGGGCGGCGCTCGTCCTCTGTCCGCTCTTCTTCACCTGGGGCGCCTTGCTTCTCTTCCTTGCCACCTGCGGCGCGACTTTGTGCGCCGGCCATTCGGTCGGAATGCACCGGCGTCTGATCCACAACAGCTTCGATTGCCCGCTCTGGCTCGAATATGGCTGCGTCTATCTCGGCGTCCTCGTCGGAATGGCCGGGCCGATCGGCATGGTCCGCATCCACGACATGCGCGATTGGGCGCAGCGCCAGCCCGCCTGTCACGATTATTTCGCGCACCGCGCCGGCCTGCTGCGGGATGGCTGGCACCAGCTCCATTGCACCTTGCTGCTGGATCGCCCACCGGAATTCCGCCTCGAGCCGCGCCTCGCCCGCGATCGCGTCTACGCATTCCTCGAGCGCAGCTGGATGGCGCAGCAGCTCCCCTGGGCCGCCTTGTTCCTTGCGCTGGGGGGAATCCCCTGGCTGGTCTGGGGCATCTGCGCCCGTGTCGCGGTCTGCGTTACGGGCCACTGGCTGGTCGGCCACTACGCCCATCGCGAAGGGGGCCAGAGCTGGCGCGTCGAGGGCGCCTGCGTCCAGGGCTACGACGTGCGGATCGCCGGCTTCATCAGCATGGGCGAGAGCTGGCACAACAACCACCACGCCTTTCCCGGCTCGGCGAAGCTCGGCCTCGAGGCCGGGCAGGTCGATCTCGGCTGGGCGCTGCTGCGCCTGTTCGAGCGGCTCGGCCTCGCCTGGAACATCGTCCTTCCCGAGCATCTGCCCGCACGTGCCGCGTTGCGGCGCCTCGCGTCGCGCGCCGGAGGCTGCCCGGTCATCGCTCGCCTCTGGGCGCGGAGTTGAACGTGCCCGCGCCGTCGTTCCTGGGTCCCCGGCGTCCACTTTCGCGGTGGACCTATCTCGCGATCGGATTGCCGCTTGTTCTCTCGCAGCATCTGCTTGTCGCTTTGGCATTCGGCGGGGAGGAGATGCCGGGTCTGCGGTCTCCCGAATTCTGGGCGTTTCCCTTTCGCGCGCTGACGAGCCATCCGAATCTTTCACCGATCGCCGCCGCGCTCGCCTTCGCATTCGCCCTCGGCATTGCCTGGGCACTGGCCGAGCTCAGCTTCCGGCGGTGCGAGGGCGGGTGGACCGCCGATCTGGCAGCGCTCGCTTTGCTTCCGCCGCTCCAGATACCGCTGGTGCTGGTGCTTGCTCTGTTTCCGGCGCCGCTCGGCGGCGCAGACATCGACGATGCCGACGAGCGCGATTCGGTCCAATCCGCGCACCACGCCGTGCAGGGCGTGCTTGCCGGCGCGGCGATCATCGTGTTCGCCGTGCTCGTCTCGGCGGTGACGTTCGGCGCCTATGGCTGGGGCCTTTTCGTGCTGACGCCCTTCACCATGGGGCTCACCACCGCCTATATCGCGAACCGCCGGCACCCCCTCCCGAAGGGCCATACCCTTCCGCTCGTTCTCGGCGCGGCGGCACTGGGGAGCTTCGCTTTGATCCTGTTCGCGCTGGAGGGGCTGTTCTGTATTCTCCTCGCCGCGCCGCTCGGCGCTGCCGTCGCAGCGCTCGGCGGCACGCTCGGCCGCGCGGCCGCGCTGGCCGGCCACCGCCGCGGCAGGCCGTTCCTTGCCGTCGGCCTCCTCCCCGCAATCTTCGCGCTCGAAGCCGCCATGCCCCCCGAGGCCGTGATCAAGACCGCCGAGTCCGTCGAGATCGCGGCGCCTGCCGAACAGGTCTGGGCCGCGCTGACCAGCAGCGAGCCGATCGCCTCGCCCGCGGGATGGGTCGGGCGCGCCGGCCTCGCTTATGCGCTGGGCGGCCGGATCGTCGAGCCTGCGGTGGGCGGCGACCGGGAGGGCCGCTTCTCGACCGGCGTGGCGCACGAGCGGATCACCGCCTGGCAGCCCGGCCGCCGCCTCGCTTTCGCGCTCGTCTCGCAACCGCCGGCGATGGAGGAGATGAGCCCCTATCGCCGCGTCCATGCGCCGCACGTCCAAGGCTATTTCGACACCGGTGAGACGCGCTTCGACCTGGCTGCGCTGCCCGGCGGGCGAACCCGCCTCACCATCACCGCCTTCCACGTCCTGCGACTCGATCCCGTCCTCTACTGGCAGCCGCTGGCGCGCTGGGCGATCCGTTCCAACGCGCGCCGGGTTCTCGGCGACATCCGCGACCGCGCCGCAGCCGCGAGCGCGCGGCTTGCCAGGAGAGGCTGACGGTGCGACCTTGGGGCCGGCCGCGGGGGCGGTCGTCGAGCGGAGGGGATCATGGACGGAGATACGGGACGAGCGCCGGTTCATCTGTGGATCGTGGGCGCGGTCGGGATCCTGTGGAATGCATTCGGCTGCGTGGACTATCTGATGACGCAGACGCAGAACGAAGCCTGGCTTGCCCAGTTCACGCCCGAGCAGCGGGCCTATTTCGATAGCTTCCCGACCTGGCTTCACGGCTTCTGGGCCCTCGGCGTCTGGGGCGCGCTGCTGGGATCGCTCTTGCTGCTCATGCGCAGCCGCCACGCCGTCACCGCTTTCGCGCTTTCGCTGGTCGGGCTCGCGGTGAGCACCTTCTATACGCGGACCCAGACGACCATGCCCGAGGGCCTCGACAACCCGACGATGGTGGGCGTCCAGATCGGCATCTGGGTCGCGGCAATCTTCTTCCTCGTCTATGCGGTGAAGATGCGGGCGCGCGGGGTCCTGCGCTAGGACCGTAGAGCGGCGCTTGCCGGACGCGGCGCCGCCGCCCATCTTCGCGGCGTGAGCCACACGTCCCGCTTCGCCCGGTTCGCTGCCGTCGACTGGTCCGGGGCGAAAGGCCGGCGGCACAAGGGAATCGCCATCGGCCTGTGCGAAACCGGCGGTGCTCCGCCGCGGCTGGTCGCGCCGCTCTCCGTCGCCTGGTCGCGGACGGAGGTGATGGAGTGGGTGCTGGCCACCGCCCGAGAGGCACCGACCCTGTTCGGCTTCGACTTCAGCTATGCGCCTCCGATCGTCGAGCGCGGGGCCTATTTCCCGGGCGACGAGGGCGTACCGGAGGACGCCAGGGCCTTCTGGGACTATGTCGATCGCTTGTGTGAAAGCGACGAGGATCTCGGCGCCGCCAGCCTGGTCGATTCACGCCATCGCCGCCATTTCTACCTCGGCGCCGCCGACGGGGTGAAGCGCGACTTCCTCCATCACCGGGTCTGCGAGCACAGCTTCAATGCGCTCGGCGGCGGCAAGGCTTCGACGCTTTACGACGCGATCGGGGCCGCGCAGGTCGCCAAAGCGAGCTATTCCGGGATGCGGCTGCTCAACCGCCTGAACCGGCGGCTGCCGGTCTGGCCGATGGACCCGCTCCCCGCGGAGGGGAGCGCGATCGTCGAGATCTACACCCGCGTCTTCATCCTGATGGCAGGGCTCAGCGGCCGCAAGGTGCGGACCCTCTCCCTTTTGAACCAGGCCCTCGATGCGCTCGGCTCCGCGCCGGCCGCCCTGCCGCGCGAGCCCAACGACCACGAGACCGACGTCCTGATCGCCGCCGCCGGCCTGCGCCGAATCGCCGGCGACCCGTCTTACTGGAACCCGGCGGCGCTGACCCCGGCCGTCGCCCGCGGCGAGGGCTGGACGTTCGGCGTGCGATGACGCATTTCCATTGAGCGCCGGGTTAGCTCAGCTGGTAGAGCAACCGCCTTGTAAGCGGTAGGTCGTCGGTTCGAGTCCGACACCCGGCACCGCCCGCGCCGATCGCGCGACCGGAGCGCGCGCGCCGCCGCAATCTGTGTTACCGTCCCGATCGGTGAAAAGGCAGGCGCCGCGGCGCTTGCGGACAGATGCGGGCGAATACGGGCATGGCTGTCGGCGGGAACGGCAATGCGAGGGCGAGCGAGCGGCTGCGAAGCTGGAAGGAGATCGCTGCCTTCTTCGGCGCCGACGAGCGCACGGTGCGCCGGTGGGAGCGCCGCGGGCTTCCCGTCCATCGCATCCCCGGAGGCGCGCGCGCGACCGTCTATGCCGACGTCCCCGAGCTCAAGGCGTGGATGCAGGGACGCGGCCCTGCGCCCGACGGGGCGGATCGGACCGCGCCGCGAAAGATCGCGGCAGGTCGCGGGTTGCTGCTCGTCGCGATGCTCGTCCTCGCCGCAGGATCGGTCGGATTCCTCGCCTCCTTCCGGGGAAATGAGACCCCGCCGGCCGCCGCCTCGCACGAGCCGCCGCCACCGGTCCGCGACCTCTACCTGGAGGCGACCTACGAGTTCGAACGCCGCACCGCCGCCAGCCTCGAGCGCGCCCGGCTGCTGTACGGCCAGGCGATTGCCGCCGACCCCACGTTCGCCGGCGCCTATGTGGGTCTCGCCAACAGCTATCTCCTGCTCCGCGAATTCGGCACCATGGCGGACGACGAAGCCTATCGCCGCGCGCGCGATGCGGCGGAGCGGGCGCTTGCGCTGGACCCGAACCTCGCCGGCGCGCATGCCGCCCTCGCTTTCGTCGACTTTTATGGAACGCAGGACTGGCCGCTGGGCCTGCGCAGATTCGCGAGGGCCGTGCAGCTCGACCCGGGGTCGGCGCGGGCGCACCATTGGTACGCGACCGCGCTCCTTCACGCAGGCCGCTTCGACCGGGCGCTCGCCGAAATCGACGAGGCCGTGGGCCACGATCCGAGTTCGCGTTCCATCCGCGCCGACCGCGCCCTGATCCTGTTCTTCGCGGGCCGTGCCGAAGAGGGCGTCGCGGAGCTTCGCGCCATGGCCGCCAGCGAGCCGGAATTCGCCTCCCCGCACGCTCATCTGGCGCTGATCCATCTGGCCCAAAACCGCTTCGAAGACCATCTGCGCGAAGCGCGCGCCGCCGCCGAGCTGCGCCGGGACCCGGAGGATCTCGCGCTCGTCGCCCGCGGCGAGCAGGGGCTCGCAGCAGGCGGCCCCGAGGGCATGCTGCGTGCGCTGGTCGCCGAGCAGCTGCGGTTGCGGCGAAGCGGGCGCGGGAGCGACTATGCGCTCGCCGCCGCTTATGCGCGCGCCGGCGAGAAAGAACTCGCGTTGCGGGCTCTCGAAGCGGCGCGCGCCGGGCGGGATCCACGCCTGGTGGCGCTGCGCGTCGATCCGATGCTGAGAAGCCTTCGCGGCGATCCGCGCTTCGAGGCCATGGTCCGCCGCGTCGGCACGCGCGCCGAGCGCTAGATCGCCTCAGCCGCGCAGCAGGCCGCGCGCCCTGCTGAGGCCTTCGAGCCCGGCGACGAGCGTCTCCTCTCGCTTGGCGAAGCAGAGTCGGACGACATTGTCGACGGCATTCTCCGCGTAGAAGGCACTGACCGGGATGCCGGCGACTCCGCATTCCCGCACCGCGCGCTCGCAAAAGGCGACGTCGCCGGCTTCGATCCCGGAGGCGGCGAGGTCGATCGAGACGAAATAGCTTCCCTCGGCGGGCAGGGTGGCGAAGCCGGCGCCCTCGAGATCGGTCACGAAGCCGTCGCGCGCAGCCGCGAAGGCGCTCCTCATGCCGTCGAAATAGCTCTGGTCCTTGCCAAGGCCGTAGGCGACGGCGGCCTGGAGGTTCGGAGCGGTCGAGAAAGTCAGGAACTGGTGCGCGCCCGCAAAGGCGCCCGCCAGCGCAGGCGGCGCGATCGACCAGCCGACTTTCCACCCCGTCACCGAGAAGATCTTGCCCGCCGACCCGATCTTGACCGTCCGCTCCGCCATTCCGGGCAGCGCGGCGAGCGGCACGAAGCGGCGGCCGTCGAAGACGAGATGTTCCCAGACCTCGTCCGCGAGCGCGATCGCATCGTGGCGGACGCAATGTTCCGCGAGCAGGCCCAGCTCCTGCTCGTCGAACAGGCGCGAGCTCGGATTGTGGGGGTTGTTGAAGACGACCAGCCGCGTGCGGGGGCTGAACGCCTGCGCAAGCGCCTCCTCCGTGATCCGCCAGCCCGGCGGCGTCAGCCGTACGAGCCGCGGCACCCCGCCCGCGGCTCGGACGATCGGCAGGTAGGAGTCGTAGAGCGGCTGGAACAGGACGACCTCATCCCCCGGCGAGATCAGCGAAAGCAACGCGGCCGCGATCGCCTCGGTCGCGCCCGAGGTGATCGTCACCTGGTCCGGCGAGACGTCGAGTCCCTGGTGGAGGCGATAATGGGCGGCGACGGCCGCGCGCAGCTCGGGCAGCCCGCGCATCGGCGCATATTGGTTCGATCCGTGGAGCAGAGCGTCGGCGGCCCGAGCGAGCACATCCTCGGGCCAGCCGAAATCAGGGAATCCCTGGCCCAGATTCACGGCTCCATGCTCGGCGGCGAGGGCGGACATGCGCGCGAAGATGCTGGTGCCGAGCGTCGCAAAGACCGGGTTCATGGCGGCCTCGTAGCAGCATCGCCTCGCCGACGCGAATAGCCTCTGCTACCAAGTCCTTATGCGTCTCTCTCCGTTTCTTCCGCTGGCCCCTTTCCTGATCCCCGCCGCAGCCGCGGCCGAACAAGAGCGCGCCGCCGAGCGCGAACGGATGGTCCTGGCGGCCGTCAACCTCGCCGTCACGTCGGGGGCGCTTGGGGGACGCGCGGTCCGTCCCGCCGTCCTGGACGCGATGCGACGGGTGCCGCGGCACCTGTTCGTCCCGGACGCGCAGCGTGTTGCCGCGTATCGGGAGCAGCCGCTGCCGATC
Source organism: Allosphingosinicella sp. (assembly GCA_035628635.1). Lineage (GTDB taxonomy): Bacteria > Pseudomonadota > Alphaproteobacteria > Sphingomonadales > Sphingomonadaceae > Allosphingosinicella. The sequence goes on from DASPJJ010000004.1 coordinate 62,750, forward strand.
GGGCACGGCGCCACCATCTCGGCGCCGGCGATCGTCGCCTTGATGACCGAACTGCTCGACGTGCGGCCGGAGCATCGCGTCCTCGAGGTGGGCACGGGCTCGGGTTACCAGGCGGCGATCCTGGCCGTCCTCGCCGGGGAGGTCTTGTCGATCGAGATCGTCGAGCCCCTGGCGCGCAGCGCGGCGGAACGGCTGGAGGCGCTCGGCTATTCGAATGTCGCGGTCCGCTTGGGCGACGGCTATCTGGGCTGGCCGGAGCAAGCCCCGTTCGACAGGATCATCGTGACGGCTGCCGCGCCCGATGTGCCGCAAACGCTTGTCGCCCAGCTCGCCCCCGGCGGACGGATGGTGATCCCGGTCGGCCGCGGCGAGGACGAGCGGCTGATGCTGATTACGAAGGATGCCCGCGGCCGGGTCAGCCGGCGTGCGATTCTGCCTGTGCGCTTCGTGCCGCTGGTCCGCGGCACGCGATAATCAGGGCTCTCGGCCGGAGGGGGGCGCCGCGGAGTTCTGCTGGGCCGCGGCGGGCGGAGTCTCCCCGGCCGGCGCCGGCGGAGCGACGACCGAGCCGCTGGTCGGGTTGCGGCGGCCGAGCGGCGTCTGGGCGGGCCCGCTGTCGCTGCCGGTCAGCGCCCAGCGCTGGCTCGCCGACAGCGTGCTGTCGGAGCGCGTACGCTCGGCGATCACGGCGTTGGCAGTCTCGCGGCGGAGCGGCTCGTAGCGGCGCAGCACGGCGCGCTGGAAGCTGTCAACGCTGGCGCCGGCGGGGGCACCGCTCGGCTGTCCACCCGCGGCGATGATCGCGGCCTCGGCCGCAGCGGCCGCAGCGGCGTCGCGCGCGTCGGCGAGCGCTTCGTCCGTCACCGCGCCCGGCAACGGCGCCGGCGCCGTGCGGCGGCGAACGACCGTCGGCTCGCGCCCGGCATAGCGGTCGGTGAAGGCCCAGGGCCGGCCCCAGCCGCCGGTCCAGCGATAGAAGATGTGGGTGCCGATATTGGCGGATTTGGTCAGGCTCGAAGCCCAGTAAGGGACGACGTAATTGGCGTGATAGTGGGTCGAATAGCCGACCGGCGCATGGACGTAGCCGCCGAGCGCCTGCTCGGCGATCTGTCGCGCCTGCTGCCAGTAGGGCGCCATCGGGGGGCGCCCGAGCGAGCCGTCGCAGGTGAAGCTGAACTGGCAGCCCGTGCGCCGCTCGCTGCCCTGGTAGACGACGCCGCAGACGCTGTTGGGATAGGCGGGATGCCGAAGGCGGTTGAGGATCACCTGGGCGACCGCGCGCCGGCCTTCGAGCGGTTCGGTGGCCGCCTCGTAATAGATCGCCTCGGTCATGCACTGGAGCGAACGGGTCCGGTCCTCCTCGCTGGCGAATCGAAGGGCGAACGGGCTCGCAGCGGCGCCCGCGCCCTCGAGCGGCATCGCGGCGTTGACCTGCTGGGCGGTGAGGGGGTCGAGCGGGCGAAGCGCCTGCGGAGTCATCAGCTCGGCCGCGTTGCGCGTCGCGGCCGCGATCTCCCGGGCCGAATCCGCGCCCCCCGGAGCGGTTCCCGGCACGGCGAGGCTGAAGCCGGCGAAGGCGTAGAGGCCGATCGTGACCGCCAGCAGACCGACGCCGGCCCACTGCCGGCGCACGCCCGCACCGACGCCGGCGGCGATCGCGCGTAAATCCGGAAGGCGCCAGTCGGGCAGGCGCAAAGCTAAATCGGGTCGCAACAGCGCTCTCATCACATCAATGCCGGGAGGTCCGTCCCATATAGCGAATCATGGCTTTCTTCAACCTGAAGGGCCGCCGAACCGTGCCGGGAAGCTGGCGAAGCGCGCACTTCAGCCCCGCGCGGGAATCGGGCGGCGTGCCTTCAGCTCGAAGCGGTCGCCGGTGCCGAGCACGTGGACCTTGACGTCGTGCATCGAGAGAACCCGGTCCGGCCGGGCCTCGGCGAGGTTGGAATGGGTGACGCCCGTGCCGTCGACGACGTAGACGGCGCCACTGCCGATGACGGTGAAGCAATCCTCCTCGATCACCGCGGCGGTGTCCTCGTCGATGCCGAGCCCGAGCACGCGAGGATTGTGGGCCACGGCGCCGATCAGGCGACCGAATCGTCCGCGCTCCGCGAAATGCTGGTCGATGATCACGTCGCGGACGAGGCCGAGGCCAGGGGCCATGTGAAGGTCGCCGATACGGTGCGTCTCCGAGCTGGTGCCCTTGACCAGCATCGTGTCGCTCATCACGGACGCCCCGGCCGAGGTCCCGGCGACCAGTCCGCCGCGCGCGTAGAGCGCTCTCACCTTCGCCTCGATGCCGGTATCGCCGATCTGGCTGGTGATCCGCAGCTGGTCACCGCCCGAGAAGAAGATCGCCGCCGCATCGTCGAGCACCGAGAGCTTCTCGCGGTCGCCGGCCTCGTTCCGGTCCTCGACATAGAGCTCGACCAGCTCACCGACGTCGAGATCGGCGAAACCCTTTTCATAATCGTCGAAATAGCCTTCGGGCTGGTGGCTGGCGACCGTGGCGAGCACCAGCTTGCCGCCGCGGACGTGCCGCGCGACCTCGCGCAGGATGGTCCGCTCGCCCTCGGGCGAGCGGTCCTCGTGCCCGCCGATGACGATCAGGCAGCCTTTGCGGCGTCGTTCCTCCTCAGCCACTGCGCTCTTCGTCCTTCTTCAGAAACACGCGCGGCTCTCCCGTCTCGCTGGTAAGATAGCCCACCACGAACATCGGGCTGTTGTGCGCCCAGCCGATCGTGCCGTCCTTGTGGATGCCGATGCCGCCGCCGTCCGCCTCGCCGCCGCCGGTGCCGGGCAGCTTGGCGACCGATTTGGCGATCGCCTGCTCCATCGTCTCCCCGTCCTCGAGCGATGCCATGACCCGGGCCGCGAGCGAGAGGCGGGCGATGCTCTCGCCGTCCCCCGAAAAGGAGACGGCGCCGTTGTGGTTGTCGGCATAGAGGCCGCCACCGGGCAGCGGACTGTCGCCGATCCGCCCGACCTTCTGGCCGCTGAGCCCGCCGGTCGAGCAGCCCGCCGCGAGGTTGCCGCCGACGTCCAGGGCGACCGCACCGACCGTGTCGTGCGCGCCCTCCGTCGCGAGCTGCTTCTCCGCCTCGGCCTTCAGCTCCTCGTTGGTGGCCAGCGGAGCGCCATTCTCCCTGGCGAACTTGAGCGCGCCCTCTCCGACCAGGATCACCTCCTTCTCCGGCATCAGCCGGCGCGCGACGCTGATAGGATTGCGGACAAATTTGATCGCGCCGACGGCTCCCGCCGACAGATCCCGGCCGTTCATCAGCCCCGCACACATCTCGATCTCGCCCAATTCGTTCGGCGCCGAGCCCTTGCCGGCGTTGAACACCGGCAGGTCCTCGAGCGTGCGGATGGCCCCTTCGACCGCGTCGATGGCGCTGCCGCCCTGGGCGAGTTCCTTCGCCCCCGCCTCCACGGCCTGCCGGACGCCGTCGCGATTCGCTTGCACTTCCTTGTCGTCCCACGGCTTGGCGCCGCCGTGGACGATCAGGGCCCAGCGGCCCTCCTTGTTTTCGAACATGCTTACTCCGCCGCGACGAGCGGGCCGCGATTGGCGGTCCGGATGGCTGCTGGCTTGAAGTCGTTGACCTGCTGCCAGCAGGCTTTGACGTCGGTCGGCGTGATGACGATGAGGTCGCCCGGCCGGCCCATCGCGAGCCCGGCCGCGGTTGCGGCGCTCTCCCCGGCGATGAGGTGGATATGGTCGGGGGAGCGGCCGGCGGCGAGCGCGCCTTCCTTGAGGAAGCCCATCACCTCGCCGCGCGGGCGGCCGCGCGTCGCCGGATCCTCGCGGAAGATCAGCTCGTCGAAGATGCCCGCGGCGATCTGGCCCATCTCGATCAGATCCTCGTCGCGCCGGTCCCCCGCCATCGAGACGACGCCGATCGTCCTCTTGTAGCGATGCGCGAGGCCGCGGACGACGCTGCCGAGGGCGGTGAGGCCGGCGGCGTTGTGGGCATAATCGACAATGACGCGGAAGCCGTGCGCGTCGTGGACGTTGAGCCGGCCCGGATTCTGCTCGAAGGTCGAGCGGAACTGGCTCATCGCCGAGCGGATGGTGAGGATCGGCACGTCGCGCGCAATCGCCACCGCGATCGCCGCGAGTGCGTTGGCGACGTTGAACTCGGCCATTCCGTGCAAAGTCGCGGGAATGTCGCCGGCCTTCATGATGAACTCGCGCCGGCCGTAATCGTAGAGCGCGATGGTGCCGCCCTCGGGGCCCGGCTCGCGCACCACGGCCATGCCGCCGCGATCGATATGCTCGAGCAGCATCGGCGACATTTCGGCGCCTCCGCAGAGCGTGAACCAAATGATGCGGCCGCCCGCCTGGCGCGCCATCCGCACGGTCAGCGGGTCGTCGGCGTTGAGGATCGAGAAGCCCCCGCGGCGCACCGCCTCGACGACCACCTGCTTGACGTCGGCAAGATCCTCGACCGTCTCGATGCCCTTGAGGCCGAGATGGTCGGCGGTGACGTTGAGCGCGACGCCGATATCGGCTTCCTTGAAGGCGAGTCCCTCGCGCAGCAGTCCGCCGCGCGCCGTTTCGAGCACCGCGACCTCAACGGTGGGATCGCGCAGCACCATGCGCGCGCTGCGCGGACCTGTCGCGTCGCCTTCGTGCACGAGGATGTCGTTGATGTAGACGCCTGTCGTCGAGGTCAGGCCGACGGTGCAGCCAGTGTAACGCAAGATGTGCTTGGCCATCCGCCCCACGGTCGACTTGCCGTTGGTGCCGGTGATGGCGATGATCGGCACCCGCGCCGGCCGCCCGCGCGGGAACAGCATCTCGATGATCGGTTTGGCGACGTCGCGCGGCGCCCCTTCCGACGGCTCGATGTGCATTCTGAGGCCGGGCGCGGCATTGACCTCGATCACGCCGCCGCCCGTCTCGCGGACCGAGCGGGTGATGTCGGGGCAGACGAAATCGACGCCGCAGACGTCGAGGCCCACGACCATCGCCGCCCGCCGCGCGATCTCGACATTGTCGGGGTGGATCTCGTTGGTCCGGTCGATCGCGGTGCCGCCGGTCGAAAGGTTGGCGGTCGCGCGCAGCTGCACGACCCGCTCGGCCTCGGGGATGCTGTCGGGCGTGAGGCCGGAGCGCGCGAGATACTCCTCGACGAGGCTGTCGATCCGGATGCGGGTCATCACGTTTTCGTGGCCGTTGCCGCGCCGCGGGTCCCGGTTCACCTCGGCGACGAGCTGGCGGATGGTGGAGACGCCGTCGCCGCGCACCTGCGCCGGCACCCTTTCGGCGACTGCGATCATGCGGCCGTCGACGACGAGGATGCGGTGATCGTTGCCGGCGAAAAACTGCTCGACGATGACGTCGCGGCCTTTCGCCTGGCGCTGGGCCTCGCCGAAGCCGAAGCGGAGCTGATCCTCGTCCATGATGCCGATGGTCACGCCGCGACCGTGATTGCCGTCCAGCGGCTTGGTGACGAGCGGGAAGCCGAGCCGCCGCACGGCCCGAACCGCCTCCTCGACTTCGCGCACGACGACGCCGCGCGGGACGGGGATGCCGCTCTCGTCGAGCAGCTTCTTGGTCATGTTCTTGTCGGAGGCGAGCTCGGTCGCGACGAACGAGGTCATGCCGGTGATCGAGGCGCGGATGCGCTTTTGATACTTGCCGTGGCCCAGCTGGATCAGGCTCTTGTCGTCGAGCCGCATCACCGGGATGCCGCGCCGCTCCGCCTCCTCGACCAGCGCCCTGGTCGTCGGCCCGAGCTGGTTCCTGCGGACCAGCCGCTTCAGGCAGTCCATCCGCTGTTCGAACTCGTAGGCGCCGTCGAACGCCCAGACCCGGTCCAGCCCCTTGATGCCGCGCAGCTCATTGGGGAGCAGGGATTCGACCAGTTCGAGGGCGAACCGGCCGGCGGCCAGGCCCGCTTTCTCCTCATTGTAGGCGAACATGACGTTGTAGACGCCCGGGCGGTTCTTGACCGATCGCGTCTTGCCCCGCGTCGCCCGCGAGCCCGCCAGCGTCTGCAGCTCGAGCGCGACATGCTCAACGACGTGGCCGAGCCATGTTCCTTCGCGAAGCCTCTTCTCGAAGCCGCCGCGGACCTTGAGTGAGCAGCCGTGGCGGCCGACGCCCGGGAGCAGCCCCAACAGTGCGTCGGCGAAGCCGGGAATGCGGCTGGTCGGCCATTCCTCGAGCCGGCCGAGATCGAGCTGGATGCGGATCATCGGCGTGTGGCTGTAATAATGCGGGCCGCGATAGACGCCGACCTCGGTCACGGCGGCGCGGGCCGCGAGCAGGTGCGCGCCGCTGTCGCACTTGTTGTGAAAAAACATCGCGTTCGCCCGGTTCGGATCGGTCTTGGCGGGCCCTTCGTTCGCGGACATAGGCGAGGACTGGTTCGGGGCCGACATGATCTCGCTAAACCCGCGAAAACAGAGCGGAGTTCCGGCGCAGACTTGCTGATCGAGGTTAGTTCAGGACGGAATGTCAGCCTTGCGGCAAGACGTTCCTCACCTTGCGCAACGCGCGGTACGCAGCCGATTTTGCGAGGTTCGTGCTGGGAAAGGCGCGCGGCAGGGAAGGTCTGAGGCCGGCTCGGCGCAGGAGGCGGTTGAAGCCGTGCGCATATTCCTCGTGGAAGCTCCATTCGGAACGCCAGGTGATTGACAGCGAGATCGAAGGCTCGGGGCCGTTTTTCACCCAGTGCGGCGCCTTGACGGGCACGTAGATGGCGTCGCCGGGAGCCAGCGCGAACGGCTCCCCCCGAGCGGCAAAGGCGTCGTTCCACGGCAGGTTCCGGTGGCCGCCCTGGTGGAATGCCTCGTGACGCTCTCCGCTTGCCAGCTCCTCGTCCCCGGCCGGAAACACGGTCATCGTCTTGCTTCCCCGGATCTGGAGCAGGATGTTGTGCTCGGGATCGAAATGGAACGGGGTCACGGCGCCGGGGGAGGAGATGAAGATGAAGCCCTCCGTCTTCAGCATCTCGCCCGTGACGGCGCCGACCAGCGGCCGAAGCGGCGCCAAGGCTTCGTCGAGCAGGGCACGGTAGGCCGGGTCCTGCTCGATGAACTTCAGCACCATCCACGAGCCGCAGCGCTCGATCGAGCGGATCGTCTCGGCGGCGCTGAGGCCGTTGGCGGGCGTCGCCGCCGGATCGACCCCGATCGGCAGGTCGGCGCGGTTATATTCCGCGTCGACCGGACGGATGCGCTGCGACAGCGCGACCAGCGCTTCGAGGGTGAGGAGGGGGTGGCCGCGCATCTCGTGGCGCAGGAGCCCCGGCCGGTTCGGATATACCCCGGCCAGCGATTCGAGGGCATTGCGGTCGAACGACGCGGTCATGAGCCTCTCCGCACGATGCGCTTGCTGGCGGCCCAGCCCGCTTCGATCAACCGGCAGACCTGATAGGTCATCCTTCGGCGCAGGCCGGCGAGCGGCACGCTGACGCGGACGATCGTGCGCCGCTCGCCCCAGAGGCTGTCGATCATCGGGTGGTTCTCGGCGGCGCAGCTGTCCATCCAGGCGACGTCGCCGCGCGCGAGGAGGTCGAGATTGTCGATCTGGATCAGCACGCCCGGCGAGAAGCGCGCAAATTCCTCATCGAACGCGATCTTGAACGAGAAGCTGCCGGGCGGGACGAGGAAGTTGACCAGCATCGCAAGCGGCCGGCCGTCGAGATCGAGGCTGCGAAACTGGAGGCGCCCGGCCGCGGCGGCGCCGGCGAGCGCATCGCGGAAAAAGGCCTCGCTCTCGGGAGCGCAGGCGAGCGCCGAGCCGTTGCGGCCCTTCCATCCGGAGCGCTCGAGCGCGAGGAACGCATCGCACCAAGGACGCCAGTCTTCGCCCGGCTCCAGGACCCTGGAGACGACATTGCCCAGCTCCCCGAGGCGCGCGGCCAGGCGCTTCAGCTCCTTGCGCTTCTTCTTGCGCACCGTCAGTTCGAAATAGTCGGCCGGCGAAAGGTCGCTCGCCAGCGCTGCGCGCCGCTGCCGTTGCACCACGGCCGCGGGGCGGCCGAGCGAAGCCGCAGCGGCGGCGAGCCCGGCGTGGACAGGACCGTCCTCGACTAGCCCGTTCAGGTGCAGGAAGCCGCGCGCCCACGCGGCGCCGTCGAGATGCGTCAGCAAGGCCGTCCAGAAATCCGCCTCGTGGCCGGCGCGGACCAGCGGCGTTCCGAGGAAATCGTTGTGGTGGCGCCAGTTCTGGACGTTGGGGGCGGGGATCCGGCCGAGCGAGGAGCGGACGCAGAGCGGCAACAGCCCGATCAGTTCGCCGTCTCGGACCTCGGCCAGCCTGACGTCTCCCTCGGTGCCGAGATGATGGAGGCCCGCACGGACGAACCACGGCTCCTGGAAGCAGTTCGGCTCCGAGGCGCGGTCCGCCAGCGCCTGCCATTCGGCGAGCAGCCCCGGATCGAGCTCCCGGGCTCCGCGCACGCACACGCGCGGCGAGGCCGCGGGCAGCAGCGGAATCGGCACGACCTCGGCGACCGGACAGGGCATCGCGCGCAGCTGCATCATCGCATCGGCTGCTAGCGTCTCCGGGTAAAGATTTTGCGTCTTTGCCGACCCCCGCTGCGCCGGTTAGGAGAGCATGACGATCAAGCCAGCGAGGCCTTATGGACCGCACCATCCCGCCACCCGCCGCGACCGTCGCGAGCGCCCACTACAGGCTGGCCGATTACGAGGAACGCTACCGCCGCTCGATCGAGGATCCGAACGGCTTCTGGGCCGAGGAGGCGCGGCGGATCGACTGGGTGCGGGCGCCGACCCGGATCGCGAACTGGTCTTACGATCCGGTCGACATCAAATGGTACGAGGACGGCGTGCTCAACCTCTGCCACAATTGCGTCGACCGCCACCTCGCCGACAAGGCCGACACGGCCGCGATCCTCTGGGAAGGGGACGAGCCGGGCGTCACCCGCACCCTGACCTATGCCCAGCTCTACGCCGAAGTCGTGCGCATGGCGAACTGCCTCAAGTCGCTCGGCGTGACCAAGGGCGACCGCGTCACCCTTTACATGCCGATGATCCCTGAAGCCGCGGTGGCGATGCTCGCCTGCGCGCGGATCGGCGCGGTGCACAGCGTCGTCTTCGGCGGCTTCTCGCCCGAGGCCCTGCACGGCCGGATCGAGGATTGCGCCAGCCGCTTCGTGGTTACCGCCGACGGCGGCATGCGCGGCGGGAGGCTGGTGCCGCTCAAGGCCAATGTCGACGCCGCTCTCGCCAAGGGCGCCAAGGTCGATGCCGTCCTCGTCGTCCGCCATCTGGGCAACGACATCGCCTTCGCCGAGAGGCGCGACCATTGGTACCATGAGCTCGGCGCGCTCGTTCCGGACGAATGCCCGGCCGAGCCGATGGGTGCCGAGGACCCGCTCTTCATCCTCTATACGTCTGGCTCCACGGGCAAGCCCAAGGGCGTGCTCCACACCAGCGGCGGCTATGCGGTCTGGACGGCGCTCACCTTCCACGCGGTGTTCGACTACAGGCCCGGCGAGATCTTCTGGTGCACCGCCGACGTCGGCTGGGTCACCGGCCATTCCTACGTGGTCTACGGCCCGCTCGCCAACGGCGCCACGACCCTGATGTTCGAGGGCGTGCCCAACTATCCCGATTTCAGCCGCTTCTGGGACGTGGTCGAGCGCCACCGGGTCGACATCTTCTACACTGCGCCGACCGCGATCCGCGCGCTGATGCGGGAGGGGGAGGCACCGGTGAAGCGGCACGACCGATCGTCGATCCGCCTGCTCGGCACGGTCGGCGAGCCGATCAACCCGGAAGCCTGGCTCTGGTACTGGCGCGTCGTGGGCGACGAACGCTGCCCCGTGGTCGACACCTGGTGGCAGACCGAGACCGGCGGAATCATGATCACGACGCTGCCGGGCGCGCATGCGATGAAGCCGGGCTCTGCGGGGCGGCCCTTGTTCGGCGTGGTGCCGCAGCTGGTCGGGCCGGACGGGGAGGTGATGGAAGGCGAGGGCTCGGGCAATCTCTGTCTGGCCCGCTCCTGGCCGGGCCAGATGCGCACCGTCTACGGCGACCACGAGCGCTTCGTCGCCACCTATTTCTCGACCTATCGCGGCAAATATTTCACCGGCGACGGCTGCCGCCGCGACGGGGACGGCTATTACTGGATCACCGGCCGCGTCGACGACGTGCTCAACATCTCGGGCCACCGGCTCGGCACCGCCGAGATCGAGAGCGCTTTGGTCTCGCACTCCCTGGTCGCCGAGGCGGCGGTCGTCGGCTATCCGCACGACATCAAGGGCCAGGGAATCTACTGTTACGTGACTCTGATGGAGGGCGAGGAGGGCGGCGACGCCCTCGAAAAGGAGCTGCGGCAGCACGTCCGCGCGGAGATCGGCCCGATCGCCAGCCCCGATCTCATTCACTTCACCCCCGCCTTGCCGAAGACGAGGAGCGGCAAGATCATGCGCCGCATCCTGCGCAAGATTGCCGAGAACGAGTTCGGCAATCTCGGCGACACCAGCACGCTGGCGGACCCGGCTCTGGTCGACGGCCTGATCGAGGGCCGTCGCAACCGCTAGTTCAGACCAAAGGCGGCTGGCTGTCGTCCGGCGCCGGCGGCTTCGGCGCGCGCGGCGCTCTCGGGGTCGCCGGCGCAGCGTTCGCCTCGGTCCAGAGCTCGAGAAGCTTGTGAGCGGTGGGGCGGCCGCCGAGGCCGAAGGCGAGGGCACAGGCGACCGCTGCCGAGCCGATGATCGCGGTGAAGCCGATGATCACGATCTCGTTGGCGAGCCCCATGAAGCGCAGGCCCATGGCGACGGCCAAAGCGATGATCGACCAGCGGACGATCGCGGGCAGCCAGCCGGTCGCTTCGACGCCGCTGACCAGTCCCGACACCACCCGCGCGATCACCACGCCGGCGAGAATGATCACCGTTCCGAACAGCACCTGCCCGCCGAGCTCGAGGACCTGGGCGAGCATCGCGGCGATGATCGGGGAGTGGAGCAGCTGCGCGGCCTGCACGGCGAAGAACAGGAGGATGGCGATCATGACCGCGGTCCCCACCGTGCGGGACGGGCTCACGGTTCCGGTCGAGAAGCCGAGCGCGGAGACCGAGCGGTCGAAGCCCATCGAGGGCAGCAATTGCTCGACCGCCGCCTTGGCGAGCTTGCCGAGGACGAAGCCGATGGCGAGCAGGATGAGCGCGCCGAGGACGTTGGGGATGGCGTCCGAGATCGTCCGCAGCATCTGTGTCGCGGGGCCGGATATCGCCTCGATGCGCAGCGCGTCGAGCGCCGCGATCGTGACGGGGATCATGATCAGGTAGAAGACCAGGGTCGCGACCGAGCGGCTGAGCGAGCTGCGCGGCCGCGGCGCCGTGCTGACTTCGACCGGAGCGCCGGCCGCGGTGGCGGGCGAACCGGCGGCAGGGTCGGCCAGTCCGGCGCGGCGCATCCAGCCGTCGGCATTGGCCGCGAGCAGCGCGCCTTCGACGAGCCGCCGCACGATCTTGGCGACGACCAGCCCGACGATGAAGATCAGAGCCGCGCCGATGATGTTGGGAATGAAGGAGAATGCGTTGTTGGCGAGCCGCTGGACCGACTGCAGCACCGGCGTCAGCCGCAACGGCTGCAGCGCGAGCATGATGCCGACCAGGAGGATCAGCCAGAAGACGACGTCGCCGATCAGGCTGCCGAGCGTCTTTCCGGGCTCGGCCTCATAGTGCCGCTTCAGCGCGGGCACGCGGTCGACGACCTTGGCGATCGCCCACTTGGCGGCGCGGGCGAGAATCCAGGCCACCACGAGGATCGCGATCGCGCCGAGGATCCTGGGCAGCCATTCCATCAGCTCGTCGCGGAAATAGGCGCCGTCATGGGGCTGAGGCGTGCGGTCGTACATCGGAATCCCCTCGTCGGCTCGTTATCCGGCGACAATGATGGAGGAATGCGCTTGTTCCGCTTGCGCGGCGCCGCCGACCCTCGATGCGGGAGTGACGGAATTCATCTCCGCTTTCGCGGCCGCAGCGGCGGCTTTGCAGCGGTCCAGGCATGCGAGCGCTCGATCATCGCGCGCACCCGCTCCGGATCGCGGCTGTCGAAGCGGATCAGGACGGCGGGCCACCCCTCATAATGTTGCGACTGCCAGAAGGTGTCCGGGTCGGTCTCCTTCAGCATTTCGACCGTGTCGAGGTCGATGGCGATCCCGAACGACGATTCCGCTTGGTGCCCCGTGTAGAGGAAGGCGCGGCCGTTCACCTTGACCGCGGGCTTGCCGTAGCTGGTCGACAGCTCGGTGCCGGGAAGCGAAAGGGCGAAGGCCACGGCGTCTTCCCACGAGGGGATCGGGTCAGCCATCACGCTTCGCCTTCCTCTGCTCTTCCCACCAGGCCATGCGTTCGGCGACGCGCTTCTCGAAGCCGCGGTCGGTCGGCCGGTAGAAGATCTGGGCCTCCATCTCCTCGGGCCAGTAATCGTCGCCGGAGAAACCTCCGTCCGCGTCGTGGTCGTAGGTGTAGCCCTTGCCGTAGCCCACCTGCTTCATCAGCTTGGTGGGGGCGTTCAGGATGTTCTTGGGCGGCATCAGCGAGCCGGTCTCCCGGGCGCTGCGCCAGGCGGCCTTCTGCGCGGTGTAAATCGCGTTCGATTTGGGGGCGGTCGCGAGATAGAGGCAGGCCTGGACGATGGCGAGCTCGCCCTCCGGAGAACCGAGGAAATCGTACGTATCCTTGGCGGCGATGCACTGGAGGAGGGCGTTCGGGTCGGCAAGTCCGATATCCTCGACCGCCGCGCGGGTCAGGCGGCGGAGCACATAAAGCGGCTCCTCGCCGGCGGTCAGCATGCGCGCGAGATAGTAAAGCGAAGCCTGCGGGTCCGAGCCGCGTATCGCTTTGTGCAGCGCGGAAATGAGGTTGTAATGCCCTTCGCGGTCCTTGTCGTAGACCGCGACGCGGCGATGGAGCAGCGCCGAGAGGCCTGCGGGGTCGAGCGGTTCGGCGAGGTCCACCGAGAACAGGGTTTCCGCCTGGTTGAGCAGGAAGCGCCCGTCGCCGTCCGCGGTGGCGACGAGCGCGTCGCGCGCTTCGGGCGTGAGGGGGAGGGGGCGGCCGACCTCCTCCTCAGCCCGGTCGAGCAGCTTGCACAAAGCCGCCCCGTCGAGCCGGTTGAGGATCATGACCTGGGCCCGGCTGAGCAAGGCGGCATTGAGCTCGAAGCTGGGATTCTCCGTTGTCGCGCCGACCAGAACCACCGTGCCGTCCTCGACATAGGGCAGGAAGCCGTCCTGCTGCGCCCGGTTGAAGCGGTGGACCTCGTCCACGAACAGCAGGGTCTGCCTGCTCGTCCGCGCGAATTCCCGCGCCTCGGCGAACACTCTCTTCAGGTCGGCGACGCCCGAGAACACCGCCGAGATCGCGACGAAGCGCATGCCGACGGCGTCGGCGAGCAGCCGCGCGATCGTCGTCTTGCCCGTCCCGGGCGGGCCCCAGAGGATCATCGAGGCGAGCTTACCCGCGGCGACCATCCGGCCGATCGCCCCTTCCGGCCCGGTGAGATGATCCTGGCCGACCACCTCGACGAGCGCGCGCGGCCGCAGCCTGTCGGCGAGCGGCGCGCCGGGCGGCGGCTCCGGAGCGCCGGCGGGCGGGGCAGGGGGGTCGTTGGCGAACAGATCGGTCACGGCGACGCTCTAGCCTATGGCCGCGGCCGCGGCGAGGCTCGACCGACGACCCCCGCGGGTCAGAAGATCATCGGCCGTTCGCGAAACCACTTGGTGAGCACATATTTTACGCCCGCCTCGACCGGCATGCCGTGATGGAGGGAAGCGGTGTTCGGGCGTCCGTCCGGGGCCATGTTGTTCCAGACGACCAAAGTGCCCGTCTCGGGCACAGCGTCGACTCCGGCGTTGGGAAAGCCGGTGTAGCCGCCCGCCTCCGGGCGGTTGAGGAACAGCATCGCCGTCCAGGTCCGCTGCCCGCCCCGCTCGGTGACATCGCTGTAATAGCTCTGTCCGCTGTGGAAGAAGTCGTAGTGCGGCTTGAATTCCTGACTGACGTCGTAGCGCTGCCCCTGGACGTTTTCCATGAAGCGCGGATTGATCCCGACCAGATCCACAACCTTGCGCTCGAACGCGGCCACCGGTTCGTCCGCGGGAGAGAGATTGCAGCTCTTGCTGGTGCGGAAGCCCGGCCTCTCCTCTCCGAGGACGCCGGACGGGATGAGGTCGCGGTCGATCAGTTCGATCAGCGCCTCGCAATCGGGCTCGTCCAGGAACCGCGGCACAAGGTAGAGTTCGAGGCCCATGGCCGCGAGCTTGACTGCCCCGCGCTCGCGCAGGCGCGTGCGGACGCCGGCCCCGATCTCGGCGCGCGCGCCGAGACGCGGCGGCGAATTCTCCTCTGCCTCGATGGCGCGGCTGAGCTCGGGCGCCTGCGCCGCCTGGCCCTGCATGGTCATGTAGAAAGACAGCGCCTCCGCGGAGGCCTGCTCGAGCCGGAGCGCCAGTCCGGACAGTTCCTCTTCCCCGCCATCGGCAGCGAGCGCGCGCGCCGACTCCGCCTCCAGGCCCAGGAAGCGCTCTGCGAACAAGGCGAGGCGCTCCTGCTCGGGCGTGGTCCAGGACAAGGTGCGGGCCGCGCGGCGCAGCCGCGTCGCCGGGCTCGCATCGGGCTGGGGCAGCAAGGCCGCATGCGGCTCGATCGTCGCGAGCAGCCAGCCCGCCGATGCGTTCAAAGAGGTCAGCTGGCGCTGCGCGCGGTCCCTCGCGGTTGCCGGCTGGGCCTGGTGAAGTTGCTCTGCCGCTCTTTCCATGAGCGGGCTTATGGCACGCGTCGCGCGGCCGTCAAAGACGCTCGGCGCCTTCGTCGCGCTGGGTCTCGCGCAGCGCGCGCCTGACCCGCGCACGAGCGACGACCACCGCCGGGACGATCATCAGCGCGACCATCAGCAGGATCATCACGATCTTGGTCTCGGCCGCCACTTCTCTCTCCTTCCCTCGCGAAAACGCCCCGGCGGATGGTGCTCCGCCGGGGCGTCTTTCCGTTCAGCTCGCCGCCGGATCTCAGTCCTGCAGATACTCGCCGGCGTCCGCGTCGGTGCCGTGGCCGCTCGGCGCGACCTCGGCGAGCGGATCGGCGTTGATCGCCGCTTCCGGACCCTGGGCCAGCTCGGCGGCGTGCTCCTCGGCCGCGCTGTTGGCGGCGATCAGCGACTCCTGGAGCTTGCGATGCGCGGCCCGCAGCGCCGCATCGCGCGACGAGGCGGCGATGCGCATGCGCTGCATGCCGGCGCCGGTGCCCGCCGGGATCAGCCGGCCGACGATCACATTCTCCTTCAAGCCGTCGAGCGTGTCGATCTTGCCCTGGACCGAAGCCTCGGTGAGCACCCGGGTCGTCTCCTGGAAGGAGGCGGCCGAAATGAAGCTGCGGGTCTGGAGCGACGCCTTGGTGATGCCGAGCAGGACGGGCTTGCCTTCGGCGCCCCGCCTCTTCTCGGTCTTCAGCTTGGCGTTGATCTCGTTCATCTCCTGCAGGTCGATCTGCTCGCCCACGAGGAGGGTCGAATCGCCGCTGTCGGTGATCTCGACCTTCTGCAGCATCTGGCGGACGATCACCTCGATGTGCTTGTCGTTGATCTTCACGCCCTGGAGCCGGTAGACCTCCTGGATCTCCGACACGAGATACTCGGCAAGCGCCTTGACGCCGAGCACCTCGAGGATGTCGTGCGGATCGGGCGAGCCGGCGATCAGGTTGTCGCCGCGCTTCACGAAGTCGCCTTCCTGGACGTCGATCACCTTGGACTTGGGCACAAGATATTCGACCGGATCGCCGCCCTCCTCGGGGATGATCGCGATCTTGCGCTTGGCCTTATAGTCCTTGCCGAACGCAACCCGGCCCGAGACCTTGGCGATGATCGCATTCTCCTTGGGCTTCCTCGCCTCGAACAGCTCCGCCACCCGCGGCAGACCGCCGGTGATGTCGCGGGTCTTCGCCGCCTCGCGCGAGACGCGGGCGAGCACTTCGCCGCCCTGCACGATTTGGCCGTCCTCGACCGAGAGCATCGCGCCGGGCGCCAGCATGTAGCGCGCGGCCTCCCCGCTTTCCTCGTTGAGCAGGGTGATGCGCGGCCTCAAATCCTCCTTGGTGCGGCCGCTGGCGCGATAGTCGGTCACCACGCGCTGGGCGATGCCGGTGGCCTCGTCCATCTGCTCGGTGAGCGTCTTGCCTTCGATGAGGTCCTGGAACTTCACGACGCCGCCCTTCTCGGTGATGACCGGCATCATGAACGGATCCCATTCGGCAACACGGTCGCCCTTGGAGACGATATGGCCGTGGTCCACCATCAGGTGGGCGCCGTAGGGGATGCGGTGCGACGCGCGCTCGCGCCCGTCCATATCGAGGATGGCGAGCTCGCCGTTGCGGGCCATCGCGATGCGCCGGCCGCGCGGGTCCTC
>DASPJJ010000005.1:0-12146 GCA_035628635.1 Allosphingosinicella sp.
CCCCCGGGAAGCGGATCGCGCGCCGAGCCGCAGCGCCGCCCGTCGAGCGCCGCCACGCTCGGCCCGGCCTGCGTCCGCTCCTCCGCATGGTTGGCGGCGTTCGACTGGCCGAGCACCAGCCACACCTCGGTTCGGGTGCCGGCAAGCGTCCGGCAGCTGGCATCGTCGCGTGCGCGCACCGCGATCAGCGCCGCAAAGGCCGCCGCCAGCAGGGCGGCCGCCGCGCCGAGCGCGATGATTCGCCTGCGTCTCCTCTGCCTCGCCATCGTCCGCCGGATTGCAAAATTCCCGCGGGGGTGTCACGCGGCAACCCATGACCAGCAAGCGTTTCGATCCCGAGGACGGCGACCTCGTGCGCCCCGCGCCGAGGGTCGTGGTGCCCGCGGAGGTGCAGGAGGCCGTCCGCACGCTGATCCGCTGGGCCGGCGACGACCCGGATCGCGAGGGCCTGCTCGACACCCCCAAGAGGGTCGCGCGCGCCTGGCGGGAATATGCAAGCGGTTACGAGGAGGATCCGGCCTACCATCTCAGCCGGACCTTCGACGAGGTCGGCGGCTATGACGAGATCGTGCTGCTCAAGGACATACCCTTCCAGTCGCATTGCGAGCACCATCTCGCGCCGATCATCGGCAAGGCCTCGATCGCCTATCTTCCCGCCGACCGAGTCGTCGGCATCTCCAAGCTCGCCCGCGTCCTCCACGGCTTCGCCCGCCGCCTGCAGGTCCAGGAGCGGCTCACCGCCCAGGTCGCCGACTGCATCTGCGAGCACCTCCAGCCGCTCGGCGTCGCGGTGGTGATCGAGGCGAGCCACGCCTGCATGACCGCGCGCGGGGTCGGCACGCCCGGCGTGATGATGACCACCAGCCGGATGATGGGCGTGTTCCGCAGCGACGAGCGCAGCCGCCGCGAAGTGCTCGCTTTGATGGGCTATTGATGCGACCGCCTGCATTCGCCGCGGTCGTCCTCGCGCTCGCCCTCGCCGGCTGCGGCCCGGATGAGCCGCAGCTCAACAACCAGCAACTGGCGGAGGCGATCGAGAATATCGCCGAAGAGACCCCGACGCCGGACACGGGCCCGCCGCCGCCGGCGCTGATCGAGATCCGCCGCGACGACGTCGAGCGCGAGCTGCGGCGCGGAGCCGGCTGCGACTTCTCGGAGGGCGGAAGGCTGTTGTTCGTCGCCGTTGCGGGCGACTCCTTCGCCAAGGTGAACGGCGTCCCGGTCCACCTCGCGGCGAGGGGGCCGATGGGGCCGACAGGCGGCTACTTCCTCGCCGAGCGCTTCTCGATCAGCATCGGCCGCCTCACCGATAGGGGCGTCACGGTCGACGGGACCACGACATGGCCCGCCCGCCTGGTCCTCACCGACCGCGGCGCCGAGCAGAACAACGTCCTTCGGGTCGAAGGCAGCTGGCGCTGCGGCGCCTGAGCGGCGAGGTCAGCGGCGCAGGCGCAGCAAGCCGACGCGGTCGGCGTGCATTTCCGTGAACCACATCGCGCCGGCGGCGAAGATGATCCGGTGCATCACCGTCTGCCGCGTCGGCACCGGATGGAAAGCGAAGCTCGACGGCGTCAGCGCGTCCGGCCCGGCAGCGAGCGCGGCGGCGTCGATCCGGATCAGATGGTCGCGCGGCGGCGGACCGGGCTGCGGATTGTTGAGGTCGGCATATTGCTGCACCCACAGATTGCCCTCGCCGTCGAACGCCAGCCCGGCGAGGATCGCGTTGGGCTGGGGCCGGGGCACGGGGAACTCGGTGATCCGCCCCTCGCGGTCGATCCGCCCGATCTTGCCGCCCGCTTCCTCGCTGAACCACATCGCGCCGTCCGGGCCCGGAACGATCGCGATCGGCCGGCTGTTCGGAGTCGGGATGCGGTATTCCGTCACCATTCCCGCGTCCGTCACCCGCGCGATCACGTTGCCGAGCAGCTCGGTCACCCACATGCTCCCGTCCGGTCCGGCGCGGATGTAGATCGGCACGCTGCCGACGGTCGGAAGCTGGTAATGGACGACGCCGCCGTCCGGCAGGATCCGCCCGATCGTGCCGGTCGCCTTGCCCGTGAACCAGATCGTGCGCCCGTCGGGGCCGACGGCGAGGCCGTGCGGGTGGGTGTTGATCCGCCCGGCGCAGCCGCGGCAGTCGAGCCGCACGTCGTGCTCGGCGATGGTGCGACCCGTCGCCGGATCGAGCATCCGCACGCGTCCCAGGAATTCGAGCGTCACCCAGAGACGCCCGGCGCGGTCGAAGTCGAGGCCGTGCGGGCCGCTGCCGGCGGGCATGACCAGGAAGTGCATCGCCCCGCCGGGCTCGACGCGGACCAGCGAATCCCAGGTCTGCCCGCTGATCCAGAAGTCGCGGCGGCGCGCATCGTAGGCGATTTCGTGCGTCGAGCCAGATTGCGCCGCAGGATCGAGGCAGCCGTCGCCATGATGTCCGCACGGCCGCGGTCGCCCGCGGTCGCCGGGCTGCGGCCAGGCGATCGGATATTCGACCGGCACCGGCTGCGCGGGCGCCCGTGTGGTCGCGAGCAGCGCGGCCGCTGCGAATATTATTCTGATCATGATCGAGACCCCCCCCGAAGTCCCCAACTCAGCGCGGCCCCTTGGGCCCACGCGGGCGGTCCCCGCGCCCTGGCGGACGAGGGCCGCGCGGGCCATCACCCTCCCGGCGCGGTCCGCGCGGGCCGCGCGGCGGGCCGCCGGGGCGTTCGGGACGGTTGCCGCCGCGCCGGACCAGCTCGCCCTGAGGGCGCGGCGCACGCGGCGCCTGCGCGCCGGCGGGGGCGACCGAATAGCCTTCCTTGAGCAGCCGGGCGAAGGCGCTCCGGACGCTGGCCGCTATGGCCGCCTGCAGCTCGGGCGGGAGGTCGGCATGGGTGGTGTTGGCGTGGATCGCGTTGAGGTCGCGCAGCAAAGTGTTGGGCAGCCCCTTCGAGGCCGCCTTCAGCGCCATGATCGCGTCGATCGTGGCGGCGAACAGGATCTCCTGCATCACCTCGGTCGCGGACTTGTTCATACCGCCTCTTAGACCGAGCCCGGCGGCTTGGCTAACCGCGATTGCGCACGTAGCTGCCGGGCGCGGGCTCGATCACCTCGAGCGCGCCGTCGCCCGGGACTCGCGGCTTCACTTTCTGCGCTTCGCCGCCCTCGCTGAGCCAGCTTTGCCAGTGCGGCCACCAGCTGCCTTCGCTCCGCGTCGCGCCCTCGAGCCAGGCTTCCGCCGTCTCGGGCAAGGCTTCGCTGGTCCAGTAGCCGTGCTTGTTCGCGGAGGGCGGGTTGATCACGCCGGCATTGTGGCCGCTGCCGCCGAGGAGGAACTTCACGTCGCCGCCGAACAGCCGCGCCCCGTCATAGGTGGCCTGCCACGCAGAGACATGGTCGTCCTTCAGGCTGATCGCGAGCAAGGGCGTCTTCACCGCGCCGAGATCGAGCTTCACGCCGTCCAGGCTGATCCCGCCCGGCTCCTTCAGCTTGTTGTCGCGCAGGATCTGCTGGGCGTAGCGCATCAGGAACGCGCGCGGGATATGGGCGCCGTCGGCGAACCAGTAGAGGATGTCGGAAGGCGGCGCCTCCTTGTCCATCAGATAGTGGTTCACGACCGAGGACCAGATGAGGTCGTTGGCCCGCACCGCCGAGAACAAAGCCTGGAGGTCCTGCGCGGCCATGAACCCCTTGTGGAGCAGGTGCCGCTCCATCGCGCGCAACTGCTCGGGCCCGGTGAAGGTCGACCATTGGCCGAGGTTGCGGAAGTCGAACAGGGACCCGATCGTCGTGGCCGAGGCGACGCGTTCGCCTTCCCCGTTGCCGGCGAGATAAGCGAGGGTCATCCCGACCAGCGTCCCGCCCATGCAGAAGCCGAACATGTCGACGGCGCGCTCGCCGGTCGCCTGTTCGATGGCGTCGAGCGCGGCGACGGGGCCGAGCCGGACATAATCCGCCATGTCCATGTCGGCGAGCTCCGGCCCCGGATTGACCCAGGAGATGACGAAGACCGTGTGCCCCTGCTCCACCAGCCAGCGGATCAGGCTCGATTTGGGCTGCAGGTCGAGGAGATAATATTTGTTCACCAGCGGCGGCACGTACAAAACGGGCTTCTTCCACACCTCGTCGGTCGTCGGCGCGTATTGGATGAGCTGCATCAGCGCGTTCTGATGGACGACCGCGCCGGGCGTCGCGGCGATGTTGACGCCCAGCTCGAAATCGTCGGCCGTGCGGCGGCGCACAATCCCGGGCGTCTCGGCGGCGTCGGCGAGCAGGTTGGCGAGGCCGGACAGTAGGCTGATCGAGCCGGTGTCGATCGCCAGGCGGATCGCTTCCGGGTTGGTGAAGGCGAAATTGGCCGGCGAGATCGCGTCGAGATATTGGCGGGTGAAGAAGCCGAGCCTGGTCCGCGTCGCTTCATCGAGCCCTTCGGCCTTGTCGACCATCTCGAGCGCGCGCTCGGCGGTGAGCAAATAGGCCTGCTTCAGATAGTCGAAGACCGGCTGCTCGTTCCAGGCGGGGTCGCTGAAGCGGCGGTCGCCGCGCGCGGGCGCGGCGAGGGGTTCGGGCTCGGCGCCGGCGGCGCGCGCTCCGGCATGGCCCCAGAGGCGCATCCAGTCCGCCGCCGCCTTCTGCTGCGCCCGGTAGAGCTCGGCCGGGTTCGACCAGAGATGCGCCGCGAACGCGCCGAACGCCTGGGCGGAGGCCGCCGGATCGTAGGCGTGGGGGATTTGGGGATCGGCCGCGCGCTGCGCCGAGCTGGCGGCGAGGTTGAGCGCGCCGGCGATCACCTTCGACCAGGCTTCGGCGAGGTCGGCGGGGGAGGGCAGATTGTCGGGAAGCTTGAAGACGCGGCTGTCGGTCATGATGGCTCCGGGTGGAGCCCGGCGGCTATCAGAGCGCCATCAGCTCGTCGAGGGCGCCGCAGTCGCGGGGGCTGACGAACAGAAAGACCATGGCCCGGTCGGGGTTCCGCGCCGCCCAGCCGGCCTCGGGATCAGCAGGCGTGCGGAAATTCGCATGCGGCAGCGCAGCAGCGCCGTCGATCAGCATTTCGGTCGCGCTCGTGCGGGAGTCGAACATCGCGGGCTCTTTCGATTGAACGGGATGCGCTTCTCTCTCATAAGGGGTCGGAGAAATCCATCGGCATGTTGCCCAGACGGCTGTGCGGAAATTCACATACGGGAGGCTGAGCCATGGCCGAGTTCGATTGGAACGACCTCAAGGCCTTCCTCGCCGTCTCGCGCAGCGGCCGGCTCACCGCAGCGGCGGCGCGTCTCGGCCTCGATCACAGCACACTCTCCCGTCGGCTGGGGGCGCTCGAGCACGCCCTGAAGGCGAAGCTCTTCGACCGCAGCCCGTCGGGCTACCGGCTCACCGAGCAAGGGCGCCGCCTGCTGCCGATCGCGGAAGAGATGGAGCGGCTGTCGATCGGTGCCGGCGACGCGGTCGGCGGAACCGCGGCCTCGGTCGCGGGGGTCGTGCGAATCGGGTCGCCCGAAGGCTTCGGCTCCTATTTCCTCGCCCCGCGCATCGCCGGCCTCAAGGCGCGGTATGCCGATCTCAACGTCCAGCTGGTCGCCGCCTCCGCGGTGTTCAGCCTCTCCCGGCGCGACGCCGACATCGTCGTCGCGGTCAGCCGCCCGCCCGCCGGCCGCCTCACCGCCTCGAAGCTGATCGACTACGACCTCGCCCTCTACGCGTCGCCGGCCTATCTCGCCGCGCACCCGCCGATCCGCTCGGCGGACGATCTCGAGCGGCATCGCTTCGTCAGCTATATCGGCGATCTGCTTCACTTCCCCGAGCTCGATTTCCTCCAGCACGTGGCGCCCGGGGGCTCGACCTCGCTGGAAAGCTCGAACCTCGTCGCGCAGCTCCGCGCCACCCTCGCCGGCGCCGGCCTCTGCGTCCTTCCCGCCTTCCTCGCCGGCGAGGAGCCGGGCCTGGTCCGGGTCCTTCCGGAGGAGGTACGGCTGACCCGCTCGCTGTGGCTGATCGTCCACCAGGATCTCGCCGAGCTCGCCCGGATCAAGGCGGTGCTGCGCTTCATCCGCGGCGAGGTCGAGGCCGCGCGTGCCGTCTTTCAGCTTCGTTAAACTGACGGTAACCATAAGCATGTTTAGATACTTTCCCGGAACGAGATTCGGATTCCGGGATTTTTAGGAGCGGGAACAGCGCAGTAGGAGGCGTATGGCATGAGCGACCGCGATTTCCTCGTCCAGCTGCAGGGCTACGGCCTCATGACGGCGGAGGTCAGCTATTACATGCCGGACCATCCCGTCCTTCTGCAGCAGTTCGTCTGGCAGGAATATGACGTCGCGCCGCAATTCCCCATGCTGCACCGCTTCCTCGACCATTGGCGCCGCGAGATCGAGGCGACGCTGCATTCGATCCGGATCGCCCACGCGCACCTGATCCGCCCCGCCGAATGGCGCGCCGTCGACGGAGTGATCAGCATCAATTGACGTGAGGCTCCTCCCCGGCACGGGGAGGGGGACCATGCGAAGCATGGTGGAGGGGCCCGGAGCGCAGCCGAGGGTCAGACCTCGCCCCTCGAGCTCGGCCCCTCCACCGCATTTCGTGCGGTCCTCCTCCCCATGCTGCGCATGGGGAGGAATTGGTCAGCCCGGCCGCCGCCGGATCAGCACGATCGAGGTGAAGCGCAGCACCGGCTCGTCATGCTGGTTCCTCACCGTGCATTCCGAGCGGAACGAGCCGATCTCGGGCTTGGACCGCGACGGCGTCTTGTCGACGAGCTTCGAATGTACGTGGAGGGTGTCACCCGGATAGACGGGCTTCAGCCACCTGAGCTCGTCCACGCCCGGCGAGCCGAGGCCGGCCTGCTCGACCTCGACGACCCGCCGGGCGATCACCGCCATGGTCATGGCCGTGGTGTGCCAGCCGCTCGCGGCGAGCCGCCCGAAATGGGTCTTGGCCGCTTCCTCGTCCGAGAGGTGGAAGGGCTGCGGGTCGTATTTGCGGGCGAACTCGATCACCTCCTCGCGCGTGACCTCGTAGGCGCCGAAATAGCTCTCCTCGCCGACGACCAGATCCTCGAAATACTGCACCGCATTTTCCCCGCATACCGTCATGCCGGACTCGATCCGGCATCCATGACCACGGCTTCTGTCGGTGTTCGTGGATTCCGGATCAAGTCCGGAATGACGCCAGATGCTTCTGCTCGCCCACCCGATAGGCCGCGCGCAGCAGCGCGACGAAATCCTGGTCGAGATCCGCTTCCTGCTCCAGACGGAAATGATGGACGTGGTTGCGCGGCGAGATCGCTTCGATCTTCCGCACGAAAGGCCGCGGCGTCGGCGCGGCGAGCACGAAATGGCCGTCGATCCAGCGCCGTTTCGGCGTCAGTTGGGCGAAGCTCATCCGCACGTGAAAGGCGATCCGTGTCTTCTGCGGCAGCGTCTCGAACGGGCCGATCTGCTCCAGGCGGGCGACGAAGGCGTCGAACAGCGCACGGATTTCGGGCGGCTTTCCCTCGAAGTGCCGCTCGAGCCTATGCCGCCCACAAGCGTGGCTCTGATTCCGGTTCGCAAAGCCGCGTTTGCAGGCGGGGCAGGTCCAGAGCGGCGTCATCGCCGCCGATGCTGAACTGCCGGCTCCTGCGGCGCAATGAGGTCGGGTTGACACGGCCGGCATCCCGGCAGGAAGACGGGGAGGGGAGAGCGACGATGAAGGCGGTACTCGCATTGCTCGCGCTGCTCGCGGCTTTTCTCGGCGCGGGGCAGGCCGGCGCGCAGGAGCCGCCGATGCGGGTCACCGGCCACCAGCTCATGCAGCATCGGATCGCCGGGCTCACGCACGTTCGCGTCGCGGCGCCGGGCGAGGAACCGGCGGAAGTTCCGCTCGAAGTCCTTGTCGACGAGGCCGGGCGGGTCGCCGCCGCCGGTCCGGTGCCGCAATCCTACGCGCTCTATCCGGGACCGCCGCCGCGGCCGTGGCAGGCCGAGGCGGTGGCGCAGGTCCGCTCATGGCGCTTCAGGCCGTTCGTCCGCGACGGCCGCGCCGTGCCCGTCCGCGGCTACGTCCACCTGCGCGTCCTGCCGCCCGAGCGTCCGCCGGCGCGCCGCGTCGATTTCCCGGAGCTCGGCAGCGAGGAAACGACGATCACGCTCCGTCGTCACGGCTGCTTCGGCGTCTGCGCTACCTATGACGTGACGATCCGCGCCGACGGGCGCGTCAGGTTCAACGGCATCGGCAACGTCCTGCTTCACGGCGTCCGCGAATATTCGATTCCGGTCGAGCGCGTGGAGCGCCTGATCGCCCGGTTCCGCGCCGCCGATTTCTGGTCGCTCGACCCGCACTATCAGGCGACGGTGACCGACAGCCCGACCTACGAGCTGACCTTCGCAGTCGGCCGGCGGTCGAAGACGGTCACCGATTATGTCGGACACCTGGTCGCGATGCCGGATGCGGTGCGGGTGCTCGAGGACGCGGTCGACGAGGCGGCCGACACGTCGCGCTGGATCCACGGCAACGAATCGACCTTGGACGCGCTCGCCGCTTCGGGCTTCGATTTCCGCTCGGAAGCGGCGGGGCATCTTCTGATCGAGTCGATCGGCGTTGCGCCGGATTCGGTCGCGCTAGGCCTGATCGATCGCGGCGCGCCGCTCGACGCGGCTCCGCCCGCCTGCCACGGTTGCTGGGAATCCTCGGTGCGCGAGTCGGCTCTGGCCGCGGCCATCCTCCACGGCCGCCCGGCGGTCTTCGACCGCCTCGCCAGCGACTCCGCGATCCGGGCGATGGCAGACCAGGAGCGCGACGAGCACCTGCTCGCCGCCGCCTATGTCCATAGCGGGCACATCGTCGAGCGGCTGCTCGCAGGCGGCTCCCGGATCGGCGCCACGCGTTTCGGAGCGGACACCGTCCTTCACCGCGCGCTCGACGAGCCTTGGGAGCTGGCGCCGGACGCCGACGAGCCGGCGCTGGTCCGCCTGCTGCTCGCCCGCGGCGTCGACGTCAACGCCCGCGACGGCATCGGCTGGACGGCGCTCCAGCAGGCCTATGACGACGGCGCCGAGGTCGTCCGCCTGCTGCTCGCGGCCGGCGCCGACGTGAATGCCGGCGCCGTCGGCGGCCACCCTATCCTCTACCTGACCCGCGACGAGGAGGTGGCGCTGATCGCGCTCGATGCCGGCGCCGACCGCACGCTCCGCGACATGGAGGGCCGCACCCTGCCCGAAATCGCCCGCAGGTACGGCTGGAGCCGCGTGCTCGCTTTGCTCGATCGTCCCGCCGTGCCGGCGGCGGTCACACGTTGAAGCGGAAGAGCATCACGTCGCCGTCCTGGACCTCGTAGTCCTTGCCTTCCGAGCGCATCCTGCCCGCCTCCTTCGCGCCCGCCTCGCCGCCGCAGCGGACGAAATCCTCATAAGCGATGGTCTCGGCGCGGATGAAACCGCGCTCGAAATCGCTGTGGATCACCCCCGCGGCCTGCGGCGCCCTGGCGCCTTTCTCGACCGTCCAGGCGCGCGCCTCCTTGGGCCCGGCGGTGAAGAAGGTGATGAGGTGGAGCAGGTCATAGCCGGCGCGGATGACGCGGCTGAGGCCCGCTTCCTCCAGGCCGAGATCGTGGAGGAACTCGCCCCGATCCTCGGGCGCCATGGTGACGATCTCGGCCTCGATCGCCGCCGAGACGATCACCGCGCCCGCGCCTTCCGCGGCGGCCTTCGCGAACACCCGCGCGCTGTGCGCGTTGCCTGAGGCGGCGTCGGCCTCGTCGACGTTGCAGACGTAGAGGACCGGCTTGGCGGTGAGCAATTGCGCGCGCTCGAGCGCGATCTTCTCCTCCGCGTCCTTCGGCTCGGCGAGCCGCGCCGGCTTCGAGTCGCGGAGCAGCTCCAACGCCTGGCCGAGCACGCTCGCCTGCACCTTCGCCTCCTTGTCGCCCTGCTGCGCCTTCTTGACCAGGTTCGGCACGCGCTTCTCGAGCCCGTCGAGGTCGGCGAGCATCAATTCGGTCTCGACCGTCTCGGCATCGGCGATCGGATCGACCCGGCCCTCGACATGGGTGACGTCGCCGCCCTCGAAGCATCTCAGCACGTGGACGATCGCGTCGACCTCGCGGATGTTGCCGAGAAACTGGTTGCCGAGCCCTTCGCCCTTGGACGCGCCCCGCACCAGCCCGGCAATGTCGACGAACTCGAGCTGGGTCTCGATCTCCTGCGCCGACTTGGCGATCCGCGCGATCTCGTCGAGCCGCCGGTCCGGCACCGCGACCCGCCCGACATTGGGCTCGATCGTGCAGAAGGGATAATTGGCCGCCTGCGCCGCCGCCGTCTCGGTCAGCGCGTTGAACAAGGTCGACTTGCCGACGTTCGGCAGCCCCACGATCCCGCAACGAAAACCCATTCCAAGCTCCGAAAAGATGTTCGGGCGGGCCTTAGAGGGCGATCGCCCGACCCGCTACCCCGCGCCGCCCCCGACCCGCCAAGGCGGGAAGCGTCGGTTCTCGCCCGCATGGTAGAGGCAGATCCGGTTGCCGGCGGGATCGAGCAGCACCGCCTCGCGCCACCGCCACCGCCGGTCGACGGGCGCTTCGAGCAGGGGCAGGTCTAGCCTCGCGACCGCGGCGTCCACGTCGTCCACCTCGAAATAGACCGTGGTGACTCCGGAGACTTCCGCGGCCTGCTCGATCGAGAAGGTCTCGCCCGTCGGCGTCTCGAAGCGGGCGTAGCGCGGCGGCGAATGGACGATGAGGGTCAGGCCGAGCTTGAGATAGAAGTCGAGGGACGCCTGGAAATCGGTGGTCCCGACCGTGACCTGGTTCAGCCTCATTCCGGCATTCCTAGCGATAGTTGAAGCTGATGCTGATCCGATCGCCCTTCCCGGTGCCCGGTACCACCTCGTGCCGCAGCCAGCTCTCCCAGAGGAAGACGCGGCCGGGGCCGGGCGCGGCGTAGACGAAGGTCCTGAGCTCCTCCGGCGCATCCTCGCGCCGCTGCGGCGCCGCCATCAACATCGGCAGGCGCGGATCCTCCAGCTTCAGCGGCCCCGATCCCGGAGGTACCGCGACATAGAGGGTGCCGGAAACGACGCTGTGCGGGTGGATATGCCCCGAATGCGCCCCGCTTGCCTTGAGGACGTTGACCCAGAGGCTGTCGAGCTTCAGCCGCCGCCGTCCGAGATCCATCGCGCAGTCCGCCGCGAAGGCGGCGACGTGGCGGTCGAGGAGGCGCACCAGCTCGCCGAAGCGCGGGTCACGCCGCGGCAGGTCGTCCAGCGACGCGTAGGAAGTGTAGCCGCGATAGGAGTGCGTCCGCGACCAGCGCCGCCCCGCCTCATCGTCTCGGGCGAGGGCGCGGCAGGCGTCCTCCAGCTCCGTGACCAGCAAGGGATCGTCGAGATCGCCTTCGTAGAAGCGCGTCGCGAAGAGGCTGCGGCTGGTCACCGGCGGCCGCGGGTCGGTGCCGCGGAAGGGGGCGATCGGCGCCGTCCCTCGAAGCGCGTCAGGACGGTCTCCTCGCGGCGAAACCGGCGGCCGTCGGATCGGCGGTCGATCTGCACCAGCGTGTCGGCATCCCTCCTGTGCCACCCGATCCGGCTGGCGCCGCTGAAGACCACCAGATTCGGTGCGGAGCGCCGGACTGTCCAGGTCAGCCGCAGATTCGAGGAGGCGGCTGGCGGAAAGGCGTCGGTGGCGATGATCCTGCCGTCCCGCTCTTCGATGCGGAAGATCGGGACCACGGCCCCGGGCCCCGAGCCGTAGCTGACCAGGACGGTCCCCGGCTGCGGCTGCCCGAACTCCACGTAGAGCCTCCCACCTTCTGCGCGCTCGCCTTCCCACGCCCCGATCAGGAACTTCAGATCCTCGATTGAGACTCGCGGCGCATGAGCAAGGCCGTCGCTGGCAGCCGGCGGTCTCCTCCCGAACATGTCTGCCGAGCATCCACCCAGCGAGAGGGCGCCCAGCAACAGGATCGTCGCGGTACGGCGCATCGTCGTCGAGACCGTCCGTCAGCGCCGCGGCAGGCGGCGGTCCGCGCGGCACTGGCGGAGCGGCAGCGGCATCGCCCGGGCGATCCGCGTGATCCGCCGCGCGCGGCGGTCGACGGCGACGTCCATGCAGGCGCAGCCGTAGCCGTAATGGCCGTTCGTCTCGACCCAGCCGCGCGTCGTCATGTCGGGCATGTCGTCCATGCCGGGCGCCTGAT
>DASPJJ010000006.1:0-232807 GCA_035628635.1 Allosphingosinicella sp.
TCGCCTATTTCACCGTCGATCAGGATCCGTGGGTGTTCTGGACGGTGACGGGGCTCAGCTTCGCCATCGGCTTCCTGCTGATCATCCCGATCGGCGGCGCCGACATGCCGGTCGTGGTGTCGATGCTGAATTCCTATTCCGGCTGGGCCGCGGCGGCGATGGGCTTCACCCTCGGCAACACGGCGATGATCATCACCGGCGCGCTGGTCGGCTCGTCCGGCGCGATCCTTTCCTACATCATGTGCCGGGCGATGAACCGAAGCTTCATCTCGGTGATTGCCGGCGGCTTCGGCGGCGACGCCGTCGCGGGCGGCGGCGGACCGGCGATCGACCGGCCCTACAAGCGCGGCTCGGCCGAGGACGCCGCCTTCCTGATGAAGCAGGCCGAGCAGGTGATCATCGTCCCAGGCTACGGCATGGCCGTCGCCCAGGCTCAGCACGCGCTGCGCGAAATGGGCGATCTTCTCAAAAAAGAAGGCGTCAGCGTCAAATATGCGATCCACCCGGTCGCGGGGCGGATGCCCGGGCACATGAACGTGCTGCTCGCTGAGGCCAACGTGCCCTATGACGAGGTCTTCGAGCTCGAGGACATCAACAGCGAGTTCGCCCGAACCGACGTCGCCTTCGTGATCGGGGCCAACGACGTCACCAATCCCGCCGCAAAGACCGACAAGACGTCGCCGATTTACGGCATGCCGGTGCTCGACGTGGAGAAGGCCAAGACCGTCCTCTTCATCAAGCGCTCGATGGGCGGGGTCGGCTATGCCGGCGTCGACAACGAGCTCTTCTACCGCGACAACACGATGATGCTGCTCGCCGACGCGAAGAAGATGGTCGAGGAGATCGTGAAAAGCCTGGCGTGACGGTCTCGCTCAGACGAGCGCGCGCTCGACCAGCTCCTCGACCTCCAGCCCCAGCCTGCGCATGTGGGCGGCGATGTCGGGCCAGCGGTTGTCGAGGAATTCGCGGCGCTCGGCGTCGCGCAGCTTCGCCGCGGCGCCGGCGGCGACGAACATGCCGACTCCCCGGCGCACCACGATGAGGCCTTCCTCCTGGAACATCTGGTAGGCCTTGGCGACGGTCAGCGGATTGGCGCCATATTCGGCGGCAAGGCTGCGCACCGACGGCAAGGGATCGCCATCCCGCACCTTTCCTTCGAGGATCCGCGCGGCGATCGAGTCGCGGAGGCGGAGATAGACCGGGCGTTCTTCGGTGCTCATCACCTGTGATGCTGTCCTAATACAGCGCGGCAGTCAAGGTCTAACTCCTCCGCCGTTCCGGGGAGGAGCGCGATTCACCACTCTCCCATTATCTCGTCGAGCGCCGGCCTCACCCGCTCCTCTTGCTCCGCCCCCGGCGTGCCGAGGAAGATGAAGCCGGCGATGCGGTCGTGCTCGCCGGCGGCGCCGAACGCTGCGCGGACCGGCGCCGAATAAGCGGCCCAGCCGGTCACCCAGCCGGCGGCGTAGCCGAGCGCATGGGCGGCATGAAGGAGGTTCATGCACGCCGCGCCGCAGGAGAGCTGCTGCTCCCAGAGCGGAATCTTGTGCGGCACGGTCGGGGTCGAAAGCGCGATCACCAGCTCCGGCGCCTGGCGGGCGAAGCGCTCGTTCGCCTCGAGCTCGAGCCGGCCGGGCGCGGGATTGTCCGCGCGGTAGGCGCGGTCCAGGAGCTTCGCGAACGCATCGCGGCGGTGCTGCGCGACGTGGACGAATCGCCAGGGATGGAGCTTGCCGTGGTCGGGCGTGCGCGCGGCCGCGGCGAATATGCGGCGCAGCTCGTCCGGCGAAGGCCCCGGCGCGACGAGGTCGCGCGGCCGGCCGGAGCGGCGCGTCTCGAGCAGCGACAGAGGTGAGGTGCGGTCGTTGAACATCGTCCGAGCGCCGGTAGCAGCCGGCCGGAGGCGCAACAATCCGCTTCACAAGCCGGATTCGCGCGTTAGTGTGCGCCGCCTTCAAGGCCGCCGCCCGAGCGGCCCGGTAAACTAGTGGAGGAGCAGCCCCGGATGGCCAGCACCGCTTACCCCGATCGCCACAGGCCTTCGGACGACCGCAGCTTCTTCGGCCACCCTAAGGGATTGGCGGTGCTCTTCTTCGCCGAGATGTGGGAGCGCTTCTCCTTTTACGGAATGCGCGCCCTGCTGGTGCTCTACCTCACCCAGCATTTCCTGTTCGCCGACGAGGAGGCGCAGGGCCTCTATGCGGCCTACGCATCGCTCGTTTACCTGATGCCGGTGCTCGGAGGCCTGATCGCCGACCGCTATCTCGGCTCGCGGAAGGCCGTGACGATCGGCGCGGTGCTGCTCGTGCTCGGCCATTTCGGAATGGCGTTCGAAGGCGGCGGCTCGCGCCAATATGTCGATGTCGGCGGATCGGCCTACGAGGTGGTGACCGAAGGCCGCGGCGACGGGCGTCAGCTGTTCATCACCACGCCGCAGGGCGCGCGCTCTCCGATCGCCTTCTCCGGCGAGGCGATGACGGTCCAGAACGGCAGCGCCGTCGGCCTGCCCGGCTCGGTCGCGACCGGCAGCTATCAGACGCGGGTCGAGCAGGATCCCTTCTACGTCCAGATCCTGTTCCTTTCGCTGTCGCTGATCATCGTCGGCGTCGGCTTTCTCAAGGCCAACATCTCGACCATCGTCGGCGCGCTCTACGCGCCCGACGATCCGCGGCGGGACCGCGGCTTCACCATCTTCTACATGGGCATCAATCTGGGGTCGGTGATGGCGACCGCGCTGTGCGGGTGGCTCGGCATCGCCTATGGCTGGAAATACGGCTTCGGCCTCGCCGGCTTCGGCATGCTGCTCGGCCTCCTCACCTTCCTCGCCGGCCAGAAGCACCTGCTCGGCAAGGCCGAGCCGCCGCGCCCCGAGGTCCTCAAGCAAAAGAGCTTCATGGGCGTCAATTACGAGTGGACGATCTACGTCTTCGGCCTGCTCATGCTGCTCCCGGCCTGGTTCCTTGTGCAGCGCGACGAGATCGTCACCACCGTGCTCTCCTACGGCGCGCCGATGATCTTTCTCGGCATGCTGGTCTGGTCCTGGATCGCGCTGAAGGGTGCGGAGCGGGCACGAATGATCGTCGCGCTCGTGCTGATCATCTTCACCGTTCTGTTCTGGACCCTGTTCGAGCAGGCCGGAAGCTCGATGACCCTGTACGCGGATCGCAACTCCGACCTGACCGTGGCCGGGGACTTCCGGATGACGGCGGCGCAGACCAACGTGTTCAACCCGGCGCTGATCGTGCTGCTCGCGCCCGTGTTCGCGGGGATGTGGGGCTGGCTGAACCGCAGGGGGCTCGAGCCGTCGACGCCGCTCAAGTTCGGCCTCGGTATCCTCCAGGCCGGCCTCGGCTTCCTCGTCCTCGTCGTCGGCATCACCTATTTCGCCGGCCCGGACTTCCGCGTCCCGCTGATCTGGCTGTTCCTCGCCTACCTCCTCCATACGACCGGCGAGATCTGCCTGTCGCCGGTCGGCCTCAGCATGATCACCAAGCTGTCGGTGCCGCGCATCGTTGGCCTGATGATGGGTATCTGGTTCCTCGCCTCGGCGCTCGCTCACACGCTGGCTGGCCTGATCGCGCAGGCGACCTCGGGCGAGACGGTCGGCGGCATGGTCACGGATCCGCGCGCCCAGCTCGCCACCTATTCCGACGTATTCGGGACGATCGGCTGGGTCGGGGTGGGCATCGGCGTGCTGCTGATGCTGATCTCGCCCTTCCTGAAGCGCGGGATGCACCTCGAAACGCTCGGCAAGGATGGCCCCGGCGCGACCACGACGGGCGGCGACCGCGGTCGCAACGTCATGGCGGGCGAACCGCAGCTGGCCGAGCGCGAGGCGGCGGGAACGCATACGGGCAACGAGATGAAGGCGGGGCGCGACCCGCTCGGCGAGGCCAACGATCCGCCCCGTACAGGCGGGCCGGACACGGGTGGCGCGGCCAATCCGGATCGGGGGCCGGACGGGGAGAACCGCTGATGCGGGCAGCGCTCGTCGGCGCGGCGGCCGCTGTCGCCGTGCTGATGGGTTGCGCAAACCAGCGTGGGGAGGCGCAGTCTGCCGCGCCGGCGCAGCCGCAGCCGAAGGCCGCGCCGGCGCGCTACACGCCGCCGGCCGACCCCTATCCGTCCACCTACCGGCCCTATCCGAGCGTGCCGACGGCGATCACCGGCGCAACCGTTTTCGACGGCGAGGGCGCCCGGATCGAGAACGGCACATTGGTCATGGTCGACGGCCGCATCCAGGCGATCGGCGGACCCGATACGCCGATCCCAGAGGGCGCGACCCGGATCGACGGCACCGGCCGCTGGGTCACCCCGGGGATCATCGACGACCACAGCCATCTCGGCGACTATCCGAGCCCCGGAGTCGACGCCCATTCCGACGGCAACGAGGCGACCAACCCGGTGCGGCCGGAAGTCTGGGCCGAGCACAGCGTTTGGCCGCAGGATCCGGGCTTCACCCGCGCCCTCGCCAACGGCGGCGTCACCACCCTCCAGATCCTGCCTGGCTCGGCGAACCTGTTCGGCGGCCGCAGCGTCGTGGTCCGCAACGTCCCGGCGCGCACGGTCCAGCAGATGCGTTTCCCGGGCGCTCCGCGCGGCCTCAAGATGGCGTGCGGCGAGAATCCGAAGCGCGTCTATGGCGGTCGCAACACCATGCCGCAGACGCGGATGGGCAATGTCGCGGTGATGCGCGCGACCTGGCAGCGGGCCGTCGAATATCGCGACCGGCGCGCCCGCGATCCCAACACCGCGCGCGACCTCCAGATGGACACTTTGGTCGACGCGCTCGAGGGCCGCATCCTCGTCCACAACCATTGCTACCGCGCCGACGAGATGGCGATCATGCTCGACATGGCGCGCGAGTTCGGCTTCCGCATCGCCAGCTTCCACCACGCGGTCGAGGCCTACAAGATCGCCGACCTGCTCCGCGAGAGCAACACCTGCGCCTCGATGTGGGCCGACTGGTGGGGCTTCAAGATGGAATCCTACGACGCGATCAACGAGAACATCCCGCTGGTCCACGCCGCGGGGGCGTGCGCGATCGTTCATTCGGACGACCCGAACGGCATCCAGCGCCTGAACCAGGAGGCGGCGAAGGCGCTCGCCGACGGGCGGCGGATGGGCCTGCAGATTTCCGACGAGGAAGCGTGGCGCTGGCTCAGCATCAATCCCGCCCGCGCGCTCGGCATCGAGAATGAGACGGGGTCCCTGCGCATCGGCAAGCGCGCCGATGTGGTCCTGTGGAACGGCAATCCCTATAGCGTCTACACCCGTCCGCAGCAGGTCTGGATCGACGGCGCCCTGCTCTACGACATGAACAACCCGCGCCTCCGCCCCGTCACCGACTTCGAGCTCGGCCAGCCCGGCGAGGGAGACGTGAAATGAGGGCGCGAGCGCTCCTGGCGGCCGCCGCCTTTCTCGCCGCTCCGGCCGTCGCCCAAACCGTGGCGATTACCGGCGGTCGCGTCGTCCTGGGGGACGGGACGCCGCCGATCGACGGCGGCACGGTCGTCGTGGCAAACGGACGGGTCGTTGCGGCGGGCCGCGGAGTCGCTGTGCCCCCAGGGGCGACCGTCGTGGATGCACAGGGGCGCTGGGTCACCCCGGGGATCGTCGCGGGCTTCTCGCGGATGGGCCTGGTGGAGGTCGACGCGGTCAACCCGACCAACGACGTCTCGGCCGCCAACTCGCCGTTCAGCGCGGCGATCGACGTGGCGCCTGCGATCAACCCCGAAAACGCCTCGATCGCCGTCAATCGCGCCGCCGGAGTGACCCGCGCGATGGTCGCGCCCGGAGCGTCGCGCAGCATCTTCGCCGGCCAGGGCGCGCTGATCGATCTCGGCGCCGACATGCAGCCGATCACCCGCCGCCGTCTCTTCCAGTTCGTCGAATTCGGCGAGGAGGGCGCGAACCAGGCCGGGGGCAGCCGCCCGTCCGCGCACGCTTTGCTTCGCAACGCGCTCCGCGAGGCGGGCGAGCTGCGCGTCCCGATCTCGGGCGGCGGCGCCCGGGCGGGATCGGCGCAGCAGGTGCCGCCCGAGGACGTCGAGGAGAATCCCACCGTCATCACCGGCAATGAGCGGCGCGAGGACGTGCTCCTCACCCGCTTCGACGCCGCCGCTCTGGTGCCGGTGGTCCAGGGCCGCCAGTTCCTGCTGATCCACGTCGAGCGCGCGTCCGATATCCTCCAGGCGCTGGCGCTGAAGCGGGAGTTTCCGCGGCTGCGCCTCATCCTGGTCGGCGCGACCGAGGGCTGGCGCGTCGCCCGCGAGATCGCGGCGGCGGACGTCCCCGTCATCGCCAATGCGCTCAACGATCTGCCGTCCAGCTTCGAGCAGCTCGCCGCGACCCAGTCCAACATCGGCCGCATGCGCCAGGCGGGGGTCGAGGTCGGCATCGGCATGATCAACGACGACGAGGCGCGGCAGGTGAGGGTCGAGACTCAATATGCCGGCAACCTCGTCGCGATCACCCGTGTGCCGGGTCATACCGGCCTCAGCTGGGACGAGGCCTTCGCGGCGATCACGTCACGGCCGGCCGAGGCGTTCGGCCTCGGCGGCGAGATCGGCTCGCTTCGCCCCGGCCGCCGCGGCGACGTCGTGATCTGGAGCGGAGACCCGCTCGAGCTTTCGAGCAATGTCGAGGCGGTCTGGATCGACGGCGTGCGCCAGCCCCTCGAGAACCGCCAGACCCGCCTCCGCGACCGCTACCGTCGCCCGCAAGAGGGAAACCTCCCCCACGCCTACGACCCGCGCGACTGAGCCCTAGAGACAGCCCTCGACATATTGGATCGAAGCCGCGCCCGCGTGGATCGTGCGGACGCGTCGGCTGCGATCCGTTACGAAGCGGACACCGCGCACGTTCGGCCGCACCCAGAAAGTCAGGTAGCTGGCCGGGGCTCCCTGATATTCGTGTTCCTCGTCGCGGAGGCCGCGTGGATAGGCGCGGCGCACGGCCGCCTCGGTCGAGCCGACGCCGATGCCTCGCGGCGTCGTCACCCTGCTCCGCGCCGAGATCGAGATCCGGCTCAGTCGACCATCCTCGAACATGAACCACATGCCGTTCCAGCCGCCCGCTGCGTGCGTCTCCAGGCAGCCCTCGGTCACCTCCTCCCCTTCGAGCGGTGCGCCGACCAGCCGCGCGATCTCCGGCCGGTTCATCCCGATGCGGATCGGGCCGTAGCCGTCTGGCGTAAGCCGCCAGCCGGCATTCTGCGCTGCAGCGGGAGCCGCGACGGCGAGGAGCAGTGCGATGAAGCGGCGCATGGCTTCTTCCTCTCGGCGCCACTCTATCCTCAGCCGGGGCGCTTTGCCATGCGCTGCCCGAGGGTCTAAAGCGCGGCCGATGTCCACCTACACCATCGACACCTCGACCAGCCGGGCGCATCCGACGCCGGCGCCGATGCGGCGGCTGACGGTCCCGGCGATCCAGCAGCGCAAGGGCGGCGAGCCGATCGTGATGCTGACCGCTTACACGGCGCGGATGGCGCAATTGCTCGATCCGCATTGCGACCTCTTGCTGGTCGGCGACAGCCTCGGCCAGGTGATATACGGGCTGCCCTCGACCATCCCGGTGGCGCTCGACATGATGTGCGCGCACGGCGCCGCCGTAGTGCGGGGCTCGTGGCACGCCGTGGTCACGATCGACATGCCGTTCGGAAGCTACGAGGCGAGCCCGGAGCAGGCGTTCCGGAGCGCCGCGCGGGTGCTGAAGGAGACCGGAGCCGCTGCGGTCAAGCTCGAGGGCGGCGAGGCGATGGCCGAGACGGTCGCCTTCCTGGCCGGCCGCGGCATCCCGGTGATGGGCCACGTCGGGCTGACGCCGCAGGCGGTAAACGCTTTGGGGGGCTATCGCGCCCGCGGCCGCGACGAGGCCGAGGCGGCCAAGATCCTCGCCGACGCCCGCGCCGTGTCGGACGCGGGGTGCTTCGCCTTGGTGCTCGAAGGGGTGATGGAGGAGGTGGCGATCGAGGCGACCCGCGCCGTCACCTGCCCTACCATCGGCATCGGCGCCTCGGCGCAATGCGACGGGCAGGTGCTGGTCACCGAGGACATGCTCGGCCTGTTCGAGCGCACGCCCCGTTTCGTGAAGCGCTATGACGACCTTGCTGTCCGGATCGGCGAGGCGGCGTCCGTTTATGCGGCCGAAGTGAGGAGCCGCGCCTTTCCGACGGACGACCAAATCTACCGCGGCGGCAAGTGATTGGTCTTTCCTCATCGGCGCGCGCCCGGTAAGGAGCGCGACGGGGGCCCGCGCGCCCGCCGTCCCGGCCGAGCGCCACGCAAAGAACATGAAGGGCTGGGCCCCTTCCGTGGAGAGATGAGTTGGCAATCAAGCCGAGCGACAATGAGGCATTCTATCGCGAGGTGGACGAGGAGCTGCGCCGCGACCAGGCGCTGAACGCCTGGAACCGCTATCGCTGGCATTTCATGATCGGCGCTGCCTTGATCCTCGCTGCGGCCGGCGGCTTCATCTACTGGCAGAACCATCGCCAGGCCCGCGCCGGCGCGGCGGCGGAGGCGCTGGTCGGCGCCCTCGACAGCCTCGAAAAGGGCTCCGTCAGCGCCGCCGGCCCGCACGTCGCCCAGATCGAGCAGAGCAATATCGAAGGCTATCGCGCCTCGGGCCTGTTCACGCGCGCCAACGTGCTGATCGAGAGCGGCAACGTTCCGGGAGCGATCGCGGTGCTCCAGCGCATCGCCGCGGACGAAGGTCTCGCGCAGCAATGGCGCGACGCGGCACTGGTGCGGCAGACCGCGCTCGAATTCGACCGTCTGCGGCCGGAGCAGATCATCCAGCGCCTGCGGCCGATGGTCACGCGCGGCAACCCCTGGTTGGGCAGCGCCGGAGAGCTCACCGCCCACGCCCACCTCCGCCAGCAGCGTCCGGACCTCGCCGGGCAGGTTTTCACCGCTCTCGCCCGCGACGAGACCGTGCCCCAATCGATCCGTTCGCGCGCCGTTCAGATGGCGGGTGCTTTGGGTTTCGACGCAGTCCAGACGACGCCCCCTTCCACCGATGCGGCGCCGGCCGCGCCCGCTGAGCCCGCCGCTCCGGCGCCGGCCACGAAGGAATGAGAATGAAGCCAGCTTTGACCGCTTTGTGCGCCGCCGCCGCTTTGCTGACGCTCGGCGGCTGCGGAATCTTCAGCTCCAACGGCCCGAAGGGTACGCCGACAGTGGGCCAGCGCATTCCGGTGCTGTCCGCCGAAGCGGCGGTCGAGGCCGATCCCGAGCTGGCCGACGTGCCGGTGACTTTGCCTCCCGCCGAGGTCAATGCCGATTGGGCGCAGGGCGGCGGCAACGCTTCCAAATCCATGGGCCATGTCGGCCTGGGCACGGCGCCCGCGCCGGCGTGGAGCGTCAGCATCGGCCAGGGCAGCAGCCAGAACGCCCGGCTCGCCGCGGCGCCGGTGGTCGGCGGCGGCCGCATCTACACGATCGACACGCAGGCCGTGGTCCGCGCCTTCAACCCGGAGAACGGCTCGGTCGTCTGGCAGCGCCAGCTGACAAGCGCGCAGGCGAGCGGCCGCACCCATTTCGGCGGCGGGGTCAGCTTCGACAGCGGCCGGGTCTATGCCGTCAACGGCGCCGGCGATGCGGCGGCTCTCGACGC
The DNA here is from genome assembly GCA_035628635.1 of Allosphingosinicella sp. Classification (GTDB taxonomy): domain Bacteria; phylum Pseudomonadota; class Alphaproteobacteria; order Sphingomonadales; family Sphingomonadaceae; genus Allosphingosinicella. Next base: position 9,619 of record DASPJJ010000006.1, read on the forward strand.
CGCGACCGGAGCCGTGATCTGGCAGGTCCGTCCGGGCGGCCCGCTGCGCGGCTCGCCGACCATCGCCGCAGACACGGTCTACGTGGTCAGCCAGGACAATCAGCTCTACGCGCTCAACGTTGCCAACGGAGAGCAGCGCTGGACCCGCTCCGGCTCGGCCGAGGCCTCCGGCGTGTTCGGAGTCGCTTCGCCCGCCTTCGCGCAGAGCACGGTCGTCGCCGGCTATTCGTCCGGCGAGCTCGCCGCCTATCGCTACGAGAACGGCCAGGAGGTCTGGTCGGACGCGCTCACCCGGACCAGCGTCACCACGTCGGTCTCCGCGCTCGCGGACATCGACGCCGACCCGGTTATCGATCAGGGCCGGGTCTTCGCGATCGGCCAGGGCGGCCGCATGGTCGCCGTCGAGCTCAACACCGGCCAGCGCCTGTGGGAGCTCAATATCGCCGGCATCGCCACGCCCTGGGTCGCCGGCGATTGGGTGTTCGTCGTCACCGAGCAGGCGCAGCTGCTGGCGATCGCGCGCGCCTCCGGCCGGATCCGCTGGATCTCGCAGCTTCAGCGCTGGCGCGACGCCGAGGACCGTCGCGGGCCGATCACATGGCGCGGCCCGGTGCTCGCCGGCAATCGGCTGGTGCTGGTCAGCTCGCTCGGGCACATCGCCTTCGCCTCGCCGGTCGACGGCTCGATCCAGTCGTCGTCGGCTGCGCGCGCTCCGATCTCGCTGCCGCCCGTCGTCGCGAACAACACGCTCTACATCCTCGACGATACCGGGCGCCTGACCGCCTATCGCTGAGGCTTGGCCGAGTTCGAAGAGTGGAGGTGCGTTGATGTTGCGTGGGACGATTCTTGCCGCCGCCGCTCTGACATTCTCCGTGATGGGCGGAGGCATCGCGCCGGCACCGGCGTCGGCCCAAGGGACGGCCGGACTCAGCGCCTTCGCATCCGACGCGGAGCTGCGCGCCTTCCTGCGCCGCGTGATCGACGAGCGCCGCCGCGCGCGCGAGAACGAGCTGCCGGTGCCCATGCCGGTGCCGGTCCCTTCGCCGCCTTCTCCCGGCTACGCCGCCGCTCCCACCGCGCCAGCGGCGCCGGGGATCACCAACAATCAGATGGCCGGCGTCGACGAGGGCGACATCGTCAAGCTCAGCGGCGAGACCCTCGTCATCCTCCGCCGCGGCCGGCTGTTTACCGTCTCGCTTGCCGGCGGCGGGATGCGGCCCGTGTCGGCGATCGACGCCTTCCCGCCGGGCGTCGATGCGCGGGGCGATTGGTATGACGAGATGCTGGTCGCGGCCGGCCGCGTCGTCGTGATCGGCTACAGCTACCGGCGCAGGACCACCGAGGTGAACCGGTTCAGGATCGACTCCGGCGGGCGCCTCACGTTCGAGGACAGCTACCAGCTGCGCTCCAGCGATTATTATTCCTCGCGCAACTATGCGACGCGGCTGATCGGCAACCGGCTGATCCTCTATTCGCCGCTCAGCCTGCGCGAGGAGGGCGATCCCCTCGATTCGCTGCCGGCTCTCCGGCCGTGGCGGTCGGCGGCGGGCGCGCAACCCGCATTCCGGCGCATCGCGAGCGCGCGGCGCGTGTACATCCCGCGCGGCCTCCGCCAGGCGAACCGGCCGGATATCGACACGCTGCACAGCGTCACCGGCTGCGACCTCGCGGCTGCGATCCTCGACTGCCAGGCGACGGTCGTGCTGGGGAGCCACTCTCGGACCTTCTTCGTCTCGTCCAACGCGGTCTATCTCTGGATCGAGCAGGATCGCCAGGCGCGGCGCCGGGCCAATGCGATGGTCTACCGCCTGCCCTTCGACCGGGCGCGTCCCTCCGCAGTCGCGGCGCGCGGATCGCCGGTCGACCAGTTCAGCTTCATGCCCGACGCGCGGCGGAACACCCTCCACGTTCTCGTCCGCTCCGACGGCGGCGGGGATGCGATGTGGGGGCCGGAAGTGACGCACGGCGATGTCGCGCTGCTGAGCATCCCGATGGCCGCGTTCCGCGACGGCGCGCGCGAAGTCCCGCTCGACCGCTATCGACGCCTGCCGAAGCCTGAAGGGGCGAGCTGGAACCTCCAGAACCGCTTCGTCGGCGATCACCTGCTCTACGGCTCGCCGAGCCCGCGAAGCGGCTCGGTCGTCGCGGTCTCGCTTGCCGACGGGATCGCCGCCCGCCTACCGCTCAGCCACGGGGTCGAGCGCATCGATGCGATCGGCCGCGACGGCATCGTCATCGGCAGCGGCGACAATGCGCTCGGCTTCACCGCGATCGATCTCGGCGGCGCGCAGCCGCGAGCCGCGGAGGAATTCCGGCTCCCCGAGGCGCGGCAGGGCGAATCGCGCAGCCACTCCTTCTTCTTCCGGCCGGACCCCGGCTCCGCCGACGGCACCTCCGGCCTGCTCGGCCTGCCGGTCGCGCGCTTCGTGCCCGGCGGCAACGAATGGTCGCCGCGCGTCACCGCCGCGATGCTCTTCCTGAAGCGAAGCGAGCGGCGGCTGGCGCAGGCGGGCGAGCTCGCCGGCGCGACGGTTGCGGGCAGCGACCGCGACGATGCCTGCCAGGCCTCCTGCGTCGACTGGTACGGCAATGCCCGGCCGATCTTCATCGGCGGCCGGCTGTTCGCTTTGCTCGGCTACGAGCTGGTCGAAGGGCGCGAGGAGGCCGGCCGCGTGCGCGAGATCGGCCGGATCAGCTTCGCGCCCGGCCGCTCCGCCCGCTGACGAGTTGACCGCCCGCCGCCGCGCGGGCAGGGCCGCGGCCATGGCGAAGCTGCCCATTGTCGCGATCGTCGGCCGTCCCAATGTCGGCAAGTCGACCTTGTTCAACCGGCTGGTCGGCCGCAAGCTGGCCCTGGTCGACGACCGGCCGGGCGTCACCCGCGACCGGCGCGAAGGCGAGGCCAGCCTGCTCGGCCTCGACTTTCGGGTGATCGACACCGCCGGTTACGAGGACGAGGACCCGGAGACGCTGCCGGGCCGGATGCGGCGGCAGACCGAGGCGGCGGTGGCGGAGGCCGACGTCGCCTTGTTCCTGATCGATGCGCGCGCGGGGGTGACGCCGCTCGACGAGGAGATCGGCCGCTGGCTCCGCGCCGCCGACACGCCGGTCGTGCTCGCCGCCAACAAGGCCGAGGGGCGGGCAGGGGATGCGGGGCTGATGGACGCTTATTCGCTCGGCCTCGGCGACCCGGTCGCGATCAGCGCCGAGCATGGCGAGGGCGTCGGCGACCTGTTCGACGAGCTGATGCCGCATCTCGACGGCAAGGCCGACGAGGACGAGCCCGAGGGAGAAGAGGGGCCGCTCAAGCTGGCCATCGTCGGCCGTCCGAATGCGGGCAAATCGACCCTGATCAACCGGATCATCGAGCAGGAGCGCCTGATCACGGGGCCGGAGGCGGGAATCACGCGGGATTCGATCGCGATCGACTGGCAGTGGCGGGCGCCCGACGGAGCGGTGCGTCCGGTGCGGCTGATCGACACGGCCGGAATGCGCAAGAAGGCGCGCGTCCAGGATAGGCTCGAGAAACTGTCGGTCGCCGACGCCCGCCGCGCCGTCGATTTCGCTGAGGTCGTCGTGTTGCTGCTCGACGCCACTCTCGGCCTGGAGGCGCAGGATCTCAAAATCGCCGACCATGTCCTTCAGGAAGGCCGCGCGCTGATCATCGCGATCAACAAATGGGACGTGGCCGAGGGCGCGAGCAGCCTTTTCCAAGGCATCTCCGCGGCGTTGCGCGAAGGCCTCGCCCAGGCGCCCGGCGTGCCCCTGCTCACCGTCTCCGCGATCACCGGCAAGGGCATCGACACTTTGATCGGCGCCGCGTTCGAGATTCGCGAGACCTGGTCGCGCCGGGTCTCGACGGGGCAGCTCAACCGCTGGTTCGAGGAAGCGCTCGAGAAAAACCCGCCGCCGGCGGCGGGCGGCAAGCGCATCAAGCTGCGCTACATCACCCAGGTCAACACGCGGCCCCCCACCTTCGTGGTGTTCGGCAACCGCACGGAGACCGTCCCCGAAAGCTACCGCCGCTACCTGGTCAACGGCCTCCGCCGCGAGCTCGGCTTTGGCGCGGTCCCGATCCGGCTGACGATGCGCGGCTCGAAGAACCCGTTCGGCGGAGGCTGACGATTCCGTTTGCGGCCCGGTGGGGGCGTCTTTAGCCTCTCCCCAAAGGAGGCCGGAATGCGCTCGATCGACATGCTCGGATTTGCGACCATCCTTCTCGCGGCGCCGCTTCCGGCGGCCGCTGCGCAGACGCCGGCGGAGCAACCCGCGGCGAGCGAAGAGGCGCAGATGCTCGCGGAGCTGCGGGCGGCGGTCGCCGCGATGCGCGAGGAGATGTACCGCCCCGGCCCGCTCGTCTCCGGCTGGAATGCCGGCGGGGCCGACCCCGATGCGGAGCTGCGGGCCGCCGGAGCGGACCGCCACGTCTTCCTCCTTCGATCGGGGGGCGACCGGCCCGGCGTCATCATGCTTACCACCCGCGGCATTCGGGAGTTCGCGCCGGCGGAATGGCAGGTCGCCGACAGCTACGGTTCGGCGAGCGAGCCGGTGGAGGCACCCACCGTGCAATTCTCCTGGTTGAGCCCGCGCTACGTCATCGGCACCCGGGGCGGCGGCTTTCGCCGCCACACGGTCGATTGCGGGACCGGCATCGCCCATGCCCTGCTCTACGAGGTGCCGGGCGAGACCATGACCGAAGAGGACGAGATGGCGCGCCTCATGTTCCGGCTCGCTCTGCTGGCGGGGGAGGGAATCACCACCTGCACGCGCTGGGAGGGCAACCGCGCCGAGGGCTGGACGGGCCGGCCCCTGCTTCCGGACGGGCGCAGCCTGCCTGGCCTCCAAGGCGAGGACGTGGAGCGGTTGACCATCGTGCTGGCCGCGCCCTTGGCTGATCTGATGCGCCGCTAGACGGCCGCCGCCGCCGGCTCGACCTCGCGGCGGCGGCGCATCGGCTGCAGCTCCCAGCGGGAGAGCGAGCGCCACAGCCATTCGAACGGGCCGTATTGGAAGCGCTCAAGCCACGGCTTCGACCAGGTGAGCATCAGCGCCCACATCGCGACGACCACGATCCACAGCTCGATCCGGCTCATCGAGCCGAACAGCCCGAAGCCCCAGCCGTAAAACAGGCCGGTCATCAGGATGCTCGCGCCGAGATAGTTGGTGAACGCGGCGCGGCCGGCGGCGGCGATCCGTTCGACGAAGCCGCCGCCGCTTCGCGTGAGCAGGATGATCAGGGCCGCGATGGCGAGGACCATCACCGGCCGGAAGGGTACCGTCGCCGCCAGTGCCGCTGCCACGATCATCGGCAAATCGAAATCTGCTCTCAAGAGGACGGCTGCGAGCAGCCCGTAAACCGGAATGCCGATCGCAAAGCCGATCAGCGCGATGCGCCGGTAGCGCTCGATCGCCCACTCGCCGCGGAAAAAGCCGCTCTTCAGCGCCGCCATTCCGAACAGGAAATAGGCAAGAGTCTCGCAGCCGAAGAAGAGCAGGCTCATGAACGGCTCGAGCAGCTTTTCGAGCTGGTGGTGGACGATCCCCGAATAGGGCCCCGTGAACAGCGCCAGCTTTTCCGAAAGGGCCTGCTGCGTCGGAACGCCGATTTGGCCCTGCATCTCCTGCCATTGACGGATCGCGTCGGCCGATGGGTTGCGCCCTGCGACTTCGCTCTGAAGATAGAAGGTGCTGAAGGCGAAGAAGGAGAAGAGGAGCAACTGCACGACGACGAGCCCGATCCCCCAGCGCATCAGGGCGCGGACGCTCAGCCGGCGAAAGAAAAAGGCGATGAGCCCGATCTGCGCGTAGCCGGCGAGGATGTCGCCGTGCCAGATGAAGAAGAAGTGGAGCAGGCCGAAGACGAGCAGCCAGAGCATCCGCGCATAATGGATCCTGGCCGGCGAGCGGCCCGATGCCTCCGCGCGCTCGATCACGAGCAGCATCGATGCGCCGAACAGGAAGGAGAAGAGGCCGCGCATCTTGCCGTCGATGAAGACGAAGTTGAAGGCCCAGGACGCAAGGTCGGCCGCGCTCTCGGTGCCGTAAGCGAGCGGGTTCATATAGGCCTGGAAGGGCATGGCGAAGGCGACGATGTTCATCGCCAGGATGCCCATCACGGCGATTCCGCGGACGGTGTCGAGCGTCTGGATGCGCGGCGGCGCTGCGGTCACGGCGGTCATTCGGGCTCCCCTCCCAAATCGAGCGTCGGGCTTACAACATCGTCGGTCTTGCGGAAAGGAGGTGCGCGGGGACGAGCCTCATCGAGCTTTCGGTCGCGCGTTTGGCTCAGCACCAAGCGCGAAGCGCGAGCGGACGGCGCGGTACCAGTTGACGAAGGGCAGGATCGTCGCGGCCTTCAGCGACGACGCCTGCTCGCCTTCGAGCCCGGTGGCCGGATATTCGTCACGGCTGGGGCGGTAATAGGTCCCGAAGATGATGTCGATCACCGGAAAGAAGGTGGCGAAGTTCCTGTCCCGGTGCCGCGCGTCGATCGAATGATGGATGCGATGCCATTGCGGGCCGGAGACGAACGGGGTCAGCGGACCGAAGCCGATCCGGACGTTGGCATGGTTGACGAGGCCCCAGAGGCTGAACAGCAGGAAGGCGGCGGCGACGTGCGGCACCTGCGGTCCGAACAGGAGGACCAACGGCAACTGGGCGAGGACCGAAAGCACATAGCTTGTCGGATGGACGCGGGTGGCCGCGGCGGCGTTGATCGCGGTCTCGTCATGGTGGAAGCGGTGCGTCTCCCAAAGCGCGGGAACGGCGTGCTGGATCCGGTGGAGCGTGTACTGGGCGACATCCCAGGCAAACACGTAGACGAGAATGAAGGCGAGTTGCGAGGCAAGGCCGCTTTCGCCGGTGTCGAGAATCGGGAGCAGTCCCCCGCCGGCTACGCCGCGGGCCTGGACGTAAAGCGGCCCCAGCAGGATGTCGGCGGCGACGATGGTGGCGGCCGCGGCCGGGATAAAACAGAGGTTGAACAGCCAGCGGCGCGGAGGCTGCGCCCGCTCGGCCGCCAGCATGTGCTCGACCAGCGCGAACAGCAGGACGAGCAGGACCGACCAGAAGAGCAGATCCAGATAGATGTCGATCAAGGCGGCCATCGCACGTCAGCTAGCAAGCGCGGGGCCCAGGGTCGAGGGAGGTCAGCCTTCCGCCGGCTGCGACTGGAGCTGGACGTAGTTCTGGAGGCCCATCCGCTCGATCAGCTCGAACTGGGTCTCGAGGAAATCGACATGCTCCTCCTCGCTTTCGAGGATGGAGACGAACAGCTCCCGGCTGACATAGTCCTGCACGGTCTCGCTGTGCGCGACCGCCCCCTTGAGCTGGACCAGGGCCTCCTGTTCGAGCGCGAGGTCGGAGCGCAGGATCTCCTCGACCGTCTCGCCGATCCTGAGGCGGCCGAGCATCTGGAAATTGGGCAGGCCGCCGAGGAACAGGATGCGCGCGGCGAGCCGGTCGGCATGCTTCATCTCGTCGATCGACTCGTCATATTCGTATTTGGCGAGCCGACTGACCCCCCAATTGTCGAGGATGCGATAGTGCAGGAAATATTGATTGATCGCCGTCAGCTCGTTCTTGAGCGCGTCGTTCAGGTGGCGGATGATCTCGGCGTCGCCTTGCATCGGGAGCCTCCTCTCAATGCCGCCGGAATAGCCTCAAAGAGGCCGAGAGGAAACAGGAAAAACCGCAGAAATCCGCGAAAAATCAGCTGCTCTTGCTAGGCACTCGCACGTTCCGAAGCGATGATCTCGCGTGCGAATGAGAAGCATTGCCCGCAGCGCGGGCGGCAACCGACGGCGGCATATGCGGTGCCGGGGCATGAAGCTCCGCCGCGCGCGGCCTGACGGACTTCCTTTTCGCGAATCGCGTTGCAGACGCAGACGATCATGACCACCTCTTACCGCTAATGCGATTAAGTCGCAATAGCCGAGGCGGAACGCGCGTCGATCCGCCGCGTTGGCTGGGAAACCTTTCTGAAGGAGTGGCAATGACAAGCGACGATCGCACCGCTGGCGGCCTCGGCTCCCCGCCCGATCCCGAAATCCACGGCGCCGCGCCTGAGGCCGACCCGGTCGACGACGCGGCCGATGCCGCCCCGGGCGGCGGCGGTGCAAGCGGGCGGGCGGATGCCGGCAGCCCCGGCGGCATGGGCGGGGTCCGCGGCGGCGTCGCCAATCCCGACCACCGGCCGAATGGGGGCGTCAGCCCGATTCGGAACGACAGCGAGGATTGAGCGGTCAGACGAGCAGCCCGCTCTGGCGAAAGCTCCGCCAGCCGTCCGGCGACGCGAAAATCCGGTCATGTACGACGATGTCGAGGGTCTTGGCGGCACGCACCAGCCGTGCCGTTTCCTCGAGGTCGCGCGGGTCCGCTTCCAACGAATCGCGACGGCCGACGAGGATGATTGCGGTCGCTCCCAGTTCGAGGGCCCGTTTCAGAAGCGTCCCGGGTCCGAGTTGCCCCACCGGCGGCAGGTCGTCGGTCACCGTCTCGTCGGCGAGGAGCAGGTTGCGCGCGTTGAGATAGAGGGTGCGAACCCTCCCCGCGCGGATCGCACCGAGCTGCAGCAGGTCCGCCAGCGCTTCCGCGCTCGGCAGGAGAGGACCTTCACCTTCACCCGCTCTTCGATCGGCGAGCGCGTCGCGAACGCTCAGCACGAACGAGGCGATACCGTCGTCCCCTGGGCCAAGGCAGCGGCGCAGCGCCTCCGCCGGCGCGGCAAACACGGCAGAGACCGATCCGAATGCCGCGAGCAACTGGACGGCGCGCCGTTCGGCGTCCTCCGGCCACGCCGTCTCCAGCAGGCCGGCGAGGAATCGCACGTCTTCGGCATCTTGGCCCACCGTGCGGACTTCCGCCGCACGCCTCTCGGACTCGGTCACGCCAGTCTCCCTTGGCGGGGAGCCGTGCATCCTATCGGGGCCGCTGCCAATCTCCGGCGGCTGGTATGCCAAATGCCGGACCGGGACAGTCCGTAAATCCTGCGTCATTGCTGCCGCTCTGCGCAGATGATACCGTGACTGGAATCGTACTCGCGCGCCGAAATGATGCGCGCACGAAAAGGTCGCCGCCAGATGGACAAGTTGAACGACGTCTCCGCCGCTTTCCAAGCCGACATTGTAGCCGGAGACCGGACGGCTGCCCTTAGCGCGGTCGCCGAGAAGTTGAGGGACGCGCTCGAAGAGCTCGACCGGCTGCAGATCTGGCGCGTCGGCGCACATGTCAGCCAGGCGCTCTCCGACCTCGAGATCGAGATCTGCGCTTCGCTTTAGGCGCGCCCGCCTTGATCGTGGAGCCGGTTCGGCCCACATCGGGCAAATGCTGATCGAGACCGAGCCGACGCCCAATCCCGCGACCCTCAAGTTCCTGCCAGGCCGCACGGTCATGGAGGCCGGTACTCGCGACTTTGCGACTCCCGAAGACGCCGATGCCTCGCCGCTCGCGTCAGCCGTCTTTTCGACGGGCGAAGTTGAAGGCGTCTTTTTCGGCCGCGACTTCATCTCGGTGACCGCCGCGCCCGGCGTCGACTGGCGGCAGCTGAAGCCGGAGGTCCTTTCGATCCTGCTCGATCATTTTTCGAGCGGGGCGCCGCTGTTCAATCCGGGCACCGCTGCCGGCATTTCCGTACCGCCGGAGACGATCGGGGAGGATCCTGCCGACGCTGCGGTGGTCGCGCAGATTCGGGAGCTGATCGAGACGCGGGTGCGGCCGGCCGTCGCGCAGGACGGCGGCGACATCGTCTATCGCGGCTTCTCGCAGGGCACCGTGTACCTCGCGCTGCACGGCGCCTGCTCGGGGTGCCCTTCGTCGACGATGACGCTCAAGAACGGCATCGAAGGCCTGCTCAGGCATTATGTCCCCGAAGTTGAGGCGGTCGAAGCGGTCTGATGCTGCTCGCCATCGATAGCGCCACCGCCGCCTGCTCGGCGGCGCTGATCGACGGTGCGAGAATCCTTGGCGAGCGCAACGAGCGGGTCGGGCGCGGGCATGCCGAGCGCCTGCTGCCGATGATCGCCGAGCTGCTGGATGGGCGCCGCCCCGATGGGATCCTGGTGGACTGCGGCCCGGGGAGCTTCACCGGGGTTCGCGTCGGCCTCGCCGCGGCGCACGGACTCGCCATCGGCTGGGGGATCCCGGTCGCCGGCTTTTCGTCGCTCGCGGCGCTGGCTGCGGCGTGCGGGGCGGCGCAGGTCGCGGCCGCGCTCGAAGGAGGACATGGCGAGCTTTTCGTGCAAAGCTTCGGCGGTGATCCCCTGGCGCCCCTCGATGCGCTGCGTTCGCTCGCGCCCGAAGCCGCCGCCGCGGCGATCGAGGCGCCCCTCGTCGTCGGCTCCGGCGCCGAGGCGCTCGTCGTCGCGCGTGGATTCGGCGAGTGGCGCGAGGACCTTCCGCGCGCGGCCGACGCTCGACTGCTGCCGCAGTCGCTGCGCAGTCTCGCCGCGCGACCGATTTACGGGCGCGCGCCGGACGCGAGAACGATGGCGTGACTGAGCCGCGAGTGACGATCCTGGACGGGGGCGTCTCCGACCTCGACGCCGTTATGGCCGTGATGAGCGAAAGCTTCGACCCGTGCTACGGCGAGGCCTGGACGGCTCCCCAATGCGCCGGGCTGCTGCCGATGCCCGGCGTCTGGCTGACCTTGGCTTGCGACGGCGGCGAGGCTGTCGGCTTCGCGCTGGGCCGGATCGTCGCGCGAGAAGCCGAATTGTTGTTGCTCGCGGTGAAGGCCAAAGATCAGCACAAAGGGGTCGGCCGCCGGCTTCTCGACTCGTTCATGGCGCGTGCCTCCGCCCGCGGAGCAGAGCGTCTGCACCTGGAAGTTCGGGAAGGAAATCATGCTGTTAACCTGTACAGCCGGGCCGGCTTTACTCAGGTTGGACGACGTCGGAACTACTATAGCGGACGCGATGGACAGATTTACGACGCCCTGACACTCGCCCGCTGCGTGCCTGATTAGGACAAGCCGGCTTCCTGCGCTTTCGTTTGCGGCTTGCAAATTGCACCAAAATGGACCTAGTTTGGATACAACCTGCCGGAAACGGTAGGAAGGAGCCCTCGAACTTTTCATTTTGGCGGAGCGGAAATGGACAATCAGGATAATGGGGCCGAAGCCCTCGTCTCTCTGACGGCCGACATCGTGTCGGCGCATGTGAGCAATAATAGCGTTGCGGTGAACGATCTCCCCGTGCTGATCCAAAACGTCCACAATGCTCTCGCCGGTCTCGGCCAAGTTCAGGAAGAGCCGCCGGCCAAGCAGGAGCCGGCCGTTTCGGTCCGTTCTTCGATCAAGCCGGATTATGTCGTCTGCCTGGAAGACGGGCTGAAGATGAAGATGCTGAAGCGTCACCTGATGACCGATCACGGCCTGACGCCCGATCAGTATCGCCAGAAGTGGGGCCTCGGGCCCGATTATCCGATGGTCGCTCCGAATTACGCCGAGCAGCGTCGCGCCCTCGCGAAGAAGATCGGCCTCGGCACCAAGCGCCGCCGCGGCCCACGCAAGTAGGTTCAGGAGCCCTAGCCTAAGGGGCCAGCACCCCGGCCCCTGCAACGCCGTCCCCGCGCCTCCCGGCCGGGGGCGGCGTTGTCCATTCCACGCTCTTGGAGCCGAACCGTTTCCGGGGTAAGGCGCGGACAAGCATGTCACGCAGCATCGACATCGAGGCGCTCTGCGCGGACAAGGGGCTCAGGATCACCGAACAGCGCCGGGTGATCGCCCGCGTCCTCTCCGAAGCGGAGGACCATCCGGACGTCGAAGCTTTGCACGCGCGCGCCTCGGCGATCGATCCGGGCATCTCGATCGCGACGGTCTACCGCACGGTCCGGCTGTTCGAGGAAGCGGGCATATTGGAGCGGCACGATTTCGGCGACGGCCGCGCCCGCTACGAGGCCGCGGCGGAAGCGCATCACGATCATCTGATCGACGTCGAGACTGGCCGCGTCATCGAGTTCGTCGACGAGGAGCTCGAGACCCTGCAGCGGCGGATCGCCGAGAAGCTCGGCTTCCGCCTCGTCGACCATCGCATGGAGCTCTACGGCGTGGCCCTCGGGCGGAAGACGTAAAGCGGAGATCGGGCGGCCCCGCCGGACGCACCGCCCGGCGGGGCCGTCGACTTAGCCGTAGAAGTCCATCGTGGCTCCGGCGAACTGCAGATTGTCCATATAGATGTCGTTGGTTCCGTTGCCGGATCCGAGGGCGACCGAATAACCGAGGATGACGCTGTCCTCGTCGAAATGGAGGCCGCCGGCAGGCGTGAAGCCGTCGGCGTCCGCCCAATCGCTATATTCGGTCATGTTGACGATCTGGTCGCGGTTGACGCCGAAAGAGCGCTGCCAGGCAGTCCAGTCCTCGCCGACGAGATCGACGCTCTGCCAGCTGTCCTGGGTGGTCGCGCCGAGGCCTTGATAGGCGCGCTCGAAGACCAGCTCGCCGCGGTCGCCGGTAGTGGCCAGATTGCCGTCGGCGTCGATGATCAGGCGGATGACCGGGATGACGTCGGTGCGGTCGGAGCTCTCGATATAATAATCGAAGCTCAGCTCCTCGAGGTCGCCGAGCGTGGTGCGCTGGTCGGCGTCGAATTCGACGTTGACGCGAAGCCTGCCGTTGTTGCTGTCGGTGACGAGGTGGAGCGACTCTCCGCCGCCGGGGGCGCTGTCGATGGTGATCGAGCCGGCGCGGACCTCCGTGTTCATCTTGGAGCCGTCGGCGAGCACCGTCTGTGGGGTGGCCTGGTCGGCCGCGGTCGGGTTGTCGTGGTCGATGCCGGCGACGCGGATCGTGTAGACGCCGTCGGCCATGGCATCGTCGGCATGCTTGTCGTGGCCTTTGCCCTTGCCGTTGCCGTGCTGGGTGTGACCCTTGCCGTGACCCTTATGCTCTTCAACGATATAGCTGGTGATCGCCATCTTTCGGCTCCCCTCAAGTTTCTATTTCAAAAGCGCACAGCTCGACGCGCGTCCGTCACCCCGCCGGCCGAGTCGAAGCGGGCGAACCTGCGCACGGGCCGCGGCGATGTCCACCCCCGCGGGCGCAAATCCGTTCCCAATCGGGACAAAGCACAGCTGGCGACCGATCGACCGCGCGCACTCGGGACTGGCGGGAGAGGACCGTTGGCGCGAACGGCAGCTTGATCTAGACCGGCTGGAGCGATGATCCGCCTCATCCTCCGCGCTCTGACGATCGTCGCCATTTTTCTCGTCTGCGTCCCCCTCCATTATCTGTGGAGGCTGGCCGGGCGGCGATCCCCCTGGCCTCGCCGCTTCCTCGGCTGGGTAGGATGCGCGGCAGGAATGCGGGTACGTGCGGTGGGGGAGCCGCTCCGGCGCGACGTCCTGTTCCTCGCCAATCACCTCAGCTGGCTCGACATCCTCGTCGTAGCCGGGGCGAGCGGCTCCGCCTTCGTCGCCAAGGCCGAGGTTGCCCGGACTCCGCTGATCGGCTGGCTGGCCAGGCTCAACGATACGGTCTTCGTCGCCCGCACCGAGCGCTCGGCCGTCCGCGGCCAGGCCGACTCGCTTCGCTCAGCGCTGGCAAGCGGGCAGCCGGTGGCGCTGTTCCCGGAGGGGACGACCGATGGCGGCCCCGACATCCTGCCGTTCCGCGCCAGTCTGCTTGCCGCTTTGTTTCCGCCGCTGCCGAACGTCCGAGTCCAGCCGATCGCGCTGGATTATGGCCCTGCGGCGCACGATCTCGCCTGGATCGGAAGCGAGACGGGCCCCGCCAACGTGCGGAGAGTGTTGTCGCGGCGGGGGACCACGCCGGTGACGGTGCACTTTCTGGCGCCGATCGATCCCGCCGGGGGCGACCGCAAGGCCCTCGCCGGGGCGGCGCGGGCGGAGATCGTGGAAGCGCTCGAAAGAGCCCGGAAGGCTTTGGTGGAAGGGCGCCCTTCCGGCGGCGGATCGGATCGCCTATAGGCGCGCACGATGACCATGCCTGCCCCGAAAACCTTCCAGATCAAGTCGTTCGGCTGCCAGATGAACGTCTATGACGGCCAGCGCATGGCCGAGCTCCTCGAAGGCGAGGGCATGACCGCCGCCGCGCAGCCCGGCGAGGCGGATCTCGTCGTGCTGAACACCTGTCACATCCGCGAAAAGGCCGCCGAGAAGGTCTATTCCGAGATCGGCCGGCTGAAGCGCGCGGACGGGTCGCGGCCGATCGTGGCCGTCGCGGGCTGCGTCGCCCAGGCCGAGGGCGCCGAGATCCCGCGCCGTGCGCCGAGCGTCGACATCGTCGTCGGCCCGCAGGCCTATCACCGGCTGCCGGCTTTGGTCGCGGGTGCCGCAAGCGGCCGGCGCGGCATCGATACCGACATGCCGATCCTCTCCAAGTTCGGCGCGCTGCCGGCGCGGCGGAGGCAGGGGCCGTCCGCCTTCCTGACGGTGCAGGAAGGCTGCGACAAATTCTGCACCTATTGCGTCGTCCCCTATACGCGCGGCGCCGAAGTCTCGCGGCCGTGGGACGCGGTCCTGGAGGAGGCGACCGCGCTGGTGGACGCCGGCGCGAAAGAGATCGTCTTGCTCGGCCAGAACGTCAACGCCTGGGGGGAGCGTGGGCGCGGCCTCGATGCGCTGATCAGCGCGCTCGCCGAGCTGCCCGGCCTGGCGCGCATCCGCTACACGACCAGCCATCCCAACGACATGACCGAGGGGCTGATCCGGGCCCATGCCGAGGTCGACAAGCTGATGCCCTATCTGCACCTGCCGGTGCAGTCCGGCAGCGATCGCGTCCTCAGGGCAATGAACCGCAGCCACAGAACGGCCGGCTATTTGCGCATCCTCGACCGCGTGCGGGCGGCGCGGCCGGACATCGCCATCTCGGGCGATTTCATCGTCGGCTTTCCCGGCGAAACCGACGCGGAGTTCGAGGAGACGCTGAAAATCGTGGAGGCCGTGAACTACGCGCAGGCTTACTCGTTCAAATATTCGCCGCGGCCCGGAACGCCCGCCGCGGAAATGGACGGACAGGTGCCCGAACCGGTGAAAGACGAAAGGCTGCAGCGGCTCCAGTCGCTGGTCAATGCGCAGCAGCTCGCCTTCAACCGCGCGACGGTCGGCAAGCGGACGCCCGTGCTGCTCGAGCGCGCCGGCAAGAAGCCCGGCCAGCGCGTCGGCAAGTCGCCGTGGCTGCAGTCGGTCCACTTCGAGACGGCGGCGCAGATCGGCGATATCGTCGAGGTCGAGATCGTCGGCGCGGGTCCGAACAGCCTTGCCGGCGTCGAGCTGGTGCGGGCAGCCGCTTGATGGCCCAGAAGCGCGCCGCCGAAACGGCAGAGCCGCGCGCCCGGCTCGAGCTGCAGTTCGAGCAGGCGCACCTGATGGGACCGCTTTTCGGCGAATTCGATCGCAATCTCGTGGCGATCGAAGACAAGCTCGGAGTCTATATCGCCGCGCGGGGCACCAAGGTGCAGATCGAGGGCCAGCCGGAGGACGCCGCCCGCGCCCGCGACGTGCTGCAGGGTCTCTACAACCGCCTCGACGAAGGGCAGGACATCGACGCCGAGACGGTCGAGGCGATCATCTCGATGTCCGGCCAGCCGACGCTGGACGGGATCATCTCCGCCGAGGTCGCCGAGCCGCCCAAGGTGATGATCCGCACGCGCAAGAAGACGATCGTTCCCCGCTCGAAGACCCAGGCCGTCTACATGGAGGCCCTCTCCCGCGAAGACCTCATCTTCGCGCTCGGGCCCGCCGGAACGGGCAAGACCTATCTCGCCGTCGCCCAGGCGGTCCAGCAATTGATCGGCGGTTCGGTCGACCGGCTGATCCTGTCGCGTCCGGCCGTCGAGGCCGGCGAGCGGCTCGGCTTCCTCCCCGGCGACATGAAGGAGAAGGTAGATCCCTATCTGCGCCCGCTCTACGATGCGCTCTACGACATGCTGCCGACCGAGCAGGTCGAGCGTCGGATCGCGTCCGGCGAGATCGAGATCGCGCCGATCGCCTTCATGCGGGGCCGCACGCTCTCGGACGCCTTCATCATCCTCGATGAAGCGCAGAATACGACGCCCCAGCAGATGAAGATGTTTCTGACCCGCTTCGGCATGCGCAGCCGCATGGTGGTCTGCGGCGACCCCCTCCAGGTCGATCTGCCCAATCCCGGCATGTCGGGACTGGCCGACGCGGTCGGCAAGCTCGAGGGGATCCCGAAGATCGCGACCGTGCGCTTCGGCGCCGGCGACGTGGTCCGGCATCCGTTGGTCGGAAGGATCGTCGAAGCCTATGAGGGACCGGACAGTGCGCCGCGCTGAGCGCCCGTGATCCGGGTGGAGACCGACGCTTCGGAGGACTGGGACGCGCGCGACGATTGGGCCAAGCGCGCCGACGCGGCGGTGCGCGCTGCCGTGGAGGCGAGCGCGCACGCATCGCTGATCGACTGCGCAATCACAGTCGAGGTGTCGGTCAAGCTTTCCTCGGATGCCGAAGTGGCGGCGCTGAACGACGCCTATCGAGGCAAGCAGAAGCCGACCAACGTCCTCTCCTTCCCGATGCTCGATGCGGCTCTGCTCCGCGCGGTGGGCCGCGCGGACGGCGGCGAGGCCCTGCTCGGCGACGTCATCCTCGCTCACGGCGTCTGCGCGCGCGAGGCCGAGGAGAGGGCGGTCGCGCTCCAGGACCATGCCGCCCATCTGATTGTGCATGGCACGCTCCATCTCCTCGGCTATGATCACGAGACCGGGGACGCCGATGCCGAAGCGATGGAAGAGACGGAAGGGCGCGCGCTCGCCGCGATCGGCTTGGCCGATCCTTATGAGGTGACAGAGGTGCAATCCTAGGAATGCCGGAAGATATGAGTAGCGCCGCCCCCGCATCCGGGGGCTCCTTCTGGAAGGGTCTCAGGACCTTCCTGTTCGGCGACGACGGCGAGACCACGCTCCGCGACCAGATCGAGGAAGTGATCGAGAGCCGCGAGGGCGAGCCGCCCGCGGTCGGCGATCTCAGCCACGTCGAGCGGCAGATGCTGAAGAACCTGCTGCATTTCGGCGAACGCACTGCGGACGACCTCGCCGTCCCGCGCGGGGAGATCGTGGCGGTGCCGTCGAGCATCTCGTTCGAAGAGCTGGTTGCGGCCTTCGCCGAGGCCGGCCACAGCCGCCTCCCGGTCTATGAGGGCAGCCTCGACACCGTGGTCGGCATGATCCACCTCAAGGACGTGTTTGCGCTCCAGGTCACCGGCGCCGACCCGCCTGACGACATCTCCGTCCTCTACCGCACGCCGCTCTACGTGCCCGAATCGATGGGCGTGCTCGACCTTCTGGCGCGAATGCGTGCCGAGCGCGTCCACCTTGCAATCGTCGTCGACGAGTTCGGCGGCACCGAGGGGCTGGTGACCATCGAGGACGTGGTCGAGGAGATCGTCGGGGACATCGAGGACGAGCATGACGAGGAGCCGGAGGGGATGCTGATTCCGCTCGAGGACGGCATCTGGGATGCCGACGCGCGCGCCGAGCTCGAGGACGTGGGCGAGACGATCGACGCACGCCTGGCGGTGGTCGAGGAGGATGTCGATACGCTGGGGGGGCTCGCTCTCGTGCTGGCAGGCCATGTTCCCCAGCTGGGCGAGATCGTCGAGCATCCGTCCGGCTGGAGGCTGGAGGTGACCGAAGGCGATTCGCGCCGGGTCAATCGGCTGAGGCTGCACGCGCCGGAAGAGACGGCGCTCAGCGAGTGAGCCAGCCTTTCGAGCATATTCGCCTCGAGCACAGCCCCGCCGGCTTTGCCGCGGTGACGATCGCGCGGCCGGAGCGGCTCAATGCGCTCTCCGGCCAGACGGTCGACGAGCTCCGCGCCGCCGTCGAGGAGGTGGCCGCATCGGAGGCGCGGTCCCTGCTGCTGACCGGGGAGGGACGCGGTTTCTCGAGCGGGGCCGACCTCGCATCCGGTGGCGGGCTGCCTGACGATGCCGGCGCGGCGCTGGAGAAGCATTTCAATCCACTGATCGAGGCTCTGTTTGCGCTCGACATCCCGGTGGTCGCGGCCGTCAACGGCGCGGCGGCGGGCGCGGGATGCTCGCTGGCGCTCTCCGCCGACATCGTCATCGCGGCGCGCTCCGCCTATTTCCTCCAGGCGTTCGTCAATATCGGCCTCATTCCGGACGCCGGCGCGACCTGGCTGCTGCCGCGGCTCGCGGGCCGGGCGCGGGCGATCGAGATGATGATGCTCGGCGAGCGGATCCCAGCGGACAAGGCGCTGGAATGGGGCCTGGTGTCGCGCGTGGTCGAGGACGAATTCCTGATGGAGGAAGCGGTCGCGCTCGCCGCCAATCTCGCCCGCGGGCCCACGAAGGCGCTCGGCCTGATCCGCAAGCTGGCGTGCGATGCCGAGCAGCTGCGGCTGAGCGACGCGCTCGCTGCAGAGCGGGTCGCACAGCGCGAGGCGGGGCAAACGCAGGACTTCAAATCCGCCGTGATCGCCTTCCTGGAGAAGCGCCAGCCGCGCTTCGAGGGGCGCTAGGGCGAAGTCTTGCGGACCGAGCCGCGCTTCGGCGTGGCCTCCCGCATCTTCTCGCCGTGGACCGCAGCGCCGCTGACCCCCTTGTCGCGCTCGGCGTCCCGAAGGGTGGGGTTTCTGTTGTTGTTTTCGCTTTTGCCGCCGCCGCTATTGCCGCGCATCAGATCCTCCTCGATCGGTTCCCCGACCAACGCCGGTCGCGGCGATACGTTGCCGCTCAGTGGGACCCGAACGGCACGATCTTGTTGTCCGCATCGTGGCCGATGTCGGCCCGGCCGAGCCAGGGAATGCCGGAACGGCCGCACCAGTGGCGGAACACCTCTTCCTCGCTCTCGCCGAAATCGGGGTCGTTGACCGGGACCTCGCTGCAGCGGCCGAGGCGGATTCCGGCGACGCGGCGGACCTCGGCGTTGGAGGTGATGTGGAACATCGCCCGGTCGGTCCGGTACATGTGCTCCGCGACGTCCTCAAGCAGCAGAACGCGGCCCGCGAGGTCGGGCTGCAGCGGGGTTCCGATCATGTGGGCGAAGACGGTGACGTTGAACGCCGCGCTCGGCCCCTCCAGGCCCGGCTCGAGCGTCTCGGGCGCGCGGCTGGTCAGCCAGGCGAGCGCACGTTCGATCGCCGCCTCGCCGCCGTCGCGGACGATGTCGCGCACCATCGGGCCGTGGGCGATCGTGCCGATCCCGGCGCGATGGAGGCCGGCGAGCAGATAGCCGGCGTCGCTGTAGCCGAGATAGGTCTTGGCGCGCGCCGCCTCCCCCAGGCGGCCGAGCGCGTCTTCGGCGATCCGGCACGAGCCGTAGCCGCCGCGGGCGAACCAGATCGCATCATATGCGGGATCGTTGGCGGCATCGAGAAACGCGTCCGCGCGCTGACGGTCGGTACCGGCGAAATGGTTGTGGACGAGGAAGCATTGCGGGTGAAAATCGAGGCGCACCTCGGGGAAGCCGTCAGCGGCGATGGCAGCCACGCGCGCGGCGTCCTCCGCTTCGATGGGGTTGGACGGCGCGACCACACAGATGCGCATGCGCTCTCCGTTTGAAATGCGTGCGCGGGACCAATAGGGCGGCGCGATGGAGAGCGGCAAACCCTATTTCTTCTGCGGGATCGGCGGCAGCGGCATGCTCCCTCTCGCCTGCATCGTCCGCGCGCGCGGCCACGAGGTGGCGGGCTCGGACCGGTCGCTCGACCAGCAGAGGCTCGGCGACAAGTTCGACTATCTGCGGCGCCTCGGAATCGACCTCCATCCCCAGGACGGGAGCGGCCTTTCCCGCCCGGAGCAGCTGCTGGTCACCTCGGCGGCAATCGAGGAGACGGTGCCGGACGTCGTCAAGGCCAGGACGCTCGGCTGCGAGCGGCTGACCCGGCCGCAGCTGCTCGGCGAGCTGTTCAATGCCGCGCCGATCGGGATTGCGGTGGGCGGCACTAGTGGGAAATCGACGACGACCGGCATGATCGGATGGATTCTCCATTCCGCCGGGCGTGACCCGACTGTGATGAACGGCGCCGTGATGAAGAATTTCGTCAGCGAGGAGGCGCCGTTTGCGAGCGCCCTCGTCGGCCGCGGCGACGCCTTCGTCAGCGAAGTGGACGAAAGCGACGGCTCGATCGCACTGTATCGGCCAAAAGTGGCGGTTCTGAACAACGTCACGCTCGACCACAAATCGCTCGAAGAGCTGCGGAACCTGTTCCGCGATTTCGCGCTGAAAGCCGAGAAGGTCGTTCTCAATCTGGACGACGAGGAGACGCGCCTCCTCGCGGCGGCGTTGCCGCCGGAGCGGCTCGTGACCTACTCGCTCGACGATGAGGCTGCGGACCTCGCCGCGAGGAGCGTCGTCGAGCTGCCATTCGGGGTCGAGTTCGATGTGGTCGACCGGCGCGGCGGCGACATTGCGAGCATTCGATTACAGGTGCCTGGCCGCCACAATGCAGCCAATGCGCTGGCGGCGATCGCGGCAGCCCAAGCGGCGGGTGTCCGGCTGGCCGAAGCTGCCGAAGCGCTCGGGCGCTTCGCCGGGCTGCGACGGCGCTTCGAGCTGTTCGGCGTCGCGAATGACGTGACCGTCATCGACGATTTCGCCCACAATCCCGACAAGATCGCCGCGACGCTGGCGACGCTGCACGCCTTTCCGGGTCGGCTGCTGGTCTTCTTCCAGCCGCACGGCTTCGGTCCGCTCCGCGTCATGCGGAAGGAGCTGATAGACTGTTTCGCCGAGAAACTCGCCGAGGACGACGTTCTCATCCTCTCCGATCCGGTCTATTTCGGCGGGACGACCGATCGCTCGGTCGGTAGCGGCGACATCGTTGACGGGGTGCGCGCCGCGGGACGCAAAGCGGAGCACGTCGCCGACCGCGATGCGTGCGGTAAGCGACTGGTGGCGCTAGCCCGGCCCGGCGACCGCATCGTCGTCATGGGTGCGCGCGACGATACGCTGAGCCAGTTCGCGCACGAACTACTCGACCGGCTCTGAACCGAAAACGGCGGACCCGAGGGCCCGCCGTCTCTGGTGATCCTTGCAGTGCGTCAGCCGGCGACGGTGACGTCGACCTTCTCGACCCATTCGGGGAAGAAGACGGGCTCGCGATTCGACCAGCCCGGCGCCGTCGCGGCGGCCTCGCTGATCGACTGGAGCAGCGCCCGGCGCTTGTCCGGATGGAGGTGCGGCAGCGCCGCGGCGGCGCAAAAGGCCGCGGGCAGCCACGGCCGCACCGCGGCGCCGATCAGCCGCTCGTAGAGGAAGCGGTAGGACGCGAAATCGGGGAGCTTGTCCTGGCCGAGATCGAAAGCCGTCATCGTGATGAGCGGCGCCATCAAAGGCTCCATCTCGTCGAGGCCGGAATCGTCGGGGACGTGGGCGCGGATATGATCGAGACGGTGGTAGATATGGTCCTGGGCGCGGATGCTGGCGGCCTCGCCGACGTCGCGCGACCAGCGCTTGATCGCGTCGCGGCGGCCGAGGCCGACGTCGAGCGAACGGCGGATGTAGCGCTGCGTCCCCTTGGGGAAGCTGCCGAACTCCTTCATCTCGAGCAGTGTCAGCGCGCCGTCAGCGGGCCTCGTCTGCGTACCCATGATCCCACTCCTTCTGCCCCGGCGGAGATCATGCGCTGCAAACGGTTACGGACCGCTTAACCAAATCCCCGCTCCCCGTTCAGAAATGAATCAGAGTTCGACTCGCCCGGCAATGCAGAAACGCCCGGGCCGTGCGCGGTGGACTCGCGAGTGTCGCAAAGGCGCAACAGGCGCGCCGACGTGCCTCAGGGGAAAGGCCGCTTCTTTCGATTGCGCAACAATCTTTGGCGGGTTTTTTGATGTGACGAATTGGGCCGGCGCGTGGCCTTGGCGATGCGCGAGTCGACACGGCTCGCCCGCGGATCGCGCCCTTCGGCTCCTAACCCACGTTATTTTGCGCCGAGCGGAGCACTTTCGGCGCTCCGCGCCCGCTCTGGATCGAATCTCTTGCACTTGATGCGCGTTTGAGGCTTATCAGCGCAGCACCAACAGGAGGGAATTATATGGCAAAGGGGACTTCAGGCGGCGGCGCGCGCGGTGGGCTGGCTCGACCGGTCAAGCCGTCGAACGAGCTTGCCGCGATCACCGGTGCGGATTCGCTGCCCCGCAGCGAGGTGGTCAGCAAAATGTGGGACTATATCCGCCGGAACAACCTCCAGAATCCCGAGAACAAGCGCGAGATCATCGCGGACGACAAGCTCCGTCCGATCTTCGGTCAGGACCGGATCTCGATGTTCGATATGAACAAGGCTCTCTCGCGCCACCTGAGCTAGGCGCCGCGCGACTCGACCAACGAAGCGGCCCCGGCTCCCCTCGCGGAGTCGGGGCCGGTTTCGTTTCGTTCGTCCTACGCCCGGATGCGCAGGCGCGTCGGCTCGTAGCTGCCGTGGACCTGCACAATTTCGCCGGGCTGCGCCTCGCGCGCGGGATCGAACGGCGTGAACAATGCCGCCCAGCAGGAGGCCGCCTCGTGGCCGGGGCGATTCTCGTAGACTCCGTCCTCATCCATCCGCAGCCGGATCCATTGGACGATTCCGTTGGCGGGCGCCGTCGCGGTGAGCGCGACGGTGGCGCGACCGCCGCGCCAGGGCCCACCGGACGCGAACGGAAATTCGAACAAAGCAGCGGCCTCGCTGCTCAGCGACAGCCGGCGATCGTCGACCTCGAGCCGGTGCGGGATGCCCGCGAGCGTGCTGAACGGCGAGAGGTCGAAGCCCGATACATCGCTGAGGGCTTCTTCGAGACCGGTCCAGCGCGCGAGGGCGACCATCGCCGCGCCGGCCGCAGGGACGATCGCCCCGCCGGGCTTCAGCAGCCGCCGCACCGCATCCTCCATCACCGGCAGCACGCCTTCGCCGAGCAGATCGTTGGAGACGATCTCGGCGACGATGAGGTCGGCCGGCCCGCCGATCTCCTCCGGGTCGAGCTCGGTCGATTTCCGGCCGATGACCCGGACCGCGGCATCGAGACCGTTCAGGGCGACGATCTCCCGCGCGACGTCGGCGACGGCCTCGTTCATTTCGCAGCTGGCGACCGAGGCGGCGCCGGCGCGCGCCGCCATCATCGCCAGCAGCCCGCTACCCGAGCCGATGTCGAGCACCCGCATGCCGGGGCGGACGGCGCGGCGCAGCGCGTCGTCGAAGGCGCGGTTGCGCCGCTCGTCGCGGAGCATCCGGAAATGCCAGCGAGGGACGCGGGCGGTGAGCGGGTGCCTGGCGCGGCTCCGGACCTCGGGATCGTCCGGGGCGAGGGCGAGCGCGCGGCGGGCGAGGGCATAGGCCCCCTCCTCGTTGCCGCTCCACAGCGCCACTTCGGCGAGCGCGGCAAGGGCTTGCGCGTCGTTCGACGCCGCTTCGGTCATGCGGTCGAACGCCGCGGCGTCGATACGGTTCTTTTCGACCATGTTTCTCCAGGGGACCGGATCCGAACGCGGGATAGAGTCAGTGAAGGGGGAAGGCCAGCACCCCTATGCCCCGTCAGCTTCGCCACCGAAGGCCGATCCAGAGCGTCCTGGGCGACGCCCGCTCGACGATGCCGGCGCCGGAAATCCCCGCGACCACCCGCTCGCCGGTGAGATTCTCGGCGCGCGCTTCCAGAGCGAGGCGACGGCCAAGCGGCAGCGAAGCGGCGGCGTCGAGCGTCAGGGCGGAGGGGATGAACTGGCGGTTGAGGTCGTCCTCATACTGGCCGGCGGTCCAGCGCGCGGCGAGCGAGCCCGCCGCTCCGTCCGCGCCGCGCCAGGCGAACGCGGCGGACAGGCTGTGGCGTGGGGTCTGCGCCGGGCGCAGGCCGTCGAGCGGAGCGGCTGCGCCGCTCGCGCGGATGCGGGCGTCGGCGAAGCTGTAGCCCGCAACGAGCGACCAGGCGCCGCGCTCGACGCGGACGTCGAGCTCGGCGCCGTCGGAGCGGATCGCGTCCAGGTTCCGTCGCTGGCGGAAGTCGCCGCCGACGGCGACGAAGCCCACGCCCGGGAAGGTTCCCGGACCCTGGCCGAGCGTGACGTTGGCGATCGCGCCTTCGAGTCGGTTCGAAAAGAGGGTGACGGCGAAGCGCAGCCCGGCCGCCGGCCGGAGCTCGGCGCCGGCTTCGATTCCCCGGAGCCGTTCAGGGAGCAGAGCGGCATTGGCGGCGGTGGCGTCCGGCCCGACTCGAAAGGGGCGGTAGAGCTCGTTCAGCGTGGGCAGCCGCCAGCCGAGATAGCCGGCGGCGCGGAGAGTCACCGCGGGAGCGGCGTGCACAGCGAGGCCGAAGCGGCCGGTCGGCTCCCAGCCTGCGCGGTCGGGGAAGGCCGCGTCGGTGGCAAGGGCGCCGGTCGCGAAGACCTGCTCGCGGAGCGTCCCGCCGCGGATCGTCCAGCGGTCGAGGCGGCCGCCGCCGGTCAGGGTCAGCGGGCCGCGCTCGAGAGCCGCTTCCGCAAACCCTCCGAGCGTCCGAGTGCGGCCGCCGGCGATCCGGCCGCGCGTGCCGGTCCCCGCGACGAACTGGAAGCGCTCTTCGGTGCGGCCTTCGGTCTCCCGCCAGTCGCCGCCGAGCCGGAGTTCGAGTGGTCCGAGGCGGGGGCGAAGCTCTGCGCGGGCCCCCAAGCCGGTCGCGGGCACGGCATATTGCTCCGCGGTACGCAGGACCGTCGTGCGGGCGGCGTTGACGCTCGCGAAGCTCGTGTAGAAGTCGCGCGTCTGGAGATAGCCGAGCGCCGACCAGCGCCGGCCGACGAGGCGAAAAGAGGCGTCGGCGCCTTCGGAGCGGACCTCGCTGAGCGCGGTGCCCCGCTCACGCGCGTCCGTGAACCAGAGGCCGTTCGCCTGCAGCTCCAAGCCGGAGCCGAGCGGTGCGACGGCGCGCACCGATAGGCTGGTCTGTCGGTAGGGCGCGGGGCGGTCGATGGCCCCGCGCTGCGGGCCGATCACCGGCACGAAGCCGTCGCCGCGCGCCCATGCGCCGCTCAGGCTGAGGAAGCCGCCGCCGGCGGGCAAGCCGATCCGGGCGTAGGCGTCGAGGCTGTCGCGGCTGCCGTAAGCAAGGCTCGCAAAGGCCCCGCGCGCGTCGCCGGCGTCGGCGCTCGCCAGCTCGATCGTTCCGGCGAGCGCGCCGGGCCCGTTGGCGCCGCTGCCGCCGCCGCGCAGGATCCGGGCCGACCCGAGCCGGCGCGGGTCGAGCGCGGGCCAAGCGATCCAGCCGCCGAACGGATCGGCCTGCGGCACGCCGTCGAGCACGAGCAAGGCCCGGCTGGAGGCGTTGCCGCCGAGTGCGCGCAAGGTCGCGCCCTGGCTGGTCGGATTGGCGGAGCGGGAATCGGAACGGCGGAATAGCTGGAAGCCCGGCACGTCGCGGAGCACGTCCTCGAGGCGGTGGCCGGCCGAGCCGGCGAGCCGGTCGCGGCCGATCTCGACTGCGCCGTAGACCCGCTCGGCCGCGGGCACGGGCAGGCCGCCGCCTGTGACGACGATGTCGGGCGCCTGCGCCGCGGCCGGATAAGCGGCCACAGCGAGGGGAATGAGGATCAGGCGGAGGCGCATCGGCGCGGCCTTACCAGCCGCGCCGCTTTTTGCCAGCTAGCGCCCGCGGCCGCCGGCGCGGCGCTTGCCGCGCTCGCCCCACGGGGTCGGCTGGGCGTAGGGACGGCGCGGACGCCGGCTCGGCTGGCGCTCGGCGCGGCGCTCGTCGAGATCGATGATCGCGGCCGAGGCGGCGGGCCGCTCGCGCTTGATCCGCGCCGCCTCGCCGAGGAAGTTGGCGGGGAGCGGGGTCACGTTGAGCTTCTGCCGGGTCAGCTTCTCGATGCCGCGCAGATAGGCCCGCTCGTCGTCGGCGCAGAAGGCGACGGCGATGCCCGAGGCGCCGGCGCGGGCCGTGCGGCCGATCCGGTGGACATATTGCTCCGAGACGTTGGGCAGGTCGAAGTTGATCACGTGGCTGACGCCGGACACATCGATGCCGCGGGCGGCGATGTCGGTCGCGATCAGGATCTTGACCTTGCCTGACTTGAACTCGGCCAGAGCGCGCTCGCGCTGCGGCTGGCTCTTATTGCCGTGGATGGCGTTGGCCGGGATGCCGGAGGCGGCGAGCTGCTTCACGATCCGGTCGGCCCCGTGCTTGGTGCGGCTGAAGATCAGCACCCGGTCCATCGAGCCGCGGTCGCCGAAGCCGACGCGCAGCATCATGGTGAGGAGGGCGGGCTTCTCCGGCTGCTGGACGAAGGTGACGAACTGCTCGACCCGCTCGACCGTCGTGGCGGCGGGCGCGACCGAAACCTGGGCGGGATCGGTCAGGAAGCGGTCCGCGAGGTCCTTGATCGCCGGCGGCATGGTCGCCGAGAAGAACAGCGTCTGGCGCTGCGATGGGAGCAGGCGCACGATCTTCTTCAAATCGTGGATGAAGCCGAGATCGAGCATCTGGTCGGCCTCGTCGAGGACGAGGATTTCCACGCAGCGAAGATCGAGAGCGCCTTGCTCGCACAGGTCGAGAAGGCGGCCTGGCGTGGCGACGAGGATGTCGACGCCCCGCTGGACGTCCTGGCGGTTCTTGTGGACCGAGGTGCCGCCGAAGACGGTGACCACCGACATGCGGCTGAAGCGGCTGTAGGCGCGGGCGCTTTCGGCGATCTGCGAGGCGAGCTCGCGGGTCGGGGCGAGCACCAGCATCCGGCAGGAGCGTGGGAAGGGCCGCTTGTTCGAGGCCGCCAGGCGGTCGATCGACGGCAGCATGAAGGCGGCGGTCTTGCCGGTGCCGGTCTGGGCGATGCCGAGCAGGTCGCGGCCCTTCAGCAGGATCGGGATCGCCTGCTCCTGGATCGGGGTCGACTGGGTGTACTCCTTCAGGACGAGCGCCTGGAGGACGGGCTGCGAAAGCCCGAGATTTTCGAATGACATTATGGACTCACAAATATGTGCGGCGGCCGCGCAGCCAAAAGGGCGCGCGGAACGCGGCGGGTTTTTGCCAACCCGCGTGAAAAGGGAAGACTTGTAAAATTACGAAGCGGAGCCGGCCCCGGGGGGGCGTTCACGCTGCAATGGCGCCTCGCAGACCGCTATGTGGGCCCGAAAGGTTAAAAGATCAAGGCGTCGCTCAGGCAAGCCGTTCCCAGACCGCATAGCTGTTGCCCAGAATGTGGAGCAGCATGGGCACGTAGACCGACCCGGTGCGGACGCGGGCGACGCCGAAGATCAGCCCGTCGAGCGCCACGAAGAGCATTCCCTGCCAGTCGTACTGGATGTGGATCAATCCGAAGATGACGGCGGGCAGGAACACCGCTGCCACATCGCCGAAGCGGCGCCGCAGCACGCCGAGAAACACCCCGCGGAAGAAGAATTCCTCCGCAACGGGATAGATGAGCGCGACCGCGGCCACGCGGATCGCCAGATCGGCGGCGGAATATCTGCCGCGCCAGCTCCCCGCCGCGTCGCTGTCGGTCACCAGCTCGCCGACCGCGGCGAAGATGACGAAGATTGCGCACCAGAAGAGGAGACCGCCGAGGCCCGGCACCCTGAAGCCGACATCGTCGCGCCAAGACAGCTTCCTGAATCGTACGATGAGCAGCCCCGCGACGGTGAGCAGCAGCGGCGTCAGCGCGATCGTCAGATAGTCCACGGCCCCATCCCACTGGTGTAACTTGTAGGTTACATGTCACCTTTGGGTTACACAGTCAAGCGCTTCTTGACAGCGCGGCGGCGGGGTGGCCGGGTGAGGCGAGGAGGAACCGATGAATAACCTGTTCGGAAGCCGCAAGGGCCACAGGGAAGGCGCGCTCGACGGACTAAACCTCTTCTTCGGAGCCTTGCTCGGCGCGAACCTGGGCACGCTGGAGGGACTCAGGCTCGTTTCCTTCGTGCAGCTCGTGACTTTGCTCGCCTGCACCGTGATGGCGCTGCGCGTCTTCTCGACCTCCGAAAACCGCCCCTTCGCCTTCATGCTCCTCGCTTTCTACTGCGCGCTCGTCGCCGCGCTCGCGACGATCCCCGAACTGGCGCCGCGCGGCATGGCGCCCGACGACCTTCGGAAGCTGGTCGCCACCCTCGCGGTTTGGGTGCTGTTCGTGCTCGTCCTGGAGCTGGTCTCGTCACGTGTCGAACGGCGGGCGGCGCAAAAGGCCCTGGCCGACGTCCAGGACGGCGGCGCGGCCTAGCGGCGGCCGCCGACGCGAAAGCTGTACGAGAGGCCGAGGCCGCCGCCCCATTGGTGGCGCGAGCCGAAGCCCGTGACGATCGGCGAGTCGGCGGCGTCGTTCATCAGCCGGTCGTAGCGGGCATAGCCGTGGATCGCGAAACCGCCGCCGATGCCGAGCCGCATTCCGGCGGTCGCGCCAACGGCATGAATGCCGCTGCCGGGATCGAAGGCGGCGAGGCCGGTGCCCGCCGCGACGGCCGGGGTGACGCCGTAATAGGCATCCATATAGTCGTTGTCGGCCCAGCGGACCCGCGGTCCGATCGAGAAGACGCTGTCTCCGTCGCCGCGGACGAAGAGATCGGCGCCGAGATCGGCGACGAGGCCGTCATGGCCGCTGATCGCCTGGCGCAGCTCGCCGCGGACCCGGAAATTCTCGCCCAGGAACGCCTCGATGAAGCCGCCGAGCTCGGCCGTCCAGCCGACCTCCCCGACCGCGGCGCCGACATCCTCGTCGCGGCGGCGGCGCTGGAAGTTGATCGCGGGGCCGATGTTGATCGGGGCGTCCTGGCCGAGCAGGCCGAATCCGAATCCTTCGTCCGGCGCCTCGAGCGGGACCGGGGCGCCGTTGCGGCGGAAACCGACGATCGGCATCGGGAAGATGCCGAGATCGTCCGCTCCGGGATATTTGGGATAGGCCTGCGCGCCCGCGCCGATCGTGACGATCCAGCCGCCTGGGCGCTCCGAGGTCGACACGTGAGCGTAGGGGTCCTCTTCCTCCTGCGCCGCAGCGATCGAAGGGACGCTGAGGGCGAAAAGGGCCGCGGCGATGGTGGCGGCGCGGGGGCCGTTCGTTAGTCTGGCGTTCATGTTGTTACGGAACGGTCATGACCGCCTTAAGTTGCGCACGGCTCGCCGAGAAATGCGGACCTTTAACGACCCCCCGCCGGTTCCTCCTGCGAATGGTATCAGGAGTCCAGCCATGCGTAATCTCATCCTACTCGCGGGCGTGGCGGCGATGGCCGCTTCGATGCCCGCTCTGGGCCAGGGCCGCGGCGGCGGACACGGAGGCGGACACGGCGGCGGCAACCCGCATGCCGCGGCACAAGGCAAAGGCGGTGGCCACCAGGCGCGCGGCAGCGGCCATGGCCGGGGCGGCGGCAATTCCCACGCCCGGCGCGGGCCCGACGCCGCGCAGGGCGGCGATCGCGGTCGCGGCCGCAGTGCGCGGAGCGACGACCGGCGCGGGCACGTTTCCGGCCACGGGCAGGAGCGCCGGGCCGAACGCGCGCAGCGGCGTGTCGACCGCGAAGTCGGCCGCGTGGACCGAAATGACCTTCGCGAGGCGCGGCGCGGCGGCGACCGCGGCTGGGACACCTGGCTGAGCAGGGGCCGCAGTCATGACGTTCGGCGCGTCGACCGGGTCGCTTTCTGGCGCGAGGGACGTCCGCTGCCGGTCTCGGTCGGCCGCGGCGGGTGCCCGCCGGGTCTGGCGAAGCAGAACGCCTTCTGCATGCCTCCGGGCCAGCTCCGCCACGCTCTCGCTATCGGTAGCCGCATCGACCGCAACCGGTTCGGCGCGGTGCCGCAGGACTGGCTCTATCGCTTCCGCGACGACGACGATTTCTATTATCGCTACGACGCCAACGGCTTCGTCTATCGCGTCGATCGGGACAACGACTTCGTGAGCACGATCATCCCGTTGTTCGGCGGGCTGGGCATCGGCCAGCCGCTGCCGATCGGCTACGACGCGTACAATTTGCCGGTCCCCTATCGCGACCTCTACGCCGACGACGACGACTGGATGTACCGCTACGACGACGGCGCGATCTACAGGGTCGACACCGAAACGCGGTTGATCGAAGGCGTGGTGGCCCTGCTCGGCGGCAACCCGATCAACGTCGGGGCGCCGCTGCCCGACGGCTACGATGTCTATAACGTGCCGTTCGATTATCGCAGCCGCTACGCCGACGACGCGGATTCGATGTACCGTTATTCGAACGGCGCCATCTACGAGATCGATCCGACCACGCAGCTGGTCCAGGCGCTGGTCCAGATGATCGTCTAAGGAGCGAAGGATGCGCATGAAGAGCTTGCTGGCCGCCTCGATCCTGCTCGCCGCGGCCGCCTGCCAGGATGGAGGCGAGGGCGGCAACAACGGCGCTGACGGCAATGCCGCCGCGGGCGGCAACGCCCAGCAGGCGCAGGCCGGTCGCAGCATCGGCGACGCCGCCGCGCAGAGCGCCGACCTCGCCCAGTTCAGCCAGGCCGTGCAGGCGGCGGGGCTCGCCGACACTTTGCGCAGCTCGGGCCCCTATACGGTGTTCGCGCCGGTCAATGCGGCGTTCGAGGCGGTGCCCGCGGAGACGCGGACCCGGCTGATGGCGGCCGAAGGGCGGGAGCGGCTGACCGAGCTTTTGACCTTCCACATCGTCCCCGGCGTGATCACGGCGGAGGATCTCGACGCCGCCATCCGCCGGGGCCAGGGACGCGCGACCGTCACCACCGTCTCGGGCGCGAACCTTACCGTCTCGCGCGAGGGCAATGCGCTCGTCGTCGCGGATCCGTCGGGGAGCCGGGCCCGGGTGGTGCAGGCGGACCGGATCCAGTCCAACGGCGTCATCCACCATGTCGACGCGCTGCTGATGCCGGGCGGCCGGCGTTAGCTATTCGAACTCGAGGATGATCGCGTCGACGGCGAGGCTGTCGCCGGGCTTCGCGTCGACCTTCCTGACCGTGCCGGCTTTCTCGGCGCGCAGGATATTCTCCATCTTCATCGCCTCGACCACGGCGAGCGGCTGGCCCGCCTCGACGCGGTCGCCTTCGCCGACATGGAGGGCGGTGAGCAGGCCCGGCATCGGGCACAGCAGGTAGCGGGAGAGGTCGGGCGGGGCCTTCTCGATCATGTGGACCCCGAGCGCAGCGACATGCGGGGGAAGGACGCTGGCGATATAGCTCGCGCCGCGCGCGGTGAGGCGCCATTCGCGGTCGCGGCGCGCGACCTGCACGATGCGCTTGCGGTCGTCGATGAGGACCTTGAGCAGGGCCTGGCCGGGCTGCCAGCTCCCGATCAGCTCGCGTCCCTCGCCTTGGTCGACATGAGCGATCAGGCCCCCCTCGAAGCTCTCGAACTGAACGTGGCGGTCGACCCCGGCGATCCGGACGATGCGTTCGGGCGGGAGCAGGGAGTGGCTGCCGAGCTGGCCCGAAATGGTGTCGGCGCGCGCATCGCTCTCGACCGCGACGAAGGCGGCGATGACGGCGAGGTCCTCGAGCATCGCTGCATCCGCAGGCGCCCCGGCAAAGCCCTCGGGATATTCCTCCGCGATGAAGCCGGTCGTGAGGCGGCCTTCCCGGAAGCGCGGGTGCTGCATCAATGCGGAGAGGAAATCGACATTGTGGCCGATGCCCTCGATCCGGAACGAGTCGAGCGCCTCGATCTGGCGGTCGATGGCGGCTTCGCGGGTCGGCGCCCAAGTGATGAGCTTGGCGATCATCGGGTCGTAGAACATGCTGACCTCGCCGCCCTCGAACACGCCGTCGTCGACGCGGGTAAGGGGGGTGCCCGGCTCTTCCGTTCGGCTCGAGCGAAGTCGAGAACCGCCTTCGAACGGAGCGAGGATAGAAGCCTCGACTGCGCTCGGCTGCGGTCCTCGACTTCGCTCGGACCGAACGGATTCGCGGTAGCGTGCCGTCACTTCCGGGCTCTGCGCCGGCGGCTGGTAGCGGACCAGCCGTCCGGTCGACGGGAGGAAGCCGCGATAGGGGTCCTCGGCGTAGACGCGGCTTTCGATCGACCAGCCGTCGAGCCTCACGTCGTCCTGAGCGAACGGAAGCGCCTCGCCGGCCGCCACGCGGATCATCAGCTCGACCAGATCGAAGCCGGTCACCTCCTCGGTCACCGGATGCTCGACCTGGAGCCGGGTGTTCATCTCCAGGAAGTAGAAGCTCTCGCCCGTGGGGTCGGCTCCGCTGACGATGAGCTCGACCGTGCCGGCGCTGTGATAGCCGACGGCGCGGGCGAGGGCGACGGCCTGCTCTCCCATCGCCCGGCGCATCTCAGGGGTGACGAAGGGGGAGGGGGCCTCCTCGACCACCTTCTGGTGGCGGCGCTGGATCGAGCATTCCCGCTCGCCGAGATAGACGATGTTGCCGTGTTTATCGCCGATCAGCTGGATCTCGATGTGCCGCGGACTCTCAATGAACTTCTCGATGAAGACCCGATCGTCGCCGAAGCTGGCCAGCCCTTCGCGCTTGGTCGCCTCGAAGCCCTCGCGCACGTCCTGTTCGGACCAGGCGAGGCGCATGCCCTTGCCGCCGCCGCCGGCCGAGGCCTTCATCATCACCGGATAGCCGATCTCGGCGGCGATCCGGACCGCTTCCTCGGTATCGACGATGTCGCCGAGATATCCGAGAACGATGTTCACGCCGGCGTCCCGGGCGATCTTCTTGGATTCGATCTTGTCTCCCATCGCGGCGATCGCGTTCGGCGGCGGGCCGATGAACGCGATTCCCTCCGCCTCCAGCGCCCGCGCGAAGCTTTCGCGCTCCGACAGGAAGCCGTAGCCCGGATGGACCGCCTCGGCTCCGGTCGCCTTGCAGGCGTCGACGATCAGCTCGGCGTTCAGATAGCTCTCGCTGGCCGGCGCCGGCCCGAGCCGCACGCTCTCGTCCGCCATCCGCACATGGGGCGCCCGCGCGTCGGCGTCGGAATAGACCGCGACGGTAGCGATCCCCATCCTCTTCGCCGTCCGGATGACGCGGCAGGCGATCTCGCCCCGGTTTGCGATCAATATCTTCGAGAACATTCGCTGCGTTGTAGGTCCGGTCACCCGGGAGGGGGCCCGCGGCGGATCGTGCCACGTCGGTTTCTGATCGTTTGCGGCTCGCCGTTTGCCTTCGTCGTTGAGGCGCCAAACCCCTTGGGGTGAGGATGCGAGCCAACCGGCCTTGCGCAGATCATTGCGTGCCCACTGTACAATATTGTCCCACTTCCGGCGGCCGTCGTCCATCAACATGTGCTCGAGTTCAGACGACAGTTCGAAGCGCCTTGCTAGCTTGCTGTATGTTTCGCGGGCGCGCATCTCGCCCCCGTTCTCGGCAAGTAATCGTCCAAGTTCTCGAGTGACTTCTGATTCTAGCGGGTAATTGATCACACTCATTCGGCCGCCTCCTCCAGCGGGGGCATGTTGTGGCCGAGGAGCTTGAGGACTTCGCCCGCGGCGTCGACCAGGTTGGTGCCGGGGCCGAAAATCGCCTGGACGCCTGCTTCCCGCAGCATCTCATGATCCTTCGCGGGGATGACTCCGCCGACCACCACCTTGATGTCGGCGCGGCCCATCTCGCGGAGGTGGGCGATCAGCTCCGGCACCAGCGTCTTGTGTCCGGCCGCGAGGCTGGAGGCGCCGACCACGTCGACTTCGCGCTCGACCGCCAGACGGGCGCTCTCCTCGGGCGTCTGGAAGAGCGGGCCGGGGACGACCTCGAATCCGAGGTCGGCGAAAGCGGAGGCGACGAGGTTGGCGCCGCGATCGTGGCCGTCCTGGCCCATCTTGGCGACGAGCAGGCGGGGGCGGCGTCCCAGGCGCCGCTCGATCGCCCCGACGCCCTCCATCGCGCGCGCCCATTTCGGATGGCCCTCGTACGCGCCGCCATAGATGCCGCGCACCGGCTCGGGCACGGTGTCGTACCGGCCCCAGGCTTCCTCGAGCGCGAAGCTGATCTCGCCCAACGTGGCACGGGCCCGCGCCGCCTCGACGGCAAGGGCGAGGAGGTTTGTCTCAACTCCTCCCCGGTACGGGGAGGGGGACCGCGGAGCGGTGGAGGGGCCGGCGCCACCGGCGCCGGTTTCACCGTCGCCGGCCCCTCCACCATGTTTCGCATGGCACCCCTTCCCGTCCTGGGGAGGAGCTTGGCGCGCCGCCTCTGTCAGCGCCGCTAATGCCGCGCGGCATTTCTCCTCGCCCCGCTCGCGGCGCACTTTTTCGATCCGCGCGATCTGGCCGGAGCGGACCTTGGCGTTGTCGACCTCGAGGATGTCGAGCGGCGCCTCGTGCTCGAGCCGGTAGCGGTTGACGCCGACGATCACGGTCTCGCCGCGGTCGACCCGCGCCGCGCGCTCCGCGGACGCCTCCTCGATCCGGCGCTTGGGCATGCCCTCGCGCACCGCCGCCGTCATCCCGCCGAGCGCCTCGACTTCCTCGATCAGCGCCCAGGCGCGATCGGCGAGGTCCCTTGTCAGCGCCTCGACGAAATACGAACCTCCGAGGGGGTCGGCGACATCGGCAATGCCGCTCTCCTCGGCGAGGATGAGCTGGGTGTTGCGCGCGATGCGGGCGGAGAAGTCGGTCGGCAGCGCCATCGCTTCGTCGAAGCTGTTGGTGTGGAGCGACTGGGTGCCGCCGAGGACCGCGGCCATCGCCTCGATCGTGGTGCGGACGATATTGTTATAGGGGTCCTGCTCGGTGAGCGAGACGCCGCTGGTCTGGCAGTGGGTGCGCAGCATCATCGATTTCGGGTTCCTCGCACCGAAATCGCGCATGATCCGGTGCCAGAGCGTCCGCGCGGCGCGCAGCTTGGCGATCTCCATGAAGAAGTTCATGCCGATGCCGAAGAAGAAGCTGAGCCGCGGCGCGAAGGCGTCGACGTCGAGCCCCTTCGCCTGGGCGGCGCGAACATATTCCATGCCGTCGGCGAGGGTGAAGGCGAGCTCCTGGACGGCCGTCGCCCCGGCTTCGAGCATGTGATAGCCCGAGATCGAGATCGAGTTGAAGCGCGGCATGCGCTCGCTGGCATAGGCGATGATGTCCGCGACGATCCGCATCGAGGGCTCGGGCGGGTAGATATAGGTATTGCGGACCGCGAACTCTTTCAGGATGTCGTTCTGGATGGTGCCCGACAGCTGCGCCTGAGCGACGCCCTGTTCCTCCGCGGCGACGATGTAGAAGGCCATGACCGGCAGCACCGCGCCGTTCATCGTCATCGAGACCGACATGGTGTCCAGGGGTATGCCGTCGAACAGGATTTTCATGTCCTCGACGGTGTCGATCGCGACGCCTGCCTTGCCGACGTCGCCGACCACGCGGGGATGGTCGCTGTCGTAGCCACGATGCGTGGCCAGATCGAAGGCGACCGAGAGGCCCTTCTGACCCGCGGCGAGGTTGCGCCGATAGAAAGCGTTCGAATCCTCGGCGGTCGAGAAGCCGGCATATTGCCGGATCGTCCACGGGCGGCCGGTGTACATCGAGGCATAGGGGCCGCGGGTGAACGGCGCGAAGCCCGGCAGGCCGGGATCGATGCCCTCGACATCCTCGGCCGTGTAGAGCGGCCGGACCTCGATCCCCTCCGGCGTGTGCGTGGCGAGGCCCTGATCCTTCACCTCTTTCGACGCGGCGGCTCGCCAGTCGGCGAGCGTGGGGGAAACGGCGGCCGGCGCGTCGCGACGCGGAGCCGGGGCGGCGCCCGAATCCTCGCCCTGGTTCGTCTCGATCTCCGGTCTTTCGCTCACTCGGACCTCACCAAAGGCGCGCTCATCCTGAGGAGCCGCTGAGCGAAGTCGAAGCGGCGTCTCGAAGGACGCACTGAAGCGGCACAAGGTCCTTCGAGACGGGCCTTCGCCTTCGCTCAGTCCCTCCTCAGGAGGAGCGGGTTGGAAGTCAATGTCCCTGTTTGGGCGTCTCCATCAGCTCGACCAGGACCCCGCCCATGTTCCTGGGGTGGATGAAGATCACCGGCGTCCCATGCGCGCCGATGCGCGGCTCGCCGAGCACCTTGGCGCCCTTGGCCTCCATCTCGGCCTTGGCCTCGTCGATGTCCGGGACCTCGAAGCAGACATGGTGCTGGCCGCCCGCGGGGTTCTTCGCGAGGAAACCGTGCAGCGGCGAGCTGTCGCCGAGCGGCTCGATCAATTCGATCTGGCTGTTGGGCGTATCGACGAAGCACACCCGCACGCCCTGGGCGGGGAGGTCGAACGGCTCGTGGATATGCGTAGCGCCGAGCAGGTCGCGATAGAGCGCCACGCTCCTGTCGATCGATGGGGTGGCTATTCCGACATGGTTGAGACGGCCCATCAGCATGTCGGCACCCTCGATTCTGCCGCGGCGAGCACATAGCGGCCGCCGCGCATCACATAATGTTCGGTGAAGCGCTCGCTGCCGGAATAAGCCACGTCGAACGAGCGGCTGCGGACGATGGCTCCGATCCGCCCCTCCAGATCCACCGGCTGCTCGCCGCTTTCCTCGGGCACGGCGCCCGCATTCGAATAGCCCGTCTGCACGCGCGCGATCTGCGTCGGGCGGTCGACTGCGAGGTCGTAATAAGCGATGAAGTGGCAGAAGATGCCTTGGTTGCCGCCGCCCCCCTCGACGCGCAGCGCGGGGCGGCCGGTTAGGTCGGACGCGATGCGCCATGCGGGGGGACGACCGTAATCGTCGGTGTCGACATCCAGCCACTCGCCGGTGACGCGGAAGCCCTCGCCCTGCGGCTCGAGATAATGGACGGCGACCATCCCCGGGCTGGCGTGGCTTTCCTCGGCATTGGTCCCGTCGCTGACCAGGACCGCGCGGTTGCCGATCCAGATCAACCTGCCGGCGACGAAAGTGATCTGCTGCTCCTCGACCTCGCGAGTTGCGCGATTGCCGAAGGCCGAACGAAAGGCGGCGGCGAGCTGCTCGGCATCGGAACGGCCGCGGATCGTCGGGGCGGGAGCGGCCTCGGTGCCGTTCCGCTCGGCTGGTTCGGGCGCAGAGGCTGCCGCGTCGAGTTGCGGGACATTGATCGATTCGCCGCCGCCGCGCAGGAT
The DNA here is from genome assembly GCA_035628635.1 of Allosphingosinicella sp. GTDB lineage: Bacteria > Pseudomonadota > Alphaproteobacteria > Sphingomonadales > Sphingomonadaceae > Allosphingosinicella. Next base: position 46,488 of record DASPJJ010000006.1, read on the forward strand.
CAGCCACACCGCGAGCGCGGCCATCGCGAGGGCCGCGAGCACGGCCGCCGGGAGCTTCCATTCCGACCCGCGTCTGCCCGGGGCGACCACCGGCTCGCGCCCGAGGTCGGGGGCAGGGGCTTCTGCGGCCACCGTGCCTGCGCGGCCGAGCAAGGCCGCTTTCTCCGCGGCGAACTCCTCGTCGCTGAGCGCGCCGCTCTCCCGCAGTCGCTGCAGTCGCTCCAGCGCTTCGATGCGGCCCGTCATCGCACCATCCCTTTCGTCACAGCCTCTCCCTCAGGCCGAGCCCGAGAAGAAGGTCGGCCGCCACGACGAGCATGAGCAGCAATGTGAGCGCGTGCAACCCGAGCAGCACGGCGAACCTGGACTGCGACTCCGCACGCTCGTGATAGGTCCGGTAGAGGGGCAGGCGCCCGTCACGCAGCCCCCGGAAAATCCGCAGCCCGATCAGCGGTACCAGCGCCAGCGCGAACAGGCCGACTACGGACTCTATCGGGAGACCGTGAGCTGCCCGCGCATCTGCGGATGGTAGATGCAGTAGATCGGGAATGTCCCCGCCTGGCGGACGGTCATGCTCGCGCGACGGCCCTGCGGAATGTTGACGTTGAAGCTGCGGTTCCGCGCCGTCGCGGTGTGGGGGACATTGTCCCGATTCACCCAAACGATGGTGTCGCCGACCCTGATGCCGCTCGGGATGCGGCCGTAGCTCATGTTCGCCATGGTGATTACGTGCTGGCGCGGCTGCGCGTTCGCGCGCCCGGCCAGTGTGACCACCGCAAGGGCGGCTCCGCCCCGCAGCAATTCGCGCCGATTCATGGGCACCTCCAACAGCTTACGCCTGAGCTTACCGCAAATCCCCGGACGAGTCACGATCCGCGACTGGCGCGGTTACCGGTGCAGACCGGCAAAGTTGCTGTTACACTCCCGAGTCGGAAGGCTTGAGGCGGGGAGAATGATGGCCGATCGATGGGGTCCGGCGGTCTCGGTGCTGATGCCGGTGCGCAACGGGGCTGCGTACCTGTCCGAGGCGATCGCCAGCCTCGCCGCGCAGACGTTCCGAGACTTCGAGATCGTGGTCATCGACAATGGCAGCACCGACGCGACCCCGAAGCTGCTCTGCGAATGGGCGAAGCGTGAGCCGCGGCTGCGTTCGGTGCGGATCGAAGGGCCGCGACTGACGCGGAGCCTGAACCTCGCCGCGACGCTCGCCCGTGCGCCTTTGCTTGCCCGGCTCGACGCCGACGACGTCGCGCTGCCGCACCGGCTCGAGCGCCAGGTGGCGGCGATGGCGGCCAATCCCGGGATAGGGCTGCTCGGCAGCAACGTCGAGCTGATCGACGGGCGGGGCCGCAGGCTGGGTCGCACCTCGGTTCCCGTCGACGACGCCGCGATCCGGCACGCGCAGCGGACGAGCTGCGTGCTCGCGCCCTCGTCCACGATCATCCGCGCCGATCTTTTCCAAAAGGTTGGAGGCTATCGTCCGGGGCTCAACATCTCCGAGGATTTCGATCTCTGGTCGCGGCTCGCGGAGCATTGCGAGCTGGCGGCCCTGCCCGATCTGCTGGTCCGTTTCCGGGTCCATCGCGGCAGCGTCACCGCGCGCCAGCCGCGGCGGATGGCGCTTGCCGCGATGTGCGTCGTCGCGGCCTGCGAAGCGCGGCGCAGGTGCGAACCGGAGCCTTTTGCGGCCGGCACTCCGAACCTGCGGCGCGCGCTGCCTCTACTCGGCCTGTCGCGCGCCGAGGCGCGCCGCCTCGTGGCGATCCGCAGCCGCGTGAACATGGCCTATCGCCTGTTCCTCGGGCTGCCGCTGCCGATCGCGGTAAAAACGGCGCTTCCCGGCATCGTCGGCATTCTCGGCGTGAGGCGGCTCTACCAGGCGTGGCTCAGATGGGCGCATCGGCGCCAGGTGCCGGAGACGCAGCCGTCCGAATCGCCATCGTCCGCCGCCGAAGCCGCGGCGGCGGGACGCCTCGCCGCCTAGAGGTTCGAGACCGCCTGCAACGGCTCCGCCTCCGGCTCCTCGGCGTCCCCGAGCGCCGCCGCCATGGCGACGTTGAGCTGATCCGACGTGAACGGCTTGGCGAGAACCTGGACGTTGTCGGGCCGGTTGGCGATCGACTGGGCATCGGCATAACCGGTGATGATTACGGCCGGTAGCCCCGGACGCAGCGCGCGCGACTGGCGGATGACCTCCGCGCCCGACAAATGCGGCATCGCATAATCGGTGATGAGGAGGTCGCAGCAGCCGGAATCGGCACCGAGCACCGACAGCACTTCCGGCCCGTCCGAGGCTTCGATCACGCTGTGGCCGAGGTCGGCGAGCAAGGCCGCGGTGGTCGTTCGGACTCCGTCATGGTCGTCGACCAGCAGCACCCGCAACGGCTTCGCGTTGCGGACCGCGGCCGGGCATTTCTCGCGGTTCGCCGCCGCCACGGCGGGCGCGCGAGGCAGCCAGATCTCCGCCCGGGTGCCGATCTCCACTTCGCTTTCGATCCGGAACGCGCCGCCCGACTGCTTGGCGAAGCCGTAGACCATCGAGAGGCCGAGGCCGGTGCCCTTGCCGACTTCCTTGGTGGTGAAGAACGGCTCCATCACCTGTTCGAGCAGTTCGGCCGAGATGCCGCACCCGCTGTCGGCGACGGTCAGCACGACATAGTCGCCCGCCGGGAGGCCGACGCTCGGGTCGCGGGCGATCGAGCGGTTCTCCGCCGCGATGGCGATCGTGCCGCCGTCCGGCATCGCGTCGCGGGCGTTGATGATCAGGTTCATCAGCGCGAGCTCGAGCTGGGACTGGTCCGCGAACGGACGCCAGACGCCCTTCTCGATGCGCCAGTCGAGCTCAACGAGGCCGCCCAGCGTATGGGCGAGAAGGTCGGTGACCGCGGCGGAAAGCGCCTGGATCTCGATCGCCGCCGGCTCCAGCTGCTGGCGGCGGGCGAAGGCGAGAAGCCGGCCGACCAGCTCGGAGCCCTGCTCGGCGGCGCGCCGCGTCATGCCGAGGATCTTGAGATGCTCTTCCTCGAGCGGCAGACGGCGCTCGATCAGGCCGAGGCCGCCGAGCACGGCGGCGAGCAGGTTGTTGAAATCGTGGGCGATGCCGCCCGTCAGTTTGCCGATCGCGTCCATCTTGCGCGCCTGGACGAGCTGGCTTTCGAGCTCCTTGCGGTCGGTGACGTCGAGCAAAGTGCCGGCATATTCGAGCGGCCGGCCGTCGGTGTCCCGCAGCAGCACCGCTTGGTCGAGAAAATGGCGATACTGCCCGTCGGAATGGAGCCAGCGATACTCGACCGCGAAGGAGCGTACCTGCGGTCGTCCCGCGAGGGCGCCGAGCACGCGCTCGCGGTCGTCGGGGTGGAGCCGTTCCAGCCACAGGCTCGGGCTCGCCTCGATATCCTCGAAGGCGAAGCCGGTCAGCGCCGTGAAATTGCCGCTGACGAACTTCGGCACCCGCGGCGCCGCGTCGACCGCTTCGAGATAGAGGACGATCGGCAGCGACTGGATGATCGCGCCCTGGCGCTGCTCCGCCAGGCGCAGCTCCTGCTCGATCCGGAGGCGCTCGGCATTGGCCTTGAGGTTGGCGTCAAGCAAGGCCTGCTCCTGCTTCGCCTTGCGCTGGATCTCCCTGGTCATGGCGAAGAGGTCGACGAACACCGCCACCTTGGAGCGCAGGACGACCGGGTCCACCGGCTTGAACACATAATCGACCGCCCCCATCGAATAGCCGCGGATGAGGTGCTCGGTCTCCTTGTTGACGGCCGAGAGGAAGACGATCGGGATCCGCTTGGTCTGCTCGCGTGAGCGGATCATCTGGGCGGTTTCGTAGCCGTCTATGCCGGGCATGTAGACGTCGAGAAGGATCACGGCGAACTCGCCCTTCAGGAGGTGGCGGAGCGCCTCCTCGCCCGATTTTGCGACCACGACCTCGCCGATGTCCTCGAGCACGTTCTGGATGGCGAGCAGGTTGCGCTCGTCGTCGTCGACGACGAGTACCCGGGGGCGCTCGGCGGGTCCGTCGCCCGCCGCAGCGGCCGCCTCGGCTGCCGGGCCCGGCAGGGGCTCCGCCGCCTCGCCGCCCGAAGGGGTGCGAACGGCCACCCTTACTCGGCCGCCGCCGTCTCGGCCGCGGCCGGCCGGCCGCGCTCGCGGCCGCGCGCGATCCAGACGCGGAGCAGAGCGAGCAGCAGGTCGATGTCGACCGGCTTGGCGATATAGTCCGACGCGCCGGCGTCGAGGCACTTCTGCCGGTCGCCCTTCATCGCCTTGGCGGTGACCGCGATCAGCGGCACTTCGGCAAGCTCCCGATTGCTGCGGATCTGCCGCATGGTCTCATAGCCGTCCATCTCCGGCATCATGATATCGATCAGCGCGATGTCGATGCCCGGCGTCTGCTCGAGGATGAGGATGCCGTCCTTGCCGCGTTCCGCGTGCTGCACCTCGACGTCGTAGCTCTCCAGCACGCTGGTCAGCGAATAGATGTTGCGGATGTCGTCGTCGACGATGAGGATTTTGGAGCCGGCGAGCTCGGGGATCGCGCGGGTCGCAGCCTCGGCCGCTTTGGGCACGATCTCCAGCACCGGCTCGGCCCGCTCGATATGCTCGGCCAGGTCCCGGAACACCTGCGCCAGCTTCTCCTCCTCGGCCGGCTTCTCGGTCGCGCCGAACGCGCCCATGTCGATCACCGAGCCGAGCTTGTCGGCTCCGGAGATGACGTGGATCGGCACGTGCCGGGTCTGCGGATCGTGCTTGAGTAGATCGAGCAGCACATAGCCGTCGATGTCGGAAAGGCCGAGATCGAGGGTGATCGCATCCGGCTGGAGCTTGCGCGCCATGGCGAGGGTGCCGGCGCCGGCGGTCGAGACGACGCCTTTCAGCCCCGCACGACGCGCCATGTCCAGCAGGATGGCGGCGAAGGTCGGATCGTCCTCGACGATGAGGACGAAGGCATCGTCGCCCAGCTCGTCGCGGTCGTCGCTGACCTCGAAGCCCGTCGGCAGCGCGGTCGGCACCATCGCGCCGGTATTGTCGTAGCGTGCGCTGGCGCCGCCCGGCGACGCGGCGACGGTGGGGGCCAGCGCCTGGAGCGGCACGAACAGGGTGAAGGTCGATCCTTCGCCCGGCCTCGACCTCACCTGCAGCTCGCCACCGAGGAGACGCGCGATCTCGCGGCTGATCGAAAGGCCGAGGCCGGTGCCCCCATATTTGCGGCTGGTCGTCCCGTCGGCCTGCTGGAACGCCTCGAAGATCAGCTTCTGCTTGTCCTCGGGAATGCCGATGCCGGTGTCGGTGACCGCGATCTCGATCGCCTTGTCGGCATTGCGCAGCACCGGATGGCTCGGGCTCCAGCCGCCTTCCGCGCACCGCACGCCGAGAGTGACGCTGCCGTGCGACGTGAACTTGAAGGCGTTGGAGAGCAGATTGAGGACGATCTGCTGGAGCCTCTTCTCGTCGGTCCGGATCGCGGCCGGCAGCGTTTCGTCGAACTCGACGTTGAAATCGAGATTCTTGTCGGCGGCAAGCTGGCGGAAGGTCCGCTCCATATGCTGCTTGAGGCTGGAAAGCGGCATCTCGCCGATCTCGATCGAGACGGTGCCCGATTCGATCTTCGAGAGATCGAGGATGTCGTTGATGAGGCTCAGGAGGTCGGAGCCCGCCGAATGGATGGTGCGGGCGAACTCGGTCTGTTTCTCATTGAGGTTGCCCTGCGGGTTGTCGGCCAGCAGCTTCGAGAGGATCAGCAGCGAGTTGAGCGGGGTCCTCAGCTCGTGGGACATGTTGGCGAGGAACTCGGACTTGTACTTGGAGGTCAGCGCCAGTTGCTCGGCCTTCTCCTCCACCGCGCGGCGGGCCATCTCGATCTCGATATTCTTGGCCTCGACCTGCTTCTTCTCGTTTTCGAGCAACTGCGCCTTCTCCTGCAGCTCCTCGTTGGTCGCGTGCAGCTCCTCCTGCTTGGTGGTGAGCTCGGTCTGGCGGGCCTGCAGCTCGTGGGTGAGGAGCTGCGACTGCTTCAGCAGGCCCTCCGTGCGCATCGTCGCTGCGATCGTGTTCAGCACGATCCCGACCGATTCCATCAGCTGGTCGAGGAAGGTCTGGTGGGTCTCGTTGAACTCGGCGAACGAGGCCAGTTCGATGACCGCCTTGACGTCGTCCTCGAACAAGGCGGGCAGGATGTGGATGTTGGCCGGCTTGGCATGGCCGAGGCCGGAGCCGATCCGGATGAAGTCGGTGGGCACGTCCTCGAGCAGGATCGGGCGCTTGTCGGCGGCGCACTGCCCGACCAGCCCCTCGCGCAGCTTGAAGCTCGGCTTCAGCTCGTCGCGCCCTTCCGCGCCGTAGCTGGCGACGAGCTCGAGCACCGGCTCGTCCTCCTCGCGCCGGGCCACGTAGAAGACGCCATATTGCGCGTTCACGAGCGGCGCGAGTTCGGACATGATCAGGTTGGAAACGGTGGCGAGGTCGCGCTCGCCCTGCAGCATGCGGCTGAAGCGGGCGAGGTTGGTCTTGAGCCAGTCCTGCTCGGAATTCTTCAAGGTCTGTTCCTTGAGGTTCCGGATCATCTCGTTGATATTGTCCTTGAGCGCGGCCATCTCGCCCGACGCCTCGACGGCAATCGAGCGGGTGAGGTCGCCCTTGGTCACCGCGGTCGCGACATCCGCGATCGAGCGCACCTGGTTGGTGAGGTTCGCCGCAAGCTGGTTGACGTTATCGGTGAGATCGCGCCACAGGCCCGCGGCGCCCGGCACTCGCGCCTGGCCGCCGAGCCGCCCCTCGATGCCGACCTCGCGAGCCATGTTCGTCACCTGGTCGCCGAAGGTCGACAGCGTCTCGATCATGAAGTTGATCGTCTCGGCAAGCGCCGCAATCTCGCCTTTCGCATCCACCGTCAGCTTGCGCTTGAGGTTGCCCTGCGCCACCGCGGTCACGACGTCGGCGATTCCGCGCACCTGATTGGTGAGGTTGGTCGCCATCAGATTGACGTTGTCGGTCAAATCCTTCCAGGTTCCGCCGACGCCCGGCACCTGAGCCTGCCCGCCGAGCTTGCCTTCGGTGCCGACTTCGCGGGCGACGCGCGTCACTTCCGAGGCGAAGCCGTTCAATTGGTCGACCATCACGTTGATCGTGTTCTTGAGCTCGAGGATTTCGCCCTTCACGTCCACCGTGATCTTCTTGGAAAGATCGCCCCGCGCCACCGCGGTCGTCACGTCGGCGATGTTGCGGACCTGGCCGGTCAGGTTGGCGGCCATCAGGTTCACATTGTCGGTGAGGTCGGCCCAGGTGCCCGCTATTCCGCGCACCTGCGCCTGGCCGCCCAATTTGCCTTCGGTGCCGACTTCCCTCGCGACGCGCGTGACCTCGGAGGCGAACGAGTTGAGCTGGTCGACCATCGTGTTGATCGTGTTCTTGAGCTCGAGGATCTCGCCCTTCACGTCGACGGTGATCTTCTTCGAAAGGTCGCCGAGCGCCACTGCGGTCGTCACCTCGGCGATGTTGCGGACCTGGCCTGTGAGGTTGGCCGCCATCGCGTTGACGTTGTCGGTGAGGTCCTTCCACGTTCCGCCGACCCCGGGCACCTGCGCCTGGCCGCCGAGCTTTCCTTCGGTGCCGACCTCCCTCGCCACGCGCGTCACCTCGGAGGCGAAGGAGTTGAGCTGATCGACCATCACGTTGATCGTGTTCTTCAGTTCGAGAATCTCTCCCTTCACGTCGACGGTGATCTTCTTGGAAAGGTCGCCCTTGGCGACCGCGGTCGTGACTTCGGCGATGTTGCGGACCTGGCCGGTCAGGTTGCCCGCCATCAGGTTCACGGAGTCCGTAAGATCGGCCCAGGTGCCGGCGACGCCCTCGACCTGCGCCTGGCCGCCGAGCTTGCCTTCCGAGCCGACCTCGCGCGCCACGCGCGTTACCTCGGAGGCGAAGCCGTTCAATTGGTCGACCATCACGTTGATCGTGTCCTTCAGGGCGAGAATCTCTCCCTTCACCTCGACCGTGATCTTCTTCGAGAGGTCGCCCCGGGCGACGGCGGTGGTCACCTCGGCGATGTTCCTGACCTGGCCGGTCAGGTTGGCGGCCATCAGGTTGACGTTGTCGGTGAGGTCGGCCCAGGTACCGGCGACGCCGGGCACCTGCGCCTGGCCGCCCAATTTGCCTTCGGTGCCGACCTCGCGGGCGACGCGGGTCACTTCCGAGGCGAAACCGTTCAATTGCTCCACCATCGTGTTGATCGTGTTCTTGAGCTCGAGGATCTCGCCTTTCACCTCCACCGTGATCTTCTTCGAAAGGTCGCCCGACGCCACCGCGGTGGTCACTTCGGCGATGTTCCTGACCTGGCCGGTGAGGTTGTCCGCCATCAGGTTGACGTTGTCGGTAAGGTCCTTCCACGTGCCGCCGACGCCCACCACCTGCGCCTGGCCGCCGAGCTTTCCTTCGGTGCCGACCTCCCTCGCCACGCGCGTCACCTCGGAAGCGAAGGAGTTGAGCTGGTCGACCATCACGTTGATGGTGTCCTTGAGCTCGAGGATCTCGCCCTTCACGTCGACGGTGATCTTCTTGGAGAGGTCGCCGCGCGCCACGGCGGTGGTCACTTCGGCGATGTTGCGGACCTGGCCGGTCAGATTGTCCGCCATCAGGTTGACGTTGTCGGTGAGGTCCTTCCACGTCCCGGCGACGCCTTCGACCCGCGCCTGGCCGCCGAGCTTCCCTTCCGTGCCCACCTCGCGCGCGACGCGCGTCACCTCGGAGGCGAAGCTGTTCAGCTGATCGACCATCGTGTTGATCGTGTTCTTGAGCTCGAGGATCTCGCCCTTCACGTCGACCGTGATCTTCTTGGAGAGGTCGCCCTTGGCGACGGCGGTGGTGACGTCGGCGATGTTGCGGACCTGGCCGGTGAGGTTGGTCGCCATCGCGTTGACGTTGTCCGTCAAGTCCTTCCAGGTGCCGGCGACGCCGCGGACATTGGCCTGGCCGCCCAATTTGCCCTCGGTGCCGACCTCGCGGGCGACGCGCGTCACTTCCGAGGCGAAGGAAGCGAGCTGCTCGACCATGGTGTTGACGACCTTGCCGATGCGCAGGAACTCGCCCCTCAGCGGCCGGCCGTCGATCTCGACCGTCATCGATTGCGAGAGGTCGCCCTTGGCGACGGCGCCGATCACGCGCGCGACCTCCGCGGTCGGCTGGACCATGTCCTCGATCAGCTCGTTGACCGACCGGATGGCGCTCTCCCAGCCGCCGGTCGCGCTCTTGACGCGGCCCCGCTGGGTGATCTTGCCCTCCTTGCCGACGACCTGGGAGAGCCGCTCGAACTCGAGCGTCATCTCCTCGTTCAGCGAGACGACTTCGTTGAAAAGGGTGGCGACCTCGCGATCGAGGCCTTCGCCGTCTTCGGAGAGGCGCACCGAGAAATCGCCGCGGCGCAGGCTCCGCAGGGCGCTGACGAGCTGACGGCGGTCGAGGAAATCGCGCTGGGTCTGGGCGTTCACTGATTACTCCTTCAGCTCGCTCTCCCCCCCTCCGTTCGTTGCGCCGCCCCCCGGCGGCTGTTGGTGCACGGCTTAACCGGCTTCGGCCCGGCACGGAAGGCGTTGCACGCCGAAGGTTACCGGCGCCTTGCCGCACCGGTCGCCTGCGCCGATCCGACTGGTATTTCCCGCACCTTTGTGAGACTCATCGTCGGGAGGCTCCCACCGGGCCCGAAGGGAAATCGCCATCGCAAACGTTTCGCCGACTCTCGATCTGAACGGCGCCGAGCCCGGCACCACGTCCAGCGTGACCTTCACCGAGAGCGGCCCCGAGGTCGCGCTCGCTCCCGACGCCATCGTCACCGATCCGGATTCCCCCGATTTCGACGGCGGTTTCCTCTGGGGGGCCTTCAACATCGGAACCGCGCGCGAGGGCGACCGGCTCGACCTCCTCCCCCGTAGCGGCTTCTCGGTCGACGGCACCGGGCTCTATTACGGCCAGGCGCAGGTCGGCTCGATCTATTTCGGCGACGTCGAGAATCCCTTGTTCGTGTCGTTCAACGCCAACATGACGCCCGCGATCGCACAGGCGCTCCTGCGGGCGATCTCGTTCGTGAGCACGTCTCACGATCTGACGTCGCGAACGGTGACGTTCACCCTTGACGACGGCGACGGATCTTCGACCGTCGCGACCGCGCAGGTGAACGTCGCGCCGGACTCGACCGTGGCGCGCGACGACGCGGTGATCACCGGCGAGAACACGGTCGTCACGGGGAACGTCTTCGCCGACAATGGCAACGGCCCGGACCTCAATCCGAACGGGACCAACCAGGTCACCGCCGTGAACGACGATCCCAACAAGGTCGGCCAAACCTTCGAACTGCCCTCGGGGGCCTTGCTGCGCGTCAATTCCGACGGAAGCTTCACCTACAATCCCAATGGGCAATATGAGGATCTGGCGCCCTACGGCTCCGGAGCGGCGAACGAGACGGCGACCGACAGCTTCACCTACACCGTGACCGGCGACAACGAAGCCACCGTCACGGTTACCATCTTCGGCGAGGCCGACACGGTGAACACGTTCGTCGGGAGCTCCGGAAACGATTCGATCGGCGGCACCCCGTTCCGCGATATCTTCCTTCTCCAGGACGGCGGCAACGACAACGCATCGGGCCTCGGCGGGAACGACACTTTCTATTTCGGGGCGACGTTTAACGATGAGGACTTCGTCGCCGGCGGTGACGGAAACGACTCGATCATCCTGCAAGGGGACTACGACCTGGACCTGCGCGGGGCCGAGCTTTTCGGCCTCAGCAACATCGACAGCGTCGAGAGCTTCTCGCTCGCGCCAGGCAATTATACCGGCTTCGGCGGCACCGGCACCGGCCTCACCAGCTACAACATCATCACGAGCGATCTGAACGTCGCCGCGGGTGAGATCCTCAAGTTCAACGGCTTCCTGCTGCGCTCCGGCGAGAACTTGACCGTCAACGGATCGGACGAGAGCGACGGCCGCTTCATCTTCCTCGCCGGGCAGGGCGTCGACACGCTGGCCGGCGGCGCCCAGAACGACGTCTTCATCTTCGGCCACGACGGCCGCTTCGCCGCGGGCGACGCTGCGAACGGCGGCGGCGGCTACGATTCGGTCTACCTGCGCGGCGACTACACGATCGATTTCAACGCCGTCGGCTTCACCGCCGCGCTGGCCGGCATCGAAAGCGTGACCCTCGCCGGCTATGCCGACACCCAGTTCGTCGGCGGCGGCGACGGCGAGTTCGATTATGCGATCGTCTGGAACGACGCGCTGCTCGCCGACGGGACGATCAGCTTCAACGGCAGCGGCCTCGGCGCGGCGGAGGCTATGAGCTTCGACGGCAGCAGCGAAGACAGCGCCTCCTTCCGGCTGTGGGGCGGCGCGGCGGGCGACGTCCTTCACGGCGGCGACGGCGCCGATCTGCTCTTCGGGGGCGCTGGCGACGACACTTTGTACGGCCACGGCGGCAGCGACATCTTCCGCTACCAAGCTGTCGGCGAGTCGACGACCTTGCTCACCGACGGCATCCAGGACTTCGCCAACGGGGACCGGATCGATCTTTCGGTGATCGACGCCCTTCCGAGCACCCCGGGGAACGACGCCTTCGTCTTCATCGGCAGCGCGGCCTTCACTCTGGGCCAGCCGGGGCAGGTCCGGGCGGCAGCGACCGCCGGGCCGATCTGGGTGGTTCAGGCCGACATCAACGGCGACATGCTCGCCGATTTGTCGATAACGGTCGTGCTTTCGGGCAAGGAGTCGATCGTCGAGGCCGACCTGATCCTGTAGGGGCCGGTTCAGCCCGGGCGGTTGAGCAGCACCTCGGCGACGTGGCGGCGGCCGCCGGTGCGGCCGAGCTGGACGAAGACGTCGACCGTCTGCTTCACATAATGGTGGACGTCCTCGCGGCTGAGCCGGGTCCCCGCCTGAAGGACGAGCAGGGCGACCTGCTCCACCGCCCCTTCCGCGCTGTCGGAGTGGACCGTGGTCATCGATCCCGGATGGCCCGTATTGACGGCGCGCAGGAAGGCGAAGGCCTCCTCGCCCCGAAGCTCGCCGAGGATGATCCGGTCGGGCCGCATCCTGAGCGACGCGGCGACGAGGTCATTGGCGGTGACGTGCGCCTCGCCGAGCGCGCTGCGCGCCGCCAGCAGCCCGATCCCGTTGGCGTGGCGCAAAGTCAGCTCGGGCGTGTCCTCGATCAGGATCAGTCGCTCGCTTTGCGGGATCTCGCGCATCAGCGCGTTGAGGAAGGTCGTCTTGCCGGTCGAGGTGCCGCCCGAGATCATGATGTTCTTGCGCGCTTTGACGGCCCTCGCGAGCATGCCGGCAATGTCCCCCGCTGCGAGTAAGGCGGCGAGATCGCTCTCCACCTCCGCCCGCTCGAGGCCGGTCCGCACCGCCGTCTCCGCCATCGCGCCGGCGGCGACGTAATCGGCAAGGGTGAGATCGGGCTCGACATGCTTGCGCACGGCGAGGGCGAGCGAGCCGCGCGTGGCCGGCGGGCCGACGATCTGGACCCGGGCGCCGTCGGGCAGGGTCGCCGAGAGCAAGGGATGCTCTCGGCTGATCCCCTGGTGCGACAAAGCCGCGATCTGCCGGGCGAGTCGCGCCAGGGTCCCCTCGTCGAGCGCGGGCGCCTCGTGGCGCTCGATCGCGCCCCCGGTGGTTTCGATCCAGAGTTCGTAGGGGCGGTTCACATAGATGTCGGTGACGTCCGGCCGCTCCAGCATGCCGCTGAGCGGCGCGAGGTAGGAACGAAGATAGAGGCCCTCCGCATGGGCCGGCGCGCGGTTGCTCACCGCCGCCGCTCCACGCCCGTGAAATCGAGGTCGCGAGCGACGAACACGCTGATGCTGGCGCCCTGGCGGACGGTGAGCGTCGGCTGCACCTGCTGAGGCTGGGTATTGGCGAGGCCCCCGCCGCCACCGCCGCCCGGCAGCAGCAGGACCGGCGCGTTGGCGGCGCCGGCGGCGACGGTGATGCCGACGTCGACCACCGAGCGGAGCAGGGCGCCGGCGAAGCGCTCGAAGAAATGGCTGTTGACGTTGGCGCGGATGCCGCCGCGGCCGAGCGGATCGGTCGCCGGCGAGCCGATGTTGATGGTGACCCCGTCGGGCCGGATCAGGCGCAGCCAGTTGACGAAGGCGCGGCGCTGGCCGGGGGCGGCGTCGGCACGGTACTCGCCGACGAGGCGGCTGCCGCGCGGGATGAGCACGCGGCGCCCGTCGAAGCCGCGCACGTCCCGTGAAACGATGGCGCGGGCGAGACCCGGACGGGTCGAATTGAAAGCGGTCTCCATCACCGCCGGAATCAAAGTCCCCTGCGGCACGGTGGTGGTGCGGTTGGCGAGCACGCCTGCGCGGGACCGGCCCCCGGCGATCGCCGCGGCAGCGCCGCTCGCATCGGCGGGCGCGCCCGCAGCGGCGGCCGGAGCCTCCGCGGCCGCAGGGCCGCCGCCTCCCGCGGTGGTATCGATCACCAGAGCGGGCTCGGTCGCGACCCGTGTCGGCGGTGGCGGCAGCACTTGCTGCGGCGGCGCCGGCTGCGGCACGTAGACGATCTGCGGCTGGCGCTGGGGCGGCGCGGTCGGGATGACGATTCGCGGCGCAGGCGCGTTCGCCTGGGGAACGACGATCTGCGGCTGCGGCTGGACCAGAACCGACGGCTGCTGCGGCGGCACCAGCAGGGGCGGCGCCGGGGCGACCGCGCCCGTCCGGTCGGTTTCGGCCGTCTGCGGGGGCTCGGTAATGGAGCGCCGCCGGGAATCGAGCACCAGGAACAGGATCACCGCCGTGGCGACCGCGAGCGCGATCAGCACCGGCTTCGGCAGGCCCTGGCGGGGGAGCGCGACCACCGGCCGCACGTCGCCGTCCGCCGGGGTCGGCGCCAGCGTGCGCGGATCGGTCGCCGGCTTCCTCGCCATCAGCGCGCTCCCGTCCGCACCGGAGCGGCTGCGGGAGCCCGGATCGGAACCCGTCGTGCATGCGCGACGTCGCGGTCGATCCGGAAGACCAGGCGCTGCACCACCGAATCGATGACGAACACCTCGTCGCGCATCATCCCGTTGACCAAAGTCTCCTGGCCGTCGGCACCGATCCCGTAGACCGCCGGCAGCGCGCGGTCCTGCGGCCATTCGATGAAGGTCTGCCGGCCGTCGTCGCCGATCCGGCTCGGGCGCAGGCGCCGCGCGCCGCTGAGGCGGTAGCGGCCCGCCAAGATGGTCTCCGCGCCCTCGTCGTCGGCGGCCTCGTCGCCCGCCTCGGGATAGCGGAAGCGCACCGTATAGGCCATTTCGGGGGACGGGCCGCTGAGCGGCACCAGGTCCATCGCATAGACGCGCGCATTGGTGATCACGGTCATGTTGGTGGTGACACCCGATTGCAGCGGCTTGATGAACAGCCGGTCGCCCCGGCGGTTGGCGGTGACCTGCCAGGCGGCGCTGTCGCCGACGGCGACATTCTCGATCTGCTCGTCGGGCGCGAGCTCGACGGTGAGCTGGTAGCCGGGCGCGGCCTCGAGCGTGACGACCTGGTCCGGCGCATAATCGACCGTCTGCAGCCGCCGGTCGCCGTCGCCGGGCTGAGGCCGCACCTGCGCTCCTGCCGGGGTCAGAGCGAGCAAGGCTGCCGCGACAATGAGGCCTGCGCCCCTCACAGCTCCTGCTCCGGCTCGATGCGCTGCGGCGGCCGCTGGGCGGGGGCCGGCTGCGGCGCGGGCGGCACCACCCTCACGGGCCCCTGGCCCGGGGGCGGCGCCTGCTGCATGACCGGGCTCCCCGTCTGGTTCGGCTGCACCGCCGGGGCCAGCGCCTCCTGATCGCGGCGGTAGCGTACCACCTGGAAGCCGAGGGGGTTCTCGAAGCGGTCCTCCTGGCGCATCGGCGCGCCGGAGAAGCGGTAGCGCATCACCGCCACATAGGCGCCGATCGGCGTCGTCTGTCCGTCCGGCCGGCGCAGCCGCGTCTCGAAACGGACCATCGCGACGTTGCGCGCGACCGGAGAGACGCTCTTCACCTGCGTCTCCAGCACCGTCCCGCTGGGGTAGCGATTGAGCGGGCTCTCCGGATTCGAGGCCTGCATCGAGGCGATATATTGCGTCCGCGCCGCCTCGGCAGACCACAGAGTGACGTCGCGGTAATTGGCCTGGACCTGGTCGGCGTCGAAGCTCTCGCGCTTCACGACATATTGGACCAGAAAGGATTGGGTCAGGGCCGTGTCGCCGGCCACCTGCTGCGCGTCGAGCGGCCGCACGGCCTGGACGAAGCCGGTGTGGCGGTCGACCAGCAACGTATAGGGCGCGACCGTCTTGAGCGGGGTCAGGAGGATCAGGGCCCCCGCCTCGAGCAAGGCGATCGCCGCGGCGACTGCGGCGACGATCCAGGCGACCTTGCGCGACTTCTTGAGCTCCTCCTGGCGGTCGCTCGCCCAGCTCTCGGCGTCGCGATAATAAGTGTCCAGCGTCTCGCGCGACCGCTTGTTCATGACCTGCGATCCCGTCTGATGGCGCCGCCCGAGACGCGGCCGCGCGTGCGGCGGCGCCCGCTCTGGCCGAGCGGGACGGCCGCTTGGGCGGGCGCGTCACGAGAGGTGGAGGAAGAGGAGGACGAGGGCCCCGCGGGCGTCAGCCGGGCCGAGGGCGGCGGCGGCGCGAAAGCCTCGCGGCGCTGGCTGGCGGCGACCGCTTCGGCGATCGCGACGGCGCGGGTGCGCTCGGCCGGGGCGGCTGCCGGCTCTACGCGCCCGCCCGCCAAAGCGGCGACCGGCGCCGGCGCACGGATCGCGTCCACGAAGCGGTTCGAGGCGAGGCGCAGCGCCTGCGGGATGCGGAATCCGTAGGCGACCCGCGCGGTGGCGATCAGCACGGCGATCAGCACGATCGCGAAGACGAGGTTCATCACCAGCAGCTCGATCGGCACGTTCGAGGTCGGGATCATCGCTCGGCGGGTGGCGATCACCGTCGCCATCCACGGCTCCATCATCGAAAGCTGCACGCCGAGCACGATCGAGGTCGCGACCGCCCCGAAGGCTGAGCCGGCGAGGGCGCGCACCCAGCCTTCGAACAGGCCTCGGGTCGCGTCGAACAGCAGGAACACGGCGAACAACGGCGCCAGAGCGAGCAGCAGCCCGGCGATCAGCCGGACGGAGGCGTAGCCGGCGATGGCGCCGGTCAGATAAAGCGTCCGGGCTTGCCCCAGCACCTTCGCTTCCTCGGCCGGGTTCCAGCGCGGGCGCTGCTGGATGTGCTGCAGGCGCTGTATCTCCTGCTGCTGCTGGGCCGGCGTCAGTGCCGCCGTGGGGCCGACGATCTCGTCGCTGTTCGGCGGCCGGCCGGCGCCGAGGACGAGCAATTCCGCCAGCAGATTGTCGACGCTCTGGAGCCGCATGCTGATCCCGCCCTCGGAGCCTGGAAGGCCGGCAGGGCGCCCGATGCTGCCCGCGAGCTCGGCCGGGCCGCGCAAGGCGACGTCGTAGACCACGGTGCGGAACGCCGGCCAGCTCGTCGCCAAAGCCAGCACCGCGCCGATCTTGACCGCGGTCAGCACGAGACCGCGCGCATCCGGCACCTCGCCGTACATCAGCCGGTAGCCGAACAGCCCGACGAAGATGGTGAGCACCCCGGCGAGCGCGAGCGAGACCGTGGAGCCGGGAGCGGCAAGCGCCGCCCATCCGCCCTGGCCGATCGTCTGCGCCTGGCAGTCGACCATCGTCAGGACCCGATTGAGGAACTCGCCGCCGGGCTCGAAGACGGGGCAGGAGCCGGCCATCAGGCGCGCTCCAGCAAGCGCGGGATCCAGGCGACGGGATCGTCCCCGCTCTCGGCACGGATCTCGTCGAGCAGGCGCACGGTGCGCTCCCGCCCGGAAAGGATGGTGAGCAGGTCGCGCTCGCCGGTGAGGTTGAGACGCGCGACCACGCTGTCGGCGCCGTGCTTGACCAGGAAGCAATGGGCGTCGTCGGGCAGCGAGCGGACGATCTCATATTCGTGCGGGGTGAGCCCGAAGCCGTCGATATAATCGGCGGCGCGCGCCTTCGGATTGGCCATGAAGATCTGGGTGGCGGCCTGCTCGATGATCGCGCTGGCGATCCGGCTCTCGAGCGCGTCCTGGGCGCTTTGCGTGGCGAAGCCGACGATCCCGTTGCGCTTGCGGATCGTCTTCTCCCAGTCCTTGATGCGGCGGACGAAGACGTCGTCGTCGAGCGCCTTCCAGCCTTCGTCGACCACCACGATCGCCGCAGTTCCGTCCAGCCGCTCCTCGACGCGGTGGAAGAGGTACATCATCGCCGGGCTTCTGAGCGCCGGGTCGTCGAGGATCTGGGTCATGTCGAAGCCGACCGTGTCGGCCGCGAGATCGGTCAGATCCTCTTCATTGTCGAACAGCCACGCATGCTCGCCCTCGCCCCACCACGGCCTGAGGCGCGACCAGAGGTCGGTCGCGTGCGGGCGGTGGCCGCCGCGGAACAGCTCGGCCAGGTGGCGGAGGCGGCGGTGCGCGCGGGGCTGCTGGAAATTGGCGTCGAGCGCGTCCTTGATCCGCCCGAGTTCGTCGACGTCGGTCGTGCCGGCGAGGAGGGCAAGCCAGTCGATCAGGAACTGGCGGTTGGCCGGCGTGTCGGCGAGCTGCAGCGGGTTGAGGCCGGCAGGCGTTCCCGGCCGCAGCACGTCGTAGCGGCCGCCGATCGCGCGGATGAACAATTCGGCGCCGCGGTCCTTGTCGAAGAAGATGATCCGCGGCCGGTATTTGCGGGCCTGGGCGAGCAGGAAGTTCAGGACCACGGTCTTGCCGGAGCCGGAAGGGCCGATGACCGTGAAGTTGCCGAGGTCGCCCTGGTGGAAGTTGAAATAATAGGGGCCGGCGGCGGTGGTTTCCAGCAGGGTTACCGCCTCGCCCCAGTGATTGCCGTCGGCGCTGCCATGCGGGAAATTGTGGGCGCTGGCGAGCGAGCTGAAATTGGCGGTCGAGACCAAAGCGCGGCGCGCGATGTAGCGGAAGTTGCCCGGGAACTGCGCCCAGAAGGTCGGCTCCAGCGCGATCTCCTCGCGCACCGCGATCATCCCCAGATCGGCGAGCGCGGCCTGAATCTCGGCGGCGCCCTCGTCGACCTTCTCCGGCGTCTCGCCGTGAATCGCGATCGACATGTGGTGCTCGCCGAACGCCGCGCGGCCGGCGGCGACGTCGTCCTTGGCGCCGACCAGCTCGGTGCGCAGGCTGAGCGCCTCGTCCTCGGCGGAGCGCATCCGGCGCAGCGCGAGGTTCATGCCTGAAAGCGTCGCCTGGCGCTCGACGAAGCCGAACGACTGCGACATCGTCATCTCGTAGGGGAGGCGGAGCAGATCGTCGAACATCCCCGGCTCGGTGCGCGCCGGATAGTCCTTGATCGAGATCAAAGCCTGGAAGCTGCGCGGAGTCGCCCCGGCGCGGCCGAGCTCGACCGTTTCCTGGCCGAAGCTGATCCGCCGGTAGGGGAGATAATCCCCGAGATCCTGGCTTGGCAGAAGCACGGGCCGGGTTTCGCCATTGTAGAGCGTCGAGAGGAATTCGAGCGGCTCGGAGCACGGGCCGTGCGCCGTTTCGTAGACGCCGAGCAGGCGGGGGCCGTAGCTGGCGAGCGCCGCCATCAACGCGTCGCGGCCGCCGACGAGCTGGCGCAGCTCGTAACCGATATTGGTCTCGTTCGACTTCGTCGCCCGGCCGAGCGCCGCGCGCACCCGCTCGGCGATGCCCACTTTCCCCTGCAGCGGCCGCCGAACCAGCGTGAGGAACAGATCGTTGACGTACAGATGCTTGGCCGAAAGCCGCATCCGCCAGGCCTCGTCCAGCGTCTTCGAAAAGCCGTCGGCATAATCGGCGCTGAGCTCCGGATCGATGCGCCGCCGGACGATATGGTGGTAGAGCGCGAATCGCGACGAGCCGACCGCTTGGAGCATCGCGTCGCGCAACCGCTTCCTGTAGTTGATCTCGTCGCTGTCCGCAGTTTCGAACAGCAGCCCGCGCAGCTGGATGAACTGCATCAGCATGCCGTCGCGAGTCTCGATCGTGAAGTCGTCCACGTGCCGCGCATAAGGCAGGTGCTTCCCGACCGGCTGCTCGCGTGCAGCCGTCTTGGGGTCCGCGTTCAGGGCCGGTACGAGTTGCATCGCCAGACTTTATGGTTGCGCACCCGCGGGCAGCGCCGGACCTTGGTCAGCCAGAGGTCGAAGAAGCGCGGCTCGCGCACGCACAGGATCGCGCCGACCGCGTGCATGACCAGCGCGACCAGCAGCACCCAGGGCGAGCGGAAGACGAGGAACAATTCGGTCGCCAGCACCGCGTTGACGATGAAATAGCTGTAGGTGACGCCCGCGAACATTTGCGGCCGGGTGAGGGCGACGAACAACGGATCCTGTTCGAGCCGACTCATCTTCTAGCGCCCGAGGCTGGCGGTCTGCTGGATCCCCGCGACGATGCTCGCCGCGCCGAACAGGATGAAGCAACCGAGGATGACGACGGCTCCGTAGCGCCAGTTGATGCGGCCGGTCAGCATCATGAAGCCGACCGAGGCGACGGCGATCACCGCGACGACGGTCGCCACCGTGCCGAGCAGGGTGCTTTCGAGCCAGCGCACCGCCGCGACGATGACTCCCGAGCCGGCGGGATCGCTGAGCGAATCCTGCGCGGCGGCCGCCGTCGAGACGAGGCCGAGTGCCATGGCCGACAGTCGCGCGGTCAGCCGCTTTCCAACGCAAATCACCTACCCGTCCCCCGCCAAGCTGATTCCCTGATGCGCAATTGTGCGCCCTCGCGCGCCTCTTGCCAATAGATTCAGCATCTTCTCGCCACGTCCGGAGGACGGCTCGGCGCCGGCCGCGGGTCTCAGTTGAAGATCGCGACCAAGCGCGCCTTGCCGCCGTCCGCCGCCTTCGTCCCGAAATGGACCGGAAGCGGGCCGCTCGAGCTGTGCGACAGCCAGTAGGTCGCGTCGCCCTCGGGCGCGCGGGCCGCGCTTCCCTCGAAAATCGCCGCGAACCCCCGCCGGCGCGAGACCGAAGCGGGGCGGCGGCCCGGCGACGAAAGCGGCTCGACCGCGACCAGCTTCAGCGGCGCGCCCGGCGCTCCGGCCAGGCTGAACCGCTCGCCGACGAGCGGGCGCCAGCTTTCGATCCCCGCGCGGCCGAGATCGCCCCGCGCGGCGGCCGGAGCGGCGCGCGCCCGGCGGAGCGGCGTCGCCTGGGCGGCGGTGCCGATCGTGGCTGCAGACATGACGGCAAGCAGGCTGCGGCGCGAGATCGCGCCGGCTTTCGATGCTTCGGTCAAGGTTCGTCCCCCTATTGCGTGTTGAACGTCACGCACCCCGCCGCGATCCTACGCGGTCCCGCCGCGGCGCGATAGGTCCAAAATCGCTACTTGTCTGGCGGCCGGCCGACGCGCCGTCCGGCTCAGGCGCGCGCCGGCCATCGGCTCGCATGGGCCAGCTCCAGCCTGCCGAAAGCGTCCGGATCGAGCCTCGTCTCCACCTTGTCGTGCGTGACTCGGATCTCACTCCAGGGAAGGATGTGCAGCGCGGACGCGAGCGTGCCTGCGTGACCCGGGCTCACGACCAGATAGGTGATGCGCCCGTCCTCGCAGCTCGCCATCGCATCGACGATCGTGCCGAGGGTCGCCCCGTCCGCGCCGGCGACCGCGCCGTTGGCGAGGCTGGAGACGGGGAAGAGGGTCGGGGTGGATCGACGCTCGCTCTTCTCCGCCGCGGCGCGCGCCCAGTCGTCGTAGCGCGCCCGCCGGATCAGCCAGCGCCAGATTCCGAACAGGTTGACCGCGGTCAGAGCGAGATTCTGCCAGAGCAGGTTCGGCTGGTCCGTGGCGTAGCCGTAGGCCGACCAGGCCAGCGAGCCGAAGGTGAAGACGACGAATCCCCAGCCGGTCACCCGCGCGCCGAGATTGGCCGCGGTGACGCAGGCGGCGATCATCGTCGCGATCGGTGCGATCCAGCCGGCAATTTCGCCCATGTCGGGTCCCCGTCTCTCGTTGGTCGGTCGTGAACCGCGCAAACTCCGGGCGCGTCTCCGGCGTTCCGCGGTTCAGCCCTTCAGGCGATTGCGGCGTCTCGGGGTCCAGCCGCAGCGCGGGCAGCGGCCCCCGCCGAGATCGGCGTGGATCCCGAACGGCCGCTCCCGCGAGCAGCGCAGGGGAACCGGGAGCAGCGGGCGGAGGACGTGCAGCGCGTCGGCCGGCGTCTCGCAGGCGTCGCCGAACAAGCCCTTCGCGAAAGCGTCGTCCACCCCCCGACCCCCCGTCCTCGTGCCACGCAAGCTGCCAAGCGTGCGGGGGCGGGTCAATCGTTCCGAGGGTGAAATATTGACGTGGCGCTTCGCTTGATCTCCGCCCCGTAGCGTCGCAATCTCGCGGTCTCAGGGAGGAGAACGGCTATGATTGGAAAAGCATTGGCCTCGGCGGCGGCTCTCGGTCTTGCGGTTTCTCCCTGCGCGGCGGCCGAGCTCGGCTCTGCCTTCGATGCCGGGCAGCGGCGGAGCGGCGCCACGGCGGGCGTCTATTTCGCAGTGCCGTTCGGGGGGCAGAGGAGCGGACGCGCCCAGGCAGGCCTGCGCCTCCAGTCGGTGCAGGACTATCGCGACGCGAGCGGTGCCCGCACGCGCCAGCAGAGCGTCGACACGTTCGAGCTGCGTCTGCTCGGCGAAGGCCGGCCAACTCTGTTCGTGGCCGAGCGTCCGGTCACCGGCCGCGACGCGCGTCGCAATCTGACCGGCGGCGGGGGCATTTTGAACCTGGTCGTGATCGGGCTCGCGGTGGTTGGCGCCTTCGTCATCTACAAGGCGATTGACGACGACGACGAAGATGGTCCGGCCTAGAGGCGCCTGACCGGCGAAGCGCGCGCGGGGCGGAGGGTGCGGCCGCGAGCCGATCATCCGCGTGCACCTGATCGACAGCTTCCTTTGACGAACCACATTGCGCGTCGCGTGCGCGCCCCTCACGGCGCCGAGCAGGCTTGGGGCTAGCCTGCGCCGACTTAGCCCGGACGTAATCCGGCCACCCGCCTCCCTGGGCCGCGCGGGAACGCCCGCGGACCCGGGAACCATTCCCCAATAAAACGGTTTGCGCGATAAGTAGTCGATTCGACTATTTATTGTGTAAACTTCGAATTTACAGTGTAAATTCAAAGTAAGCACTGTGAGCTTGGTCGAGTATCTTCCTGTACTGCTTGCAAACCTACGCGACACTTTCGAGGGAGATTCCAATGTACTCGTCATCCAGCCAGAGCTGGCGCGATTCCGAGCGCCTTACCGACAGCGCGGCAAGCGTCATCGCCTCGGACGCGGCCAGCGAGCATAGCTTCGGCTACGCATCCGCCTATTTCGGGCGCGCGGGGCTCGGCCTCAACGCGCCGACCCTGGCCGTGCAGAATCCGGCGGGCATAATCGGCGTGAGTGATCCCGTTCCGGGCGATACGAGCACCACCTTTACCATCACCGTCGATGCACCGGCGGTGGTCGGCACGCTCGAGACAATCGGCGACCAGGATTATTTTCGGGTCGAGCTCGTCCAGGGCCGGCAATACGACATCGGCATGTACGCGAAATATGGCGGGCCGAACGCCGTCCCGCTGATCGATTCGCTGTTCGAGATCCGCAATGCCTCCGGCGCGCTGATCACCAGCGTCGACAGCGACGGCGAGACGACGCACAACGCCCTGAGCTCGGGCTATGACGCCTTCTACACCTTCACCGCGCCTTATTCGGGCATCTTCTACATCAACGCCCGTGCGTTCGACGATGGCGTCACCCCCGAAGGCACCGGCAACGGCATCGGCGACTACGAGCTGTTCGTGAACACGCATGTGACGACGGGTGGCGAAGTCCCGCCGGAGCAGCCCAATTCGACCAGCATCTTCCCGACCACGGTCGATTCGGTCGGCAACGACCTCCGCACGACCTCTACGATCACGGCGAACGGACGCTCCGTGATCTCGACGATCGACGCGCCGGGCGACCAGGACTTCTACAAGATCGAGATGGTCGCGGGGAACGTCTACCGGATCAACCAGGGCTACGTGACGGCCGGGCCGAGCGGCGTCCCGCTCGCGGACGCGCATTTTGACATCTACGATCCTTCCGGACGGCATGTCGCGACCGTCGCCGGCGGCGGCGTCCTGCCGGGCGGCCTGCTGACCGGGACGGTCATCGCCGAGGGCGACTTCCTGGCGACCGAGACCGGCACCTATTATATCAACGCCCACTCAGGGAATCTCGTCAACGGCGATCCTTTCGCGGGCGAGGGCGTCGGCGACTACAAGCTTACCGTCGAGGGATGGGACCCCTTCTACGATCCGGACGAGCCGCTCTACGCGATCGACTGGGGCAGCCAGCTCGACCGCACCTCGCGCAACCCCGACGGGGCGCACGGCCCGCGCGACACCGGCAACCCCTATACGGGCGTCGGCTACAACGAGCAGGGCATCGAGGGTAAGAACGTCGTCTATTATTATTTCGCGAAGCAGGGCGAGGTCTTCGTCAGCGAGGACCCGACCGGCGACGTGCTCACCAATATGGTCGCCTCGGGCATGGCCGAGTGGGAGATGCGCGCCTTCGAGCTCGCCATGGAGAAATACGAGCAGGTCGCCGACCTCGTCTATATCGAGGTCCAGGACAAGGCGAAGGCCGACTTCATCTTCATCACCTATAACGGCACGCCGGAGGCCGGCATCCTCGGCCGGATGAGCCCTCCGGGGACCACCAACGAAGGCCAGGCCGAATTCAACCGCAACGGCCCCGGCTGGACCGAGGCCGAGCTGAAGCCGGGCGGCTACAGCTTCATCACCCTGATCCACGAGCTCGGCCACGGCCACGGCCTCGCCCACCCGCACGACAATGGCGGCCGCTCGGGCGTGATGCGCGGCGTCGTCGCGGAGGGCACCGCCTTCGACTACACGACCGGCGACTACGACCTGAACCAGAGCGTCTTCACGATGATGTCGTACGAGGACGGCTGGCAGACGTCGCCCTACGGCAACAGCCCGGACGACGCCTACGGCTATCTCTCCGGCCTGATGGGCTTCGACATCGCCGCCATCCAGGACAAATATGGCGTCAACGAGGAGTGGGCGACGGGCGACAACCATTACTTGCTGAAGGACGTCAATGCGTCCGGAACCATGTTCGAATCGATCTGGGATGCCGGGGGCTTCGATTCCATCGGCTATAACGGCGCCCGCGACGCTGTGATCGACCTCCGGCCCGCCTCTCTCAAATATGAATATGGCGGCGGCGGCTGGATCTCCTACGCCACCGGCATCTACGGCGGTTTCACCATCGCCAACGGCGTCACCATCGAGGTCGCGACCGGCGGAAGCGGCAACGACAGGATCACCGGCAACGACGTCTCCAACAACCTCTGGGGCAATGCCGGCAACGACGCGATCGACGGCGGCGCGGGCGACGACCTCCTCGTCGGCGGCGCCGGCCGGGACGTGCTGACCGGCGGCGCCGGCAACGACACGTTTGGCTACATGTTCGCGTCCGAAAGCGGCATCGGCGCGGCCGGCCGCGACCTGATCGTCGACTTCGCCGAGGGCGACAGGATCGACCTCAGGGGCGCCGGCGGACGCTCCTTCATCGGCAACCAGCTGTTCAGCGGCGGCGCCGGCGAGGTCCGCGTGGTAACCCTGACCGGACAGACAATCGTCGAGCTCGACGCCAACGGCGACCGCATCGCCGACCTCCAGATCGAGCTCGGCGGCGAATACCAGCTCGACCGGCTGGACTTCGTCGGTCTCGCGGCCGTGCCGACCAACGGCGCCGACGAGCTCGAGGGCACCTCGGGCGCCGACAATATCAATGCGCTCGGCGGTGACGACTCGATCCGCGGCTACGAAGGCGGCGACACCCTCAACGGCGGCGCGGGCAACGACGTGCTCGTCGGCGGCCTCGGGCGCGACATGCTGACCGGCGGCTCGGGCTCGGACGTCTTCCTGTTCGACGGAAGCGCCGACAGCCCGTCCGGCGGCCGGGACAAGATCCTCGACTTCCAGCAGGGCAGCGACAGGATCGATCTCAGCGGCCTCGGCACGTTCGCATTCATCGGCCAGTCCGCCTTCACCGGCATCGGCGACCAGGTGCGCTTCACCAAGACGCTCACCTCGACCTTCGTCGAAGCCGATCTCGACGGCGACACGATCGCCGATCTGCAGATCGAGATCGCCGGAAGCCACAATCTGGTTTCCACCGATTTCGTCTTCTGAGGAGCTCCTCCCTCGCTCCTCGGGACGGGGCCGCCGGTTGTCGCGACCGACGGCCCCACTTTTCTAGAGAGTAGGCGCGAGTGATCGTTCTTCGGCGGGAACGGCTTCCCGCCGCCACGAATATAATTCAAAAGCGCGAAGTCACGCCTCAGAGTTCGCCGGAAAACGCTGAAAAATGATTGGGTTCAAACCAAAATGGACCTTTTCTTGTCTTTCCCCCGCGGGCGGTCCGACATTTAGGGCGGCGAAGTTCTTGCGCATGATGGGGTGAGTCGTGCGAGAATAGCGTCGCGTTATTGGCGAGTCGCGGAGGGGTCCGTGGGCAGAATCGGTGACGTCCAGCGCTTCATAGACGACCTCCGGGAAATCCGGACGCCGAAGGGCCTCGAACAATCCCTGCATACGGTGGCCAAGGAGATGGGGTTCGACCTAGTCACCATGTTCCACCATGTAGACCTGTCCCGGATCGATCCTTCCCTGACCCACATGCGGCGCGGCGAACTGGTGGGGATTACCACCGCACCGGTTTCCTGGTCTGAATATTACCGGGACCACAAGCTCGTGGCGGTCGACCCGCGCGTTCTCGCGACCCGGCGTACCATGTCGCCGTTCCGGACGAGCGAGACCGGCCGCATCATCCAGATCACATCGGCACAGCGCGCCGTGATCGAGAGCCAGGCCCGGGCCAATCTCGGCGAGGGCTTCACCATCCCGGTCCATTTTCCCGGGGAGCCGTCCGGATCGTGCACCTTCATCATGTCCTGTGGCCGAGCCCTGCCGACGCACAATTTCGGGATGGCGCAGTGGATAGGCTGCTCCGCCTTTCAGGCCGGGAGGACCATCCTCGCCAGGGCGCGCTACGGCGGCCCGGCCACACCGCGCGCCAGGCTCACCGAGCGGCAGCTGCAATGTACGGTTCTGGTCGGTCGCGGACTTTCCGAAGGCGCGATCGCGAAGCGCCTCGGCATTTCATTCGAGACGGTGAAGCGGCACCTCAAGGAAGCGAGGCTCGCGTGCGGGGTGACGAAGAGCGTTCAACTCGTCACGCAATCGTTGCAGGACGGACAGATCACGCTCCGCGACATTTTCGCCGAAGAGATTTCCGGTCTTCATTGATCCCGAACCCGACAGATTTCCTCTAGCCATTCGCGCGGCTTGCGCTTGCCCCTTTAGGGGGAGTGTACGCGAGGGGAATCGCGCTCAGGAGTCGCTCCCTATCGGGATTGGAGTCGCTGGATGAGCGGCGCGTTGTTCATCTCTTATCGCTTTCGCCCAACCGGGTTCAGGGCCCACTGACGTGGCAAGCGGCGCATCGCCACCGACGGCGCGCCCGGACCCGGCCCTCGCTTGCTTCGTACTGCTTGCGCGCTTCCTCGGCGTCCCGGCGGACCCGCAGCAGATCGGCCACGACCGCGGCAAGGGCGAATCGCCCTACACGCTCGAAGACCTGTCGCGAATCGCGAAAAAGCTCGGTCTCGTCAGCCGCATCCGTCGCTGCGAGCCGGACGAGCTCGCGCGGATGCCGCTTCCGGCGCTCGCGCCGCTTGCGGACGGCGACGCCGCCGTGATCCTCAAGATCGAGGAGGGGCCGGACGAGCCGCGCGTTCTGGTGCAGCACGGCGATCGCGAGCGGCCCGACATCTGGACCGCCGCCGAGCTTCGCGAGCGGTTCACCGGTCGCCTGCTGCTGATGACGGCGCGCGACCGGGTCGCAGGCGCGACTCGGCCATTCGACATCAGCTGGTTCATCCCGGCTCTGGTCAAATACAGGAAGCCGCTCCGGGACGTCCTGATCGCCTCCTTCTTCGTGCAGGTGATGGCGCTGGTCTCGCCGATCTTCTTCCAGGTGGTGATCGACAAGGTGCTGGTCCACCACTCGCTGACGACTCTGGACGTGCTGGCGATCGGGCTCTCGGTGGTGCTGATCTGGGAGACGGCGCTGTCGGGGCTCAGGAACTGGCTGTTCGCGCATTCGACCAACCGCGTCGACGCCGAGCTCAGCGCGCGCATGTTCCGGCACCTCCTCAACCTGCCGCTCTCCTATTTCGAAGCGCGGCGCGTCGGCGACAGCGTCGCGCGCGTGCGCGAGCTCGAGCGGATCCGGGAGTTCCTCACGTCGAACGCGGTGACGGTGGTGATCGACCTGTTCTTCACCATCGTCTTCTTCGCGGTGATGTACGTCTACAGCCCCTTCCTGACGCTGATCGTCCTCATCTCGCTTCCGATCTACGCGGCGATTTCGATCTTCATCACGCCGCCGCTGCGCGCCCTGCTCGACGAGAAGTTTCGGCGCGGGGCGGAGAACCAGGCCTTCCTGGTCGAGAGCGTGACCGGCATCGGCACCCTGAAGGCGATGGCGGTCGAACCGCAAATGCGCGACAAATGGGAAAAGCAGTTCGCCGGATATACGCAGACCGGCTTCCAGGTCACCAAGCTCGCAAATTGGGGCAACCACCTCATCCAGATCGTCTCCAAGCTGACGACGGTCGCGATTCTCTATTTCGGCGCCAAGGCGGTGATCGCGGGAGACCTCAGCGTCGGGTCGCTGGTTGCCTTCAACATGCTGGCCGGCCGAGTCTCGGCGCCGATCCTCCGGCTTTCCCAGCTCTGGCAGGACTTCCAGCAGGTCCGCATCTCGGTCGACCGTCTCGGCGACGTGCTCAACGCGCCGGCCGAGCCGGAATATAATCCGAGCCGCGCCAGCCTGCCGCGCATCCAGGGCGCGATCGAGTTCGACAAGGTCCGCTTCCGCTACCGCACCGACGCGCCCGAGGCCCTGCGCGGCGTCAGCATCGAGATCGCCGCGGGCGAGATGCTCGGCATCGTCGGGCCGTCCGGATCCGGCAAGTCGACGCTGACCAAGCTCGTCCAGCGGCTCTACGTGCCCGAGCAGGGCCGGGTGCTGGTCGACGGCGTCGACCTCGCTCTGGTCGATCCGGCCTGGCTCCGGCGGCAGGTCGGAGTCGTGCTCCAGGAGAACATCCTGTTCAACCGGAGCGTTCGGGAGAATATCGCCCTCGCCGACCCGACCCGGCAGATGGAGGCGGTGATGGCGGCTTCCGAGCTCGCCGGCGCCCACGAGTTCATCGCCGAGCTTCCCCACGGCTACGATACGCTCATCGAGGAGCGCGGCGCCAATCTTTCCGGCGGCCAGCGTCAGCGCATCGCCATCGCCCGCGCCCTCATCACCGATCCGCGCATCCTCATCCTCGACGAGGCTACCTCCGCCCTCGACGCCGAAAGCGAAGAGATCATCCAGGGCAATCTGCGGATGATCGCCCACGGCCGTACGGTCATCATCATCGCCCACCGCCTCTCGGCCGTGCGCCAGTGCCACCGCATCATCACCGTCGAGGAAGGGGCGATCACCGAGCAGGGCGACCACGAGTCGCTGCTGCGCGCCGGCGGGCGTTATGCCAGCCTTTATTCCAAGCAGATGGGAACGGCCGGATGAGCGCCATCGCGGCCCGCTTCCCGACGCTCGCTCATCATCTCTCGGTGCTGCGCGAAGCGTGGCGCCAGGAAAATGAGGCCCGGCGCGGGCGCCGCAAGGCAATCGCGGAGCACGAATTCCTCCCTGCCGCTCTCGAGATCATCGAAAAGCCGCCGAGCCCGGGCCTCAGGATCCTGATGCTGCTGCTCTGCGGCCTGTTCACCCTGGCTTTGCTATGGTCGTTCATCGGCCGCGTCGACGTCGTGGCGGTGGCGACCGGGCGGACCCTGCCGATCGCCAACGTCAAGGTGATCCAGCCGGTCGAGATCGGAGTCGTGCGCGCCATCCATGTGCGCAACGGCCAGCGCGTCCGTCGCGGGCAGTTGCTGATCGAGCTCGATCCGACGGCTGCGGCGGGCCAGGAATCGCAGGCGACCCGCGGCCTCCTCGCCGCCAACGTCATCCGGGCGCGCAACAGCGCTCTGCTGGCCCACCTCCAGGGGCGCCCGGCAATCTTCCAGGCGCCGCCCGGAACCGCGCCCGAGGTGGTCGCCACCCAGACCGAGCTGGTCCGGTCCAAGGTCGCGGAATATGAGAGCGAGCGGCGGTCGCTTGCCCAGAGCCGGGCGGAAAAGAGCGCCGAGCTCGCCGGCACGCTCGCCGAGATCGCGAAGCTGCGCCAGACGCTGCCGCTGATCGAGCGCCAGCTTGCGGCCCGCCGCGAGCTCGCCGGTCGGGGCCATTTCTCGCAGCTGCGCGTGCTCGAATATGAGCAGGCCCGGATCGAGCATATCCAGAACATCGCCGTCCAGGAGGCGGCCGCCCAGCGCGCCCGCGCCGCCTTGGGCACGATCGACGCGTCGCTCGCGACCCTGCGCGAGCGCTTCGCCGAGGAAGCCGCGACCGAGCTCGCCACCGCGGAGAACGAGTCGGGCCTGCAGGCCGAGGAGCTGCGCATGACCGCGCGGCGGCGCCAGCTCCAGCAGCTCGTCTCACCGGTCGACGGGGTCGTCCAGCAGCTCGCGGTCCATACCGTCGGCGGGGTCGTCCAGCCGGCTCAGCCTTTGATGATGGTCGTGCCGGTCGACGGCGAGATCGCGGTCGACGCCCAGATCCTCAACCGCGACATCGGCTTCGTGCGGGAAGGCCAGCCGGTGCGGGTCAAGCTCGAGGCCTTCCCATTCACCGATTACGGCGTCGTCGACGGTATCGTCGAGACCATCAGCCGCGACGCCGTCCCGCCCGAGGCGCCGCCGCAGAGTCAGCAGGGTGCAAACGCCCGTGCAGCGCCTGCGCCGTCCCTGGTCTACAGCGCCCGCATCCGCCTCCTGCGCAATCATCTCGTGATCCGCGGGCGCCGCCAGCCGATCGGTCCCGGAATGTCCGTGCAGGCCGAGATCCGCACCGGACGGCGCCGCATCATCCAATATCTCCTCTCGCCGATCAGCCAGGCGATCGACGAAGCGGGGAGGGAAAGATGAGCGCAGGGCGGGCGACCATCCGGCGCCGGTGCCGCTGCATGCCGATCGGCGCGCTCGGTCCGCATCCCCTCATAAATGCCGAATCTCCGTTCGAAATCGACGGTCGCGACGCGACCAGCCATTTCACCGACCGTGGAGGTGAATGATGTCCGACCCCGCTCCGTTCCCGACCCATTTCCGCCCCCCGCTCTTCCGCTTCCGCGGCGAGATGGTCATGGCAGACATCGCCTATCGGACGTCGCGTCTTCGGCGCAACATGTCGACCAGCTCCTTCCAGGGCGTGCTCAACGACCGCAGCAACGGCGGCATCCCGATTCCGGCGGCGGGCTTCGATTACAGTGCGGCCGAGATATCCAACAACTACCGCGTCGTTGCGTCGACCGGAGACGATTTCATCCGCAACTCCGCGCTCGGCACGGACGGTTCGGGCGGGACGCGGGCCGGCCTTCAGGCGGTCATCCTGCAGGAGCGCAGCACAGGGAGGTTCTTCCTATCGGTCGCCGGCGTCTGGCCGTTCATGGACGAATTCTTCCAGACCGCCAACTCGGTCTCCCGATACGGCTTTCGCTACGAATGGTCGCGCGATCTCGTCGAGTTCATGCGGATCGCCGCCTCCGTCGAAAACATTTCCCAGTTCCAGTTCTACCAGACCTACGGCCATTCCGGCGCGCTCTCCACGATCTTCGGGGCCGACGTCTACCTGACCCAGAACAGCCAGTATCGCGCGTTCGGCCAAGTCGTGTCCTTCCAGGGTTTCGCGCCGCGCCTGTCGGTTCCGGACACCGACAAGGAGACGCTCAACGTTTATTCCGGATCGGAACAGATCGCCGCAGCGCTGCGCGACAAGCGGCGCGACGAGATGTCGCCGGAATGGTACAACGTCGTTCAGACGCTGCCGCAATATTTCGGCCTGCATACGATGTTCGACAATATGTACGTCGACATCGGTATCGGCGCGGATCTGGTGTCCGAGATCGGCGGCGAGGGTTTCGGAGCTCCGCTGCGCTACCGTTACGGCGCGCCCTCCACGCTCGGCAATGTCCCGCTCATCGGACCGCTCTACGCAACCGGCTCGGACCATCTGCTGACATCGACCTGGCAGGCGGCGGACCGGCCCGGCAACAACGAGCCGATTCCATCGCTCTCCGGCTGGGTGCACCAGGACTGGTTCAGCCACATCAATCTCCAGATCCGGCAGCCGCGGCTTCGCGAGGTGCTCCCGGTCATCGAGGACGGCTGGCATATCGGATCGCAGACCTATCGTGTCACTCCGCAGGGCCTCGTCCTCGAATCGTCGTTCAAGTTCGTTCTGAAGCGCGACTCGCAGGGTAAGGTCGTTCTGCGCGACGGACTCCCGCTGCTGACCGGCGATCTGTCCCTCCAGAACAAGCTGAGCGTCGCCCGCACGTACGAGGATCCGGTCACCGCGGCCGACGGCCCCGGGGTCATCCGCGATCTCGACATCCTCATTCCGGGCAACCCCTTCGGCCTCACCTTCTCCGATCTCGGCGCGGCCCTCGGGTCCGAGCTGGGATCGCTCATCGGCGGCAAGAACAAGCTCGTCGGCGTCCTCGCGTCCGGCACGCTTCAGACGGTCGGCGACGCTCTGGGCGACATCCTCGACGGCGTCATTTCGGGCGGCTCGTTCAAAGCCTCCGCGAATCTGGCTTTCATGAATTTCACCCGCAATCTCGGCCGGAACATCCTGGGCGCGGGCGTCGGCGCAGTCTCCTCGTTCCTGACGGCGGAGCTTTCCAAGGCGCTGAACCTCAGCGGCTTCGGCGGCGAGCTGTTCAACAGCGCGGCCGGCTCCGTGATCAACACGATTCTCTCCAACATGGCAGGGCTCAACGGCGCGGCCGGGCTTGCCAATCCGCTCAGCGGCGCAGGCTCGATGGCCACGCTCGGCTCCGCCGTCGGCGCCTTTCTCGGGGCGAAGCTCGCCTCGACGCTCGTCAAATTCGACAGCGTGGGGGGCCAGCTCGGCTCCGCGATCGGGACGTCGCTCGGCGTGCTCGCTGCCGGCAAGCTGCTCAGCATCGGCGGTCTCCTCGGCGGACCGCTCGGCGCGGCGATCGGCGCTTTCGCGGGCTATCTGATCGGCGGGTTCATCGGATCCCTGTTCGGCGGAACGCCGAGGTCGGGCGCCGACGTCCAGTGGGACGAGGCGAAGAACGAGTTCGTGGTCGCCAACGTCTATTCCCGCAAGGGAGGCTCGAAGGACGCCGCTCGGAACATCGCGACGGCGGTTGCCGAGACCTTCAACGGGCTCCTCGAGACCATCGGCGGGACGCTGCTCAACCCCGAGGCGGTCCAGGCCGGCAATTACGGCATGCGGTCCAAGACCTTCGTCTATCGGCCGACGTCTACGCGGGACAAGGACGCCATAACCAGGCGTTTCTCGGGCAAGAACGGTGCCGAGCGCCTCATCTCCTACGGGATTTACGAGGGGCTGACGGACCCCGACTTCAAGATTGCGGGCGGCGACGTCTATGCCAAGCGCGCGCTCTACAACACCTTTGCCGGCGGCATCGATGAAGCGAGCTTCGACGCGAGCATCGTGTTCGGCAACGTCGCGACCGCTCAGCAATACAGGACCTTCCTCGAAAACGGGGCCACCCTCTCTGCGCTGATCGCGGCCGAGCCGCATGGGACGCTCGCCGCCGAGACGGCGATCATGCTCGCGCGGGCCGTCGAGCTCGGTCTCACCAAGCGCCATGAGAGCGACTGGTACGGCGGCTTCAGCCTCCTGTTCTCCGAGGCGGGCACCAACGCCGCCAATGTCGGCTTCTCGATGAACTACGATCCCGTTACCAAAACGATGAGCCGCGAAATCTACGTCGGAAGCTATGTCGTCGGCGATTCGATCGACACGGCTGCCCAGACCCTGATCCAGGGCGGCGACGCGGCCGAGACGATTACCCTGACGCACGAGCCGCGCTCCGTCGGACGGGGCGACAATCTGGTCGATGCCGCCGGCTGGCCCGCCGATACGCAAAACCTCCCGGCGGGGGCCGCAACCCTGGCGGGTTGGCGGAACCTCTACGCAGCCGAGACCCGCTGGGCAGCGGTCGAGGGCCCGGACGGGCGGACCGTCACGGCAATCGAATCCGGCCAGCTCGACGGGAATGCGCAGGGCGGCGGCGGCGACACCAACGGCTTCGCGATCGACGGCAGCAAGGCGTACGAATTCTCCGTCTTCTTCCGAAAGGACGACGTCGCGAACCGGGCCATCTCGTTCGCGATCCGCGGCGCATCCGGGGGTGCCATGGTCGTCAATGCCGACGGCGGCAGCGATGCGGAGACGCGCTTCGTCGAGCTCAGCGCCGCGCAGCTCGAATCGCTCGTCGACGGCCGGTGGTACAAGCTGGTCGGCTACGTGCTGCCGGAGCATTCGTCGCAGGTGGCGGCCGGATCGCTCGGCGGCGTCTTCGACACGCTGAGCGGCGAGAAGGTCGCAAACGCGGCTGCCTTCCGCTGGAATCCCGGCCGGTCCGGCAATGTCGCCCACGCCGCTTTCTACGGGCACGGCGGAACCGACGCGCCGGGTTACGGCACCTATTTCTACCAGCCCGAAGCGCGCGAGATCGTCGAGACGATGGTGATCGGCGGTGCCGATCGGCTGGCGAGCACGGCCGGGCTGCGGATCAACGGAGTCCAGGGGGACGGCTCGGCGCTGTCGATTCCGGTTTCGGCAACGATCAACGCGGGTGCCGGCGATGACATCGTCCACGCCGGCGACATGGGCAACAACGCCTACGGCGCCGAGGGCAACGACACGTTGTACGGCGGCCGTCTCGACGACTGGCTGCTCGGCGGCGACGGCAACGACGTCATCCATGCCGGCTCTCAGGCGGGCGGCCTCGGCGGTGACGGCAATTATCTCGACGGCGGCGCAGGCAACGACCAGATCGTCGGCCGCGAGGGCTCTGACTGGATCGAGGGCGGCGACGGCACGGACGTGCTGGACGGCGGCGGCGGAGGCGACATCCTGGCGGGCGGGGCCGGCGACGGCGACGACCTCAAGGGCGGCCATGGCGACGACGAATATCTCGTCCGGCGCGGCGACGGCGCCGACGAGGCGAACGAGGTGGCCAGCGGCGCGCCCGTGGTCGCCGGCATGGTGGGCGACGCGGTCCGCAACCGCTTCATCCTGCTCTCCCAGCCTGGCAACGCGCATCTGCGCAACTGGATCGGCGACGGCTTCGAGATCGAGCGGGCGGAAGTGATACGCCAGGCGTCCGGCACGACCGCTCCCGGCGCGGTCGCCGCGGTCGATGCGGACGGCGAGGATTCGATCGTCTTCGCCGACGGTATCGGCATGGGTGACGTCCGCCTGTTCCGGCCGAAGGACGCCAACGGCAACGACCTCCCGGACCTCATCGTCCAGGTGATGACCACCGATCCGCTGAGCGGCGTCGAAAGCTTCAGCGGTACCCAGCTGCGAGTCCGCGACTGGTTCACCAACCCGTTCAAGCGCGTCGAATGGCTGAAATTCGCAGACGGCAACGAAATCCGCATCGCCGACGTCGAGACCTTCATCGTCGGGACCAACGGCGACGACATCCTCAACGGCACCAACGGCCGCGACTTCGTCTATGGCGGCGGCGGCAACGACCATATCCGCCTTTATGCCGGGGACGACATCGGCAGCGGCGGCAGCGGCGACGACGCCGTTTGGGGCGACGAGGATCGCGATCTCCTGATCGGCGGCGTCGGCAGCGACAAGCTCTACGGGGGCACCCAGGACGACAGCCTTTCGGGCGATGCCGGCAATGACGAGCTGATGGGCGAGGACGGCGCGGATGTGCTGAGCGGCGGGCGCGGAGACGACCTGCTGGTCGGCGGCGCCGGCGCCGACACCTTCAAATTCTCGCGCGGCGACGGCCGCGACCTGATCGTGTCCGAGCCGGCGGCCGCGGCCGCCGACGCCGGAAACGACGCCAACTGGCAGACCATCTGGCAGGGCGACTGGATCGGCGAGTTCGACCGCGAGTGGCTCGGCTGGGACGATACCTTCCGCTGGCGCGGCACCGGGGCGACCCGGCGCCTCGAAATGTATGTCGGGGCCGTCACGTCGGTCTTCGCGGCAAGCGACATCATCGAATTCGACATCGGCATCGACATCCAGGACGTCCTGCTCGTCCGCGAGGGCGCCAACCTGGTGCTCGTCGTCAGTGACGCGGATGCGGAATTCGCCAGCGCCGCGACCGCGGCCGACCGAATCACCATTCAGAACTGGTATACCAGCGCGGATCCGGCCGCATGGGGCTCGTCGACGCCCGTCGGCCGGTTCGCCTTCTACCAGACCGGAATCCTCGAGGCGGCCAACGAGGGCTGGTCGCTGGTCGCCGGAGGCGAAGGCGCCGACACGATCTCGGCGGCCGGTCTCGGCGTCTCCAGCAGCAAGTTCTGGATCACGGGCGGCGGCGGCGACGACGTCGTCGAGGGCGGTGCCGGCGACGACATCCTGCACGGCAATGGCGGCTCCGACGAGCTGCGCGGCGGCGGCGGCAAGGACGTGCTCTATGGCGGCGCGGGCAACAACGTCCTGATCGGCGGCGCCGGAGCGGACACGCTCGTCGGCGGCTTCGGCACCGACACCGCATCCTACGCCGGAAGCGCCGGTGTCAAAGCCAGCCTCACCGATCCGAGCAAGAATACCGGCGATGCTGCCGGGGACGTCTATTTCTCGATCGAGAACCTCACCGGCGGCGACGGCGGCGACGATCTCGACGGGCATGCGGGAGAGAATGCCATTCACGGCGGCCGGGGCAGCGACTATCTGCGCGGCCGGCTCGGCTCCGACACCTATATGTGGAACTCGGGCGACGGCAGCGACGTCATCTTCGAGGGATTCGAGGAGGCGATCGACGCGAGCGGCGCCCCGGGCGCCGGCTATGTCGACTCCTGGAGCTACACGGGCCACTGGATCGACGACCCGAACGACGACGGCGAGACGCCTCCTCAGCTCGATCCGGAGATCGGAAACGAGCCCCCGGGCGGCCATTGGGAATATCGCTGGTCCCTGACCATCACCGGTCCGGGCGACGAGCTCGTCTATCAGAAATTCAACGGCTGGACGACGGCCTCGGCCAACGACCAACCCGCCCTTTCGGGGCTGCCGGTCGACGGCTGGCGGGGCGGCTTCGCGCCTACCGGCAACGGCGCCCAGGTGGCGCGCGGAGATAGCGGCGGCGAAGCCGATCTGGACGTTCTGGAGCTGGGCGCCGGCATCAGCCTTGCCGACCTCGCTTTTGCCTGGTCCGGCGACGATCTTGTCATCACCGTCGGCGGCGACGCGGCCTCCCGAATCACGATCCGGAACCAGCGCAGAGGAAATGGCAACGGCGTCGAGACTCTCCTCTTTGCCGACGGTGGATCCGTCAGCCTCTCCAACGTGCTGGCAACGACCCCGGGCGCACCGAATGCGGCGGGCAGCACCACTGCCGCGGTCGCCGATCTGATTTCCGGCGACGACGGCGCCAACGCGCTTTCCGGACATGGCGGCAGCGACGCGCTGAGCGGCCGCGGCGGAAACGATTGGCTCTATGGCGGCGAAGGCGACGACGTGCTCGAGGGCGGAGCCGGGGCGGACCATCTCGATGGAGGCGCGCATAGCGCTGCGGCCGCCGATCTGACCGGCTGGGGCGACACCGCCCGCTACGCGACCTCGGCTTCCGCGGTCTCGGTCGATCTTGCGGCCGGGTCCGGAGCCGGCGGCGACGCGCAGGGCGATTCGCTCAGCGGGATCGAGCATGTGGTCGGGTCCAACGCGACCGGCGCGACGACCTGGGGCAATGCCGGCGACCGTCTGACCGGCAACGACGCCGACAACCGCTTGTTCGGCCTCGCCGGCGACGACCGCCTCTCCGGCGGCGCGGGCAAGGACGTCCTCGTCGGCGGCGACGGCGCGGATCTGCTCTACGGCGATGCGGGCGACGACAATCTCGAGGGCGGCGAGGGCGCGGACCTGCTCTACGGCGGCGGGGGCAAGGACTTCCTCGGCGGCGGCGGCGGCAACGACCGGCTGGAGGCCGGCGCCGATTCAACCGGCTCGACGCTCGAGGGCGGCGATGGCGACGACCAGCTCTACGGAGCAGGCGGAATCGAGACGATGTACGGCGGCGCCGGTGCAGACCTGCTGTCCGCGGCGGACGGCGACGACACGCTCGACGGCGGCGAGGGCACCGATACCCTCTACGGCGGCGGGGGCGACGATTCCCTGACCGGCGGCGCCGGCGGCGACACGATGGCCGGCGGCGCGGGCGCGGATGTCTACAAGTTCGACGCCAATTCCGGTGCCGACACGATCACGGATTCCGAGGGACGGAACAGGATCCTCTTCACAGGGGTCGGCCGCGACCAGCTCTGGCTGACCAGATCGGGCAACGACCTCCACATCCGCGTCCTCGGCGGCAGCTCGCACGTGACCGTGCTCGGCTATTTCGCCGGGGCCGCTTCGGCGATTCGCGACATCGCCGTCGGCACCGATTCGATATTCCTCAACCAGGCGGCGATCGGAAGCGACGCGAACTCGCTCGTTTCGAGGATGTCCAGCGTCGTCCCGATTCCGCCGAGCGCAGCCGACGTGCCGGCCGCGATCGCGACCGCCCGCGACGCGCTGTGGGTCACCGGCGGCATGTCCCGACCGATGGTCGTCGACCAGTCGTTTGCGCTCGACGAGCGGTCCGAGCCTGAGCTCAACAGGTCCATCGCGGGGCAGGTCGGCGCCGTCGACCCCGACGAGAACGTCACCGGCCCCTCGAGCTATTCGCTCTCGGCAATGCCGCAGCTCGGCACCGTGACGCTCAGCGCGACGACGGCCGGCGCCTGGACCTACGTTCCCACCCTCTATGCCAACGGCACCGATACGTTCCGGATCAAGGTCGTCGATGCCGACGGCAATTCCGCCGAGCAGACGGTCACCGTCAACATCGCCCCGGTCGACAGCAAGCCCGTGTTCGCCGCCACCCAGCCCTCCCTTTCCATCCTCGAGACGGCAACCGGCGGCACCCAGATAGGGACGATCGCCGTCTCCGATCCGGACGGCACCGCGCCAGCCCTGTCGATCGCGGAAGCGAACAGTCCGTTCCAGATCTCCGCCGCCGGTCTGCTCAGCGTCAAGGCCGGCGCGACCTTCAACTCGCAAAGCACGCCGACGATCAACGTCACCGTCCAGGCGAGCGACAACGTCACGCCGACCGTCATCCGGCAGTTCAGCGTCACCATCATCAACGTCAACGACCCTCCCGGCACGCCGACCGTCAACGGCACGGCAGTGACCTTCGCTCCCGAGGGCTCTCTCGGCGGCACCACGATCGCCAATTTCAGCCTGCCCGATCCCGACGGCGACGCGACGTCGCTTCGCATTCGCACCGGCTCGACCTCGATCTTCGCGACGTCCGGCTCCACATTGCGTTTCGCGGCCGGCTTCAATCCCAACTTCGAGACGGTGGCAGCGGGCGCGACCCTCGTCGACCGCGATCTCGACGGCCAGAAAGAGGTCGAATATTCGGTCGCCGTCGAGAGCTGGGACGGCCAGGTCGCCTCCACGGCGGCCAGGACGATGGTCGTCGGCATCGAGGATGTGAACGAGGCGCCGACCTCGATCACCCTGACCGGCGCGGCGACCGCGGCGGAGCGCGACCGGCCGCAGGCCGGCGCAGCCTCGCCGGCGCTCTCGCTCGGCACGCTTTCGGCTGCCGACCCCGACATCTACCACGGCGAGACCTTCGTCTTCACGCCGAGCGACAGCCGCTTCGAGGTGGTCAACGGCAACGAGCTTCGCCTGAAAGCGGGCGTCGCGCTCGATTACGAGAGCGCGCTGGTGGACGCGAGCAACCGGCGCTATCTCGATCTGGCGATCACCGCCCGCGACCATGGCGGCACCGGCCTCACTGTCACGCAGACCTTCCGCGTCTTCATCACCGACAGCGTCGACCATATTTACGGCACGGCCGCGGCGGAGACGCTGTCCGGCACCGCCGGGCGCGACGCCCTGTACGGCCGCGACGGCAACGACATGCTGCAGGGGCTCCAGGGCGACGACGAGCTTTACGGCGAGGGCGGCATCGACGCGCTCCAGGGCGGCGACGGCAACGACCTGCTGGACGGCGGCCTCGGCGCCGATACGCTCGAGGGCGGCCTCGGCGACGACGTCTATGTGGTCGACGACGCCGTCGACGCCGTCGTCGAGCAGGCCGGCCAGGGCACGGACGAGGTGCGGACCTCGCTTGCAAGCCATACCCTTGCCGCGAATGTCGAGAAGCTGACCGGCACGCTGGCGACCGGCCAGATTCTGCGCGGCAATGCGCACGACAACATCGTCGCCGGAGGCGCGGGCAACGACACCTTCCACATGCAGGACGCCGGGCTCGACAAGGTCAGCGGCGGCGGCGGCAACGACGTCGTCTATTTCGGCGGCACCCACAGCGCGGGCGACGAGTTCGACGGCGGCGCCGGCACGGACACCGTCCTGTACCAGGGCAACACCACCATCTCAGCTGCCGATATGCGGCTGTTCAACGTCGAATCGATCTCGCTGCTCGCCGGCTCGAACGCCGGCTGGGGCGACAATTCGAACAACCGCTACAGCTACTCCTTCACCGCGACCGACGCGACCGCCGCGGCCGGGGTCCAGCTCAAGGTCAACGGCGCCTCGCTCCTGGCCGGCGAGAATCTGACCTTCAACGGCGCCGCCGACACCGACAGCTCATTCTACATTTACGGCGGCATGGGCGTCGACACCCTCACCGGCGGCGCGGGCAACGACATCTTCTATTTCGACAAGGACGGCCGCTGGGCGGCCGGCGACACCGTCGTCGGCGGCGCAGGCACCGCCGACGAGATCATCCTGCGCGGCGCCTATTCCCTGGCCTTCGCCGCGGGCAGCTTCGCCGGCGTCGAAAAGCTGACGATTCTGAACGGCACCGGCTGGAGCACTCAGTTCAGCTACAATCTCAGCACGAACCAGACCAACGTCGCGGCCGGCCAGACGCTCACCGTCAACGCGTCGAACCTGCTTGCCGCCGAGACGTTCACCTTCAGCGGCGCAGCCGAGACGGACGGTTATTTCCACATCACCGGCGGCGCGGGCGCCGACGTCCTCACCGGCGGCGCGCTTGCCGACACGATCCTCGGCGGCGCCGGCAACGACAGGCTGACCGGCGGCGCGGGCGCCGACCGGCTCGAAGGCGGCTTGGGCGACGACGTCTATGTCGTCGACAGTCTGTCGGACGTCGTTGTCGAGCAGCCGGGCGAAGGCCATGACGAGGTGCAGACCGCGCTCGCCGATTATACGCTCGCCGCCAATGTCGAGAAGCTGACGGGCACGGTAGGGACCGGGCAGAAGTTGCGCGACAACGCCCTCGCCAACGTCATCACCGCCGGAGCCGGCACCGGGGCCAGTCAGCTCTGGCTACGCAGCGGCGGCGCGGATGTCGCAACCGGCGCCTCCGGCAACGATATATTCCTGATGGGCGCCAGCTTCGGAGCGGGCGACATTCTCAACGGCGGCGCGGGCACCGATCAGGTGGCCCTGCAGGGCAATTACAATTATGTCGTGGGCGCCACCCAGTGGACGAGCATCGAGAGCCTGGCCATCATGGCGGGCAACAACACTTCCTGGGGCGATGCGGGCGGCAATTTCTACAGCTACAATCTGACCCTCAACGACGCCAACATCGCGGCCGGCGTACAGCTGGTGGTCGACGCCAACACGCTGCGCGTCGGCGAGAATCTGACCTTCAGCCTGGCCGGCGAGCTCGACGGCAGCGCGCTCATCCATGGCGGCCTCGGCACCGACATCCTGACCGGCGGCGCGGGAAACGACACCTTCTATTTCTCCTCGGGCAAGTTCGGCGCGTCCGACGTGCTCGTCGGCGGCGCCGGGACCGACTCCCTCTATCTGCGCTACGGCCTCACCGCGACGTTCGGCGCCGGCCAGCTGACCGGGATCGAGACGATCGGCTTCACGGCGGGCTCGGCGGCCACGCCGGGCTACAATCTCACCGTCGACAACGCCAACCTCGCCGCCGGCGCGACCATGACGGTCGCGGGCGCCGCATTGCTCGCCACCGAAGCGCTGACCTTCAATGCGAGCGCCGAGACGGACGGTTTCTACAACATGACCGGTGGCGCGGGCGCGGACGTCCTCACCGGCGGCGCGCTGGCCGACACGATCGTCGGCGGCGCGGGCAACGACACCTTGAGCGGCGGGGCCGGCGCCGATCGCCTCGAAGGCGGCATCGGCGACGACGTCTATGTCGTCGACAACCTGTCGGACGTCGTCGTCGAGCAGGCGGGCCAAGGCACGGACGAGGTCCGGACGGCGCTGACCGAGTACACGCTCGCCGCCAATGTCGAGAAGCTGACGGGCACTCTCGCGGGAACGCAGAGCCTGACCGGCAACGCCCTCGACAACGTCGTGACCGGCAACATCGCGCGCGATTGGATCTACCTGCAGTCGGGCGGCAACGATCAGGTCGTCGGGAATGCCGGGAGCGACCTCATCTTCTTCGGCTCCAAGCTCGATGCGAACGATCGGA
This sequence comes from Allosphingosinicella sp., assembly GCA_035628635.1. GTDB lineage: Bacteria > Pseudomonadota > Alphaproteobacteria > Sphingomonadales > Sphingomonadaceae > Allosphingosinicella. The sequence continues at coordinate 88,174 of DASPJJ010000006.1, forward strand.
TCGACGGCGGCGCCGACGTCGACGTCGTCTACATCCAGGGCAATTACGCCCTCAACACCGGTGCGCTGACCCTCATCGGCATCGAGCAGATCACCGTGCTCAGCGGCACGGACACCCGCTACGGCGACCCCGGGACCAGCCTCTACACTTATTCGATCACCACCGCGGACTCGACCTTCTCGGGCGGCGGGCGGACCGTGATGCACGCCGGAAACCTCGTCGCCGGCGAGAGCTTCACCTTCAACGGGGCGGCCGAGACGGACGTCTGGTACTACGTCATCGCGGGCATGGGCACCGACACGATGACCGGCGGCGCCGGCAACGACGTCTTCTACTACGACATCGATGCTCGTTACACGACCGGCGACACCGTCGTCGGCGGCGCCGGCACCGACGAGATCGTCATGCGCGGCGCTTATTCGGTCACGTTCGGCGCCAGCACGATGACGGGCGTCGAGAAGCTCACGATCGCGACCGGCAGCGCCTACGGGACCCTGTTCGACTACAATATCACCACGCACGACAGCAACGTCGCGGCCGGGCAGACGCTGATCGTCAATGCCTCCACCCTGCTCGCCGGCGAGCAGCTCACTTTCATGGGCAGCGGCGAGACGAACGGCTATTTCAACATCACCGGTGGCGCCGACGCCGACACCCTCGTCGGCGGCTCGCTCGCCGACACCATCGCCGGCGGCGCAGGCGACGACACGCTGCGCGGCCATGTAGGCAATGACCGCCTCGAAGGCGGCGACGGCAACGACCTGCTCGTCGGCGGCATCGGAGCCGACCAGCTGGTCGGCGGCAACGGCATCGACCGGGTGAGCTATTTCAACTCGGCGGCGATCACCGCGACGCTCACCGAATCGGTCGGCGCGATCAGCGAAGGCGGCTACACCAAGGCGGCGACCTCCATTTCCTATAACGGCGTCCGCGTCGACCTCGTCGCCAACAGCTCGACCGATGCGGTCAATTTCACCGGCGCCACCGGGGCGATCGGCGGCGAGGCCGAAGGCGACCGGTTCAGCGGCATCGAGCATGTCACCGGCTCCTCGTACAACGACCGGCTGCGCGGCACCGCGGCGGCAACCGAGGTCCGCGGGGGGCTCGGCAACGACCTCATCTACGGCGGCGACGGCGACGACACCCTCTACGGGGACGAGAACGACGACGTCATCTACGGCCAGGAAGGGCGCGACACGCTCGACGGCGGTGCCGGCAACGACCGGCTCTTCGGCGAAGGCCTGGGCGACACATTGTACGGCGGCACCGGCGACGACGATCTGATCGGCGGCGCCGGCCAGGACATCTACCGGTTCGAATCCGCCTTCGGCAACGACACCGTCTACAATTACGACGGCGACGGCTCGCCCGATGTGATGGAGTTCGCATCCGGGATCGCCAACACCGACCTGTGGTTCAGCAAGTCCGGCAAGGACCTGGTGATCAGGCAGCTCGGCACCACCAACCAGGTGACCGTGAAGGGCTATTTCCTCAACGATACGGCCGGCAATTGGGACGACAATGGCGACTTCGTCGTCAACACGATCATCGCCGGCATCTGGTCGAGCAACTACAAGGTTAACACCCCGGCCCTGCTGTCGCTGATGACCGGGACCCCGCCGGCAAGCTTCGCCTCGCTCACTGCCGAGAAGCAGAACCAGATCAAGAGCGCCTGGGGCGTCAACACGAAGCCGACGATCACGGCCTTCGCGAGCAATCCGGTCTCCACCGGCGAGGGCTATTTCGTGGACCTCAAGTTCACGATCGCGGACGGCCAGTCGCCGGCCGCCTCGCTCAAGCTGACGTCGACCCTGACGAGCGGCGTCTTCCAGCCGATCCTGGCAAGCGACTGGTCCTTCGATCCGACCGACGACAGGGTGAGAATCCTGCGGCTCCGCCCGGTGCCCGATGCGCACGGCCTTGCCACGCTGACCCTGTCGGCGAACGACTGGGTCTTCGATTCCGATCTGTTCACGACCAGCGTGCGGCTGCTCGCGCGGGCCGATCCCGTCTTCGTCACCGCCGCCCTCACCAAATCCACCAATGTCGGCACTACGGTGCTCCTCCCGGGTACCCTCGCGGGAGGCGCTCTCGCGCAGATTTCGGACTGGAACTCGGAGATCTTCAATCATGTGAAGATCGAGGGCGTGCCCATCGGCGCCACGCTCTCCGACGGTACGAACAGCTTCACCGCCACCGCCGGCAACACGGTCGCGACGATCACCGGCTGGAATCTCGCGGCGCTCCGCGTGACCCCTGCGGCCGGCTCGACGACCGACTTCACGATGACCCTGAAGGCGGCTTCGAAGGAGAATCTCCAGTCCTTCGAGATCTACCCCGGCGAGCAGATCGGGCCCGAGAACAGCACCACGATCAAGGTGATCGTCAACGCGGCGCCGACGTCGGTCGGCCTCCGCGGCACCGGTCTGGCGGCAACGCCGAGCGTCAACGAGTTCACCCCGACGACCAACCCTGCCGGTGCGGTCGTCGGCGTCGCCGTCGCGTCCGATCCGGATTCGATCGAGGCGAACAGGGTCAGCACCGATTTCAACCTGCTTCCCAAGGCGGGGTCGGGCGAGGAGCGGATCGTCACCGCGACGGGCCCGACCGGCACCCAGGTGCAGGTCCTCGAGACCGGTCAGCTTGCCGGGCTCGGCGGCGACGGAGCCAATGCCGGCGGCGGCGTCTACGGCGCCAGCGCGGGCACTCCCGATACGACCAGGGCTTATAAGTACACGATCTACGTGAAGCCGGAGAACATGCTCGGTCACTACATCTATCTCGGGGCGATCGGCCAGGTCGAGAACGCGACCACCGGCGCTGCGGATGGAAACCCCTATTTCTACTACGGGCTCTCAAATTCGCTCACCCAGGACCGCTGGTACAGGATCGAGGGCTGGGTGCTTCCGGCCGGGCATGCGCCGGTCGCCGGCGATGTCTTCGGCGGCGTCTTCGACACCGTCACCGGCGCCAAGGTCGCCAACACCACGACCTTCCGTTTTGCGCCGGGCGCGACGGACACCGGCGTCCGGTTCTTCAGCTATTACGGGCAGAGCGCGACCGGCTACAGCGCGCAATGGTATCAGCCGCAGGTCGAGAAGCTCGATTTCAACTATTCGCTGATCGACAATGGCGGCGGCCGCTTCGCGGTCAACAGCGTCACCGGCCTCGTCACTGCGGTCGGCACCAACTTCAACTACGAAGCGGTGACCTCCCACAACCTCACCGTCCGCGCCACCGACTCGACCGGCCTCATCAAGGACCAGGTGATCAACGTCGCGGTCAACAACATCAACGAGCGGCCGAACCCGATCACGCTCCAGTCGCAGACCCTCTATTCCGAATATGTGACGAGCGCCGATCTCGCGCATCCCGGGCAGTCGATCGCCCGCTTCAACATGAGCGATCCCGACGGCACCACGCCCGAGCTCCGCATCCTCAGCGCGCAGGCCTATCCCTGGTTCAAGACCAGCGGGAACCAGCTGCTGTTCGATCAGGCCAATTTCTCGGCGGCCTGGCTGCGCGGCTCGCTTGGGGCCTACGGCCAGGACGCGGGCTATTATTACGACACGGACGGCGATGGGCTGAAGGAAATCCGGGTCGCGACCCTCACGCTCGCGGCTGCCGATACCGGCGGGCTGGTGGGCGATTCGTTCACCTACAACGTGCTGATCGAGGACAGGAACGAGGCGCCCGCCTTCGCCACCCAGACCTTGTCCCTCCCCGAAAATCCGGGCTCGTACCAATTGGTCGGGACAGCGATCGGCAGCGACATAGACGGCCCGGCCAGCGACCTGCGCTACGCGTTCAACGGCGCCGCCACCTATTACGATGCCGCCCTCGGGCGGACCGTGTCCGCCTCGTCCGACGGCAGGTTCGTCCTCGATCATGTCGACGGCCGCGTCTGGACGAAGGGCGCGCAGGCGCTCAACTACGAGGGCACCAATGCCTTCGCCTACACGGTCCAGGTCTTCGACCGGGCCAACGGCGCCCACAAGCTGTCGGCCACCGGCACGCTCAACATCAACCTCACCAACGTCAACGAGGCGCCGGGCCCGATGACTCTCGCCTCGCAGACGCTCCATTCCGAGACGCTGCCGGGCGATACGCCGCACTACAGCGCGGGCGCGATCGCGACCTTCGGCCTCAGCGATCCGGACGGTACCACCCCCACCATCTCGATCATCGGCGGCAACGGCAATGGCTGGTTTGGAACCACGGGCAACCAGCTGATCTTCAGCACCGCCAACTTCTCCGCGAGCTGGCTGCGCAGCTATGCCGGCCAGTACGGCACCGACGCCGCCTGGAGCTACGACACCGACAATGACGGGCTGAAGGAAATCCGGGTGGCGACGCTGACCCTGGCCGCCAGGGATGCGGGCGGCCTGCAGGGGACGCCGTTCACCTACAACGTCTACATCGAGGACAAGAACGAGGCGCCGGCCTTCGCCGCGAACCCGTACAGCTTCTCGATCGCCGAAAATGCGGCAGCCTATCAGTATGTCGGCGCCGTCGCGGGCAGCGATGTGGACGGCCCCGCCGGCGAGCTGCGCTACACCTTCGCCGGGCGGCAATGGTATGTCGACGGCAACCTCGGCCGCTGGGTGACCTCGTCGGCCGACGGCCGGTTCCTGATGGACTTCCACGACGGCCGCGTCTGGAAGACGGGTGCCGTGCTCGATTACGAGAGCACGCCCGCCTTGAGCTACCAGATCTCGGTCTACGACAGGGCGCTCGGAAACAACACGAAGTGGTCGAACGCGACCCTCAACTTCGCCGTCCAGAACGTCAACGACAATGCGCCGGCGATGCCGACCGTCGACCAGTGGGGCACCACCGCGTTCAACGAGAATAGCGGCTCGAGCATGGCGATCGCCTATCTCAGCGTCCCCTACGACGCGGACGGCAGCGCGGGCCTCAGCTATCAGCTCACGGCGAATCCCGACAATCTGTTCGAAATCTCGGGCTGGGCGATCCGGATGAAGGCGGACCGCACGCCCAATTACGAGACCTTCGCCTCGGGCGGCGCCTCGACGACGATCCAGGTGCGGGTCCGCGTGACCGACGGCACCTACGCCTCGCCGGAGAACGCGATCAACGTCACCATCTACAACGTCAACGACACCGGCCCCTCGTTCACCCAGACTCCCGCGACCTTCACGGTGGCCGAGAATACCGCCTACGGCACGGTGGTTTCGGACGGCGTCCGCGCGGTCGACAGCGACGGCGGATCGATCGGCTATTCGATCGATCCGGGGAGCAATCCCAACGGCGCATTCGGGATCAACGCCTACGGCCAGATCACGATCGCCAACGGCGTCGACTACGAGGCCGGCAACTGGCTGGCCGATGCCGGCGGAAAATATGCCAACCTGCTCGTCCGCGCCACGGACGGCGGCGGCACCATCCAGACCACGGTGCAGGCCCGCATCACCAACCAGGTGCTGACCGTGATCGCGCCCAACGGCGTGATGAACAGCCGCTACCGCCAGGACATGCAGTCGACCAACATGGACGATCCGTGGGGCGAGGGCGGCGGCTATGGCGGCTATGGCGGCTGGGGCCAGCAATATGGCAACTGGTACACCGAGGTGCGCTATGTCGACACCGTCACCGGAGCGGTGATCATGATCGACGGGGCCTATGGCTCTCAATACAATACGACCAACCGCCCGCTGCCCGATCCCAATTACTGGCAGCTCGCCGAGGGCTTCCGGCGCACCGGCAACGGTTATGAGCTGATCTCCGACGACGAGCATAACAGCTGGTCGCTGGCCCCGATCGTGCTCGACCTGCTCGGCACCGGCCTCGACAATGCGTTCGGCACGATCAACGCGGCGTTCGACGTGGACGGCAACGGCACCGCGGAGCAGCTGCGCTGGCTGAACCCGGGCTTCGCCTTCCTGGCGCTCGACCGCAACGGCGACGGGCGTATCGGCTCCGGCCTCGAAATCTCGTTCGTCCAGGACAAGCCGGGAGCAAAGACCGACCTCGAGGGCCTCGCCGCCTACGACACCAACGGCGACGGCACGCTCTCCGCCGGAGATCTGCGCTTCGCCGACTTCCTCGTGTGGCAGGACCTGAACGGCGACGCGGTCTCGCAAGCATCCGAGCTCAAGACGCTGACCCAGACGGGGATCAGCGCGATCGGCCTGACCGGCACTCCGACCGGGCGGACGCTCGCCAATACCGACGGCCACGTCACGGTCGCCACCGGGCAATTCGCCTTCGGCGGCGGCACCGGCGGAGCTTTCGGCGACACCATATTGCGGCCCACTCTCGCCGACGCTTCGGGCGGCGAAGCAGACGGCATCGCCTTCGACGCGCGCCGGTTCGCGCGCAAGGCCGGCAAGTACCTTCTTAGCGTCGACGGCGGCGCGCTCAGCGTCGTCCCGCTCAAGCCCAAGGGCGTGCTCGATCCGCGCGCCGGCGCGATTGGCGCCGCGTCGATGCTCAGCTTCCGCAACCGCCGGATCGGCATGCTCGCCCCGGTCGTGCTCGACCTCGACGGCGACGGCATCGAGCTGGTGCGGTCGAGCAAGGCGCGTGCCCGGTTCGACATGGACGGCGATGGAAGGGCCGACGATACCGGCTGGATCGGCAAAGGCGATGGCCTGCTCGTCATCGACAGGAACGGCGACGGCCGCATCAGCGGACCTGGCGAATTGAGCTTCCTCGCGGAGAAGGCAGGCGCGAAGAGCGATCTCGACGCCCTCTCCGCCCTGGATTCGAACCGCGACGGCAAGCTCGATTCGGCCGACGCGCGCTTCGCCGAGCTCAAGGTCTGGGAAGATCGGAACGGCAACGGCGTCACCGAGGAGGGCGAGCTTCGCAGCCTCGCCGATCGGGGCATCGCGGCCATCGGCCTCGCCGGGGCCTCGGCCCGTCAGACCGCAAAACTGGGCGACAATGTCGTTCTCAGCACCGGCACCTTCACCCGCACCGACGGCTCGACTGGCACTCTCGCCGATGCCGCTTTGGCGTTCCGGCCCGGAGCTCGCGGCGCGGCGGACGGCGTCACCGCGCAAAACGCGTCCGACGCGCTCGAGCGGCGACTCGAGGCGCTGCGGGCGGGGCTCGACTCGCCGATGCGGCTCGACGCGCTCGATTTCGAAGACCAAAACAAGCTCGCGGCCAAGGGCTCCGACCCGCAGGCGATCGCTGCCGGTCCGGCCGAGCTGCTCGACCGCCGCACCGCGCTGATGACGCAGCACATGGCGGCGTTCGGCGCGGCTGCCGGCGAAGCCGAGTGGCGGCTTCGCGAGCAGCCGCGCGCCGCCCACTTTGACTATTTCGCCTGAGCAGGGTTCAATGGGCCGATGACCGACCTTCCCGGAGACGCGGCTGCCGCCGCAGACGCTTCAGCCCCCCTGGCTGCGCCGCCGCCGACCGTCAGCCATGTGCTGGGCGAGATGGCGTGGCTGCTCACCCAGTCCCCGCTCCACAAGGCGCTGGCGCTGGGGGATCTCGAATGGCTGGTGATGCCGGCGCTGATCCTCCGCCAGTTCTACATCTTCCGCGACGGCGAGCGGCCGGTCGGTCTGGCGCTTTGGGCCAAGTGCAACGCAGCCGCGGAGGCCAAGCTCGAGCGCGGAATGATCGAGCCTGAGAACCGGCTGAGTCTGGAGGAGTGGAACAGCGGGCCGGCAATCTGGCTGGTCGATCTGATCGCGCCGTTCGCAAGCCAGGAGAATCGCCACCGCGAGATCATGATCGCCGATCTGATCTCCGGCCCGCTCTCGGGCCAGTCGTTCAAGTTCCATGTCACCGATCCCGCCACCGGGAATCGCACGGTTCAGACCGTCGGCGCCGACGCCGGCGAGAAGCTCAAGGAAGCGATCGAGGCGGCGGTGGCCGCGAATCGCCCGAACTGATCGACCGCACGAACGCCTGGACGCGTCCCTCGGCGATCACCGCCGTCAGCAACCCGTCGTGTCCGTGACGTTCGTCGATGATCCATTGCGGGGGCCGCGGGAGCGACTCGGCGAAGCGGCGTGCGTGGGCGAAGGGGACTAGCGGGTCGCGGCGAGCGACGACGAGCAGGACGGGCGCGGCAAGGCGGCGAAGGTGCGCCGCGACCTCGAATCGGTTGCGCGGCCACGGCAGCATCCCGATCGGCAGTGACGGGTAACGATCGGCGGCTGCCTCCGGGAGGCTGATGAAGGGGGAGGTCAGGATCAGGCCCCCGATCGGACGCGCCGAAGCGAGCCGCGCTGCCGGCGCGTTCCCCAGCGACTGGCCGAGGACGACGATCCTCCCGGGCGCGACGCGCCGCGCGCGCAGCCAGTCGTAAGCGGAGAGAGCATCCTCGCTCATCGCGCGCTCGCCGGGCCGACCGGAGCTCGCGCCGTAGCCGCGATAGTCGAAAGCGAGCACGCCAAAGCCGTCGGCCGCCAGCCGCCGCACGATCGCCGCGCGTGTGGCGATGTTGCCGGACCGCCCGTGCATCACCAGCACGACCGGTGCGCGTGGGTCAGGGGGAGAAAGCCACCAGCCCGCAAGTCGTGAGCCGTCGGCCGCGGCGATGGCCACGGCCTCCGCCGGCACTTCCCACGGCCGCGGGTCGACCGATTCCATGGGTTGCGGCCGGAAGATGAACCATGGCGCCGCGAACGGAAGGGCGAGCAGCAGCAGGCCTGTCGCCCCGACCAGGACGAGGAGGAAACGAAGCGCTCTCACGGCGCGGAGCATAGCCCCCTCGCGCTGGCGCGGAAGCCGTGCCAAGGAAGGAAAAAAGGAAGCGAAGTGACGACCAGGCTCGAAGACATCCCGGGGTTGATCGACCGGCTCTGCGCCATGTCGGACGAATCGGTCGCGGCGCTGAGGAGCGCGCTCGCCCGCTATCTGCTCAAGGACGAGCGCCCGGATCCGCAGGCGCGGGCGGAAGGCCTGTTTGCCTATCCCGAGCTCCGCATCGAGTATCGAGACGACAAGCCGGTCAATTTCCCGGCCCGCGCCTTCGGGCGTCTCAACCAGCCGGGCCGCTACGCGATCAGCGTCGCGCGGCCGCGGCAGTTCCGTAAATATCTGACCGAGCAGCTCGAATATCTTGTCCGCGATTATGAGGTGGAAGTCTCGGTCGGCCGCTCCGCGAGCGAGATTCCCTATCCCTATGTTCTCGACGGGACCGACGACCTCAGGCTCGACGACGTCCGGGCGGCCGATCTGTCGCGCTGGTTTCCGACGACCGAGCTCGAGCATATCGGCGACGAGATCGCCGACGGGGCATGGAATTATTCGTCCCAGCCCGCCCGCCCGCTCGCTTTGTTCGACGGGCCGCGCGTCGATTTCAGCCTTGCCCGGCTGCGCCACTATACCGGGACGCCGGTCGAGCATACGCAGCGCTACATCCTGTTCACCAACTATGTCCGCTATGTCGATGAGTTCGTCCGCTGGGCGATCGAGGAGCTGCAAGTCGAGGGGAGCCCCTACGAAGCCTTGTCTGCCCCCGGCGGCATTTTCATCACGCGGGAGACGGCCGATCCGGTCGCGCTGGTCGCCGAGGGCGGCTGGCGCAAGTACCAGATGCCCGCTTACCATCTGATCGCGCCCAATGGCGGCGGGATCACCCTGGTCAATATCGGGGTCGGCCCCTCCAACGCGAAGACGATCTGCGACCATCTCGCCGTGCTTCGGCCCGAGGCGTGGCTGATGATCGGCCATTGCGGCGGCCTGAGGCCGAGCCAGACGATCGGCGACTACGTCCTCGCCCACGCTTATCTGAGGGACGATCACGTCCTCGACGACATGCTGCCGATCGAGATCCCGATCCCGGCCATCGCCGAGATCCAGCAGGCCTTGTTCGACGCTGCCGCTTTCGTCACCGCCGAGGACCCGCAGGATCTGAAGCGGCGCCTGAGGACGGGCACGGTCGTCACCACCGACGACCGCAACTGGGAGCTGCGCTACCAGCTCCAGGCTTTGCGCTTCAACCAGTCCCGGGCGGTCGCGATAGACATGGAGTCGGCAACCGTCGCCGCGCAGGGCTACCGCTTCCGCGTCCCGTACGGGACCCTGTTATGTGTGTCCGACAAGCCACTCCACGGAGAAATCAAGCTACCCGGCCAGGCCAATGCCTTTTATGAGCGGGCGATCAGTCAGCACCTGCGCATCGGTATAGAAACATTGAGGATATTGAAGCGGGAAGGGGGCCAGCTGCACAGCCGCAAGCTGAGGAGTTTCGACGAACCCCCCTTCCGGTAGCGAGCGATCTGGGCTAGTTGCGCCCATACAGATTCGCGCGGGCGGGTCGCGGACGGGGGTCTTTCGGAGCGGGCGGCGTGGCCGTCTCTTCGAGAGTCATTTGGCTGTAACGTTGCCCGCATAGGTGCAGCATCGACTCGCCGGTGGGGCGGGCCCAGAGAATTCGATCCAGATCGGGTGGGGGATAATCAATGAACAAGTACGGACTGCTTTCCGCGGTTGCGGCCGTCGCCGTCGTCGCGCCGACTGCGGCTTATGCGCAGGAGACCACTTCCACCATCCGCGGCGAGGTGACCTCGGGGGGCACCGCCGTTTCCGGCGCTCAGGTGACCATCACCCATGTCCCCTCCGGGTCCGTGAGCCGCACGACCACCGACGCGAGCGGCAATTTCAACATGACCGGTCTCCGTCTCGGCGGCCCGTTCACCGTCACGGTCGAGCCGGCCGGCCAGCCGAGCTACCAGGTCACCGAAATCTATCTGTCGGCCGGCGAGCCCTTCTTCGTCCCGATCGACCTCGCCGCCACGGCCGAGGGCACGGCCCCCGAGGGCACCGACGCCGACATCGTCGTCACCGCCCAGGCGATCGGCGCGGGCACAACCTCGCTGTCTCCGACCACGGCGCTGCGCCGCGACGACATTCAGGGCGTCGCGTCGGTGAACCGGGACGTGCGCGACCTCATCCGCCGCAGCCCCTTCGCCACCCTCGATCCGACCAACGTCCGCGCAACGTCGATCGCCGGCCAGAATCCGCGGTTCAACCGCTTCTCGGTCAACGGCGTCCAGTTCTCGGACGATTTCGGCCTCAACAACGGCGGTCTGCCGACCTCGCGCGGCCCGGTGCCGCTCGACGCCATCTGCGAGTTCACCGTCGAGGTCGCCCCGGTCGACATCCGCGAAGGCGACTTCCAGGGCGGCGCCATCAACACCCAGCTCTGCCAGGGCACGAACCGCTTCACCGGCGGCGCCTTCTACACCTACAATGACGACAACCTGACCGGCGACCGGGTGCGCGGCCAGGACGTGGTGCTCGACGTGCGCAACCAGGCCTATGGCGCCTATCTGCGCGGGCCGATCATCCCCGATCACCTGTTCTTCGCTCTGGCCTGGGAGCGCACCCGCGAGACCGAGCCGGTCGAGTTCGGCCCGCAGGGCGAGGGGTTCGGCAACCCGATCAACGGCATCACGCGGGCCGAGGTGACCCAGGTCCAGCAGATCGCCCAGAGCGTCTACGGCTACGACGCAGGCGATACACCTGCGTCGGCGCCGGAGAGCGACGACCGCGTCACCGCCCGCGTCGACTGGAACATCAGCGACAACCATAACATGTCGCTGACCTACATCTACAATAACGGCAGCCAGTTTGTGGCGGGATCGAGCACGTCGGCGCCGACGGGCACCAACAGTCCGCGCCTTGCTCTGTTCTCGAACAGCTACGAGCTGACGGAGCGCGTTCACTCCGGCGTCGTCCAGCTCAATTCGCGCTGGTCCGACGTTTTCTCGACGGAGGCCCGGATCAGCTACCGCGATTACGATCGCGGCCAGACCCCCCCGAACGGGCGCGAATTCGGTCAGTTCACCGTATGTCTCGATCCCACCTCAGTCGGTTCGCTCACGACTTGTACGGCGGGCACCAACGCCAGTAATCCCGGCAGCGGGACGGTGGTTTTCGGCCCCGACATCAGCCGTCAGGCCAACATCCTCGCCACCGAAAATCTGGACGCCCAGCTGGTCGGCAACATCAATCTCGGCTCGCACAACATAAAGCTGCTCGGCCAGGTGACGAACGTCAACACCTACAATCTGTTCCTGCAACGTGCGTCTGGCGCGTTCTACTTCGACTCGCTGGCCGCCTTCCAGAACGGCGTCGTGGGTCAGCTCGACCTCGCACAGAGCCCGACGGGCGACATCAACGATGCAGCTGCGGAGTTCACTTACACGAACTTCACGGTCGGCATTCAGGACAGCTGGGACGTCACCGACCGCCTGCTGCTCGTCGCCGGGCTTCGCTACGAATGGTACTCGATGGGGGCGCCGCCCACCTTCAACCAATTTTTCGCGAACCGTTACGGCTTCTCCAACCAGCAAACCCTGGAGAATCGCGGCGCGTTGCTCCCGCGCATCGGCTTCAACTATCGCCCGACCGACCGGCTCCAGTTCCGCGCGACCCTCGGCCGTTATGCGTCGGGTACGCCAGACGTGTGGATTTCGAACAGCTATTCCAACACGGGCATCAATCAGAACCGGATCACCTTCAACCGCACCGCTGGCGCGCCCGGCTGTACCCCCGCCAGCGCCGGCGCCGCGATCTGCACGGCCGCGCTCAACGGCAACTTCCTCGGCGGCCCCGGCATTCCCGCCTCGGTCCTCAACTATGTGCGGACTGATCTCGGGGCGCTGGAGCAGGCGGGCGTCAACGCCGTCGATCCCGCGTTCGAGCTTCCGGCCCAGTGGCGCCTCGCGGGCACCATCTCCTACAATGCCGATCTCGGCGCGCTCGGAGACGATTGGTTCTTCGCGGTAGACGCGATGTACGGCCGGGTCGACCGCGCGATCGACTATGTCGACCTTCGCTCCATCCAGATCGGGACCGCGCCGGACGGCCGTCCGCGCTTCGGCCCCAACCCCGCTTTCTCGGCGGCGGTGCGCAACAGCCAGAACAGCGACCTGCTGCTCACCACCACGGGCGAAGGCCACAGCCTGATCCTGGTCGGCCGGTTCAACAAGGAATGGGAATCGGGCTTCAGCCTCGGCGCTTCCTATACCTTCATGGACATCGAGGAGAGGGCGCCGCTTACCTCATCGGTCGCCTTCTCTAACTATCAGCAGCAGGCGACGGCCAATCCCAACGGCTCGTCGCTCGGCACCGGAAACGAGCAGATTCGCCACTCGGTGCGGTTCAATGCCGGCTTCCGCCGCGAGTTCATCCGCAACGCGGAGACGCGGATCGACATCTTCGGCGAGTGGCGCAACGGACGTCCGTTCAGCTACACGATGGACACGCTGCAGAGCTCGGGACGCGACCCTGTGTTCGGCGTGTTCGGGGCGGACAACCGCCACCTCCTCTACGTGCCCACAGGTATCAGCGATCCGCGCGTCGCCGGAAGCGACGCGGCGACCCTGGCCTCGCTCGAGAACTTCATCATCAACACGCCGCTTCGCGACTATCGCGGCCAGATTGCGGGGAAGAATATCGGACGCAGCCCGGACTGGATGAAGGTCGACCTCCGTATCCAGCAGACGGTGCCCCTGTTCGGTCCGGGCCGTCTGCGCCTGTTCGCCGACATGGAGAACGTGCTGAACTTCATCGACAGCGACTGGGGTGCGCTTCGCCAGGTCTCGTTCCCGTACACGCAGGCGATCGTCGATGCGGCCTGCGTCGCCAGCGGTCCCAATCCCTGCGCGTCCTACCGGTACACCAACTTCCGCGAGCCGACGGTGAACACCTTCACCAACGTCTCGCTGTGGGCGGTCCGCGTCGGCGCCCGGATCGAGTTCTAAGGATTGCGGTAAAGGGGACAGTTGCTCGCAACTGTCCCCGCGCTTGCGCTCTAGCGCTCCGGCTGCGGCCGGGGCGTGCGATTGGCGATGCGGTCGGTCGCCGGCGGCGCGAGCCGGCCGCTGGCCGCGAAATAAGCCTCCATCGCGTCCAAATCCTGCGGCCCGCCGAAGACGTTGGTCCCCTCGCGGAACACGGTGAAGTTGTCCCCCCCCGTAGCCAAAAAGCTGTTCATCGCCACGCGGTAGGTCGTCTCGTCGCGGATCGGCTCGCCGCCCAGACGCAAATCGAGAATGCGCTGCCCCTCGGGGCGCGACAGGTCGTAGGCGTAGGTGAGGCCGCTCGAGGCGGCCAGCATGTTCGGGGACGCGACCGTGTTCCAGCCGCTCGCGAATTGCTGCTCGAGCAGACGCCGGATCTGCGCACCGGTGAAGGTCTTGACGACGAGGCTGTTGCCGAACGGCTGGGAAGCGTAGATCTGACCGTAGGTGACGCTGCCGTCAGGCCCCGGCACGATCTCGGCGCGCACCCCGCTCGTGTTCATGAACGCGATCTGGGCGCCGCCGGCGGAGGCGGCGCGAGTCGCGGCGAGCTGAGCGTCCGCGATGAGATTGCCGGCGACGGTCTCTCCCGCCGGACTCCTTTCGCGGCTCGCGGGGCCGGTCATGCGCCCGACCACCCGCGCCGCGAGGGGCGCCGCCGCGGCCGCATAGCGGGCGATCAAGGCCGCCACTTCGGGGTCGCGCGCATAGACCGGGAAGCGGTCGCTCACCGGCACTTCGCCCGAGCTGCTGCGATAGCCTTCGCCTTGGACGATCAAATTGTCGGCGCGCCGCGCAGTGACGCCGCGCCGCGGATCGACGCTGAGGACGATGTCGGTGACCAAAGTGCCGTAGCGGCCGGCGCTGGTGACCAGGAAGGGCCGCGCCGGGTCGATCCGCGCATGGTCGCAGATATAGGCATTGTGGGTGTGGCCCGAGACGACGAGGTCGATCTCCGGATCGAGCCTGGCGAGGATCGGCAGCAGGTCGCCGGCCACCCCGCCGCAGCTTTGGTCGTTATAACCGGTCTCGGTGGAGAGGCCCTGGTGGATGAGGACGACGATCGCGTCGGCGCCCTCGGCGCGGAGGCGAGGCACCAGCGCATTGATCGTTTCAGCCTCGTCCTCGAAGCGCAGGCCTTCGATTCCCGCGGGCGTAACGAGGGTGGGCGTCTCGCGCAACGTGAGGCCGATGAAGCCGATCTGGACGGCGTTCTGCCCGGTCCCGAAGGTACGCAGCGCATAAGCGGGAAACAGAGTCTCGCCGTTCTGGGTACGGACATTGGCGGCCAGGAATCGGAAGCGCGCGCCGGTGAACGGCTCGAGCCGGCAGGGCTCGCGCGTCGAATGGCGTTCGCATCCGCCATTCTGCATCCGCAGCAGCTCGCGGCTGCCGCGGTCGAACTCGTGATTGCCGACGGCATTGAAATCAACCCGGATCATGTTCATCGCGTGGATGGTCGGCTCGTCCAGAAACATCGACGAGACGAGGGGGGAAGCGCCGATCATGTCGCCGGCCGAGACCACGACATTGTTCGGATTGCCCTCGCGCAGCCGGCGGATGGCACTGGCGAGATAGGCGCCGCCTCCTGCCGGAACGCGGACCGGCTCGGCGCTTCCTTCGACGGCTGCCGAGACAGCCTGGCGCGGCGGCTCGAGGTTGCCGTGGAAGTCGTTGAAGGCGATGATCCTCACCTCCGTCGGAGCGGGCGCGGGTCGGGGGGCGGTGGCGCATCCGGCCAGGGCGATCGCCGCCACGCCTGCGAGAAGCCTGTTGATCATCGTCCTGTCTCCATCGCGGCCGCTGTTGGCACGAGCCGCGCGCGCTGTCACTATGGCCGCGACATGACCCGAAACGGCTCCCCCGATCCCCTCGTCGAGCGCGCGCGCGAGGCCGCGCTCGGCGCCTACGCGCCTTATTCCCGTTTCAGCGTCGGCTGCGCGATCGAGTCGGTCGACGGCGAGATTGCCCTCGGGTCGAACATGGAGAATGCCTGCTATCGGCTCGGGGTCTGCGCCGAGCTCGCCGCGCTGAGCGCGGCGAAGCAGGCCTTCGGGCTTGAGCGGATCGCGCGCATCGCGGTCGCCGGCGGCCATGTCGAAGCGGGGGCGCTCGGCGGCGGCGCCGTGGTGACCCCCTGCGGGGGGTGCCGCCAGTCGATCCTGGAGGCGGCGCATGTCTCCGGCCGCGACCTCGAGATCGTCTCGTCCAACGGCGACGGGACGAACCTGACCGCGCGGCGCATCTCGGAGCTGATCCCGGAAGGCTTCGGTCCGGCAAACCTCGCCGACGCCGGCTAGGCCCGGGCCGCGAAGATCATCAGCGTGGAAGTGCCATGCGCGAGGAGCGTGCCGTCGGCGCTCGTCAGCCGGGCCTCGGCCGTGCCGATCTGTCTCCCGAGGCTGATGACCGTCCCTTCGCAGCGCACGCGGGCGCCGTCCGGCTTGATCGCTCGCACGAAGTTCACCTTGGTCTCCAGCGTCGTGTAGAAGGTCCCGGCGGCGAGGCGACTGTGGACCGCGCAGCCGGCGGCGCTGTCGATCAGGGTCAAGGCATAGCCGCCGTGGACCGTTCCCAGCGGGTTGAGCAGCCCCGCGTCCGCCACGCCTTCGAACGCCACGCGGCCCTCCTCGACTTCGGCCAGCAGAAAGCCGAGGCGTTCGGCCATCGGCGGGGCGGGGAGCTCGCCGGCGACCATGGCGCGCAGCAGTTCGAGGCCGGTGAGCCGCTGCAGGGTATCGCGGTCGGTCAAACCGTAGCTGATCTCCACCATCCACTCCTCGACTAAGTTTCAAACAGAAACTATTCTGCGCTCGGTCCCTCGTCAACTATGCCGGGATCGTGCAGCCCGGCCGTTTCCTCCTTCGCGCCGTGCTGACCGGGCTGAACCAGATCCGTCGCGCGTTCTGGTCGCTGACCGGCCGGCGCGGCCGCGGTGTCCTGGCGGTGGCCCTGACGCCGGAAAGGCGCGTGGTGCTTGTGCGGCTGACTTATGCGCCCGGCTGGCACCTTCCGGGCGGCGGCGTCGGGCGCGGGGAGGAGTTGGAAGCGGCTGCGTTGAGGGAGCTCACCGAGGAGATCGGAATGACCGATCACGGGGAAGTCGGCCTCCTCGGCGAGGCCGGTGCATCACCCGTCTTTCTGGTGCGAGACGTCGTCTACGCGCCGCGGCGCACTTGCGAGATCGAGGAGGTCGGCGAATTCGCGCCCGAGGCGCTGCCGCCGGACGCGATCCGCTCGGCCCGCCGCGGCGTCGCGGCAGCCATGGCCGCGATCAGGCGAGCTTGATCTCGCGCAGCCGCTCCTGGAGGAATTCGTGCGCCGTGATCGGCTCCGGATAGAGGTCCGGCCGGCCCTGCGAGACACAGTCGGGCAGGGTCCGAATCAGGAAGTCGGGGCGGAAGTGGAGGAAGAACGGCATCGAGTAGCGCGATTTGCCGCGGCGCTCGGGCGGCGGATTGACGACCCGGTGGGTGGTCGAGCGCAGCACGTTGTTGGTGAGCCGCTGGAGCATGTCGCCGATATTGACCGCGAGCTCGCCCGGCTTGGGACTGACCGGAAGCCAGTTGCCGTCGCGGTCGAGCAGCTGCAGCCCGGCTTCCTCGGCGCCGAGCAGCAGGGTGATGGTGTTGATGTCCTCGTGCGCGCCGGCGCGGACGTTGGGGCCGTCGCCGGGAATCGGCGGGTAATGGAGCAGGCGCAGGACCGAATTGCCGTCCTTCACCGTGTCCTCGAAATAATCGGGATCGAGCCCGAGATGGCGGGCGATCGCCTGCAGGATCCTGAGGCCGGCCTTGTCGAAGGCAGCGAACAGCTCGAGGAACGTGTCGCGAAAGGACTGCACCTCGTCGGGCCAGACGTTGGGCGCCATCGAATCGCTGTATTTGTGGCCGGGCGGAAGCTCCCGTCCGACATGCCAGAACTCCTTGAGGTCGTAGGCGGTCGCCCCCTTGGCGGTCTCGATCCCGAACGGCGTGTAGCCGCGCGCGCCGCCGCCGCCGGCGACGTGATAGCGGCGCTTCACCTCCTCGGGGAGCGCGAAGAAGGCCTTGGCCTTCTCCTCGGCGCGGTGGATGAGGTCGGCCGGGATGCCGTGATCGGCGATGATCGCGAAGCCGAAGCGCTCGAACGATTCGCCGAGCTCTTTCGCGAAGCCCTCGGGGTCGGTGTCGGACGCGGTGAGCGAGACCGAGGCGACTGCGGGGCGCGGTTCTGCAAGCGTGCTCATGCCGCTACCCTTAGCCCAAGTTCCAGGAAGCTGCCACTGCGACGCTTCAGCCAAGGCGCTATAGAGCGCGTCAGGAGGAGGGCGGAGTGAGCGACGAGAAGACAGGCCGGCCGGGGCTGAAGCTGGCGCTGCTGGTCGCTGCTACGGTCCTCGGGCTGCTCGGCACCGATCTCGTGCTGCCGGCCGTGCCTTCTCTGCCGGAGTCGCTCGGCGGCGACGCGGCGGCGGCGCAGCTCGTGCTCGCCGCCTATGTCGGCGGCACCAGCATCGGGCTTCTCGCCTTCGGCGCGCTCGGCGACCGCTTCACGACGCGGGGGTTGATTGTCGCTTCCTTGCTCCTCACGGCAGCGACTTCCTTCGCCTGCGCCGCCTCGCCGACGATCGAGGCGCTGATCGCGCTCCGGGCGGTGCAGGGAGCGGCGGCGGCCGGGCCGGCGGTGTTCGCGCCTGCGGTCGTGCGCGCGATGTTCGACGAGCGGCGGGCCGTTCGCGCCCTGGGCGCGCTCGGCAGCATCGAGTCGCTGGCGCCTGCGCTGGCGCCGATTCTGGGTGTCTGGCTGCTGGGCATCGGCGGCTGGACCCTGTCCTTCGAGCTGATGGGCACTCTCGCGCTCGCTCTCGCCGCCCTCAACCTGGCGTTTCCGCTCGTGCCCCAGGCGATTCGCCGTCCGAGCGGGCGCTATATGAGACTGGCGACCGACCCTATCTACCTGCGCTATGCGCTGAGCCAGGCCTTCGTGCTCGGGGGGGTTCTGGTCTTCGTCTTCGGCGCGCCGGCTGTGCTGGTGAGGAGCTTCGGAGGCACGCTCACGGATTTCATCGTGATGCAGGTCGCGGGCATCGCGACCTTCATCGCGGCCGCAAATTTCGCAGGCGGCCTTGCTGCCCGCTTCGGCGCCGAGCGGATGATCGTGACCGGGACCGGCGCCGCGGCGGCCGGTGCGGGCGCGATGCTGGCTTACGCCCTGGCCGGCGGGAGCTCGGCCTTGTGGGTGACGGCATTGTTCGTGCCGGTGAACACCGGGCTCGGCCTGCGTGGACCGCCGGGCTTCTACCGCGCGGTGATCGCCGCGCGGGGCGACGACGCGCGCGGCAGCGCCCTCGTCATTCTCGCGATCATGGCCGCTACCGCGCTCGGGACGGCTGCCGTGGCGCCGTTCATCGACCGCGGCCTGGCGCCGCTGGCTTTGGCAGCGTTGCTCCTCCAGCTCGCCGCAATGGCGTGCCTCGTCGCGCTGCCGAAGCTCCCCGAGCCCGGCTGAGCCTCAGGCGGGAAGCAGCAGGCCCGCGAGCGCAGCGCTCATCAGGTTGGCGAGCGAGCCGGCGATCAGCGCCTTGATGCCGAGGCGGGCGATCACCGGCCGCTGGTTGGGCGCGAGGCCGCCGGTCACCGCCATCTGGATCGCGATCGACGAGAAGTTCGCGAAGCCGCACAGCGCGAAGGTGACGATCGCCACCGAGCGCGGGGTCAGCGTGCTCCCCGTCATGTTGCCGAGATCGATGAACGCGACGAATTCGTTGAGCACGATCTTGGTGCCGAAAAGCCCGCCCGCTTCCCCGGCTTGGTCCCAGGGTATGCCGATCAGGAACATGACGGGCTGGAAGATGTAGCCGACGAGGCGCTGGAAGGTGAGGTCGTTGAGGGCGGCGACGACGTTGGGGTGGAGCCCGAGCCCCGCGGCGGCCGAGCGCTCGGCGAGCCAGTCGCCGACGCCGCCGAGCAGGCCGTTGGCAAGCGCCACGAGGGCCACGAAGGCGAGTACCATCGCGCCGACCGCCACGGCGAGCTTCACGCCGGTGGCCGCGCCCTGCGCCGCGGCCATGATGATGTTGGCGGGCTGCTCGCCTTCCTCGAAGGTCTCTGCGAGCTCGATCTTCTGCTCCTCCGGCTCGTCCTCGAGCGGGAGCTCGTCCGGCTGGCGCGGAACGTCGGGCATCATGATCTTGGCCATCAGGATCCCGCCCGGCGCAGACATGAAGGCGGCGGCGAGGAGGAAGGGAATCTTGTCCTGGCCGAGCATCGTCGCATAAGCGGCAAGGATCGTCCCGGCGACGCCCGCCATGCCCACGGTCATCAGCGTGAACAGCTGCGCGGGCGGCAGCGCTGCCAGATAGGGGCGCACCACCAAGGGCGATTCGGACTGGCCGACGAAGATGTTCGCCGCCGAACCCAGCGATTCGACGCGGCTGATTCCGGTCACCCAGCCGATCGCGCCGCCAACCCAGCGCACGATGCGCTGCATGATGCCGAGATAATAGAGGATCGCCACCAGGGCCGCGAAGAACACGATCACCGGCAGCGCCCCGATGGCGAAGGTTTGCGCGAGCGGATTGTTGGCCGCCGGGCCGAACAGGAATTCGGTTCCGGCATTGGCATAGCCGAGCAGGTTCGAGACTCCCTGCGACATCGCTTCGATGGTCGCGCGCCCCCAGACCGTGCGCAGGACGAGAATGGCGATCCCGGCCTGGAGCGCGAAGGCGGCGGCGATGACGCGGAGGCGGATCGCCCTTCGGTTCGACGACAGGAGGAACGCGATCGCGAGGATCACGACGATCCCCGCCAAGCTCATCAAATAGCTCATTCCGTCCCCCGTCCCGCCCTTTACCAGACCATGCGAGTTTCGGCGGCTTTCGTCGCCGCGTCCAGCTTTTCGATGGCCTCCCCGATATCGTCCGCGACCAGCAGCTGCGCGCGGCGCGCCGGCGACATGAAGCCGCTCTCCGTCACATGGTCGACGAAGCCGATCAGCCCGTCCCAGAAGCCGGCGACGTTCAACAGGCAGAAGGGCTTGGAATGGTAGCCGAGCGCGTTCCAGGTCCAGGCCTCGAACAGTTCGTCGAGCGTGCCGATGCCGCCGGGGATGGCGATGAAGGCGTCGGTGAGCTCGGTCATCTTCGCCTTGCGCTCGTGCATCGAGGTGACGGTGTGGAGCTCGGTGAGGCCGGTATGCGCCACTTCGAGATCGACCAATGCCTTGGGAATGACGCCATAGACCCTGCCGCCTTGGGCGAGCACCGCATCCGCGACGACACCCATCAGGCCGCGGTGGCCGCCGCCGTAGACGAGGTCTATTCCGCGGCGGGCCATCTCGGTCCCGAGGTCGCGCGCCGTGTCCGCGAACAGGGGATCGGCGCCCATCGAGGCGCCGCAATAGACGGCGAGCTTGTTCACAGCAGCCTGTCCACCAGCGCCCTGAGGTCGGCTTCCGGACGCGCCCCGAAGTGGGAGATCACCTCGGCCGCCGAGATCGAGCCGATGCGCAGGCTCTCCTCGATCGACCGGCCCTCGGCCTGTCCCACGAGGAAGCCGGCGGCGAACAGGTCTCCGGCGCCGGTCGTGTCGACGATGTCCCCGCCGATGCGGGCCACCGGCACCGCGACATGCCGCCCGCCCTCGACCGCGAGCGCTCCGTCGGCGCCGCAGGTGACGACGACGAGGGGCACCTTGTCCCGGATCGCCGCGATCGCAGCGTCGCGGTCCGCGAGGCCCGCCAGCTCGCATATCTCGTTCTCGTTCGCGAACAGCAGGTCGATCGCGCCCGCGTCGAGCATCGCGATCATCTCGGTGCGGTGCGGGGCGATGCAGGCGATGTCGGAAAGGGTGAAGGCGACCTTGCGTCCGGCCTCGTGGGCGATCCTCATCGCCTGTTCCATCGCCGCCCGCGGTCCCTGCGAGCGCCACAGATAGGCTTCCAGATAGAGGATCGCCGCGCCACGGATCTGCTCCGCATCGAGCGCGTCGGCGGACAGCTCGTGCGCCGCGCCGCGGAAGGTGTTCATCGTCCGCTGCGCATCCGGAGTGACGAGGATCAGGCAGCGGCCGGTCGGCAGGCCGTCCGCCTTGGCCGGGGTCTCGAATTCGACGCCCAGCGCGCGGATGTCGTGGGTGAAGATGTCGCCGAGCTGGTCGGCAGCGACCTGGCCGACGAAGCCGGCGCGCCCGCCGAGCGCCGCGACTCCCGCCACGGTGTTCGCGGCCGAACCGCCGCTCGTCTCGCGGGCGTTGCCCATCTTGGCGTAGAGCCGGGTCGCGCCCGCGGCGTCGAGCACCTGCATCGATCCCTTGACCAGCCCCTCCTCCGCGAGGAAGGCGTCGTCGGCGCGCGCGATGACGTCGACCACGGCGTCGCCGATGGCAAGCACGTCGAGACGGGTCTCGGGCAAATCGCGGCCTTCCGAACGGTGGCGGATGCGGCTTGATGGCCGCAGAAAGGCCCGACGGAAAGTCCTTTTTGTGTGAGGCGAAAGCCGTTACGCATCGGTCATGACGACACCAGCCGCCCCCGCATTCCCGCGCTCGCTCTTCGTATATTCGATCTTCTACGGCGGCATGGTCTGCGTCGCCGGGGTGCTCGCCAACAAGCAGGTGGCGCTCGGGCCGCTCGGCGTCGAGGCCGGAATCTTCGCTTTCCTGATGCTGGTCGCGAGCTCGAGCGCGGTCGCCGAGCTGTTCGGGCGGGAGACCGCGAACAAGCTGGTGCTGTTCGGCTTCATCCCGCTCGTCTTTTCGATCCTGCTGGCGATATTGGTCCTCGCCCTCCCGGCGGCGCACGACATGCCTGCGGACCGCCTCGGCGCGTTCAACACGGTGATGGGCGGGACGCCGCGTATCTGGGCTGCCGGAATCGTCGCCTACGGCATCTCCCAGTACCTCAACGTCACCATCTTCAGCGCGCTCCGCGGCAAGGGCGAGGGGCGGATGATCTGGCTTCGCGCCGGCATCGCGGCGATTCTGTCGCAGGTCGTCGACACCCTGCTGTTCATCACCATCTCCTTTTACGGCGAGTTCCCGATCACCGACCTGCTGATCGGCCAGATGGTCGCCAAGATCGTGCTGTCCGCGGTGCTGGTCCCGGTGCTGGTGCAGCTGTTCGTCTCGCTGGGGCGACGTCTGGACGGCACGCCGCGCTGAGCTTCACGCTGCGAGGCGCTGGCCCAGCTCCTGGTTGCAGCTGCGCTGGCGGCGCACCGAGACCACCAGAAGCAAGTTCATCAGCGTGGTTTCGACCAGGAAATAGAAAAGCGGCGAGCCCAGCGCCATGCTGAGGCCGAGCAGCAAGGTGCGCGGGTTGGCGCCGAGCAGCGCCTGCAGGAACAAGGGCTGGCGCGATGCGCAGCGGCAAAGCCGGGTGAGGCGGCGCCGCGCCGACGGATCGCGCGCCGCTTCTTCCGCGGCACGGTCGAGCTCGGTGGAGGACGGAGTCAGAAGGCCGGCAAGCCACAGATAGGCGCGGGTCAGACCCGTCAGCAGGCGGACGCCGCCCTTGCCGCGGAACAGCGCTTCGTCCGACTCGTGCGCCTGTTGCATCCACGGGACGCCGTAGGCCCGCCACAGATAGATGCGTCGCTGGCTCTCGGCGTGATTGGCCTGGGCGACGCGCGAGAGGCCCGCGGCGAGGCCGAGCGGGTAAGCCCACAGGCCGATCTGGTCGTCGAGATAGGTCGCGAGCAGGAGATAGACGATCGCGTGGCTGATATAATCGCAGGCCCCGTCGATCATCTCGCCGAGAGGCGACGCACGGCCCGTCAGGCGCGCCAGCGCGCCGTCCGCGCCGTCGACGACGTGCCAAAGCATGTGGAGGGTGAAGCCGATGGCGACCGCGGCGGGAAGGGTGAGCCCGAAATAACCTGAATATGCCAGCCCCGCTGCCAGGACCAAGGCGGCCCCGGTCAGCGACAGCATGTTCGGCGTCACGAAGGTCCGCGCCAGCGCCCTCGCCAGCAGCCCCGACAGCGGATGGAACAGCCGGCGGTTGAAAAAGTCCTCGAGCTCGCGGGGCCTGATCCCTCCGCGCCCAGAATCCTCTCTGCAGGCCGTCGTCGCCACCTTTCCTCCTTATCGCGATTCGGGGCGCTTCTGCACTGCAATATCGACGCGACGCAACAACCTGGGCTGGGAACCGGGGACTCCCGCCCTTGCCCCGGCCCCGCTCGGGCGCTAGCGCCGCTCGCTTCATGCAGTGCCTCATCATCGCCGCGGGCCAGGGCAGCCGGCTGCGCTCGAAAGCGCCCTCGAAGCCGCTGGTGGAGATCGCCGACCGGCCGCTGATCGAGCATGTCGTCCGGCGGGCCCGCGCCGGTGGCGCGAGCTCGTTCCTGATCGTCACCGGCTATGCCGGGGAGGGGGTCGAAGCCTTCCTGTCCGGGCTCGCCTCCAGGGAGGGGCTGGCGATCGAGTGCGTCCGAAACGAGGAGTGGCAGCGGCCCAACGGAGTCTCCGTCGCTGCCGCAGCGGGACGGCTCGAGGCGCACTTCCTGCTGCTGATGTCGGACCATCTGTTCGACCCCGAGATGGTCGCCGCGACGATCGCCGCCGAGGACGGGGGGGACATAGTGCTCGCAGTCGACCGGCGGCTGGACAACGGGTTGGTCGACATCGACGACGTCACCAAGGTCGAGACGGAACCCGGCGGGCGCATTGTCCGGCTGGGCAAGGCGATCGAGCGCTACGACGCGTTCGACACCGGCGTCTTTCGCTGCACTCCCGCCCTCGTCGCCGCCATCGAGGAGAGCGTCTCCTGCGGCGGCCAGGGCAGCCTCTCGGAGGGTGTCCAGCGCCTCGCCGACCAGCGCCGCGCCTTCGCCCTCGACATCGGCGCGCGCTGGTGGCTCGACGTCGACGATCCGCGGGCTCTGGCCCTGGCCCAGGCCGAGCTTGGCGGCGCCAAGAAGCTGATTTCATGATGAAATGCGCCGCAAAAGACGGCGATCTGCGATTTCGTGGCTGGTCTTCGCCGCGGCGGGACGCTAGGCGAAGCCGGGTGGGGAGGCTGTTTCAGGGAACGTGCGCGGTCGCGCTCGTGCTGGGCGCTGGCGCTGGTGCGCTCGCGCAGCCGACGGCGCGCGCCTTGCCCGAGCCGTCGCGCGATCCGATGCGCCTCGATCCCGCGTCCGATCCCATCCTCCAGCTCGGCGCCAGCCGCGCGAGCTTCGATCAGTTCCGCGACGTGATCGCCGCGGCGGTCCGCCGCCACCCCGCGACTCGCGAGCAGGAGGCCACCACCGACGAGGCCCGCGCCGTCCTCGCCGAGGCCCGCGAGCGCCGGCTGCCGTCGGTCGACGCCACCGTCACCTCCTACCGCGTCATCTCGCGGGAATTCTCGAACGACCAGGACAATATCATCGAGCGCTCGCGGCCCGATCAGCGCACCGACGCCACGCTTTCGGTCCAGCAGACGCTGTTCGATTTCGGTGCCAATAACAGCCGCGTCCGCGCCGCGGGCGCCCGCCTGCGCGCCGCCGCGCTGGACGCGGAAGCGACCAGCGACCGGGTCGCTCTGTCCGCGATCGCCGCCTGGTACGACATGTTCGCCTATCGCGCGCTGACCGCGCTCACCGAGAGCTTCGCCGAGAGCCAGCGCGAGCTTCGCGCCTCGGTCGAGGAGAGGGTGCGCCAGGGCGTCTCGGCGCCGGGCGACGTCGCCCGGGTCGAGAGCTACATCGCCTCGGCCGAGACGCGGCTCGCCCGCTTCCGCCGCCAGCTCGCCAATGCCGAGGCGCGCTTCGAGGAACTTGCCGGCGCGGCGCCGCCGGCCGCGGTCGAGCGCGCGCCGGCTCCCGCCGCGCCGGTCGCGAACCGCGACGACGCTGCGCTCGCTTCGGCCCGATCGCCCGCCGTCCAGTCCGCCGAGCGGCTCGCCGAGGCCGCGCGCCAGGAGGCGCGCGCCGCCCGCGCCGACCGCCTGCCGCAGGTCGCAGCGGGCATCGACGCGGGCCGCTACGGCGTGTTCGAGAACGAGCGCGACTACGACATTCGCGGCCGCGTCTCTGTCCGCCAGCGCCTGTTCGGCGGCGTCGACGCCCGCGCCGACCAACTCGGCGCCCGGGCGCGCGCGGTCGAGGCCCGCGCCGACCGCGTGCGCGAGGAGGCGGCGCGCGATGCGGCGATCGCCTGGTCGGACGTCCAGGCGCTGGAGGCGCAGTTGCGCGCGCTCGAGGCGAGCTACATCGCCGCGCGCCGCTCGCGCGACGTCATCGTCGAGCGCTTCCGCGTCGCGCGGGGCTCGCTGTTCGACGTGGTCGCCGCCGAAGACACCTATTTCTCCGCCGCCGCAGCCTATATCGAGGCGATCGCGGAGCTCGACGCGGCGCGCTACGTATTGCTGTCGCGCACGGGGCGGCTGCTCGACGCCCTCGCCATCGACGAGGCGGCCGGGGAGGAGGCAAGGTGAGGACCGAGAGCAGCAAAAATCCGATTCCGGCACCGAAGCCGCGCTTCGCGCCGTGGCTGTTCGAGCCGATGATCGCCAACCGGCGCATCTACTACAAGGTCGCCGTCGCGGCCGCTTTGATCAACATTTTCGGCCTGGTGACCGCCTTATTCACGATGACGGTCTACGACCGCGTCGTCCCGAACAACGCCACCTCCTCGCTGGTGGCGCTGTCGATCGGCCTCGGCATCATCATCGTCTTCGATTTCGCGCTGAGGCTGCTGCGCGCCTATTTCGTCGACATCGCCGGCGCGCAGATCGACCGCGAGGTCGGCGAGACTTTGTTCGAGCGGCTGCTCGCCATCCGCCTCAACCTCAAGAAGGGCAGCACCGGAGCGCTGACCGGGATCATGCGCGAGCTCGAGGCGCTGCGCGACTTCTTCGCGTCGGCGACGATGACCGCGATGGTCGACGTGCCCTTCATCCTCGTCACCCTGCTCGTCGTCTGGATCATCGGCGGCGCCGTCGTGCTGGTCCCGTTGGTGATGATCCCGGTCGTGATCGGCGTCGCTTTGGCGACCCAGCCCGCGCTGCAGCGGCTGACCAACGAATCGATGGGCGAAGGGCTGATCAAGCAATCGGTCCTGGTCGAGACGATCGGCGGGCTCGAGACGGTGAAGGCGGTCGGTGCAGGGCCGCTGCTCGCCAGCCGGTGGACGCGCTCGGTGGAGAATCACAGCGACGTGTCGCTGCGCCAGCGGCTGATCGCGACGATCGGGATCACCACCGCGACCAGCGCCGGCATGATCTCCTATGCCGGCGTCGTCATCGTCGGCGTCGGCATGATCGCCGACCGGACCCTGACCATGGGCGGGCTCATCGCCTGCTCGATCCTCGCCGGCCGCGTCGTCGCGCCGCTGGCGCAGATCTCGCAGCTTCTGTCGCGGATCACCGCCACCCGCACCGCCTACAAGCAGCTCAACGACATCATGGATTTGCCGCCCGAAGGGCCGAGTGGCGAGCCGCTCCAGCTCGGCAAGGCCGAGGGGCGGATCGAGTTCCGCAACGTCAGCTTCCGTTATCCGAACGCGCCCGAGAAGGCGCTCGACGAGATCAGCTTCACGATCCAGCCCGGCGAGCATGTCGCTTTGCTCGGCCGCGTGGGCTCGGGCAAGTCGACCATCGCCCGCCTCATTCTCGGGCTCTACGAGCCGGAGGAAGGGCTGGTCATGATCGACGGCACCGACATCCGGCAGCTCGATCCCGCCAGCGTGCGCCGCAATGTCGGAGCAGCGCTGCAGGAGAGCGTGCTGCTGACCGGATCGGTGCGCGAGAATATCGGCCTCGGCCGTCCCGAGGTCGACGACCAAGAGCTGGTCCGCGCCGCCGAGCTTAGCGGCACCCATCAGTTCATGGGCGCGATCGCGAACGGCTACGACCTCCGCCTCGCCGACCGCGGCGAGGGCCTGTCCGGCGGACAGCGCCAGTCGATCGCGATCGCCCGCGCGCTCGCGCTGAGCCCGCCGGTGGTCGTGTTCGACGAGCCGTCGAGCGCGATGGATGCGCAGACCGAGACCGGTCTCATCCAGCGCCTGCAGGTCGAGCTCAAGGGCCGCACGTTCATCCTGATCACGCACCGGCCGCCTCTGCTGCAGCTGGTCGACCGAATCATGCTGGTCGACAAGGGGCGCGTCGTCGCAGACGGACCCCGCGACCAGATCCTGAAGCAGCTGACGAGGCCACAGGCGGCATGACCAGACCCGAAGGAAGCCTCGAGGATTTCGCCGGCCGCATCCGGCCGAAGCTGGCGTCGAGCGTGCTGCTCTGGGCGGTCGCCGCCTTCTTCGTCATCTTCGTCGTCTGGGCCGCGCTGACCGAGCTCGACCGCACCGTGCGAGCCCAGGGACGGGTCATCGCCAGCTCGCAGCTCCAGATCGTCTCCAACCTCGAGGGCGGCGTCATCGAGGCGATCTTGGTCCAGCCGGGCCAGATGGTCCAGGAGAATGCCGAGCTGGTGCGCCTCGATCCGACCTCGACCAGCTCCGAGCTCGGCAGCGGCGAGGCGTCGATCGTCGCGCTCGCGGCCAAGATCGCCCGCCTCGAGGCCGAGGTCGCAGGCCGCGAGCCGGTCTACCCGAACGCGGCCGATGCCGCCGCGGCGGCGCAGATCGCGATCGAGCGGTCGCTCCATGCCAGCCGCATGTCCGAGCTCGCCCAGCTGACCAGCGCCGCCCAGGCGCGGATCCTTCAGGCGCAGCGCGCGATCGCCGAAGCGGACGCCGCCTATCAGGCGCGTGTCACCGCCCGCGACGCGCGCCGCCAGGAAGCGGCGATGATCCGCCCGCTCGTCGAGCGCGGCATCGAGCCCCGCATGTCGCTGACCCAGGCGGAGAGCGCCGCGGCGGTCGCCGCCAGCGAGGCCGCCGCCGCCGCCGCCGCCGCCTCCCGCGCCCGCGCCAGCCTCTCCGAGGCGCAGGCGACGTTCGGCCAGCAGCAGGGCGACTGGCGCTCGCGCGCCGCCACCGAGCTGGCGACCGCGCAGGCCGAATTCGCCGCCCGCCGCCGCGCAATGCCCGCCCTCTCCGAGCGGGTCGCGCGGACGGTGGTCCGCTCGCCGGTCCGCGGCCGGGTCAATCGCGTGCTGGTCACGACGGTCGGGGGCAGCGTCGCCCCGGGCGCGCCCCTGGTGGAGGTCGTGGCCTCGGAGGACAGCCTGGTCGTGGAGGCGATGGTGCGTCCTCAGGATATCGGCTCGGTGCGGATGAACCAGGCGGCGCGCGTCAACATCACCGCCTACGACCCCACCGTCTACGGCCATCTCGACGGGCGGGTGGTGTCGATCTCGCCCGATGCGGTCGCCGACGAGCGGACCGGCGAGACCTTCTACATGGTTCGGGTTCGGACCACCGCCAACGCGCTGCGCGGGCACCGCGGCGAGCCGCTTCAGATCGGTCCGGGCATGCAGGCGGAAGTGAACCTGCTCGGCGACAAGCGTTCCGTGCTCAGCTACCTCCTCTCCCCGATCACGCGCCTGCGCGAGACCGCCTTCCGCGAGTAACGCAGTCGCTCGCCACTGATTACGCACACGGAACGGCCTTCGGGGGATAATCGATCGTGTCCTAGGGCAATTATCTACCGACTGTAAGCTTGACGTTTACATCAGGCCGCAGCCTCCACTTCCCGCCTCAGCTTCCGATCGACGTCGCCGAAGTGCCGTCCACGGCGGTTCGTCGCATCTGCGTCGGCATTCGTCTCGCTCCAGGGGAATCTAATCTTCTCGGCCGCGGATACGAATGGCCGCTGCATCGTTCTCAACGCATCTGGCACATCATCGTGGAGCAAGGGGGCACTTGCAACCGGCGCCGCGCCGCGGCTGCCGAACGAGAAGATTATGGAGGCCAAGATGAAGAAATATGTGGTGACAGCCGCCGCGCTGATGCTCGGCACGTCGGCCCTCGCCTGGGCGCCCGCCGAGGAGGCCCATATCGGCGCGATGCAGGCCGGAACGTGGATCAGCGAGATGAGCGCGGGCAAGACCCCGCAAACCTTCGCCGCGTTCGACGACAAGGGCGCGATGAAGGCGCAGACCGCTGCCTATGACGCTTCGCCGGCGGCAACGAGCGACGGCGGCAAGAAGGCGTTCGCCGGCCTCGACGAGTCTCTGGTCGAGACCGCGGCGGCGGAGGGATTCAAGGATACGGCCGACGCCGCAGCGGGCAAGCCGGCGGTCGAGACCGCTTCGCTGGACGGCAAGACCGAGACCGCGACGGCCGGCACCGAGGCCGGTATGGGCGGCCCGATCGAGGACGCGCAGGGCTATCCGGCCTGCCGCCCTGGCCCGGGCGACGACAATTGCATCCAGCTCTACGAACGCGGCGTCACCCAGGCGCTCGCCGGCTGGAAGGGCAGCGACTCCGGAGTCGCGATGGGCGGCCCGTTCGAGCCGGTCGCCGACGGCACCAAGGATACGCCGCCTGCGAGCGACGATCATGCCGCGATGGGCCATGGCAGCGCCATGCCTGCCGACACCGCC
This sequence comes from Allosphingosinicella sp., assembly GCA_035628635.1. GTDB lineage: Bacteria > Pseudomonadota > Alphaproteobacteria > Sphingomonadales > Sphingomonadaceae > Allosphingosinicella. The sequence continues at coordinate 118,327 of DASPJJ010000006.1, forward strand.
GACACGGCCGCGAAGCCCGCGGCGACGGCCGAGATGACCGGCGATGCCGAAACCGCGGCTGCGGTCAAGCCGGTTGCGACCGAAACCCCCGCCACCCCCGGCGTCGGCGGCCCGGTCGAAGCCCGCACCCACTACCCGCCCTGCCGCCCCGGCCGCGGCGACGACAATTGCATCCAGCTCTACGAGCGGGGCGTGAGCGCCCGTAAGGACTAAGGCCGGACTTTCCGTCTTTCCGCTCGCGCGAAAGAGGCCGGGCCCGGGCGAGGCGGCTGATCAGCCGGCTTCGTCCGGGCCTTCGCTCTGCGTGGCGAGCCACGCGTCGAGCTTGGCGACGGTGCGCTCCAGCGCCCGCGCCGCCTCGCGCACCCGCGCCGGATCGGCCCCGGCGAGGACCAGGTCCGAAAGCCACCAGGTCTCGGCCAGCCATTCATGACCGTCGTCCTGGTCGGCGATCGACAGGCTGACATAGGCTTCCTCGGCCTCGACCCAGGCTTCGCCATCGGCTGCGACGCCGTGGATTCGGACGCTGCCGGTGCGGCGGAAGTCGCCGACGCAGACCTCGCGTGCGGCGTGGAGGAAGGGCTCGATCAGCGCCCAGTGCATCTTGGTCTCGACCAGGGTCTCGTAGGTCGCGTTGAGGACCTGCTTCTGGACGACGTTGTGGAAGTCGGACGTCGTGTATCCCTCCGCATCATATTCGGGCGGGACGCCGTGATCCTCTTCGCCTTCGAAATCGTGTTCGCCGGGCGGCGGCTCCTGGGCCTGCTCGTCGACAGTCGGCTCCTGCGGCTGGTCCTCTTGCATCATTTCCTCCGGGCGGCTGACGCTGCGAAGCAGCTTCTCCGCCGCCCGTCCACCCGGAAATCGCGGGGCGGCTCAGCGCGGAAGCCACCCCGGAAAGGCCTCGATGAGGTCCAGCGGCCCGTCGTAGATCGCCGCCGCGCCGTCCAGCTCGCGGTCGGGGAAGCCGCCGCAACGGACCGCGACGGCAGGGACGCCGAGCTTGGCGGCCGCCGCGATGTCCCAAGGGGTGTCGCCGACCACCACCGCGAGCCCGCCGTTGAGCGGCCGCGCCTTGCCCAGCGCGGCTTCGAAGATGTCGGGGCACGGCTTGCTGTGCTCGACGTCGTCGCGCGAGGTGGTTGCCGTCAGCAGCTCGCGGCAGCCGAGCCTGTCGATGTGGAAATCGAGCTCCTCCTGCCCGGACGATGTGGCCAGCACCAGCTTGGCGTCTTCGTCGTGCAGCCGCCGGAGCAGGTCCGCGGCGCCGGGGAAGGGCCGCGACCTGGCCAGATAGTCGCGCCTGAAAAGCTCGCTGCGAAAAGTCTCGATTTCCTCGTGCAGGCGGTCGGCGATATCGTCGGGCAGCAGCGACGGGATGAGATTGTCGCCGCCTTTGCCGATCTGGCCGCGGACGCGCTCGTAGGGGATGACGAGTCCGAAATGGCGGAAGGCCTCGAGCCATGCGGTGGCATGAAGGTCGTTGGAGTCGACAAGGGTGCCGTCGACGTCGAACAGGACAGCGTCGATCATGCGGCGCTCCTGACGCGGCGATGCCGGCCGAGCACGGTCAGCGCGACGCCGTAGACCGCCGATTTCCACGCGACCTCGCCGAGTGCGGGAGCCGCGGGGGCGGCAGGGCGGATCTCTCGCGGAGGCGGCGCCGGATCGCTCGTCGCCGGCTGCGCCGCCGCCGCACGCTGCTCGAGCTCCGAGTTGAGCTCCGCGCCGAGCAGGACGATGTAGGCCGAGAGATAGAGCCAGGTCAGGAACACGATGACCGCGCCGAGCGAGCCGTAGGTCGCATTGTAATTGCCGAAATTGGAGACGTAGAGGCCGAAGCCCGCGGTGGCGGCGAGCCAGCCTAAGGCGGCGAAGGCCGAGCCCGGCGTGATCCAGCGCCAGGGCGCGTCGGGCCGGTCGGGCCCGTAGCGGTATATGACCGCCAGCAGCAGCACCACCGCCGCGGCCGCGAGCAGCCAGAAGATCGCCTTGATCGCGAAATGCGTCACTCCGGAGAGCGAGGGCAGCAGATCCTCCGCCGCGTTGCTCGCAGACACCGCAACGATGGCGAGGAACAAGGTGAGCAACGCGCCGCCCGTCATCGCGAAGGACAGGATGGTCTTGCGGACGAAGCCGCGCGTTTCGTCGACGTCGTAGGCGATGTTGAGCGCCGTCATGATCGAGGTCGCGCCCTTGGTCGCTCCGTAGAGGGCGATGAGGATTGCGAGGGCCAAAGCGAAACCTTTTTGTCCGCCGTTTGTCTCGGTCATGCTCGTCAGCTGATCGCCGACGATCTCGGCGGCGTTCTGCGGCATCACGCTGGTCAAGGCCTGCATGTGGTGGACGACGGAGGACGGCTCGGCGACGATGCCGTAGGTCAGCACGAAAGCGCTGAGCAACGGGACGAAGGCAAGAAAGGCATAGAAGGCGACGCCCGCCGCGACCAGGGCGAGATTGTCTTCGCCCGACTCTTTCCAAGTAGCGACCGCCACCTCTTTCCATGCGCGCGGCGGGAGATCGGTCGGACTATCCTCGCCGGCGGGCCGCGCCATGGCGCCCTGTCGTTGCATTCACTCGCCCCTGTCGATGCAATTCGCCGGGATTCGGCCGAACCCCGTTACAATTACTTTCCTCGATTCAAGTTCCAGCGCAAGCCTCGCCAAGCGCCAAACCGCCGCCATTCCGGAGCAATCGGCCAGCGGAGTCCTGCCGCGGCGGATCGTCGGCATGGTTTACAAATCCTTTCCGCTTAACCATCGCACCCGCGCTTTTCCGTGGCTGGCCCGCTTCTTGCTGCTTGCCCGGCATGTGGAAGCGCATCGGCCGCCTGTTCGTGATCAAGACCCGCCTCGAGGCTTGCTGCGTGATCTACGCGCTCGGCCTCGGCGCGATCGAGCGCGGGCTCCATTATCTCGATCTCTATCCCGGCTTCGGCGGGTGGCTGCTGTTCGCCGCCTGCACCGGCGCGGTGTTCATGGCCGGCGCCAAGCTGCTCGAAATCACCCGCCCCGACAAAGGCCAGCGCCGCCGCCGCACCGACCTCGCCGCCTGAGCGGAACCAGCCGGCGCGCAAATCGCCAAGTCGCGGCGGAAAATCCCAACTCGCAGCGCTGGCATTTCGGCCGTGATTGGCGGCATGGCCCAGAAAAGCGCGGATTTCCGCCATTTCCTCCACTTGGCACGGCCTTTGTAGTCCTAACTGGCATACCGCCCCGCATCGAGGCGGAGCGAGACACCAGAGGGAGCAAAGCCATGTTGAACATCGAGATCCGCCGCATCGCCACCGCCGCCATCGGCGCCCTGATCCTCTCCACCGCCTGCGTCGGCGCCGCCGTCGGCCCGGCCACGGCCGCCCCGGCCCAGACCCAGACCGCCGCCTGAAGCGACACTTTCGGGGCGCTTGGGAGGGCGCCCCACGGCAGGCGGCCGGAGAGTCACCCCCTAGCCTCTCCGGCCGCCGCCATCAGACAGACCTTCCAGGAGCAATTCCAGATGGGCATCTTTTCCCGCACCCGCGACATCGTCGCCGCCAACGTCACCGATCTCCTCTCGAAGTCGGAGGACCCGTCGCAGACGATCCGGGTGATCATTCTCGAAATGGAGGAGACGCTCGTCGAGGTCCGCGCTTCCGCCGCGCGGTCGATCGCCGACCAGAAGGAGATCAACCGGCAGATTGGCCGGCTCGAGGATCTCCAGGCGAGCTGGACCGAGAAGGCCGAGCTCGCTCTCTCGAAGGGCCGCGAGGACCTCGCCCGCGCGGCGTTGATCGAGCGCGAGAAGGTCGCCGACATGGCGCGGCGCCTCGCCGACGAGGCCGCTGTCATCGAGGAGGCGCTGCGCGCGTCCGAGGCCGACATCTTCAAGCTGCAGAGCAAGCTGCGCGAGGCCCGCGCCCGCCAAAGCTCGATCGCGACCCGGCTCGAGAGCGCCCACAACCGCACCCGGATGCGCGAAATGTATGCGGGCACCCGCGTCGACGGCGCCTTTGCCAAGTTCGAGCTGCTCGAGCGCGACGCCGATCATGCCGAGGGCGAGGCCGAGGCCTTGCTGCTCGCCGCGCCGCCCAAGACGCTCGCCGAGGAAATCGCCGATTTGCGCAACGCCGAGAAGGTCGATGCCGAGCTCGCGCGCATGAAGGCCGCCCGAGCGGCCGTCTGAGCCAGGGATTCGAAGGAGGAATGAAATGAACGGGATGAAGTTCGCGGTGGACCGGAGCCAGGCCAAATTGATGGGAGTCTGTGCCGGCCTCGGGCGGGCGATGGGGATCGACCCGACGATCGTCAGGATCGGCTTCGTCGTCGCCACCCTGGTCGGCGGCTGGCCGTGGACGGTGGTCGCTTATGTCGCGCTCGGCTTCCTCGGCCAGCCGCGGCGCGGGAGGGTGCGGCCGCGGCGCGCGGCGAGCCTAGCAGGCTCGGCCTACGAGGCGCGCGACTTCGACCGGCGGCTCGCCGAGATCGATTCCTATGTGGCGAGCCCCAACAGCCGCCTCGCACGCGAGATCGAGAACCTGCGCTGAGGCGCGGTTCCGTGAATGAATAAAGAGAATGGGAGGACGAGATGAGCGAAGAGTTGACGACGATGATCCTGGCGACTTTCGGCTTCGCCGCGATGGGAATGGCGGTCTTCGCCGCTCTCAAGGGCTGGCAGGGCTGGCTCGAGCTGAAGCGGATGGAGCTGGCCGGTCACGTCCGCCAGGACGGCCGCGGCGAGGCGATGGAGCGGATCGAGATGGCCGATCTCAAGGAGCGCATCCGCAAGCTCGAGGCGATCGCCTCGTGCGTGGATCTGTGAGCGGGGACACGTACTTTTTCAACGCGTTGTTATTGGGGACACGTACTTTTTCGACAAAAAGTACGAGTCCCCTCAGACTCCAAGAAGTTTCCGCCGCCTGCGCGACGCGGCCTCAGACCCCGCCGAGATATTCCAGCAGGCTGCGCCCCGGCATGAAGAAATAGCCCCCGCCCAGCGTCTTCACGAACTGGGGAAGAGGCTTCAGCCGGATCGGCCCGTCATGGGTCGGCACGACATAGCCCGAGCCTTCGCAATTGCTGGTGAGCGGATCCTGCTCGCCGACCAGCCCGTGGAAGGAGGGGCTGATCAGCCAGGTCTGCTGGATGAACTCGAACTGCCGCTCAATGTCGCCGTTGAGGCACATGAACATGAGGCCCGGATTCTCGCCGGGCTCCGGGCGGTAGAGGCGGCCCACGCGCAGCATCCGGTGGCGGTTGGAGATCGAGACCTGCTCCATCGAGCCCGGCATCAGCGAATCGCGCGGGTTGGCGCGGCGGATATGCGCTCCGAACGGGCAGCGCGTCGCCTGCGGATCCTCGACGCCGAACAGGAAGTCGTTGTCGCTGAGGCGGACCGGCGCCGCCTCCTCGGGCGGCGGACGGCTCTCGGCCTCGGCCTTCTTGTCCTCCGCATCGGTCGCCGTGCGCGTGCGCGCGCCCGTCGCCCACTGCGCCGCTGCGGTCGCGCCGGCTCCCACCACTGCGGCGGTGGTTGTGGCCGGCGCCGCCGGGGCGACGCTGGTGCCCTGCTCGGGATTGCTCTCCGGCCGCACCGTCTCGGAGCCGAGCGGCTCGCCGGACGCCGCGATCGCGGTGCGCTCGTCATAGCCCTTGGCGTTCTCGCGGTTGCCGCGCCGCTCGATCCGCTCCTTATGCTCGATCGGGAACGGGTAATAAGGGTTGCGGACCAGGGACGAGCCGTCGCGCCAGCGTCCGACCAGCTTGGCGGCGATATAGTCCGGCCGCATCTCGTACGGGGCGGGCAGGCGGTCCTTCAGCCGTCGATACTCGCCCCAGCAATAGTCCCAGAAGCCGGTGACGTCCTGTTCGAGCTGACGGATGACGAGGTAAGTGCCGTTGCGCCCGACCGCCCGCGGCGCCTCGACGATGGTGTTGCCGAACTCGCGGCTACTGGCGGCGACCGGGAGGCGGTTGTCCGGATCGGCAAGCGGCGACAGCTCGGGCTCGGGCGGGAAGTTGCCGCGATTGTCCGGGTAGCCGATGATGAACTCGCCCGGCTCGACCAGATGGATGGGATCGTTCTTGCGGTAGCTCTGGTAGCTGCCGCGGATCACCGGCTGCGAGATTCCGTCGACGAACCCGAACGGCTCGATCGCCGGCTTCTTGGTACGCTCCAGCGCGACCCGGTGCGGCTCGCCGATCCCGTTCTCCTCGGCAAGCGTGCGTATGCGCCCGCACAGGGCGGCGACCGCATCCTCGTCCTTGCCGTAGACGAGCAGGGCGACGTCGTAAGGGTCGCGGCCCCAGCGCCAGTTGCCGGGCGCGTTCTTGTCGATGTCGCCGAGGATGCGGTTGCGCCCCTCGGTCGCCATGCCTTCGAGGAATGCGGGGGCGAAGCCCTTCAGACACTCGTCGGGCAGGCCGAGCTTTTCGAGCGCTTTGGGTCCGAGCGCGACCGTCGCCACCGCATCGCGGCGGAGCTTGCGGCCGTCCCCGAAGCCGACGTCGGGATAGAGGCCGGCGAGGAAGGCACGGGCTTTGTCGCGGTCGTCGGGAAGGTGGTAGAGGACGACCGAGCCATCCTTCATGAAGCCGAGGCCGCCGAAGACGAGCGACTGGATCTGGCTGGTCTCGAGCTTCGAATCGGGCCGCGGCCCGGAACCCAGCAGCTGAAGCCACTGCCCCGCCTCGTCGTTGGTGAGCGCCGCGGCCAGGCCCCGGCGGAGCGACGCATTGGCACGGACGTGGTCGGTCACCAGCTTGGGATAGGCGCTGTACCAGAAGCGGGTCGGCAGCATCGAGTGGCGCGCATAGCGTTTGAAGCGCTCGCCGTCGGTGGCGCCGTCCTGGAAGAGGTTCTTGGCGCGCGGAAACCCGATCGAGTTCGACCACACCCCGGTGAGGCCGTCATGGGCGCGGGTGATGAAATCCTCGAGATAGCTTTCCCAGCTTCCGCCGAAATTGGAGAAGAAGACGAGGTTGCGCGTCCCCGGCACGGTGATCCACCGCGCCGCGTGGATGGTGGAAATGCCGCCAAGGAAGCCCGGCCTGTAGACCCTGGCCGCGAGCAGGGCGATCACCGAGAAGATCAGCCGGATCGTCACCCAGCGCACGAAGCCCGGCTTGCGGCAGGTGACCGAGACCATGTGGTTCTGCGCATAATGGTTCTCGCGCTTGCGGATCTCGGCGAGGATGCTCGCGTCGAGCGAGCGCGGGTCGCACCAGTCGCTATTCTCCTGCTTCCTCAGCTTCGCGTAGAACAGGCCCGCGGCGGCCACGGTCAGGGCGATCAGGATGACCGTGGCCCAGAGCGCCGCCTCCACCCCGTCCATGACATCGCCGCTGGCCAGCCAGGCGACCATGAACGTCGCCAGGATCAGCGCGCCGAGCAGGGAGAGGAGCGCGCGCATGAATGGGTGGGCGAGCGCGAGCGTGACGAAATTGAGCTTCACGGCGTCGCGTCCCGGCGGCGGCGGCGGCTCCAGCGCCCATGCGAAGCGGGGGTTCGCCTTCACCGCGCGCCGCACCGCCTCCAGCCGATCGATCGGCCGGACGTCGCAACCGCCGAGATCGACCTGGTTGGCGACAAAGGCCGCCAACTCGGCTTCCTTTTTGATGCGCTCGACGCTCATCCCGGGCGTGCCGGCGAAGCAAAGGCCGGGCGGATCGAAGAGTCCGTAGCCGACCTTGATGCGGTGCGACTTGAGGTAGGGCGCCAGCGCGACATTGCCGCGCCAATCCCGGGCCCGTTCGAAGATGCGGGTCAGCTCGGGCCCGATCGCCGCCGCGATGCGCTCGACGGCGCGGTCGGACGTGCCGTCGGCAGTGAACTCCATGACAATGCTGGCGGTGCCGTCATGGCCGTCCGGGATGGCGTGGAGGCTCATGAAATGGGTTCCGCCGCCGTCGGGGTCGGTGACGTCGAGCCGCGCCTGGATCGACTCGTTCGCCGGATTCTCCATCGCGTCGAGCATCGCTTCGATCGCGCCGATGTCGCTTTCGTGGATCGGCGCGACGATGGTGACCATCGAATCCATCAGTTCGGCTCCTTCCTGAGGCATGCGGCGAGGCGGCCCGGGAACGGCCCGGTCCATTCCACCGCGCTCGTCCGCCCGAGCCCCCGCGCCATGATGCCCGCCACCAGCAAGGGGATCTGGAAGCGGTTGACCGGACGGCCCGAGCAGGGGTGCAGGCCCCAGCCCAGGTGGAGATAGGCGGCGCGGTCGCGGTCCGGGTCCATCCGCTTCGGGTCCGGGAACGCGGCGGGGTCCTGCATCGCGGCCTGGGTCCAGGCGATCACCGTGTCGCCTTTCTTGACCTTCGTGCCGGCGAGATCCGCGTCGTTCAGCGCATGGCGCATGACGATCGGATTGTGCGGCCAACGCCTCAGCGCCTCGTTGCACCAGCCGTCCATCCGGTCGAGGTCGGCGGCGTCGCGCTCCATCGCCCAGCGCAGGTCACCGTCCCCGGACGCGACCTTGACGATCTTGGCGACGCAGGTGGCGGTGGTGTCGATGCTGCCGACGAGCATGCCGCCGAGCGTCCGCCGCGCGCCTTCGTCGTCCACGATCCCCTGACCCAGCAGGTGCCCCATCATGTCGTCGCCGAGGTCCCCGGACGCGCGCCGGCGGGCGATCTCGTTGCGGAACCAGCCGCACATATAATGGCCGGCCTTCATCGCCCGCGCGCGTATCTTCTCGTCGTTGGAGAGATTGAGGAAGGTGTGGGCGAAGACCGAACGGACGGCTTCCATGAACATCCTGGGGCTCGGGCCGGTGATCCCGAACAGGCGCTGGGCGGTGCGCGCCGCGATCGGGCGGGCATATTCGCCGACGACGTCGATCGAGCCGCCGGCCGGGACGGCGCGCAAGGCCGCCTCGATCTCGCGCTCCACGCTGTCCCGCAGCGCGTCCATGTCGACGGCGCGGAGCGCCTCGTAAAGGGCCCGTCGCTCGACTTCGAGCACAGCAGAGCGGTCCTCGCCGAGCACGAACGGTCCTTCGTTGACCTCCTCGATCTTCTTCGCGTTGATCTCGGCGATTCCGAAATCGAGGTCGCGGCAGAGCAATTCGCGGACCTGGTCGTGGCGCGCGGCGATGACTCGCTTGCCGATGCGGAGCGGCTTGGCTGCGAAGCGGATGCCGAGGCGCGCCGCGAGCGCCGGTAGACCGGGCGCCCGCCCGAGCCGCTCCGTCAGACCCGCACGCCGCTTCGGCGTCACTATCGATTGGTCGAATTCCGCCCCGGCCATGGCCGTCCCCCCCGAAACGCCGCCAAAACCGGATGCTGAACCAGCGCCGCGCGCCTGTCCAGCGCCGCTGCGCGATGGGTCCAAATCGGACTAGATTAGCAGGCGATGCGCCGGACCGTCGTCGCCCCGGAAGGCCGGGCCACCCGCCACACCTCGCCGTAGCTGGTTTCGCCGAGGTCGCCCGGCCGGGTGCCGCCGAGCCCCTCGACGATGTCGGGCACGGTGTTCGAATGCCCGACGATCAGGACGCTGCCTGCCGTCGCGCGGACCCGGGCGACCAGCCCCGCTATGTCGCGGGCGTCGTAAGGCTGCGGCACCGTGTCGGCGCGCTCCGCGACGTACACGCCGGTCTCGAGCGCGCGCTGGGTGACCGTGGCATAGACCGCGCGGATGCCCGCGTCCGCCAGCTCCTCCCCAAGGCGCTGGGCGCAGCGCCATCCCTGCGCGCTAAGTGGAGGGTCCGCTCCTGCCTCTTTGTGCAGGTGGCGCATCACGTAGAAGGCCGGCTCGGACGCCGGCCCCCGGGAGGCCACGCAGGCGGAAAGCGCAAGAGCGATGAGTGCCGCGCAGCGATTCGTCATCCTATCGAGTGCCGTCTGGGTCGCGAAGCCCCGAGGTCGAAGCGGTAGACGTCGCTTCCGATCGCGAAGGCGCGGCGCTCGGCGCCCCAGCCGACGAAGCGGATCTTGTTCACTGCCCGGCCCATCTCGACGCGCGACCAGGTGGCCCCGCCGTCCCTGGTCTCCAGGCCGCCTTGATTGCCGCCGACCCAGCCCAGCCGCTCGTCGGCGAAGCCGATGCCGAAGCTCCGCCAGCCATGATCGTCGATGAGCGGCAGCTCGCGCCAGGTCCGCGCGCCGTCGTCCGTCCTGACGATGAAGCGCCGGCTCGCCGCGGGGTCGGGATCGTAGCTCTGGACGCTGGCATAGCCGATTCGGCGCGTCGGGAAGTGGATCTTCCAGACCGGCTCCAAGCCGCGCGCCCCCCGATAGACCGGCCGCCAGCTCGCGCCGCCGTCCTCCGTCCGTAGGATCAGCGCGTTCATCGCGGCCCTGTCGCCGGGACTGCTCGCCGCCAGGAAGCCGGTGCGCCGTTCGATGAACCTGACGCCGTAGATGGCGCCGGCGAGGGACGACAGGTCGCGGCTGGTCCAGGTCGCGCCGTAATCGTCCGAGCGGAGATAATGCGCCGGCCCGCCGACCCGACCGGCGGCGTGCATGGTCGCCTCGTTGAGGATCGTGTCGCCGCGGCTCGTGCTCCGCCAATCGACGTCGATGCCGCAGATGCCGCGCGGGGCGGGGCCTTCGATTCGTGCGGCGGCCCAGCTTCTGCCGCCATCGGTCGTCCGGTAAAGGGGCACTTCGTCGGTAACGTTCGGGAACGAGCCGGGGCCGACATTGCCGAGCACGCCGACATCGTCACCGAAAAAGCCGAGGGCGCGGATGAAGGTGCCCGGCTTATGCCAGACCTCCTCCCAGGAATCGCCGCCGTTGGTCGTCCTGAAAAGCCGTCCTTCGCCGTTTCCGTACCACCCCGTCCGTGCGGAGCCGGGCGATTCGAAGGCGATGTCGTCCTGCTTCCCGCGATAGGGGACCGTTGGCAGCTTCTGCCAGGCGAGCGGGCCGCGGATGGCCTCGCGCCCGGCGACGCAGCCGGGCAGGATGAGCGTGGACGCGCCCCCGGCGAGGAAGTGCCGCCGATCGATCATCTTGCGCTCCGTGCCGCAGCCGCGGCCGCGTCGAGCATCCGGTTGAGCGCAGCCCGATCGTGGACGCGGCCGGCGGCGATGACCGTCTCGGGGCGGCGCAGCACCGACAGGTCGCGGGTCGGGTCGCCGCGGAGCAGGATGAGGTCGGCCCGCGCCCCGGGCTCCACCGTCCCGAAATCGGCTCGCCAGCCGAGGCTCGAGCCGCGGTTCGGGAGCGAGCGGAAATAATCGCGCGGCACCACCGTCGCGCTCCTCAGCGCGTCGAGCCGGCTGAGGCCGGCGGCGTGGAGCGCCTCGATCTCGTCGATCAGGCCGGGGCCCCAGAGGTGGAAGCGCTGGGCGGTGTCGGAGCCGGCCATCAGCGGCACCCGCGCCGCGTGGAACGCGCGGACGATGCGCCGGCGAAGGTCGCGGAAGACGCGGCCCTGCTCGGCGGTGAATCCGGCGTCGCGAAGCCCCGTCGCCTGCTGCGCCCATTGGGCGAGCACCGCCTCGGGAACGTAACGCATCTCCGGCCGGGCGCGCAGCGCCGCCACGTCGGCGTCGATGTCCGCGATCCTCTCGAACAGGGCGAGGGTCGGCACGTGCCAGCTTCGCGCCGCTCGCGCCTGCCGCGCGAGCGCGGCGATGTCGTCGTCGCCGATGCGGGCGAGGGCGGCGAGGACCTCGAGAGGGGGAATCTGCGCGAAGTCGATCTGCCGCTCCGGGGCGCCCGCCGGAAGAAGCGCGAGCAGGGTGCCGTCGAGATGCTCGATCTGCTGGCCGGCTTCCATCGCCCGCGCCAGGCCGACCTGGTTGGCGACATGGCCCGCGACCGGCAGGCCCAGCGTCCGCGCCTCGTCCTGCACGGCCTGCCAGATCGCGGCGTCCGGCAGATGATGCGACTTGATGAGGTCGTAGCCCGCGGCGCGTGCCGCCCGCACCGCCTGGCGCGCCGCGTCCGCGCTGGCGGTGTTGTTGACGTGCAGGCCCGGCGAGGCGGCGTAGAGGCGCGGGCCGATAAGCTCGCCGCGCTCGATCCGGCCGCGCACCGCGAGGTTGTTTGGCGAGCCGGCCATTCCGCGCGCCGTGGTCGTGCCGTGGGCGAGCATCACCGCCAGCGCGCGCTGTGCCGCGTCGCCCGGCTCGCCCGGTGCCGGGGCGAGGTGGACGTGCATGTCGACCAGCCCGGGCATCAGCATCATCCCGCGCGCCTCGATGCGCCTGGTGCCGGGAGGGATGCGGATTCGGGCGCGCGGCCCGACCGCCTCGATCCGGTCGCCGCGCAGGATGACGGTCTGGTCGCGCAGCCGCTCGGTTGCGGTCATCGGAAGCACGTCCGCTCCGACGATGGCCGTGACCGGCCCCTGCGCCGCCGCGGGGCCGGAAGCGAAGAGCAAGGCGAGCGCGACGAAGAATCGACTGAGCATGCGGTGCTTCCCTCCGCGGCCAGCTTAGCCCCCAATCGCACTTTTCCCAGCCCCCGCCCGCAGCTTCACATATAGGACGTTCGCCGCTACGGGGCTGCAGGGGCCGACAGGAGCCAGGGTAGAGGATGAACAAAGAGACCGAGCGCCCTAACCGACCGGCGCTCTCGCTCCACGTGCCGGAGCCGGACGCGCGGCCCGGCGACGAAATCGACTTCAGCCATATCGAGATTCCCGCCGCCGGCAGCCTGCGCCGCCCCGACGTCGCCGCGCCCGCTTCCGATACCCGAGAGCTGGTCTATTCCCTGGTCCGCGTCCTCGACCACGACGGCGCCGCGGTCGGCCCGTGGGACCCGCGGCTCGATCCCGACACTTTGCGGCGGATGCTGCGCGACATGATGCTGGTCCGCGTCTACGACGACCGGATGTACCGCGCCCAGCGGCAGGGCAAGACCAGCTTCTACATGAAGTGCACGGGCGAGGAGGCGATCGCGGTCGCGGCCGCGCATGCCATGGACCGCGACGACATCTTCTTCCCCACCTACCGGCAGCAGGGCCTGCTCGTCGCCCGCGACTACCCGCTCGTGAAGATGATGTGCCAGGTCTATTCGAACAAAGGCGACCCGCTCAAAGGGCGGCAGCTGCCGATCATGTATTCCGACCGCGGCCACGGCTTCTTCTCGATCTCGGGCAATCTCGCGACGCAGGTTCCGCAGGCGGTGGGCTGGGCGATGGCCTCGGCGATCAAGGGCGACAGCCGCATCGCCGCGGCCTGGATCGGCGACGGCGCGACGGCCGAGGGAGACTTCCACAACGCTGTCACCTTCGCGGGGGTCTATCGCGCGCCGGTCATTCTCAACGTCGTCAACAATCAGTGGGCGATCTCGACCTTCTCGGGCATCGCCGGCGGAAATCTCACGACCTTCGCCGCCCGCGCCGTCGGCTACGGCATTGCCGGGCTCAGGGTCGACGGAAACGATGCCCTCGCGGTCTACGCGGCCACCGCCTGGGCCGCGGACCGTGCCCGCTCCAATCTCGGCCCCACCCTGATCGAGCATTTCACCTATCGCGTCGAAGGTCATTCGACCTCGGACGATCCGACCGCCTACCGGCCGCAGGGCGCGGGCGCCAAATGGCCGCTCGGCGATCCTGTGGAGCGGCTCAGAAGGCACCTCGTCTCGATCGGCGAATGGGACGACGAGCGCCATCAGGCCCAGCAGGAGGCGCTCGCCGCCGAGGTCCGCGCGGCGCAGCGCGAGGCGGAGGCGCAGGGGACGCTCGGCAGCGGCCATTATGAGGATATCGGCTCCCTGTTCGAGGACGTGTTCGAGGACCAGCCCTGGCACCTTCGCGAGCAGCGCGACGAGGCGCTCGCCGAGGCCCGCCGCAAATGACCGTCCGGAACATGATCGAGGCGCTGAACGACGCCCATGACGTGATGATGGAGCGCGACGGCGACATCGTCGTGCTCGGCGAGGATGTCGGCTATTTCGGCGGCGTCTTCCGGGTCACCGCCGGCCTCCAGAAGAAATACGGGACGAGCCGCGTGTTCGACGCGCCGATCGCGGAACTGGGCATCGTCGCCACCGCGATCGGCATGGCCGCCTACGGCCTGCGCCCGGTCGCGGAGATCCAGTTCGCCGACTACATCTATCCGGGCTTCGACCAGATCATCTCCGAGGCCGGCCGGATGCGCTACCGGACGGCCGGAGAATGGCCGCTGCCGATGGTGATCCGCACGCCTTATGGCGGCGGCATCTTCGGCGGGCAGACGCACAGCCAGTCGCCGGAGGCGTTCTTCGCCCACATGCCCGGGATCAAGACGGTGATCCCGTCCAACCCCTACGACGCCAAGGGCCTGCTCATCGCCGCGATCGAGGACAACGACCCCGTCCTCTTCTTCGAGCCCAAGCGCATCTATAACGGCCCGTTCGAAGGCTATCACGACCGTCCCGTCACGCCCTGGGCCAAGCATCCGGCGGCGGAAGTGCCCGACGGCCATTATTCCGTGCCGATCGGCAAGGCGGCGATCGCGCGGGAAGGGGAGGCGGTCACGATCCTCGCTTACGGGACGATGGTCCACGTCGCCCTCGCCACTGCCGAGGCGGAGGGGATCGACGCCGAGGTAATCGATCTTCGGACCATCGTCCCGGTCGACATCGAGGCGATCGAGGCGTCGGTGAAGAAGACCGGCCGCTGCGTCGTCATTCACGAGGCGACCCGCACCGCCGGCTTCGGCGCCGAGCTCGCCGCTTTGGTCCAGGAACGCTGCTTCTATCATCTCGAGGCGCCGGTGATCCGGGTGACCGGCTACGACGTGCCCTATCCGCATTCGATGGAATGGACCTATTTCCCCGGCCCCGCCCGCTTGGGCCCGGCGCTCAGAAAAGCCCTGGAGGACTGACGTGGCCCGCTTCGAATTCAAGCTTCCCGACATCGGCGAAGGCATCGCCGAAGCCGAGATCGTCGCCTGGCACGTCAAGATCGGCGACCGCGTCGAGGAGGACCAGCAGCTCGCCGACATGATGACCGACAAGGCGACGGTCGAGATGGAAAGCCCGGTCGCCGGCACCGTCCTCGAAGTGGCGGGCGAGGTCGGCGACCAGATTCCGATCGGATCGGTGCTGGTGGTGATCGAGACCGAGGGCGCCGCGAGCCAGGAGGGCGACCAGACCGATGCCGCCGGCGCCCGCACCGACGACGTGCCGCTCGCCGACGGCATGGTCGACGCGACCGAGGGCCTCGAGGCGGCGGTCCCCTCGGCCGACGTCGAGAGCGGCGAGCGCCGCGAGACGGGCGAGCGCCGCAGGGGCGACCGCCGCCAGGCTCCCCGCGACGACGACGACCGGCGCCAGGGCGAATGGCGCGCGGAGACAAAAGGCGGCGCAGTCGCATCTGCGGGGGAGGCCGTCGGCTTCAACCCACAGCCCGATCCGCCGCGCGACAAGGCGGTCCTGGCGTCACCCGCGGTCCGCGCCCGCGCCCGGGACCTCGGCATCGACCTCTCGCAGGTGAAGAGCTCGGGCGACCGCATCCGCCATTCCGACCTCGACGCTTTCCTTCTCTACAGCGGCGGCGGAGTCTCGCGCGGCGCCGGGGCGCGCCGCCAGGACGAGACGGTCAAGGTCGTCGGCCTGCGCCGCAAGATCGCCGAGAACATGCAGGAGGCCAAGCGCCGCATCCCGCATTTCACCCTCGTCGAGGAGTTCGACGTCACCGCGCTCGAGCAGACCCGCGCGATGATGAACGCCGATCGCGGCTCCAATCCCAAGCTCACTTTGCTGCCCTATCTGATCACGGCGATGGCGCGGACGCTCGGCGACTATCCGCAGCTCAACACGCTGTACGACGACGACGCCAACGTCCTCACCCGCTCGGGCGCCGTCCACATGGGCATGGCGACGCAGACTCCGAACGGGCTGATGGTGCCGGTCATCCGCAATGCCGACCGGCTCGGAATCTGGGACATCGCGCGCGAGATCCTGCGCCTCTCCGAAGCCGCCCGCAGCGGCAAGGCTGCGCGCGACGAGCTATCCGGCTCGACCATCACCATATCCAGCCTCGGCCCGATGGGCGGGATCGCCTCGACGCCGGTCATCAACCGGCCCGAAGTCGCGATCGTCGCGGTCAACAAGGTCGAGGAAAAGGTCGTGCCGGTCGAAGGCGAGCTTGAGATCCGCAAGCGGATGAACCTCTCGCTCAGCTGCGACCACCGCGTCGTCGACGGCTGGGACGCGGCGAACTTCCTTCAGGACCTCAAGAAGCTGCTCGAGAAGCCGCTGAAGCTTCTCTCGGCCTGAGGTCGGGCCTCAGGCCTGCGCCTCCGGCTCGCCCTGCTCGCCTTCGCGCTCGGCCTTCTTCGCCTTTTTCTTCGAGGCCTTGGGTGGCGCCGCGATGATCTCGAACGTGGGGGCGCCGTCTTTGATGCGGACCTTGACCTCGCCGCCGTGGATCAGCTTGCCGAACAGCAGCTCCTCGGCGAGCGGCTGCTTGATCTTCTCCTGGACCAGCCGGCCCATCGGCCGCGCGCCGTACATCTTGTCATAGCCCTTTTCGACGAGCCACTTCCGTGCCTCCTCGTCCAGCTCGATATGGACGTTGCGGTCGGCGAGCTGCAGCTCGAGCTGCAGGATGAACTTGTCGACGACGCGGCTGACCACCTCGGGCGGCAGGTAGCCGAATGGCACGATAGCATCCAGGCGGTTGCGGAACTCCGGCGTGAACATCCGCTTGATCGCTTCCTCGTCCTCGCCCTCGCGGGTCATCGCGCCGAAGCCGACCGCCTCGCGGGCCATGTCGCTGGCGCCCGCATTGGTGGTCATGATCAGGATGACGTTGCGGAAATCGACGCTCTTGCCGTGGTGGTCGGTGAGCCGTCCGTTGTCCATGATCTGGAGGAGGATGTTGAACAGGTCCGGATGCGCCTTCTCGATCTCGTCGAGGAGGAGGACGCAGTGCGGATTCTGGTCGACGGCGTCGGTGAGCAGCCCGCCCTGGTCGAAGCCGACATAGCCCGGCGGCGCGCCGATCAGCCGGCTGACCGAATGCCGCTCCATATATTCGGACATGTCGAAGCGCTGCAGCGGCACGCCCAGGATCGAGGAGAGCTGGCGCGCGACCTCGGTCTTGCCGACGCCGGTCGGGCCGGAGAACAGATAGTTGCCGATCGGCTTGTCGGGGTCGCGCAGGCCGGCGCGGCTCAACTTGATCGCCGAGGCGAGCACCGAGATCGCAGCGTCCTGGCCGAACACGACCCGCTTCAGGTCGCGGTCGAGATGCTCCAGCGTCTTCTTGTCGTCGGCGCTGACGCTCTTGGGCGGGATGCGCGCGATGGTCGCGATGACCGCCTCGATCTCCTTGACCGTGATCGTCTTCTTCCGCTTCGACGGCGGCACCAGCATCTGCATCGCGCCGACCTCGTCGATCACGTCGATCGCCTTGTCGGGCAGCTTCCTGTCGTTGATGTAGCGCGCCGACAGCTCGACCGCGGTCTTGATCGCGTCGGGCGTGTACTTGACGCTGTGATGCTCCTCGAAGGCCGAGCGTAGGCCGGTAAGGATCTTGATCGTGTCCTCGACGGTCGGCTCGTTGACGTCGATCTTCTGGAACCGGCGCAGCAAGGCGCGGTCCTTCTCGAAATGGTTGCGGAACTCCTTGTAGGTGGTCGATCCGATGCAGCGGATCGCGCCGTTGGAGAGCGCCGGCTTCAGCAGGTTGGAAGCGTCCATCGCGCCTCCCGAGGTGGCGCCGGCACCGATCACGGTGTGGATCTCGTCGATGAACAGGATCGCGTGCGGCAGCTTCTCGAGCTCGTTGACGACCGCCTTCAGCCTTTCCTCGAAGTCGCCGCGATAGCGGGTCCCCGCGAGCAGCGCGCCCATGTCGAGCGAGTAGATCACCGCCGGCTTCAGCACGTCCGGCACGTCGCCCTCGACGATCTTGCGGGCGAGACCTTCCGCGATCGCCGTCTTGCCGACGCCGGGATCGCCCACATAGAGCGGATTGTTCTTCGAGCGGCGGCAGAGGATTTGGACGGTGCGATCGACTTCGGGGCCGCGGCCGATCAGCGGATCGACCCGCCCTTCCTGGGCCTTCTCGTTCAGATTGACGGTGAACTGCTTGAGCGCGCTCTCGGGCTTCTTCTTGCCTTCCTCGCTCTTCGCCTCCTCGGCGCCCTTGACTTCGGCGGGCTCGGCGGCCGCCTGGCCCTTGCCGACGCCGTGGCTGATATAGCTCACCGCATCCAGCCGGCTCATGTCCTGCTGCTGGAGGAAATAGACCGCATAGCTCTCGCGCTCGGAGAAGAGCGCGACGAGCACGTTGGCGCCGGTCACCTCGTCGCGGCCCGAGGACTGGACGTGGAGGATCGCGCGCTGGACGACGCGCTGGAAGCCGCTGGTCGGCGAGGGATCGGTCTCCGCCTCGACCTTCAGCGCCTCGAGCTCGTTGTCGAGATAGGAGCGGACCGCGTCGCTGAGCTCCTTGATATCGACCCCGCAGGCCGCCATCACCTTGGAGGCGTGCGCGTCTTCGATCAGGGCAAGGAGGAGGTGCTCGAGCGTCGCATATTCGTGCCGGCGGCCGCTCGCCTCGGCGAGTGCGTTGTGCAGCGTCTGTTCGAGTTCGCGGGCGAAGGACGGCATGGTCTAATCTACTCCTGCGTGCCCGCGCCGATTCACGGACTGCTTCTTCGCCTCAATGTCGGGACGCGCCTTCGGTTCATCAAGCGCGTCGCCGAAACGGTCGCATGGCGGCCGCGGCAACTCATTTGCGGAATATCTCGTCTGCGCTTGCGCGAAACTTAACCGAAGCGTCCATCTTTGCCTCGGCGCGCGCGATCTCGGCGCGGAGCGCGGCGATCCGCGCCTCCAGTTCCTCCACCGAGAGCGGATCGAGGTCCTGCTTCGCCAGCTGGGTCAGCGGATCGTCGGGCTTGCTGGGGAAGAGCTCGTCCAGGTCCATGCCGGCAGACTCCTCCGGAACGCCGCCTTGTGTCAACCCGCCGCCCGCGGCTAGGAAACGGCGGGGAGCATCGCGCGCGAATGGGGACGGTTCCGGATCGGATGCTTGCGATCGACCCGGACCAGCCGGGCGAAGCCGCCGTGCTTCAGCCGGTCGAGCGGGCAGTGCCGTCGCCCGGGCCGGGCGAGGTGCTCATCGCCGTCGCGGCCGCCGGCGTGAATCGCCCCGACATTCTCCAGCGGCGCGGTCTCTATCCGCCGCCGCCCGGCGCGCCGACCATCCCCGGCCTCGAGGTCGCAGGCGCCGTCGCCGCGGTCGGTGACGGCGTCGCTGAGCTCCAGCAGGGGCAGCCGGTGTGCGCCCTCGTCTCAGGTGGCGGCTATGCCGAATATGCGGTCGCTCCCGCCGGCCAGTGTCTTCCGGTGCCCGATGCGCTGACCATGATCGAGGCCGCGGCGATGCCCGAGACGCTCTTCACGGTGTGGACCAACCTGTTCGAGCGCGCCTTTGCCCGCGACGGGGAGTGGGTGCTGGTTCACGGAGGAACGAGCGGCATCGGCACGATGGCGATCGCTCTGGGCAAGCTGTTCGGCCTCAGGGTGATCGTCACTTGCGGCTCCGACGAGAAATGCCGCCGCGCCGAAGCGCTCGGCGCCGATCATGCCGTGAACTACCGGGGCGCCGACTTCGTCGAGGAAACGAAGCGGATCACCGGCGGCCGCGGCGTCGACGTGGTGCTCGACATGGTCGGCGGCGATTATCTCCCGCGCAACCTCGATTGCCTCGCGGAGGAGGGGCGCCACGTCTCGATCGCGGTCCAACGCGGCGCCGCGGCCGAAATCAACATCGCGAAGGTCATGATGCGGCGGCTTTGCCTCACCGGCTCGACCCTCCGCGCCCGCTCGATCGAGTTCAAGTCTCTCGTCGCGGACGAACTCGCCCGGACGGTATGGCCGCACGTTGCCGAGGGGCAGCTGAAGCCGGTGATCGACTCGACATTCCCGCTCGGCGAGGCGGCCGCCGCCCACCGCCGGATGGAAAGCGGCGAGCATGTCGGAAAGATCGTGCTGACGACCGGCTGAACGAGCCTAGTCGCCTTCGTTGCTGTTCATCTCGTGGGTGAGCCAGATCGCATAGCCCGCGACCCCGACGACGACCACGCCCACGCCGATCGCGACCCAGCCGAGGGTCGAGACGTTCTGCCGCCGGCCGTCCGGGCCGCGCGGTCCTTCCGCCAGTTCGCTGATCGTCCGTCCGTTCAGGGACAGTGCCGGTCCGCGGCGCTCTGAGAGGCCGAACTCGACGCCCTCGCCGATCCTGAGCCGGGTCGCGCCGTCGGCGCGCACTGCCAGCGCGGTCGGGGCGAGTGTCAGCCCCGCGCGGACCCGTTCCCGCGGCTCCCGGTCGAGCGAGATGCGAAGCCGCGCGCCCGCAAAGCTGCCCATGCGCGTGCTGTCCTGAGCGGCAGAGTCGATCAAGTCGGCGGCGCTCGCGGGCGCGGCGGCGGCCAGCTGCGACGCGACCAGCGCGATTATCGTGAGTTTCTTCATGTCAGGAACCCCTTCACCCCTATGTGACGGAGGCTACACGGTTTTTCGCTCAGAGCCAACCGGGGAGCCGACGCTCGGGATTTCCCTGGGAAACGAGGGCGCGCGGAATGCTATGGATTTCCCCCCGTCCCCCGATAGGATCGGATGGAGGGCAGGGGGATTTTCGAATGATCGTGCCGCGCATCGCGCTGGGCTTGCTGGCGGCAGCCTTTGCGCTCGCCTTCTTTCTGTCGGAGCGGGAATGGGGACTGACCAGCATGCCTCGCGTCGAGGAGATTGACACGCTTCCCGCGACTCCGGAGCTTGCGGCCGTGCGACGCTACACGGAGATCGGCTCCGGCCTGCTTCCCTATCTCCCCCGCGAACATGCTCGCAAGGCAGCAGCGCTGCGCGCGGAGCGGCAGCCGCTCCGGGTCGGCTTCTCATACCGCGAGATCAGCATCCTGCGGCTGCCGATCTGGGCCACCGAGGACAACGGCCTCGTCACCTATATCGAGCTCCCGTCCTGGTATCAGATCGCCTTGATCAACGACGATCAGGTGCGGCTGCTGGAGCGGATAAGCGGCCGCAGCTATTCGGGTTACAGCTTCCCGAGGTGGAAGCACATGTGGGGATGGCTGTTCCTGCTGGGCCTGATCGGCTGGTATCTGCTCCACCGCCGGGCGGTGGCGAAATGGCGCGAGGAGACCGGGATCATTTGAGCGCCGCGGCCCGCACTACGCGCGCCGGTTCGGCTTGCCCTTCCGCCGCACAGGGGTTACATGGCATGCAACACACCGGCCGCTCCGTGAAGGGGCGGCCCTTTCTTTGTCCGGAGACTCCAGTGGCCCAGCCGCTCATGCCCCATGCGACCGCCTCGTGGCTGGTCGACCAGACGTCGCTCACCTTCGAACAGATCGCGGAATTCTGCGGCCTGCACATCCTCGAAGTGCAGGCCATCGCCGACGACACGGCCGCGACCAAGCTCACCGGGCGCGACCCGCTACGGGCGGGTGAACTCACCCAGGAAGAGATCGAGCGCGGCCAGGCGGATCCGGAATATCGCCTCCGCATGCACAAGGAGCCGGACAAGATCACGCGCACGAGGGGCCCCCGCTACACGCCGGTCTCCAAGCGCCAGGACAAGCCGGACGGCATCGCCTGGATCATCCGCAACCATCCCGAAGTGACCGACGGCCAGATCTCGAAGCTCATCGGCACGACGCGCTCGACGATCGCGGCGATCCGCGACCGCAGCCACTGGAACATCGCCAACATCCAGCCCAAGGACCCGGTGACCCTGGGCCTCTGCTCGCAGCGCGAGCTCGACGCCGTCGTCGCCAAGGCGGCGAAGGCAGCCGGCATCGAGCCGGGCGCGAACGACGGCCGGATGGAGCAGGATCGCGAGGCGCTCATCGAGGAGCTTCGCGCCGAGCGCGACACGGCCGCGCGCGCAGCTGAGGCAGCCCACGCCGCCGAACTAGCCGGAGAGAGCGGCCAGGCGTCGAGTGCCGACGACCTCTTCCGCAGCTGACCCCGCGTCTCCGGACGCGGCGCTTGCCCAGATCCCCTATAGCCACAAGGGACTGACCTACCCGCTCGGCCGGCGCGGGCCGGAACCGGGCGAGACGATCCCGATCGCCGACGGCATCGGCTGGGCCCGGCTGCCGGTGCCGGGCTCCCTCAAGCACATCAACGTCTGGGCGCTGGACGATGGCGAAGGGGTCGCCCTGGTCGACACCGGGCTCGACATCGCCGCCTCACGGGAAGCCTGGGACCAGCTTTTCGCGGGCCCGCTTCTGGGCCGCGCCGCGACCCGAATCATCGTCACGCATTTCCACCCCGACCATATCGGGCTCGCGGGGTGGCTGACCGCGCGGTTCGGGGCGCCGCTTTGGATGACCCGCGAGGAATGGCTGTTCGCGCGGATGCTGACCAGCGACGTACGAGACACGCCGCCTTCGGAGGCCGTGACCTATTGGCGCGCGGCGGGCTGGAGCGAGAACCGGATCGACGCGGAGCGGGCGAAGGGCTGGGGGCGCTTCGCCTCGGTCGTGAGCCCGGTTCCGCTCAGCTTCGTGCGGATGCGCGACGGCGACCCGATCGAAATCGGCGGGCGGTCCTGGCGCGTCGTCGTCGGCAGCGGCCATTGCCCGGAACATGCCTGCCTGGTCGACGAGGCGGGCGGCGTCATGATCGCCGGCGACCAGGTGTTGCCGCGCATCACTTCGAACGTCTCCCTGAGCCTCAGCGAGCCGCTGGCCGATCCGCTCGGCGACTGGCTCGCCTCGATCGCGAAGCTCCGCACGCTCCCGGCCGACCTGCTCGTCCTTCCGTCGCACGGCGAGCCGTTCACCGGGCTCCACGCCCGGCTCGACTCCCTGCGCGACGGCCATCTCGGCCGCCTGGACGCACTGCACGACCACCTCTCGGATCCCCGCCGCCCCGTCGACTGCTTTCCGATCCTGTTCGGCCGCGCGATCGACGATTCGATCCTCGGCCTCGCCACCGGCGAAGCGATGGCCCATCTCCGCCGCCTGGAGGTCGAGGGCAGGGCGGTTCGCGAGACGCGGGACGGCGTGGCCTGGTTCAGCGCCGCCTAGCTTGTCGCGGTAGCCACCGGTGGCTATATTCGCCGCATGAAGCATGTCTCGATCAAGCAGGCCAAGGACACCCTCCCGGCCCTCGTGCGTGAGGTCGAGGGCGGCGCACGCATCGTCATAACCCGCAACGGCAAGCCCGTCGCGGAGGTCGTACCGCTTCAGCAACGCTGCGGGATCGACTGGCAGGCGATCGAGGATTGGAAGAAGGAGCTGGGGGTCGACAAGCTGGTCACCTACATAGCTCCCGACTTCGACGATCCCCTGCCCGAAGACTTCTTGAGCACGCCCGGCCCCTACTGACCGTGGCGGTATTGCTCGACAGCCATTTCGTTCTTGCGATCCTGGAACCGAAATCGCTCGTCGGCGCGCGATGGGCGTCCGAACCAGTTTCCGTCAGCATCGCCAGCTTGTGGGAGATTGCCATCAAGGCCAGGCAGGGGAAGCTCGATCTGGTGGTGCCTCCAGCCACGCTCGAGGAGCGGCTAAGCGGATTCGGCTGCGAGCTTCTCCCGGTTACGGGTCGTCACGTCACCGCCGAGGTCGATCCCTGGCCGGAGACCCGGGATCCCTTCGATCGCCTTCTCCTGGCCGTCTGTCAGGTTGAGGGGTTGCGGCTGGTGACGCATGATCGCAAGCTCGTCGACCACCCGCTCGCCTGGCGCTCCTCCCGCGCTTGACCCGTCGCGCAGGCGCGATCAAAGCTGCCGCAATGTCCGAAGCGCCAGAGCCGATCGCCGAGCTTTCGTTCGAGGCCGCGCTGAAGCGGCTCGAGGAGATCGTCCGCAAGCTCGAAAGCGGCGAGGCGTCGCTCGACGAGGCGATCGAGCTGTACGGCGAGGGCGATCGCCTCCGCCAGCAATGCGAGGCGCGGCTGCAGGCGGCGCAGGCGCGGATCGAGAAGATCCAGCTCGGCCGCAGCGGCGAGCCGACGGGCACCGCGCCTTTCGACGCCGACTGAAGGTGGCGCCCGCGCCGGTCAGCCTCGACGCCGCGCTCGAGCAGGTTGGGGCCGAGATCGACCGCGCCTTCGAGGCTCTGCTCGCTGCCCCCCAGGACGCGCGCAGCCGTCTTTACGAGGCGATGCGCTATGCCGCGATCGGCGGCGGGAAGCGGCTCCGCCCGCTGCTTGTGGTCGCGGCGTGCAGCCTTTTCCACGTCGCACGCGAGCGGGCGATCCGGGTCGCCCTCGCCGTCGAATGCGTCCACGTATATTCCCTGATCCACGACGACCTGCCGAGCATGGACGACGACGATCTGCGGCGCGGCAAGCCGACCCTGCACCGCGCCTTCGACGAATCGACCGCGATCCTCGCCGGCGATTCGCTGCACGCGCTCGCCTTTCAGGTCCTGGCGGAGGAAGAGACCCACGAAGACCCCTTCGTTCGCGCCGATCTGGTGCTCGAGCTTGCCCGCGCCGCCGGCCCGGCCGGGATGGCCGGCGGGCAGATGATGGACCTTGCTCCCGCCAGCCCGCTCGATCTGGCCGCGGTCACCCGGCTGCAGCAGCTCAAGACCGGCGCGCTGATCGGCTGGTGCCTGGAGGCGGCGGCGATCATGGGCCGGGTGCCGCCGGAGGGGCGGATCGGCCTTCGCGGCTATGCCCGCGACGTCGGCCTCGCCTTCCAGATTGCCGACGACCTGCTCGATATCGAAGGCGAGGAGGCGAAGACCGGGAAGCGCGTCGGAAAGGACGTCGCCGCCGGCAAGGAGACTTTCGTGTCGCTGCTCGGGCCGGAGCGGGCCCGGCAGCAGGCCGATTTGCTCGTCGGCCAGGCGATCGAGCATCTCCACGGCTACGGGTCCGAGGCCGGCCTGCTCCGCGCCATCGCCCGCTTCGCGGTGGAGCGCGACCACTGACTCGTCTAGGAAAGGAATCATGAGGACAGGGGTCTATCCAGGCACGTTCGATCCGATCACGCTCGGCCACATGGACATCATCCGCCGCGGCGTGAACCTGGTCGACCGGCTGGTGATCGGCGTCACCACAAATCCGTCCAAGTCGCCCATGTTCAGCGTCGAGGAACGGATCGCGACGGTCGGGCGCGAGGTCGCCGGCATCGCCGACGGCGCGATCTCGGTCGTCTCGTTCGATTCGCTGCTGATGGACTTCGCCGAGCGCGAGGGCGCGACCCTGATCGTGCGCGGTCTTCGCGCAGTCGCCGACTTCGAATACGAATATCAGATGGCTGGCATGAACCAGCAACTGAACGACCGCGTCGAGACCGTCTTCCTGATGGCCGACGTGTCGCTCCAGCCGATCGCCTCGCGGCTGGTCAAGGAGATCGCCCTCTATGGCGGCGACGTCTCCAAGTTCGTCACCCCTACGGTGGCGGCGCAGGTTCGCGAGCGGGTCGAGCGGATCGGCCGGCGCGGCGGCTGAGCTTGTCGCGGCCGCCCGCGGCACCTATTATGTGCGTGATTTGCAACGGATTCGGGCGGGGAGCCGGTATATGTTCCTGAAGAAGATCGCCGCCGCGGCGGCGGCTCTGCTGTTTGCGGCCGCGGCCGCCGCCCAGGTGACGCCGGGCTTCGCGCCGCCGCCCGTTATGCCCGAATATGTCTGGCACCTCGACCTCTCCACCGGCGGACGCGTCTCGATCCAGCTTCGCCCGGACGTCGCCCCCAACCATGTCGAGCGCATCCGCACCCTGACCCGCCAGGGCTTTTATGACGGCCTCACCTTCCACCGCGTGATCGAGGGCTTCATGGCCCAGGGCGGGGACCCGACCGGCACCGGGGGCGGACAGTCGCAGCTTCCGGATCTCGAGCCCGAGTTCAATCCGCTGCCCCATCTGCGCGGCGCCGTCGCGATGGCCCGCGCGCAGGAGCCGAACAGCGCCAACAGCCAGTTCTACATCATGCTGGCCCCGCGCTTCAGCCTCGACCGCCGCTACACCGTGTTCGGCCGCGTCATCGGCGGGATGAACTTCGTCGACGCCATCGAGCGCGGCGAGCCGCCGGCCAACCCGACCCGGATCGTGCGCGCGTCGATCGGCTCGGACAATGTGCCGCCGCTCTCCCCCGAGCAGCTCCGCGCCGCCGCAGCCCCCCGCCCGGTGGCCCCGCCGCCGACCCCGATCGCGCCGCCGCCGAGCGTTCCGCCGCGGCGCTAGGTGCGCGTCGACCTCTTCGATTTCGAGCTTCCGCCCGACCGGATCGCGCTTCGCCCGGCGAGTCCGCGCGATTCCGCTCGCCTGCTCCGGGTCGGCCCCGGCGCCGCGCTCTCCGACCACATCGTCTCCGATTTACCGCGCCTGCTGCGCCCCGGCGACCTGCTCGTGTTCAACGACACCCGCGTCATACCCGCCCAACTCGAAGGCCGCCGCGGGGAAGCACGGATCGGCGCCACCCTCCACCGGCGCGAAGGGCCCCGCGCCTGGCGCGCCTTCCTGCGCAATGCCCGCCGCGTCCGCGACGGCGACCGGATCGACTTCGGCGCCGGCGTCGCCGCCTTCGCGTCGGACAAGGCCGAGGACGGCTCGATGCGCCTCGCCTTCGAGGGTGACGCGCCGGTCGAGTCGCTGCTGGAACGCGCCGGCCGGATGCCGCTGCCGCCCTACATAGCCGGCCGCCGCCAGGCCGACGCGCGCGACGCCGAGGATTACCAGACCCTGTTCGCGCGGGAGGCGGGCGCGGTCGCCGCCCCCACCGCTGCGCTCCATTTCACCCCGCGCCTGATGGCGGCCCTCGCCGCCGCCGGCATCGGCCACGAGACGCTCACTCTCCATGTCGGCGCCGGCACCTTCCTTCCGGTCAAGGCCGACGACACCGCTGGACATCGGATGCACGGCGAATGGGGCCGAATCGGCGCCGCCGCGGCCACGCGCGTGAACGCCGCCCGCGCGGCCGGCGGCCGCATCGTGGCGGTCGGCACCACCTCGCTCCGCCTCCTCGAAAGCGCCGCCGCCAAGGACGGCGCGATCCGCCCGTTCGAAGGCGAAACCGATATCTTCATCACCCCCGGCCACCACTTCCGCGTCGCCCAAGGCCTCGTCACCAACTTCCATCTGCCGCGCTCGACCCTGTTCATGCTGGTCAGCGCGCTGATGGGGCTCGAGACGATGCACGCCGCCTACGCCCACGCCATCGCGAGCGGCTACCGCTTCTACTCCTACGGCGATTCCAGCCTGCTCCTCCCCGCCTAGCGACAGCCTCCGGGGGACAATATGGGGACAGTTACGTGACTGTCCCCTTACCGTCCCGCCTTTGTCGCACGGGGCGCATTGCCCGTGCCGTGGCGCGCACCTAAAGGGGCGGCGGAGGACCGATGGCCAAGCCGATTCAGCTGACTCTCACGCCCGACGAAGCCGAGATCATCGTCGATGCGCTCGACACCGACCTCGAAGGCTATGTCGACGCCGCCGCCGACGCGCGCGCCAACGGCAACCGCGCCGACGTCGCCACCTTCACCGAAGCCGCCGACCGCATCCGCGCCGTCCGCGCCAAGCTCCAGAAATTGGTGGAATAGGGGGTGCATCCGCCTCCCAAGGGAGGTGCCGAGGAACGGGGCAGTTACCTCACTGCCCCCTTGCTGCCCAATTTGTCGGAAAACTTCGCGCCTGAATATTCGAATGGGGAGAGAAGCGAACGCTAGGCTGGACGATCGTCATCCGCGAAACGGCGGACAAACCCGATACGCATCGAGAGGCGGAGCGCCCCATATCCGCCGAGGCCCGCGGCACCGAGAATGAAAATCCCGACAAAGGCGTTCAGCGTATCTTCGGGACGAAGCGCGCGCGCGCGGACAATGATATTCTCGCATTCATCGGTTTTCGGGTCAGGGCCATGTCCAGCATCGTCGGCGCAGTCGAACGGCGCGGAGTGGACCTGCCATGCGCGGCATGAAGCCGAAAGCAGGACCAGCACGGCATAGATGAACAGCCCTTTTGCCGCTCGGCGCGTCATCCGACTCCTTTGCCGCATCATGTTGGCGCACCGCGCCAATGTCCGCAACGGGTCGAAAACGGATAGTGCCCGCGGCACGGCATGGGGTCACTCGGGGCCGGAACCGCATCGTCGAAAGCTGTGATGCCCGCTCGATCTCGGCAACGCGTGACGGCGCCGACGAGCTGGACGCGCCTTTCGCGCGCAGCGAACCCATTTCACTCGAACGGCTTCGCCGCGCTCCGGCAGGCGGAAAAAGCCGCGCCTGACCCGGCCGCAAGTCTCACTTGCCGACGATCACAATCGTCCGTGCTGGTCCTCGGTCTGGAACAGGCGGTCGACCTCGGCGACCAGATCCTTCAGATGGAAGGGCTTCGAGAGCACCTTCGCGTCCGGCGTCTTCTTGCCGGCCTTGAGCGCGACCGCGGCGAAGCCGGTGATGAACATCACCCGCATTTCCGGTGCGACCGCGCCCGCTTTCTGCGCCAGCTCGATCCCGTCCATCTCGGGCATGACGATGTCGGTCAGCAGAAGGTCGAAGCGCTCGTTCTCGATCAGTGGCACGGCGGCCGTACCGCGGTCGACGGCGGTCACGTGATAGCCCACCCGCTCGAGCGCGCGGGCGAGGTAGAGCCGCATCGACTCGTCGTCTTCGGCGAGAAGGATCCTGATCATCCGCACGTCCCGTTCGCCGCGAGCGCCGCGGCGGAATGCCTCTCTATGCGCGAACGGCTTAACATTTTCCAGCCGGACGAAGGGAAAAGGGACAGCCTATCTAGCTTTCCCCGTCCGGCGCTCGAAAGGGAACAGTCAGATAGATTGTCCCCCATCCCCCTCCGGCGCCTCAAAGGGCACAGCCAAATAGGCTGTCCCCCCACCCGCCCTCGCATTCCCTTGCACCCATCGCGCCGTCCGTTAGTTTAGCGCTCGTCCCATGACTTCGCTTCCCCCAGGTCCCCGCCCCGCCGGCGACGATTGTGCGCCCTTCTACCGGATCGGCCCGGAGCAGCCGGCCTGGCCGGTGGTGCTCTCGGTTCCCCATGCGGGGCGCGATTATTCGGCCGCCTTGCTGAAGGGGGCGCGGGTGTCGCGCGAGGTACTGGAGACGCTCGAGGACCGGCTGGTCGACCGCCTCGTCTGGCGCGCCGTCCAGGACGGCACCGCCGCCTTCGTCGCCCGCACGCCGCGCGCCGAGATCGACCTCAATCGCGACGAGCGCGAGATCGACCCGGCTTTGGTCGCGCCGCCGCCGCCGGCCTCGGCTTTGCTCCAGTCTGCGCGCACTCGCGGCGGGCTCGGCCTGGTCCCCTCGCGGATCGCAGGCTCCGGCGCAATCTGGCTCCACCGCTTGGGCCGCGACGAGCTGAGGCGCCGCATCGAGGCCATCCACCGCCCCTATCATTGCGCCCTCGCCGCCGCTCTCGCTGCCGCCCGCGACCGCTTCGGAGTCGCAATCCTGCTCGATTGCCATTCGATGCCGCCGCGCCTGCCCGCCGGCGGCGTCAGGCCGGCCACTTTGGTTTTCGGAGACCGCCACGGCGCCTCGACCGCCCCCGCTTTTCTCGAAGCCGCCCTGGCCGCGGCCCGCCGCCTTGGTTTCGCCGCCAGCTGTAACGCGCCTTATGCCGGCGGCTACATCGTCGCCCGCCACGGCGCCCCGGGGGAGGGCATCCACGCCCTCCAGCTCGAAATCGACCGCTCCGCCTATCTGGATGCGGCGCTGCGGGAGCCGGGCCCGGGCTTCGACCGCACCGCCCAGCTCATCGCCGCCGTGGCGGCCGCGCTCGCCGACGAGGCGCTGCGCGGAACGCCGGAGGCGATTGCGGCGGAATAGCTCTCCTCTCGGATCGAAGTACCACGCTCCGCCAAAAAAAGAGCCGCCTCGCGGGTGGGCGAGGCGGCCTAGGTTCAGGGAGGAGCGCCCTGACGGGGCGCGGCGCGGCGCGGCAAAGGGGGGTGTCGCGGCGCGCTGATCCGCAGATGGGGAGCGCCGCGGCCGGTTCAAGGCAAATGCGGCTGGCGGCCGCACGCCTTGCCCGGTTCGTCGCGCGCTTATCTGATCAGGCGCCCACGTTGGCGCCTTCGAGCGCCTGCTGGGGCTGCTGCGGAGGGACCTTGCCCTGCTGCATCTGGCGGCCGAAAATGTCGCGGACCATCGGCAGCGAGAACATGTGGGCGATGATCAGCGGCAGGGCACCGTTCTGGTTGAGCTTGCGCAATTTGTCGCCGTGGAGTTCGCGGAGCTTCTCCTCGGAGACCATCTGGAAGCCCCGATAGACGAAGGGCTGCTGGCCGTCGGTCGGCTGGATGGTGACCTCGCCGTCGATCAGCAGCTCCGATTCCTTCAGCTCCTTGACGAAGGCGTTGGTGCGCTGGGCGGCGATCTCGAACTCCTCGCAGAATTTGAGGATGGCGTTGAGATTGTCGCTCGGCTTCTGGTCGTCGAACAGGGCGTTACCGTCGTCGAAGGCGCCGATCAGCTCGCTCGAGGGATCGAAGCAGAGCGAAAGCTCCTCGGCCTGCGGCTGCAGGCGGGCGAGCATGAAGGGATAGCGGCGGACATAAGCGGGGATGTAGCTCTGGCCGAGCAGCTTGCCTTCCTCGTCGACGAAGACATTTACGTTTTCATTCAAACCCATGAGCGCAAGAGGAACGGGCTCGTCCCCGACCGAGAAGACGATCGGGTAGAAACGCTGGGCGGTGATGAACTCGTCGACTGTAATCGGGATGGCGTGCGCGCCGGAGAGGAACGGCGCGGTCTCCGAGGTGCGCACCTTGAAGTCGGCGTGCATCGAGCTCGAGAGCGGGATCAGGTCCTTGTAGAAAAGCGGCAGATTGGCCGGCGGCTGGCTCGCCATTGGATGCGTCTCCGTAAAGATTAGGGCGCGGCCCGTCGGGCCGCCGAATGCCGGGCGAGGTCTATTGGGGAAAGCCGGATTCCGCAAGGCTCCCCGAAAGGGGCAGGTCCTCCGGGGGCACCAGCTTGCCGGGATTCATGATGCCTTTCGGGTCGAGCGCCTGCTTGATCGCCCGCATCGCCCCCAGCCGCGCCGGATCGCCGAGCCGGGCGAATTCGGCGCGCTTCATCTGGCCGATGCCGTGCTCGGCCGAGATCGATCCCTCGGCGGCGGTGACGAGATCGTGGACGAACGCCGTGACCGCGCCGCCGGTCTCTTCCAGCCAGGAATCGCCTGCGCTTTCGGGCGCGCGCACGTTGAAGTGGATGTTTCCGTCGCCGAGATGGCCGAACGCGTTGACCCGCGTGCCCGGGAACCGCGCCTCCACGGCGGCGGCGGCTTCGGTCATGAAACGCGGCATCGCCGCGACCGCCACCGAAATGTCGTGCTTGGCCGCGGGTCCGTCCTTGCGCTCGGCCTCGGAGATGCTGTCGCGCAGCCGCCACAAGGCTTCCGCCTGCGCCTCGCTGGCCGCGACAGCGGCGTCGGCGGCGAGCCCGCGCTCGAGCGCCTGCGCCAGCGCGGCGGAGAGCTTCGGCTCCGGATCCTCCCCGGCCGCCTCGACGAGGACGTTCCAGGGCTGCGCGTCGGCGAGAGGCGCACGCGCGCCGGGAATGTGGCGGAGCACGAGGTCGAGCGCGCTCCTCGGCACCAGCTCGAATCCTTCGACGGCGTCGCTGAGGCCGGTCTCGCAATGGCGGAGCAGCGCAAGCGCGGCCGCCGGGCTCTCGACGCCGACCCAGGCGACCGCCCGGCCGGCGGCGGCGGGGACCAGCTTCAGGCTCGCCGCGGTGATGATGCCGAGCGTCCCTTCGGCGCCGATCAGCAGATGTTTCGGATCGTAGCCGCGATTGTCCTTCTTGAGCGCGGCTAGCCCGTCCAGGACCGAGCCGTCGGGCAGCACCGCCTCGATCCCGGCGACGAGGCCGCGCATGGTTCCGAAGCGCAGCACCTGCGTGCCGCCGGCATTGGTCGAGACGAGGCCGCCGATCGTGGCACTGCCTTTGGCACCGAGCGTGAGCGGGAACCGCCGCCCTCGGGCGAGCGCGGCGTCCTGCAGCGTCTCCAGCACCACCCCCGCCTCGCAGACCGCGATATTGGCGTCCGGGTCGAGGCTCCGGATCCGGTTCATCCGCCGCAGCGAGAGCAGCAAGGCGCTCCCGGTGGCATCCGGCGTCGCGCCGCCGACCATCGAGCTGTTGCCGCCCTGGGGTACGATCGCCACGCCCTCGTCGGCGCAGAGGCCGACGATCTCGCTCACCTCCGCTGGCACGGACGGCGACAGCAAAGCCGCCGCGGCGCCGCGATAGCGCCCGCGCCAATCGGTCAGCCAGGGCGCCATCTCGGCCGGGTCGGCGGTGAAGCCCTTCGGCCCGAGCAGGGCCTCGAGCCGGTCGAGCACGGCCTGGGACGGAGGGCTTGGCATGTCGCGCTGCGGATATCCGCCGCTGGCGTGCGGCGCAAATTAATCGCATGTTCAAGCCTGGAGGAAGAAGCGCGCCCGATGGAGCCAGTTGCATGATCTTCGCCAATGCGGCGGCATGGCTGCTGCTCGTCCTCGCCGGGGCGACCGGCGCCGAGCCGGAAGATTCGACGGAGGGCCGCACGGTCTACGCCCAGCTTCGCGTGCGCCAGCAGATCATCCTGCGCGTGCCGCAGCATCTCCGGCCGGTCCATCCCGCGGGGTCGCCGGCCGTGCGGTGGCGCGAGGGGCGGGGCCCGCGCTGCGTCTCGGCTCGGTCGGTGATCGGCGCGACCGCTCTCGGCCGCAACAGCGTCGACCTCGTCATGCGTGACAACAGCCTCATCCGGGTCCGTTTCGAGAGCAGCTGCCCGGGCCTCGATTTTTATCGCGGATTCTACGTGAACGGCACGCCGGACGGGCGGATTTGCGCCGATCGCGACTCGATCCGCTCGCGGATGGGCGGCCAGTGCGGGATCGACCGGTTCAGCACGCTGACCGCCGAGCGGCCCTGATCCGCTTGACAAGCGCGCCCCGCACGTCACAAGCGCGCGCGGGACGTGGTAGCGGCCGATCGCAACCACGCTGTTTTTTCCGGATTTATCAATGACTTTTGCCGATCTCGGCCTCTCAGACGAATTGCTCCGCGCGGTCGGCGAGTCCGGCTATGACGAGCCCACGCCGATCCAGCGCCAGGCAATCCCCTCGGTGCTGATGAACCGCGACCTGATCGGCATCGCCCAGACCGGGACCGGCAAGACCGCCGCCTTCGTGCTGCCGATGATTGACATTCTCGGCGAAGGGCGCAGCCGCGCCCGAATGCCCCGCTCCCTGATCCTCGAGCCGACGCGGGAGCTGGCGATGCAGGTGGCGGAAAATTTCGAAAAATACGGAAAATATCACAAATTGAACATGGCGCTGCTGATCGGCGGCACCAACATGGCCGACCAGATCAAGAAGCTCGAAAAAGGCGTCGACGTCCTGATCGCGACGCCTGGCAGGCTGATGGACCTGTTCGGCCGCGGCAAGATCCTGCTGACCGGCTGCAACCTGCTCGTCATCGACGAGGCGGACAGGATGCTCGACATGGGATTCATCCCGGACATCGAGGCGATCTGCACCAAGCTGCCCACCATCCGGCAGACTTTGCTCTTCTCCGCGACCATGCCGGGGCCGATCAAGAAGCTGGCCGACAGGTTCCTCAGCAATCCCAAGACGATTGAGGTCTCCCGCCCCGCTTCGTCGAACCTGCTGATCGACCAGCGTATGCTCAGGGTCGATTCCCGCCGCAAGCGCGATGCCCTCGGCGATTTGCTCCGCCGCGAGGAGGTCTCAACCGCGATCGTCTTCTGCAACCGCAAGACCACGGTGCGCGAGCTGACCACCAGCCTGCAGCGCGGCGGCTTCAAGGCCGGGCCGATCCACGGCGACATGGAGCAGCCGGAGCGCATCCGCGAGCTCGAGCGCTTCAAGGCCGGCGAGATCAACATCCTCGTCGCCTCGGACGTCGCTGCCCGCGGCCTCGACATCAAGGGCGTCAGCCACGTCTTCAACTATGACGTGCCCTGGCAGCCGGACGATTATATCCATCGCATCGGCCGCACCGGACGCGCCGGAAAAACGGGGACTGCGATCACGCTCGTCACCAGTGCCGACGCCGACGCGATCGAATCAATCGAGAAGTTGACCGGTACGAAGCTCGCTCCGATGGACGGTGCGCCAGCGCCGGCGCCGCGGAGCGAAGACCCCGAGCCTGCGCCTCGCGCCGAGCAGCCGCAGCGTCGCGAGCGGCGGCCCCGCGACGACAGGCCGCGCCGGGACGAGCCGCAGGGGGACCGCGCGCCGCGCGAGACGCCGCGCCGCCGCGAGGAGGCTCGGCCCGCGGAGTCGCGCCGTGCGGAACCGCGCCCCGAGAAGCAGCAGCGCCAGCGCGAGCCGGAGGAAGCGGAGGAGGGCTGGAACGGTCCTGTCCCAAGCTTCCTCGGTCACGGCTTCGAAAGCTGACCTAGCGCGGCGCCGGCCCGTAAACCCAGCGCTCGAAAATCACGGTCAGGTCTCGCCCGGTCGCTTCCTCGTAGGCGCGCTGAAAATCGCGGCTGACGACGGTGCCGCCCGCATGGCGGATCGTGTATCGCCGTAAGCCCCGCCAGAAAGCCGCCTCGCCGATCTCCGTCCGGAGCGCGTCGAGGAAGAGGGCGCCCTTGCTGTAGGTGATCGCCCTGCGCAGCGCGAGCGAGGGATAGGTCCCTGAATAGGTCAGCGGGACGTCCAGCCCTGCTTCCACGGCACGCTGCCAGCGACGCCGCGCGATCTCCATCTCGCGGTCGTAGGCCGCGCGACCCCAGCGCTCTTCTTTCCATGCCGCCACGAGAAATGTGACCACCCCCTCGTTGAGCCAGAAATGGCTCCAGTCCGCGCAGGTGATCAGATTGCCCCAATATTGATGGGCAAGTTCGTGCGCGATCGCCCAATCCTCCGCGGGCGCCTCTTCGATGGGTCGGATCACCTCCTCGCCGATCAGGGAGAAGCTGACCGTCTCCTGCGCAGCCGCGCCCGGCACGTGCAATTGCGTGTAACTGGGGTGGGGAAAGGGCACGCCCGCCCGGCGCTCGAAGAAGCGCAGCATCCGCGCGGTCGGCGCGAACAACCGTCCGAGGCGCTCGGGCGAGGCCGTTTCGCTCAACGCGCGCAGCCGGACGCGGCCGTCGCGTCCGGACCATTCATGGTAGGAGCCGGCGGCGAAGGAGTACAGGAAGCTGGAATAGGGGCGGGTGCTGCGCCAGCGATGAACCTCGTTCCCGCCCGGTGCCGGTCCGCGCGATACCAGGACGCCCGGACCGAGCGTGGTCTGGCCGGAAGGGACGTTGAGCCTCAAGTCGATGGTCGCTTTGTCCGCGGGCCGATCCAGCAGGCAGATCATCCAGTCGCAGGCGAACCAATTGCTGTGAACCGACCGGGGGCCGAAGGCGAGGCCGCGAACCGATGTCCCGGAATAAGCGACGTTCAGCCTCACGCGCGCGCCCCTCCGGAGGGGACGCGACGGCAGGAAGGCGAGTGCGTCTTCTCGCTGAACGGCCCGTATCGGACGGCCGTCCAACGTGGCCGACGCGATCTGCAAGCCGTTCGGCGTGAAGGCCAATTCGCGGAGCTCGGCGGCCGTCACCTGCAGTTCAATCTGCGTTCTCCCGACAATGCTTCGATCGCGATGCACCGGGGTCACGGCCACGGCATAATGGCGCACGTCGAACCCCTCGCCCGGCGCTGCCGAAGCCGCGCTCGCGCCAAGGGCCAGCGCGTTCGGAAGCCCGAAGAGGCGCTTCATCTGGCGCGGTAGCTGTTGCGGAACGCTTCGGCGAAGGGCTTCAGCCGCCCTTCGCCGATCGCCCCTCTCAGCCCTGCCATCAGCTGCTGGTAGAACCACAGATTGTGCTCGGTCATCAGCATCGCGCCCAGGATTTCCCCTGAGCGCACCAGATGGTGGAGGTAGGCCCGGGTCCAGGTCGCGCAGACCGGACAGGGGCAGCCGGGATCGATCGGCTCCCGGTCCTCGGCGAAGCGGGCGTTGCGGATGTTGATCGGGCCGGAGGAGGTGAAGGCCTGCCCGGTGCGGCCTGAGCGGGTCGGCAGCACGCAATCAAACATGTCGATGCCGCGCTCGACCGCGCCGACGATGTCGTCGGGCTTGCCGACACCCATCAGATAGCGCGGCTTGTCGGCCGGGAGCTGGCCGCCAGCGAAATCGAGGCAGCCGAACATCGCCTCCTGCCCCTCGCCGACCGCCAGCCCGCCGACCGCGTAGCCGTCGAAGCCGATATCGATCAGCGCTTCCGCAGAAGCCTTGCGCAGCCCTTCGTCGAGCGCCCCCTGCTGGATTCCGAACAGAGCGGCGCCCTCGGCATGGTCCCCGTCCGCGTCGAAGGCCGCGCGCGATCGCCGCGCCCAGCGCATCGACCGCTCCATCGCCGCCGCCTGCTGGTCGCGGGTCGAGGTCGTCGGCACGAGCTGATCGAACGCCATGACGATGTCGGAGCCTAGAAGGCGCTGGATCTCAATCGAGCGTTCAGGGCTGAGCATATGCCGGCTGCCGTCGAGATGGCTTGCGAAGGCCACGCCTTCTTCGGTCACTTTCGTGAGCTCGGAAAGGCTCATGACCTGGTAGCCGCCGCTGTCGGTCAGGATCGGCCTTTCCCAGCCCATCAAGGCGTGCAGGCCGCCGAGCCTGGCCACCCGCTCGGCGCCGGGGCGGAGCATGAGGTGATAGGTGTTGCCGAGAATGATGTCGGCGCCGGAAGCGCGCACGTCAGCGGGCTTGACCGCCTTCACCGTCGCCGCGGTTCCCACGGGCATGAAGGCCGGAGTCCTGATTTCGCCGCGCCGCATCGAGATGGCGCCGGTGCGCGCGGCGCGGTCGGTAGCGGTGACGGAAAAGGAGAAGGACGACACCGCCGAGCCTTAGCGGCGGCAGGCGCGGACCGGCAAGGCTGGCTGGAAAGACGAAGAGGCGGCCGGTTCTGCGCCGGCCGCCTCCGCGAGTTCCGCCTTAGAAAGCGAAGTTGAAGCCCACCGTCGGGCGCACCGAATCGAACGTGATCGTGTCGACGGCGACGCGGATGCGGGCGCGGCCGCCGGTCGCGATGTCCACTCCGGCGCCGACGAGCCAATCGTCGACCGTGTCGTCGATGCCGGCCGGCGGGTTGGCGACCCCGGTGAGGCCCTCGAGATCGAGATTGACCCACTGATAGCCGGCGCGCGCGAAGATGATCGTGCCGTTGTCGGCACGCATGCCGATGCGGGCGGCGACGCCATATTCGGAATCGATCGGACCATTGCCGAGATTGTAATTGCCCTCGACGCCGAAGACGATGTTCGAGCCGAAGTCGACGCCGGCATAGCCGCCGTAAATCAAAGCGCTGTCGTCGATCTCGAGAGGCGGAGCGGCGTCGCTGGGAACGCCGAGGTCATGATAGCCGACCTGAAGGCCGACATAGGGCTGGGCGCCGGTGGGCGCCTCCGCGCCCTCTTGCGCATGCGCCGCAGCCGGAATCATGACAAAGGCTGCCGCAGCCGCGGCAGCCAACAATTTCTTATTCATTCTGCTGAGTCCTTTACTTGGTCCCCCCGGGCAGACATTCCTCCCAGGACGGAGGGAAGATGCCGCGGCCGATCGCTTCTCACAAGACTGCCTGCGCGCGATTTTCAGCCTGTGTCGCTTCGGAGACACAATATTTGCAGCAACTTGGTTCAGCTCCGTTACAATCTGCCCCTGAGGGGCGGTCGCGGCCGCCGGCTGAGACCGCCCGCAAACTCTGCCGCGAGCGAAGAGCCGGTCCCGCCGCGAAAGCGGCCGGGGCGGGAGGCCCCTCACCGCACGCGCCCTGAGGGTTGCGTGGCACGGGGGCGGTCGCTACATGGCCGCGCAGTGGGCGTGTAGCTCAGTGGTAGAGCACTGTGTTGACATCGCAGGGGTCGCAAGTTCAATCCTTGCCACGCCCACCATTTTCCCCTTCCCGTCAGAGGCTTAAGCCAGGCGCTCCGCATGCCAGCGGAGGTGCTCGGGCATGAAGGTCGAGATGAAATAATAGCTGTGGTCGTAGCCCGGCTGCATCCTCAACGTTAGCGGGACGCCCGCCCCGCGACAGGCTTCCTCGAGGAGCTCGGGGCGCAGCTGTTCCTCCAGGAAGCTGTCGGCCGTTCCCTGGTCGACGAGCAGCTCGGGCACGCGGGCGCCGTCCTCGATCAGTGCCACGGCATCATGTGCGCGCCAGAGCGCGCGGTCGGGTCCCAGATAGCCGCCGAGCGCCTTTTCGCCCCACGGGACCTGGGACGGCGCCACGATCGGCGCGAAGGCCGAGACGCTGCCGTAGCGGTCCGGATTCTTGAGCGCGAGAGTGAGCGCGCCGTGGCCGCCCATCGAATGGCCCATGATCCCCTGACGCGCGAGGTCGATCGGGAATGCGGAGGCGACGAGCTCCGGCAACTCGCCAACGACGTAGCTCTCCATCCTGTAGTGCCGGTCGTAGGGCGGTGCGGTCGCGTCGACGTAGAAGCCGGCGCCCTGGCCGAAATCGTAGGCCGCATCGTCGGGGACGCCGGAGCCGCGCGGGCTGGTGTCCGGGGCGACGAAGATCAGGCCGAGCTCAGCGCAGGCGGCGCGATACTCCCCCTTCTCGGTAACGTTGGCGTGGCTGCAGGTGAGGCCGGAGAGATACCAGACCACCGGGCAGCCGGCGCCTCCGTCCGCCTGCGGCGGAACGAAGACCGAGAAGGTCATGTCGGTGCCGGTGGCGCGGCTGGGATGCTTCACGACGTGCTGGATGCCGCGATGTGCGCGCGTGACGGAAATCGTATCGATGGCCATTTAACCCGCTCCGTTCGGCCTGAGCCTGTCGAAGGCCTGATTCCTGGAAGGGGAGGGCCGCGACAAGCTCAGCCCGAACGGTTGTACCTGCTCCCGCCTTCGGGCTTAATAGACGACCACTGAGCGAATGCTCTCGCCGGCGTGCATCAGGTCGAAGGCCTGGTTGATGTCTTCGAGCTTCATTGTGTGCGTGATCAGCGGGTCGATCTCGATCTTCCCGTCCATGTACCAGTCGACGATCCGCGGCACGTCGGTGCGGCCGCGGGCGCCGCCGAAGGCCGAGCCTTTCCAGACCCTGCCGGTGACGAGCTGGAACGGGCGGGTGGCGATCTCGCGGCCGGCCTCGGCGACCCCGATGATGGTCGAGACGCCCCAGCCGCGGTGGCAGCATTCGAGCGCCTGGCGCATGACCTCGGTATTGCCGGTGCAGTCGAAGCTGTAGTCGGCGCCGCCGTCGGTGAGATCGAGGACGGCCTGGACGACCTTGTCGGCGCCAATCTCGGCGGGGTTGACGAAATCGGTCATCCCGAAGGCCTCGGCCATCATGCGTTTGGCGGGATTGACGTCGATGCCGACGATCTTCGCCGCGCCGACCAGACGCGCGCCCTGGATGACGTTCAGCCCGATGCCGCCCAGGCCGAAGACGACGACGTTCGAGCCCGGCTCCACGCCCGCCGTCCAGATCACCGCGCCGACCCCGGTGGTGACTCCGCAGCCGACGTAGCAGATCTTGTCGAACGGCGCGTCCTCCCGGACTTTCGCCACCGCGATCTCCGGCATCACCGTGAAGTTCGAGAAGGTCGAGCAGCCCATATAATGGTGGATCGTCTCGCCCCGGAGGCGGAAGCGGCTGGTGCCGTCGGGCATGACGCCTTTGCCCTGGGTGGCGCGGATTGCGGTGCAGAGATTGGTCTTGCGGGAAAGGCAGCTTTTGCACTGCCGGCATTCGGGCGTGTAGAGCGGGATGACGTGGTCGCCGGGGCGCACGGCGGTCACGCCGTCGCCGACCTCGCGGACGATCCCGGCACCTTCGTGGCCGAGGATCGAGGGGAACAGGCCTTCGCTGTCCTTGCCTTCGAGCGTGTAGGCGTCGGTGTGGCAGACGCCCGTCGCCATGATCTCGACCAACACCTCGCCGGCGCGTGGGCCTTCGAGGTCGACCTCGTGGACCTCGAGCGGGCGGTTCGGAGCAACGGCGATTGCGGCACGAGTCTTCATGCCGCCGCTGCTGGACAGTCCTCGGCGCAAAATCAACAGGCTTCGCCCGCGCCGGTTTGTCGCGGGGGGTGCCGCCGCCGGTTTGACCTCGCTCCGAAAGTCGGGCACCTTCCCATTTCTTCTGGGGGGGGAGCGAGCGATGTCGAACGTCGCCGGTAAAGCCTATGCAATGAACGTGGTGACGCCGGTTCCGCCCGGCCGCACGTGGCTTTCGAATCTGATCTTCATGTTCACTCGGTCGCGCACCGACACGCTACTCGGGCTGCTCGGCCTCGAATTCATTCATTTCGCGCGTTGGGTGCTGATCCGCCGCGATCAATGGCCCGATTTCGGCCAGCCGAAAGAGCAGCTCCAGCACGATTACATGCTGTTCTGCTCCAACTTCAACGGCACCTGGGACCAATATATCGACGCGTTTTCCGACGCATTGCCGAGCGGGCTCGACATACTCTGGTATACCAGCGTCAAATATCCGCATTCCATCCCGATCACGCCGTTCAAGAATTACATCCGAGCGAACCAGATCGACACCGATTATTATTACAACGCCACGCCGGGAGCGGCGCAGAAAGACATCAAGGCTGCGCTGCGGCTGCGGAGCGCGGTCATTGCGCTCGCAGAGCAGCACGGC
This sequence comes from Allosphingosinicella sp., assembly GCA_035628635.1. Lineage (GTDB taxonomy): Bacteria > Pseudomonadota > Alphaproteobacteria > Sphingomonadales > Sphingomonadaceae > Allosphingosinicella. The sequence goes on from DASPJJ010000006.1 coordinate 158,773, forward strand.
TCGATGACGCCGGCGGCTTTCGCGGCCGCCTACCGCAAGATGCTGGTCGCGGTGCAGAACGAGCTGCGCGGGCAGGGCGAGGCGCCGGTCGCCTCGAACGACACCGCCGCGGCCGACCTCCACCGGCTGCCTTTCGTGCAGCGCGCCTGGGGAGCCCGCTGATGCCCAATTTCGACACCGGCAGCTATTTCTATACCGGCCTGTTCCCGGTCGATCTGCGTCCGACCCGGCGGGCAGACGGGAGCATCACCTCGCACAGCCACCTGCTTCGCGAGGTGCTCGCCGAACTTCCAAACTTCAGCGCCGAGGAAGCCGCGGCCCTTCCGAGCCCGTTCGCGCGCTGCCGACGAACCCATTTCGCGCGCTTCGCTATCATCGACGATCCCGCCTTCAACGGGCGCGTCCAGGGGGACACGATCGTCGCGGCGATCAAGGGCGTCGACCTCCTCGTGCATCAGAGGGTGGATCATCTGTCGCGCTCCTGGCTGATCTTCGCCGCCGACGCCGACGCGGCCGACGCGAGCGACGCCTCCCGCGACGCCTGGGCGCGCGGACTGTGGCAGGTGATGGAGCCCGAGCTGAGGGCGATTTTCCGGCACTGCCTCGGCTTTCGCAGGGTCGAGTCCGCCGACGATTTCGCGGCCTATGTCGCCAAGGCGCAGGTCGAGACGACGATGAGCTTCCACGATTACTGGCCGACGACGCCCAACCTGCCGACGCTGACCAACAAAAGGATTGCCGCGCTCGCACTGGTTCCCGCGGCGCTGTTCGCGCTCGGGACGGCCTATTTGCGCTGGCGGCCCTGGCACTGGCCGCACGGCCTGGACTGGGGTGGCATCTTCCTCGTCCTCGGCGCCTTCCTGCTCGGCCTCGCGCTCGGCATCTGGCTGGTCTACCGGACGATTCTCAAGCGCGGAGCCAAGCCATGGCCTCCGGGCGCCGGCGCCGAGCTTCCCGGCGTGCTGAAGAGCCTCTACGTCCAGCAGCATCTCGCCCGCTTCGCGATCGACCATCAGGGCGCGGCGCCGGACGACCTCTATGCCGCCTTCGGCCGCTTCATCGGGGAAGTGAAGCCCGGCAATGCCGACGGGCCGACCCAGAGACCCGGCTGCGTTCCCGATCCGCTTCCCGGAGCCAGGCCATGAGCAAGCGTCCCTATCCCGTCGACGTCGAGTTCGCCGACATCCAGGGCGGCATCCTGACCGCTTACGGCCGGCTCGGCTTCCCCTTCGGCCGGTTCGGCGTGCTGTGCGTGCACGAGCCCGCCAAAGGCCGCGAATTCGTCGAACGGCTGCGCACCCGGGTGACCACCGCGGTGCGGTGGCCGTCGCGCAAACAGGACATCGCGCCGGGGCGGCTGATGGTCGAGCGCCCCGACGTCACCTGGAACCTCGCTTTCACCTATCTCGGCCTCAAACGGCTCGGCATTCCGACCCGCACCCTCCGGGCGCTGCCCGACGAGTTCATCGACGGCATGGCCAGCCGCTGCAACATCCTCGGCGACGACACGCCGCAAAATCCGATCTCGGCTTGGGACGATGTGTGGAACCCGAAGATGCGGGGAAACGACGTCCACATCCTGGTCATGCTGAACGGCCAGATGAATCTGGTCGACGGACAGCCGCTGCCGGCGCTGGAGGAGGCGCAGCGGCAGGTCGAGGCGCTGTGCGACGAGCTCGGCGGCGGGGTCGAGCTGCTCGCCGGCCACAAGGGTCCGGATACGCGCTGGCAGCATCTGGAGGCGCTGCGCGATTCGAAGGGTTTGCCCTGCAGCAAGGAGCATTTCGGTTATACCGACGCGATCAGCGATCCCGTGTTCGAAGGGCAATATCCCAAGCTGGAGGAGAAACAGCGCGCGGTCGGCTCCGGCGCGACCGACGGCGCCGGCAATTGGCGGCCGCTCGCCGCCGGCGAGTTCCTGCTCGGCTGGCCGGACGAAGCGCAGGAGATTCCGGGCGCGGCATTGCCGCTGGACTTCAGCCGCAACGGGACCTTCGTCGCCTACCGCAAGCTCCATCAGGATGTGGCCGCCTTTCACGGCTGGATCGACCGCACCGCCGCCAAGCTCCAGCAGATCTGGCGGCTGGCAAGCTTCGAGATTGCGCGAGAGACCCTGCTGGCGAAAGTCGCCGGACGCTGGAGCGACGGCGTACCGCTCGACGTCGCGCCCACCTACGAGGAATGGGTGGCGTTCAACGAACGCTGCCCGCCGGCGAACGCCCATGTCGTGCGCGAGGACAATGGGCGGCAGAGAGCGCTCGTGGATTTCGGTTATCGGACCGATCCCGCGGGCGTCAAATGCCCGATGGGCGCGCACATTCGCAGGGTCAATACGCGCGACATGCTCGATCCGAAGGCGAGCAGCCCCGATCCGAAGGTATGGATGGGATCGGCGCTCAACAACCGGCGTCGGATCCTGCGTCGCGGCTTGCCCTACGGCCATGCGAGCAACGAGGACGGCGAGCACGGCATCATCATGCTCGTCACCTGCGCAAGCCTGCAGCGGCAGTACGAGTTCGTGCAGCAGCAGTGGATCAACTACGGCCTCGACGCGAGTTCGGGCAACGACACCGACCCGCTGGTCGGCAACCACGGTCCGGACGACAAGTTCGTCATACCGGCCGACCCCGACGGCGAGGATCCGCCGTTCATCGCCACCGAGCTACAGCAGTTCGTCCAGACCCGCGGCGGCGCCTATTTCTTCGTTCCGTCGATGACCGCGCTGCGGATGATCGGCATGGGGGTGGTCGATCCGACCTGAAGGCGGGGTTCAGCCCCTGAGCGCGAAGCGCTGGAGCTTGCCGGTCGCGGTCTTGGGAAGCGAGTCGACGAACTCGACGTCGCGCGGATATTTGTACGGCGCGATCACTGCCTTGACGTGGTCCTGGAGAGTCGCGGCGACGCCGGCATCCGGCGCGTAACCGGGGGCCAGCACCACGAACGCCTTCACGCGCTGGCCGCGCTCCTCGCAGGGAGCGCCGATCACCGCGCATTCCTGCACCGCCGGGTGAGAATACAGCGCGTTCTCCACTTCGGGCGCGGCGATATTGTAGCCGGAGGAAATGATCATGTCGTCGGACCGGGCGACGTACCAGAAATAGCCTTCCTCATCGGCACGGTAGGTGTCGCCGGTGACGTTCCAGCCGTCCCGCACATAGTCGGCCTGGCGCTCGTCGTCGAAATAGCGGCAGCCGGTCGGGCCCTTGACCGCTAGGCGCCCGGTCCCGGTCTCCATCGGCCGTCCTTCGTCGTCGAGCACTGTCGCGAAATAGCCGGGGACGGCCTTGCCGGTCGCGCCGGGACGGATGTCCCCGCCGCTCGCCGAAATGAAGATGTGCATCATCTCGGTGGCGCCGATCCCGTCGACGATCCGGAGGCCCGTCGCGTCGTGCCAGGCGTGCCAGGTGGCGGCCGGCAGGTGCTCGCCGGCGGAGACGCAGGTGCAAAGGGATGAGATGTCGCATTCGGCGAGGAGGGGGAGCATCGCCTTGTAGGCCGTGGGCGCCGTCGCGAGATTCGTGACGCGATGCTTCTGCACAGCCTCGAGCAACGGCTTCGGCCCCGGCTGCTCGATCGTCACCGCAGCGCCGCCGAAGCGCCACGGGAAAATCAGCAGCATGCCGAGCCCGAACGTGAAGGCGATCGGCGCCGAGCAGGCCCAGCGGCTGCCGGCCTCAGGCTTCAGGACGTGGCGGGCGAAGCTGTCGGCAGAGGCGAGGACGTCGCGGTGATAATGGATGCAGCCCTTGGGCCTGCCGGTGGTGCCTGACGTGAAGGCGATCAGCGCCACGTCGTCGCGGTGGGTCTCGACGGGGGCGAAGCCCGGCGCAATGGAGCGGAGCCGCGTCTCGAGCTCGCCATTGCCGTAATCGCCATCATATTTGACGAGCGAGCGGACGGTGCCCGCCTGCCCCGCGCCCAGGCGGAAGTCGCCGATGAAGCGGCTGTCGACGATGGCGTGGCTGACCTCGGCCCGCGCGAGGACGGTCGCAATCTCACCCGGCCGAAGCACCGGCATCGTCGCGACGACGATCCCTCCGGCCTTGAGGATGCCGAGCCATGCGGCGAACATCGTCGCCGTGTTCGGTCCGCGCAGGAAAACGCGGTTGCCCGGGACCAGCCCTTCCTGCTCGACCAGCAGGCGTGCGATCCGGCCCGACAGATCGCGCATCTCGCCGAAGGTCCAGCTGCCCTGGTCGTTGACCACCGCGAGGGCGCCGGGGTCGCCTTTGTCGATCAGCTCGACCGCGGCGTTGAGGCGATCGGGATATTGCAGCTCGGGAAGATCGAACAGGAATTCGGGCTGCAGCTCGGGCGGCGGCAGGCGGTCGCGCACGAAGCCGTCGACATGCGCGCTGCTCACCATTCCGGCACCACCGCGATCGTCTCGATCTCGATCCGAGCGCCCGGTTCGACGAGGGCTCCGACCTCGACCACCGCCATGGCCGGGAAATTGCGGCCCATGACCTCCTTATAAGCCGCTCCAATTTCGGCGAGGCCCAGCCGATATTCATCGATGTCGACGACATACCACGTCATCCGCACCACATGCTCCGCGCCGGCGCCGTCCTCGGCGAGAATGGCGAGCGTGTTCAGCAGGATCTGGCGAAGCTGCCCAGGGAGATCGCTGGTGACGATCCGGCCTTTTTCGTCCCAGCCGATGATTCCTGCCGTGAACAGCATTCGGCCCTTCGCGGAAATACCGTTGGAAAAGCCGCTGGGCCGCGGCCAACCGGGAGGCAGCAGGGTTTTCATGGGCGGTGCTCCGCGAGATGGGCGCGCGCGATCACGACCTTCTGCACTTCCGAAGCGCCTTCGTAGATGCGCAGCGCCCGGATCTCGCGATAGAGGCGCTCGACCGGCACGCCGCGGGTGACGCCGAGCCCGCCGAAAATCTGCACCGCCTTGTCGATCACGCTCTGCGCGCTGTCGGTCGCGTGAAGCTTGGCGAGAGCCGCCTCGCGGCTGTTGCGGCGGCCTGCAACGTCGCGAACCCAGGCGGCGCGGTAGACGAGCAAAGCCGAGGTCTCGATGTCGAGCACCATTTCGGCGAGCTTCGACTGGGTGATCGGATTGTCGGCCAGCGTGCCGGCGCCGAGCTTTCGGTCCAGAGCCCGCTTCGTCGCCTCGTCGAGCGCGCGACGAGCAAAGCCGAGCGCCGCTGCGCCGACGGTGGTTCGAAACACGTCGAGCGTTGCCATAGCCTGTGCGAAGCCGCGGCCGCGCTCCCCCAGCAAGGCCGAGGCCGGGAGGCGCATGTCGGCGAAGCGCAGGGTCGCGAGAGGATGCGGGGCGATCACCTCGATGCGCTCGCTGTCGTCGAGTCCGGGCGCGTCGCGGTCGACGAGAAAGGCGGAAATGCCCTTCGCGCCTGGCGCCTCGCCGGTGCGGGCGAACAGCAGATAGAAGTCCGCGATGCCGCCGTTGGAGATGTAGGTCTTCGCGCCGTTGACGACGAAGCCGTCGCCGTCTTCGACAGCTGTCGTTTCCATCGACGCGACGTCGGAGCCGGAGATCGGCTCCGTAAGCGCGAAAGCGGCGATCTTCTCGCCGCGGGCGACCGGGGGGAGATAGGCGGCCTTCTGCGCGCCGCTGCCGAACAGGGAGATCGCGCCTGAGCCCAATCCCTGCATGGCGAAGGCGAAGTCGGCGAGGCCCGAATGGCGCGACAGGGTTTCGCGGATCAGCGCCAGCGATCGGACATCGAGACGGCCCCGGTCATCGGGGACGCAATGGTGCAGCCAGCCATCCTCGCCGAGCTTTCGCACGAGCGAGCGGCAGGCGGCGTCGACGTCGTCGGGCTCCTCATCGCTCAGCTTGGTTCCGCACCAGCGCTCCAACTCGTCGGCAAGCGCGCGGTGGCTGTCGTCGAAGAACGGCCATTCGAGGAACGCGCGGTCCGCCATCAATCGCCCTTGAACTCCGGAGTCCGCTTGGCGGCAAAGGCTTCGAAGGCGCGGCGGAAATCGTTTGTGGCCATGCAGATCGCCTGGGCCTGCGCTTCCATCTCGATCGCGGTCTCGAGGCTGACGCTCCATTCCTGATTGAGCTGGGTCTTGGTGATTCCGTGCGCGAAGGTCGGCCCCGCGGCGAGCGACCGGGCGAGCGCCCGCGCCTCTTCGAGGAGGCTGTCGCGCGCGACGATCCGGTTGTGGAAGCCCCAGCGCTCGCCCTCCTCGGCGCTCATCGCGCGTCCGGTGAACAGCAGCTCGGCGGCGCGGCCCTGGCCGACGATCCGGGGGAGGATCGCGCAGGCGCCCATGTCGCAGCCGGCGAGGCCGACGCGGGTGAACAGGAAGGCGGTCCTGGCCTCGGGCGTGGCGAGGCGCAGGTCCGACGCCATGGCGACGATCGCGCCTGCGCCGACGCAGACGCCGTCGATCGCCGCGACGATCGGCTGCGGGCAGGCGCGCATCGCCTTGACGAGGTCGCCGGTCATCCGGGTGAAGTCGAGCAGGCCCGGCATCCCCATCTCGGTCAGCGGCCCGATGATCTCGTGGACGTCGCCGCCTGAGCTGAAATTGCCGCCGGCCCCCGCGACCACCACCGCCTTTACGTCGCGCGCGTAGACCAGGGCGCGGAAGGCGTCGCGAAGCTCGGCATAGCTTTCGAAGGTCAGCGGATTCTTCCGCTCCGGCCGGTTCAGCGTCACGATGGCGACACCGTCCGCATAATCCCACAGGAAGTGTTCGGGCGCGTAGCTCTCAGGATTCATGCGATCTCCACCGCCTCACCGTTCCGTTCGGAGAGGATGAGGTCAAGGGCAGTCGCGGCGACTTCCTCCGGCGAGATCAGTCGGCCGGATGGGTTGAGCCGCGCCAGCTCGGCCCGGGCCTCCTCCTCGGACCGGCCCGTCTTGTCCCGGATGTTCGCGATCGCTTGCACCGTCATGTCGCTGTCCACGAAGCCGGGGCAGACCGCGTTGGCCCTCAGCTTCGTCCCGGCAAATTCGGCCGCGAGCGCGCGAGTGAGGCCCACCGCGCCGTGCTTCGCGGCGATATAGGGCGCCGCATAGGCGAAGCCGTGGAGCCCCGCCATCGAGGCGACGGTCACGATCCGCCCGGCCTCGGCTGCGAGCAGATCCGGAAGCGCCGCCTGGCAGCAGTGAAACATTCCGTCGAGGTTGACCGCGAGCATCTCGCGCCAAAGCTGCCCGGTTACCTTGGCGAACGGCACGCCCGCCGCCGCCCCGGCATTGTTGACGAGGATGGCGATCGGTCCCTGCGTCTTCCGCGCCAGCGCGAAAGCGCGGTCGACGTCCCCGCGGTCTGTCACGTCGCCCGGACAGACCAAAGCAGACCCGATCCGCGCGGCGGTTTCCTGCAAGGGTTCGCGGCGCCGTCCCACCAGCGTCACCTTTGCCCCCTCGGCCGCCAGCGCACGTCCGATTGCCGCGCCGATGCCTGTGCCGCCGCCCGTGATGAGCGCGTGGCGGCCGGCGAGTCTCATGCCTTGAGCTCCGCTTCACGGGCGAGGTTGCGGGCGAGCTGCGCCATTCCGCCGAGATATTGGGGCGGGACGTGGACGCCGCGATAATCGTGGCCGGCTGCGGCGCGCAGCGTCCACATCGGGTCGACGAGGTGGGGACGCGCCAGCGCGACGAGGTCGGCGCGGCCGGCTGCGAGGATCGAGTTGACGTGGTCCGGCTCGTAGATGTTGCCGACCGCCATGGTGGCGACCCGCCCTTCGTTGCGGATCCGGTCGGCGAAGGGGGTCTGAAACATGCGGCCGTAGACCGGGGCGCAGTCCGCCCAGGTCTGCCCGGCGGAGACGTCGATCAGGTCCGCCCCCGCTTCGGCGAAGGCGCGGCCGATCTCGACCGCCTCGGCCGGGGTGACGCCGTCCTCGCCCATCCAGTCGTTGGCGGAGATGCGCACCGACATGGGCCGGTCCGCAGGCCAGGCGGCGCGCATCGCGCGGAACAGCTCGAGCGGGAAGCGGAGCCGGTTCTCCAGCCTGCCGCCATATTCGTCGGTGCGCTTGTTGGTGAGCGGGGTGATGAAGCTCGAGAGCAGGTATCCGTGGGCAGCGTGAAGCTCCACCATGTCGAAGCCGGCGTTCTCGCCCATCCGCACCGCCTCGACGAACTGCGCGACCACTTCGTCCATATCGGCGCGGGTCATCGGCCGCGGCACCTGGTTCCGGGGCGACCAGGGCACGTCCGAGGCCGCCATCACCGGCCAGTTGCCGCTGTCCAGCGGGACGTCATAGCCCTCCCAGCCGACGCGGGTGCTTCCCTTGGGTCCCGAATGACCCAGCTGGAGGCAGAATTTGGCTTTGCTGTTGGCGTGGACGAAATCGACGATCCGCCGCCAGGCCGGGACATGCTCCGGCGCATACATGCCCGTGCAGCCGGGGGTGATCCGTCCCTCGGCCGAGACGCAGGTCATCTCCGTATAGACCAGGCCGGCGCCGCCCTGCGCCCGGGTTCCGTAATGGACGAGGTGGAAGTCGTTCGGCGTGCCGTCCCGGGCCGAATACATGGCCATCGGCGAGACGACGACCCGATTGGCGAGCGAGAGCCCGCGGAGGCGGTAGGGCGCGAACATCGGCGGGGCGGGATCGTTGACCGCCTCGCCCCGGGCTTTCGACTGGAACCAGCGCTCGACGCCTTCGAGCCAGCGCCTGTCGCGCAGTCGCAGATTCTCGTGGCTGACGCGCTGCGACCGGGTCAGCAGGGAATAAGCGAACTGGATCGGCTCGAAATGGAGGTAGCGCTCGAGCGTCTCGAACCATTCGGTCGAGTTGCGCGCCGAGTTCTGCAGCTTGAGGACTTCGAGGTTCCGCTCCGCCTGATATTCGGCGAGGGCGTGGTCGCGGCCGAGACCGGGACGATTCAGCACCTCGGCGAGCTTGATCGCATCCTCGAGCGCCAGCTTCGTCCCCGATCCGATCGAGAAATGCGCGGTATGCGCCGCGTCGCCGAGCAGGATCAGATTCCGGTGGGACCAGCGCTCGCACAGGATGCGACGAAACTGGAGCCACGCTTCCGGCCCCTTGAGATGGGCCGCATTGGACATCAAGGCGTGGCCGCCCAGATATCCGGCGAAGATCCGCTCGCAGACGGCGATCGCCTCTTTTTGCTCCATCCGGTCGAAGCCGATCCGCTCCCACGTTTCGGGGGCCATCTCGACGATGAAGGTGGAGAGGTTATTGTCGAACCGGTAGGCGTGGGCCCAGACCCATCCGGCGTCCGTCTCCTCGAAAGCGAAGGTGAAGGCTTCGAACACCTTGTTGGTGCCGAACCAGAAGAAGCGGTTGAGCCGCGTCTGGATGTCGACCCCGAAATGCTCCTGATAGGCCGAGCGGATGCGGCTGTTCGCCCCGTCGGCGGCGATCACCAGGTCGTAGCCGGCCCAATCCTCGAGCCGCGCGCTCGCCTCTTGCTCGAAATGGAGCCTGACGCCGAGTTCGCGCGCCCGATGCTGCAGGATTTTGAGCAGCCGCTTGCGGCCGATGCCGATGAAGCCGTGCCCGGACGAGCGGATCGTCTGCCCGTGGACGTGAACGTCGATGTCGTCCCAATGCGCGAACTCGTCGCGGATCACGGCGCCCGAGACGGGATCGTTCGCCATCAGATTTTCGACCGTCTGGTCGGAGAAGACGACGCCCCAGCCGAACGTGTCGTCGGCACGGTTGCGCTCGTAGAGGTCGATCTCGTGGGCCGGCTCGCGCAGCTTCATCGAGATGGCGAAATAGAGCCCGGCCGGTCCCCCGCCGAGGCACGCGATCCGCATCGGCCTCTCCATCGAGCGCCTCTATAGGCGAGAAACGGCTTTGCGGAACAGGGCGGGTTGGGCAGGGACGCGGGATGAGGCATTTCGACGTCGCGATCGTGGGCACGGGCCATGGCGGCGCGCAGGCGGCGATCCAGCTCCGGCAGCTCGGCTTCGCCGGCACCATCGCGCTGATCGGCCGCGAGCCGGACCTGCCTTATGAGCGGCCGCCGCTCTCGAAGGACTATCTGGCGGGGGAGAGGAACTATGATCGCCTGCTGATGCGGCCGCCCGGCTTCTGGGGCGAGCGCGGGATCGAGCTTCTGACCGGGCGCGAGGTCGTTCGGGTCGATCCGGAGGCGCGGCGGCTCGGCTGCCTGGACGGCGAGGACGTCGGCTATGGACACCTGATCTGGGCCGCGGGCGGGGAGCCGAAGCGGCTCGCTTGTCCCGGCGCCGAGCTCGCCCATGCGATCAGGAGCCGCGCGGACGTGGACCGGCTGCGGGAGTCGCTCCGGACGGCGCGACGGGTGGCGGTGATCGGCGGAGGCTATATCGGGCTGGAGACGGCGGCGGTTTTGAGGAAGCTCGGGAAGGAGGTCGTCCTGCTCGAAGCGCTCGACCGGGTCCTCGCACGCGTCGCCGGTGAGCCGCTGTCTCGCTTCGTCGAGGCGCGTCACCGTGCGGAGGGCGTGGACGTGCGGCTCGCCGCGACCGTCGCGGCGATCGAGAAGGGCGCGGTGACCCTGGCGAGCGGAGAGGCGCTCGCCTGCGACCTCGCGGTTGCGGGGATCGGCATCGACGCCGCTGCGGCGCCTCTGCTCGCCGCGGGCGCCGATGGCGGGAACGGCGTCACCGTCGACGCTTTCTGCCGAACGAGCCTTGGCGGCATCTCCGCCGTCGGAGATTGCGCGCTCCACGCGAGCCGCTGGGCGGGCGGCGCGGCGATCCGGCTGGAATCCGTGCAGAATGCACATGACATGGCCGCGGTCGCGGCGCGCGACCTCATCGGCCGGCCCCGGCCCTACGAGGCAGTGCCATGGTTCTGGTCGAACCAGTACGACCTGCGCCTCCAAAGCGTCGGCCTCTGGCTGGGCCATGACGAAATCGTCACCCGCGGAGACCCGGCGACCGGTGGTTTTTCCCTCGTCTATCTCGCGGGGGGACGGGTGATCGCGCTCGATTGCGTCAATTCGACCCGCGACTATGCGCAGGGTCGCAAGCTGGTCGAGCAGGGCGAGCGGCTCGCAGCCGCCGATCTCGCCGACGCTTCACGTCAGCTCAAGCAGCTGGTCCCGTGACGCGAGTCAGTACCCGCCGCCCGTCTCGCCCGGCGGATAGGTCCCCTCGGGGATCTTGTCGCTCATCGAATCGGCATAGTCGCGCATGCGCTCTTCGGAGCCCTCGGGCGCGTTGCTGAGGGCATATTCCATGCCGCCGCCGTACATCGCGGCAAGGCCCCAGAAGGCGAACATGCAGAATCCGAACACTCTCATCGCGGCGCGCAGCATCTTCCTCTCCCGCCTGACGCGCGGGAACATGCCACGGCGCGGGTTACGCGCCCGTAAATGCCGACCGCCCTATTCGGCGGCTTGCAGCATCTGCGGCTCGTAGAGGAGGTGGAAGGCGTCCGGGTAGAGGCCGTATTCGGCGACCGGTCGCCGCGGCTCCGGTCGCGGCGGCACCCGCGGGCGTTGGGCGGGCGTCGCCGCGAACAGCGGCCGTGCCGAGCCGGCGCGGCGCGCGACCACCATCTGGTGGAACCACTCGCCGACATAGGAGCCGTCGAGCCTGTGGACCCGCGATCCGAACAGGCGGCCGAGCGGCACGCCGCCAAAATCGAACAGGAAGCTCTCGAACAGGAATCCGACGGCCTCGCCCTCGGTCGCGTACACGTACATCGGCATGAAACCGCCCTCCCCAGGCAGCCGCATTGTGGCGGCCGCGATACGCTTACTTCGCACGCCCCCGCGCCGGCCATGCACGGTCAAGCTAGAGCGCTTTCTAAGTCAATGTCAAATAAAAACGCTGCAAAGCAGACGTTTACACTAGTATTACAATGTAAATATCCGGCTTATGCTTGCCGCCGCGCCCGCGCCGCGGCGATCCTGAGGCGAAGCGCGTTGAGCCGTATGAAACCGGCCGCGTCGCGCTGGTCGTAGCTCGACGACCCCTCCTCGAACGTGACCAGATCCTGGTCGTACAGAGCGAGCGCGCTCTCGCGGCCGATCACCGTCGTATTCCCCTTGTAGAGTTTCATGCGGACGGTGCCCGATACGTGCTCCTGGCTCTTGTCGATCAGCGCCTGGAGCATTTCCCGCTCGGGTGAGAACCAGAAGCCGTTGTAGATGAGCTGCGCATAGCGCGGCATGATATCGTCTTTGAGATGCATCGCGCCGGGGTCGAGCGTGATCGATTCGATGCCGCGATGGGCCGCGAGCAGGATGGTGCCGCCGGGAGTCTCGTAGACTCCGCGCGACTTCATCCCGACGAAACGGTTCTCGACCAGGTCGAGGCGGCCGATTCCGTTGTCGCGGCCGAGTTCGTTGAGGCGTGTGAGGAGCGCCGCCGGCGACAGCGCTTCCCCGTCGATCGAGACCGCGTCGCCGCGTTCGAAGCCGATCTCGATCACGGTCGGCCGGTCGGGCGCGTCCTCGGGCGAAATGGTGCGCTGGTGGACATATTCGGGCGCCTCGACCGAAGGGTCCTCGAGCACCTTGCCTTCCGAGGAGGAGTGGAGGAGGTTGGCGTCGATCGAGAAGGGCGCCTCGCCGCGTTTGTCCTTGGCGATCGGAATCTGATGCTGCTCGGCGAAGGCGAGCAATTGCTCGCGGCTGGCGAACTGCCATTCGCGCCACGGCGCGATCACGCGGATGTCGGGCTCCAGCGCGTAATAGCCGAGCTCGAAGCGGACCTGGTCGTTGCCCTTGCCGGTCGCGCCGTGACAGACCGCGTCGGCGCCCACCGCGCGGGCGATCTCGATCTGGCGCTTGGCGATCAGCGGGCGGGCGATCGATGTGCCGAGCAGATACTGGCCCTCGTAGACCGTGTTGGCGCGGAACATCGGGAAGACGTAGTCGCGGACGAACTCTTCCCTCAGGTCCTCGATATAGATGTTCTCCGGGCGGATGCCGTGCAATTCCGCCTTGCGCCGCGCCGGCTCGACCTCCTCGCCCTGGCCGAGATCGGCGGTGAAGGTGACGACCTCCGCGCCATATTCGCTGGCGAGCCATTTGAGGATGATCGAGGTGTCGAGGCCGCCCGAATATGCGAGCACCACCTTCTTGGGCGGATTCATTGTCCGGACTCCTGGGAAAGCTTCCTGAAGCGGTTTTCGATCATGCCGGGGACCACGCCGTCGCGCAGCGCGACGAACAACGTGTCGTCGCCGCAGATCGTCCCGGCGACCTCGGGGAGCTTCGCCTGGTCGAGCGCGAGGCCGACGAGATGGGCCGAGCCCGGCGGCGTCCGCAGTACGACGAGGTTGCCCGCCGCTTCGACCGACTGCACCCAGTCTGCGAAGATGCGGCGAAGCCGCGCGGCCGCCCAGTCGCTGTCGGCGAGCTGGTCCGGAAGAGCGTAGGAGAGAGCGCCGCCGCGCTTCACCTTGATTGCCCCGATCTGCTCGAGGTCGCGCGAAACCGTGGCCTGGGTGACTGCGAAGCCGAGGCCGGCGAGCCGCGCGGTCACTTCTTCCTGGCTGGAGAGCGGTTCGCCGCGGATCAGCTCCGCGATCGCCTTCTGGCGCCGCTGGCGCGCGTCGGTCATTGCTGCACAATCCACGCCAGCGCGGCGCGGGCGGTGTGCATGCGATTCGCCGCCTGGAGCCACACCGCGCTGCGCGGACCGTCGATGACGCCGTCGGTGACCTCTTCACCGCGACGCGCCGGGAGGCAGTGGAGGAAGCGGGCTGAGGGCGCACGCGCCATCAGGGCCTCGTCAACCTGGTAGGGGCGCAGGGTCGCCATGCGGGTCTCGGTCTCGTCATCCTGACCCATCGAGACCCAGACGTCGGTGTAGACGATGTCGGCGCCGGCGACCGCTTCGGCCGGGTCGGCGGTCTGCGTCACGCCCGCCGGAGCGCCGGCGAGACCGTAGCCCTCGGGGCTCGCGATGCTGAGCTCGGCGCCGAGCAGGACGCAGGCCTCGGCGAGCGAGCGTGCGACATTGTTGTCGCCGTCCCCGACATAAGCGATGCGCGCGCCCTCGATCCGGCCGAGCAGCTGCTTCACGGTCAGCATGTCGGCGAGTGCCTGGAGGGGGTGCGCCGTGTCGGACAGCAGGTTCAGAACCGGCTTGTCGGTCGCGGCCGCCATGGCGGAGAGGTCCTTATGGTCCATGACGCGGGCAGCGATCACCGCGTGATAGCAGGCAAGGGTGCGTGCGACGTCCTCGGCCGTCTCCCGGGTTCCGAGGCCGACCTCGTCCCGCTGGATGTAGACCGGATGGCCGCCTAGCTGGACGACTGCCATCTCCATCGAGTTGCGAGTGCGCGCGCTAGGCTTCTGGAAGACCAGAGCGACGCCCTTGCCGGCGAGCGGGTCGCCGAGGTCGCGCTCGCTGTCCGCCAGGATCCGCTCGATGTCTGTGCGCCTGAGGTCGGCGACGGAGAGCAGGTCCTTCACCAACTCCGCTCCCGCTTGACCATCGTTCCGATCCCCTCGTCGGTGAGGATCTCGATCAGCAGCGAATGGGGCACCCGGCCGTCGATGATGTGCGCCGAGCCGACGCCGCCGTCCACCGCGTCGGCGCAGGCGCGCAGCTTGGGGATCATGCCCGCGGATACGCTGTCGTGCTCGATTCGCTCGCGAAGCTCCCTCGAGGTCAGCCGCGGGATCAGCGACCCCTCGTCGTCCACGTTTTCGAGCAGCCCGGGGGCGGCGGTGAGGTAGACGATTTTCTCGGCGGCCATCGCGACGGCGATCGCACGGGCCGCTTCGTCGGCATTGATGTTGTAGGGCTGGCCCGATTCGTCGGCGCCGATCGTCGAGACGACAGGGCTGAGGCCCTCGTCCAGCAGCCGGTGGAGCACCGAGGCGCGGACGTGGCTGACGTCGCCGACATAGCCGAGCGAGGATTCGCGCGGCGTCGCCGTCAGCAGCCCGCCGTCCTCGCCGGAGACCCCGACCGCCACCGGCTCCTCGGCGGTCTCGCGGTTGATCGTGCCGACGAGGTCGCGGTTGATCTTGCCGACCAGCACCATGCGGACGATGTCGAGGGTGTCGGCATCGGTGACCCGCAGGCCATCGCGGAATTTCGGCTCCTTGCCGACGCGCCGCATCATCGCATCGACCTGAGGCCCGCCGCCATGGACGAGGACGCAGCGCACCCCGACCGAGCGCAGGAGGAGCACGTCCTGGGCGAGCGCGCGGTCGAGCTCGGCGTCGATCGCCGCGCCGCCGAGCTTCACCACGACCGCCTTTCCTGCGAAGCGCTGGATGTACGGTAGCGCCTGGACGAGGACTCCCGCGACGTCGGCGGCGCCGAACTTGGGCTGGACGGCGTTCATGAGGTTTTGCTGTTTTCCTTAATGTAGCCCGGGCCAAGGTCGATGCCGATCACTTGGGCGGCGCCGTCGCCGAGGCCGAGGGCGACCTCGATCTCGATCCGCTCCTCCTTCATGTGCCGCGACACCGCGTCATGGTCGTGCTCGGCGTTGGTGCCGCCGCGCGAGACGGCGATCCCGCCGTAAGAGACGCTGGTCTTCTCCGCTTCGAACGCGATGCCCGCCGAGCCCGCCGCCGCGAGCAGCCGCCCCCAATAGGGGTCGCCGCCGTACCAGCTGCATTTGACGAGGTTGTTCTCGGCGATGTTCTTGGCTGCGATGCGCGCCTCGGTGTCCGAGGCGGCGCCGCTGACTCGGAGCGCGACCATTCGGGTCATGCCCTCGGCGTCGCGCGCCATCTGGAAGGTGAGGTCCTCGCAGACCTTGTGCACGGCGTCGGCGAACTCGCCCATCTCGGGGCGTCCCCGACGGCCGGAGGCGAGCAGAATGACGGTGTCGTTGGTCGAGGTCGCTCCGTCGACGTTGAGGGTGTTGAAGGTCCGGTCGGCGGCGTCGCGCAGGATAGCCGTCATCTCGCCCGCGGACACGTCCGCGTCGGTGGTGAGGAAGGCGAGCATCGTCGCCATGTCGGGCGCGATCATTCCGCAGCCCTTGGCCATGCCCCCCAAAGTGAAGGTCGAGCCGCGGACGAGAGCTTCCTTCTCCTTGTGGTCGGTGGTGAGGATGCCGCGCGCGGCGTCCCTGGCACCGTCCACCGAGAGCTTCTTCGCCAGCTTGGGGGTCGCGGCGAGGATCCTGTCCATCGGCAGCGGCGCGCCGATGATGCCGGTCGAGCAGACCAGCACGTCGCGTGGCTCGACGCCGAGCGCCCCGGCCGCGGCTGCGCACATCGCCTCCGCATCGGCGCGGCCGGCGGCGCCGGTCCCGGCGTTCGCGTTGCCGGAATTGACGATCACCGCGACAGCCCGACCGCCGTTCGCGGCCAGCCGCTCGCGCGATGCCGCGACAGGGGGCGCGAAGAACTTGTTCTGGGTGAAGACGGCCGCCGCGGCGATCGGCCGCCGGTCGTCGGTTGCGATCATCGCCATATCGAACCGGCGGCGCTTCACCCCGGCATGGCAGCCGGCCGCGACGAACCCCTCTGCCGCGGTGACGGTCACGGCCAGAGCCCCGCGCGGGGGAGGCCGGCCGCCTCGTCGAGGCCGAGCATCAGATTGGCGCACTGGATCATCTGGCCGGCGGCGCCTTTGACGAGATTGTCGAGCGCGGCGATCGCGAGGATCCGGCCGGTCCGTTCGTCGTACCGGGCGGTGAGGTGCACGACGTTGGATCCCAAGGCCCACTTGGTCGAAGGCGGACGCTCCGAGACGTGGACGAACGGCTCCGCGGCATATGCGTCGCGGAGGATTGCGAGCGGGTCGCAGGGTCCCTTGGCCCTCGCGTAGCAGGTGGCAAGGATGCCGCGGTTCATCGGCACCAAGTGCGGCGTGAACAGGATGCCACCGCCCAGAGCCATCTCCATCTCCGCCGTATGCCGATGGGTCAGGAGGCCGTAGGCGGTGAAATTCTCGTCGACGCTGTTGAAATGGGTCTCGTTTTTCAAACCTTTGCCCGCGCCGGACACCCCCGAGGCGGCGTCGACGACGATGCTGCAGGGCTCGACCAGATCGAGCAGCGGGTTCAGCGCGAGGATCGCCGCGGTCGGATAGCAGCCGGCCGCCGCCACCGCTTTGGAGTTTGCGATCCGGTCACGATTGAGCTCCGGGATCCCGTAGACGAAGCTGGAGAGGAGCTCGGGCGCCTGGTGCGGCTCGTGGTACCAGGTCGCGTAATCCTCGGCGCTGTCGAGCCGAAAATCGGCGCCCAAGTCGACGAAGGCCAAGCCACGGTCGAGGATTTGCGGCGCCAGCCTTTGGCTGTGACCGTGCGGAAGCGTCGCAAAGACAAGGTCGATGCCCTCGATAGCCTCGGGATCGAACTTCTCAACGATGGCGCCGGGTTGGGCGGCGGCGAGATGGGGGTGCACATCGCAGAGCGGTTGCCCAGCCTGACTGTCGCCGAACAAGCGGCGCGCCCTCAGGCTGGGATGGCCATCGAGCAGGCGGAGCAGCTCCGCCCCCACATATCCCGAGGCGCCAAGAATCGCTGCACTGAACATCGTCGGCGTCTCATGAGGTATAACGCATAATTATGCAATAACCTGCATTAAATGAAAACCGCCTTGAGCCCCCAAGCGGGAATTCACCCGCCGACCGCCACCCCGGGGACCATGAATTCTCTTGCAACCGCGCGAACAATGCCGGTCGGCTCCGCCGGGCCGTGGTTGGCGTTGATCAAGGCGATGACCGTCAGGTCGTGGTCGGGATAGCGTGCATAATAGGCCCGGAAGCCCGGCAGGCTGCCTGCGTGCCCTATCTCCGACACACCGTCCACTTGCTCGAGACGCCAGCCGAAGCCGTAAGGGGCGAGCTGACCGTTATTCAGGCGGGCCTTGGTCCACATCTGCGCGAGGCTCTGCCTCGACAGCAAAGTGCGGCGGACCAGCGATCGCTCCCATTTCGCCATGTCCGACGCAGTGGAAACGAACGCGCCGCTCGGCCGCAGCGCAAGGTAGGGCGTCACATTCTCGAACCGGCCGTCCTTCCACTCATAACCCTGGGCCCGCCGCGGGATGAGGTCGGCGCGGCTGGTGGCCCGAGTCGCGGTCATTCCGAGCGGCCTGAAGAAACGCTCGTGGAAGAAGCGCGGCCAAGGCATGCCGGACGTGCGCGCGATCAGCTCCGCGAGGATGAAATAGCCGGTATTGCTATATTCGAACTGCTCGCCGGGGCTGAACAGGAGCGGCAGGGGATAAGCGGTCCGGACGACGTCCATCACCGGCTGATCGCTTTCCGGGGCAAAGCCCGGCGCCTCGCGCACCAGGCCCGAGGTGTGCGTGAGCAGGTGCCGGACAGTGATCGGGCGCCAGTGCTCCGGCACATCCTCGATGTAGCGGGAGATGCTCGTGTCGAGCTCGACCCGCCCCTCCTCAACGAGTAGCATCACGCCCGCTGCAATGATCTGTTTGCTGGCCGAGCCGATATTGAACGCGGTCTGGGCGTCGACCGGGAGCCGGTGTTCCAGATTGGCCCAACCGTAGTTCGATTGCCTGACGATTTCGCCGCCACGCAGCACCGTCAGCGAAAGGCCGGGGATATGCGCCGCTTCCATGCCCGAGCGAACGATCGCGTCGACTGCATCTGAAGACCGAGCGGCGGCGGACTGCGGCGCGGCGGTCTGGGTGCCCGCCGGGACCGCGACCACGCTCCACACCGCAGCTGCCAGCGTCGCCAACACGGCTCGGGCCCTGACCAAGCGCGTCCTCCAATTCGATCGACGGGTTGATGAGTTTCGATCGTTCGCATGTCAATCGCACGATATCGGCGTGCCGAGCGGTACCTCGCTCCAAGGCTTAGTTGCGCTAAAAGAAAGCCCCGGCGCAATTGGCGCCGAGGCTTGCTCGTTGTCGTTACTGTCGAACGTCAGACCTTGGTCGCCTGCATCCCGTGCTTGAGGGCGCTGGCGCGGTCGTGGCCGGCGCGGACCGACTGATAGGCCTCGCGGATCACGGACAGGGTCTCCGGGGAAAGCTGCGTGTCCTCGAGGGCGGTGTCATATTTGCCCTTGAGATAGTCCTCGCCGCGCTCGACCTCCTCGATGATCTCCTGATCACCGCCTTTGGAAATGGCGTCGCGCAGGTCGACCCAGCGGCGATGAAGGTCCGCCTTCAGGGAGCCGTCGTCGTTCGGCTCGCCGCCGAGCTTGCGGACATGCTCCTGGAGCATGCCGACCACTTGGCGGCGCTCGCCGGCGAAGCTGCGGAACAGGTCGACGAACTGCGGCAAGTCGGCGTCCTCGGCGGAGCGCTCGAAGCCGCGGGCACTGTCGATGGTGGTGGTGATCAGGGAATTGACGACGCTGATGTCGTGCTCGCTGCTCTGCATCATGGGTGATACGCTCCGTTGAACTTGAAGGGATGCGCGAAGAACGAGCCGCGCCGCCAAAGGTTCAGGCGGAACGCATCCTGTTGCGCCCCGTTCGTCGAAAGTTGGAGTCCGGGAGCTGTTCGATGAAGTGGAAGCCTCTCAACGCTTTAGCGCTGGTCGCCGCGCTCGCGGGCGCTCTCGTGGCCGCTGCCGGTTTGCTGTCGGGGCTTCGGCGCGGCAAGGCCGAGCCGCACGAGAGCGGCGAGGACGAAGTGGAGGCGCACCCCTCCTAAAGGTCGAAATAGAGCTTTAGCTCTTGGAGCGTGGCGTCCGCGTCCTGGTGATGGACGAAAATTCCCCCGGCTTCCTCCCAGAGACGGCGGTGCTTCAACTGGTCATCGACTAGCACGTCGCCCTCCTTTGCGTGATCGCGCTTGTCGCGGGCCATGGTGGTGATGATGCGCATTCCGGGGAAATGCTGCGCCGCCCAGCGCACTTTCTGCTCGGCCGCCCAGTTTCCGCGGGGAAGGCCGGTGAGGATGACCGGATCGAGGTGCCTCACCGCCTCATAGAGCCGCATCGCGTCGGGAAGCAAAGGCAGCGAGAAATAGAAATCAGGCGCGCTCGCCAGCTTCGCCCAGAAGCGCCCCGGGCCGTGGCGTTTCTCGAAGGCGCGCGGCGCCATGCCGAGCAAGGCGGTCGCGCCCTTGTCGAAATCGGCGAGGACGCCGTCGCAATCGAGATAGAGCTGGCGCGTCATCCGCCGTGGGGCCAGCGCTCCGGGCGCAACAGGACGGGCATCGGCAGGTCCAGCGCGGTCCATTCGAGCTCCCGCAGGACGTCGTTCGATTGATGCGCTTTGCGGCCATCCTCGAGCGACCAGGTGATGTGATAGGTGCTCCCGTCCGGGCGGTCGGTGGTTCCGTCGATCCGCACCACCATCGCCTCCAGCCCGCGCCCGTCGTCGACGCGGCCGACGATCTCGCCGTTCGTTTCCTCGGGAAGCGGCGCGTCCGGCGAGGAGCGGGTGGTAAGGGTGACGTGATCGGCATCGACATTGCGGTATCTGGGCGCGAATTGCTGGAGAAGCTCGGTCCGCTGCGCGCGGTCGAGCTTCCAGCCGATCACGCCGTCGCCCTTACCCGCCTGCTGGTGCGCAATCCTGGCCGAAGGTGCCATGCCGCTCCAACCCGCATCCGGCGGAGCCGTTCCGGGGGGAAGGGCGTTGGACGATGCAAGGAGGCGAACCGATGGATCGAGCGAAGAACGAGGACCTTCCGCACCGCGACCAGAGCGCGATCGAGGCGGAAGCGGACAAGAGCCGCGAGGAGCAGGACGAGGTTCCGCCGCCTGGGACGGATCCGCTGCACGAGGGCCCTTGAGCGTCAGTCGCCCAAGTGGCGTTCCAGCGCCTTTGTCTCCGCCGCGCTCATCCTGAGCCCCAGCTTGGTTCTGCGCCACAGGATGTCCTCGGCGGTGCGGGCGAACTCTTTTTCGCGCAGGTAGGCGACTTCGGCTTCGTATAGGCCGTGGCCGAAATGCCTGCCGAGGTCCTCGACGCTGCTTGCATCGCCGAGAAGCTGGCGCAGACGGGTGCCGTAGGCGCGGGAGAGGCGGGCGAGGATCTCGGGAGGCATCCAGGCCGAGAGCGTCTCCATCCAGGCGAGGAAGGACGGCATCACGTCGCCGCCGGGTAGCGGCGTGGTACGGGTGAATTTGAGACCGCGGGCACCGAGGCGGTCGAGCGCTTCCGAGGCGAGAGCGCGGGCGCCGGTGAGCTTGCCGCCGAAGACGGAGAGGAGCTTCGCCCCCGGGCCTGGGTCGAGGGCGAGATGGTAGTCGCGGCTGATCGACTGGGCATCCGCTGCGCCCTCGCCCCACAAGGCCCGAATCCCGGCATAGCTCCAGATGACGTCGGCCGGCGCAAGGCCCTGCACGAACCACCGGTTCGCGGCCTCGCAAAGATAGGCGATCTCCCCGGGCGTGGCCGCATCGTCCTCGGGGCTGGCGGCGTCGGCATCGGTGGTACCGATCAGCGTGCCGCCCTCGAAAGGCATTGCGAAGACGACGCGCCCGTCCGGCTGCTGAAGGATATAAGCATGGTCTTCGTCCCAGAGCCGCGGCACCACGATGTGGCTGCCCCTCACCAGCCTCGGCGCGCCTCCCGCGTTCGCGCCGATGCGCTGCTCGACCACCGACACAAAGGGACCCGAAGCATTGAGGATCGCGCTCGCCGCGACGGTCCGTCCGCCGGCCAGTTCGGCGCGCCAGACCTTTCCGTCGCGGGAAGCGGAGAGCAAGGCGGTTCGGGTCGCGATCTCGGCGCCACGCTCGGCTGCGTCGAGCGCGTTCAGCGCGACCAGCCGCGAATCGTCGACCGATGCATCCCAGTAGGACAGCAAGCGGAGCGAGGCGCCGTCCTTCAGCGGCACGCGGGCGGGATCGCGGCCGGAGACGCGGCGCGAGCGGGGAAGGCTGCCGCGGATGGCGAACAGGTCGTAGACGAAAAGCCCGAGCCGGACCGTCCACCATGAGCGCATGCCGGGCGCGTGCGGCAGGATGAAGCGGAGCGGGCGGACGATGTGCGGCGCGTTGCGGAGCAGGGTCTCCCGCTCGGCGAGCGATTCGCGGACGAGCCGGAATTCGTAGCGCTCCAGATAGCGCAGGCCGCCATGGGCCAGTTTCGACGAGGCCGAGCTGGTGTGAGAGGCGAGGTCGTCCTTTTCGACCAGCAGTACCTTTAGGCCGCGCCCGGCGGCGTCGCGGGCGACCGCGGCGCCGTTGATCCCGCCGCCGACGACGAGGAGGTCGAAGGAGTCCATTGCGCCTTATCGTCATTGCGAGCGTAGCGAAGCAATCCAGTTCGGCGCCGGTTCTGGATTGCGTCGTCGCTGCGCTCCTCGCAATGACGGGGCATGGCCGAAACCATTCTCGTCATCGACGAAGGGACGACTTCGACCCGGGCGATGCTGTTCGAGGCGGGCGGTAAATGCCTCGGCTGCGAGCCGAGGGAACTCGCCCAATCCTATCCGCGGCCGGGCTGGGTCGAGCACGACGCCGAGGAGATCTGGTCGGCCAGCCTCGCCTGCGCTCGGGCCATGGTCGAGCAGGCGGGCGGTGCGCCGCGGATCGCGACGATCGGGATTGCCAACCAGCGCGAGACGATCCTGTTCTGGAGTCGCCGGACCGGGCGGGCGCTGGCGCCGGCGATCGTGTGGCAGGACCGGCGCACCGCCGATCTCTGCGCGCGGCTGAAGGAGGCCGGCGAGGAGGCCGCACTGCAGGAGCGGAGCGGCCTGCTGCTGGATCCCTATTTCAGCGGCTCCAAGATCGCCTGGGCGCTCGAGCATTGGCCGCAGCTCAAGGAAGCGGGCGACGATCTCTGCGTCGGAACGGTCGAGAGCTGGCTGGTCTTCAGGCTCACCGGAGGGCTCCACGTCTCCGACGCGACCAATGCATCGCGCACCGCCCTGATGGACATCCGTACCGGCCTCTGGGACGCCGCTCTGTGCGACCTGTTCAACGTCCCGCCGAAGGCGCTGCCCGAAATCGTCGACTGCGCCGGCCGCTTCGGCGAGACGCTGAGCGACCATTTCGGCGCGCCGATCGCGATAGCCGGCATGGCCGGGGATCAGCAGGCGGCCGCGATCGGGCAGGCGTGCCTGAAGGAGGGGGAGATCAAGGCGACCTACGGCACCGGCGCCTTCGTGCTCGCCAACAGCGGCGGCGCGATGAAGGCGAGCCGCCACCGGCTGCTCTCGACCATCGCGTGGCAGGTCGAAGGCCGGCGAAGCTACGCGCTCGAAGGCTCGGTATTCGTCGCGGGAAGCCTGGTCAAATGGCTTCGCGATGCGCTCGGCTTCGTCGCCTCGGCCGCCGAAACGGAGGCGCTGGCTCGCTCGGTCGCGGACAGCGCCGGCGTCTTCATCGTGCCCGCTCTGGCAGGGCTCGGAGCCCCACACTGGGCGCCTCAGGCCAAGGGCGCGATCTCGGGACTCAGCTTCTCCGCCGGCCGCGCCGAGATCGTCCGCGCGGCGCTGGAAGCGATGGCGCACCACACGCACGATTTGATGCGGGCGTTCGCCGCCGACGGCGCGGCTTGGCAGTGCCTGCGCATCGACGGCGGCATGTCCGCCAACGATTGGATCGCCCAGGACCTGGCGGACATGCTCGATCTGCCCGTGGAGCGCCCCGCCTTCGTCGAGACGACCGCGCTCGGCGCTGCGATGCTCGCTGCCGTCGGCTGCGGCCTGTTCGCCTCGCTCGAAGACGCCGCGGCGATGCGCGGGGATGTGACGCGGTTCGAGCCGAATATGGAGCCGGCGATGCGTGAGCGGCGGCTGGAGGGATGGGCGAAGGCGGTGGAGGGCGTGCTGCGGTAATTCCTCCCCGGCACGGGGAGGGGGACCATGCGAAGCATGGTGGAGGGGCCCGGAGCGCAACGGAGGGTCGGACCTCGCCCTTCGGGCTCGGCCCCTCCACCGCACTTCGTGCGGTCCCCCTCCCCGTTCCGGGGAGGAATTAAACCTTCGAGCCGGGCCTCGGCGATTGGACCACCGTGCCTTCCGGCGGGACCCAGCTGTCGTCGATCATCTTGATAATTCCGGAGAAATCCTTGCCGGCTCCGCCGAGGCCTTCGGCGAAGCGGGTGTAGAGCTCCTCGGCATAGGCGCCCATCGGCGTGTAGGCGTCGACGCTCTGGGCCGCCTCCATGGCGAGCCTGAGGTCCTTCAGCATCAGGGCCGCGGCGAAGCCGCCGTCATAACCGCGGTCCGCAGGCGTCGCCGGGCCGACGCTGGGGACGGGGCAGTAGCTCGTCATCGACCAGCATTGGCCCGACGCCTTGGAGGCGATGTCGAAGAAGACCTGCGCGTCGAGGCCGAGCTTGCGGGCGAGCACGAACGTCTCGCAGGTCGCGATCATCGAGGCGGCGAGAAGCATGTTGTTGCAGATCTTCGCGGCCTGGCCGGAGCCCGGCCCGCCCGCGTGGATGACCGCCTTGCCCATCGGCGCGAGGAAGGTCTCGGCGCACCGGAAGGCTTCCTCCCCGCCGCCGACCATGAAGGTGAGCGTGCCTGCGTCGGCCGCGGCGATGCCGCCGGAGACGGGCGCGTCGACCATCCGATAGCCCGCCGCTTCCGCTTTCCCGATCTCCTCGCGCGCCGTAGCGACGTCGATGGTCGAGCAGTCGATCAGGATCGCGCTCGTCGGCGCCCTGCCGATCACGCTGGCCTCGTAGACTTCCCGGACATGCTTTCCTGCGGGGAGCATCGTGACGACGGCCTCGGCATCGGCCGCCGCTTCCCCCGCCGTCGCGGAGCGGATGCAGCCATGCTGCTCGGCTCTCGCCAGCGCGGGTTCGGAAAGGTCGAAGGCGCGGACCTCATGGCCGGCTTTGGCGAGGTTCGCCGCCATGCCGCTGCCCATGTTGCCGAGCCCGATGAATGCGACGCGTGCCATTTCTTCTCCTAGCTCCTCCCCCGGACGGGGAGGGGGACCGCGACGCGAAGCGGCGCGGTGGAGGGCGCCCATTGCAGAGCGGGGCTCAGGGCCCCCCCACCATGCTGCGCATGGTCCCCCTCCCCGTTCCGGGGAGGATCATCAACGCCCCTTCCACTCCGCCTTCCGCTTGTCGACGAAGGCGGCCATGCCTTCCTTCTGGTCCTCGCTGCCGAACAGGCCGTGGAACAGCCGCCGCTCGAACAGGATGCCTTGGGCGAGGCCGGTCTCGAACGCCGCGTTCACCATCTCCTTGGTCGCGATCGCGGCGAGCGGCGCCATCGAGGCGATCGTTTCGGCCGTCTTCAGCGCCTCATCGAGCAGTTTGTCGGCCGGGACGACGCGGGCGACGAGGCCGGCGCGCTCCGCCTCCTCGGCGCCCATGTTGCGGCCGGTGAGGCACATCTCCATCGCCTTGGCCTTGCCGATCGCGCGGGTGAGCCGCTGCGAGCCGCCCATGCCGGGCGTGACGCCGAGCTTGATCTCGGGCTGGCCGAACTGCGCGGTGTCCGCGGCGATGATGAAATCGGCCATCATCGCCACCTCGCAGCCGCCGCCGAGCGCGTAGCCCGCGACCGCGGCGATCCAGGGCTTGCGCGTCGCCGTCACCCGCTCCCACCCGGCGAAGAAGTTCGACGCATACATCTCCGCGAAGCCCTGGCTGGACATCTCCTTGATGTCGGCGCCGGCGGCGAAGGCGCGCTCCGAGCCGGTCAGGACCGCGCAGCGCGGCTCCGGATCTGCGTCGAACGCCGCGAAGGCGTCGATCAGCTCGGCCAGGACCTGCCTGTTGAGCGCGTTGAGCGCCTTCGGCCGGTTGAGGGTGATCAGGGTGACCGCGCCGCGCGGCTCGACCAGGATGGTCTCGTAGCTCATCGAAACGCTCCGCGGAGAGGGAGAGGGCAGCCCCCGCTTCGCCGAAGCGGGAGCAAGGGCCCCGAGCCGATTACTGCTCGTTGCCGGCGGGCTTGTCGCCGTCGCCCTCGGCGGCTGCTTCGCCCTCGGCCGGAGCCGCGCCTTCGGCAGGCTTGTCGCCGCCCGCCGAAGTGCCGGCATCCGCGTTGCCGTCGGCAGGCTTGGCTTCGTTGCCCGCCGCGCCAGCTTCGCTGCCGGCGGCCGCGTTGGCGGCCTCGGTGCCGTTCGCCTGGTTGTTGCCGCCCTCGCCGCCGCCGTTGCAGGCGGCCAGCGCGAGCACAGACGCGGTGAGGATGATGAGGGTCTTCATGTGGAACTCCTGCTGGATGAAAAGGCGCTGCCTTCCTAAAGGCGGAGCATGGAAAAGCAATCGGGAGCGCGGCACGTGGCGGAAGCGAGGCATGAAGTGACCCGGCGGCGCTTCGAGGTGGAGGAGGAGGGCGCGACGGCGATCCTCACCTACGAGCTTCGCGACGGCAGCATCGTCTTCACTCACACGATCGTGCCCGAGAATATCGAGGGCAGGGGGATCGGCGGCCGGCTCGCCGAAGCTGGGCTCGACTATGCGCGCGAGCAGGGGCTGAAAGTGGTGCCGCAATGCTCGTTCGTGAGAGCCTATATCGAGCGCCACCCGGAATATGCCGACCTCCTGGCGACTTAGCTCGAGCGACGGATACGCCGCGCCGGTGCCGCGTTCTCCCGACTTCCATGCCCGCGCAGCCTGAATGACCACGCCCCAGATCCTCTCCTTCGCGGTGCTCGCGGGGATGATGGCGCTCTTCCTCTGGGGGCGCATCCGCTACGACATGGTCGCAGTGCTCTCCCTGCTGGCGACGGTGCTCGTCGGAATCGTGCCGCCCGAGGAGGCCTTCTCGGGATTCTCCGACGATATCGTGATCATCGTCGGCAGCGCTCTCGTCCTATCGGCGGCGATCGAGCGGTCCGGCGTCATCGAGGCGCTCCTCGGCCGCGTGACGAGCAGCGCGCGCAGCGTGGGCACGCAGCTCATCACCATCGTCGGATCGGTCACGATCCTCTCGGCGATGGTGAAGAATATCGGGGCGCTGGCGATGATGATGCCCGCCGCCTTCCAGATGGCCAAGCGGTCCAACGCCTCTCCCTCCTGCTTCCTGATGCCGATGGCGTTCGGCTCCTTGCTCGGCGGGCTCATCACCCTCGTCGGCACCTCGCCCAACATCATCGTCAGCAGGGTGCGCGAGCAGATGACCGGCGAGCCCTTCGCGATGTTCGACTATGCGCCCGTCGGCCTCGGCCTCTCGGCGGCCGGGCTGCTGTTCCTGCGCTTCGGCTACCGGCTGCTGCCGACCGGTCGCCGCGCCGCGCCGACGCTGGGCGAAGCGCTCGACATCGAGGATTATGCGACCGAAGTGCAGGTGCCTCCCGGCTCGCCCGCCGAGGGCAAGACGGTGGCGGAGCTCCGGGCGATGGCCGACGGGGAGATCGAGGTCACCGGCATCCACCGCGGCGAGGTTCGAAGGACGGTGCCGTTGCCCGATGCGGTGGTCGACGCCGGCGACGTCCTCATCCTCAAGGGCGAGCCGGAGGCGCTCGAGCGGGCGATCGCCGCCGCAGGCCTCCATCTCGAGGGCCACCATCGCGAGAGCGCAGACGGGTCGTCGAACGTCGGCGTGATCGAGGCGGTGATCGAGCGCGGCTCGCTCCTCGCCGGCGCGGCGGCGGGACGGGTGGAGCTGCACCACCGGCACGGCGTCAACCTGATCGCGGTGTCCCGCCGCGGCGAGCGGATCACCGCGCGGCTTCGCGACGTCGTGCTCTGCCCCGGCGACGTCATCGTGCTGCAGGGGCCGCTCGACACGCTGCCGGAGCGGCTCCGCGATCTCGGCTGCCTGCCGCTCGCCGAGCGCACGCTCCGGCTCGGCAACGCCCGGCGCGGGCTGGTCCCCGTCGCGATCCTGGGCGGCGCGATGATCCTGACCGCGGTCGGCTGGGTGCCGGTGGCACTCGCTTTCTTCGGCGCGGCGGCGCTCACCATGCTCGCCGGGGCGCTTCCGGCGCGCGACGCCTATCGCGCGGTGCAATGGCCGATCCTGATCATGATCGGGGCCCTCATCCCGGTCGCCGACGCGTTGCGCACCACGGGCGGCTCCGAGTTGATCGGCGCCTGGCTGTCGGCCGCCTCGACCAGCTTGCCGCCCTGGGGCGCGGTCGCCCTGATCATGGTCGCGGCGATGGCGGTGACGCCGTTTCTCAACAATGCCGCGACGGTGCTGGTGATGGCGCCGATCGCGGCGACCTTCGCCGGCGAGCTCGGCTACCGCCCGGAAGCCTTCTTGATGGCCACGGCAGTGGGTGCGGGCTGCGACTTCCTGACGCCGATAGGGCACCAGTGCAACACGCTTGTCATGGGGCCCGGCGGATACCGATTCGGCGATTATGCGCGGCTCGGCGCGCCTTTGTCGCTGCTGGTGGTCCTCGTCGGCGTGCCGCTCATTCTCGCCGTCTGGCCGCTGCGCTAGCGCAGGCTGATCACGAACTGGTTGCCGTCCGGATCCTTGAAGATGGCGAAGCCGCCCCAGGGGGTCTTCTTCGGCGCCTGGGTGAACTCCACCCCGCGGTCGCTCAGTTGCCGGTAGGTCGCGTCGAGGTCGTCGCAGGCGAGGGCGCCGTTGAACACGGTCCCGATGCGGCCCTCCTGACCCTCCGGGGTGAACAGGACGAAGCGGGTCGCGCTGTCGCCGACCGACAGCTCGATCCAGCGCTGCCGGTCGTCGAACGGCTGGTCGGTCATTAAGGTGAAGCCGATTTTCTCGGTCCAAAAGGCGAGCGCCCGGTCCTGGTCGGCGCAGGCGATGCTGACGAACTTGAGGTGGGTGATCATGCGCGGCTCCTTTCCCGGCCCGGATAAGCCGGACGGCCGGCGCCGCGACAAGCCGTCCGGTAAACACTATAGCGGCGGCCATGACGCGGTCGCTCGATTCCTATCTCACCGACGTGCTGATGCGCGATCTCGTCGGCCACGATCGCGCAGCCTCCGCCTTCCTCGTCTACCTGTGGCTGTGGCGGATGAGCCGCGGGGAGGGCCGCGACCGGATCGGGGCGAGCCTGCAGACCATCGCCACGCGCACCGGCCTTTCCAAATCGGCGGTCCAGGCCGGCGTCCGCCACCTCAAGCGGCGGAAGCTGGTCACCGCGGTCAGGAGCGGACCGACCGCGGCGCCGGTCTACGAGGTGCACGAGCCCTGGCGGCGGCTTGGCGGCTGAGCTCGATCCAGGTCGGGGCATGGTCGCTGGCGCCCACGCGGGCGCGGGCGTCCTTGTCCACCCCGGCGGCCCGCAGTCGCGCGGTCGCCTGCGCGTTCAGCAGGCAGTGATCGATGCGGATGCCGGCATTGCGGGCGAAGGCGTTCCGCCAATAGTCCCAGAAAGTGTAGATGGTCTCGTCCGGATGGAGGTGGCGGACGGCGTCGGTCCAGCCCTGGGCGAGGAGCTTCCGGTAGAGCGCGCGCGGCTCGGGCTGGAACAGGGCGTCGTCGAGCCAGCGCTCGGGCTTGTAGACGTCCCGGTCCTCGGGGATGACGTTATAATCGCCGGCGAGGACGACGGGGCAGTCGAGGTCGCGCAGCTCCGCCGCATGGGCGACCAGGCGCTCCAGCCAGGCGAGCTTGTAGGCGAACTTCGCCGTGCCGACGGGATTGCCGTTCGGCGCGTACATTCCGCCGATCAGGACGCCGTTCACGGCCGCCTCGATGTAGCGCGCCTGCTCGTCGGAAGCATCGCCGGGGAGGGAACGACGGGTCTCGACCGGCCGGCAGCCGCGGGCGAGGATGGCGACTCCGTTCCAGCGGCTCTGGCCCTGCCAGATCGCGCCGTATCCGGCCTTTTCGATCGCCGTCTCCGGGAACTTCTCCTGCGGCGCCTTCAGCTCCTGCAGGCACACGACGTCCGGCCGGGCCTCGCTTAGCCAGTCGAGCAGAAGCGGCAGCCGCCCGTTGACTCCGTTGACGTTGAAGGTCGCGATCCTCATCCGCCGCCAACGCGACAGCAGGCGATTGGTTGAGCGATCCGTGCTAGAAGGGCGATTCCACGGCAAGGGGGTGCGCCATGGATTTCGACGCGATCGTGATCGGCAGCGGCTTCGGCGGCGCCGTCTCAGCCTGCCGCCTTGCCGAGTCCGGGGCGAGGACATTGGTGCTGGAGCGCGGCCGGCGCTGGGACAAGACCAACTATCCGCTCCATTCGGGCAAGTGGCTGTGGGACCAAAACGACCCCGTCGCCCGCAACGGCTGGCTCGACCTGCGCGTCTTCCGGCACATGGCGGTCGCGCAGGGCGCGGCGGTCGGCGGCGGCTCGCACATCTACGCCAATGTCTCGGCGGTGCCGCCGCGCGAGACGTTCGACGCAGGCTGGCCGCCGGAGATCACGTGGGATGCGCTTGCGCCGCATTATTCGACGGTCGGCCGGGTCATGAACGTCCAGACCGTTCCCGACGGCCAGTGGACCGAGCGGATGAAGCTGATGAAGGAGGCCGCCGACGCCATAGGCGCCGGGGACCGCTTCAAGAAGCTGGAACTTGCCGTCTCGTTCGATCCCGGCTTTCACTATGGGCTCGAGGACCCCATGAACCTCCGCCACAGCCGCCGCTTCGTCAACGCGCAGGGGGTCGAGCAGGGCACGTGCGTCCATCTCGCGAACTGTGACATCGGCTGCGACGCGGACGCCAAGAACACGCTCGACCGCAACTATCTCGCGCTCGCCGAGGAGAAGCGCGCCGATATTCGCGAACTGCACCTCGTCAACGTCGTCGCACGGGAGGGAACGGGCTATCGCGTCTACTTTGACGACATTTCGGGCGGTAGCCGGCGGCCGGGAAGCGCGACCGCGGAGCGGGTGATCGTTGCCGCCGGATCGCTCGGCTCGACGGAGCTGCTGTTGAAGTGCCGCGACGTCGCCAGGACCTTGCCCAATATCAGTTCGTTTCTGGGCCGCAACTGGAGCAGCAACGGGGATTTCCTGACGCCCGCCTGGCACGACGATCGCCGTCCGGAGCCGTCAATCGGGCCGACGATCAGCAGCGCGATCGACTTTCTAGACCGCAGCGACGACGGCCAATCCTACTGGATCGAGGACGGCGGCTTCCCGAACGTGCTGGAAAGCTGGATCCGCGACGGCGAAGCTTCGCACGCCAAGATCGCCGCGCTGCTGCGGGTGCTGCGCAGGGCACTCGCACACGGCCCGACCGACCATGTGATGCCGTGGTTCGCGCAGGGCGTCGACGCGGCGGACGGGCGGCTTTCGCTGCGCCGGCGCTGGTGGCTGTTCGGCCGGCATCAGCTCACCCTCTCCTGGCAGATCGCGAAATCGCAAAAGCTGATCGAGGCGATTGTCGCCACGCACCGCAATCTCGCGGTGGCGGCGGGCGGCTCGCCGATGGTGCCCTTCACCTGGACGAGGCTGAAATATCTGATCACGCCCCATCCGCTCGGCGGGTGCAACATGGGAACCGGCCCCGAAAATGGGGTCGTCGACCATCTCGGCCGTGTGTTCGGCTATCCGGGCCTCCATGTGCTCGACGGTGCGATCGTGCCCGAGGCCGTCGGGGTCAACCCGTCGCGGACGATCGCCGCCCTTGCGGAACGGGCGATGGCCGAGATCGCCCGCGCCGGCTGACGGTTCAGGGCCCGATCTCCACCCGCTCGATCAGATGTGGGTGGAGAGAGGGGTTTTTCGGCTTCTCGCCGTCATCCCTGGGGACTTTCTTCAGTCCGACGGCATGCACGGTCAGCACCCCGTCCGTCGCTATGCGCAACCGCAGAAACGATTTGCGGCTCTGGATGCGCAGCCCGGAAAAGCCGTAACCGGTCTGGCGCCGGAGCAGGACCATGCAGAATATGAAGTAGAAGCCCATCACGAAGGCCGAGACGAGGCCGGAGACGAGCCCGGCCGCGACCAGCAATGCGGCCGAGCCCCAGCCGCCGTCCCACCAATGGCCGAGCAGCCGGACGGTGAGCACGGTCGCCGCCGCCACGGCGGCAAAGTGGGCCAGCGCATGACCGACGCCGAGGAGGATGCGCAGCCATGCCTTGTCGCGCGCGTCCGCCAGCGCCCAGCAGGCGAAGAGCAGGGCCGCCAGGATGACGGGCACCGCCGGAGAGACGTAGGTGAGCCCTCCATAAGCTTCGAGCGCATCGGCGAAGCCGCCCTGCGACAGCAGAGTGGCGAAATCGCCGCGGCCGGTTGCGGCAGCATTGAACGCCAGGATCCAGTTCAGGACGAGGAAGATGCCCGCCAAGAGCAGCGTGAACTGCCAGTTGAGGATAGGGAAAGCGACGTTGCGCAGGGCCAGCAGATAGGAGGTCAGCTTCTCCGGATAGCGGGATCTCCCCTCGTCGGCGATCCTGAACGTCCGGTTGTTCTCGCCTTTCGCGCCGTCGACGCCCGGCGGCGGATATTCGCTTGGAATGGTGCGCTCGCCGAGCTGGTGGGTTGCGCTGGTAAAGGCGCCGCCCCCGCCGCACGTGATATATTGCCGTCCGGAGGCGTTTTCCTCGACGAACCGCGAATAATGGTGGCTGTCGCCGGTCAGGACCAGCTTCAGCTCGTGCCCCATCCGATCGCCGGTTTCGGGATGCTTCGCCAGGCCCGCCAGCCGCTCGAGATAGTTGAAGCTGCGATATCGGTCCTCGACCCGCCCCGAAACCGCATTCGCCCAGACCGGCTCCGAAACGCACAGGATGACCTTCGATCCCGGCTCCATCCACTTTGCCGCGACATGGCTGAAATAGTCGATCTGCGGCTGGTCGATATAACCTTCCATCTGGCTGTCGGTGCCCCAGAGCCACCAGCCATGGGGCAGCGCCAGCGCGAAATAGCTGCGCGTCTGGCGAGTTTCGCGGCCGGCTATCACCGCTCCGTCGCGGGCGAAGCCGAGGGTGCCGGCGGCGGGCGTGCGGCGTCGGCAGAAGAGACCAAAAAAGGCGTTGAGACCGTCGTGCCAGTCATGGTCGCCCGGGAGGGCATAAAGGTGCGGCGCGTCGCCGTCTTGCGGCGCTCCCGCAACCTTCCAGGCCTCCTCGAACGGCGCCCGGAAACGCTCCTCATAATCCTGGCGCGACGCGCTCGGATAGACTTGGTCCCCGCCGAGCAGCAGCAGCCGTCCGCGAGTCAGCACCTCCCCGCCAGCCTCGATCGACGGCGCGCTGATCAGCCGGGCCATTGCATAAGTCGGATTCCAGCCGTCGCCGGTGTCGGCGAGATAGTCGAACCAGAAGTCGCCTTTGTGGTCGCGATAGTGGAGCATCTCGTCGGCGGGCATCGCCGCGATCGCATTCGACGCCGCGATCGATTCGCGCCGGTCCGCATAGCGCCCGAAGACGGTCGAAACCGCTTCCCTGATCCCCGCCTGGACAAGCAGACCCGGGTTGAACCACCCGGTCATCGGAAGTCGTTTCGCCATGCGACTCTCCCCCATCAAGGGGAGGATAAATGAAAGCGCGCCTGCGTCCAAATTCATTCGGACCGGAGGCCGCAGTCTGGGGAGAAAATCTGTCCCTTTATTCGTCCGCGGCGGGCGTCTGTTCCGCGTCGCCCGTTGCCTCCGCCTGATCGTAAAACCACGCCTCGACCGGCCCGGAGAGTTTGATGGTCACCGGTTGGCCGTGCCGGTCGAGCGCCTTGCCTGCCGCGACTCGGATCCAGCCTTCCGACATCGAATATTCCTCGACATCGGTCCGTTCGCGGCCCTTGAAGCGGATGCCGACGCCGCGGCGCAGCGCGTCGCCGTCGAAATGCGGGCTCCTGGGGTTGATCGACAGGCGATCGGGGGGCGTGTCCGCCATCCTCGTTCAGCTCCTTCTCGTGCGGGCGATCCAGGCGTCGATTTGCTCCTCGAGGATGTCTAGCGGCAGCGCGCCGCTCTCCAGCACGACGGCGTGGAAATCGCGGATGTCGAAGCGGCTGCCGAGAGCCTGCCGCGCCCGGTCGCGCAGTTCGAGGATCTTCAGCTGGCCGATCATGTAGCTCGTCGCCTGACCGGGATTGTTGAAATAGCGCTCGACCTCACGAGTCGCGTCGCGCTCCGACAGGAGGCCGTTGTCGCGGAAATACTGGATAGCACGCTCGCGGGTCCAGCGCTGCGAATGGATACCCGTATCGACGACCAGCCGGATCGCCCGCCAGAGGGCCGTCGAATGCATCCCGAACAGCGAATAGGGATCCTGATAGAAGCCCATCTCCTGGCCGAGCTGCTCGGCATAGAGGCCCCAGCCTTCCGTATAGGCGCCGTAGCCGCCGAACCGCCGGAACTTGGGAACGTCGGGGAGCTCCTGGGCGAGCGCGATCTGGAAGTGATGGCCGGGCGCGCCCTCATGGTAGGAGATCGCCTCGGTCTGGGGACGAAGCACCTGGTTCATGTCGGCGAGGTTGACATAGTAGATGCCGGGCCGCGCACCGTCCGCCGAGGGCCGGTTGTAGAAGGCGACGGCGGCGGTCTCCTGGCGCCAGGCTTCGACCGCGCGGACTTCGAGCGGGGCGCGCGGCAGCCGCCGGAAGAACCGCGGTGCCGCTTCCATCACCTGGGCGATGAAGCGGCGGGCGTCGGCCAGATATTGCTGCCGCCCCGCTTCGGTGTTCGGATATTTGAACTGCTGTCCGCCGGTGATGTGGGCGAAGAACTGGCGCAGCGTGCCGCGGAAGCCGACTCGCTCCCTGATCCGATCCATCTCCCCGTGGATGCGCTCCACCTGCCGCAGGCCGATCTGGTGGACCTGCTCGGGCGTGAGATCGGTGGTGGTCGATTGGCGCACGCGCTGCGCGTAATATTCGGTGCCGTTCGGCAGGCTCCAGGCGCCGTCGTTGCCGCGCGCGCGCGGCTCGATTTCGTCGAGCGTGCGCAGCATCAGGTCGTAGCCGCGGCGGAACGGGCCGGTGAGCGCCTCGCGCGCCTCGGCGACGAGACGCGCCTTGACGTCGTCAGGCGCCTGGAGGCGGCCGACCTTGGTCCGGAAGTCGGCCAAGACGGCGCTGTCCTCGCCGCTGCCGAACGGCGCCCCTGCGAGGATACGGCGGGCGTCGGCGCGGACCGGCGCGAAGTTGAACCGGGGCGGGACGATGCCGAGCTCGGCCTGCCGGCGCATGTTGGCCGAGATTTCGGTCATCACCCGCTCGACCTCGCGCAGCCGCGACACATAGGCCTCGGCGTCTTCGACCGTGTCGATGCGGTGGTTGTTGATCAGGAAGACGGGGATGGAGCCCATCGGGCTGCCGTTGTTGGTCGCCGGAAAGGCATGCCACCGCCAGGTGAAGGCGCGCCGCGCATCCTCGACCTGCTCCTCGAACATCCGGTAGCTGATCCGCGCGGCCGGTCCGAGCCGTTCGGCGTCGAATTCGGCGTGGAGCCGCTGCAGCTGCGCCTCGGCGAGCGCGAGCTGCTGCTGTCGATAGGCGTCCGTATAGTCGTTCAGCCGGTGATAGAGGCGCTTCGACCCGAGGCTGGTCAGCGTCTGCGGGTTGTCCGCGATCTGCTCCTCGAAGGCGGCATCGAGGAAAGCGTTGAGGCGCGCGTCCTCGACGGCGGCGGTCGGTTGAGCCGCCATCGGCGGGGCGCCACTATGCTGGCTCGCCGTGCAGGCGGTAGCGAGGAGGAGGGCGAGGAGCGAAAGGTGCTTCACAAAAGTCGGTCCCTGGCGGCCAAAAGATCGGGACTTCTTAGCGCACCGGTCGGCGGCGTCCAGCATCGGCAAATTTGGATCGATCCTTGCCCGCGAGCGGCTTGTGTGCGCTCCTTTCCCGACCGTGCGACTCACCGGGAGACGCTAGATGCCGTTTTATTATTCGATCAGAAAAGCGCCCGACGACGTCCGCCGTCGCACCGCCGAAGGATTGCTCAGGCTGCGTACTCAGTTGGCGGATGAAGTCCCCCAGCGGACGATCTCCGACACGCTGCTGCTAGCCACTTGGAACATCCGCGAATTCGATTCGACCAAATACGGCGCCCGCGACGCCGAACCGCTTCATTACATCGCCGAGATCATCAGCCATTTCGACCTCGTCGCCGTGCAGGAGGTGCGCGAGGACCTCTGGGCGCTCGACGAGGTGCAGAAGATGCTCGGCGGCTGGTGGAAATATATCGTCACCGACGTCACCTACGGCACATCGGGCAACGGAGAGCGCATGGCGTTCCTCTACGACAGCCGCAAGGTGACGTTCGGGGGCCTCGCCGGCGAGGTCGTGCTGCCCGACGTGCGGGGCCGGGAGCGGACGCTCCAGTTCGCCCGCACGCCCTTCCTCTGCGGCTTCCGGGCGAGTTGGACCAAGTTCAACCTGTGCACCGTCCACATCTATTACGGCGACTCGAAGGCTGACGATCCGCGGCGGATCAAGGAGATAGAGGAGCTCGCCGCTCTGCTGGCCGACAAGGCGAAGGCGCCCTCGGACCAGCCGGCGCGGCCGGACGGTGCGGTCACCGCGACGCGCAACAACTCGCCGGAGAACATGATATTGCTCGGCGACTTCAATATCTTCGCCCGAGGGGACAAGACCTTCGAAGGGCTGACCAAAGCGGGCTTCGTTGTGCCCGAGGAACTGCAAAAGCTGCCCGGCAGTAACCTGGACCAGAGCAAGTTCTACGACCAGATCGCGTTCCTGGTGCGCAGCGAACGGTTCGGCACCACAAGCAAGGCCGGCGTCTTCAATTTCTGCAAATCGGTCTATCGCGAGGAGGACGAGGCGGTCTACGCCCCGGTGATCGGCGAGCCCTACGCCAAGGCGAAGAACAAGAAGAGCTACTACAAGCAGTGGCGGACCTTCCAGATGTCGGACCATCTGCTGCTCTGGGTCGAGCTCAAGATCGATTTCGGAACGGAATATCTGGAGGCGATGCGGGCCTGAGCGCGCTCAGCGCCCGTCCTTCATCCAGCATGGGTCCCAGTCGGGTTCGGGTCCGAAGCGGGCGGCGAGGAAGTCGACGAGCGCCCGGACGCGGGCCGTCGCGGCGCGGCCAGGCGGCATGACGAGGTGCAGGCCGCCTTCCTCGAGCGGGAAATCGCGCAGGACCACCTCGCCGGCGCCGCTCTCGATCGCCGACGCCGCGATGAAGCTCGGCAGGATGCAGATGCCGAGCCCGGCCTCCGCGGCGGCGCGCAACATGTCGCCATTGTCCGTCCTGAGCCGGGGGCGGAGGCGGACATGCTCCCATCCCTTGCCCGTCCGGAAACGCCATTGCTCGGCACGCCCGGCATTGGCGTAGACGAGATGGTCGTGCCGATTGAGGTCGCGCGGATGGTCCGGCCGGCCGCGCGCATCGAGATAGGACGGGCTGGCGAGCAGGATGCGGCGCATCGGCGCGATCCTGCGCGCGATCAGCGAGGAATCCTCGAGATTGCCGAGCCGCACGGCGAGGTCGTAGCCGCCCCCGATCAGATCGACCGTCTTGTCGTCGAACGAGATGTCGAGCTCGACCTTGGGATGCATGGCGGCGAACTCGGCGAGGGCGGGGGCGAGATGCTGGACGCCGAACGAGAGCGGGCCCGCGAAGCGTATCGGCCCCGCGATCTGCGTGACGGCGTCGGCGACCACCTCGCGCGCCGCCTCGAGCTCGGCGAGGACGTTGGCGGCCCGCGCATGATAGGCCTCGCCGATGTCGGTCGGCGCGGCGCCGCTGGCGCTGCGGG
Source organism: Allosphingosinicella sp. (assembly GCA_035628635.1). Taxonomy (GTDB): domain Bacteria; phylum Pseudomonadota; class Alphaproteobacteria; order Sphingomonadales; family Sphingomonadaceae; genus Allosphingosinicella. The sequence goes on from DASPJJ010000006.1 coordinate 196,022, forward strand.
TGAGCAGCTTGGCGCCGAGCTGGCGCTCGAGCCGCGCGACGCGTCGGCTGACGATTGACTTGGACATTCCCATGCGCTCCGCCGCGCGGGCGAACGCACCGGTCTCGAGGACGCGGACGAAGGCGAGAACATCGAGCAGGTCGACCGAAGAGCGTTCCATATCGTGCAACACCGTGGTGCGGGGAGAGGCCCTAGCGGCAACGAAGCTACCCGCTTATCTCGGCCTCGACAAGGAGACCCGACATGAAGCTCTATTACGCACCCGCCGCCTGCTCGCAGGCTCCGCACATCGTCGCCCGCGAGGCGAAGCTGCCGATCGAGCTGGCCAAGGTCGAGTTTCCCAGCAAGCGCACGGCGGACGGCGAGGATCTCTACGCCGTCAATCCGAAGGGTTCCGTCCCGGCGCTCAGGCTCGACGACGGCAGCGTGCTCACCGAGAATGCCGTGATCCTGCAATATCTCGCCGATTTGGCGCCCGGGTCCGAGCTGGCGCTTCCGGCGGAGGGCATCGAGCGCTACCGGCTGCTGGAATGGCTGAACTTCATCGCGACCGAACTGCACAAGGGCTTCGGACCGCTGTGGAATCCGGCGACTCCCGACGCTTTCAAGGAGGCGACGCGCGAGGCGCTCGGCAAGAAGTTCGACTATCTCCAGGAGCGGATCGGCGAAGGTCCCTACATCCTCGGCGACCGTTTCTCGATCCTCGACGCCTATGCGTTCGCGGTGCTGGGCTGGACCCGCGTCCATTCCATCGACATCGGCCGCTGGCCGGGCCTCGCCGCCTATCTCCAGCGCGTCGCCGACCGGCCCGCGGTCCGAGAGACGCTTCGCGCCGAGGGGCTTCTCCAGGCAGAGCCGGCATGACCGCTCCGCTGATGCCCGGGCGCGCAACGCCCCCTCGCGCGCTCGGGCAGCGTCTTCAACCAAGGACCGGACCATGACCCGTTTCAAGCTGATCAGCTTCCCGCTCTGCCCCTATGTGCAGCGCGCCGCGATCGCGCTTGCGGAGAAAGGCGTGCCGTTCGAGCGCATCGACATCGATCTCGCGAACAAGCCCGACTGGTTCCTGGCCCTCTCGCCGCTCGGCAAGGTGCCTTTGCTGGTGGTGACGCTCGACGACGGCCGCGAGGAAGTCCTGTTCGAGAGCCTGGTGATCGCCGAATATCTCGACGAGACCATCGCTCCGCCGCTCCACCCGGCCGACCCGCTCGAGCGGGCGCGGCACCGCGCCTGGATCGAGTTCGCCTCGGCGACGCTCGCCGACTTCGTCGGTTTCTACGGAGGGGACGAAGCGACTTTCCATACGAGGCTCGGCGCCATCGACGCCAAGTTCGCGCGGCTCGAGGCGCTGCTCGGGGACGGGCCGTTCTTCGCCGGCGAGCACTTCACCCTCGTCGACGCGGCCTTCGCTCCCGTCCTGCGTTACTTCGACGCGTTCGACGCCCTGGCCGATCACGGGCTCTTCGACGGCCGGCCCAAGCTTCGCGCCTGGCGCGAGGCGCTGGCAGCGCGGCCCAGCGTGCGGGGCGCGGCGCCTGCCGACTATGCGGAGCGCCTGCTGCGCTTCATCGCGGCCAAGAACGGCCATCTCGCCAGGCTCACGACGGAGCCGCTGGCGGCTTGAACTCCACCCGAATGCTTCCCCATCGGGAGAAGGCTTCAGACAGGTGACATCATGATCGACATCCGCCCCTTTTCCACGCTCGGCCACGCCGATCACGGCTGGCTCAACGCGCGCCACCATTTCTCGTTCGCCGACTATCACGAGCCTGCGCGGATGGGCTGGGGCGCGATCCGCGTCTGGAACGACGACGAGATCGCCGCCCGCTCAGGCTTTCCGCCGCACCCGCACCGCGACATGGAAATCGTCACTTATGTCCGCCAAGGCGCGATCACCCATCAGGATTCGATGGGCAACAAGGGCCGCACCGCCGCCGGAGACGTCCAGGTCATGTCCGCCGGGACGGGCGTCCGCCACGCCGAATATAATCTCGAGGACGAGGCGACGACCCTGTTCCAGATCTGGATCCAGACCGACCGGCCGGGCGCCGAGCCCGGCTGGGGCGCCAAGCAGTTTCCCAAGGGCGCGCGGGCAGGGAGCTTCGTCACCCTGGCGAGCGGCTTCGCCGACGACGCCGACGCGCTCCGCATCCATGCCGCGGCCCGGGTGCAGGGCGCGACGCTGAACGCCGGCGAGACGGCCGAGCTTCAGCTCGACCCGTCGCGGCACGTCTATCTGGTGGCGGTTGGGGGTGCGATCGAGGTCAACGGCGTGCGCGCCGAGCCGCGCGACGGCGTTGCGATCACCGGCGAGGAGCGGGTGACGATCCGGGCGGTCGACGAGGCCGAGATCGTCATGGTCGACGCGCGCTAGCGCGCGTCAGGCGGCGTCGGCCTCGGGGTCGAGGTCCGCTTCCGCATCGTCGGGAGTGAAAGTGTCCCACGCTGCCGCCCAGGGGGAGTTCGGATCGAGCTCGCTCTGGAGGTACCGCGGCTTCAGCATCTCGGGGCTGTGCTCGAACGGGCGCTCGGGGCGTGCCAGGCGACGCAGGTCGAAACGGTGGTCGAATCGCACGCCGACCTGGCCGCTGCGCGACCAGCGGACCGTCCCGCAGACCGTGCCGCCTTCGCCGACGTCGACCACCACGCCGGTCTCGACCGGCAGCTCCTCCCGCGCCTCGAGCATCGCGCCTTCCGCGGAGATATTGCGGACGCGGACGAGGAGGCTGCCATGGTCCCAGTGGAGCACGGCCTTCCAGAGCAGGCTTTGGCGCGGCTCGCGCGGCGCCTGCCGTTCTCCGGCCTGCGATGACCCCGTTGAGCCTACGATCTGAGCGGCCGCCTCCGGCTGCTGCCCGACGGGTGCAGGCGGCTGCGGCCGCTGCTCGCCTTCCCGGCGGCCGCTGACGACCAGCTCGCGGATCTTGGCCGAAGCGATGATCTCGGTTTCCTGCGAGAATTCGAGGCCGATCCGGCCTTCGCGGATCCAACGCACCGCGCAATCGGTCCGGTTGCATCCGTCGAAGCGGATCTGCAGGCGTTCACCGATGCGCGGATCGATGTCGCTTTCGATCATCGCGCCGTGATTGGAGACGTTGACGACGCCGACTTCGAGCTTGCGCCGGCGGAAGCTCAGCTCGGCGCGCTCGACGACGTTGAGGTGCCGGTCCTCGCGGCGCTGGTTCGACGTGCGCGCCTCGACCCGCGGGATCGCGAAGCCGGCCAGGCTCGGCTCGTCGCCGTCCCGGCGCCGCTTGGGCTCACGCCTCGCGAGCAGGGACCCTTGCCCGCCGCCCGCCACCCTGGTCCGCAATTCGTGCATCGCCTTCCCCCGACGCGGATCGTCGTCGGCGGCTTATGCCCCTACAATGGTTGCAGCTTTGCTACCGCGAGGCTGCGGGGACGCCGATCGGTCAGACGCGCGGCGGGCGGCCATCCTCGTAGCGCTCCTGCTGGACGACGTGGCGATAGCCGTCGCGCGGCCGTCTGAGGCCGAACAGGCCGAGCAGGCCGAGCAGGCCGAGCAGGCCCCAGTCGAAGCCGCCATCCTGCTCTCGGACCTGGACCGACATGTCGTTGCCGAAGGGCGCGTTCGGGTCGGCGAAGCCGTTGGGGTAAGGCTGGTCCTGGAGCTCGATCTGCGGGAGCGGCGCCTGCTGCACCGGCACCGGTACGGTCACCACCTCGGGCGTCGTCGCTCGCGGGGTCGCCGGTTCGCTCGTCGCGGGCTCGCTCGTCGGAGCCGGAGTGGTCGTGCCCGTCGCCGGGCGGTCCGCCCCGGTAACCGGGGGCGTCGCCGTGGTCGCAGGGTCGGTCGAGTTCTGCGCCGAGGCGCCGCCCGCCGGCAGCGCGAGCAGCGCGGAAGCGGCGAGGGCGGCGCCGAGCGAATGACGGATCATGGGGTCGTCTCCAAAGTGTCGGTGAGGCATCAATGATCGGGCGGCGCATAAGTGGCAATGCCTCAGATCGGCACGGCCCGGCGGTGGTGCCAGGCGAACACCGCCGCCGCGCCCCGATGCGGGCGCCACGGCTCGGCGAGGGCGCGGATCGCCTTCTCGCTGGGTCGCTCGTCGAGGCCGAGCACACGGCCGATCTCGATCTGGACGGCGAGGTCGCCGGCCGGCCAGATGTCGCCGCGACCCTCGGCGAACAGGAGATAGATTTCGGCGGTCCAGCGGCCGATTCCCTTCACCCGGACCAAGTGGGCGATCGCTTCCTCATCGTCCTCGGGGAGCCGATCGAAGTCGAGGCGGCCGGACAGCACCTCGTCGGCGAGGCTCCGGGCATAAGCCGCCTTCTGTCCGGAGAGACCGGCGCCGCGCAGCGCCTCCACGCTGGTCCGCGCCACGTTGGCGGGGTCGGCCGCGCCCCCGGTGGCGGCGTCGAGCTTCGCCCAGATCGAGGCCGCCGCCTTGATCGACACCTGCTGGCCGACGATCGCCCGCAGCAAAGTGACGAAGCCGCGGTCGCTGATCCGGGGCTCCGGATAGCCGGCGCGGGCGAGGGCGGCAGCGAAGGCCGGTTCGATCGCCGCCAGCGCGTCGAGCGAGGCGCGCAACCTCTCGGCGTCTATTCCCAAAACCGGCTCCCGCTTGAAACTCCCCGGGGCGACTAGCATAGACCGCCGCGCCCGCATCCCCTTTTCGCGGCGCCCAGGAGCCCGATGCCACAGCTGATCGTCGTCACCCGCAATGGCACCGAGCATGTCGTCGAGGCGCGCACGGGCTGGAGCGTGATGGAGAACATCCGCGACAGCGGCTTCGACGAGCTGCTCGCTCTGTGCGGCGGCTGCTGCTCCTGCGCAACCTGCCACGTTCATGTCGATCCCGAATGGCTGGATCGGCTGAAGCCGATCAAGGACGAGGAAGACGAGCTGCTCGACACCTCGGACCACCGCGCGGAAAACAGCCGTCTCTCCTGCCAGATCCTGTTCGGGCCCGAGCTGGACGGCCTCCGGGTCCGGATCGCTCCTGAAGACTGAGGGTCCCTAAGCGCGCACCGCGTAGAGCGCGATGGCGGCGGCGTTGGAGACGTTGAGGCTCTCCATCCTGTCGCCGATCGGGAGGCGGGCGAGGGCGTCGCAATGCGCTTCGACATTGTGGCGCATGCCTTCCCCCTCGGCGCCGAGCACCAGGGCGACCCGCGGCGGGCCGAGCGCGTCGGCGAGCGTCGCCTCCGCCTCGCCGACCAGGCCGATCCGCCAGAAGCCGGCCGAAGCGATCTCGTCGAGCGCGCGGGCGAGGTTGACGACGCGCACCCAGGGCACCGTCTCGAGCGCGCCGCTCGCCGCCTTGGCCAGCGCGCCCGATTCCGGTGGCGCGTGCCGGTCCTGGGTGACGATGCCGAGCGCGTCGAACGCCGCGGCCGAGCGCAGGATCGCGCCGACATTGTGCGGATCGGTGACATGATCGAGGACCAGCAGCGGACGGCCGTCCTCCGCCCGGTCGAGGAGATCGGCGAGGTGCAGATCTTCGAGCCGCTCCACTTCCGCGACGATGCCCTGGTGGGGGGCGTCGCGCGGAACGTGGCGGGCGAGGTCCGCCGCATCCGCGAAGGTGACGGGGACGTCGGCCGGAATGTCGAATGCCGCCGCCGCTTCGCGCGTCGCCCAGATGCGGACCACCTTGCGCTCCGGGTTGGCGAGCGCCGCGGCAACCGCGTGACGGCCCCAGAAGCGGGGGCGGTTCTCCGGCTTCGCTGCTTGACGGGCTTTGCGGCGCATGGCCGCGTCCATGGCGGCGGCGGCGGCGGCTTGCAAGCCGCCGCCGCCGTGATAGCTTTCCCGCCGGGGAAGAGGGAGGAGACCATGGCGACGATCGCGCGTCCGTCGACCGGCGTCCGCAGCAGCGACCGGATCTTCTACACGGCCATGGGTGCGGCGATCGCCGGCACCACCTTCTGGGGCTTCGCCCAGACCTTCTATCTCGCGCGGTGGATGGAAGCTCCGCCCACGACGCCCGAGATGACCGGGCTGCTCATCGCCCACGGCCTCGCCTTCACAGCCTGGATGGCGCTGATGGTCATCCAGCCTGCGCTCATCGCCTCGCGCAACCTCCGGCTCCACCGGCGGCTGGGCTATCTGGGAGCTGGCGTCGCCGCGGCGATGGTGGCGCTCGGCAACGCCGCTGCGGTCGCGGCCATGCATGTCGGATTCCGCGGCCTCGGGGATCCGTTCGTCTTCTACGCGGTGCCCTTCTTCGCCATCAACAGCTTCGCCGTCGCGGTCGGGCTGGCGATGCTGTGGCGCAACCGGGCGGAGACGCACAAAAGGCTGATCCTGCTCGCCAATGTCGGGCTGATCGGGGCCGCGATCGCGCGCATTCCGCTCTCCGTCATCCAGGCGGGCGCGCCCTTCACCTTCGTCTTCCTGCCTAACCTGATCACCCTCGCCGGCATCCTCTACGACTGGCGGACGCGCGGCCGGATCCACCGCGTCTGGATCTGGGGCGGCCTTCTTATGCTGCTTTCGCAGGTCGTCATGTTCCCGGTGATGGGCAGCGCCGCCTGGCACGGCTTCGCCGAGGCGATGGCAGGGCTCTGGGGGCCGCCGGTGCCGCGTTGACAGCCGCTTGGCCTTTCGCCATTGGGGCCGCCTTCCTATCTAGGCGCTCCCACGGACAGGTGGCCGAGTGGTTAAAGGCAGCAGACTGTAAATCTGCCCGGGATTCCCGTACGCTGGTTCGAATCCAGCCCTGTCCACCATTCCCACATGCGCCGACATTCGACGATGTCCGAAAATGCCTAGAATTATCCCAATCAACCCCTTGAACCGACTAAGCAAACTCCCGCGAAAGCCGCCGCTCTCACGCTTTGTCCCACGGTGCTCGCGCGTCTGCGTCTCGAATGTCCGCCTTCGACCCATTGCGGACATTGGCTGGCGTGCAAGGCGCCGCGTGTGGCGTGTCGTTACCGGGCCCGGGTGGAGTGAAAGAACTCGAGCAACCAGCGGCCCTGATAGCGTCGCAGCACCGCTGACTCGAGCCAGGTAACCGGCTGGAGACTTCCAGCCTCCCCTGCAGCGCCTACGTTCTCCCACGTCGCCCACGCGGTGTTGCAGTCGAAGCGCGTATCGACGGGTCCGATGTTCCACTGCAGGACCCTGCCGCGTTCGTGGAGTTGCCTCACCACCCTCGAGAGCTCAGGCCCGGTGTAGCGTCTGCCGACGTCGAAGGAATAGAAGTTTGAGCTCGTCAACCGCGCGGCAGCCACTTCGTCGTCCGCAGCCAGAGCCGCGAAATAAGACCTGATCGTTCCGGAAACCGCTTGCGCGTCAGCAGCAGAACCAGCGCAAGCCCTCGGGTCGGTGTGTGCACAGGCGCCCAACGGCGCAATAAGGAGCGAACCCGCCATGAAATAGCGCTTTGAAAACTTCATACTCATTGTGCACGACGCTACCGCTGCCCCCGAGCGCAGTCCAGAACCCAGCACAGGACGTCTGCTTTCGACCCATTGCGGACCTTCAGAGTTCCGGTGCCTCCGCTAGCCCGAGAGCATCGTGCCCCCTCGACGCCAGGCATCGGACGGTGTTCTGGAGCTTCGTATGCCCGAGAAGGAGCAGCCGCGCGTCGATGCCAGGTCGCAAAGGAGGTCCGCTCTAGACGCTGAAAGGTGCGTCGCGCGCTGTTCGTCCAGTCGTGCAGCGAGCTGCCGGCGCACATTGTCCATGCCCACGGCGTCGGGGTCGTCCGGATAGATTCCGATGACGACGGGCTCGTGGGCCCCGGAACGCGCGAAGGTCCGGCGAACGTTTCCCAGAGCCTCGACATGGCGATCGAAGTCTCTGCGAAACTCCTGGACGCTGACGAGACTTGCCCGCTTCCGCTCGATGCGGACGGCGCCCGGCGAAAGGTGGCTGCACTGGGCGGCGATCGCGGCAATGGCGGTTGCAAGCATGTCTCCCTCCCTCGAATCCTATCGGCGTTCCGCGACGCGCTTGAGGCTGGGGAGGACATAGGAGCGCCACCCGCCGGCAAGCATGTCGCGGACGCCGCGAATGTCGTCCGGATCGAACCGGTCCCAGCCCGTGTGCCGGAGGGCGACGCGGGTACGGCCAGGCGCCGTTTCATCGAGACCGATCGTGACATGGGTCTTGGGCGTCCCCGGCATGAACCAGGAGAAGCGCATGCCGAACGGTTCGTCCAACTCCTCCAGCTCGCAATGCGTCGCGCCCTCGATATCCCGGTTCGCGCGCTTTCCGGGATCGGGCTGCATGTAGAACGTCGTGCCGATCTCGGGCTTGAATCCGATGCACCCCAGCCATTCCTCCACGAGGCTCGCGGTCGTGAGGACCTCCCAGACGCGCTCGCGCCCCGCATCGATCTCGATCGAATCGGAGACATCGTCCAACATCAGTCCTTCCTTTCCGCGAGACTTTTGAGGGAATTGAGCCTTCCCGCCCAGAAGCGGCCCAGCCAGTCGAGCACCTCCTGAAGCGGTCGCTGATCGAGCTCGTAGATGTTTTCCTTCCCGGACCGCATCGCGTGCACGAGGCCGGCGGAGCCGAGCACCCGCAGATGCTTGGATACTGCCGGGCGGCTGATCTCGAATCGCGCGGCGATTTCGTGAACTGGCAGCGGCCGTTCCACGAGGGCGTCCAGGATATCCCGCCGGGTCGGATCCGCGAGGGCGCGAAAGATCCGGTCGGAGCGTAACGGTAACTGCATGGTTACCTGTTACGCGTATCCATTCGGTTACGTCAAGTTCTGCGGCGCAGTGACCCGGGACGCTGCTTGCGGTCGCCCGATCTTCTGCAAGATGGCGCCGCACGAGGCCGCCAGCGAAGCGAAGACTCTCGCCGTCGCACCCAAGCATGTGTTATTTTGGGTTAATCTCCGCCGTTCGAAGATTCTTCTTCTAACAACTGCAAGACTCGCATATTTGGCGTTCGCGCGCTAGGAGTGTGCGGCGCAGAGGAGTATCACTAATGGAAAAGGAAAAGCTGGTCGAATTGACGGCGGACATCGTGGCCGCCCATGCGGCGAACAATACGGTGGCCGTCGGAGACATGGCGGCCCTGGTCCAGCGCGTCTACGAGGCGCTGAGCGGCCTCACGCAGGGTGACGCCGAGCCGGCACGCCAGGAGAAGACGCCTGTCGTTTCGGTGCGCGCTTCGGTCAAGCCGGACTTCCTCATCTGCATGGAATGCGGCGGCAAGCACAAGATGCTGAAGCGCCACCTGATGAACGCGCACAACATGACTCCGGACCAGTATCGCAGCGATTACGGTCTGCCGCGCGATTACCCGATGGTCGCGCCCAATTATTCCGAGCAAAGGCGCACGCTCGCCCATTCGATCGGCCTCGGCCGGCGCCGCGGCCCGGCCGCGGGCGCAGGCGGTGAAAGCGGCGGCGGCGAAGGCGGCGCTGCGGCGGCGGGCGGCGGCGGCGGCGGCCGCGGACGGGGCAAGTCCGGCGGCGGCAAGTCGGGCGGCGGCGGGGCGTCCGGCGGCGGCTCGGGCAACGGCCGCAGGCGCAAGAAGAGCGGCGCCTGAACCTTCCTGCGGAGGATCCGTGCCGGCGGGCTTGCCCGCCGAGGCCGGCGGCGCCATATGGCGGCACCGGCGCAGGCGGGTATAGCTCAATGGTAGAGCACTAGCCTTCCAAGCTTGTGATGCGGGTTCGATTCCCGCTACCCGCTCCATCGTCTCGCCGCGCCGGCGATTGTCAAAGGCTCCGGGCCGGATTAGCCTCGCTCGGTCTGCGGGGGAGGTTCGGATGATCGGCAGGATATTCGCCATTGCATTGGGCGGCCTCGCGGCGGCCGTTCCGGCCCAGGCCGAGAATTGGCGCGCTTCCAGCAGCGACGGCAATGCGTCTGCCTTCATCGATGCCGACAGCATCCGCCGCGACGGCGACCAGGTCAGCTTCCGGCGCGAGCTGCGCTGGCCGGAGGTCCGGATGCTCGGCAACCGGCTGCGCTACAACCGCCTGCTCGCCCATTATGAAGGCGACTGCCGGGCGATGACTTTGCGCTCGATCTCGATCGCCGCCAAGCTCGACGACGAGGTGGTGCTTTCGGGCGAAGGCAGCGGCGAGATCGAGCAGGCGCGGCCGGGAAGCACCGCCGAGGTGGACATGCGCTCCGCCTGCTTCGGAGAATGGCCGGCCGGGCGCTAAACAGGGACAGTACATTTTTCGCGCGCCGCGCGTTTGAAAACAGGGACAGTATCCATTTTTCCATATGCCGCGAGCGAGCTCCGGCGCCGCGCGCAAAAAATGTCTACTGTCCCTGTTTTCAGCCCTTGCCCCGGTCGGTGAGCCAGCGGCTGAGCTCGTGGAAGGGGATGACCTGGTTGAAGCTGATCCCGGCCGCATTGTCGCGGCGCCAGCGCACGACGCCGGTGATCGGGCGGAAATTCTCGAGCGTCACGACCGTCTCGCCCCCGATCTCGAGCGGCTGGTCGGCCTCCACCTTCACCCCGCCCTGGCTGATGTCGCAGGTCGAGACCCAGTAGGTGCGCGCGCCCGCGCGCAGGGTCGCCATGCGCTCGACCGGTACGCGCGGCATTCGCGGCCGCCAGCCATTGTCGAGCATCGCCGCGTTGGACAGGATCTCGGCGACGTCGATCTTCTCGTCGAAAGTGATGCCGATGGTCTGCTCGCGGACCCAGGAGACGGTGCCGGACAGAGGCTGGTTGGTCTTGAGCTCGATCGCGATGCGCTGGCCGCGCTCGAATTGCGAATAGACCATCGCCATCAGGCCGCCGGCCGAGATGTTGCGGACCAGGCAAAGCTCGCGGCGGTCGCCGTCGAGGATGGCGCCGACGCGGAGGATGGTGAGATGGCGGACGTCGCGGCGACGGTCCGAGCCGCGCTTGGCCTCTGCCGAAGCGACATTCCCCTCGTCCCGCTCCGCATTCTCGCGTGCCAGCATCGATCCCCCCAATCGCTCCTCCGCCGAAGAAGCTAGGCCGAAAGAGGTTTAAGAAGCCCTTATCCGAACCTGCGGCGAACCCCGTCCGCGGCCCGGCTGCGTCGGGCGGATCGTTCACGGCTTGCTTACCAATTCCGCTTAAGCCTCCCGACCCATGAACGCCGAGACCCGGATCGCGCCCGAACTGCGTCACGACCCCAAGCCGCGCTCCGCGGTCAGCACCGGAGTCGGCCTTGCCGGCCTTGCCGGACTGCTGGCCTGGGCCGCGGTCGCGCGCAGCTTCGGCATGGCGGGCCCGCTTTCGGCCCTGTGCGCGATGATCGCCTGCGGCGTGCCGATGCTGATCTGGTCGATCCTGGTCGACAAGGTCCACCTGAGCCCGACCACGGGGATCGACTGGTCGCGGCCGGCGCGCCCGCTTCGCGACATCTCCGACATCAGCCTGGTCAAGATCGTCGGCCTGTGGTCGATCTGGGCCGCGATCGGCGGGCTCTACTGCATCGCCCGCTGGTACTGGGACGGCGCCTATCTCTTCGCCATGTACGTGCTCGGCGCGGCGGCGATCCCGATGCTGGCCCTGTCCATCCCTTATGTGCTCTGGCTCGACCGCCGGCTGAAGGAGCCGCGCGACGGGGCATGGCATTTCGGCAATCTCATCATCGGCCGCGCCCACCTCGTCGACTGGCCGGTGCTGCACGAATTCTTCCGCCAGTGGGCGATCAAGGGCTTCTTCCTCGCCTTCATGATCTCGATCGTCCCGGGCAACTGGGCGAACACGATCCTGCCCCCGTCCGAATGGATCACCGCGCACCCGGTCAACCTCACCATCTGGCTGATCCGGGCGATGTTCATGATCGACGTCACCTTCGCCAGCGTCGGCTACGTGCTGACGCTGAAGCCGCTGGACGCCCATATCCGCTCGGCCAATCCCTATGCGGCGGGCTGGACGGCGGCCCTGATCTGCTACCCGCCCTTCATCCTGATGGGCATGGGCGGCCCGCTCGATTACCATCCCGGCACGGCCGGCGAGGACGGCTGGATCCACTGGCTGGAGAACTGGCCGCTGCTCACCGTGCTCAACGGCGCCTTCATGGTGTTCCTGACCGGCGTCTATGCCTGGGCGACGCTCGCCTTCGGGATGCGCTTCTCCAACCTGACGCACCGCGGCATCCTCACCCACGGCCCCTATGCCTGGACCAAGCATCCCGCTTACGTCTCCAAGAACGTCTTCTGGTGGTGCGCGGTGATGCCGTTCCTGGCGGCGAGCGGGAATCCGGTCGACGCGATCCGCAACACCGCCGTCCTCGCCTTGGTGAGCGGGGTCTATTACTGGCGCGCGCGCACCGAGGAGCGGCACCTTTCGGCCGATCCCGCTTATCGCGAATATGCCGAGTGGATGGACCGCAACGGCCCGATCCCGCGGCTCGTCAACCGGCTGAAGCCGCGCTGGATGTCGCCGACGGCGGTGCCCGCGGAGTAATCAGAGCGGCGTCCACTCGTCTCCGGGGGGCATCGGGGCGAAGATGCGGTCGATCATCCGGTCGGTGACCGCTTCCGGGGCCGGCGGGTCCCAGACCGGCTGATTGTCCTTGTCGACCAGCAAGGCGCGCACCCCCTCGATGAAATCGTGGCGCTGCACGACCCGGGTCGCGACGGCATATTCCTGGCGCATCTCGTCGGCGAAATCCTGGACGCGGGCGCCGTCGTAGACGATGCGCAGCGACACCTTGCACGCCTGGGGGCTCTTCGTCCTCAGCGTGTCGAGCTCCTTCTTCGCCCAGTCCGAGCCGTCCGCCTCCAGCGCCGCGAGGATGCCCTCGAAATCGTCGGAGGCGAAGAGACGGTCGATGCGCTCGCGGCTCGCCTCGATCCGCGCCGGCGGCGGCGGCACCTCATGGTCTTCGAGCAGCGCCTCGATCCGCTCGGGCTCGGCGCGGATCCGCGCCTTGAGATCGTCGAGGGCGAGCGAAGGGACGTAATGGGTCGCAAGGCCGAGCGCGAGGCACTCGGCGCCGTCGAGGCGGGCGCCGGTCAGCGCCAGGAAGATTCCGGTGCGGCCGGGGAGGCGGGAGAGATACCAACCGCCGCCGACGTCGGGGAACAGGCCGATCGCGGTTTCCGGCATTGCGAAGCGCGTATTCTCTGTCGCGATCCGGTAGCGGCACGGCAAGGAGATGCCGACCCCTCCGCCCATCACGATCCCGTCCATGAACGCGATCGTCGGGATCATGTAGGTGAAGAGCAGGTGGTTGAGCCGATATTCCTCGTGGAAGAAGGCGCGCGCGTCTCGGCCGTCGCCGGCGCCGCTTCGCGCCAGCATGACGACGTCGCCGCCCGCGCAGAAGCCGCGCCCCGCCGCATGATCGAGCAGCACCGCCTCGACCGCATTGTCGCGGCGCCAGTCGAGCAGGGCGGCGATCATGGCGCTGCACATCTCGCGGGTCAAAGCGTGGATCGCCTTGGGCCGGTTCAGCCGGATGCGACCGACGCGGCCTTCGATGGAGGTGAGGAGGTCCGACGTCACGCCACGTCTTCCCGACGAAAGTCGGGACCCATGAACATGGAGGTGCTCAAGTTGGCAAAGGCGGTTTTCATGGGCTCCGGATCAAGTCCGGGATGACGTGGAACAACGATCACTGCCGCATCAAATCCCGCGCGACGATGACGCGCATGATCTGGTTGGTGCCCTCGAGGATCGAGTGGACGCGAAGGTCGCGCCAGAAGCGCTCGATCGGATAATCCTGCAGATAGCCGTAGCCGCCGTGGAGCTGGAGCGCGCGGTCGACGACCGATGAGCCCGTGTCGGTCGCGAGGCGCTTGGCCATCGCCGCGAACTTCGACTTGTCGGGCGCGTTCTCGGTGACCTTGACCGCGGCCGCGTAGAGCAGGGTGCGGGCCGCCTGGAGCTCGGTCTCCATGTCGGCGAGGGTGAACTGGGTCGCCTGGAAATCGGCGATCGGCTGGCCGAACTGCTTGCGCTCCTTGGTGTAGCGCAGCGCCTCGTCGAGGCAGCGCTGGGCCCCGCCCAACGAGCAGGCGCCGATGTTGAGCCGCCCTCCGTCGAGGCCCATCATGGCGATGCGGAAGCCTTCGCCCTCGCCGCCGACCAGATTCTCGGCCGGCACGCGGACCTCGTCGAAATTGACCTGGGCGGTCGGCTGGGAATGCCAGCCGAGCTTCTTCTCCTGCGCCCCGAAGCTGACCCCGGGCATGTCCTTCTCGATGACCAAGCAGGAGATGCCCTTCGGCCCCTCCTGTCCTGTGCGCGCCATGGTCACGTAGACCTGGTTCTCGCCGCCGCCGGAGATGAACGCCTTGGACCCGGAGACGACATAGAAGTCGCCGTCCCTCGCCGCCCTGGTCTTGAGCGCGGCGGCGTCCGAGCCGGAGCCGGGCTCGGTCAGGCAATAGGAGGCCATCCGCTCCATGGTGACGAGCGAGGGGAGATATTTCCGCTTCACCGCCGCCGAGCCGAATCGGTCGATCATCCAGCTCGCCATGTTGTGAATCGAGATGAAGGCCGAGGTCGAAGGGCATCCGTATGCCATCGCCTCCATGATCAAGGCCGCCTCGAGCCGCCCCAAGCCGATGCCGCCAGAATCCTCCGAGACATAGATCGATCCGAAGCCGAGCTCGGCAGCGGCGCGGATCGTGTCGCGGGGGAAGATATGCTTCTCGTCCCATTCGGCGGCGTGGGGCGTGATCGCATCGGCGGTGAATTGCTGCGCCATCTCCTGGATCTGGCGCTGCTCGTCGGTGAGGTCGAACTGGCTCATGGCTGGTCCCTTAGCGGGGAGAGCGGTCATGCTGAACTTGAATCATCATCGATGGACTTTCCGCGCTGCTGTTCGCACACAGGCGGGGGAAGCCAGCAAGGAGGAATCATGACCGCGGTGCTGCTCTTCGAGACGGCCGACGGGCCGGTGCCGTTCGAGATCCCTGAGGATCCGGATGCGGTCGAAAGCTTTTCCGTCCCCGACGATTCCCTGGTGGGACGTTCGGCCGAGCGCCTCGAGGATGCGCTGGACGTGATCAGGCGGGTGGCCGGAAGCGTGCGCCGCCTGCTCGTCGGCCTCGACGCCGATGCGGAGGTCACGATCGGCGTGAAGCTGGCAGCGGAGGGCGGGTTCATCGTCGCCAAGACGAGCGCGGAAGCGTCCCTGTCCGTGAAGCTGAAACTGCCGAAGCAGGCCGCCGCCGAGCCGGTTGACGCCTGACGCGGCGCCTCGCTGCAGCCTTATTCCTCGGCCGGAATCATGCGGTGCCGCATCCGCGGAACGACGACGCCCCCCGGCCCCGCCGGGCTCGACGTCGCGGTCAGGCTGCCGGTTTCGGGATCCGACTCCGCCACGCTGATCACCGCCTTGGCGGGGCACGCGGTGAGGCCGGGTCTGTTGCCGGCGGCCGCCACCACCAGGATGCCCTGGTCAACGAGCGCGCGCGCGGCCGTGCACAGGTCGCAATCCGCCCTGCACGCCGGCCGATAGGCTCCGCAGGAGGCGTTCACGAGACGGATTCCCCCGCGGCGTCCGATCCACTCGAGCCCCTGGATCATGCGGCGCACCGAGCTCCGGCCGCGCGCGTCGGAGACCTTGACGTCGACAAGGCGCGCGTCGGGAGCCGCGGCGAGGAAGATGAGCGCCACCGTCGTGCCGTGCCCGTAGCGGTCGCCGATGCCCTCCCCTGAAAAATCCACCTGCTCGTCGAGGCGGGCGGCGATCGTCGGATGCTCTGCCGCGAGCCCCGAATCGACGATCGCGCATACTGTGCCCTTGCCGGTGAGTTCCTCCCCGAGCGGCGCGTTCGGCGCGATCCTGAGCCATTTGCCGGTTGCGGGGTCGCGCAGATCGTCCAGCATGCTGCCGCCGGGCGGAGGAGCGCCCGCACCGAACGATTCGACAATGTCCTCGTCCATGCTCTCGCTCCTTTCGTCCGTCATGCGAATTGCTCGGTGTCGGCTTTGGCTTCGACGAAGGCCGCAACCGCCCGCTCCAGCTGCTCGCGGCTGTGGCTCGCGGAGATCTGGGTGCGGATTCGGGCGCGGCCCTTGGGGACGACCGGGTAGGAGAAAGCGATGACGTAGATGCCCTTCCTCAGCAGAGCTTCGGCGAGGGCCGCCGCGCGGCGGGCGTCGTGGAGCATGACCGGGATGATCGGATGCTCGCCGGGGAGGAGCTCGAAGCCGGCGTCGGCGAGGCCTTCTCGGAAGAAACGCATATTGTCCCGCAGCCTGGCGCGCAGGTCTTCGCCGGTGGCGGCGAGCTCGACCGCCTCGAGCGCGCCGGCGACCACCGGCGGCGCGACCGTGTTCGAGAAGAGATAGGGGCGGGAGCGCTGCCGAAGCAGCTCGACGATCTTCGCGCGGCCGCTGGTGAAGCCGCCGCTGGCGCCGCCCAGCGCCTTGCCGAGAGTCGAGGTGACGATGTCGACGCGGTCGACGACATTCTTGTGCTCGGGCGTGCCGGCGCCGGTCCGGCCGAGGACGCCGGTCGAATGGCTGTCGTCGACATGGACGAGTGCGCCGTAGCGCTCGGCGAGGTCGCAGATCCGGTCGAGCTCGGCGATGTAGCCGTCCATCGAGAAGACGCCGTCGGTCGCGATCAGCTTGAAGCGCGCGCCGGCGGCGTCGGCGGCACGGAGCTGCGCCTCGAGGTCGGCCATGTCGTTGTTCTTGTAGCGGTAGCGCTGCGCCTTGCAGAGCCGGATGCCGTCGATGATCGAGGCGTGGTTCAATTCGTCCGAAATGACCGCGTCCTCCGCGCCGAGCAGGGTCTCGTAGAGGCCGCCATTTGCGTCGAAGGCGGATGGGTAGAGGATCGTGTCCTCGGTGCCGAGCCAGCGGGTCAGCCGGTCCTCGAGCTGCTTGTGAATCGACTGGGTGCCGCAGATGAAGCGGACCGACGCCATGCCGTATCCCCAGCGCTCGAGCCCCTCGCGCGCCGCGGCCTTGACCCGCGGATCCTGGGCGAGGCCGAGATAATTGTTCGCGCACAGGTTGACGACCTCGCCCGCCTCGACGCCGACATGGCTGCCCTGCGGTGTGGTGATCACCCGCTCGGACTTGTAGAAGCCCGCCTCGCGGATCGCGGCGAGCTCGTCCGCCAGATGCTGCTCGAATTTGCCGTACATTCGCGTCCTCGTGGTGAGGGGACAGTTTGCTAGCAAACTGTCCCCGTTAGTCCCAGCGCAGGACGACCTTGCCGGTGCCGCCCTGGAGCATCGCCTCGAAGCCCTTTTTATAGTCCTGATAGGGCAGGCGATGGGTGATGATCGGATTGAGGTCGAGACCCGACTGGACCAGGACGCTCATCTTGTACCAGGTCTCGAACATCTCGCGCCCGTAAATGCCCTTGATGGTGAGCATGTTGAAGACGACCTTGTTCCAGTCGATCGCGATCTCCTCGGCGGGTATGCCGAGCATCGAGACCTTGCCGCCATGGGCCATATTGTCGAGCAGGTCGCGCAGCGCCTGAGGATTGCCGGACATTTCCAGCGCGACGTCGAAGCCCTCGGTCATGCCGAGCTCCTTCTGCACGTCGCGCAGATTCTCGTTGGCGACGTTGACGGTGCGGGTCGCGCCGAGCTGCGCGGCGAGCGACAGGCGATAGTCGTTGACGTCGGTGATGACGACGTGGCGCGCGCCGGCGTGTCGGGCGACGGCGGCCGCCATCGCCCCGATCGGGCCGGCGCCGGTGATCAGCACGTCCTCGCCGACCATGTCCCACTGCAATGCGGTGTGGACCGCGTTGCCGAACGGATCGAAGATCGAGGCGACGTCGAGATCGATGCCGTCGGCGTGGTGCCAGACGTTGGCGTTCGGGATCGAGATATATTCCGCGAACGCCCCCGGCCGGTTGACCCCGACACCGCTGGTAAAGGCGCAAAGGTGGCGGCGTCCCGCCATGCAGTTGCGGCAGCGGCCGCAGACGATATGCCCCTCGCCCGAGACGATCATCCCCGGCGCATAGTCGTTGACGTTGTCGCCGACCTCGACGATCTCGCCGACGAATTCGTGGCCGACGACCATCGGCACGGGAATCGTCTTCTGCGCCCATTCGTCCCATTTGTAGATGTGAAGGTCGGTGCCGCAGATGGCGGTGCGCTTGACGCGGATGAGGACGTCGTTGGGGCCGGGCTCCGGCTGGGGCACGTCCATCAGCCACAGGCCGGGCGCGGCTTCCTGTTTGACCAAGGCTTTCATTCTGATCTCCTGGCGCGGGACGAACGCTTCGCATCGCCGTTCCGGCGCATCGCGGCCTCCCTTAGCGCCGCGCGCGCGCTCGTGCAGCCCCGATGTTGCGGTCAGCCGAACCGCGCGCCGAAACGACGCGCATGAAGCGAGCGGGCAATCGCTAGAGGAGGATCGCCTTGGCCCGCCCCAGCGCGGCCGTCCGCTCGGGCAGGCCGTTGGTCCCGCCGTTGATGGTCTTGGTGAGGTTCAGGATGTCGTCCTTGTCGGCCCACCGGTTGCAGTCCTTCTTCTGCCAGAAGATGCCGGCCGCCTGCATCCCCATGTCGGGATCGGCCAGCAGATCGGGGTTGCCGATCACGTCGATGCCGGTCACCTGCATGACATTGCTGTAATTGCTGCGCCCGGTGGTCTGCTTGGCGCCGCGGCCGCGATATTTCCATCCGTCGCCGGGCTGGCTGTTGCCGAGATTCTTGAGCCCCCAAGCCCCGCCGTAGACGATGTTGGCGATCTGCTCCTGCACGGCCGGCGGAAGCGGCGGGGCGCCCGGCTTGCGGCCCAGCCGATTGCAGTCCGCGTCGCTGATCCGCGCTTGCGAGAAGGTCGCCCGCAACCCCGACACCGAGTAATTGAGGCTCTCGACCATCTTCGAAAAGCCGGCCGTCTCGACCGATTGCTGCGCAAGCGCGTGGGCGAGGCGAAGCGGCGTGTCGATCCCCGAAGCCGGGAAATATTTCGCCGCGGCCTTGCCGAGGTCGCTGCGAAGCTGGTTCGCCTGCGGCTGTTGCCCGACATAAGACATCAAGGCCGCATAGCTGGCCGGCCCGAAATCTCCGTCCACCTTGATTGCATAGCCTTTGGCGACCAGGCGCTGCTGAGCGCGTCCCGCGTTTTCCATGGTTCTCTTCCCCCTCTTGCGGAGGGAAGAGTAGCGCGCGTCGCCGGCTCTATGAAGCACTAGATTCCGAGCGACTGGATCGACCCCGCTCAGCCCATCGTCGGGATGACGAAGGCGTTCTCGCCGGTTACGCTGCCGTCGGGCCAGCGCTGGGTGATCTTCTTGAGCTTGGTCCAGAAGCGGACGCCTTCCGGGCCGTGCTGGTCGATGTCGCCGAAGCCCGAGCGCTTCCAGCCGCCGAAGGTGTGGTAGGCGACCGGGACCGGAATCGGCACGTTGATCCCGACCATGCCGACATTGACCCGCGCCGCGAACTCGCGCGCCGCATGGCCGTTGCGCGTGAAGATGGCGACGCCGTTGCCGTATTGGTGGTCGGAGGGAAGGCGCAGCGCCTCCTCGAAGCTGTCGGCGCGGACCATCTGCAATACGGGGCCGAAAATCTCCTCCTGGTAGGAGCGGAAATGCGGCTTCACATGATCGAAGAAGGTCGGGCCGATGAAGAAACCTTCCTCGTGGCCCTGGAGCGAGAAGCCGCGACCGTCGACGACCAGCTCGCCGCCCTCGTCGGCGCACATCTGGATGTAGCTTGAGATGCGGTCCCGATGTGCGGCGTTGACGACCGGGCCGTAATGCGCCTCGGCGTCGGTCGAGACGCCCACCCGAAGGGCATTGATCGCGGGAATCAGCTTCTCGCGCAGGCTGCTTGCGGTCTTGTCGCCGACTGGCACCACGACCGGAAGCGCCATGCAGCGCTCTCCGGCCGAGCCGAAGGCGGCGCCGGCGAGGTCGTTCACCACCATGTCGAGATCGGCGTCGGGCATGACGATGCCGTGATTCTTGGCGCCGCCGAACGCCTGCACCCGCTTCCCGTTCGCGGTGCCGCGCGAATAGATATATTGGGCGATGTCGCTCGATCCGACGAAGCTGATCGCCTTGATCGCATCATGGTCGAGGATCGCGTCGACCATCTCCTTGTCGCCGTGGACGACCTGGAGGATGCCGTCGGGCAGCCCCGCTTCCTTCATCAGCTCGGCGAGGCGGACCGGGACGGAAGGGTCGCGCTCGGAGGGCTTGAGGATGAAGGCGTTGCCGCAGGCGATGGCGACCCCGAACATCCACATCGGGATCATCGCCGGGAAGTTGAACGGCGTGATGCCCGCGACGACGCCGAGTGGCTGGCGCATCGAATAGACGTCGATGCCGGGGCCGGCCCCCTGGGTATATTCGCCCTTCAAGGCGTGGGGGATGCCGCAGGCATATTCGATCACTTCGAGCCCGCGCTGCACGTCGCCCTTCGCGTCGGCGACGACCTTGCCGTGCTCGGAGGAGAGGAGCTGGGCGAGCTCGTCGATGTTGCGCTCGACCAGCTCCTTGAACTTGAACATGACGCGGGCGCGGCGCTGCGGGTTGGTCGCCGCCCAGGCGGGCAGTGCCTCCTCGGCGTTGCGGACGGCTCGGGCGAGGTCCTCGGCGGTGCCGAGGCGGACGCGGGCCTGCACGCCGCCATTGTTCGGATCGAACACGTCCCCGTGCCGCTCGCCCGACGCGTGCGCCGCGCCGCCGATGAAATGGTCAATGTTGCGCATGGAAATCGCCTTCGCGTCTGTCTGCCGGGATTGACGCTGCCCCTAGCCAAGCCGCAGGGCAAATTCCAGTTGCCACTTCAGCGGAGACAGCATGAAACTCGGTTCCTTGAAGGGCGGCCGCGACGGGCGGCTGGCGGTGGTGAGCCGCGACCTCGCCTGGTGCGCCGACGCGACCCACATCGCGCCGACCCTGCAGGCCGCGCTCGACGACTGGGATCGGATCGCGCCGCAGCTCGAGCTGCTCGCCACCGATCTCGAGCACGGAGCCATCCCGCGCGAGCGCTTCCACGAGCGCGAGGCGCTGGCGCCGCTGCCGCGGGCCTATCAATGGGCGGACGGCTCGGCCTATGTGAACCACGTCCAGCTGGTCCGCAAAGCGCGGGGCGCCGAGATGCCGGAGAGCTTCTGGACCGATCCGCTGATGTACCAGGGCGCCTCCGACGAGATGCTGCCGCCGCGCGCACCGATCCCGCTCGCCGACGAGGAATGGGGCTGCGACTGCGAGGCGGAGGTCGTCGTGGTGACCGGCGACGTCCCGCGCGGCGTCACCCGCGAGGAGGCGCTGGACCAGGTCCGGCTGATCGGGCTGGTCAACGACGTGTCGCTTCGCAATCTGATTCCGGCCGAGCTGGCCAAGGGCTTCGGCTTCCTCCAGTCGAAGCCGGCCTCGGCGCTGTCGCCCGTCCTGGTCACCTCCGACGAGCTCGGCGACCGCTGGCGGGACGGCAAGCTGCACGGGGCGCTCAAGGTCGACGTCAACGGAAAGCCCTTCGGCCGCGCCGACGCGGGCGAGGACATGACCTTCGACTTCGGCACCCTGATCGCCCACCTCGCGAAGACCCGGAACGTCGGCGCGGGCTCGGTGATCGGGTCCGGGACTGTGTCCAACCGCGACGCGGGCGGGGGCCCTGGCAAGCCCATCGATCAGGGCGGCCTGGGCTATAGCTGCATCGCCGAGGTGAGAACGGTCGAGACGATCCTCGAGGGCAACCCCCGGACCGGCTTCCTCCGCCACGGCGATATTGTCCGGATCTGGATGGACGACGAGCGCGGCCATCCGATCTTCGGGGTGATCGAGCAGAGCGTCGCGCCGGCCTGAGCGGATCGACTTGGGCGCGCCGATGTTGAGGGCTTGATGGCAAGACGACCGCAACGCACGGGCCTCCCAACACGGGAGCAGATCCTCGAGTTCATCCAAGGCTCCGACCAGCCGGCGGGCAAGCGCGAGATCGCGCGGGCTTTCGGCCTTTCCGGGCAGGACAAGATCGCGCTGAAGCGGCTGCTCGCGGACATGACCGACGAGGGACTGATCGACGCGGCGCCCGGCCGCGCCTTCCACAAGATGGGCGGCGTTCCCAAGGTGACGGTGTTGCGGGTGGTCGACGTCGACGAGGACGGCCAGGCCTGGGCGGTGCCCGAGCGCTGGGAAGCGGACCTGCCGGAGCCGCGGCTGCGGGTGCTCGAGCGCAAGGGGAGGGGTTCCGCCCTCGGCGTCGGCGACCGGCTGCTCGCCCGTACCGAGCAGCGCGGCACCGGCTATGCGGCGCATCCGATGAAGAAGCTGCTGAAGGGCAGCGAGCTGGTGCTTGGTGTGGTCCACCAGGAGGGCGAGGGCGGCTTCTGGCTGCGGCCGGTGGAGAAGAAAGAGCGGCGCGAGCTGCCGATTTCGGAGATCGGCCCGGCCGGCCCCGGCGATCTCGTTCTTGCCGAGAAGGTCGGGCGGCCGCCGCGGCTGACGGCGCGCGTGTCCGAAGTGCTGGGCGATCCGTTCGCGCCGCGCAGCTTCAGCCTGATCGCGATCCACAAGCTCGGCATCCCGCACGAATTCCCGGAGCGGGTGCTGGAGGAAGCCGAGCGGGTCGCGCGGCAGCCGTTCGGGCCGCGAGAGGACCTGACCCACATCCCGATCGTCGCGATCGATCCCGCCGACGCCCGCGACCACGACGATGCGGTGTGGGCCGCGCGGGACGACGATCCGGCCAATTCCGGCGGCTGGAAGGCCGTGGTGGCGATCGCCGACGTCAGCTTCTACGTCCGCCCCGGCTCGGCGCTCGACAAGGAAGCGCGGCGGCGCGGCAACAGCGTCTATTTCCCCGACCGGGTGGTGCCGATGCTGCCCGAGACGCTGAGCGCCGAAATCTGCTCATTGAAGGAGGGCGAGGACCGCGCCGCTCTGGCCTGCCACCTCCAGGTGACGAAGGACGGCCAGCTCAAATCGTGGCGCTTCACCCGCGCCCGAGTCCGCATCGCCGCCAACATCGCCTATGAGGACGCGCAGGCCGCGATCGATGCCGCGGTCGGGCAGGAGCGGATCGAAGTCTCTTCCCCGACCTGCGCGATGCCGGAGATCGAGGCGGACGAGCCGCCGGTCGATCCGGCGCTGGTCGAGACGGTGCTGAGGCCGCTCTGGGCGTGCTGGCGGGCTCTCTACAAGGCGCGGGAGAAAAGGGCGCCGCTCGAGCTCGACCTGCCCGAGCGGCAGGTGATGCTCGACGAAAAGGGGCGGATCACCTCGGTCGCGCCGCGCGAGCGGCTCGATGCCCACAAGCTGATCGAGGATTATATGATCGCGGCCAACGTGGCGGCGGCCAAGGCGCTGGAGGCGAAGAAGGCGCCCGTGATGTACCGCGACCACGAGCCTCCCGGACGCGAGAAGCTGGTGGCGCTCAAGGATTATCTGAAGACGTTCGGGATCGAGTTCGCGCTCGGCCAGGTGATCCGCCCCGCGACGTTCAACCACGTCCTCGAGCGGGTCGGCGAGGCGGACTTCCGGCCGCAGGTGATGGAGCAGGTCCTCAGGACCCAGACCCAGGCCTATTACGCTCCCGACAACACCGGCCATTTCGGGCTGGCGCTGGGCTCCTACGCCCATTTCACCAGCCCGATCCGCCGCTATGCCGACCTCGTCGTCCACCGCTCTCTGGTCCGCGCATTCGGGCTGGGGGAGGGCGGCCTCAGCGACGCGGAGGCGGATTCGATGGAGGTGACCGGCGAGCTCATCTCGCAGCTCGAGCGGCGGGCGATGGAGGCCGAGCGGGACACGCTCGACCGCTATGTCGCCGCCTATCTGTCGGAGCGGGTCGGCGAGATCGTCGACTGCCGGATCACCGGCGTCCAGCCGTTCGGCTTCTTCGCCACGGTGGAGGGGCTCGGCGGGGACGGGCTCGTTCCGGTGTCGACGCTGGGGACCGAATATTTCCGCTTCGACGAAGCGAGCCAGAGCCTGGTCGGCGAGCAGTCGGGGGAGACCTTCGCCTCCGGCCGGCGGCTGAAGCTGCGCTTGGTCGAGGCGAACCCGGTCTCGGGCGGCCTGCGCTTCGAGCTTCCCGACGCCTCCTGCGCCCCCGCCCGGCCGCGGGTCCGCGACGGCGGCGGCGACGGCCGGCAGCGTCGCTCGCAGGGCCGCCGCGGTCGTCCCTCGAACATCCGCCACAAGAGCCGCTAAGCGCCGAGAAACCTTCGAAACAATATTCCCGCCGCTGCGCCATCCGCTCGAAACAGGACCGCTCCATAGGCCGCGCCTGAAGTCGGTTTGGAGCGGAAGGGAAGTTCGTGCGGAGAGCGCTTCGTTGGGTCGGTTACGGCGTCGCATTCGTGCTGGGCCTCTTCTTGCTCGCCGCCCTGGCCGTCTGGATCATCTCCTGGCGGGCGATCGCCCACACGGCTGCGCCCGTGCCGGAGCGGCTCGCACGTCCCTCGGCGGCGCAGCTCGCCGACGCGCCGCGGCAGGCGCGGATCCTCGGCTGCGTCAGCTGCCACGGCGAGGGGCTGCGCGGGAACAGGATGTTCCACGAGCCCGGCGTCGCCACGGTGTGGGCGCCGAACCTCACCGAAGTCGCTGCGCGCGCCACCGACCAGCAGCTCGCCCAGGCGATCCGCCAAGGCGTCGGCGCGGACGGACGTCCGCTCTGGGTGATGCCTTCCGCTTTGTTCTCGCGCCTCTCCGACGGCGAGGTCGCGGCGCTGATCGCTTATATCCGCAGCGTTCCGCGCGGCGGGCGGGCGACGCCCGAGACCTATGTCGGCCCGATCGGCCGTCTCGGCATCGTGCTCGGCCGCTTCCAGCCGGCCCCGGCGGCGCTGGAGCGCTTCCGCACCACTTATCCGATCGACGCCGGGCCCGAGCATCGCGCAGGCCGCCGCCTGGCCGCCAATGCCTGCGCCGAATGCCACGGCTCCGAGCTCGGCGGCGGCTCGCCGGGGCCCGACGTGACGGCGCCCGATCTCGCCGTCGCCGCCGCCTACGACCTCGATCAGTTCCGGACGCTGATGCGCACGGGCGTCGCGCCCGGCGGCCGCGATCTCGGCTTGATGCGGCGGGTCGCCCGGCAGGATTTCTCGCACCTCAGCGACGAGGAGATCGCGCAGCTCCACGCCTATCTGCGCGCCCGGGCGGAGCGGACGACGCAGCATTGAGCCTCTGGCGAAGCTCGCTCTTCCTGTTAGGATCGCCCGCGCCGGCAGTCGCCGGCAGGGGAGAGACGATGAACGGCACCGGCCTCGCGCTGACTTTGTTCGCTTTTGCCGCCGCCGCCCAGGCCCCGGCCCAGCCGCCGCAGCCGCCGCCTTCGGCCGGGCAGGCCGAGCTTCCGACTGCGGCCCAGATCGCAGAGACGTTGCAGCAGCATATCCCGATCGATCTCCCCCACGGCGTTCGCGCAACCCGGATCGCCTCCGAGGGAGATACCTTGGTCTGGACGATCGACGTTCCGGCGGCGATGATGGAGGGCCACAATGTCGCCGACGCCACCGCGCCGCTGCGGGCCGGCTTTTGCTCAGGCCCCGGCGCGGCGATTTTCCTGCGCGGGATCAGCCTGCGCATCGACGTCGGCGTCGGCGGCGGACCGCCCGCCCGCGGCGAGCTCATCACCAGCTGCCCCGACGCGAAATAGCCCCTACAATTTCGGCAGGGTCACGCCGCGCTGGCCCATATATTTGCCGGCGCGGTCGGCATAGCTGGTCTCGCAGGGCTCGTTGCCCTGGAGGAAGAGGAACTGGCAGGCGCCTTCATTGGCGTAGACCCGCGCCGGGAGCGGCGTCGTGTTGGAGAATTCGAGCGTGACGTGGCCCTCCCAGCCCGGCTCCAGCGGGGTCACGTTGACGATGATCCCGCAGCGCGCATAGGTCGATTTGCCGAGGCAGATGACGAGCACGTCGCGCGGCACCCGGAAATATTCGACCGTGCGGGCGAGGGCAAAGCTGTTCGGCGGGATGATGCAGCAATCGGTCTTCCGGTCGACGAAGCTGTTCGCAGCGAAATTCTTGGGGTCGACGACAGCGCTGTCGACATTGGTGAAAATCTTGAATTCGTCCGCCACGCGGGCGTCGTAGCCGTAGGAGGAGAGGCCGTAGCTGATCGTCCCCTCGCGCCGCTGCCCGTCCTCGAACGGCTCGATCATGCCGTGCGCCTGCGCCTGCTCGCGGATCCACTTGTCGGACATGATGCTCACCGGCCGCGGCCTCTGTCGAGGAGCTTGCCGCCGCAGCCGTTCAGCTCGCGCCCGCTGAGGCGGACGCGCACCACGTCCTCGTAGGTCGCGCCGCCCGCGCCCCGGCAGGGGCGGCGCCACGCCTCGACCGCGATCACGGCGGTGCCTTCGCCCCCTTCCCAGCGCCGCACGCCGTCGTCCAGGCGCGTGTCCGTGCGCCGATAGGTCATCCCCCGAACGCCGCCGCGCTCGCGGCCGAAGGAAAGCACGATCCGCTCGGCGCCGACGGTCAGCAGCCAGAAGGGCTCGGCGCCGATCGCGGTGTAATGCGGCTGGCGCACCGGCGCGTAGGGCTGGGTCTGCGCGCAGCCGGCGGCGAGCAACAGAGGGCGGAGAAGATGCGGGGCTTTCATGGACCAGCTTTCACCCGAACCGGCGCCGCCGCGCAAGGGGAACGGAACCTCATTTGATGTGGAGGACGCAGATGAGGGTGAACAGGCGGCGGGCGGTGTCGAAGTCCATGTCGATCTTGCCCTCGAGGCACTCGCGGAGCAGCTCGGAGCCTTCGTTGTGGAGTCCGCGGCGGGCCATGTCGATCGGTTCGAGGGCCCGAGGATTGTCGGACCGGACGGCGCGGAAATAGCTCTCGCAAATCGCGAAGTAATTCCGGATGAGCCTGCGGAAGCGGGCCAGGCCGAGCCGGATCGTCTCCAGCGGCCGCCCGTCGGAATCCTTGAGGTCGATGGCGAGGCGGTTGTCCTCGACCCGCAGGAGGATCCGGAAGGGCCCGTCCTGGCCGGCGGGATCGAAATGGTTGCCCTCGAGCAGATCGAAGATCGCGATCCGCCGCTCCTGCTCGATGTCCGGGCTGCGCCACAGGATGGTGCGCTCGTCGAGGGCGATGTCGATGATGCGCTGGTCGCGGGGCATTTCGGGCTGTTAGCCGCTGCCATGCCCGCTATCCACACCCGTCCACAGGCATCGCCGCTTGAGCGCGGCCGCTTAAAGGTGGACAGTCGCCGCCATGGCCGAACCAATGCTCAAGATCGCCGACGCGCCCGGACCGGAAGCGCAGTCCCTCCCGCAGAACGTGGAGGCGGAAGCGGCTTTGCTCGGCGCGCTGATGATCGACAATAGGCTGGCCGAGGACATCCAGCTCAAGCTGCGCCCCGATCATTTCTACGAGCCGCTCCACGGCCGGATCTACGAGGCGATCCTGAAGCTGGTCGACCGCAACATGGTCGCCAATCCCGTCACCCTGCGGCCGATGTTCGAGGCGGACGAGGAGATGAAGACGCTCGGCGGGCCGGGCTATCTCGCCCAGCTGACCGGCTCGGGCGCCGCGATCATCGGCGCGCGCGACTTCGCCGACCAGGTCTACGACCTCGCGCTTCTGCGCGCCTTGATCGGCGTCGGGCGCGAGATGGTCGAGCAGGCGCTCGACACCAGCGAGGACGTCGATCCCAAGAGCCAGATCGAGGGCGCCGAGGCGGCGCTCTACCGCGTCGCGGAGGAAGGCGGCGGCGAGGGGACGGTCAAGACCTTCGCCCAGGCGACGCGCATGGCGGTCCAGCTGGCCGAGAAGGCGCTGAATACCGGCGGCGGCCTCTCCGGCGTCACCACCGGCCTCGACGGCCTCAACGCCAAGACCGGCGGCCTTCACCATTCGGACCTGGTGATCGTCGCCGGCCGCCCCGGCATGGGAAAGAGCGCGCTCGGCACCAACATCGCCTTCAACGCAGCGCGCCGCCTCGTCCAGGACACGGAGGATGGGATCGCGCCCGAAAAGTCGGCGGGTGCGGCCGTCGCCTTGTTCAGCCTCGAAATGTCGGCCGACCAGCTCGCGACCCGCATCCTCGCCGAGCAATCGGGCATCCCCTCCGAATCGCTGCGCATGGGCAAGATCAGCCAGCAGGACTTCCGCAACCTCGCCCGCGCGGCCGCCGAGCTCGAATCGCTCCCGCTCTACATCGACGACACGCCGGGCCTCACCATCGCCGCGCTGCGCACGCGCGCGCGCCGCCTCAAGCGGCAGCGCGGCATCGGCCTGATCGTGGTCGACTATCTCCAGCTCCTCCAGGGCACCGGCCGGAACAGCGGCGACAACCGGGTCCAGGAGATTTCGGAGATTTCCCGCGGCCTCAAGACGCTGGCCAAAGAACTCAACGTCCCGGTCATCGCACTTTCGCAGCTCAGCCGCGCCGTCGAGCAGCGCGAGGACAAGCGTCCCCAGCTCTCGGACCTGCGCGAATCGGGCTCGATCGAGCAGGACGCGGACATGGTCTGGTTCATCTACCGCGAGGAATATTATCTCGCCGTCCGCCAGCCGGCCGACGACCATGCCGACTTCCCCAAATGGCAGGAGGAGATGAACCGCGCCTACGGCCTCGCCGAGGTGATCGTCGCCAAGCAGCGCCACGGCGCGACCGGCAAGGTGAAGCTCAAGTTCGAGAGCCGGATCACCAAATTCTCCGACCATATCGACGACAGCTACGTGCCGGAGGTGCGCGGCTAGACCGGCTGCGGGTCTACAGTCCCTCACCCTCCCAGGCCTTCGGCCTGGGCCCCTCCCTCTCCCGAAACGGGAGAGGGGCCTCGAGGGACAGGTTCCGCCGCCTCGTCACGGCCGCTGCCGAAGAAGAAGCGCTCGCGGGCGGCATGCTGCTCGGCGAGGATGGCCAGACGCTCCTCCTCGATCGCGTCGTCGTCGAGGCCGACCGCCCGCAGCTCCTCCTCGCTGAGCTCGCGGCGATAGTCCTCGCTGCCGGGCTCGCCTTCCTCCCATCCGTCATAGTCCGCCGGCGGCGGGAAATCGGTGCGCCAGCCCTCCTCCTCCTCCCAGACCGAGCAGTCCGCGAAATCGTCTTCCGGCTCTGCCGGCGCATCGGCCGGACCGCGGCTCTTTTCGGGATGGTAGCGGAGGTAAAGCTTGCGAAGCTTGCACATGCCATCGGTGCCGTCGGCGTCCGCCCTTCGCGCAGCCTCGGGCCATTCGAGCGGCGAAATCATGTCGAGCAATTTGCTGAGGTTGGCGCGCTCCCACTGTTCGTCGCTCCAATCGGCCATCCGTTCGGGATCGAGATCGTCCGTGTCGACCTCCTCCGGGAGGCCGGCACCGAAATGCTCGTAGAGCGACAGGCGGGCGAGCAGCGCAGATTCCGTGCCGCTCGCCGCGGCGCCGCCGAGCAACGTCTCCGGCTCCTCGAGGGGGAGGACTGCGGCGGCTCCTTCGGTTGCCGGCGGAAAGCGCGCCTCGACGAAGGCCTGCGCGCCGACAATGCCTTCGGGAACGAGATCGAGGAACCGGTCCCATTCCTGCGCGACCGCGCGCACGACCGGCGCATTCTCGCCGAGCCCCTCGGCCTGGCGATCGAGCCGCGCGAGCACCGCCATGGTGAGTCGGTTGTCGTAGCGGTGGCGCTCGGCGACCAGCTCGCCGTTGCGATAGACCTTGTCGACGACCCCGTAGCGGGAGCGGCCGATGACGTCGTCGCCGATCGCGCTGCGGCTGAGCAGCAGGGCCGCGTCCCAGGCGAGCGCGAAGGCGCGGCCGGATGCGCGGCGACGGAAGGCGTAGGCGGCATCGCGGCTCATCCGCGCGGCCCGGCAGGCATCGGCGACGACGCCGGTCTCGGCAAGGGTTTCGAGGAAGAGGCGGACCTTGGCGTCGGTCCAGCCGTCGTGGCGGACGGCGCGGAGTGTCGATAGCGCCTCCACGCCGGATTCGGACGGCTCCTCTCCATGGATATGGCCGAGGCCGAGCGTTCCCTCGTCGGGCGCATAGGGGAAGGCGTCGACGAACTTGCCCGAGGTCAGCGAGGCGAGATCGCCGTTGCGGGTCAGGTTGAGGTTGAAGTCCGCCGGCATGTGAGGGTGGCCCGGCTCCCGGCCCGCGGACTTGATGCCGTGGCGGACCCCGGCCCAGTAGATTTCCTCGGCGCGCGGCGTCGCGAAGCGGGGATCGGCGGGTGTGCCCGGGGGCTCCGCGCCATTGTTCGGATTGAAGGGAGGGACGGGCTCATCGGTCGCCGCCCCGGATGCGGATGCGCGCTGCGCGTTCGGGCTTTGTTTCATCCCGAGCGTAGATCAGACCGAATCCAACATTGCAAGCCGATCTGGTTCCTGTTGCAAAGATTCGCGATCCGCAGGGAGGGATAGGGCGCTGGAGGGGGACAGTTACTTTCACGCGCGGCAGGGCGAGGTCCGGCACCGCCGCGGATGAAAGTAACTGTCCCCGCTCGACTGCGGCTTCAGGCCCTCTCGGGTTAGCCGAGCGCCTTCGCGACGACTTCGTCGTGGAGGCCGGACGGGTTGTCGATCGCGAAATGCGCCAGCTCCTCGCCGTCGGGAACCCCGACAGCGTAGGAGGTCGAAGTGCAGCCTTCGGTTCCGTCGGGCAAAGTGTAGCGAGCCTCGGCGACGACCACCGGCAGGACGGCGTCGCCGCCGACGTTCCGCGTGTCGAGCGTCACCGAGCGGGCGATGCTTTCGCCCGAGCCCGCCTCGATTTCGGCGAGTGCTTCCCCTTCGGGGCGCTCGATCAGGGCGCGCTCCATCTCGGTCCCCGAGCCGGCGGGGATCATCCAGGTCGAGACGCGGACGTCGCGGGCGACGGCCGAGCCGCGATTGGCGACGTTGAGCTCGAACTCGACCACGGCCTCGTCGCCGGTCACTCCGGCGCGGCGCGGGCGCAGATCGAGCTCCAGCTCGGGACGGCCCGCATCGACCGGCGCGGCTTCGTCCACCGGCACGGCCGCGACTGGGGCGACGTCTTGCGCGTGCGCGTAAGCGGGGTCACCCACGTCGTCATGGGCGGCGCTGCGGCGCCGGCGGAGCAGGAAGAAGCCGGCCAACGCGGCGAGGGCGAGGGCGCCGAGAACGATCCAGAGCAGGTTCGAGCCGCCGCTTTGCTGCTGCTCGGCCGGCGCGGTCGGAGCCGGCGGCAGCATCACCGGCGGCGGCGTCGCCTCGGCCGCGGCCGGCTGGACCTCGGCCGAAGCCGCGGGGGCGGGGGCGGGCGCCGGAGTGGCCGCCTGCGCGGGCGCCGCGCGGGCGGGCCCGGCGCTGCGCGCCGGAGTGCGGGTCGCGGTTCGTGTCGTTCGGCGCGGAGCGGCGGTCTCTGCCGCCGGTGCGGGACTTGCCGCGACGGGCTCGGGGGCAGTGGTGACGGGGGCGGGGGCGGCGGTCTGGGTCTGCACCGGCGGCACCGTCTCCACCGGCTGGGGTACCGGCGGTGGCGGGGCGAAGCTGCTGAGCGGGTCCGGCGTTTGGGTCTGGGTCTCCTGGGCGAGCGCGGGGGCGAGGGGAAGCGCGGCGGCGGTCAGCAACAAGGCGGCGGCGCGGCGGGGGATGAAGTGTCTGTGGGTCATGCCGAGAGAATGTCCCGGCGGCGTAACGGCCCCGATTTACAGTGTAAATGTGGGACGACCCGTTGCATACTGCCGACGAGCCGAGTTTTCGGCGATCGGCGGAACAGCCGGAGCCGCGATGCGCTTCGGCTCGATGCCGAGGCTCCCGCTTCCGTCCCCCTACGCGCCCGAGCGCACGATCCTGGAGCTCGGCGACGCCTTCTACGACCCGGTCGAGGCCGCCGATTTCCCGCAGACGATCCTTCGCTTCCGCAACCAGCGCTGGGCGGCCGCGGTGGGCTTGGAAGGGCTCTCCGACGACCAATGGCTCGCGCATTTCGGGCGCTTCCGGCCGCTTCCGGACGCGCTCGAGGGGGCGCTGGCGCTGCGCTATCATGGGCATCAGTTCCGCGTGTACAATCCGGAGATCGGGGACGGGCGCGGCTTTCTGTTCGCGCAGCTGAGGGACGGGGCGGGGCGGCTGCTCGATCTCGGGACGAAGGGCTCCGGGCAGACGCCGTACAGCCGCTTCGGCGACGGCCGGCTGACGCTGAAGGGCGGCGTGCGCGAAGTGCTCGCGACCGAGATGCTCGAAGCGCTCGGCATCGAGACGTCGAAGACCTTCTCGCTGATCGAGACCGGGGAAAATCTGGAGCGCAACGACGAGCCGTCGCCGACGCGCAGCGCCGTCCTGGTCCGGCTCCAGCACAGCCATATCCGGATCGGGACCTTCCAGCGCCTCGCTTATTTCGACCTTCCGAACGAGATGGCGGCGCTCACCGAATATTGCCTGCGCCATTACTACGGCGGCGGCGGCGGCGGCGGCGGCGCGGTAGAGCTGCTCGGGCACATGGTGCGCGAGGGGGCGCGGCTCGCGGCGGAATATATCGCGGCCGGGTTCGTCCACGGCGTGCTCAATTCGGACAATATCGCGATCACCGGCGAGAGCTTCGATTACGGCCCGTGGCGGTTCACGCCCTTCTGGGACGGCCATTTCACCGCGGCCTATTTCGACCATGCCGGCCTCTATTCGTTCGGGCGGCAGCCCGAGGCGATCCACTGGGACGTGCTGCAGCTTGCCCGCTCGCTGACGCTGATCGCGGATGTCGATACGCTGCGGCCGGTGCTCGACGGCTTTCCGGCGGCGTTCCAGCAAGCCCTGGTCGGGACGATGTGCGGCCGGCTCGGCATCGCGGCGATGGAGACCGAGCGCGACCTCGCTTTGGTCGCGGCGATCGAGACCGCCCTCGCCGCCGGGACGGTGGAGATCGACCGTTTCTTCTTCGACTGGCGCGGAGGCCGCCGCCGCCGTCCCTCGCCGGCGGACGAAGCCTATGCGGCCGAGCCCTTCGCAGCGCTGGCGGAGATGCTCGCCGAATATGTGCCGGCGCCGGCAGCGCTGGATCACGAATATTGGTCGGACGCCGGGCCCTCATCGATGCATATCGATGAGGTCGAGGCGATCTGGAGCGCGATCGACGCGGCCGACGACTGGCGGCCGTTCGAGGCGAAGATCGCGGCGGTGCGGCGGATGGGCGGGGCGATGCGGGGAGGCGCTTGACCGGTGCGGCCAAACATGGTGGTTCGCCGGCCATGGCAGCCTTGACTTCATTCGAGCCGGCGACCGGCGCCCCGCTGTGGCGCGGCGACGCCGGCGACGTCGATGCGGAGGTGGCGCGGGCGCGCGCGGCGTGGGCGCCGTGGGCGGCCAGGCCCCTGTCGGTGCGCATCGAGACCCTGCGCCGCTTCGCCAACGCGGCGCGGGCCAAGAAGGACGAGTTCGCCGATTTGATCGCGCGCGAGACCGGCAAGCCCTTGTGGGAGGCGGCGACCGAGGTCGATGCGGTGGTCGGCAAGGTCGACATCTCGGTCTCGGCTTATTCGGAGCGCACGTCGCAGCGGCGGCTCGAGGGCGCGCTCGGCGCGCGGGTGGCGGTGCGGCACAAGCCGCACGGCGTGCTCGCCGTGCTCGGCCCCTACAATTTCCCGGCGCACCTGCCGAACGGCCACATCGTCCCGGCCCTGATCGCGGGCAATGCGGTCCTGTTCAAGCCGAGCGAGAAGACGCCGGCGGTCGGCGAGTATCTGTGCTCGCTCTACCATGAGGCGGGGGTGCCGGAGGACGTCGTCCGCATCGTCCAGGGCGGCCCGGACACCGGCCGGGCGCTGGCGGCGCACCCGGGCCTCGACGGGCTGCTGTTCACCGGATCCGCCCGCGCCGGCCTCGCGCTCCACCGCGCCTTCGCCGAGGCTCCGCAGCGCATCCTCGCGCTCGAAATGGGCGGCAACAACCCGCTCGTGGTCTGGAACCCGCCCGACGTCGCGGCGGCGGCGACGCTCGTCGTCCAGTCGGCCTTCCTCTCGGCGGGCCAGCGCTGCACGGCGGCGCGCCGCCTGATCGTCGAGGAGGGGCGGCACGAGGAGCTGCTCGAGGCGGTGGCCAGGCTCGCCGGCCGGCTGATCGTCGACCATCCCCACGCCACCCCCGCGCCGTTCATGGGCCCGGTGATCGACAACGACGCCGCCGACGCGCTGCAGGAGGCGTTCCTCGAGCTGATGGGCCGCGGCGGCCGCGCCCTCCGGCGGCTCGACCGGCCCAAGGACGACAGGCCCTTCCTGACGCCCGCGATCATCGACGTGACCGAGGTCGCCCAGCGCACCGACGCGGAGCTGTTCGGCCCGATCCTGCAGGTGGTCCGCGTCGCCGATTTCGACGCCGCCATCGCCGAGGCCAATGCGACCCGCTACGGCCTCGCCGCCTCCCTGATCGGCGGCACGCCGGAAATGTACGACCGCTTCTGGGCGAACGTCCGCGCCGGCGTGATCAACTGGAACAAGCCGACCAACGGCGCGCCCTCCAACGCCCCGTTCGGCGGCATCGGCCTGTCGGGCAACCACCGCCCGAGCGCTTATTATGCGGCCGATTATTGCGCCTATCCGGTGACCAGCTCGGAAGCCGAGCAGGCGCGGGGGGTGATCGGCGTCGGCCTCAGGGACCCACAGCTGGCCAGCGAGATCGAAGGCTGAGTTTGGGGACAGTTACTTCAGGCGCTGTGCTCGACGGACGGACGCAGCGGCGTGAAAGTAACTGTCCCCTCGCGAAGGCCCAGCCGAAACAATCCCACCAGGCCGGTTATTTTTCGCTTGATAGCGTGACGCTGTCGGGCCAGTTTCTACCCACGCTGGGGCGAAGGCGCGCCGGGGGCGGGAAGCTTAAGGCCGGGCCGAACAGGCTGCGGCCTTTTTTTTCGTTTCAGGGCGTCAGCGCGGGTGACGGGGACAGTCTACCTGACTGTCCCCCTCCGCACCGGACAAGCGAAAAGCGGGGACAGTCAGATAGACTGTCCCCTCTGAATAATCGAAAAGCGGGGACAGTCGGATAGACTGTCCCTTTCGGGCCGTGCCGCTGGGCGCGGCCTTTTCTTTTGCCCGAAAGGAGAGAGAGATGAGCGGAAGCAAACCGAAGAGGACGAATGGCGGCAAGGGGGCTTGTGCCAGGGCGGCGCGGCGGCTGGACGGGCAGGCGATGGCGGCGTTCCTCGCGGCGCTCGAGCAGGGGGTGACGATATCGGCGGCGGCGCGGGCGGCAGGGTGCGGCCGCTCCACCGCCTAAAACAGGCGCGCCGGCGATCCCGCCTTCCGCGCGGCCTGGGACGAGGCGGCCGAGAAAGGCAGCCGCCCGCAGCTGATCGCGTCGCAGAACGGCCGCCGGCTCAGAAAATGGAAGCCGAAGACGAAATTCACGACCGCGCGCAAGGAGATCTATCTCGCGCATTTCGCGACCTGCGATTCCGACGAGGCCGCGCGGCTTGCGGGGGTTTGCGACACCACCGTCTACACGCACCGACCCCGAATTCGCGCTGGCCTGGTCCGAAGCGCTCGACCAGGACTTCGCCCGGCTCGAGGCCGAGCTGGCGCGCCAGCGGCTGGAGGCGCTGAAGCGCTTCGCGTCCGCGATCGACAAGGCCGAGACCGATCCCGAGCGCGCCGTCGAGTTCGAGCGCGCGCTGAAGCTCCTCAACTGCTACGAGACGCGCCGCGGCCGGCCCGAGCCGATCGTCCGCCCCCGCGGCGACGCGCAGCGCCCGAGCTTCGCCGAGGGGATCGCGCGGCTGGAGCAGAGGCTGAAGGCGCCGGGGTACGAGATCGACGAGGAGTCGGTGCCGCCACGGGCGGATGATCAGGAAGCGGCTTGACGCGTTTGGCGCGCGATTAGGGCGAATGCCAAGTTATTGACCATTGCGTACACAGGAGCGCGACAACAGGGGTCGCACCGTTACTCCGTCCGGTCGAGAATATCCCTCACGCGAGCGGCAAGGTCCGCATAGCTGAACGGTTTCGTGATCAAATCTACGCCGGGATCAAGCCGCCCATGATGCACGATCGCATTGCGAGCATAGCCGGTTGTGAACAGCGTCTTGATTCCGGGTTGCAGTTTCGCAGCTTCTTTCGCAAGCACGGCCCCCGACATTCCCCCGGGCAAGACGACGTCCGTGAAAAGAAGGTCCACATGCCCCTTGGCCTCCAGAATGGTAAGGGCGGCGGGGCCATCGGCCGCTTCTAGGACCTGGTATCCGAGCTCTCCCAATACCTCAGCCGAATAAGCGCGAACGTCTTCGTCATCTTCGCAAACCAATATCACTTCTTCGCCATGCGCCTCGATCGAGTCGAAACCGGGCTCCTCGAACTGCTCGTTCGACTTTCCGAGGAGGCGCGGAAGGTACATTTTTACGGTCGTGCCCTCGCCGGGCTCGGAGTAGATTTTGATGTGGCCGCCAGACTGTTTGACGAATCCATAGACCATCGACAGGCCGAGGCCTGTGCCTTTGCCCACCTCCTTGGTGGTGAAGAATGGTTCGATCGCCTTAGCGGCTGTCTCGCTGTCCATGCCGACGCCGGTGTCTGAGATGCAGATGACCGCATATTGACCAACCGACACTTCCGGATTTTGAGCCGCATATGAGTGGTCGAGATGCGTGTTTTGCGTCTCGATCGTGAGCTTGCCACCTTCCGCCATCGCGTCGCGCGCATTGATCGCGAGGTTGAGGATGATGAGCTCGATCTGCGTCGGGTCGACGAGCGCCGGCCAAAGATCCTCGTCCAGCAACATGTCGACCGCGACGCTGCCGCCCATCGAGCTCTGCAGCAGTTCGCGCATCCCGCCGACGGTATCGTTCAGGTTGACCGCCTGCGGCTCAAGGCGCTGGCGGCGCGAAAATGCGAGAAGCTGCGCGACGAGCGATGCGCCGCGCTCGGCCGCCATGCGCATGTTCGACAGCCGCCGCACCACGCCCGCATCCGATGCGTTCCGTTCCACGAAGTTCAGGTTGCCGAGGATGATCGTGAGCAGGTTGTTGAAGTCGTGCGCAACGCCCGAGGTGAGCTGGCCCACCGCCTCCAGGCGCTGCACCTGGCGCAGGGTTTCCTCGACCCGCTCGCGTTCCTCGATCTGTCCCAGGAGTTG
>DASPJJ010000007.1:0-78157 GCA_035628635.1 Allosphingosinicella sp.
CTATGAGGTGTCCGACCTCTATCTCGCCATCCTCAACCTGGTGACGACGAACCTGCGCACTGTGATGGGATCGATGGACCTCGACGAGACCCTCTCCAAGCGCGACGAGATCAACGCCCGCTTGCTCTCGGTGGTCGACCAGGCGACCGAGAGCTGGGGCGTCAAGATCACCCGCGTCGAGATCAAGGACATCCGCCCGCCCGCCGACATCGTCAATGCGATGGGCCGCCAGATGAAGGCCGAGCGCGAGAAGCGCGCCGTCATCCTCGAAGCCGAAGGTAGCCGGGCTTCGGCGATCCTGCGCGCCGAGGGCGAGAAACAGGGTCAGATCCTCGAGGCCGAGGGCCGCCGCGAGGCCGCCTTCCGCGACGCCGAGGCGCGCGAGCGCGCCGCCGAGGCCGAGGCCAAGGCGACCCAGGTCGTCTCCGAGGCGATCAAGGACGGCAACACCCAGGCGATCAACTATTTCGTCGCCCAGAAATATGTCGACGCGATCGGCCTGTTCGCCTCCTCGCCCAACAGCAAGACCATCCTCTTCCCGGTCGAGGCGACGGCTTTGATCGGCACCCTGGGAGGCATTGGCGAGCTCGCACGCGACGCGCTCGGCCGCGGCGACGGCGGCATTGGCGACGGCGACGGCCCGGCACCCGCGCGCCGCGGCCCGTTCGAGGGCAGCGGCCGGTGAATTTCGCCAGCCTCGAGCCCCATTGGTGGTGGCTGCTGGCGGCGGCCTTGCTTGCTCTGGTCGAACTTGTCGCGCCGGGCATCTTCTCGATCTGGATCGCGGGCGCGGCGGCCGCCACCGGCCTTGCGGTCCTCGCCTTCGACCTGCCCTTCGCCTTCCAGCTCGCCCTTTTCGCCTTGCTCTCGATCGGCGCCGTCTACGCCGGCCGGCACTGGTACGAGCGCAATCCGGTCGACAGCGACGACCCGATGCTCAACGACCGCACCGCCCGCCTGATCGGCCAGACCGTGACGGTCGTCGTCCCCTTCCGCAACGGCGAGGGCCGGGTGAAGATCGGCGACAGCGTCTGGGCCGCCCGCGGCACCGATGCCGAGGAAGGCGCGCAGGTCCGCGTCACCGGCGCCGACGGCTCCTGCCTTCGGGTCGAGCCGCTCCCGTCGCTCCGTGAATCCCCCTCATCCGAATGAAGGACGTCCCTCCAATGCGTATCACTCGCCGCGAGCTGCTGCACGGCGCCGGCGCGGCCGCCGCCGCCTCCCTGCTCCCCACCTCCGCCTTCGCGGTCCAGACCGCGGGACCCGACGCCGAGGCCGAGCGGCTATTCGCCCAGCTGGTCGAGGAATATCTCTGGATCGCACCCGAGACCGCTTCCGGCCTCGGCATCGACACCGGCGGCCGCGCCCGCCTGCGCGGCCTTCTCTCCGAGCGCGGCCTGGAGCGGCGCGTGCACGACATCGGCTGGCTGCAATCCGCCGCCTACCGGCTCGCCAGCCTGCCGCTCCCCCGCCTGAGCCAGGGCAACCGCGCCGAAGCGGAGATCGCGCTCACCGTCGCCCGCACCGCACTCGACGGCCTCGCTTTCCCCTATGGCGACGTCGCCATCGGCGGCTGGCGCAACGGGCCCTACGTCGTCGCCCAGAATATGGGCTCCTATCTCGACGTCCCGCGCTTCCTCGATTCGAGCCACAAGGTGGAGAATGCGCAGGATGCCGAAGCCTATCTCTCGCGCCTGCGCCAGCATGCCCGCCAGCTCGACGACGAGACCGCGCAGATGCGCGACGCTCGCGGCCGCGGGGTCGTCGCGTCGGACGTGGTCCTCGACCGGACCCTCGCCGCTTTGCGCCGCACCCGCGCCGGCGAGCCGCGCGAATGGCTGGTGGTCACCTCGCTCGCCCGCCGGGCCGAGGCGATTCCGGGCGACTGGGCGGCGCGCGCCGAGCGAATCGCCGCCGCCGAGATCGCCCCCGCGCTCGACCGCCAGCTCGCCGAGGTCGAGGAGCATCGCCGCGTCGCCGGGTCGGAGCCGAGCGTGCTCAGGCTCCCCGACGGCGAGGCCTATTACGCCTGGGCCCTGCGCGCCGCGACGACGACGACGCGGACCCCCGACGAGGTGCACCGCCAGGGGCTCGAGGAGCTGGCGCATTATCAGGGCGAGATGGACGTTCTTCTGCGCCGCCTCGGCTTTTCGCAGGGCAGCCTCGCCGAACGGATGCGGGCGATCGAGGCCGATCCGCGCTACGTCTTCGCCGAGGGCGATGCGGGCCGCGCCGAGATCATGGCCTTCATCGAGGGCCGCATCGCCGACATCCGTCCGCGACTGCCGCGCGCCTTCGCCACCCTGGTGCGGGGCATCGTCGAGGTCCGCCGCATACCGCCGGCCGAGGAGATGGGCGCGCCGGGCGCTTATGGCGGCGCCGGCTCGATCGACGGCAGCATCCCCGGACGCTTCTGGATCAACCTGCACGACCCGCGCTCGCACAGCCGGGTGAGCCTCCCCAGCCTCACCTATCACGAGACGATCCCCGGCCACGTCTGGCAGGGCGAATATACGTTCCGCCTGCCGTTGATCCGCTCGCTGATGGGCGACGGCTTCAGCGCCTACAGCGAAGGCTGGGGCCTCTATGCCGAGCAGCTGGCCGGCGAGCTGGGGGTCTACGAGACCGAGCCTGCGGGGCGCCTCGGCTTCCTCTCCTCCATGGCCTTCCGCTCGGCGAGGCTGGTGGTCGACACCGGCCTCCACGCCAAGCGCTGGTCGCGCGAGCGGGCGCTGGCCTGGTTCTCGGAGGCGACCGGCGACCCCGACGTCTCGAGCGAGGTCGACCGCTACAGCGTCTGGCCCGGCCAGGCCTGCGCCTACAAGGTCGGCCACAGCGAGATCGTCCGCCAGCGCGCCCGCGCACAAGCCGCCCTCGGTTCCCGCTATGACCTCAAGTCCTTCGACGACCTCGTCGTCGGCGGCGGCCCGAGGCCGCTGACCGTCCTCGCGCGCGACATCGACCGCCACATCGCGGAGCGGCGCCGGGGGTGACGCAGGGACAGTCACTAGTGACTGTCCCCAAGGCGCGTAGGACGTCCCGGCCGGCCTGGGCTCTCTGCGCGCTGGCGCTCGCGGGATGCGGGGCTCCGGGGCAGGACTGCTCGCTCGCCGCGCGGCTTGCGGCCCACTCCGCCGAAAGAGCGGATTTCCGGCGGGCGCTTGGGCCGGTCGTCTACTCCATCCCCTGCCCCTCGACCCGACCGGAAGTGCTGATCCACGACGAAAACCGGGTGTCGGCTTTCCGCCAGCGGCTTTTGGCGCGCATGCGCGCTTCCGAACTGGGCGGCGACGTGGCGGCGGCGGAGCGCCAGGCATTGGAGGCGGCGAGCAGGATGTCCGTCGATTGTCTCGGCACACGCTGGATCGGCGAGGAGCATGTCCGCGCAGGACAAGCGAGCCTGCAACGCGAGGAGCGCGAGCTCAAGGCGATCGAAGCGAGGTTCGACCACCTCGCGCGTCGCGTTGCCGCCTGTTGACGCCTTCCCGCTCCGGCGGTCCTACCGCAGCCAGAGCCAGGCGAAGGCGGCTGCGACGGCAAGCCAGACGGCGACGATCACGACGGCGGCGGCCTTGCTGGTGGGTTTCGCTCGGCGGTCCGCTTCCTCGCGCAGCTCCGCCATCAGCGGCGGAGGGATGAGCCGCACGGCGAGCCAGATTCCCGCCGGGACGATCAGCAGGTCGTCGAGATATCCCAGCACCGGGATGAAGTCGGGGATCAGGTCGATCGGGCTCAGCGCATAGGCCGCGACCGCGCCCGCCAGAGCCTTTGCATGCCAAGAGACGCGCGGATCGCGGGCCGCGATCCACAGCGCGACGGCGTCGCGATTGAGCGTCCACGCCCAGCGCCGCAGGCGAAAGGGGACGGTCGCTGTGACTATCCCCTTTCCTAGCCTTTCCTACTCAGCTCTCGCTGCGCCCGCCGCCGCGGCGGCTGAACCAGGTGGCGCCGGCGGCGACCAGGCCGACGGCGGCGGCGCCGATGCCGGCGTTGCGCCAGTTGAAGATACGGCGGTCGGCCAGCGCCTCGCCGCCTTTTTCCTCTTCGAGAAGGATGGCCGCGTCGGCGTTGGCCGAAAGCCGCACCGTCTCGCCCTCGACGCCGGCGACCAGGCCGCCGGAGAGATAATGGTGGTGGCCGCTGTGCGAACCGCTGTCGGCCTTGGTCAGCTTGATCCGGTCGCCCTCGACCGAATCGACGGTCCCGACCCTGGCGCCGTCCGCGCCGATCACTTCCATATGCTGCCTGATGCCGCTGAGGTCGGCCATCTCTCTTCTCCCTTTGGTTTTCGTTCGCAAGGCTCAACGATCCGGGGAAGGTCTGGATGCAGGGGTCTGCAATAATCCCCTCAGGCAGGGCGTGGCGCCGCCCCTTGCGACCGGGGCCGCGGCGCCCTCGCAGCGCATCGCGGTCTGGCTGTGGCCCCCCCTGGTAGGCGGGATGTGCTCGATACCCCAGATCGTCCGGGATCGGCGGAAGCGCGCCGTGCAGGCCAGCCTGTCGGGCGCTGGCTCGCCCAGATAAGTCGCACCGCCTCCCTCGCGGAAAAGCGTGAAGTGGCAGACGCGCCGGGTGCCGCGGCCCCGGCACCGCAAATCGAGGATGTGCAGGAGAGGGTGAGTGGTTCCGTCGGCTCCGGCCTGGTACCACAAGGCGGCGATCCGGTTGCCGTTGCCGATCATCGCATTCAATTGAAGGTCGTCCCAGATCGCGCCGTAGAGCCGGCGGGCGAGAGGCTGACTCGGCGGCGTCATCGGAGCTTCGGCCGTCGCTACGGCAAGGATTGCGGCAAGTCCCAGCATGGCCGGAACATAGCGTGCAACGGCCGTGAAGGCTGCAGGTTATCGGCTCCGGCGCGGGTCATGCGCCCGTGCGTAACGGAGCCGCCTCCCCGGCTGTGCGCTTGCGGAACGGGAGCAGGCGCCATTCGACCAGCGAGCGCCACGCCCATTCGACCGGCGCGATCCGGAAATGGCGGAGGTAGATATTGGCCGCCCACAGCAGCGCAAGGTTGATGAGGAGGGCGGCGAGCATCAAAGGCGCCCAGCTCCACTGCCCGTAGAAGCCGAGCGCGAACGGCGGAAACAGGATCCACAGGCAGATGATCGTCTGGACGATGTATATGCTGAGCGCGGTCCGCCCGGCTGCGACCAGCGGGCGCAGCGCCCTTTCGCCGGCCGCGCTCATCACCAGCAGGTTGACCAGGCCGACATGGCCCAAAGTCATCGCCAGCCGGCCATATTCGCTGGTCACGTGGATCAGCATCGGCCCGTCGCCGAACCGGCTCTGCTCCCACGCGCCCCAGGTCCGAACGGCGAAGCCGAGCGCATAAGCGATCAGGGTCATGTTGAGATAGAAGCGCCGGGATCGCCGCCCCTGGAGGATGCCGAGCTTGAACAAAGCGCAGCCGATCAGCATCGTCGTAGCGGCCTCGAGGACGAATATCAGCTCGATCTGGGCGCGCTCGAAGGTGACGCGCCACTGGTCGGCCGCCCAGCTGTAGAAATTGCCGTCGGGGCCGCGGGCCCGGTCCTCGGTCGCGATCGTGCGCTCGGTCTCGGCCCGGCGCTCCGCCCGCTCCCGACGCTCTTTGACGGCCTCGGCGAGGAGCGTCCGCTCCTCCGGGCTCACCGGCTGGCCAGCCTGGTGGCGCGCCTCGATCCGCGCCACCTCCGCCCGCTCCTGGAGCGGCTGGTAATAAGCGAAATAGCCGCCGGCGAAGAGCTGCATCGTCGCCAGGAACAGGCCGATCGCGATCAGCCAGCGCGGCCTCAGGCGGCGGAACAGGAAGACGACCAAAGCGGCGAGACCGTAAGTGTGGAGGATGTCGCCCGGCCAGAGCAGGATCAGCATGTGGGCCACGCCGAACAGGAACAGGACGATGTTGCGCACATAATATTGGCGCATCACGGTCCAGCGACCCTCCGCCGCCGCCGCCGCCCGCTCGGTGAGGATGACCATGCCGGCGCCGAATAGCATTTCGAGGAGGCCGCGCGCCGTGCCGTTGCCGAGGATCTCGCGGATCCACCACACGACCTGGTCCACCGGGCCCCATCCGAGGTGGCGGATGTCGCTGCCCGACGCCTCGAACGACTGGCCCATGTCGTTGATGTTCATGAACAGGATGGCGAGGATGGCGAGGCCGCGCAGGATGTCGAGCACCTCGATGCGGGGTGCGCCGTCGGGCTCCGCCGGCGTGGTCGCGATCTTTTCGGTCATCGTCCTGGCCCCTCACCGTGTTAGATCACCAATACACCAATAGGCTGGAATGGCAAGCGCGGTTCGATCCGCTATAGGGTCATATCGAGGGGGGCTTCGAAGATGCGCAAGACCATGTTCGCCTGGATGATCGCGGCTCTGGCCCTGG
Source organism: Allosphingosinicella sp. (assembly GCA_035628635.1). Taxonomy (GTDB): domain Bacteria; phylum Pseudomonadota; class Alphaproteobacteria; order Sphingomonadales; family Sphingomonadaceae; genus Allosphingosinicella. The sequence continues at coordinate 6,368 of DASPJJ010000007.1, forward strand.
CCGCCCCGGCCGAAGCGCAGCCGTCGCACGGGCGCGAGCTCGCGGAAGGCGCCGCCAATCTCGATTTCATCCTCGTCAACCGCACCGGGCGGACGATCGTCGCCGTCGCGATCACGCCGAGCGGCGAAGACTCGCCGTGGAGCGACGACATCCTCGTGCAGCGGGAGGTGCCGGACGGCGAGCGGGCCGCGGCCTCCTACACGCGCGACGTCGAATTGTGCCTCTGGGACGTCCGCGCCACCTTCGAGGACGGGCGGGCGCAGAGCTGGCCGAGCGTCAATCTGTGCGACACGATCCGGGTCGTGCTGCGCTGAGGCGCGCGCGCCGGCTCAGCCATCGCCGCTTTCCTTCAGGCTCTGCCGGGCGAGCAGCATCGCGGCGACGATGCAAGCGGCGAACAATGCGCCCTCGAGCGCGCCGGTGATCGCCTGGCTCAAAGGCCCGAAGCCGCCCTCCCCGACCAGCGCGCCGAGCGGGTCGAGCCGGAGGCGGGAGCCGGGAAAGGAGCGCGCGAGGAGATCGAGACTCCCCCCCATCAGTCGTCCTCCGGCGAGCGGAATTGCCGCCCCGGCGCCGGCGCCGGCGAGCGCCGCGGCGGCGGCGGCGCGGCGCACCGTCTGCGGCCTGCGGTACGCGAGCCAGGCGCCGAAGCCGACCGCGGCGCCGAGGGCCGCGCCCTCCGCCGCGCCGGTAATATCGCCCGGCGCGCGCCCGACCAGCAGGTTGAAGGCGTCGAGCCCGAGCAGCTTGACCGCGCCGCCGACGGCCATGCCGCCGAGCGCTCCCCCCGCGACGCTCCATCCGGGCGCGGCCAGGAATCGCGAGGCGGCGATCCCGAAGCTCACGCCCGCGCCGCCCATCAGGGCCGCGGCGACGGTGAGCCAGAGCAGCACGAGCAGGACCGAGGCCGCACCGGCACCCGCCGGCTCGGCGGCGCCGGCGAAGCCGTAGACGAGGCCGCCGATCGCTCCCGCCACACCCGCGCCCAGCGTCCCCGCTCCGCCGAGAAGCAGGAACTGGCGCCAGTCGCGAGGCCTAGCCGCCAAAGGCGGCGGCGGCGAGGCAGGCGGGACCGCGTCGCCGATTCGCTCGACGGCGGCGACGAATCGGTAGCCGTGCTTGGGAACGGTCTCGATGAAGCGCGGGCTCGCGGCCTCGTCGCCGAGCTGCCGCCTGAGCGTCCGGATGCATTGGGTGAGCGCCTCGTCGGTGACCGGCACGCCGCGCCAGACCTCCTCCATGAAGCGGTCCTTCGAGACCAGCCGGCCCGCCTCGCGCACCAGCAAGGTCAGGGCGTCCAGATAGCGGGCGTTGAGCTCGACGGGGACGCCGTCGCGGCTCAGCCGCCGATCGGCCGGATCGAGGCGGTATCCTTCGAAGCGATAACCTGCCGATGCCATGGATCCTGGAAACCCCGTCTGCCTGCGCGCGCCGGGCCATGGATGGCGGCAAGCCGGCGGCAAAGGAAGCGGTAAAATCGGCCGCCGCACACCGGGCCGCAAGCCGCGATTGTTTCAACTATTTCAGCAATGGTTTCAGTGGTTTCAGTCGTTGACGACCCGAAACGACTCGCATAACCGGCGGCGCATAACCACGCTTTCGACGAAGGGAGTCGTTCGATGAACAAGCTATTCACAGCCGCGGCCGCCGCCCTTTTCGCGGTCGCGAGCTTCGCCGGCACCGCCGACGCGCAGACCCAGCAGCCGACCGGCGTGTGGCGCAATCCCAGGAACACCGTCCACGTCCGCATCCAGCCCTGCGGCCGGGCGATGTGCGGCACGGTCGTATGGGCTAGCCCCCGCGCCCAGCAGAAGGCGCGCGAGGCGGGCACCCGCAACCTGATCGGAGCCCAGCTCTTCCGCCAGCTCCAGCCGCAGGGCACCGGCACTTGGGGCGGCCGCGTCTTCGTCCCCGACCGGGCGCGGACCGTCGCCGGCACGCTGCGCGTCACCGGCCGCAGCGCGATCGTCAGCGGCTGCATCGTCGGCGGCCTCGTCTGCCGTTCGCAGACCTGGACGCGGGTGTCCTGAAGGGGGACAGCCTATCTGGCTGTCCCCACCTACCCGACCGCCTCCGCAAGGGGGGACAGTTACTTTCGCCCGCGGCGGCGAGAAGCTGAACGCGATCGCACGTGAAAGTAACTGTCCCCAGGCTGTCCCTAGGCCCCCCCGCTCGTGAACACCGCCAGCTGATCGGCGAAAGCGCGCCGGTAGGCCGGCCGCGCCTCGCCGCGGGCGATGTAGGCGGGAAGGTTGGGATGCTCTTCCAGCAGCCCCGAGCCTTCCAGCCGCCGCAGCACCGTCACCATCATCAGGTCGGCGGCGCTGAACGGGCCGTCGAGCCAGTCGGAATCGGCGAGGCGGCGCGACAGCTCACCGAGCCGCACCCGCACGCGCGCGTCGAGGATCGGCAGCCGCGCCTCGTACCAGGGCTCGTCCCGCTCCAGGATGGTCGCGGCCGAGCGCTCGACGATCGGCGGCTCGACCGTATTGAGGGCGGCGAACAGCCACGCGATCGCCCGGGCGCGCGCGTCCGCGTCCTTGGGCAGCAGGTCGCCATGGCGCCGGGCGATATGGAGCAGGATAGCCCCCGATTCGAACAGGACGAGACCGCCCTCCTCGTAGGTCGGAATCTGGCCGAAAGGATGGCGCGCGAGATGCGCCGGCTCTTTCATCTGCGCGAACGAGACCAGCCGCACATCATAGGCCTGGCCGACCTCCTCGAGCGCCCAGCGCACGCGCATGTCGCGCGCCAGCCCCCTCCCCCGGTCGGGCGAGCTTTCGAAGGCGGTGATCGTGGGTCTCATCCTATGCTCCCGACCTGTTGGGAAAGTGAGAGTCTAGTCCCGCACCGGCGACGTGCGCAAAGGCCGAGTCGCCCCTCCCCTTGCCTGGCGCCGCCTGGCGGGCAACAACGTCGCCAAGTGTCACCCGGCAAATGGCTGGGGCGGGAGGGACAGAAGGGAATGCTCAGCGACCTGGCCGAGGTTCGGGGCAGCCTCGACCGCGAAAGCGAGGTCTGCATCATCGGCGCCGGCGCCGCGGGGCTGACGATCGCGCGGCGGCTGCTCGGCGCCGGTCACCAGGTGGTGCTCCTGGAGAGCGGCGGCCGCGATTTCGAGGCGCCGATCGCGGACCTGAACGCCGGGGAGAATGTCGGCGAGCCTTATTATCCGCTCGATCACGCGCGGCTGCGCTTCTTCGGCGGGACCACGGCGATCTGGGGCGGGCGCTGCGCCGAGCTCGATCCGTTCGATTTCCAGGCGAAGCCCTGGGTTCCCGATTCCGGCTGGCCGTTCCCGCACGAGGCGCTGCGCCCTTATTATGACGAGGCTTGGCGGCTGTTCGGCCGCGCGGCGGGGCCCGCCGCGGCCGAGACGCTCAGGGCCGCGGGCGTCCCGCTTCCCCGCTTCGACCCCGATCGCCTGGTCACGCCGGTCTGGGCTTTCGACAATCGCTTCAACCGCTTCGCCTTCGAAAGCTGCCGCGATCTCGTCGAGCATCCGCGCTGCGAGGTCGTGCTGCATGCGACGGCGACGGCCATCGAAGCCGCCTCGTCCGGGAGGGGCATCGAGCGGGTCGTGGCGAAAGCGCATGGCGGCGCGACGATGGCGGTGCGCGCGCGCACGTTCATCCTCGCGGCCGGGGGAATCGAGAATCCGCGGCTGCTCCTTGCATCGAACGCGCTGATGCCGGAGGGGCTGGGCAACGCTCACGACCTCGTCGGCCGCTTCTTCATGGAGCATCCCCACGCCCGCGGCGGCCGCATCCTGGACGCCAAAGCCTGGCAGCTGCTGATGGCGTTCGGCCGCCGCCACCGCATCAGGGGGGAAGACATGGCCGCGCTAATCGCTTTGGCGCCCGGCGTGCAGGCGGAGCGCGGCGCCCTCAACAGCTCCCTCGTAATCGTCGCCCGCCAGCCAGAGCGTGCCGCCCAATTCTGGGGGATGCGGGCTTATTCCTCCCTGAAGCACGACATGAAGCCGACGCGGTCCGGGCGGTCGCTGTGGATGGCGACGAAGCGCGCCGCGACCTGGGGGCAGCGCGTCGTGGATCCGCTGAGGCCCTGGCTCCTGCACAAGACCGGCAAGCTCGATCTGGCACTCCTGGTCCGCGCGGAGCAGGCGCCGAACCGGGACAGCCGCGTGACGTTGGGCGGCGAGCGCGACGCTCTCGGCCTGCCCCGGGCGAGGCTGGACTGGCGGCTGTCGCCGCTCGACGTCCACAGCGTCGCGGTGCTGGTGGAGACCTTGCGCGACGAGCTCGCCCGGCTGGCCCTCGGGCGGGTCGAGGCGGCCGATTGGCTGAGCGATCCGAAAGGGGGCTGGCGGACCGACCCTTTGGTCTCCTCGCATCCCATCGGCGGCTACCATCATATGGGTACGACGCGCATGGCCGAGGACCCGCACCGCGGCGTCACCGACGGGCGGACGCGGGTTCACGGGATCGGCAATCTCTACGTCGCCGGCTCCTCGCTCTTTCCGACCAGCGGCTGGGCCAATCCGACCCTCACCATCGTCGCGCTCGCCCTGCGCACCGCCGATGAAGTTTCCAGGGCGCTGGGCCGGCCGGCGGCGGTCGCGGGTCGCTAGCCATGGCCGCTTCCCCTCCCCGCTGCCTGGAACTGGTCGGGCAGAATCCGACCCGGCTCTGGGGCCTGACGGGCGAGGAGCGATGGCGGCGGATCGGCAAGGCTCTCGGCCTCGAAGCCGGCGACGGGATGCCGCGCATCCTCGCGAACCTCGACTTCGCGTGCGATCCCTATTGGCTGAAGTGGATCTCCGAACGCCCGGGCCATGTCGTGACGCGGGAGGGCGAGGCCGTCCTCGCGCATTGCACCGACCGCGCATCCGCGGATGCAGTCCGGCTGGCGATGATCGAGCGCCGCCCGCCCGCCCCGTCGACCGCGACCGTCCTGGTGGCGCAGGAGGGCTTCGAGGCGCGCCACGACCGGCAGTTGCGCAAGCGCGAGCAGCCGTTCATCGAGCGGCTGACGGAGGAGCGCGCACCCGCCATCGAAAGGCGGACTTATTATGCGGCCTACAAGGGCGTCACCGATCTGCTGACCAAATATCTGTGGCCGGAATGGGCGCTGCATATCACCCGGCTGGCGGCGCGGCTGGGCCTCAGCCCGAACGCGGTGACGCTGATCGGCGCCGTCTTTTGCGTCGCGGCGGGCGTCGCGTTCTACCGCGGCCACTACTGGCCCGGAATGGCGGCGGCCCTGGTCTTCATGGTCCTGGACACGGTGGACGGAAAGCTGGCCCGCTGCACGATCACCTCCTCCAGGATCGGCGACGTGCTCGATCACGGTATCGACCTCGTCCATCCCCTGATCTGGTGGTGGGCCTGGGGGATCGGCCTCGCCGCCTACGGTCGCCCTGTCGACCCTCACCTCTTCCTGGCCGTCATGGCCGCTTTGGTGGGCGGCTACGTGGTCCAGCGGCTGATCGAAGGCCTGTTCATCCTCTGGTTCCGGATCCACATCCACGTCTGGGAACCGATCGACACGCGCTTTCGCCTCGTCACCGCCCGCCGCAATCCGAACATGGTCCTGCTGTTCGTTTCCCTGGTCTTCGGCCGGCCGGACGTCGGGCTGATCGCGGTCGCCGCGTGGACCGTCTTGTCATGCCTGTTCCACCTGGTCAGAATCGTCCAGGCGCGGTTGCGACACGGCGGCGCGCCGATTGCTTCCTGGCTGGAGCGACAGTGAACGAGACGATCCTCCGCTTCGGCTACCCCGGCACCCTCGTCGCCGCATATCGGCACTGGCTGGTCCTGCTGCGGCCTCAGCAGCCGACGCTCGGTTCGCTCGTGCTTGCCTCCACCGGCGACTTCACCTCGTTGTCCGATTTGCCGGCGGAGGCCTTTGCGGAACTCCATCGCGCCGTCTCCGACATCGAGGCGGCGCTGCGCAGCGCGGTCGGCTATGGCAAGATCAACTATCTGATGCTGATGATGGTGGACCCCCACGTCCACTGGCACGTCATCCCCCGCTACGAGGGCACGCGCGAGGCGGCAGGAGTGACGGTCGCCGACAGAGGCTGGCCGAAGCTTCCGGAACTCGGCGAAGCCGTCCCCCTCGAGCCGGCGCAAATCGAGGCGCTACGCGCCTGGCTCCGCTCGCACTGGCGCGCCGCCGACTAGGTCGGCAGCGGCCCAGCGGTCGGTCATGCGCCGAGCCGCGTCCAGATCGGCGGGATAGTCGACCTCCGCCCAGTCCAGCCCGCAGATTCGCGCGGCGTGGACGATTCCGATGTCCGCGAGCCGGTCGATCGCCCGGAGATAGAATTGCGAGGTCCCTTCGGGGGTCCGCATCATCTGCTCGAGCATGTCGCGAAAGGCGGCGCCGCCGTCCCCGGTGAAGCGGGCGAGGCCGATCGCCTCCGCATTGCAGCCGCCTGCCGGGAGGCGCTTGTCGACGCGAACGAGGCGGTCGCCGTCGCAAAGCACCTTCATGTCGTCGGCGTCGTAAGCCTCCTTCGCGTCGACCGCGAGCGTGATCGGCGCAGGCGGCGCGGCGAGCAATTTCGCCACCAGCGCGGGCGGTACCAGAGTGTCGCCGTTCAGCAGCAGGAAATCGCGGTCCATGGCGTCTCGAGCCATCCACGCCGAGCCGAGATTGTCGGCGACGTGATAGAAGGGATTGAAGATCGTCGTTACCCTGCCCCGGCCCGGGCCGCGCCGGGCGAGAAGGGTCTCGACCAGTTCGACTCCGAATCCCGCCACCACCACCATCTCGCTTATGCCGGCGGCGAAGAGTGCATCGAGCTGCCACTCCAGAAGCGTGCGCCCCGACATCTCGATCAGGCATTTGGGACGGTCAGCCGTCAGGGGGAGCAGGCGAGACCCCTTTCCGGCACTCAGGACGATCGCCCGATATTCCCGCTTGCCACCCGCCATCGACGCGCCCCGTCATCGCTCCAGGGCCGGGATTGCAGGGTTGGGGCCTTTGGTGCAACATTTGATGCGGATTTTGCGGGGCCGGTCCTATGCGATCAGTGGAAGGGGGCGCGCCTGGCGCCGCGGCCCGGGGCGACGCTGAGGCCCGCGGACCAGGCTGGACGGCGATCGTGCTCGCCGGCTCACGACCGGAAAAGGATCCCCTGGCCGCGCATTTCGGGCTGCCGTTCAAGGCCCTTGTCCCGGTCGCCGGCGCGCCGATGATCTCGCACGTCGTGCGGACCCTCGCCCGGTCCCCCTCGATCGCGCGGATCCTGATCGTCGCCCAGCGGCCGGAGCTGCTCGGCCCGCCTGAATCGTGGAGGATCTCGAACGACTGCCCGGTGCATTTGGTCGCCGGCAAGGACGGCATCGCCGAAAGCCTCGCGATGTTCGTCGGGACCGAGGCGGCGCCATGGCCGGTGCTCGTCACGACGGCCGACAATCCGTTGCTGACCCGGGACATGGTCGAGCACTTCCTGATGCGAAGCGGTGCGGCCGACTTCGGCCTCGCCGTCGTCGCTCGCGAGCTGCTTTCCGCCCGCTACCCCGGCAGCCGGCGAACCTGGCTCCGCTTCCGCGGGGGCGCCTATACGGGGGCCAACCTGTTTGCGGCATGCACTCCCGGCTGCGCGGAAGTCCTGCGGGTGATGGCGAGAGCGGAGTCGAGCCGCAAGAACCAGCTCAGATTACTCTGGCACTTCGGACCCGCACTGGCGCTCGGAGCACTGATCCGCGCCTTGTCGTTCGGACAGTTCGTCAATCAGGCGGGCAAGCGTTTCGGGCTGAAGCCCGCCGTCGTCAGCCTCCCCTTCGCCGAGGCGGGGATCGACGTCGACTCCCTCGAGGATTGGCGCTTTGCCGATCGGCTCCTCTCCAGCGCCGCGCCGCCGCCGGGCGCGCCGCCGCTGCCGGTCACGGTGTTCGATCTCGACCGGACCCTGACTCGGCGCGGCACCTATACGGCGTTCCTCCTCTATGCGGCCTGGCGCCGGGCCCCGTGGCGGCTGCTCCTTGCGCCGCTGGCGGCCTGCGCCTTCCTCGCTTATCTTTGCGGGGCATCGAACCGCAAAGGCCTCAAGGAACGGCTCCAGGCCCTGTTCCTCGGCGGCAGGGCGCCGCGCGACGGAGTCGCCCGGCTGGCGGCGGAATTCGTCCGGCGGCTTCGCTTCCATGCGGACGCCCTGCGCACGATCGAGGCGGAGCGGCGCGCCGGCAGGCGGATCGTGCTCGCCACGGCCGCCAACGCTTTCTACGTGGAAGCGATCGCCAGCGAGCTCGGCATCGACGAGGTCGTCTGCACGCAGTCGACGTGGGACGGCGACTATCTGACGCCTCGCATCGCCGGCGAAAATTGTCACGGCCGCGAGAAGCTGGCCATGCTCCAGGCTTATTTCCGCGCGGCGGGCCTCGACGCGCGATCGCTCCATGTACGCTTCTTCTCGGACCATCCGTCGGACCAGCCCGTCTTTCGCTGGGCCGACGAGGCCTATGTGGTGAACCCGCCGCGCAGGTTCCGCTCCCACGCCGCGGCGGCCGGCTGGCCGGTGCTGAACTGGACCTAGCCGGACTTCGAGGTGAATCGGCTCGGACCCGCTCTGTCGATCCTGCTGCTCGCGGGCTGCGTCGCTCACGGGACGGGCAGCGGCCCGGCGATGCCGGCTGCCGGGGAGCTCCGCGACGCCGTGATCGCGGACCTGATGGTGGACGCGATGTTTCGCGGCGATACCTGGTTCTGGTCGGACCGCAGCCGTCCCGCTTACGACCCGGAATTCGCATTGACCGAGGCGGTCTGCCGGGGCTCTTCGCGACGCGCGGCCTGCCGCTTCACCCTTGCCCGCCGCCAGGTCGAGCCGGGGGCCGCCGGACGCCTCGTCGACCGGCGGACCCGCAGCAGCTGCCGCGCAACCTTGGCGAAGGGGGACGCCGCCGCCCGATGGCGCATAAGGCGCTTTCCACCCATTGCGGGCGGAAGCGGACACTCCACGAGCTCGCTGCGGTGCAGGCCCCTAAGCGGGTCCGCGAGCCCGAGTGCGGCCTAGCGGGTCTGCTGCGCGGTCATCCGCTCGATCGAGCGCGCGATCGCCGCGCCCTGCGCGGCGGCGGTGAGGTTGGCCGGGGCGCCGTAAAGGCCCGCGAGATAGCCCCGGTCCACGGCGGTCAGCCGCCGCGGCGCCCGATCCGGCGCGCCGGCGAACAAGGTCAGGATGCTGTGCTCGCCCGCGGGCAGCGCCGGCGCGGTGATCGCGAGGCCGCGCATCGCCGCGTAATCGGCGACCTGGAGCAGGTCCATGCCGAAGATGGCGCGCGTCTCCAGCACGACGAAGCTGTGCTCGATCGATTGGACGACCTGCGGATTGACCAGGGACGTCCTGTCGACACGAAGGACTCTGGTGCCGCCGATGGCCGAACTGGGCTGGCTGACGGGCGAGGCCGCGGATTCCGTGCCACGGTCGCTCGGTGCGACGTTCGGGACGCGGCCGTTGGCGTCGCGGACCATGGTCTTGGTCCAGCCGCGCGTCGGCCCCGCCTCCTGCGTCAGGCGGCGCAGCTCGGCGCGCGCGATTCCCGCGAACGCGCCGGGCTGGGCGCGATGCAGCTCCCGCGCGAAGCCGGGGCCGTCGTCGACGATCACGAGATGGAGGTTGGGCGTGCAGCCGGCGCCCGCCACCCGCGCACCGGCTTCGCGGGCCACCGAGCGGATGCGCTCCGCGACGATCCCCGCATAGGGCTCGGGGAAGCCGCTCACCTCGGGGCAGACCGGCGCCTCGAAGCGAGCGAGCTGGCCGTCGCGGCGGACCGCGATGCGCTCGACGATCCGCCGGGCCGCATCGCCCTCTACCGGCGCCTGCCCGGTCACGAGGATGGTCGAGTCGCGCGGCTGGGCCTGCGAGCTCGCCTCTGAGCCCGATCCGGCGAGCACCAGGGCGAAGGCTGTCGAAAGGAAGCAATGTGCAGGCTTCATCTTTCCGTCCCCTTGTACGAGCTACCGAGCCTTAGGATACGCCGCAGCGATGCATCTAAACTGCAAATAATGCGCCGGCCCGGCACCCTGTTTGCAAATTCTCCACCTCGCGCGCATATCGGCCGCATGGACGAAATCGACCGGCGGCTGCTCAACCTGGTCCAGAAGGACAGTCGGCGCACCGCCGAGCAACTCGCCGAGGACGTCCCCCTCTCGCCGACGGCGATCACCCGCCGTCTGCACCGGTTGCGTGCGGACGGCACGATCGAACGCGAGGTCGCGCTTCTCGGGGCGAAGGTGCAGGAAGCGCGCATCACCGCCGTCATCCAGCTCCAGTTCGACCGGCATAGTCCGGCCGAGCTTGCGGAGCTCAAGCGGACCCTCGCGGCGGCTCCGGAAGTTTTGATCTGCGTCGAGATCACCGGCACGAGCGACATGCTGATCATCGCATCCACGCGCGACATGGCCCATTTCAACGAGCTCGGCGACCGCATCGGCGGCCAGCCGCTCGTCCGCCGCTATGAGACGAGCTTCGTCAAACGGCGCATCAAGATGTCGCTCGCCGTCGAGCTGGAAGCATCCGACGCCTGACCGAAGCCGGACCCTTCGCGCCCCCTCGAAACGCTGGTCGAAGACGGGAGGGGAGCGCCGGGCGCAAAAAAGGGAGCCGGTCCGTGCGGACCGGCTCCCGATCTTCGTTCGCGCGCTGCCCGGGCAGCGGCGGCCTTCTTACCAGCCGGAGCCGGGGCCGAAGGTGATCTCCACGCGCCGGTTCTGCGGCTCGCGAACGCCGTCGGCGGTCTCGACCGCCGGGCGGCTCTCGCCGAACGCCTCGGTCCGCATCGCACCCTCGGCAACGCCGCGGCCCGCCAGATACTGGCGGACATTGTCGGCACGACGCTGCGACAGGCCGACATTGTACTGATCGGAACCCGACCGGTCGGCGTGACCGGCGAGCACGACCTGCGCATTGCCGGTCGCCCGATACTGCTCGGCGGCATTGTCGAGGATGCCGGCAGCCTGCGGGGTGATCTCGTCGCGATCCCAATCGAAGAAGACGATGAAGGGACCGATCGCCGGGCACGTCTCACCCGGCATGACCTGGGTGCCGTTCGGGCACTGCACCGGCGTCGGTGCAGGCGGGGTCGGGGCCGGCGGCGCCACGGAGGGCGCCGGCGTCACGACCGGCGGAAGCGGCGGAGCGGCGCGCTCCTGACCGCCCAGGTTGAAGGTGATGCCGCCCATGATGCTGTGCGAACGCATACGCATCTCGGTCGCGCCGCCGTTAAACGCGGTCAGCTCGACGTTGCGGGTGTTGAAGTAGCGGTACCGGACGGTCACATCGACATTGTCCGAGATCGCCTGACGCAGGCCGGCGAGCAGCTGCCAGGCCGGCGTCCAGTCGGAGCCGTCGAGAAACGGCGTGGCGTTGGCGAAGTTGCGGTACAGGTTCGCCTCGACCCGCGCCATGCCGGCACCGCCGCCGACGAAGCCGGAAATCCCGTCCTCGTTGCCGAAGTCCAGCAGGGCATTGGCCATGAAGCTGAGAGCGGTGGTGTTGCCGCTCGCCTCGCGCTGGGGCGCGAAGACGGCGCCTTCCAGCGGAAGCCTGATCAAGGTCTCGTAGGAATCCAGATCCGCGCTTTTGTATGCGGCCTCGGCCTCGAGCCGGAACGCGCCGAAATCGTAACCGATGAAAACGCCGCCATCATAACCATATTCGTGCTCGACCGTGACGGCGTTTTCGACCGCCCCGATGTCGATGTCGATGTCGCCGACTCTCATCGCGCCGAAGTCGCCGCCAATGTACACCCCATCGCGTGCCAGCGCGGGAGAGGCCAAGATGGCTGCGACACTGGAAAGCCCAACTGCTAACTTTCGCATATTCAATCCCCTTGTTCTGGGCGTCCGAAGCTTTGCGCCCGTCCGTTCAAATCGGCACGTCAGCGCAACGCATAATCCTGGCATGCTCGTTACACAAGAAAATGTGCCGCCAGAGCCGTTCGATGACACAGTGATGCGGTGGAGCGCGCGAGTGGGAATGCCATAGACTGGCCCGCGTCAGCGTCGGAAGGCGAGTCTGAAGCTCCACCAAAGCAGGGCCAGGATCCCCGCGCTGACGATCGCGCCCCAGAACCAGTAAGGCAGAAGCAGGGCGTCCGCGATGGCGCCGGTGTCCGATCGATGCAGCTCGCCGCCGACGATCCCGCCCGGGCTGAACAGATAGTCGAACTGCTGCCACGCGCTGATGCAGGCCTGAACGCCGAGGAGCTGGACGACGAAGCGCCGCCAGGGCTCGGATCCGCGAATCGCGAGCAGGACGAGCGCCAGTCCCAGCGCAGGGAGAACCAGCCAGCCCGCCGGCGACCGGACCCAGATCACCGTGGACACGACCAGGGTGACGCCCAGCGCCGTCAGGGCGTGGCGCGTCGCGGCGGGAGAGCGCGAGCAGACGATCAACACCGCTCCCGCGATCGCCGGCCCGAGCGGTCCGCTCGCGGCGACCAGCGCGTCGGTCGCCCCATACCCGTCGGCGGGGCGAAGCGACTCGGCGACGCCCGACCCGTCGGCGAAAATCAGCAGCCGCTCGAACCCGCGGCCGGCGAGCATCGCGGCGACGCCATGGCCCATTTCATGAAACCAGGTCGCCAGGATCGTGAAGGGATAGAGGAGGAGCCGGCCGAGCGCGGTCTGCCACAGCGCGATCGAGGCGAGCGCGATCCCCAGCAGCAGCGCGACCCGCTGTCTTCGGTCCTGGCCGGCGACACTGCTGGGCATCGAGGGTTCCAATTGAAGCGGTTCAGCCGCTCGGGGACCTGGAGCGGTGGGCGCGAAAATCCGAATCACTCGTCGTGCCGGGCCCGAGCCCGATCCACCTTCTTGGCTGCGGCGACCGCAGGAAGGTGGACCCCGGGTCGAGCCCGGGGCGACGGCGCAGGTTAGCGCACGGTGCTTCAGGCTCGCAAGAGCGTCGGGCCGACCCGGCGACGGTCACGGGACCGTCGCCGGGCTCGGACGGATGCCGATGTCCGCTCTCCGCCTGGAAGCCGACGTCACGGCGCAGGTGGCAGCGCCGCCAGATCCGGCTCCACCCAGCCCAGCCGCGCCGCTCTCGAGAAGAGCAAATCGGGCGAATAGAAGCGCAAGGGCCAGTCCCGCCTCCCCTCGTCCGCGCGGAGCAGGCCGTTCACCTTCTCGACCAGCGCCGGTGCCGCGGCGCTTCGGGCGAGGTAGCCGCGCACGCCGCGGATCGAGACCAGAGTGATCGTCTCGTGATAGCCTTCGGTGTCGCTGTTCACGCCCCCGACGCTTTCATTATAGCCGCGGATGATCGCCGGGAGGTCGCGCTCCGGCAGGACGTCGCGCCGCTCGAGGATCAGCCAGGCGGTGGCGGCCAGATGGGCCTCGTGGGTCCAGTCCGCTCGCGGCAAGGTCCGCGAGAGAAGCCCATCTCCGATGCGGCGGACGGCGGCGTCGGAGGGGAAGAGGCGGGGTTCGTGAGTCATCGTCGTCATCCTCGGGCACAAAGAAAAGGAGCGCGCCGGCCGCAGCCGACACGCTCCTTGTCGAGTGAGCGAATGTCGCGTCAGGCGGCGCTTACCGTGGCGATCTCCGCTTGTTGCCGGGGCTCGGGCGCTCCGCCGACGCGCGGGGCCGAGGCGCGCACGCCCGCGTCGACATGGTCCGCGAACTTGGCGAAATTGGCGTTGAACAGGTCGACCAGCTTCGCCGCGGCGGCGTCGTAACCGCTCTTGTCGGCCCAGGTGGCGCGCGGGTCGAGGATGGCGCTGTCGACGCCGGGGACGGCGACCGGGACCTCGAAGCCGAAATTGGGGTCCTGGCGGAACTCGGCGCCGTTCAGAGAGCCGTCGAGCGCGGCATTGAGCAAGGCGCGGGTGGCCTTGATCGGCATGCGGCTCCCGGTGCCGTATTTGCCGCCGGTCCAGCCGGTATTGACCAGCCAGCAGGAGACGTTGCCGCGGGCGATCCGCTCCTTCAGGAGGTTGCCGTAGACGCTCGGGTGGCGCGGCATGAACGGGGCGCCGAAGCAGGTGGAGAAGGTCGCCTCGGGCTCGGTCACGCCGATCTCGGTGCCGGCGACCTTGGCGGTGTAGCCGCTGAGGAAATGATACATCGCCTGGTCGGGCGTCAGGCGCGCGATCGGCGGGAGCACGCCGAACGCGTCGGCGGTCAGCATGACGACGTTCCTCGGCACCGGCCCCATGTTGCGCTCCGAGCAATTGGGGATGAAGTCGATCGGGTAGGCGCCGCGGGTGTTCTCGGCGAGGCTGTTGTCGTCGAGGTCGAGCTCGCGGGTGTCGGGATCGACGACGACGTTCTCGAGCACCGTGCCGAAGCGCCTGGTAGTCGCGTAGATCTCCGGCTCCGCCTCCGCGCTCAGGCGGATCATCTTGGCGTAGCAGCCGCCCTCGAAATTGAACACGGCATCGTCCGACCATCCGTGCTCGTCGTCGCCGATCAGGGTGCGGCTGGCGTCGGCGCTGAGCGTGGTCTTGCCGGTGCCGGAGAGGCCGAAGAAAACGGCGGTGTCGCCTTTGGGGCCGATGTTCGCCGAGCAGTGCATCGGCATCACGCCCTCGACCGGGAGCAGGTAGTTCAGGATGCCGAAAACGGACTTCTTCATCTCGCCCGCATAGGCGGTGCCGCCGATCAGGATCATGCGCTCCGAGAGGTTGACCGCGATCACGGTCTCGCTGCGCGTGCCGTGGCGCGCCGGATCGGCGCGGAAGCTGGGCAGGTCGACGATCGTGAACTCCGGCACGAAATCCGCCAGCTCGCCGGCCCCGGGGCGGACGAGAAGCGTGCGGATGAACAGGTTGTGCCAGGCGAGCTCGTTGATCACCCGCACGCGCACGCGGTGCTCCGCCTGCGAGCCGCCGTAGAGGTCGGCGACGTACAGCTCGTCGTAGGTGCCCAAAGCGGCGAGGAAATCGGCCTTGAGCGCGTCGAAATGCTCGGGCGTCATCGCCCTGTTGTTGTCCCACCAGATGGTGGCTTCGGTCTCGGAGTCGCGGACGATGAACTTGTCGTTGGCCGAGCGGCCGGTGTGGCGGCCGGTCCGGACGACGAGCGGGCCGTCCTTGGCGAGCATGCCCTCGCCGCGGCGCAGCGCCTGCTCGACGAGCTGGGGTGTGCCGAGGTTCCAGTGGATGTCGGCGGGCGTGAGGATGCCCTGCTCATTCAAACCGTGAGCCGGCACGCGATTGGCCACGTCGATTCCTCCTGTTTTATATGACAAATATGGCGGAAATCACCGCCTTTCGAAGGCTGAGCGCATAGTCGAGCCGGGCGGTTCCGT
This sequence comes from Allosphingosinicella sp., assembly GCA_035628635.1. Taxonomy (GTDB): domain Bacteria; phylum Pseudomonadota; class Alphaproteobacteria; order Sphingomonadales; family Sphingomonadaceae; genus Allosphingosinicella. The sequence continues at coordinate 21,594 of DASPJJ010000007.1, forward strand.
CAAAGCCCGGCGTCAAAGGGTAGCGCGCTTCCCGCGCGCTGGGGTAAGAAAGCGCCCCCGGGGCTAAAGGCGCTCGAATGTCGGTCACCATCGCGCTCGTCGACGACGACCGCAACATCCTCACATCCTTGTCGGTCGCGCTCCAGTCCGAAGGCTTCGTCACGCGCGTCTATTCGGATCCGGAGGCGGCGCTGAAGGCCCTGGTCGAGAATCCGCCCGACCTCGCCGTGCTCGACATCAAGATGCCGCGGATGGACGGCATGGAGCTGCTCCGCCGCCTCCGCGAGAAGAGCGCCGTCCCGGTCATCTTCCTCACTTCCAGGGACGACGAGCTCGACGAGGCCCTCGGCCTGGCGATGGGCGCGGACGACTATATCGCCAAGCCCTTCTCGCAGCGCCTCCTGATCGCCCGCATCCGCGCGGTGCTGCGCCGCACCGAGCTTCGCGACGCCCCTCCCGGCGGGGAGGAGGAGGAACCGGCCCAGCTGATCGAGCGCGGACGGCTGACGCTCGACCCGGCGCGCCACCGCGTGACGTGGGCGGGGCGCGACGTGACCCTGACGGTGACCGAGTTCATGATCCTGGAGGCGCTCGCCCAGCGGCCCGGCATGGTGAAATCGCGCAACCAGCTGATGGACGTCGCCTATCAGGACGACATCTATGTCGACGACCGCACGATCGACAGCCACATCAAAAGGATGCGGCGCAAGTTCCGCGCAGCCGACGACGATTTCGCGGCGATCGAAACGCTCTACGGCATCGGGTACCGCTTTGCCGAGGAGTGAGAAGAGCGAGGATTCCGCCCTCTCGCTGCGCTGGACCGGGCGGATCGCGCTTCGCCACCGCATTCTCGCGGTCAACATCTTCGCCCTGGCGATCCTCGCCGGCAGCCTCTTCTATCTCGACAGCTTCCGCAGCCGGCTGACCCAGGTGCGGATCGAGCAGATGGCGAGCGAAGCGACGATGATCGCCGACATCGTCGCCGCGGTCCCTCCCGAGCGGCGCCAGGCCCTTCTCATCAGCCTGAGCCAGGATTCGCGCACCCGGCTGAGGCTCTACGGGCCCGACGGGCGCAAGCGTCTCGACAGCTGGGACGGCGCGCCGCCCACCTACGAGCTTCGCGACCCGCGCAGCGAGCCGTGGAACCGCGACGTCGCGCGCGCACTCGACAACGTCTTCGACGCGGTCGTCGGCGCGCGCCGGCCGCCCCCGTTCGACGAGCCGGCCGAGGACGCCCTGCCCGCCTGGCCGGAGGCGCAGGAGGCCTTGGCCCGGCGGGCGGTCTCGACCCGGCTGCGACGCGCGCCGGAGGGAACGCCGTTCGTCTCGGCGGCGGCGCCGGTTGCCGGCGGAGACGGCCAGGTGCTGCTGCTCACGGTCAACGCGCGCGACATCCGCCGCGTCGTCCGCGACGAGCGGGTCACGCTCGGGCTGGTCCTGTTCACGACGATCACCGTCTCGGTGCTGCTTTCGCTGTTCCTCGCCCGCACCATCGCCCGGCCGCTGCGGCACCTCGCCCATGCCGCGCACCGGGTCCGGCTCGGCCGCGACCGCGAGGTCAACGTCCCCCTCCTTCCGGCGCGGCGCGACGAGATCGGCCGCCTCGCCCGCGCCCTCCACGACATGACCCAGGCGCTGCGCGACCGCATCGACGCCACCGAATCCTTCGCGGCCGACGTCACGCACGAGCTCAAGAATCCGCTCGCCTCGCTCCGCTCCGCGGTCGACAGCCTCGACCGGGTCGAGGATCCGGCGCTCCGCGCGCAGCTGCTCGAGGTGGTGCGCCACGACGTCCACCGCCTCGACCGGCTGATCGTCGACATCGCTGAGACCTCGCGGCTCGACGCCGAGCTGTCGCGGGCGCGGTTCGAGCCGATCGATCTTGGGCGCACGATCGAGAGCCTGCTGGCGATCTGGGAGCAGCGCGGGGCCGAGCGAGGCATCGGAGTGGCTTTCGCGCGGCCGCGGACCGGGTCGGCGGTGGTGATGGGGGACGAGGCGCGGCTGGTGCGGCTGATCGACAACATCGTCGACAATGCGATCTCCTTCTCGCCCGAAGGGGGCCTCGTCGAGGTCGTTGCGGCGAATTCGGGCGGACACGTCACGATCAGCGTAGAGGATGAGGGGCGCGGTGTCCCGGAGGGGGCCCGCGAGACGATCTTCAACCGCTTCCACTCGGACCGTCCGGACGAGGATTTCGGCCGCCATTCCGGGCTCGGCCTCGCCATCGCGCGGGCGATCGCGCTGGGCCATGACGGCCATATCGAGATCGCCGACCGCCGCGACGGCCGAGCCGGCGCCCGCTTCGTCGTCCGCTTTCCAGCGGCCGCCCGATGAGCGGCGAGGTCCATGCCGGCTGCGTGGCGATCGACGGCTGCGGCGTGCTGATCGCGGGAGCGTCGGGGCGCGGCAAATCCGATCTCGCACTGCGCCTGATCGATCGCGGCGCCCGCCTCGTCAGCGACGATTACTGCCTGCTGCGCGCGGCGGGCGGCCGGCTCTACGCGATGCCCCCGCCGGCGATCGCGGGACGGGTCGAGGTGCGCGGAATCGGACTGGTCGCGGTCGAGGCGCTGGCGGAGGCGCCGGTCTGCCTGCTGGTCGATCTCGATCGGGTGCCGGAGCGACTCGCACAGCCGCGATCCGTCTCCTTCCTCGGCCTCGAAGTACCCGCGGTCGCGCTGGCCGCGCTTGAGGCTTCGGCGGCGATCAAGGTAGAGCTGGCGCTCGCCAGCTTCGGACTTCCCTTGCCGTGAACCGCACCGCCAGCCCCCAGCGCCTGCTGCTCGTCACCGGCCTCTCCGGCGCCGGCAAGTCGACCGTGCTCAACACGCTCGAGGATCTCGGCTGGGAGGTGGTCGACAACCTTCCGCTCGCTCTGCTCGACAATTTGCTGGCGACGCCGCCGCCGCGCGGCGCCCGAGCGCGGCCGCTGGCGATCGGAGTCGACACGCGCACCCGCGGTTTCGACGCGGGCCGGATCGTCCGCCAGATCAAGCGGCTCGCCAGCGAGTTCGAATATCCGGTGGAGACCCTCTATCTCGACTGCGCCGGATCGGAGCTCATCCGCCGCTATTCGGAAACCCGCCGCCGCCACCCGCTGGCGCCGGACCGGCCCGCCACCGACGGCATCGCCGCCGAGCGCGAGCTGATGGAGCCCCTGCGCCGCTGGGCCGATCATGTCCTGGACACGACCGACACCGACGCGAACCGCCTCCAGCAGCAGGTGCGCGCCCGCTTCGCCACCGACGCGCGCGCGCCGACCCTCAGCGTCATGTCGTTCGGCTTCGCCCGCGGCCTGCCGCGCAACGCCGATCTGGTCTTCGACATGCGCTTCCTGAAGAACCCGCACTGGCAGCCGGGGCTGCGCGACCTCACCGGCACGGACGCGCGGGTCGCGGCCCATATCGCCGGCGACGAGGCCTATGCGGACGCGCTCGAGCGGATCGAGGCGCTGCTGGCGGCGCTGCTTCCGCGCTACGCGGCGGAAGGAAAATCCTATGTTACGGTCGCGTTCGGTTGTACCGGAGGGCGACACCGCTCGGTCCACGTCGCCGAGCGAGTCGCGGCCCGATTGCGCGCCGAGGGCTTTTCGCCCACGGTGGAGCATCGCGACCTCGCCTCGCCGCCGCGCGACCTGATCGAAGGTGCTGCGGGGGCAGGCAGAGAGCTTCAAGGTGAATAGATGATCGGTTTGGTGTTGGTGACGCATGGCCGGCTCGCGGCCGAGTTCATCGTCGCGATGGAGCATGTCGTGGGGCGGCAGGAGCGGATCGAATCGATCTGCATCGGCCCTGAGGACGACATGGAGAGCCGCCGCAACGACATCGCCGAGGCGATCGGCCGCGTCGACCAGGGCAAGGGCGTGATCATCCTCACCGATCTGTTCGGCGGCACCCCTTCCAACCTCGCAATCTCGCTGATGAAGACCGAGAATATCGAGGTGATCGCGGGCGTGAACCTGCCGATGCTGATCCGTCTCGACGGCGCCCGCAAGAAGATGGACGTCAAATCCGCCGTCGCCGCGGCGCGCGAGGCGGGGCGCAAATACATCTCGGTCGCTTCCGAGATCCTGGGGGAAGCCGCCGCCTGATGCCGAGCCGGACGGTCGAGATGACCAACAAGCGCGGCCTCCATGCCCGCGCCAGCGCCAAGTTCGTGACCCTCGCCGCGACCCTTCCCCCCGAGGTCGAGGTCGAGGTCGAGAAGGACGGCAGCCGCGTCTGCGGCACCTCGATCATGGGCCTGATGATGCTCGGCGCCGCTTATGGCGACCGGATCACCATCCACGCCGAAGGCGAAGGCGCCGAGGACGCGCTCGGCGCGCTGGTCGATCTGGTCGAAGCCCGCTTCGGCGAGGAATAGGTGCCCCGCACGATCACCGCTTTCTCGAACGCGCTGGTGAAGCAGGTCCGGAGCTTGCGCGACAAGAAGCACCGGCGCGAGGAAGGCCTCTTCATCGCCGAGGGGCTGCGCATCCTGACCGAGGCGCGGGAGGGAGGCTTCACGCCGCAGATCCTGTTCTACGGCGCGGGGACCAGGCACGAGCTGCTGGACGCGCTGATCGGAGACGTCGAAGCCGCCGGCGGCGAGGCGATCGAGACCAGTGCCGACATCCTCCACAAGCTCTCGGGCAAGGACAATCCGCAGACGGTGCTCGGCGTCTACGAGCAGTTCGACACCGGGCTTGAGCGCATCGACCGGTCTGCGGCGCCGCTGTGGATCGTCGCCCAGGCGCTGCGCGATCCAGGCAACCTCGGCACCATCCTCAGGACCGGCGACGCGGTCGGCGCGGGCGGGCTGATTCTGGTCGACGACTGCGTCGATCCCTTCTCGGTGGAGGCGGTCCGCGCTTCGATGGGCGCTTTGTTCACCCAGCGCATCGCCGCGGCGCGCTGGGACGCGTTCGAGGCCTGGCTGCGTGCCGGCCCGGGCGCGCTCGTCGGCACCAGCCTCGATGCGGCGCTCGACTACCAGGAGCCGCGCTACGAAGCCCCCGTCTTCATCCTCGTCGGCAACGAGGCGCAGGGGCTTCCCGAGGCCTATGAAGCGCAGTGCGACCTGCTCGTGAAGATCCCGATGCTGGGCAAGGCCGACAGCCTCAACGCGGCCGTCGCCACCGCATTGATGGCCTATGAGGTGGTCAACCAGTGGCGCAGCCGCCCGTCCGGTTGACGGGAACCGCGCAGACTCGCGTCCGTTCTCGCGCGGTTACGGAGTTGCGTCGATGCGTAAGAAAGCGACCATGCCGCTCTGGCCGGCATGGCTGTTGCTGGCGGGCGCCGCCGCCTGCGCCGTCCCGGCCATCACCACCTCCCGGCCCGCTGAGCCGCGTTACGTGGCGAGCGGGCACGAGCCGGGATGGTATCTCGTCATCGACCGCGGGCGGATGGACTATATGGGCGATTATCGAGAGATCCGGATTACCGTCCCGCAGCCGGAGCCGCGGACGATCGCGAACGGACGCCGCTTCCGGACGCCGCGGCTCGCCGTCGACATCGTCCGCGCCCGCTGCAACGAATTGCTGACCGGCCTCGGCTATGAGGACCGGGTGACGGTGGTCGCCGACGGCCTCCGCTTCAAAGGCTGCGGCGGCGCGAGGCGGATCGACTGGGACGTTCAAAATTGATCAAATTGCTGTGAGAGGTGCGAGAAAACTGTTTGTTTTCAGTCGCGGCTTGTTCGGGATTCTCTGAGTGCAGACGATGAGAAAGAGCCGAGTCGCGGCGAGGATGACACATGGAATCCTACAAATGAAGCGGGCCGCTCTTAAGCCCTCCCCCTTGAGGGGGGAGGGTTTTGGGCGGGGGTGGACTCGTCACATGGGCAGCGTCTGCTCGGAGACTCCACCCCTCCCCAAACCCCTCCCCCTCAAGGGGAGGGGCTTCAGGCTCTACTCGGCGGCGATCGCCTCATCCTCCGGGCCTGAGGTCAGCTTGGTCAGGGGCCGCGGACTGGTCTCGACCATCGGCAGCGGCTCGATCTCTTTCGCGCCGCTCGACACTTCGAGGGCCTCGAAGCGCTTGGCCTGGGTCATCACCTGGCTTTCGAGGCTGCCGACCATCGCATTGTAGGCGCTGGTGGCGAGCTCGAGATTTCGCCCCATGCGGGCGACATGGGACCCCATCGTCGCGAGGCGGGCGTGGAGCTCCCTGCCCAGCCGGGCGATCTCGGCGGCTTCCTCGGCGAGCTTTTCCTGGCGCCAGACGCTGGCGACGGTGCGGGCGATGGCGACGAGGTTGGTCGGAGTGGCGAGCAGCACGCGGCGTTCGAACGCCCATTCCCACAGGCGGTCGTCCTGCTCGAGCGCGGCAGTCAGGAAATGCTCGCCCGGTATATACATCACAACATAGTCGGCGGCGTCGCCGAACTGCTGCCAATATGCCTTGGAACCAAGCTGCTCCGCGTGCCGACGAATCGAGGACGCGTGGGCCTTGAGGTGCATGACGCGTGTCGCGTCGTCGACCTCCTCCGAAGCATCGAGGAAGGCGTTCAGGGAGCATTTTGCATCGATGATCAATTTCCGCCCGCCAGGAAGGCGCACGATCACGTCGGGTCGGAGGCGACCATCTGTGGTCTCGACCGAAACCTCCGACTGGAAATCCGCGAATGGCGACAGTCCCGCCTGCTCGAGTACGTTCTTGAGACTCTGCTCGCCCCAGCGGCCGCGCGATTTCGGGCTGTGGCGCAGCGCGCTGACCAGCTTGGCGGTCTCGTCGCGGACTTGGGTCTGGCCGGAACGGACCAGCTCGACCGCCTCGCGCAGGCCCGCATAGCTGTCGACGCGTTCCTTCTCGACCTTGCTCAATCCCTCCTCGTAGCGCTTCAGCGTCGCCTCGACCGGCTGGAGCAAAGACTTCAATTTCTCCTCGTGGCGCTCGCCGGCCTGATTGAAGCGGGCGTCGGCGCGCTCAAGGAAATTCTTTTGAGCCTCGCCGAGAAGCTTTCCGCCTATCTCACTGAATTGGGCCGATAAAGCCTCGCGCGCTTCCTTCAGCTCGGCAAGCCTCGCCTCGAAGGCGCGCTCGCGCTCGTCGGCCGAGGCGGAGAGGCGGGCGCATTCGCTGCGGGCGTCGGTGCAGTCCTGGCGGACGGCGGCGAGCTGCTCCTGCAGCGCGGGCACCTGCTTGGCGCGCTCCTCGGCCGCGGCGAGATCGGTGATCGCGCGGCGGAAGTCGTCGAGCCGCTCGTCGCGCTCCTTGCGGAAGGCGGCCGCCTGGCGGCTGCCGAGATACCAGCCCAGAGCGAGGCCGATCGCGAGCAGCAATGCGGCGACGAGCAATGCGGCGGAGTCCATTCGCCTTCCCTTCGTGCGGAACGGAAGGCGAACCTAGAGCAGGCGCGGGCGCGGCTCAAGCGGGGGCATGATTTTGCTGTGGAAAAGGGGGTGCGACGGTGGGAGCGGCGTCACCCCGGACTTGATCCGGGGTCCATGAACACGGCGGTTGGCGAATTCCGCCGTCGGTGTTCATGGGTGCGGGATCAAGTCCGGCAGGACGGTTGCGTGCGGCTCAGAATGCGCCCGCCGTCACGCCGCGCGCTTGGACTGTTCCTTGCGGGCTTTGGCGATCTTCTTGAGGATCATCTCGCGCTTGAGGCGGGAGAGGTGGTCGATGAACAATATGCCGTTCAAATGGTCCATCTCGTGCTGGAGGACGACCGCCAGGGTGCCGCTGATCTCCTCCTCGTGCGACGCGCCGTTCTCGTCGAGCCAGCGCGCCCGGATGCGGTCCGGCCGGTCGACGTCGGCATATTGATCGGGGACCGAGAGGCAGCCCTCGGTATAGGGAACCTCGCGGTCCGAATTTTCGAGGATCTCGGGATTGACAAACACGCGCGGCTCGCGGACCGGCTCGCCGCCCTCGACCTCCGGCTCCTGCAGGTCGATCACCAGCAGGCGCTTCGGCACGCCGACCTGGATCGCGGCGAGGCCGATTCCGGGCGCGGCGTACATCGTCTCGAACATGTCGCGGATGAGGGCGCGCGTGTCGTCGGTCACCGCTTCGAGCGGGGTCGAGATCTGCCGCAGGCGCGGGTCCGGGACTTCCAGGATCGGGAGGATGGCCATGGCCGGAATGTAGGGCGAAACGCCTGTTTCTTCAAGCGGACCGGTCCCCCTCCGGCCCGCCTGAACAGCGCTTCGCCCCCTTCCCCTCCGCCGCTGCCGGACGACCGCGGATCGGAGCAGATCGCGTTCTCAGGGCCAGAACAGGTCGGGCGGCAGCAGCAGCGGCCCGGCCAGGTCGAGGTCGACCCCGAACGCCGCGGCGGTACCGGTGTTGCTGGTCTCCAATTGCTCGGTCGCCGTCTGTCCGCTCGGCCCGAACGGATTGTCGACGAGGTGCATGTCGCCGGCGGATTCGTAGACCTCGATCATCGTGCCCAGGAAGAAGTAGGAGGGGTCGGTCGGCACGGCGTTGCCGCGTATGTCGAGGTTGAAGGCGCCGGTCGCGCCGAGGCTGTCGCCGTAGACCCAGATCGCCGGCAGCGGGAAATCCGAGCCTCCCGGCAAATAATCGGGATTGGTGTGGTCGACGTCGTTGTTTGTGATGGTGACGTCGCTGGCCGGCGGCGTGCCGGAGCCCGAGCCGAGGGACTGCACCTCGATGCCGAAGCCGAGCGGCGCCTCGCGGATCGTGTTGTCGTCGATCAGGGCGGTGACGTCGGCCAGGCCCTGGATGATCAGGCTGATGCCGCTCCCCACCGACGAGCCCGAGCCACCGATGCTCTCGTCGCCGATCACATTTCCTTCGACGCGCGCGTTCAGCGTCGAGCCTGCGGCGGACAAAGACGACGTGCCGAGGACGATCGCGGTGGAGGTGTCGCCGACCCCCGTCCGCTCGTCGTTGACGATGGTGTTGCCCTCGATGTCGACCGTGATGTCCGAGCTGTGGAAGACGCCGAACTGGATCGCGATATTGTTGTCGTCGAACGTGTTGCCGGCGACGATCGCGCCGTCGGTGGAGCCGCTCCCCGCATTGTCCTCGCCGATCCTCGAGCTTTGCTCGGTATTGACCAGGATGCCGTTCGAGAAATTGTTGCGGAAGGTGCTGTCGACAATCGCGAGGTCGGTGATGACCGCCGAGTTGTGCAGGGTGATCAGCACGCCGCTGCCGCCGGCGACGCCGGACTGGACGGCGAGATGATCGAAGGTGCTGTCGGTGATCTCCAGGGTGTCGAGCGTGCCGCTGGTGTTGAGCAACCTGAAATTGTGCTCGAACGATCCGCGAATCGTGCTGTTTTCGATCGCCGCCGTCCCGGTCAGCCCCGTCATGTCGATGCCATGCTCTTCATCGGCATTGCCGTTGTCGAGAACGGTCGAATTGCTCAGCATGAAATTGACGACATTGTTGCCGTTGATCCCGTCATTGCCGCCGTTCTGCACAATCATCTGATCGAGGCTGACGTCGCGCGTGTTGGTCAGCGAGATGCCGGCGCCCGTCGAGCCCGTGATCGTGCCGCCCGAGCCGTTGACCGCTGAACCCCCATCGCCGGTGACGGTGAGTCCGCCGGCCGCTCCGGTATTGGCAAGCACGATGCCGCTGACGGCGCCCGTGGAGCTGATGCTCTCGAAGGTCAGGCCGGCCGCGCCGATCGTCGTGTTCGAGACGCTGAGCGCGGTGCCGGTTGTGGAGGTGATCGAGCCTCCGCTGCCGGTCGCCGTCACGGTCCCGCCGCCGGAAGCGTTAAGGCCAGAGCCGCTGGTGGTGACGATGTCGAGGCCGCCGTCGAGTGCGAGAGTCCCGCTGTTGCCGACGTAGTTGATCGCCGTGTCGGCGCCGGTCGAGACGGTTCCGCCGTTGAGCGTCACCGTGGCCGAGGAACCGGTGACGTCGACGCCGCCGCCGGTATGGACGCCGGCTATCGTTGTTGCGTTGGTCACGGTGAAGGTTCCGCCGACGCCGGCGAGGTCGATGGCGCCACCGGTCGACGCAGTCGACGACGCCTCGTTCAGCGTGACGTTGAGCGTGCCGCCATTGTCGATGTCGACGACCTGGCCGGTGCGCGCCCCGCCGATGCCGACGTCGGTGACGGTAAGGGTCCCGACCGTCCCGCCGTCGTCGTCGATGCCGGCGCCGCTGGTGCTGCCGATGTCGATGCCGGAGATGGTATTGTTCTCGGCGACGTCGATGCCGTCGCCCGCCGTGGCGACGATGGTCGGCCGAAGCGAGCCGTTGGCGTCGCCGACCAGGATCTGGCCGTCGAGCAGGTTGATGCCGTCGGCCTCGACGTAGGTGCCGGTGCCGGCGCGCAGATGGACCGTATGCCCGGGCTGCGGCCCACCCAGCGAGCCCTGAGCCGCGTTGAACGCGGCGATCGAGGTATAGGGATCGGCCGAGGTCCCGGTATTGGCGCTGCCGACGGCGCTGTTGTCGATGAACCAGACGGTCTGCGGGCCGACGCCGACGCCGGCGCCGGTAATCGTGATGGTGACGTTCTGGGTCGCGGTGCCGCCCTGCCCGTCGCTGATCTGGACCGCATAGGTCTGGGTCCGGATCTCACCTTCGCTGAGGCCCTCGAGCGCGGCGTCGGAGACAGTGAAGTCCCAGCCCACGCTGTCGTTCATCTGATCGACCGCATCGAGGCTGAATGTGCCGAGATAGAAGGCGCCCTGCGGCGTGAACGTGGCGCTGTGCGTGTCGTTGAGGTCGACGTCGTCGAACGCGACCGTGCCGCTGTCGTTGTGGACGGTCGTCCCCCCTTCGTTGGGATCGCCGTCGGGCAGCTCGGTCACCGCGCCGCTCGCGTCGGTCCCGCCGACGTCGATGGTCGGCGCGTCGTTGGTGCCGGTGACGATGACGGTCAGCGTAGCCGTATCCGATCCGGTGCCGTCGGAGGCGGTGTAGGTGAAGACATCGTCCACCACCTCTCCCGCGGAGAGTGCGTTCGCCGCAGCGTTCGGCGTATAGGTGTAGCTGCCGTTGGAGGAGAGGGTCAGGGTGCCGTAGTCGCCGACATAGGTGCCCGGGTCCGACACCGTCAGCGGGTCGTTCTCGGCGTCGGTGTCGTTGGCGAGCACGTTGCCCGAAACAGCATTGTTCTCGGTGGTCGAGGCGGTGTCGTCGACGGCGTTCGGAACGCCGCTGAGGCCGGTGACCGCGATGGTGAGCGTCGCCGTATCCGAGGCGGTGCCGTCCGACGCGATGTAGGTGAACACGTCGTTCGCGACCTGCCCGTTGACGAGCGCCTGGGCGCCGGCGCCGGGCGTATAGGTATAGCTGCCGTTGGCTGCCAGCACGAGCGTACCGTAAGCGCCGATGAAGGTGCCGGCGTTGACGACGGTCAGCGTCTCGACGTCGACATCGGTGTCGTTGGCGAGCACGTTACCGGAGACGGGGCTGTTCTCGTCGGTGGCGTTGGTGTCGTCGTTCGCGACGGGAGCATCGTTGAGGCCGGTGACCGTTACGGTGAGGTCCGCCGTATCGGAGGCGGTGCCGTCGGAGGCCGCATAAGTGAACACGTCGAGCGCGCTCTCGCCGACGTCGAGCGCCTGCGCACCCGCGCCGGGCGAATAGGTGTAGCTGCCGTCGGCGGCGATGGTCAGCGTGCCGTAGGTGCCCACATAGGTGCCGGGGCTCGCCACGGTCAGCGTCTCGCCGTCGACGTCGGTGTCGTTGGCGAGGACGTTGCCGGCGACGCTGCCGTCTTCGGTCGTGGAGGCGGCGTCGTCGTTCGCGACCGGCGCATCGTTGGCGCCGTTGACCGTGACGGTGAGCGTGGCCGTATCGGACGCAGTGCCGTCGGACGCGGTGTAGGAGAAGACGTCCTGCCGCGTTTCGCCGTCGTCGAGCCCCTGCGCCGCCGTGTTGGGCGCGTAGGTGTAGCTGCCGTCCGCGGCCAGGGTGAGCGTCCCCCAGGCGCCGACATAGGTGCCCGGATTCGCCACGATCAGCGGCTCGCCGTCGACATCTGTGTCGTTGGCGAGGACGTTGCCGGAGACGCTCGCATCCTCGGTCGTGGAGGCGGCGTCGTCGAGGGCCACGGGCGCGTCGTTGGCGCCGTTGACGGTGATCGTGACCGTCGAGCTCGACGTGGCGCCATGCTCGTCGGCGATCGTGTAGCTGACGACGACCTGCGCGGTCTCGCCGTCGTCGAGATAATCGAAATCGGTGCCGGGATTGAACACCACCTGGTTGGCGACGACCGAGGCGCTGCCCTGCCCCGTCGGCGCCGAGGCGGCGGTGACGGTGAGCACCGCGCCATTGTCGACGTCGCTGTCGTTGGCGAGGACGTCGACGGTGACCGACGCGTTCTCGCCGGTCGAGGCCGTGTCCGGATTGGCGACCGGGGCGTCGTTATTGCCGGTGACCGCGATGGTGAGCGTGCCGGTGTCGCTGAGGCTGCCGTCGCTGACCGTGTAGGTGAAGCTGTCCTGGACGATTTGGCCCTGCGCCAGCGCCTGGGTCGAGGCGAAAGGCGAGTAGGTGTAGGTGCCGTCCGAATTGAGGACGAGCTGGCCGTATGTGCCGTTGGTGACCGCCGGGGTGACGCTGAGCGAATCGCCCTCCCAGTCGAAATCGTTGGCGAGCACGCTCGACCCGGAATAGGTGCCGACATCCTCGTGGGTGGCGGCGACATCGTTGAACGCGATCGGCGCATTGTTCTGGGTGAGGTCGATCACGGCGTCGGCGAAGACGAGCCGCTCGACGTGGAGCAGCCGGTCGTTGCCGTCGATCATCGAGCCGCCGACATGGTTGAGGTACAGGTTCTCGCCGTCGATCATGTAGCTGTATTCGACGACGGAGCCGGAATAATAAGCCGTGTCGGTGCCGATGCCGCCGTGGATCAGGTCGTCGCCGCGTCCGCCGCGCAGATGATCGTCGCCCGCGTCGCCGTGGAGCTGGTCGTTGCCGTCGTCGCCGCTGAGGGCATCGTTGCCGAGCTTGCCCTGGAGGTAGTCGTCGCCGTTACCGCCACTGATGATATCGGCGCCGTTGGTTCCTTTGATGTTGTCGTCCCAGGCCACGTGCATTCCCTCCCCGATTTTCGATGATCGTGGCGAGAAACTACAGCATTTCCGATGATCAAATGATCATCTCACGCCGAGAGCCCCCGCCCTGACCTTCCCGCATCAGCCGTATCCAAGAGGAACTTCTAAGGAAGAAACGGACCACCCGCGCCAGAGACTTGGGCGCTGCGACTCGCCTCTTGGTTCTGCTGTGAAGGAGTCAGACTGACTCGCGCCGCAGCAACTGTCCAGTGACAAAGAACCGCGTCGAATCAGTGCCGAAACGGGGCATGCCCCGCAGAGGGACAACTGGCACAGGCGGATTCCGGGGCCACCCGACCGCGGTCAGGCGACCGGCCGCCGCGCCCTCAGAGCCTGGGCCAGGGTGCCCTCGTCGAGATAGTCGAGTTCGCCCCCCACCGGCAGGCCGTGGGCGAGCTGGGTGAGCCGGATCGGGAAGCGCTCGAGCCGCTCGGCGAGATAATGGGCCGTCGTCTGGCCTTCGAGCGTCGCGTTCATCGCCAGCACGACCTCGTCGACGCCACCGGCGGCGATGCGGGAGACGAGGCGATCGATCGACAGATCCTCCGGCCGCACCCCTTCCAGAGCCGAGAGGCGGCCGCCGAGCACGTGGAAGGCGCCCGGAAAGAGCCGCGAACGGTCCAGCGCCCAGAGGTCCGATACCTCCTCGACGACGCAGAGCATGCGGCGGTCGCGGCGCGGGTCGGCGCAGATCGTGCACGGATCCTGGGTGTCGACATTGCCGCATTCGGAGCAGGTGGACAGCGTCTCGCTGACCTTCTCGAGCGCCCGCAGCAGCGGCACCAGCGCGGTCTCGCGCCGCTTCATCAGGTGGAGCACCGCCCGGCGCGCCGAGCGCGGCCCAAGTCCCGGCAGGCGCGCCAGCGCCTGGGTGAGCAGGTCGATCTCGGAGGAAGCCATGAGGCGCGATGTAGCTCGCATACTGCGTCATTGCGAGCGAAGCGAAGCAATCCATGGCGCGGAACTGGATTGCTTCGTCGCTCCGCTCCTCGCAATGACGGAGCATGCGCCTCGCCTTCATGGGAACGCCGGACTTCGCGGTGCCGACGCTCGACGCTTTGCTGGCGGCGGGACACGAGGTGGCGGCGGCCTATACGCAGCCGCCTCGGCCCGGCGGGCGGCGCGGGCGGGAGCTCGTCCCCTCCCCCGTCCAGCGGCGCGCCGAGGCGGCGGGGATCGCGGTGCGCACGCCGACGAGCCTGCGCGACGCGGCCGAGCAGGAGGCGCTGCGGGCGCTCCGTCTCGATGCGGCGGTGGTGGCGGCCTACGGGCTGATCCTGCCCGTCGCGGCGCTGGAGGCGCCGCGCTTCGGCTGCCTCAACGTCCACGCGTCCCTGCTGCCGCGCTGGCGCGGCGCGGCGCCGATCCAGAGAGCGATCCTCGCCGGCGACGCGAGGACCGGCGTCACGATCATGCAGATGGAGAAGGGGCTGGATACCGGACCGATGCTCGCGGTTCGCGAAACCGGCGCGACAGGGAAGACTTCCGGGGAGCTGACCGCCGAGCTTGCCGAGATCGGCGCCCGGCTGATGGTCGAGGCGCTGGACCGGATCGAGGAGCTGCCGCGCGTGCCGCAGCCCGATGACGGCGTGACCTATGCCGCGAAGATCGAAAAGCAGGAGGCGCGGCTCGATTTCACGCGCCCGGCCGTCGACGCGGAGCGCCGGGTCCGGGCCTTCAACCCCGCGCCGGGAGCCTATTTCGAGCATCGCGGCGAGCGCATCAAGGTGCACCAAGCGGAGCTTGCTTCCGTCGAGGGGTCTCCGGGGACGGTGATGGACGAAGCGCTCACCATCGCCTGCGCACAAGGCGCGCTCCGGCCGCTGAAGCTTCAGCGAGCCGGGCGCGGCGTCATGACGGCAGAAGAAGTGCTGCGCGGCTTCCCGATCCCGCCGGGGTCGGTGCTGGGATGACCCGCTTCCGGCTGACGGTCGAATATGACGGGCGCCCGTTCATGGGTTGGCAGAGGCAGGCGCACGGGCCCTCGGTGCAGCAGGCGCTGGAGGAGGCGGTGAGGGCGATCACCGGCGAGGATGCGGTGCTCCACGCCGCGGGACGGACCGACGCCGGAGTCCACGCCTTGGCGATGGCGGCCCATGTCGAGATCGACAGGCCGATCACGCCGTTCCGCCTCGCCGACGGAGTGAATGCCAAGCTCCGGCCCCTGCCGGTCGCGGTGCTGGCGGCGCAGGAGGTGGGGGACGACTGGCACGCAAGGTTCAGCTGCATCGGCCGACGCTACGTTTACAGGATCGTCAACCGCAGGGCGCCGCTGGCGCTGGACGCCGGACGGGCCTGGCGGGTGCCAGTCGTCCTGCACGCCGATACGATGCACGAAGCGGCCCAGCTGCTGGTCGGCCGGCACGATTTCACCACCTTCCGATCGGCCCAATGCCAGTCCGACAGCCCGGTCAAGACGCTCGACCGCCTCACCGTTCGACGCTTCGGCGAAGTCGTCGAGATCGAGGCGGCGGCCCGCTCCTTCCTCCACCATCAAGTGAGATCGATAGTGGGCTGCCTCGAGCTGATCGGTCGCGGCAAATGGAGCGCACGGGACTTGAGGGAGGCGCTGGAGGCCAGGGACCGCGCCGCTTTGGGGTTCAACGCACCGCCCGCCGGGCTCTATTTCGCCGAGGCCCTGTACGCGGAGGACGTCTCGCCGAAGCCGAAGATGCGCTGAAGCGATTTCTCCAGCATCAGCAGCTGCCAGAGCAGCCGGCCGTGCTCGGCGCGGCCGGAGACGTGCGCGGCGGCGAGGCCGGCGATCGCCTCCGGTTCGAACCAGCCCAGCTCGGCGAAAGCCGGACTGTGGGCGATCGCCTCGGCCTCGGCGCGCAGCGGGCCGCGGAACCACGCCCCGACCGGCGTGACGAAGCCCATTTTCGGCCGGTGAAGGATCTCGGCGGGCAGGCGCGAGGCGAGCGCCCGCTTCATCAGAACCTTGCCTGATCCGCGATGGATGCGCGCATTGAGCGGAAGCGTCGCGGCGAACTCGACCAGACGGTGGTCGAGCAAAGGCTCGCGGGCCTCGAGGCTGACCGCCATCGAGGCACGGTCGACCTTGGTCAGGATGTCGCCCGGCAGCCAGAGCTTGATGTCGGCATATTGGGCGCGGCCGAGCGCGTCGGCGGCGGGGGCGGCGCGCATCGTCTCGACGTAGCGGCGCTCGGCGCGGTGGCCGCGAAGAGCACGCGTGAAGTTCGCCGTATAAAAGCTTGATCTGATTGGCCATGAGCAGGCAGTGACTGCGTCGGCATAGGAATCTTCGCCGCTCTGGCCGATTGCGATCAGGGTGGTGCGGGCGCGCAGGTAGCGCGGCGCCCAGTCGAGCTTCGGATAGACCGAGCCGAGCGCGCCGACGCCGCGGCGGACGGCGGTGGGGAGGAGCCGGCGGGTGCGTTCCTCGGCCGCGAAGAAGGCGTGGCGCCGGTATCCCGCGAAAATCTCGTCGGCGCCGTCGCCCGACAGCGCGACCTTGACCTTTTCGACCGCGAGCTCGGAGACGCGGTAGGTGCCGATTGCGGAGGCGTCGGCGAACGGTTCGTCGAACGCGTCGGCAAGGGTGTCGATCAGCGCGAAGTCGTCGGCGGCCACGATGCGGCTGCGGTGGCTGGTGGCGAAACGCTCGGCGACCAGGGCCGCGTAGCGGCTCTCGTCGTGATCGGCCTCTGCAAAGCCGATCGAACAGGTCAAAGCGGCCGCGCGCGATGCTTCGGCCATGAAGGCGACGACGGCCGAGGAATCGACTCCGCCGGAGAGAAAGGCGCCCAGCGGCACGTCGGCGACCATCCTCGACCGCACCGCGGCCCGAAGGCGGTCTTCCAATTCCTGCTCCAGCGCTTTCAAAGGCTTGGATGACGGATTGGAGAAATCGACGTCCCACCATTGGACCGGTGCGGGAACGGGATGCCCGCGGCGCACGAGCAGCCAGTGGCCCGCGGGCAGCTTTTTCACGCCGGCGACCATCGACGAATCGTCCGGAACCCAGCCGTAAGCGAGGAAATCCTCGACGGCGCGGGGATCGACCTCGCGACGCAGGCGTGGATGGACGAGCAGGCCCTTCAGCTCGGAAGCGAAGATCAGGGCACCGTCCGAAAGCTCCGCATAGAAGAGCGGCTTCACGCCGAGCCGATCGCGAGCGAGAAACAGAGCGTCGCGGTCGGCGTCGTACAGCGCGAGCGCGAACATGCCGTTCAGCCGCGACAGGCAATCGGGACCCCATTGGCGCCAGGCGGCGAGGATCACCTCGGTGTCGGAGCTGGTCGCGAAAGCGTGGCCCATCCCTTCCAGCTCGGCTTTCACCTCGCGGAAATTGTAGATTTCGCCATTGTAGGTGAGCGCGACGCGGCGGTCCGGCGTCAGCATCGGCTGGGCGCCGCCGGCGAGGTCGATGATCGAGAGACGGCGGTGGCCGAGGCCGACCCCCGGCGCGGTCCAGACGCCGGTGCCGTCGGGGCCGCGATGGGCGAGCCGGTCGGACATGGCCCGGATCCGGCCCGGATCGACCGGCTTGGGCACGTCGGCGTGGAACAGGCCGGCGATGCCGCACATGTCAGCGCGCTCCGGCGGCGCGGTCGGCGAGACGCTCGACGGAGCCCAAAGCGGCGAGGAAAGCGTCGATCTGAGGGCGCGCGCTGCCGCCGCCGGGAGGCGCCTCGGCGGAGACCAAAACCGCCACCGCCCGCTGCGGTCCGCCGAACAGCCGCGTCCTCATCGTCTCGAGCTTCACCCCCATCGCGCTTCCGGTCAGGATATCGCCGACGCGGTAGAAGCTGACAACCTCGCGGGTGACGCGGTTCGAGGCGATCAGCTCGGCGCGGCCGTTCGCCGGCGCGGCGGCGGCGGCGGTCCAGGCCCAGGCGCCGCCTTCGCGAGTGGCGCCCTGGCCGTGGCCAATCAGCTCGCGGCCTTCGCTCTGGCGGGCGAAGACGGCGACCGCGAGATCCACTTCCCTGCCCTCCGCGTCGCGGTAGCGGGCAATCCGGGCGATGTCGGCGCCGGCGAAATGCGGCTGCCACAAACGGCCGTCGTCGGCGCGGACGCGCTCCCAGCCGGGTATTTCGGGAATGGCGATGGTGCGGGGTGGAGGGGCCGCGCCGGCGGCGGTCACGGCCGAGGACCAGAGCAAGGGCAAAGCGGCGAGCGCGACGATCGCCGCGGCGGCCGCGCCTGGGCGGGTACGGCCAACGGGCGCCTGCAGCGCGGCCGGATCGAACCACGGGTCGCCGACGCGGCGGTCGAAGAAGCGCCACGCGGCGCCCAGGATCAAAGCGATGACCAAAGCGAAGAAGAACCAGCCGTAGACGATATGGTCGACGCTCGCCGCGAATTCGATGCCGGAGCGGTCGGCGATGTAGATGGTGCCGAAGGCGCGCACGCCGTTGGCAAGGATCGGCACCACGGTCGCAGCAAGCATGAAGGCGGCGCGCCGCTTCCACGAGCGAAAGCAGAGGTTCGCGACGAGCGCGCCGTACGCGATCATCGCGATCAGGAACTTGGCGCCGGCACAGGCTTCAGCCACCTCGAAATAGCCGGTCGCCGTGGTGATGAAGATGCCGTCCAGAAGGGCGGGTATCCCCGCCCATCCGAGAAGAACCATCGAAATCTGCGCCGTCACCGTTTGCAAGGCCGGGACCAGCTCCTCCCCGGCGGGGATCAGGAAGAGGAGGTAGAAGAGCGGGAAAGCGAGGCCGCGCGCGAGCGCCTTGCCGAGGCAGCAGACCACCGCGCCCTGCAGCATCAGCACCAGTCCGGCATGGCGGACGAGCGCGACTCCGGCGGCCTCCCCGAGCAGCCATCCGAACGCCCCGGCGGCGACCAGGGCGAGCGGCGCCCACCAGACCGAAGGCGTCAGCAAGGCGAGCTCGGCCCGCCGCTGCCAGACCAGCCAGGCGAGGATCGGCGGGATCAGGAGGATGTGGTTGAACGTCGAGCTCGTCCACCAGACGGTCGCCATGTGCGCGGCGTCGCGGTGGAACAGGATCAGGATCGCGGCCACCGCCGCAGCGAGGGCCGTAAGATGCGCACGCCAGCGAGAGTCCCGAGCGGCCAGAGGCGCCGCCTCGATCGGAAGCAAGGCCGTCATGCCGCCGCCCTTTCAGCAGACAGGACGAGCGCGTCGAGCGGGGCGAGCCGAGCGTCCCAGCGATAGTCGGCCTCCATCCTGCGGCGGGCGGCGAGACCGATGTCGCGCGCCTTGGCCGGATGGGCGAGGAGATGCGCGATCGCCGCCGCCTGCTCCGGCGCAGCGGCGAGGACCAGCTCGCGCCCGGGCTCCGCCTCGATGCCTTCGAAGGCGGCGGGCGAGGCGACCACCGGCCTGGCCATCGCCATCGCCTCCAGCACCTTGTTCTGGATGCCGCGCGCGATGCCGAGCGGCGCCACGACGATGTCGGCGGCGTCGATCCAGGAGCGCATGTCCGCAACCTCCCCGGTGACGATCGCCCCGGCATCGCGCAGCGCCAGCACCTCTGGGGCGGGCTTGCGCCCGGCGACGGCGAAGCGGACGCCCGGCAGCTGCGGCAGCACCTCCTCCGCGAACGCCGTCACCGCCTCGACATTGGGGCGATAGTCCATCTGGCCGGTGAACAGGAGCAAGGGCCCCTCCCCCCGCTCTTCGCTCGTCAGGCGCGGGAAATCGGCGGCGGGATCGAAATGGTCGACGTCGATGCCGTTGGAGATGGCCACGACGTTGCAAAGGCCCGTGCGGGCCCGGAACAAGGCCGCTTCGGCTTCGGAGACGAACAGGCAGACATCGGCACGGGCAGCGACGGCGCGTTCGAACGCCGCGAGGCGCTCCGCCTCGCGCCGCATCAGCCAGCGCAAGGCGGCCGGGCCGCTCTCGGCATAGGCCTCGAACTTGGCCGAATCGACGTCGACGAAATCCATCACCAAGCGCGCTCCGGCGGGCACGAACTGCGCCATCTGGCCTGAAAAGGCGAAGACCGCGTCGATCCTTCGCACGGCCGCCAGCCGCGCCACGAAGCTGCGCAGCGAGGCGCTGTCGAAGGCGGTGAGGGAGACCGGACGGCGCTCCAGCAGCGCCCGCGCCGCGGCGACGGCCTTGCCCGTGCGGCGAATCTCGACATGGCACTCGCCGAGGGTGTCGCCTAGCGCTTCGCGGAGGGCGTGGAGGTGGGCGGCGTCGGCTTCATCGTCGGCGAAGCAGGCGAGATGGACGCGGCCGAGACGGGCGAGGCGCTTCAGCATCCGCCAGGAGCGGATCTTGTCGCCACGGTCCGGCGGGAACGGGATCCGGTGCGCGAGGAAGAGGAATTCCGCCATCAGCCGAGCCCCCGCGCGACGAGCGGGCCGATGCGGTTGGCGATGGGCAGCGGCAGCTTCTTCCAGAGCGCGACCTTGAGGCGGTGCTTCGCGCTCAGCGGGTTGGTGTCGCGCAGCGCGCCGTGGACGGCATAGGTCAAGGGCTCGGGCTCGAAGCCCCAGTTCTTCTTGAACGCGAAGGCCCCGGTGCCGAGCTTCGAGCGGCCGAAGTCGAAGCGCGTGCAGCCGCGCGCGGCGGCATGGCGCATCAGCGCGAAATAGAGCGCTTCGTTGGCCCTAAGCCCCCGCGCGTCGGCGGTGCCCCCGCCCCAATAGGGGTAGACCGTGCCCTTATGATAGAGGCTGAGCACGCTGGCGACGGCGCGGCCGTCCTTGCGGACGGTGAGGATGTCGGCGTCGCATCCGAACGCTTCGAGCACGGCCTCGAACAAAGCCCGGGGGAAGACGGGCGTGCCGAGATTGCGGACGCTCTCGGCATAGACAGGGTGGTGCAGCGCCGCGTCGCGGTGCACTTCGGCCTCCAGCCCGAAAGTCATCGCCCGACGGACCTCGGCGCGCTGCTTGCGCGGGATCGCCTTCAGAATCGCCTCGTCGCCGGCCGGCAGAGGCCGGGCGAAACTGGCGTAGACCCCCTCGCAGCGCCGCCAGCCGGCGGGCGGCTCCCCGCCGCGCAGCTCGACGGTCGGGCAGCCGAGCTCGCGCGCGAGGTCGACGGCTGCCGCGGCCAGGCGCTCTGCCGCGACCGGATCGGTCGCCAGGATGCCGCCGCCGACGGCGAAGCCGGTGGAGACCAGAGCCGATCCGAACAGCCGAGAGCGGACGTGGCTGAGGGGCAGATATCCGGTCACGGCGCCGCGCGCTTCGGCGACGAGCAGGTGCGCGCGGTGGCCGCATCCCTGTTCTACGCCACGAAGCCAAGCCGGCCGGTGAAACGGCGTTCCCCGATCGTGACGGGCGACGAAGGCGTCGATCGCGGCATCGTCGGCGGCGCCGGCGCGGCGGATGGTAAGCGTCGCGATGGAGGAGACGGCGTTCACTGCATCCGCTCCCGCTCCGCCGCGACCACCGCATCGGTGCGCCCCCAGCTATGATTGCCGAGGAGCTTCAACAGCTTGCTCTCCATGACGGAGAGGTTGGCGTAATGGCGCAGGCGCGATCGGAGCGGTGCGTTCGCGACGCGCGGCTGGCCCGGATCGATCTCCCAGGGATGGAAATAGAAGACCGCCGGACGCCGCTCGCGCCGGTTGACACGCCCGATTGCCCAGTCGCTGAAGCGGTAGGGAAGCAGGCGGAAGAAGCCCCCTCCCCCCGCCGCCAGACGCCGGCCGCCAATCTCGACGGTGGTGACGGGAAGCTCGATCAGGCCGGAGCCCTCGACCGGCCGAAAGGCGAAGCGGGGCGCCTCGCGCCAGCCATAATGGTCGTGGGCGATCGGCGCGACGCTCGAGGAATAAGCGAAGCCGAGATCGGCGAGGACCCGATGCGCCCAGGGGGTGCGTGCATCGATCGAGAAGCTCGGCGCCCGATAACCCGTCGGCGTCGAGCCGCAAGCGTCCCGGATCGCCTCCTGCGCCCGCTCCAGATCGGCTCGGAAGGCGGACGCATCCATGGTGAAGACGCGGCGATGATCCCAGCCGTGGCTGGCGATCTCGTGGCCCTCGGCGACGATGCGGCGAACCAGGGCCGGGTAGCGCTCGGCGACCCAGCCCAAAGTGAAGAAGGTCGCCTTGACGCCGGCGCGGGCGAAAAGGGCGAGCACGGCTTCGCTGTTGCGTTCGACGCGCGCGGGAAGCCGATCCCAGTCGGCCCGCGAGATCACATTCTCGAAGGCGCCGACCTGGAACCAGTCCTCGACATCGACCGAGAGGGCATTCTGCACGTACCCTCCGTTCAGGCGGCGTTGCTGCGGTAGCCCGGCTCCGCATTCTCGACCCAGTCGACGAGCATGGCGAGGACGCGCCGAAGCGCCGCCTCCTGCTCCTGGGCACGCGCCTCGAGTGCGGCGACGCGCCGCTCCAGCGCGAGGTCGGCCACCGGCGACTGCGACTGCTGCGCCGGCGCGGGCGCGGGCTCTGCGACGGCGCGCGGGCCGCCGGGCTGGGAGCCGACGCTGCGCAGCGGCAGCACCCGCTCTGCGAAGGCGGCGCGGACGTCGAGGCGCTCACCGGCGAGGTCGGCGACGACCGAATCGACGGCGAATGCGCCGATCTCCCCATGGCCCTCGACGGCGGCGAACAGCATCAGCCGGTTGGCGAGCTGGTTGACCCTGCGCGGGATGCCGTCGGTATGGCGGTGGATGGCCGGCCAGGAATCGGCGGCGAAGGCGGGGCGCCCCTGCCAGCCGACCAGCTTCAGCCGATGGGTGACATAGGCCTCGACCTCGTCCGGCCCCATGGCGTCGAGATGATGATTGGCGATGACTCGCTGGCGGAGTTGCTCCAGCCCGGCGGAATCGGACAGCTTGTCGCGGAACTCGGGCTGGCCGAGCAGGAAGATCTGGACGAGCGCGCGGCCGCCGATCTGGAAGTTGGAGAGCATGCGCAGCTCTTCCAGCGCCGAGACCGGCAGGTTCTGCGCCTCGTCGACGATCAGCAAGGTCCGCTTGCCGGCACGCGCTTCCTCTTCCAGCCGGCGCTCGACGAGATCGAGCAGTCGCGCTTTCTCGACCGACGCGGTCGCGACGCTCAAGCCCTGCGCGACGAGGCGCAGCATGTCGTCGCCCTCGACCTGGGTCGAGACGATCGAGAGCGCGTTGAGGCGCGCGCGGTCGATGGTCGCAAGCAGATGCCCGACCAGGGTCGACTTGCCGGCGCCGACCTCGCCGGTGACGACGATGAAGCCCTCCCCCTGGGCGAGCCCGTAGCCGAGATAGGCCATCGCCTTCTTGTGGGTCCGGCTGCCGAACCAGAAGCGCGCGTCCGGCGTGAGCTGGAAGGGCTGTCCGGAAAGGCCGAAATGGTCGCTGTACATGGTCGATGCCCTCAGAAGGTGTAGCGCAGGCCGATCAGGGCCTGGAGGATGGTGCTGTCGAGGAGGCCGGAATTGGTGTGCGAGATGCCGAGCGCCGCGTTGAGCTGCAGCCCCGGGATCAGGAACGAGCGGTAATAGCCGGCGGTGACGCCGGTGCTGAACACCGGCTCGAAGGCGACGCGGTCGCTGTCGAACCAGCTCGCCACCGCGTCGATCGACATGGACGAGAAGCGGCCGAGGCGGCGGCTGACGCCGGCGTTGACCACGAAGCTCTCGTCGCTGAGCGGATCGAAGGCGGTGATGTCGCCCTCGAACAAAGCCGAATAGCGGCGATGGGCGTAGCCGGCGCCAAGCCCGAAGCTCCACGGGCCGCGCGTGCCGGAAAGCAGGACGTTGGCGCCGCGCGCATGGAAGCTCGCGTTGGAAAGCGCCTGCAGGGCCTGATCGAAGCAGATGCCGGTGCCCGGGTCGCGGCCGAAGACGCAGCCGTCGAACGCGCCGGTCAGCGGGTTCCGATTGGCGTTAAATTCTGTCGGCAGCGCATTGAGATTGTTGACGATATGCGTCGAGGTCGTGCCGACGCTGTCGTAGACCTGGGCGCTGAGGCCGAGGCCGCGCGGCAGCTGGTGGCGGAGCGAGCCGGTGACGGCGGTGCCGCCATTGCGGTGGCCGGCGCGCGCCTGCAGCTCGGTGCGCGGGGTCGGCCGCCAGATAATGCCGCCGTCGTAGATGAGCCCGCTATTGCTGAGGCCGCGAAGGCGCGGGCGGGTCGGATCGGCGACGAACCGGCCCCCGATCAGCACCGGGGCGCCGTTTGAGTCGCGCAGCACGTCGCTCTGGCTGGAGGAAATGTCCTCGTAGCCGATGCCCGCGGTCAGCGCGAGCGTGGGGCCGACCGGGAACACGACGTCGCCGCGGACATAGGCCGCCTCGAACCGGTTGTCGAAGTCGCCGCCCGATTCCTCGCGGACATAGCCGCCGCCGACGGTCCAGCCGACCGGCAGCCGGCCGGGCCCCATGCCGACGCTGGCGCTGGCGTTGTGCACGACCGCATCGCCGAAATCTCCGCCGGAGCCGCCGGCCAGGCCGTCGTCATCGACATGGACATAGCCGAGCCGGTAGGCTGCGTTGACCTCGAGCGGCCCGGCCTGGGTGCTGAGGGTCGGGCCGGCATAAGCGCTGAACACCTGCCCCGAGGACTGGCGGCCCGGGCCAGCGAGCGGCGCGCCGCCGCCGCCGCGGGCGGCAAGCGCGCCGGCATCGAGGCTGAGGCCCGGAGCGATCTGGGCGTGAACCATGGCGACGCCGCTATGCGAATCCTCGTCGCCGACTTCGCCGTCGATGGCGATGCTGCGTTCGTAGCGGTAGCTCGCCTGGGCGGTGACGCGGCGGGTCTCGACCCGCCCGTCGACCCCGGCGGCGACCGAAGTGTAGGTGAGGACGTCGTCGTCGCCCCCGCTGAGATCTGCGCTGACTCCGGCATTGACCTCGACATAGGGACGGATCTCGGCGCGGGGATGCGCGACCGCCTGGCGCCCGCCGCGGCGCCGCGACGCGGCGGGAGGCGTCTCCGAGGCGCCTTCGGGAGGAGCCTCGCCGGCGAGCTCGTCGTCGCCGCCATCGGCGGGCGGACCGGACTGGGCGAAGCCGGGCCCGGCAGCGAACAGAGCGGCGGCGAGGGCGCCCGCGCACAACAGCCTGCGCATGCTCATGATTCAGGATTCCTCATATTGGCCGAAGCGGCGGCCGCTCGCGGCGAAGCCCGCGCCGTTCAGCAGCAAGCCGACATGGTCGCAGGCGGAAAGGAGGCCGATCGCCTCCTTGAGGTCGCTTTCGGTGGTGCGGTCGGCGCGAACGACGACCAGGACCTGGCCGACATGGCCGGCGAGGATCCCCGCCGGCGAGGCCATCAGAACAGGCGGCGAATCGATCAGGACGATCCGGCGCGGATCGGCTGCGGCCAGTCCGGCAAGCACTTCGCCGGTGCGGGCGGAGGCCAGCAGCTCGGGGACATTGTTCGCCTGGCGGCCGGCGGGGAGCACGGACAGGCCGTCGACATCGGTCCGGACGACGCAGGATTCGGGGTGGAGCGCCGGGTCGGCGAGCGCGTCGATCAGACCGGCGCCGCTCTCGATGCCGAGCAGGGCCAAAGCTTCGGGCTTGGCGACGTCGCAATCCACCAGCAGCACTTCGACGTCGCTCTCGGCGGCGAGCGAGAGAGCGAGATTGAGGGTGCAAAAGGTCTTTCCTTCCCCCGGCTGCGGCGAGCAGACCAGGACGGTGCGGCGCTTGTCCGCGCCGATACCGGTGCGCCCGGCGACGCCGCGGAGCAGCTGGCGCTTCACCAGCCGAAGCTCCTCGGCGAGCGTGCTGCTGCCCGATTCCGGAAGGACGAAACCGCGCTCGCGAAGCCGGACGCGGTCGATCGCCGCGCGCCGGCCGGAAGTCGCCGCGCGGCGCGGAGCGGGCGCCCGGCGAAGCGGCAGCGGCTGCTCGGCGGCCTCGGCAACCGGTTCCGGCTCGGGCTGGAGCTCCGGCTCCGGCTGCGGCTGCGGCGCCGCCGGCCTGGCGACCGGGACGAGCATAGGCTCGGGCTCGACGGGCGGCGGGGGCGCGATCAGCGCGCCGGAACCGAAATCGTAGATCTCGGCGGCGCGCTCGAGCAAGGAGGGCCCGGTGCGGACCGGCACGTGCTTCATCTCTTCCGATCCCCTCATGCGACCGTGCTTCGCTGCCAGAACTCGATCACCATCAGCACCGCGTAGGCGGCGCAGAGGGCGGCGACGCTGCCGCCGAGCCAGCGCAGGCGCTGGCGGCGGAAGGCGCGTTCCGCGGCGGTGACGACCTCGCCGATCGTGCCGAAGACCGGCAGCCCGGTCGCGGCGGCGAGGCGGTTCTCGGTCGGGAACGTGGTCTGGAGCTGGCCGCGGACGAAGGCCGCCCCGACACCCGCGGCGAGGGCGACGATCAGGACGAGGCTGAGCAGCAGCGGCCGGTTCGGCGCGGCCGGGACGGTCGGCCGGCTCGGCGGGTCGATGACCCGGAAGCTGAGCGCGTCGGTGCGGCTCTGCAGGTCGCTTCTCAGCCGCACCTGCTCGCGATTGGCGAGCAGCCGGTCATATTGCTGCTTCATCACGTCATAGTCGCGGTTGAGGCGCGACTGCTCGGCGACGACGCCGGGCTCGGTCGACTGGCGGGCGGTGAGCTGCTGGAGGTCCGCCTCGATCTGGGCGCGGCGGATGCTGGCGGCGCTGACCTGCGCCTCGCGCTCGGCGAGCATGGCGCGCAGCGAAACGTAGCTCGGATTGGCCATCCCGCCCCCGCCGCCCGAGCGGCGCTCGGCTTCGGCGAGCGGCCTGAGGCGCGCGATCTGGGAGCGGGTGACGATGACGTCGGGATGCTGATCGGTGCGGCCCATGCCGAGCTGCGAGCTGAGCTGGGCCTCGAGCTGGGCGAGCTGGCCCGCCGCCCCGCCGCCGCCGCCGGCGCCGCCGGGAAGCATCGCCAGAGTGGCGTTGAGCTGGGCGCGCAGGCTGCTGACCGCGCTGCGGGCGGCGATCAGCTGCTGGTCGAGATTGGAAAGTTCCATCCGCGCCGCGGCCATGCGCTGGCTGATCGAGCCTTCGCCGGGAAGTTGGCCCATATAGCGCTGTTCGAACTCAACGCGGCGCTGCTCGGCCTCGCGCAGCTGGGTCTCGCGGCGGCGCAGCTCCTCGTCGAGAAAGGCGAGAGACTGGCCGGTCTCGGTGCGGTCATCGCCGAAGCTCTCCTGCGCGAACAGATCGAGCAGGCCTTGGACGACGGCGGTCGCCGTCCGCGCATTCTGGGCGTTGGAGAAGCCGCTGAGGTTCGACTTGGCGACGATCTCGACGAGATTGTCCTGGGTGGCGATGATCTCGATCCGCTCGCGCAGCGCCTGCACCTCGCGCGCGAGGTCCCGCTCCGAGCGAACCTGGCCGTTGAGGTCGGTCCGGCGCACCACCCGCTCGAGATTGGCCGTCGAGGTCAAGGTCTGGCGCAGGCGCAGCATCTGGTTCTGCCGCTCGGCCGGGCCGATCCCGATCTGCTCGGGCAGAATCGACTGGACCTGGACGAACACCTTGGCGCGGGATTCGTAGCTGTTGGGGATCAATGCGATGGCGAGCCAGCCGAGGACGCACACGCCCCAGGCGACGGCGACCGCCAACCAGCGGCGCCGCCAGACCTGGTGCACTGCGATCCGCAGCTGTTCGTAAAGTCCGTCCATGCGCTGTTCCTGCCCCGCCTTTCGCTCAGAACATGCTTTCGGGGATGATGATGACGTCGCCCGGCTGAAGGGCGACGTTGGCGCTGGTGTCGCCGCGGCGCAGCAGCCGGGCGATCCGGAGGTCGTATTCGCGCTGCTGGCCGGTGGCGCGGTCGCGGCGGATCAGCCGGGCGCGATCGCCGGCGGCGAACTCGGAAAGGCCGCCGACCGCGATCATCGCGTCGAGCAGGGTCATGTTGGCGCGATAGGGAATCGAGGCTGGCCGCTCGGTCGCGCCGACGATCCGCACCTGCTGCGCAAAAGTCCCCTGGAAGCGGTTGATCATCACCGAGACGAGCGGGTCCTGGATATACTGGCTCAATGCGACGCGGATGTCCTCGGCGAGCTGCGCCGGCGTCTTGCCCGCGGCGACCATGTCGCTGATCAGCGGGGTGGTGATCCGGCCGTCGGGACGGACCTGGACCTGGGCGCCGAGCTCCTCGTTGCGCCAGACGAAGATCCGGATCTCGTCGAGCGGGCCGATCACGTAGCTTTCGGTGACATTGTCCTCGCTGCTGCCCGCGAACGGCGCCGGGGGGAGGCTGTTTCCGGTCCGCGGCGTGCCGGCGCAGCCGGCGACCGCCAGCGCGCCCAGGCTGACGGCGAGCGCGAGCTTCGTTTTCGCGTGATGAAGCATGTTCGGTCCTCTTCAGCTGCCCTGCCGACGCGCCTGCCGTGCCGGGGCACGCACAGGCGCGGCGGTTTGGGGCTGCTATGGGGTGGAAGAGGTAAAATTACCGTTAGGAACGAGGGGCCTCGTCGCCTCAGTCCCGGATCGGGACGGCGGCGGTGGGGGCGGTTAACGCCCTGCGCCCACCACCATCTCCAGCGCCGACTGCTGGCCGAGGAAGGCCTGCGGGCTCGCCGAGAGGCCGTAAGCGCCGGCGAGGAACACGGCCACCAGATCCCCCGCCTCCGCTCTGGGCGTCATGACGTCATCGGCGAGCCGGTCGAGCGGGGTGCAGAGACAGCCGACGATGCTGGCTTCCTCTTCCGGATCGGCGCCGAACCGGCTCGCGATCGCGACCGGATAGTTGCGGCGCACCACCTGGCCGAAATTGCCCGACGCTGCGAGCTGGTGGTGCATGCCGCCGTCGGTGACCAGGAACGTCTTGCCGTGGCTGACCTTGCGGTCGACGATCCGGGTCAGATAGACTCCGCATTCGCCCACCAGCCAGCGGCCGAGCTCGATCGCAAATCGCGTTTCGGCAAGCGCTTCCGGCCGATTGCTCAGAATCTTCTCCAACTCGGCGCCGATGCGTTCGACGTCGACCGGCTGCTCGCCATGGAAATAGGGGATGCCGAAGCCGCCGCCGAGATTGACCAGTTGCGGCGATGTTCCGGCAGCATCGGCGAGCTTCTCCGCCAACAGCACGCTCTCGCGCTGCGCCTCGATCAGCGCGTCGGTCGACAGCGCCTGCGAGCCCGCGAAGATGTGATAGCCCTGAAAGTCGGCTCCGCGCGCGACCAGGGAGCGCGCCAGAGCGGGTACCCGCTCGGCGTCGACTCCGAACGGCTTGGCACCGCCGCCCATGCGCATCCCGGAGCCCTTGATCTCGAAATCCGGATTGACCCTGACGGCGACGCGCGGCGGCGTGGCCAGCCGCTCGCCGATTGCGGTCGCCCGATCCGCCTCCCCTTCGGATTCGCAATTGAGGGTCACGCCCGCCGCGATCGCCGCCTCGAGATCGGAATCGCGCTTGCCGGGGCCGGCGAAGCTGGTCGTGCGCGGGTCGACGCCCGCGTCGAGCGCGATGCGGAGCTCGCCGCCCGAAGCGAGATCGAGGCCGTCGACACGTGACGCCACATGCTTAAGCAGCCCCGCATAGGGGTTGGCCTTCATCGCATAGTGAAGGTCCACCGAGCCGAAGGCGGCGCGGAAGCGGGCGATGCGCGCGTCCACCATGCCGAGGTCGTAGACGAAGAGCGGCGTGTCCCCAGCCTCCGCGACGAGGGCATCGACGCGGCGGCCGCCGATCAGCAGCATGCCGTCGCCATCGGCCTGGAACTCGGCCGGGATCGGGCCCATCGGCTTGCTCATCCCATCAGCTCGCTTTTCAGCCGCTCGCGGTCGAGCTTGCCGTTCGGGCTCCGCGGCAGTTCGTCGCGCCACAGGATCGTGGAAGGCTGCATGAAATTCGGCAGCTCGCGCCGGAGGCTGGCGCGAAGCTCCTCCTCCCGCTCCGGGGCGGCGGGTCGGACGACGAGAGCGATCGCCTCGCCGAGGCGCGGATCGGGAACGCCCAGCGCCACCGCCTCGAGCGCGACGCCGCTCGCCACCGCCGCCTCCTCGACCTCGGTCGGGCTCACCCTATTGCCGCTGGTCTTGATCATCGCGTCGTCGCGGCCGACGAAATAAAGCAGCCCCTCGCCGTCCTGCCGCACCCGGTCCCCCGACCAGACGGCGGTGCCGCCGTAGCGCGAGGCGCGGGGCGCCGGCCGGTATCTGAGCGCCGTGCGCGCCTCGTCCTGCCAATAGCCTTTGGCGACCAGAGGCCCGCAATGGACCAGCTCGCCTTCCTCGTCCGGCGCGGTCAGGCTGCCGTCCGGGCGAACGCAGAGGATCTCCGCAAAGGGGATGGCGGTGCCGATCGAATCGGGGTGGAGATCGACGAAGGCGGGGTCGAGGGTGGTGGAACGGAAAGCTTCGGTGAGGCCGTACATCAGATGGACCTCTGCGGCCGGGAACAGCTCGCGCAACCGGCGGACCACGGAGGCGGGGAGGCGACCGCCGCTGTTGGTCAGGCGGCGCAGCGACAGGGCCGCGCGCGGCGGCCACGGCGCCTCGGCCAGCTGCACCCAGAGCGGCGGCACGCCGGCCAAGGTCGTGATCTCATGGCGCTCGACCGCCCGGATGACGTCGCGCGCGGCGAGATATTCGAGCGGCACGACGCAGGCGCCAGCCGCCCAGGTCAAGAGCAGCTGGTTCTGTCCGTAGTCGAAGGCGAAGGGCAGGACCGCGAGGGTGCGGTCCTCGGGCGCGAGGCGGAGATAGGCAGCGACCGAGATCGCGCCGAGCCAGAGATTGGCGTGGCTCAGCATCACCCCCTTCGGCCGCCCGGTCGACCCCGAAGTGTAGAGCAGAGCGATCAGATCGTCGGGATCCGCTTTCGAAGGCGGCAGGCGGTCGGCGGCGGCAAGCATGGCCGCGGCTTCGGCCTCGGTGGCGGCAGAACAAGAATCGGGGAGCGAGCCGCCTTCGAGGGTCGCGAGGCGGGCCTGGTTGCCGATCAGCAGGGAGGCTCCGCTGTCCGCCAGGATGTGCGCCGCCTGGGCGCGCTTGAGCAACGGGTTGATCGGCACGTGAACGAGCCCGGCGCGCGCGCAGGCGAGCGGCAGGAGGCTCGTCATCAACGTCTTCGGAAGCCAGCTCGCCACCCGCGCGCCCGCCGCGAGCCCCCTTCCCTTCAGCGCCGCTGCAAGGGCGCCGACGGCCCCCTCCAGGCCCGCATAGTCCAGCGCATCCTCGCGAGTGACGAGCGCCGGCGCGTCGGGCGCCCCCCGCTTGGTCAGATGGTCGAGAGGATGCGGGGTCGGATCGAGGGCTTGCACCGGGGCTCCTGTTGGCCGAGGCATGAAGGCGGTTGCGAAGGCGGTCTGTGGGGCGGGATAACGCGGTGAGCGTAGAGGTTAAACTGTTCGATAGCGTTAACGAAGCCGCCCTCGACGCCGCGGGGGCGCTCGACCGGCCGGCGCAGCAGTCGCTGTACGACCGGCTCGACTGGTTCGCTCTGGTCGCCGAGCATTGCCCGCTCCCCGGGCGCCCGATCGTCGCACGGGCGCGGCACGGGCACGATCAGGCCTGGATGTTCCTCGCGCTCGCAGATGCGAAGGCGAGCGCCTGGGCGAGCTGGTACAGCCTGCGCTGGCGACCGATCGGGGACCCGGACCTCTTCCGCCACATCCTCGCGGCGCTGCGCGACCGCCGCATAAGCGCGCTCGACCTCGCGCCGCTCGAGCAGACCGAGCCGCTGGTCCGCGCCTGCGAGGAAAGCGGCTGGATCGCTTTCGTCGAGCCCGCCAAGGCGAATTGGCGCGCTTTCACGCAAGGCATGGACTTCGACGCCTACTGGGCCGGGCGCCCGGGGAAGCTGCGAAGCACCGCGAAGCGCAAGGCGAAGGCGGCGGGGCTGGAGATCGAGATTTTCGACCATTTCGACCAAGCCGGCTGGGCCGAATATGAGGCGGTCTACGAAGCGAGCTGGAAGCCCGGCGAAGGCTCCCCCGCTTTCCTGCGCGCGCTCGCCGAGCAGGAGGGGCGCGCGGGGACGTTGCGGCTGGGCGTGGCGCGCAAGGACGGTGTCGCCGTCGCTGCCCAGCTCTGGCTGATCGAGAATGAAGAGGCGACGATCCACAAGCTCGCCTATCGCGAGGACGCGAAGGCGCTCTCGCCCGGCACGGTGCTCAGCATGGCGATGTTCCGCCGCGCGCTCGACGAGGACCGGGTGGGGCTGATCGACTACGGCACCGGCGACGAGCCGTACAAGGCGGACTGGATGGACGAACGCAGGACGCTGTGGCGGCTTCGCGCCTACAACCGGGGCACGCTGCGCGGCCTTGCCGGCGCCGCGCGCCGGGCCGCCTCCTCCCTTGTCGGGCGGACGCTTAGCCGTTAGGCGCCGCGCGGACGGGAACGAGGCAGCATGACCGGCTTGAACGACGAAGAAGAGGTGACGGCGACCTTGCGCGCCGTCCTCGCCGATGTGCTCGGCCTCGACGAGGCGCGGGTGGCGACGTTCGACGAGGCGACGCCGCTGTTCGGCGCGCTCCCCGAATTCGATTCGATGGCGGTGGCAGGGCTGCTCACCGAGCTCGAGGAGCGGCTCGGAATCCTCATAGAAGATCACGATGTCGACGCTGACATGCTTGAAAGCTTTGGCTCTTTGCTGAGCTTCCTTCGCGCCAAGGCGATGCAGTGAGCGCCAGCGGCGGTCTCGCTTACGATCGCTATACCGTCGACGGCTGCAGCGAATGGATGATGCGGATCGGGGCAGCCGAAGCGCCGCCGCTGCTGATCGTGCCGCCCTTTTTCGAGGAGATGAACCGCACCCGCGCGCTGCTCGCGGCGATGATGCGCGCCCTCGCCGGCCGCGGCTATTGCTGCTGGCTCCCCGATTTGCCCGGGACCGGCGAGAGCGAGCGCGCGCTCGACGAAGTGAGCTGGGACGACTGGCGCGCCGCGGTGAGCGAGGCGGCCGACCATGCCGCGGCGGCGAGCGGCCGCGCGCCGGTAGTCGCCGGGGTCCGCGGCGGCTGCCTGATCGACGACGCCGCCGAAGGCGCCGGCCGCTGGCGGCTGGCGCCGGTCGTCGGCGCCTCGCTCACCCGGGACATGGAACGATCCGGAATGGCGGGGGTGGCCTGGGCCGGCTATGCGCCCTCGCCTTCGCTGCGCGCCGAGCTCGAGGCGGCTCTCCCAGAGCCCGAGGCGCGGCTGCGCACCGTGCGGCTGGCGAGCGACCGCGGCGAGTCCGACGCCAAGGTCGCCGGCCCGGCTCTGTGGCGGCGCTCCGAGCCGGGCACCTCCCCGGCGCTCGCCGAGGCTCTGGCGGCCGACCTCGCCGGCTGGGCGAAGACATGCGCCGGCTGCTGACGGTCGAATGCGAGGGGGCGCTGCTCGGGGCCAGCCTCGACGAGGGAGTCGGCGCGCCGCGCGGCAGCGGCCTGCTGATGGTCACCGGCGGCACCCAGACCCGGATCGGCTCGCATCGAATGTACGAGCGGCTCGCCCGCCAGCTCACCGCCGCCGGCTATGCGTCGCTGCGATTCGACCGGCGCGGAGTCGGCGACAGCGAGGGGGAAGATCCGGGCTTCCGCAGCTCGGGGCCGGACCTCGCGGCGGCGGCGGCGGCGTTCCGGAAGGAAGCGCCGCATGTCGACAAGCTGTTCGGCTTCGGCCTCTGCGACGGCGCCACCGCGCTTGCGCTGCACGGCGCCGCCGCCGGCCTCGACGGCCTCATCCTGGTCAATCCCTGGCTGGTGGAGGCGGAAGCCGGGTCGCCCGCGCCGGCCGCCGTGCGCAGCCATTATCGCGAGCGGCTGCTCAGCCTCGAAGGCTGGAAGAAGCTTGCGACAGGCGCGGTCGACTGGCGCAAGCTCGCGGCGGGCCTGCGCCGCTCGACGGCGACCGCGGGCTCGCCGCTCGCGGCCGAGGCGGCGGAGGCGATGCGCGCGAAGCGCCTGCCCTGCGCCGTCGTCCTCGCCGAGCGTGACGCCACCGCCGTCGCGGCGAGGCACGAGCTGAAGCGACGGGAATTCAAAGGTTTGATCAGCTTTCTTCAGACAGTGCCGAGCGATTCCCACACCTTTGCGCGGCCCGGCGATTCCGGCGCCTTGTTCGGAGCGACTTTAGCCCTGCTCAGGCGTCTTGGAGGCTAGTTGCGGCCGGCGCGTGTGCGGCGACCTCAAAATCCGCCTCGGCGAGGAACTTTTCGGCGTCGAGCGCGGCCATGCAGCCGGTCCCGGCCGCGGTCACGGCCTGCCGATAGACCTTGTCCATCACGTCGCCGCAGGCGAATATGCCGGGGACGCTGGTCCGGGTCGTCCCCGTCTCGACGACGATATAGCCTTCGGGGTCGAGCTCGAGCCTGCCGCGGAACAATTCGGTCGCCGGCGAATGGCCGATCGCGACGAAGCCGCCCTCGACGTCGAGCGCGCTGAGCTCCCCCGTCTTGGTATCGCGCAGCTCGAGCGCGACCAGCCCCTCCGGCTCGCCGCCGCCGACGAAGCGCTCGACGACCTTGTTCCAGATCACCTTGATGTTCGGATGCGCGAACAGCCGGTCCTGCAGAATCTTCTCGGCGCGGAGGCTGTCCCGGCGATGGATCAGGGTCACGTCGTGGCTGTGGTTGGTCATGTAGAGCGCTTCTTCGACCGCGGTGTTGCCGCCACCGATCACCGCGACCTTCTTGCCGCGATAGAAGAAGCCGTCGCAGGTAGCGCAGGCGGAAACGCCCTTGCCTTTGAGATGCTCCTCGGACGGCAGGTTCAGCCAGCGCGCCTGCGCGCCCGTCGCGATCACCAGCACGTCTCCGACATAGACGGCGCCACTGTCCCCTTTCAGCCGGAACGGGCGCTCCGACAGGTCGACCTGCGAGATATGGTCCCAGACCATCTGCGTCCCGACATGCTCGGCCTGCTTCGTCATCTGCTCCATCAGCCAGGGGCCCTGGATGACGTCGGCGAAGCCGGGATAATTCTCGACGTCGGTGGTGATGGTGAGTTGTCCCCCGGGCTGAATGCCCTGCACGACGATCGGCGCGAGACCGGCGCGGGCGCCGTAGATGGCGGCGCTGAGTCCCGCCGGACCGGAGCCGAGGATCAGCATGCGCGTGGAATGGGTGGCGGGCATGGGCCGGAGGTAAGGGCCGGCCGTGCGAGGCGCAACCACCGATTTGCCGCCCTCGCCGGCCGCTGATAGAAGCCGCCGACCCTCCATGAAATCCGGAGCCTCGACCCGATGAACGCGACTCACCAGGACAATCCGCTCGGCCTCGACGGCTTCGAGTTCGTCGAGTTCACGAGCCCCGATCCCGAGGCGATGGCGGAACTGTTCGGCAGGCTCGGCTTCGTCCATGCGGGCGACCACAGGCGGATCGCGGCGCGCCACTACCGGCAGGGCGACATCAACTTCCTCCTGAACATGGAGGCGGTCGGCCATGCCGACGAGTTCAGGAAGGCGCACGGCCCTTCGGCCAGCGCGATGGCTTTCCGGGTGAAGGATGGCAGCGAAGCGCTGAAGCGCGCCATCGAACGGGGCGCCACCCAGGTCGAGGGCGAATATGGCTATCCCTGCATCGAGGGAATCGGCGGGTCCTACCTCTATCTGATCGACCGGTACGGGGAGAGCTCGATCTACGACAGCGACTTCCAGCCCGTGGCCGCGGCGGCGCAAGGCTTCGAGGGCGCCGGCCTTCACACCCTCGACCACCTCACGCACAATGTCTTCCGCGGCCGAATGAACCACTGGGCGGGCTTCTACGAGACGATCTTCAACTTCCGCGAAATCCGCTATTTCGACATCGAGGGCCAGCAGACGGCTTTGCTTTCCCGCGCCATGACCGCGCCCGACGACAAGATCCGGATCCCTCTCAACGAGAGCCAGGACGACGTCAGCCAGATCGCGGAATATCTGCGCGACTATAACGGCGAGGGGATCCAGCACATCGCCCTGGCGACGGACGACATCTTCGCCACGGTCGACGCGCTCCGGGCGGCCGGCATCCGTTTCCAGGACAGCCCCGACACTTATTACGAGATGCTCGACGAGCGCCTGCCGGGGCACGGCCACGATCTGGCCGAACTGAAGAAGCGGCGCATCCTGATCGACGGCTCGCCCGAGACCGGCGAGGGCCTGCTCCTCCAGATCTTCACCGAAAACATGTTCGGCCCGATCTTCTTCGAGATCATCCAGCGGAAAGGGAACCAGGGCTTCGGGGAGGGCAATTTCAAGGCCCTGTTCGAATCGATCGAGCTCGACCAGATCCGCCGCGGCGTGCTCCCGGCCGCTCAGGAGCATGCCTGAGCATCGTTCATCGTCGACGACCCAAACGAATCGCCGGCGTCATCACGACCGTCTTTCTAGAACGTCAGTCGGCCCGCTCCTCGGGCCGATAGTCGACCCGCGCGCCATGCAAGGTCGTTCCCGGGCCGCGGGTAAACTGGTGGCGGATCGCGCCGACGAATTCCTCCACCGCCTGGCGAAGTTCGGGCGGCAGGCCGAGATAGGCCGATAGAAGCTGGCTGGCGCCCTCGCCCAACGCTTCGGCACCGCTTCTTCGGCCCGAGAGAATGTAGACCACATCGACGTCGGCATCGACCAGCCGCGCCAGATATTCGGCCCGCAGCTCGCGCCGGTCGTTCTCGTAGAGGCTCTGCTTGGGCACGTCGGTGCCCACCAGACCGGCGAAATCGGCCTGCTTCAGCCCGAGTCGCTTGCGCTCTTCTGCCAGTCTTGCACCAAAACTCATCGGTTTCGAAAAATCCTCGTTGACAATTCATCCGAAATGGAGAAATTATGGATCGATTCGTCGTCAGGGCGTAAGTGCACGAGGACATGAAAAGCCGCATAGTCGCGCCAATTGCAAGTGGCGCGCTGTCTTTGCTGTGCTCTCCGCACGGCCCCAGCCTCAATCCAACCGCAGTAATGCTCGCTCGTCCCTGCTTCGCTGTTCGGGGAATCGCGTGAATAGCGACCGCGCAGAGCGCGACCACGAGCTGATCGTCGCCGCGGCCCGCGCCGTGCTGGCCTCGCTCCGCAAGGAGATCGAGGACCGGCAGCTCCCCCGCCCCGCTTTGGGCGCGCTGCGGATGCTGGAAGCGGCCCTCGAAGAAGCCGGTCGCGGTCCTCGCTAGCCCGCCTGGACCGGGGACAGTTACTTTCAGCCGCGGCGGTGCCGGACCTCGCGCCGCCGAGCGTGAAAGTAACTGTCCCCACCCGCCGCGCCCTCGACCGGGGACAGTTACTTTCATCCGCGCCGCCGCCGGACCTCGCGCCGCCGCGCGCGAAAGTAACTCTCCCCCCTCCCCTGCGGCCTGAACCAGGGACAGTTACTTTCAGACGCGGCGGTGCGGGACCTCACGCGGCCGGGCGTGAAAGTAGCTGTCCCCTCGCGCAGCGGAGGCACTCCCCTTTCGGGCTTTAGCCGCTTCCGGAAGCCATCGGCGGCGGATAGAAGGGCGCTTCGACCGGATCAGCGGGGACGTGACATGAACAGCTTGGCTCTGGCGCGCGGCGGGGAAGAGGCGACGGGTCCCTCCCCATCCTGGCGCGAGGATGCGCTCGGCTTCCTGATGGCCCCGGTCGCCCGCGCCGCCTTCGTCGACGATTATTACGAACAGCGTCCGCTGCTCAACATACGCGGCGAACCCGAACGCTACGGCGAGCTGCTCAGCCTGGCGATGGTCGACGACTTCATCGCCAGCGCGGACCTGCGCGAGGGCATGATCGAGGTCACCAACCGCAAGAACCCGATCAGCCGCGAGGACTATACCTATGAGGACGGGCGGATCAGCCGCAACGCGGTCGCGCGGGAATATCAGCGCGGCGCCACCATCATCCTCCCCCATCTCCACGAGTCGCTGTTCCAGCTCGGCGAGTTCGCCCGCTCGCTGGAGGAAATTTTCTCGTGTCACATCCAGACCAACATCTACCTGACGCCGGAGGGCAATCAGGGCTTTCCTCCGCATTACGACAATCACGACGTCTTCATCATGCAGATTGCGGGCGCCAAGGCGTGGCGACTCTACGATACGCCGGTCGCGACCCCCTATCGCGGCGAGCGCTTCTCGCTCGAGCGGCACAAGCCGAGCGAGGTCAAGCAGGAATTCACCCTTCGCGCAGGCGATTGCGTCTACATTCCGCGCGGACTGATGCACGACGCCGAGAATGTCGGCGACGAGCCGTCGCTCCACGTCACCGTCGGCATGATCACGAAGACCTGGGCGGACCTGCTGCTCGAGGCGGTCTCGGAGCTGGCGCTGGAGGAACCGGGCTTCCGCCGCTCGCTGCCCCCCGGCTTCGCAACCCGCGAGTTCGACCGCGAGCTCGCTCGGCGGCATTTCGACCAGCTGATCGCGCTCGTCGCCGACAAGGCCAGCATGGATTCGGCCTTCGACCTGATGGCGGACAATTTCATCCGCGGCCGCCGGCCCAACCTCGCCGGCGTGATCATGGAGCACCCGCCGGTGCCGCAGCCCGGCCAGCGCTTCCGCCGCCGCCGTTTCGTCCCGTGGAATGCCGCCGAAGACGAAGGCGCGCTGGTGATCGTCGGCCCGGGCGGCGACCTGCGCTTCGCCGAGGCCGACGGCGACGCGCTCGATGTGGCGCTATCGGGGGAGCCATTCGCCGAGGCGGACCTCAAATGCGGCGACCCTGCCGAGATGATCCGGCTTCTGTGGTCGGCCGGCTATCTCGAGAAAGCGGACTGAGCGCCGCGAAGGCGCTCCCGCGAAAAAGGCCCGGCTTCCGTGACGGAGCCGGGCCTTTTCACATTTCCGCCAGGGTCAGCAGCGGCGGCCGCGTCCGATCGGGTCGGCGTAGCGGCCGCGGTCGCTGTCGCTGCACGAGCGACGGCCGCGGCCGTAATTCGGGACGTCGCCCGGATCGCGGTCGGTGATCCCGGTCCGTCCCCGGCCGCGATTCACCGGATCGCTCGGATCGGCATCGGTCACCCCGCCGCGGCCGTAGCCGGGCGAATCGCCGGGATCGGCGTCGGTCACCCCGGTGCGCCCGCGGCCGCGCCCGACCGGGTCGCTCGGATCGCTGTCGGTCACGCCGCCGCGTCCGCGTCCGACCGGATCGCCCGGATCGCTGTCGGTCACGCCGCGACCGCGCCCCGAGGGGTCGCTGGGGTCGCTGTCGGTGACGCCGGTGCCGCCGCGGCCGCGGCCGACCGGATCGGCATAGCGACCGGTATCGCTGTCGGTTACCTGCGCGCGCGCGGTTCCGGAGAGCGCGAGCAGCGCGCCTCCGCCAGCGACGGCGCCGCCCGCAACCGTTCCCAGGAATGACCGGCGGCTCAATTTACGGGTGATCTTCATGCCACATCCCCTCCTTGCCGAGGCCAGCCTATCGGAAAAGGAGAAAGGCGACAATCGAGCATGTCGCGCGGGACGCGCGAGGAGATTGGGGTCAGCGCTCCGCGTCCGCGGGAGCGTTGCAATGCTCGCGGACGGCCGCGACCAAAGCGAAATCGCCGGCGGCGCGGGCCACGCGCTCGCCCTCGGCGCAGTCGCCCAAAGCGACGATGTCGCCGACACGCTCGCCGAGCTCCCGCGAGCCCGCAGTCGCCATGGCGGCCGTCGCAGGGGTCGCCGCAGGCAGAACGGGACGGACCGAGGCCTGCCGCTCCGCCTCGATCGACTGGCGGCCGGCGGCGCTCCAGTCGACGAACATGCCGTGGAACCGCGCCCTGCCGTCCGGCGCCGCGGTCTCCGACGCCGCCGCGGGAGCGGCTGCAAGCGTGACGAGCATCAGAGCGAGCGTCTTCATGCCGCCGATATAGGTGGAGAAGGACGCTTTACCAGCGTCCCCCCGGGCCGGGCCGGGGGCCGCCGCGCCCGCCCGTGCGAGAGGCCCGGCGAAACGAAGGGGGCGGGAGCAAAGCCCCCGCCCCCGCCGGGCCGTCGAACTGGAACGCTTGGGCCCAAAGAGAAGCGGGACGCGGCGGCTTTGAAAAAGGCCGCAGCGTCCCGCCGTTTCGTCGAACGCGCGACGAATCAATCCATCGCGTTCTTGACGTTGTTGAAGGTGGTGCCGAGCTGCGTGCCGAGCTGGGTCATCGCGGTGATCGCGGCAACCGCGATCAGGGCGGCGATGAGGCCGTACTCGATGGCGGTGGCGCCCTTGTTGCTCTTGAAGATGTTGCGAATGAACTGCATGTCTGGTCTCCTCAACGAGAGGTGTCCAAGCCTCCCGACGAGCCTGACTACGCGCAGCGGGTTAACAATTTTCTACCGGACCGCCCGATTTCTCATCCGGGTTCGAAACGGCGTGCAAGGATGGTAGCGGAGGAGGGACTTGAACCCCCGACACGCGGATTATGATTCCGCTGCTCTAACCAGCTGAGCTACTCCGCCCCAGACATGGGCCGTGCGGCCTCGCCGCGCCGGCGCGCTATAGAAAGCGCGCCATGGCCGGTCAACTGGAGCGGCGGCCGGCTCCTTTCGAGGCCGCGGCGCGCTCCTGCGCCCTCCGGAACCCCCCGCCTTGCCTGTCGTTTGCAAGCCAAGTCGAGCGTTACCTGGAGAGGCGAGATGGAACTGCTGACACCGCTCGAGACGCTGTGCCGCCTGATCATCCGGGCGCGCGAGCTCGAGGCGCAGGTTCCGGCGCAGGACCCGGACGAGGACGCCGACAATGTCGACGATTTCGACGACGAGGGCGAAAACCAGGCGCTCTCCGTGCTCGAGGACGAGCTCAACAGCGGCGTCGAGGAGGAGATGCGGGCGACGCTCGACGACCTCGCCGACGACCAGCTCGCCGAGACGCTGGCCCTGGCCTGGGTCGGCCGCGGCACCTACGACGTCAGCGAGTGGGACGAGGCTTATGCCGAGGCGAACGACGTCGATCCCGAATCGTCGATCGACGAGCTGATGGACATGCCGCTGCTCGCTTCGTACCTCGAAGCCGGTCTCGCCGCGTTCGATTACAGCTGCGAAGGCGTCGGTCAGCTCGATTGACGGCCCCGGCTATCCCCTGAACGAATAGTCTCGAATCTTCGCCCAGGTTCCGCCCACATAGCGCCAGGTGGCGAGCGCCCTGATCGCCAGCGGACGCGGCACGAAGGTCGTGCGCAACTGCTTTTGCAGCGCCCGCGCCGCGCGCGGGTCGACCTTGTTCTGGATGGTGACGTGCGGCCGCCAGGGCGCCTGATCCTGCGGAGTGAGCAAGCCGTGGAGGGCCTCGGCGAGATCGTCGCGGATGTCCTCGAGCGCCTCGCTCTCGACGCGGAGCGCCGTTCCCTCGCCAAGATCGATCACCCCCGCGAGCGTCGCGCGCGGCGGCGTCCCCGCTGCGCAAAAAGCGAGGCGGCGCGAGACCTCGCCCGCGACCGACGGCGGCAGCTGGCGGAACAAGGTGAGGTGCGCGGGAACCCGGTTGCGCTCGGGCGGATAGTGCGCCCGCCGCAACTCCTGGAGCCAACCGTCGTCGCCGGGGGCGAACAGAGCCGTCACGACGATCGGGGCTGCCGGCACGGTCATCGCACTCCCGCTACACCGCCGCAGCGGGCGCGACAAAGCGAAATGCCGCCGCTATAGGGGCGCGCGAACAGCCCCACAGACGGAGTTTCGAGATGCGCGTCGGCGTGCCCAAGGAGATCAAGGTCCACGAATATCGGGTCGGGCTGACGCCCGCCTCGGTCGCCGAGCTCACCGCCGCCGGGCACGAGGTGATCGTCGAGACCAATGCCGGGCGCGGCATCGACTTCGATGACGCGGATTATGTCGAGGCAGGGGCGCGGATCGTCGGGACGCCGGCCGAAGTGTTCGCCGCGGCCGACATGATCGTGAAGGTGAAAGAGCCGCTCCAGCCCGAAATCGCGCTGCTCGAGCCGCGCCACACGCTCTTCACCTACCTC
Organism: Allosphingosinicella sp.; assembly: GCA_035628635.1. Lineage (GTDB taxonomy): Bacteria > Pseudomonadota > Alphaproteobacteria > Sphingomonadales > Sphingomonadaceae > Allosphingosinicella. The sequence continues at coordinate 63,205 of DASPJJ010000007.1, forward strand.
CACCTCGCCGCGGACAGGCCGCAGGCGGAGGGGCTGATGCGCTCGGGGGCGACCTGCATCGCCTATGAGACGGTGACCGCGCGGGACGGCTCGCTGCCGCTGCTGCGGCCGATGTCGGAAGTCGCGGGACGCATGTCCGTGCAGGTCGGCGCGCATTATCTGGAGAAGGAGCAGGGCGGACGCGGCGTGCTGCTCGGCGGCGTCCCGGGCGTTCTCCCGGCGAAAGTCGCGATCCTCGGCGGCGGCGTCGCCGGCGTGAACGCCGCGCAGATGGCGGTCGGCATGCGCGCCGACGTCACCATCTACGACATCTCCAACGCGCGCCTGGCCGAGCTCGACATGTTCTTCTCCAGCCAGATCAAGACCGCCTACGCCTCCAAGGCGGCGATCGCGAATGCGGTCGCCAAGTGCGAGCTGGTGATCGGCGCGGTGCTGGTCCCCGGCGCGGCGGCGCCGAAGCTGGTGACACGCGACATGCTCAAGACGATGAAGCGCGGCTCGGTGCTGGTCGACATCGCGATCGACCAGGGCGGCTGCTTCGAGACCTCGCGCGCCACGACCCACGAGGATCCGGTCTACGAGGTCGACGGCATCATCCATTATTGCGTCGCCAACATGCCGGGTGCGGTCGCCCGCACCTCGGCCTTCGCGCTCAACAACGCCACCCTCCCCTTCGTGCTGAGGATCGCCGGGAACGGCGCGGAAGCGGCGATGGCCGCCGACCCGCACCTCGCCGAAGGCCTCAACGTCTCGGGGGGCAAGATCCGCCACAAGGCGGTCGCGGACGCGCTCGATCTGCCGTTCGAAGCGGCCTGAGCCCTGACCACCGTCATTGCGAGCGCAGCGAAGCAATCCAGATTCTCGCTGAGTCCGTCTGGATTGCCGCGTCGCTGCGCTCCTCGCAATGACGCCACGAAGAGTCAGGGTGTCGGAACGGCGGAGGGCTCCGGCGGCGGCGCCTGCGCCACGGGTGAATGCTCCTCGCCGCGCGCGACCATGGTCGCGATGGCGAGATCGCCGGTGACGTTGAGCGCGGTGCGGCACATGTCGAGGAAGCGGTCGACTCCGAGGATGAGGCCGATCGCTTCTGCCGGCACCCCGACCATGGCGAGGATGATCACGACCACCGGCAGCGATCCCGCGGGAACGCCCGCGGTGCCGATGCCGCCGAGGATGCACATCAAAAGGACGGTGGTCTGCTGCCAGAGCGTCAGCTCGTAGCCGAAGAACTGGGCGAGGAAGAGGACGGTGACGCCCTCGAAGATGGCGGTGCCGTTCTGGTTGGCGGTGGCGCCGATGGTGAGGACGAAGCGCGACACGCGCGGCGGCAGCTTCAGATTGTCCTCGGCGACGCGCAGGGCGGTCGGCAGCGTCGCGTTGGACGACGCAGTCGAGAAGGCCATCACCATCGCCTCCTGGATGTCGCGGAAGAAGCCGAGCGGCGAGCGGCCGGTGAACAGCTTGATCGCGATCGAATAGGTCACGAACATGTGGACGGCGAGCGCGAGCACGACCACGCCGGCATAGGCGCCGAGGCGGACGAGCAGGTCCCAGCCGAAGACGGCGGCGAGGTTGAACATGAAGGCCGCGACGGCCAGCGGCGCGAGACGGATGATGAACTCGATCAGCCGCATCGTCACCGAGAACAGGCCTTCGATCGCCTCCTGGAGCCGCTGGGCGGCGGGGTTGTTGACGAGCAGTAGTCCGATCCCGAAGGCGAGGGCGAAGAACATCACCGCGAGGATGTCGTTGGCCGCGGCGGCGGCGAAGACGTTGCGCGGAATGATGTTGAGCAGGGCCTGGAGTCCGGACGGCTGCTCCGCGCTGGTCTCGAGCAGCTGGCCGGTGCGCTCGGCCGACTGGGCGAGCAGCTCGCCCGAGAGCGCACGATCGACGCCGGCGCCCGGCTGGAGCAGATTGGCGGCGGCGAGCGCGATCGCCACGGCGATCCCCGAAAGCAAAACGGTGAAGAACAGTGTCTTGAGGCCGACCCGCTTCAACGAGCGGATGTCGCCCATCTCGGCGATGCCCACGACCAGCGCCGAGAACAGCAAGGGGATGACCAGCATGAACAACAGCCGCAGGAAGATCTCGCCGATCGGCCCGGTGACGTAGGTGGTGACCGTCTCGACCCAGGGCGCGTCGGGCTGCGTGGTGTAGACGAGGAGGCCCGCGCCGAGGCCGACAAGGAAGCCGACGAGCATCTGCACATGCAGCGCGATGCCGCCTTTTTCGGTCCGGGCTTTCGTCGCGGCCATGGATTCGATCCCCTCGCTGATCGGCCCATCGGGGCGATGTTTCACGCGATTGTCAACGGCGGCGCACTCAGGCGTAGGCGTAGGGCCCGCCCTTCGCCAGCGCGGCGCCGTAAGCAGGGCGGGCGTGGATACGCTCCAGCCATTCGATCAGGTTCGGGCGGCGCGCATCGAGGCCGGCGCGGTGCCGGGCGGCCTCGAGCGGAAAGCTCATCATCACGTCGGCGGCGCTGAACGCCGCGCCGGCGAACCAGGGACGCGAGGCGAGCTCGCTCTCCAGCCAGTCGAGATGGCCGTCGATCATCCGCTGGATCGTCGGGCGCGCGGGCCGGCCGAGCAGGCCGAGGCGGCGCAGCACGAGCATGACCAGCAGCGGCGGCATCAGCGAGCCCTCGGCATAATGAAGGAAGTGGCGGTAGCGCAGGACGCCGTCGCGGTCCGGCGGCGCGCCGAGGCGGCCGCCGGCGAGGTCGACGAGGTAGTCGACGACCGCGCCGGTCTCGGCCAGCACGCGGCCGTCATGCTCGATCAGCGGCGACTTGCCGAGCGGATGGACGCGGCGAAGCTCCGGGGGCGCCAGCATCGTCTTGCGGTCGCGCTCGTAGCGGCGCACCTCGTAAGCGAGGCCGAGCTCCTCGAGCAGCCAGAGGATGCGCTGCGAGCGCGAATTCTCGAGATGGTGGACCAGGATCATCGCGATTGCGGCTAGCCCAATATCGGCGATACGCATACGCGGAACTTGTCCGCGACCGCCGCGTCGAGCGGACGAGCGTGATTCCCGGAAGACGAAGCGACGACCATGACCGACCGCAGAGCGCCGCCGGAGCCGAAGCCGTGGAGCGGACCCGGAATGGCCGAGTTCATCGCTTTGATGGCGGCCTTGATGGCGTCCAATGCGCTCGCCATCGACGCGATGCTGCCGGCGCTGCCCGCGATCGGCGAATCGCTCGGCGTCGAAGAGGAGAATCGCCGCCAGCTGGTGATCACCTTCTACCTGCTGGGCTTCGGCGTCGCGCAGCTCTTCTACGGGCCGGTTTCCGACCGGTTCGGGCGCAAGCGGCTGCTGATCGCCGGGCTCGTCCTCTACGGCCTGTTCGCCACCCTCGCCGGGCTCGCGGGGAGCTTCGCGCTGCTGCTCGGGGCACGAGCGATGCAGGGTGCGGCGGCGGCGGCGACCCGGGTGCTGGTCGTGTCGATCGTCCGCGACCGCTACCAGGGCGAGGGCATGGCACGGGTGATGTCGCTGGTGATGATCGTGTTCATGATCATCCCGATCCTCGCACCCGCCTTCGGCCAGGCGGTGCTGGCGGTCGCGAGCTGGCGCTACATCTTCATCGGGCTCGGCGTCTATGGAATCCTGCTGACGCTCTGGGCGATGCTGCGGCTACCCGAGACGCTCGCCCCGGAAAACCGCCGGCCGCTGTCGGTCGCCAAAATCGCCGAAGCGACGCGCCTCACTTTGACGACGCGCCAGTCGATCGGCAACACGGTCTCCCAGACATTGCTGATGGGCGCCCTGTTTGCCTTCATCGGCTCGATCCAGCAGATCGTGTTCGACGTCTTCGCCCGGCCGGACCTGCTTCCCTGGGTATTCGCGGCGATCGCCGGGCCGATGGCGCTCAGCTCCTACGCCAATTCGCGGCTGGTGATGCGGCTGGGGTCGCGCCGCATCCTGCTCGCCGCGCTCACCGCCTTCACCCTCGCCTCGGCGGTCCATCTCGGCGTCGCCGAGGCGGCGGGGGAGACGATCGCGAGCTTCATCCTGCTCCAGGCGCTGACCATGGCCTGCTTCGGCCTGATCGGGGCCAATGCCGGCGCGCTGGCGATGGAGCCCCTCGGCCATGTCGCCGGCACCGCATCCTCGGTTCAGGGGGTGATCACCACCGTCGGGGGGGCGCTGATCGGCTTCGCCATCGGCCAGCAGTTCGACGGAACCACCCTGCCCTTCCTCGCCGGCTTCACCCTTTGCGGTGCGGCGGCGCTGGCCGTGGCCTTCTGGGCCAACCGGCTGCCGTGCCGCGATTCGCACGATCCGGCCGAGGTCGAGATCCAGGAGACCGGCGCCCGTCCCGCCTGAGCGGAGGGACAGTTCCCGATCTCCTCGGCTTCGCTTATTCCGCGCCGCCTGTGCGATCGGGTAACCGTCCCCGGGCTCCAAGGTCACACGAAGGTCACGCTGAAACGGGGAAGTCAGAGGTCGTCGTCAGGGCCTGGCCCGGTCATCAACGCTTCGGCGACGGTCTCGGTCTTGCCGCGGATGGCACGCTCGAGCCGGTCGCGCACCTCGGGATTCTCCTTGAGATAGGCCTTGGCGTTCTCGCGGCCCTGGCCGATGCGGACGCTGTCGTAGCTGAACCAGGCGCCCGATTTCTCGACCAGGCCCGCCTTGACGCCGAGATCGAGGATCTCGCCGACCTTGGAGATGCCTTCCCCGTACATGATGTCGAACTCGACCTGCTTGAAGGGCGGCGCGACCTTGTTCTTGACCACCTTCACGCGTGTGGTGTTGCCGACGATGTCGTCGCGGTCCTTGATCTGGCCCGTGCGGCGGATGTCGAGGCGGACCGAGGCGTAGAATTTGAGCGCGTTGCCGCCGGTGGTCGTCTCCGGATTGCCGTACATGACGCCGATCTTCATCCTCAATTGGTTGATGAAGATGACGATGCACTTGGATTTCGAGATCGACCCGGTGAGCTTCCTCAGCGACTGCGACATGAGCCGCGCCTGCAGGCCGACATGGCTGTCGCCCATCTCGCCCTCGATCTCGGCCCGCGGCACCAGAGCGGCGACCGAATCGACGACGAGCACGTCGATCGCATTGGAGCGCACCAGAGTGTCGGTGATCTCGAGCGCCTGCTCGCCAGTGTCGGGCTGGGAGACGATGAGATTGTCGACGTCGACCCCGAGCTTCTTCGCGTAGACCGGGTCGAGCGCATGCTCGGCGTCCACGAAGGCGGCGGTCCCGCCGTTCTTCTGCGCCTCGGCGATGACGTGGAGGGCGAGCGTGGTCTTGCCCGAGCTTTCCGGCCCGTAAACCTCGATGACGCGGCCGCGCGGCAGGCCGCCGATGCCGAGCGCGATGTCGAGCCCCAGCGATCCGGTCGAGATGGTCTCGATCTCGACCGCCTCGCGCGAGCCGAGCTTCATCGCGCTGCCCTTGCCGAACGCGCGGTCGATCTGCGCGAGCGCGGCCTCGAGGGCCTTCTGCTTGTCCATATCCTGTGAAGTCCTGTCGGAAACGACCTTGAGAGATGCCGTCATGGCGTCCGCTCCCCTATTCACTCCGCGCCGACCGTTCAACGCGATTTGAAGCACGTACCATGTCTGTTCCTGCAGAACAAGGGGGGAACTTCGACGGGCCGCCCGGACCCGAGGGGGCGGCTGGCGTGACAGCGGCGATGGCCAGCGGCGCCGCGACCGTCCCGCTCGCAGCCGTCGCCTCCGCAGCTTCCCAGTTTCGCAACGACGCCTGCGATCAAAAGCGCAGCAGGCGCCCTCGCCTACGTCCTTTCCGAACCTGTTTCGAGGTCCCATTACCGGTTTCAGCCTCCCCAGCAGCCATGTTCAATCCGTCCTCGCGTTTCTCATCGTGAAGGCGATCAAGGGAAAGCCGGCGCCGGGCGCGCCCGCACAACCCGGATTTCTGGTGGGTGCGCTCATCTACGGGCTGGCGGTGTTCATCTGCTCGGGCAAGCTGTCGGGCGGCTACAGCGTGTGGAAGGGCGCTCAGTCGGAGATACCGATGGTGTAGCCGCCGCAGTCGCGCCCCCGGACTACAGGCCGAGCGCCGCGATCGCATCGCGCATCGCCGGGCGGAAGTCCCGATGCTCGACGATGTCGTTGTGGCCGGCGTCGGGGAAGGTGCGGTCGTAGACGAGGTTGGCGATGCGGCGCCGCAGGGCTTCGGTGCGCGGCGGGAGGATGAGGTCGTCGCGGCCCGCCGCGAGGATCGCCACGGGGACGCGGGTGCGGGCGAGGTCGGCGGCCGCGCGGATTTCGTGGCGGAACAGGAGGCGGACGGGGAGCCAGCGATAATGGTCCGCGGCGACCGCGGCGAGCGAATCGTAGGGTGTGACCAGGATGGCGCCGGCGAGCGGCCGTTCGGCGGCGAGGCGCGCGGCGACGCCGCTGCCGATGCTGAAGCCGACCGCGACGATGCTCGCGGGCCGGTAGCGGCGCACCACCTCGTCGAACAGGAACGGCGCGTCTGCCAGCAAGGCCGCGGCGGAGGGGCTCCCGCTGCTCGGCCGATAGCCGCGAAAGTGGAAGGCGACGACGTCGCGCCCCGGGAACAGGTCGGCGAGGGTGATCGCCGCGTCCTCGGCGTTCCAGGCATTGCCGCCGAAGCCGAGGATCAGCCGCCCCTCCCCGCCTTGCCGGGCGCGGATCATGACGCCGTGCAGCCGCTCGCCGCCCGGAGTCTCTACGACCAGCCGCTCCGAGCCGGGAGGCAGCGGGCCGGGTCCTTGTACCATCTTCGCCGGGAAGAGGAGCGAGGTCTGCCAGAAGAACAAGACGGCGAGGATCGTCAGGTACAGAATTGCCGGGACGAGGAGCAGCTTCCACCACATCCTGTCGTCATAACCGGTTCGAGGCGGCGCGTCGTCCCGGCGAAAGCCGGGACCTCAGCGAGGGTTCGCGCGGAGGCCGGTGCCTGGCGCGAGCCTGCCGTCGACGCCTGCGCATTCTTGTCCTGACGTTCCGGTCTCCGCGGGACGAGATCCGGATCAGGCCGCGCAGGCCAAAGCGAGAGCGGGCTCGATGGCGTCGATCGTATAGGGCTTGGCGAGAACCGGCGCCGCGACGTGGCGCGCGGGGGGCGGCTCGACATGGCCGCCGGTGGCGAGGACGAACGGCTTGCCGGCGTCGGCGAGGCGGTCGGCGACCGGCCAGACATTCTTGCCGTCCTTCAGCTGGACGTCGATGATGGCGACGTCGAAGCCGCCTCGCTCGACATGAGCGAGCGCGTCCTCGAGGCTCTCGCAGGTGCCGACTACGCGGTGGCCGAGCGAGTCGAGGAAATCCTCGAGCATCATCGCGATGAGCGGCTCGTCTTCGACGATGAGGATGGAACGCCCCCCGGACATGTCGCGACGCTTAGGCAATTGTTCCGCAAAGGAAAAGAGATTTTCGTCGGGGGCTGGAGGGGGACAGTTACTTTCACGCGTCCGGCCGGCGCACTCGGGTGCGGCGTCGGAAAGTAACTGTCCCCAGGCACCGCCGAGGGGGACAGTCACTTTCCGCAGGGCGGCGTGGAATCTCGCGCTCCGGCGCGTGAAAGTGACTGTCCCTTATTTCCCCGCCATCGCGTCGCGGGCGGCTTCGGCGAGGCGCTGGACGGAGAAGGGCTTGGCGAGGAAGGCGACGCGGTCGAGGTCGATCGATTTCCTGAGCTGCTCCTCGGCATAGCCGGAGATGAACAGGATCGGCAGGTCCGGCCAGCTCTTGCGCGCGAGGCGGACGGTGGTCGGGCCGTCCATGGTCGGCATGACGACGTCGGAGATCATCAGGTCGACCGGACCTTCGCGGGCGAGGATCTCGAGCGCGGCCTCGCCGTTCTCGGCGGTGAGGACGGAGTAGCCGTGCCGGGTCAGCGCGCGCTCTGCGACGGCGCGCACCGTCGCTTCGTCCTCGACGAGCAGGATCGTGCCGCTGCCCCAGAGCTCGCCGACCTTCTCCTTCGCCTTGCGTCCGCGCCCGGCCTCCTTCGCGGACTCCGCCCGGTGGACCGGGAGGTAGATGGTGAAGGTCGCGCCCTTCCCTTCCCGCGAATCGGCAAAGATGAAGCCGCCCGATTGCTTGACGATGCCGTAGACGGTCGAAAGGCCGAGCCCCGTGCCCTTGCCGACCTCCTTGGTGGTGAAGAAGGGCTCGAAAATCTTGGCGAGGAGATGCGGGGGGATGCCGGTCCCCGTGTCGGCGACTTCGAGCGCGGTATAATCGCCGATCGGGAGGATGTCCGAGCCCATCCTGCGGACCTCGTCGGTCGGCACCGAGAAGGTGCGGATGGTGAGCGTGCCGCCCCCCTTGGCGAGCATCGCGTCGCGCGCGTTGACCGAGAGGTTGACGATCACCTGCTCGAGCTGGCCGGGGTCGGCGCGGACCGCCCCGAGGCCGCGGCCGTGCTTGACGGTGAGCTTCACCGTCTCGCCGAGCAGCCGCTTGAGCAGGTTCGAGACCTCGGAGACGACGTCGGGCAGCTGGAGCACTTGCGGCTGCAGCGTCTGCTGGCGCGAGAATGCGAGCAGTTGCCGGGTGAGATTGGCAGCGCGGTTCGAATTGGAGCGAATCTGCTGGATGTCGTCATAGTCGCTGTCGCCGGGGGTGTGGCGCATCAGCATGAGGTCGCAATAGCCGAGGATCGCGGTCAGGATGTTGTTGAAATCGTGGGCGACGCCGCCGGCGAGCTGGCCGATCGCCTGCATCTTGGTCGCCTGGGCGACCTCGCGCTTCAGCCGGGCCTCCTCGCTATTGTCCTTGAGGCTGAGCAGGACAGCGGCGTCGCCGAGCCCGCGCGCGCCCGCAACGGTGAGCGCGACCGGCTCGTCCGGGTTGGATTTGAGGCGCACCGCGATGTCGCCGGACAGAGCGCGGCCCCGGCCGAAGCGATAGACCATGTCCGAAACCGCCGCCTTGTCCTCGTCGACCAGCAGGTCGCCCGGCCAGACCGGCTGCGCTTCGGGCGACAGGCCGGCGGCGCGGCGGAAGGCGCGGTTCAGATAGGAGAAGCGGCCGTCCCGGTCGGCAAGAGCGAGGCCGAGCGGGAGGCTGTCAAGCAAAGCGTGGATGTTGGCAGTCTCGTCCTCGCCGAGGCGCGGCGCGCCCGCATCGTCGATCAGCAGGAAGAGAGCGAGCGGGTGCGGCGATTCGGCGGCGGCGACCTGGACGATGCGCAGCGGCGATCCGTTCTTCCCCTCGCTCGCGAACTGGAACCAGCCCTCCTCGCTCGCCGCGAGGAACGAGACCAAAGAGGAGCCTTCGACCCCGCCGCCGGCTTCGCCGAGCGCGCGGACGGCGAAAACGGGGTTGGCGGCGAGGATGGTGCCGGCCTCATCGGCAAGCACCGCCATCACGCCCGCTTCGCCGAGCCTGCGGCCCGCGTCTCCGGCGAGGAGGCGCTCGGCCTCGCGGGCCAGATCGGCTTCGGAATTGCGGCGGAAGGTCCAGACGATATGGCCCGAAACGGCGCGCAGCTCCATCGCATAGAGCTCGCCCTGGAGCGGCAGCTCGTCGACCTCCAGCCGTCCGTCGCGACGGGCCGCTCTTATCTCCTCGGAGAAATCGCGGAAGCGCTGCGGGGGCACGGCGCCGCCGAACCAGCTGCAATAAGAGCGGCTCGCGGAGACCAGAGCGCCCCCCGCATCCGTCACCGCGACCGCGGCGCCCGCGGCGTCGAGGGCGGCACGGAGCAGGACGAGGTCGGCGCCGGCGGCATCGGACGCCTCCGCTTCGCCGACGCGCGGGCGTGGGAAGGTCGCGATCAGGGCCGCGGCGGCGGCGATTCCTGCCAGGAACGCCGCGGTGAACACCGGATCGCGCACCGCCCAGAACAGCAAAGCGCCCGACGCAGCTGCCAGCCCGACGACCGTCAGGACCAAGAGAGCGCCGCCGGGGCCGCGCCGTTGCCCCCCCCTCGCGGCCCCCGCGCTCGCCATTACCAGATCCGAACGCGCCGCTCGGGCGGCAGGTACAGGCGCGCGCCCGGCTGGACGTTGTAGGCGGCATACCAGGGATCGAGGTTCCGGACGACGGCGACGCGCTGCTCGGATGGCGAGTGCGGGTCGGTCAGCAGGCGCTGGAGCAGGTTCGCCTCGCGATATTTGCGGCGCCAGACCTGAGCCCAACCGAGATAGAAACGCTGGTCCCCGGTGAGTCCGCCGATCACCGGAGCCTCCTCGCCGCCGAGCGCCATCCGATAGGCGTCGTAGGCGACGGTGAGGCCGGCGAGGTCGGCGATGTTCTCGCCCAGCGTCAGCTGTCCCTGGACGCGGTGGCCGGGCAGCGGCTCGTAGAGGTCGTACTGGGCGACGAGCTGCGCGGTCAGCGCATTGAAGCGCTCGCGATCCTGCGGCGTCCACCATTCCCGAAGCGCGCCGGTCTGGTCGTAGCGGCTGCCCTGGTCGTCGAAATGGTGGCTGATCTCGTGGCCGATGACGGCGGCGATGCCGCCATAGTTGATCGCCGGATCGGCGTTCGGATCGAAGAAGGGCGGCTGCAGGATGGCGGCCGGGAAGACGATCTCGTTCCACACCGGATTGGCGTAGGCATTGACCTCCATCGGAGTCATTCCCCACTCGGTCCGGTCGACCGGACGGCCGAGCTTGGCGAGGTTGCGCCGATATTCGAACTCGGTCGCTTCGATCGCGTTCTGGACGAGGTTCGAGCGATCGATGCGGAGGCTCGAATAATCGATCCAGCGGTCGGGATAGCCGATCTTCGGCGTGAAGGCGGCAAGCTTGGCGCGGGCGCGCTGCCGCGTCTCGGGCGCCATCCAGCTGAGATTGGCGAGCCGCCTGTCCATCGCCGCGATGACGTTGCGCACCAGTTCGTCGGCAGCCGCCTTGGTCTCGGGCGGGAAATGGCGCTGGACGTAGAGCTGGCTGACCTCGTCCGGCAGCGCCGCCGTCACGAGGGTGACGCCGCGCTTCCAGCGCGGCTCGATCTGCGGCGTCCCGCCGAGCGCGGTGCCGCGGAAGGCGAAATTGGCGTTGACGAAGCCGGACGAGAGAAGCGGCGCAGCGTCGTCGAGCAGGCGCAGCATCAGATAGTCGCGAAGCACGCCGACCGGTGTCGCCCCGATCTCGCGCGCCGAACCTGTGAAGGCGCTGGGCTGGGACACCAGCACGTCGGGCAGCGAGGCGAAGCCGGCCGCCTCGAGGTAGCGGGGCCAGTCGAAACCGGGCGCGCTGCGGGTGAGCGCGGCCGGAGTCCATTTGTTGTAGGCTCGCTCGTCGTCGCGCGTCTCGACCCGGGTCCATTGGGTGCGGGCGATGCGGGTCTCGAAGGCGAGCACCGCCGCGGCGCGCGCCGCTGCGTCCTGCTCGCCGGCCAGCGTCAGCAGTTGCGCGAGATAATTGCGGTATGCGTCGCGCTGCGAGACGATCGCGGCCTCGTCGCGAATATAATAATCGCGGTCCGGAAGCCCGAGGCCGGACTGGGTGAGGCGGACCGTCATTTCGGTCGGGATGCGGTCGTCGGTGGTGACGAAGCCGGCGAAGGGCCCGGTGACGCCGCGGCGCAGGAAACGGCCCATCGCCGCCGCGAAATCGGCGCGCGTGCGGATCGCTTCGACCTCGGCCAGCAGCGGCCGCACCGGCGCGATCCCCGCCGCCTCGATCCGCGCCTCGTCCATGAAGCTCGCATAGAAGTCGCCGATCCGCGAGCCGGGCCGCTGCGCCGCTTCCTCGATGATCGCGCGGGTGCGGTTCTTCGACAGATCGTCGAGCACCGTGAACATGCCGTAATTGGAGCGGTCCGCGGGGATCTCGGTCAGGCGATCCCAATTGCCGTTGGCGTACTGGTAGAAATTGTCGCCGGGCGAGACGCTGCGGTCCATGCCCGCCAGGTCGAAGCCGAACGCGCCGATCTGGGGGGAGGGACGCGCGGGCGCCTGTGCCGGCGCGGAGGCCTCGGCAGCAGGGGCCGCATCTTCGGCACCGGTCGCGCAGCCGGCGATCGCGGTTGACAGGGTGAGGAGAATCAGAAGCTTACGCATTGCAATGTCCCGTGTCTGGAAGGCAGCGGCTGAATAGCAGGCGCAGCGCGGCGATCAAATGTCGGCTTTCGCGCGGCCCGCGCGGCGGCGCCACTTGCGCGCCGTCCACCAGCGCCAGAACAGGACCGATGCGAAATAGCTCACCGCAGCGGTGGCCGTGGCGATGATGAACAGGCCGCCGACGAGCGCCGGCGCGGCGTCCGAGAACATCCAGGCGACCCACTCGCCCAGTCCGGCGCCGCTGTCCCGCAAGGCGTAGAAGCTGGCGATGTCGGTGCGGAAGCCGAGCAGGCTGCCGATCTCGAGCGCGAGCAGGATGAGGAACGGCGTGGTGAAGGGATTGGTGAGGAAGGTCATCGCCGCCGCGACCGGGATGTTGGCGCGGAAGGGCAGCGACAGCAGAGCCGAGCCGATGATCTGCACCCCCGGGATCAGGGCGAAGATGCCGACCCACAGGCCGACGGCGACTCCGCGCGGCACCGAGCGGCGGGTGAAGCGCCAATATTCGCTGCGCATGACGCGCGTGCCGAACGGCTTGATCCAGCGGCTGCCCTCCAGCTCCTCGCGGGTCGGCATGTGGCGCGCCAGCCAGCCGCGGCGCCCGGGCTCAGCCATGCTGGCGCATCAGGCGGCCCTGCTCCCTCTTCCAGTCCTTCTCCTTCTCGTGCTCGCGCTTGTCGTGGGTCTTGCGGCCCTTGGCGAGGGCAAGCTCGACCTTGGCGCGGCCGCGGCCGTTGAAATAGACCGAGAGCGGGACGAGGGTCATGCCCTGCCGCGCCACCGCGCCGAACAATTTGTTGATCTCGCGCCCGGTGAGCAGCAGCTTTCGCGGCCGCTTCGGCTCGTGGTTGAAGCGGTTGCCGTGGCTGAACTCGGGGATGTTCGCATTGACCAGCCACACCTCCCCGTCCTTCACCTCGGCATAGCTCTCGGCAATCGAGCCTTCGCCGAAGCGCAGCGACTTCACCTCGGTGCCGGTGAGCGCGATCCCCGCCTCGAACACCTCGTCGACCGCATAATCGTAGCGCGCCCGCCGGTTCTCGGCGACGACCTTCTTCTTGTCGAAGGTGGCGGTGCGGGGGCGGACCATCAGATCGCTGCAGCTAATATGAAGTGCGAGGCGTGCATAGCTGATCGTTCACACACCGGGGATTTCAGCTGTGAAGCTGTCCCGCGTTTCGCAACCGGCTCCTCAGTATCGCGATCCATTCGTGGGTCGAGTCATCGAGCAGCTCCCAAAGCGGCCATGCGGGAGAGGCCTCGATCGCATGCAGGATCGTCCAGTTGAGCCCACAGGCGTGGTCCCCATCGCTCGGGAGCAGCGAGACAAGCGCTGCAATATCCTCGCGCGCAAGCGGGTGGGGCATTGCGTCGAGCAGGCGCACCGCCTCATCCAACTGGTCCTGGCGTAAAGTACTGGTGAGTTGCGGCGCCACCTTCGTCAGGTCTGCTACGACCGGGTGCAGCATGTCCTAGAGAAGCCCGGCATGTTCGAGGGCGGCATCCACCGCGCCGCGGCTGCCTTCCGACGGTTCAGTCATCGGCAGACGGAGGGCGGTCGGGAAGCCCGGGCGAACGCGGCTGAGGGCGTATTTGACCGGGCCGGGCGAAGCGTCGCTGAACAGCGCCTTGTGGAGCGGGAACAGGAGGCCCTGGATTTCGAGCGCCGTGGCGGCGTCGCCGTCGCTGTGGGCGTCGTGCATCCGGGCGAACAGCCGCGGGGCGACGTTGGCGGTGACCGAGATCGTGCCGACGCCGCCGAGGGCGAGGAAGGCGAGCGCGACGTCGTCGTTGCCGGAGAGCTGGACGAAGTCCTCGCCGCACAGGCTGCGGTGCGCGGTGACGCGGCCGAGGTCGCCGCTCGCATCCTTGATGCCGACCACGCTCGGCAGCTTCGCGATGCGGCCGAGCGTTTCGGGAAGGACGTCGGTCACGGTGCGGCCGGGCACGTTGTAGACGACGATCGGCAAAGCGCTCGCTTCGGCCAGGGCGGCGAAATGGGCGTAGATGCCGTCCTGGTTGGGCCGGTTGTAATAGGGAAGCACGACGAGGGCGGCGTCAGCGCCGGCTTCCTCGGCTGCCTTCATGTGACGGAGGACGATCCGGGTCGAGTTCGAGCCGCAGCCGGCGATGACCGGAACGCGGCCTTGCGCCTGTTCGACGCAGGCCGCGACGACCAGGCGCTGCTCGTCCGCATCCAGCGTCGCCGATTCTCCGGTCGTGCCGCAGGGGACAAGCCCATGACTCCCTTCGGATATTTGCCACTCGACGAAGTCGCGAAAGAGGGCCTCGTCAAACGCTTCGTCGCGGAAAGGGGTCACCAGGGCCGGGATCGAGCCGCGGAACATGATCGTCTCCTTCACCTCCGGCCATCGCTCGGCATAGTGGCCGGATTGGGGCGGGAGCCCTGGCGTTCAGGGTCTGATAAGGAGGGGGTCGCCATTCTGTCCAGCATGCAGTCACGGCGGGTAAGCTTCGCGTTCCTCGGCATTTCGGCAGCGGCTCTGGCCGCCGGAGCGACCGGTCACCTGCGCTTCGGCGACGCGCCGGGCGCGGCCGATCAGGCTTCGCTGGTGCCGGTCGCCGCGCTGCAATCGGGCTATTCCCCGGGCGGCGCCTATGCGCCGGCGATCGCGTCCGACATCGCGCGGTGGAACAGCCTCAGGCAAAGCGAGGCCTTCCCCTTCTCGACCTATGCGGCCTTCCTCGCCACCCACCGTGGCTGGCCCGGCGAAGCGGCGACGCGGCGCACGGCCGAGCGCAAGATCGATCCGAACAGCGTCTCCCCTTCCGAGGTGCTGCGCTATTTCAGCGTCCAACCGCCGCTCACCGCCGGCGGCCGCGCTCACCATGCCCTCGCTTTGCTCGCCGCCGGCGAACGCGACCGCGCGCTCGGCGAAGCGCGCGCCGCGTGGCACACGGGCGCCATGGGGCAGGACGTGGAGAGCCGGCTGCTCGGCGTTTTCGGTCCGCAGCTCACCCA
>DASPJJ010000008.1:0-42614 GCA_035628635.1 Allosphingosinicella sp.
AGGGCGGCGGTCAGGGCGGCGGTCAGAGCGGCAATCCAAATACGATTACCCTTGGTGTGTCGGTAAACGGGGAGCAGGCCGTGCAGGTGACTGCGAACATAAACGCGCCTTTGAAGACACTCATCCCTGATGCCTTACATGCGAGCGGGAACGTCGGCCGTCCGGCGGAGGATTGGCAGTTGAAAGACAAGGCGGGCACCGTGCTGGACCTTGAACAAAAGATCGGCGAATTTCACTTCGTGCTTCCAGTGACCCTCTTCTTGACGTTGGGCGCAGGAGCTGCCGGTGCTTGCTGATGCCGGGAGCGTAGTGGAACCAAGTGTTTCAAGGGCAAAGTTTGATAGGGAGGTCGCTCGGTACCGCCTCCACGAAAGAGACTATCGAGCACGAGGCTGGTGGCTCTTGGAGGCGGAGTACCCAAAGCTGTTTTTTGTCATGGTGACGCCTAGACTGAAGCCCCCAGCGATCGCGTTCGGAGCGCTTTTCGATTTTACAGATTATGATCTGCAGCCCCCATCGCTTAGGTTGGTGGATCCGTTCACCAAGGTGCCATATGCGCCGCGCGAGCTGCCCACGGTGCTGAAACGGCGCGTCCCCTTGACCGCTGAGCAGATTGAACAGGCAAGGGCACAGGGCCAAGACGTGGCTGGAGCAATGATCGAGCAGCGCATGATGATGTGGCACTCCGACGACGATGTTCCCTTTTTTTGCCTTCCCGGAGTTCGGGAATATCATGAGCATCCAGCCCATACGGGTGACCCGTGGCTGCTGAGACGAGGACGAGGGGAGGGCTTGATATTTCTACTAGAACAACTGGATCGCTATGGTCTCGCGCCTATAGTTGGCTATCAAATCGGCGTGGTGACCGACCAGACGCAATTCGGCCAAGCGGAAGTGCCAACTTGACCCTCCTCGACGTGGGGAGAGTTATCCTGCCACGCCGCTGCATTGATCCCGTTCACAAGCATCTCAGGTATATGGGGGATCGCGGGTATGAGGGAATTGCTTTATGGGCTGGCACACGTGATGGGCCGGTTTTCCATATTCGTGAAGCCGTCATACCGAAACAGAGGGGTCACCGGTCAGATGCGGGTCTTTCGGTGATGATCGCCGGTGAAGAACTTCATCGCATCAACGTTGCTCTCTTTGAAAACGCCCTATCGCTAATCGCTCAAATCCACAGTCATCCTGGCCGGGCGTACCATTCGGAGATGGATGATACATACCCGATTGTCGCTAAGGCCGGTACTCTGTCTCTGGTCGTCCCCGATTTCGCCGTCGCGCCGTTCAGTCTAAAAGCATGTGCTGTTTACCGTTTGTCAGCCCGGGGTCAGTGGAACGCACTCTCACCTAAAGCTACTTCAGAACTAATTGAAATTGTAGAATAATATGGCCTTACCCGATTTTATTGAGCGAAACGTAACAGCGGCATCCGGTGTTTTGTCCGGATTTTCTCGTGATTCGTTCCTCAGTATGTTGGAAGCTTCATCGATAGTCATCGCCATCGATGACCAAGCCAAAAGGTTCGAAGGCAGAGTGGCGGTCGACTTGGTGACTAATCTGTTGGCTCGGTTATATCCGCGTATTACCTTTCTCACCCTGACGAAGGGTGTATCACCAATTGTCAAAGAACTGGCCGAACTCGCGCGCTCCATCAACCCGAAAATAGAAATAAAATATGAGCCCTCGGGCACCTTGGTGAGCGTGGTGGTAGGCGCAACCCCTGTGAGCCCCAAATTTAATCCAATTTACGTTGGTTCAGACAATTGGTTAGCGCTCTTGTCGACTACTAGTCCCGCTCGTGCTGGGTTGACCCGGAACCCCTTTGGCGCTGCCGCGGCAGCATGCTTCGCAGCAGCCAACGTCTTCCGGCGTGTATTTTGCTTGCAGCTGCCAAGGGGCCTCCCGGATTCTGAAATAGTATTTTCCCTTTACGACTTTTCACGTGAGCGAGAGGGTGCGAACCCACCACTGGAGAACCTTGAGTTCGGTGAGGTCTACCTAGCGGGCGTTGGCGCTATCGGGAACGCCGTAGTGTGGTCACTTGCGCGTTTGAAAGAGGCAAAAGGCGTAATTCACCTGGTAGACCACGAGAATATTGAATTAAGCAATTTGCAGAGGTATATTTTGACTCGTTTCGAAGACGTAAGGAGTGCGAAGGTCAACCTTGCTGCAGAACATCTCCGCTCCGCGGGCTTCAAGGTTCACCGGCACCGTAAGAGGTGGGGTCAGGTATTTGCCACTAAAAAGAAAAATACGTGCATACCGTGTGTCCTTACTGCATTGGACACAGCGAAAGACCGTATTGGGGTGCAGGCATCTCTCCCTCAGTCCATCATCAATGCTTGGACACAGGAGGACAATCTGGGCGTCTCCCGTCATAGCTTTTTGGGCGAGGGCGCTTGTTTAGCGTGCTTATATATCCCGCAAGGGCCTGTTTTGAATGAGGATCAGATAATCGCTTCGGCGTTGCGGTTGTCTGATCGCCTCATGAATGTGCGTACGCTGCTTTACACGAATGCCGCCGTCGGGCGCGACCTGCTTTCTCTATTGGCGGATCGATGGAAGGTGCCGGTTGAGGCCCTGTATCCATACGAGCAAAAGCCGTTAAGGTCATTCTACCAACAAGCCGTTTGCGGTGGCGCTCTGCTGAAGCTTGGAGCAGATCTGTCAGGGCAGGGTGTAGCGGTGCCGATGGCACACCAGTCGGCCCTCGCGGGAGTGATGTTAGCTGCCGCTTGGGTGGTGGACTCTGCCAGACAAGAGACGCCTGAAGCGAGCGAGTCGACGATCAACCTGCTTAGGCCGCTCGGCGAGTACATCGTCCGGCCCTCCCGTAAACGCTCGGGCGAACGCTGCATCTGTCAGGATGCAGACTTCATAGAGGCGTATCGCCAAAAATACGGGCTTGCTTCGCCCGGTGGGGATGAGACCGGCCCTGATGCTATCGTTTAGGCCAAACTAAATCTGTGCCAGAAACCCTCGTGATCCGGCGCCCTTGCGCCGGCAAGTCGAGGGTGAGCGGCGAGCCGCTCCATGTCGCCCGCCCGCGCCGCCTCGCGCATTCGCCAGATTGTCCACCAGGGCGAGCCCCAATACCAACCTTCGGCCAGCCCGATCAGCGCCACGGCAAGCGCCACCGCGGTCCGTCTCCGCCTCCATCCGACGCGCCGCGTCACAGCCGATCATCCTCCTGTGGCCGATCAAGCTACCAGCCGGGCGGGGGGCTTCCAATGTAGGATTCGGCGTGTCATCGTTCGCCCGATGTTCCAGCGACTCGCCTCCATCCTCGCCGCGCTGATCCGCGCGGTTCTGCCGCTGGCCGCCGCCACCGCGATCCCCTCTCGCTGGCAGCGTGCCATCACGGCCAAGGCGAGGGTGCTCTTACCCTCGACGTACCGTGAGCTTGGTCGACTTCCGCCCGCCCGGCAGTCATCCTCCGCGGCCTCCCGTCAACCAACGGCGCCTGTCATTTCATCAACTTGGAAGGATCGGCCGAAAGCAACGGCAACCTTCCACATCTTCCACTTCGCCCGCCCCTTCGCCCGCGGCGAAGCGCCCTCATCGCGTCCAACTCGTCCAAGTCGTCAACTTCCAAGAGGCCGCGGGCGGACCCGCCGATCGCGTCCAACTCGTCCACTTTGCCGAAGGTTCGGCGCCGGACTTTTTCGCTCTTCGGACCCGAACCTTCGAACCTTCGGCCGCGGGGCGCGGCACTCTTGAGAGGGGAGGCAGCCTGACGAATTTGGTGTGACCTCTGTGTGACCTCGCCGCGGCCCGTCGCCCCGCTCCAACGCAGCGCCGCGGGCCGCGGCCCGCTATTCCGTCTGCGCCAGCAGCTCGTTCACCCGCCGCTCGGCATCCGCCAGCGCCTGCCGCGTCGATTTCTGGCCGTTGAACGCGGCCGCGACTTCCTCGCCGATCAGGCCTTCGATCGCGTTCTGGCGCTGGACGCCGCCGGGGAGCGGGCGGCCGGTGGCGGCGATCGGGGCGATGTTGGCGCGGTGGGGGAGGGCGCGGAAGGCGGGGCTGTCGACCACCGCCTGGAAGGCGGGGAGGTGGCCGGTGCGGGCCCAGTCGAAATTGTGGTCGGCGATGAAGCGGAAGAAGCGGGCGATGGCGCGGCGCTGGGCCGGCGTGCGCTCGCGCCGCGGGACGACCCAGGCATGGCCGCTGACATAGCTGACCGGCGCGCCCCACAGCCGCGGATAGGGATAGACGGTGTAGCCGCGGTAGAGCGGGCGGCCGGGCGTGTTCGCTTCCGCCTCGAACTGGCCGATCATCCAGGTGCCGGTCGGGTAGATGCCGCCTTCGCCCGAGACGAAGGCGCCGATCGCGGCGGGCGTGTCCTGGTTGCGGGTGCTGGTGCCCGAGGCGGTGAGGGCGCGGAAGAAGTCGACGATCCGCTCGGCTTCCGGAGTCTGCAGCCGGACCGTCCGAGGGGTGGGAAAGAACGCCGCGCCCTGGGCGAGCAGATAGGTGTAGAGGTTGCGCGCGGCATAGGCGTTGTCGCCGACCAGGCTCTGGATGATGTAGGGCTTGCCGGTGCGCTCGGTGAACTGGCGCGCATGGGCGAGCATCTCCTCGGGCGAATTGGGCAGGACCGGCCTGCCCTCCCGCATCAGCCCGGCCTCAGCGAACAGCCGCGTGTTGATGTGGAACAGGCCGCCATGGGTGTCGAAGGGCAGGCCGTAGAGGCGCGTCCCGATCGTCACCGCGCTCCGGCTCGCCTCGGTGAGCGCGGAGGGCTGGAGCCCGGCTTCGGCGAGATAGGGCTCGATCGGCTCGAGCAGCCCCTCGGCGGCATAGTCGGGGATCACGCCGGTGTGCATGGTCACCAAATCGGGCGGATCCAGCGCGGCCATCTGCGCCGAGAGCTGGGGGTAGCCGGGCCAGGCGACGACGTTGCTGTCGACGTGCACGTCGGGATTGTCGGCGTTGAAGCGGTTGATCATCGCGGTGATGATCCCGCATTCGCCTTCGACCCTGGCGACGTCGGTGACGCCGCCATATTGGGCGCCGCATTCGCCGAAGAAGCGCTGGAGGTAGATTTCCGCGCGGCCGTCTTGGGCGTCGTTCCCGCCGCAGCTCGCGAGGAGCAGAGCCAATGACAGAGCGAGGCGCCTCACTTGACCGCGGTCCCGGCCATGGCGCGCACGATCTGCTTCTGGAACAGGATGTAGACGATGAAGATCGGGATCGAGGCGAACACCGCCTGGGCCATCAGGAAGCCGAGGCCGCTGGTCTGGGCATAGTTCATCTGCGCCGAGGCGAGGCCGACTGTGAGCGTGTACATGTCGCTGCGGGTCGCCGAGATGAGCGGCCACCAATAGCTGTTCCAGGTGCCGAGGAAGGTGAACACGCCGAGCGTCGCCTGGGCCGGCAGCGTCAGGGGCAGCAGCACCTTGCGGAAGAGCGTCAGCCGCGAGGCGCCGTCGAGCATCGCGGCTTCGTCGAGCTCCTTGGGGATGGCGCGGAAATACTGGGTCATGAAGAACACGCCGAACGGGCCGGCGAGGCCGGGCAGGATCAGCCCGGGATAGGAGTTGTGCAGGCGCAGGTCGGCGAACAGCTGGTGCTGGGGCAGGATCACCGCCTGCTCCGGGATGGCGAGCCCGAGCAGCACGAAGATGAAGAGCGTCCGGCGGAAGGGGAATTCGAGACGGGCGAAGCCGTAGCCGGCGAGGCTGCAGAGAATGAGCACGCCCAGCGTCGTCCCACCCGAGACGATCAGGCTGTTGAGCAGCCAGCGGAACACCTGGTTGCCCTGCAGGATCGAGCGGTAGTTTTCGAGCGTGTAGGGCGGCGACAGAGCGGCGCCGCTGTCGCCGATCAGCGCCTCGTTCGCCTTCAGCGAGAGCAAAAGGGTCCAGATCAGGGGCGCCAGCATGACGAAGGCGGCGAGCAGGATCGCGACCCAGGTCAGCCGGGACCGGCGGGCGCCCCCCTTCGCTTCAGCGGCCACCGTCGGCCTCCGATCCGCGCATAGTGGCCGCATATTGGGCGAGGGTGAGCGCCACGATGAGGAGGAACAGGATCTCCGCGGCGGCGGTGGCGTAGCCCAGCTCCCAGCGCGCGAACGCGGTCTCGAAGATGAACAGCACCATGGTGCGGGTCGAGCCGCCGGGGCCGCCGCCGGTGAGCAATTGCGCCTGGCCGAAGATCTGGAGCTGCGCCGCCGTCTGCAGCATCACGACGAGGACGACGGTGCGCTTCAGCGCCGGCAGGGTGACGCGCCGAAGCGTCGCCCAGCGGCTCGCGCGGTCGAGCGCCGCGGCCTCGTAGACGTCGCCGGGAATCTGCTGGAGGCCAGCCAGGAACAGCATCATCGGCAGCCCGATCGACCACCAGATGGTGGTGATCGCCAGCGCCCAGAGCGACCAGGTCGGATGGCTGAGGAACGGGATCGGCTCGGCGCCGAGCGCCTGCGCGGTCTCGCTCAGGAGGCCGGCGTCCGGAGCCAGCACGAAGCGCCAGATCAGGGTGACGATGGTGACGGAGAGAACCGAGGAGGAGAAGAAGATGCCGCGGAAGATGGCGGCGCCGCGGGTCGCCCGGTTGAGCGCCAGCGCCAGCGCGAGCGAGAGGATCGTCAGGAGGGGGACGATCATCAGAGCGAGCATGAAGGTGGTGAGGATCGAACGGAGGAAGGTCGCGTCGGCGAACAGGCGGGCATAATTGTCGAGCCCGACGAAGCGCCCGCCGCCGAACAGGTCGACATGCTGGAAGCTCAGGATGATCCCGTTAATCAGCGGGTAGATGAGCAGGAAGGTGTAAGCGAGCAGGAAGGGCGCGACGAAGGCCAGACCTCCGAGCCGCCCGCGCGCGTTCATGCCGCGGCCGCCGCCCCGGCGTGATGGCCCGCGCCGTCCGCTCCGAACAGATGCGCCGCCGAGCCGTCGACCCGCAGCCCCACGCGGTCCCCGATCCTGACCGCGCTGGCGCCCTTGTCCTCGGCGGTGACCGGCTGCCCGCCCTCGAGCGTCGCATAGACGAGGGTGCGCTCGCCGAGCCGCTCCACCAGCTCGACCTTCGCGCTGGTCGTCGCTTCTTCCTCGGGAACGACGCGCACGCTCTCCGGCCTGAGCCCGAGCTGCAGCACGCCGCCCTTCGGAAGCCCCGCTTGCGCCACCCGAGTCTCGACCTCGGCCCCGTCGGGCAGCTTCACCCGCGCGAAAGGCCCGCCGCCTTCGACCAGGTCGACCGGCGCCAGGTTCATCGCCGGCGAGCCGACGAAGCGCGCGACGAAGGTGTTGGCCGGCCGCGCATAGATCTCCATCGGCGGGCCGATCTGCTGGATGCGCCGGTCGTTCATCACGATGATCCGGTCGGCGAGCGTCATCGCCTCGGCCTGGTCGTGGGTGACCATGATCACCGCCGCGTCGACCCGCTGCCGCAACTGGGCGAGCTCGACCCGGGTGCGCATCCGCAAAGCCGCGTCGAGGTTCGACAAGGGCTCGTCGAGCAGGAACAGGCGCGGATGCTTGACGATCGCCCGGCCGATGGCGACGCGCTGGCGCTGCCCGCCCGACATCTGGCCCGGCTTCTTGTCGAGATGCGCTTCGATCTCGAGGACCCGCGCGGCTTCCGCGACCCGCGTCTCGATCTCCGCCTTCGGCACGCCGGCGTTCCTGAGGCCGAAGGCCATGTTGTCGAACACGCTCATGTGCGGATAGAGCGCGTAATGCTGGAACACCATCGCGACGCCGCGGTCCCCGGGCGGCAGCGCGTCGATCCGCCGACCTTCGAGCCGGACCTCCCCGCTGTCGGCGGTCTCGAGCCCGGCGATGATGCGAAGCAGCGTCGACTTGCCCGACCCGGACGGCCCCAGGAAGGCGACGAACTCGCGGGGCTCCATGGCCAGCGAGACGCCGTCCAGGACGAGCGTCTCGCCATAGGATTTGCGGACGTCGACGATCTCAAGGCTGGCCAAGCTATCCCCTCTTTTCTTTGATGTGTGGACGAAGCGGCGGGCCGGCGTCAATGCCGCCGCCGGAGGACAGTTACGTAACTGTCCCCTTACTGTCCCCGGGCGCGAAGCGCGGCGCCCAGCGTTCGGCGACGAGCATCGCCAGCATGACCAAAGCGGGGAGATAGAGGCGCTGCTCGGGCAGCGGGAAGGCGACGCAGCGGATCAGCACCGAGCCGAGCACGGCCAAAAAGAGGATGTCGGCCTGCCGCTCGCGCTGCCCCGGCCGGCCGCGCATCAGCAGCCAGGCGGCGGCGAAGAGCACGGTCAAGGCCGGCCAGCTCTGGGTCGCGAGGCTCGACGCCCAGGCCCGCGCCGCTCCCCAGAAATAAGCGGCCGGCGAGAAGGGCGCGACCGCGTCGAGGTCGGGCGCGCGCTCGAGCAGCGAGAAGCTGAAATGGGTCCACCATCCGGGATGGTCGCCGGCCAGCATGGCGACGGCATAAGCGGCGGCGCCCGCGGCGAAAGCGGCGGCCGCCTCCCGGACGGAAACGCGCATCGCCAGCGCGACCGCGAGCAGGGCCGCCGGGAAGGAGAGGAAATCGGGGCGCACCGCGGTGGCGAGGCCGAAGCACAGCGCTCCGAGCGGCCACCGGCCGCGGCGCATCAGTGCGAGCCCGGCCACCGCCGAAGCGGCGCAGAGGACGTCCGGCGTGACCATCCGCGCCGTATGGGGAAGCCCGGCCAGGGCGAAAGCCGGCGCGACGAAGATCGCCGCCTGGGCGAAGCCGCCCGCCGCCATCCACCCGATCGCCGCCGCCGCCAGCAAGGCGAGCGCGATCAGGTTGATTGCGCGATAGGCGGCGATCGGGGACAGGAAGGCGCCCAGCGCCCGGCCTGCGCCGACATAGGCGACCTTGATCCGGTACATGCCCAATTGGCTGTCGAACGCGGCGGGATCGCGGTGCTGCGCCGTGCGGTAGGCATTGCCGCGGCTGAGCAGCTCCCAGTCGCGCGGCGGCACCTCGGCGCGCACGATCGCATAGGCGCGTTCCTGCAGCGCCGGCGCGTCGATCCCGGGCCGCGTCTCGGCGAGCGCGACATAGGCGATCATGTCCCAATTGTGGATCGGCGCACGCACCGCCAGCAGCGCCGTCGCCGCCATGAAGGCCGCGAAGATCAGCAAGGCGACGCGATCCGCCATGGTCCGGCCGCTCCCATGCGAGGGCGTTCGAGGGCGCGGAACCTAAAGCGGGCGGTTCCCGCCTGTCCAGTGCGCCAAGGTTCCTCCCGCCGGGTCCCATATCGGCCGATGGGAAGGAACGGAGTTCCTGTTCCGTTCCGGCACGGATAAGAGACGGGCCATGGGATTCGCACCGCATCAGCTTCGGGATCGCGCGCTGGCGGCGGTCGAGGAGGCGGCCGAGCTGGCGCGGCGCCGCCCTCCCGAGCGTAGCAAGGCGCTCGGCTTCGCACTCGCCTATCTTTGGGCCTATGCCGGCGGCGGCGACCGCGCCGCCTTCGTCTGGTTCTGGCGCTCGCTGGCATTCGACAACGACATCGCCAGGAGCCAGAACGTCAACGCCGCGGCGAACGCGATCAAGCGAGCGGTGGGGCAGTGAGGGGACAGCGGCAGTGAGGGGACAGTTACTGGTAACTGTCCCCGCCTGAGAGTAACTGTCCCCGCCTGAGAGGAGCGATCTGGCGTGCACAAATGGTATGTGGCGCCTGCCGTCGAACCGGGCGAGCCGGCCCGGCCGGTTCGCGAGCATGTCATGGCCTCTGAGCCGCTGCCGGCGTAGGATGCTCCGGTGGCAGGTCCGTACCTGTCGCCGCGAGTTCGAGAAACGATCAGCCTTCGAGGCTGAAGGCCTCGCGGAACGTCACCGTCATTTTGCGCGCGTCGGTTTCGTCCGCGATCTCGATCCGGTGATCCAGATTCAAATGGCCATGCTTGACCGACTCGCAGACCAGCGCACGCGCGCTCTCGATCGCCTGTTCGCGAGCTGCGTCGAGATCAGGCAGCTCGATCCCCTCCTCGTCGAGGGTGATCTCGTCGTTGAAGACGTGGAAGAAATAGCGCGGCATGGGCGAGCTAACGCCTTCGCGGCGAGATGGATGCCAGCCCGAACCCGGTTTTGGCGGTTTGCCGCTTCTGCCGGGCCCGGATCTCGGGGTGAGATGCGCGCGTCGACAGGCAGGTCCCTGGCCCCGCAGCCCCGGTGCCGCCTCGGGGAAAATGCATATTCTGGCCGAGGGCAAGGAGGGGGCAGCAAGGAGACTTTCTCCCTGCTGCCCCCATCCGCCTGCGGCCGGAGCCGGTCAGGTCTGGTTGCTGCGAAGCTGCTCGCGGCATTCGCGCGCGAGGCGCGCTTCGCGGCGAGACTGGGCCGCGCGGTTCCCGTTGCCGCAACGCGGCGCGGTCGCCTGGGCGTCGCGGCGACGGCCGAGGTCCGTCCCGAACGCCGTCGGCCGGTACGATACGGCGATGGCCGCGAGCCGCCCCTCGCCGAGCGTGACGGGAATGGCATCCACGGTGCGAACCGTGAACTCCCGCCCGGCCGGTATCCTGGCGTGGCTGCCGTGAACGAGCATCCCGCCGATGACGCCGGCGGCCAGCGTGGCCCCGATCGTGCCGGCGGTATTGCCGTCGCCCTCCTGGCGGTGGAAGCCCGTGACCGGAATCCGCTGGCCGTTGAGCTCGATGTAACGCAGCGCGATCTCCATTTTGCCTGACTTGCCGAAGCCCCCGCGGCCCGTGCGCCAGGTCACCTGTCCGACCGCCCGCGTCCCCGACGGAATGACGACGCGGCCGTCGACGAGCACGTCCGAAACGACGGTCAGCGGAAAGGTGTCGCCCGTGCGGTTGGTGCGGGTCGACAGCATGTCGGTGAGACGCAGCACGACGTCGGTGTTCGAGGGCAGGACGCCCTCGGCCGAGACGGCAGCGACGGCAGCCGCAGGCTCCGCGTCGAGGATGGCGGGCTGTGCCGCCGGCTGGATTTGAGCGAAGGCAGACGTAGCCGTCGCCGCGCTGACGAGCAGCGCGAACGCAAATGTCGATTTCATTGATAACCCCCTGTTCGGAACGAACGATTCCAAGCTGGCATAGGGCTCCAGGGGCACGCAAGACTGAATCGTGCTTCATCCGGGGCTAAAATAACTGATTTTGCCTGGTTATTTCGCTTCCGGCACGGACGCTCGTAATCGATTAGCGCAATTCGAAAAGGAGTTTACTTGCTTTCCGGTGAAACAGCCCTTTGCCGCCGGTCTCAGGTCTTCAGCCGGTAGCCCGTGCGGAACATCCACCAGACGATGGCAAGGCAGACGAGGAAGAAGCCCAAAGTCGCGCCGAGGCTGATCTCGACGCCGATGTCGGCGGTGCCGTAGAAGCTCCAGCGGAAGCCTTCGATCAGATAGACGACCGGGTTGAAGTGGGTGATCGTCCGCCATGGCTCGGCGAGCATCGAGATCGAGTAGAAAGCACCGCCGAGGAAGGTGAGCGGGGTCACGATCAGCATCGGGATGAACTGGATCTGCTCGAAATTCTGGCCCCAGATGCCGATGATGAAGCCGAACAGGCAGAAGGTGACGGAGATCAGCACCAGGAAGGCGATCATCCATCCGGGATGGTCGATCCTCAGCGGGACGAACAAAGCCGCGGTGGCGAGGATGACGAGGCCGAGCACGATCGACTTGGTCGCCGCCGCGCCGACATAGCCGATCACCGTTTCGAACGGCGAGATCGGGGCGGAAAGCAATTCGTAGATGGTGCCGGTGAACTTGGGGAAGAAGATGCCGAAGCTGGCGTTGAAGATGCTCTGGGTGAACAACGAGAGCATGATCAGGCCGGGCACGATGAACGCGCCGTAGGGGACGCCGCCGGTCGCATCGGTCTCGATGTTGCGGCCGATCGCGGCGCCGAACACGACGAAATAGAGCGAGGTGGTGATCACCGGCGTGACCAGGCTCTGCCAGAGCGTGCGCATCGCCCGCGCCATCTCGAAGCGGTAGATCGCCCAGACGCCGTGGACGTTCACCGGGCGGTCTCCTGGTGCACCAGGCTGACGAAGATGTCCTCGAGCGAGCTCTGGCGGGTGTTGAGGTCCTTGAAGCCGATGCCGAGGTCGCTCATCCGGCGAAGCAGCGAAGGGACGCCGGTCCGCTCGGCATTGGCGTCGAACGCGTAGAGCAGCTCGTGGCCGTCGGCCTTCAGCGCCAGATTCCATTCGCCGAGCTCGGCCGGGATCGTCGCCATCTCTTCGGAGAGGTTGAGGGTGAGCTCCTTCTTGCCGAGCTTCTTCATCAGCGCCGTCTTCTCCTCGACGACGATCAGCTCGCCCCTGGAGATCACGCCGACGCGGTCGGCCATCTCCTCGGCCTCCTCGATATAATGGGTGGTGAGGATGATCGTGACGCCGGTGTCGCGCAGGTCGCGGACGAGCTGCCACATGTCGCGGCGCAGCTCGACGTCGACGCCCGCGGTCGGCTCGTCGAGGAACAGGATCTCGGGCTCGTGGGAGAGCGCCTTGGCGATCATCACCCGCCGCTTCATGCCGCCGGACAGCTCCATGATCTTGGCCTTGCGCTTGTCCCACAGCGACAGATCCTTGAGCACCTTCTCGACATGCGCCGGCGAAGGCGGGCAGCCGAACAGGCCGCGGCTGAAGGTGACCGTTGCCCACACCGTCTCGAATGCGTCGGTGTGGAGCTCCTGGGGGACGAGGCCGATCTTCGCGCGAGCCGCGCGATAGTCGCGCCGGTGGTCGTGGCCGTCGACGAGGACGGTGCCGGCGCTCGGCGTGACGATGCCGCAGACGATGCTGATCAGGGTGGTCTTGCCGGCGCCGTTGGGGCCGAGCAAAGCGAAGATCTCGCCCTTGGCGATCTCGAGGTCGACGCTCTTCAGCGCCTGGTGCCCGCCTTTGTAGGTCTTCGAGAGACCGGCGATCGAGATGACGTTGCGGGTCATTGCGTCGGGGGGAGCGGCGGCTCTTCGCGCGCTTCGTCGAGGCGCATGCCGTGGCGCATCAGCATCGGGATGTTGGCGAGCGCGAACAGGATCGTCGCCGGCAGGAAGAACCAGAGCTTGAAGCCGACCCAGAAATCGGTGCTGCTCGAGCGCCAGACCGCCTCGTTGACCGCCGCCATCACCAGGAAGAAGCCGATCCAGTTGCGGGTGAGGATCGTCCAGCCTCGGTCGGACAGGCCGGGATAGGCGCTGCCCAGCGCCGCCTTCATGAGGTTGCGCCTGGTGACGAGGCCGAAGGCCAGCACCGAGGATATGGCGAGATAGACCAGGGTCGGCTTCATCTTGATGAAGGTGTCGTCGTGGAGCCAGACGGTAATGCCGCCGAGCACCAGCACCATGACGCCGGAGAACCACAGCATCGGAGAAATGTGGCGGTAGCGCAGCTGGGAGACCAGCATGGCGACGGTGATCGCGACCATGAAGGCGATCGTCGCCGTGAAGATTCCGCGCCAGTAATTGGCGGCGAAGAAGACGACCAGGGGAAGCAGGTCGATCGCCACCCGGGCGCCGGGGCCGGGCGCGGAAATCGCTTTGTCGTCGACGCTCACTCGTTCGCTCCCGTTGCGCCGGCGATCGCGCGCGCAGCCTCGCCCGGATCGAAAGGCCTGAGGTCGTCGATCCGCTCGCCGACGCCGATCGCGTGGATCGGCATGCGATAGCGCTCCGCCGCCGCCGCGAGGACTCCCCCGCGCGCCGTCCCGTCGAGCTTCGTCATCACCAGCCCGGTCACGCCGGCCACCTCCCTGAACACCTCGATCTGACCGAGCGCGTTCTGCCCGGTCGTCGCGTCGAGCACCAGCACCACGTCGTGCGGCGCCTCCGGATTGAGGCGGCCGAGCACGCGGCGGATCTTGGCGAGCTCGTCCATCAGGCCGGTCTTGTTCTGGAGCCGGCCCGCCGTGTCGACGATCAGCACGTCGATGCCTTCGGCCGTCGCCTTCTTGACCCCGTCGAACACGATCGCAGAGCTGTCGCTGCCTTCCGGGCCGGCGATGATCGGCACGCCGATCCGGTCCGCCCAGACCCTCAGCTGGTCGATCGCCGCCGCGCGGAACGTGTCGCCGGCGGCGAGGAGAACGGAATAATCCTGCTCGAGAAAGAGGTGGGCGAGCTTGGCGATGGTGGTCGTCTTGCCCGATCCGTTGACGCCGACGACGAGGATCACCTGCGGCCGCGGGAAGGCGTCGATCTCCAGCGGCTCGGCAACCGGAGCGAGGATCTTCTCCAGTTCCTCAGCGACGATGCCGCGGACCCTGGCTTCGGTGAGCTCGCCCTCGAAGCGCTCGCCGCGCAGCCGCTCGCGGACCCTGGCCGCCGTCTGCGGCCCGAGGTCGGAGGCGATCAGCGCCTCCTCGATCTCGTCGAGGACGTAGTCGTCCAGCCTCGAAGTCGCGATCAGGCCGGTGAGATTCTCCCCGAGCCGGTCCGACGTCTTTTGGAAACCCGCGCGCAGGCGGTCGAGCCAGCTCTCGCTCACGCGGGAACTCCGATGAGGGACTCGCCGTCGAAGCCGACAATCGTTGTTTCGACGACGCGGCCGACAAGCCCTCCCCCTCGAGGGGGGAGGGTTTGGGTGGGGGTGGCGTCAGCGGATACTCTTAGCCTTTTTCGCGGACTCCACCCCTCCCCAAACCCCTCCCCCTCAAGGGGAGGCGCTTTAATCTGCACGGGCGCGAAATTCTCCGCGTGGCCGAAGCCGTTATCGCGCTCGACCAGCACGCGCTGCGTCGTCCCGACCAGTGCCTGAAGCCATGCCTCGCGCCACCGCGCGCTGGCTTCGCGCAGGCCGCGCGCGCGCTCCTTCGCGACCGCCGGCGGCAC
Organism: Allosphingosinicella sp.; assembly: GCA_035628635.1. Lineage (GTDB taxonomy): Bacteria > Pseudomonadota > Alphaproteobacteria > Sphingomonadales > Sphingomonadaceae > Allosphingosinicella. The sequence continues at coordinate 14,763 of DASPJJ010000008.1, forward strand.
CTGCGGCATTCGCGCGGCGGGAGTTCCGTTTTTGGGCGAGAAGGGGAAGATATGGGCCATGACGACGTCGCACTCGTCGATCAGGCGCAGCGAGTTCTCGTGCATCGCGTCGGTTTCGGTTGGAAAGCCGGCGATGAGGTCCGCGCCGATCGCGATCTCCGGGCGCTTCGCCTTGAGACGCGCGACCGTCTCGATGGCCTGCGCCCGGCAGTGGCGGCGCTTCATCCGCTTGAGGACCAGATCGTCGCCCGACTGAAAGCTCATATGGAGGTGCGGCATGAAGCGCGGCTCGCTCGTGGCGAGATCGAACAGCCTGTCGTCCATTTCGATGCAGTCGAGCGACGAAAGGCGCAGGCGGGGAAGGGAAGGGACGCGGCTGAGGATTCGTTCGATCAGCATCCCCAGGCTGGGAGCGCCCGGCAAGTCCGGCCCGTAGCTGGTGACGTCGACTCCGGTCAGCACCACCTCTTCGAAGCCCTCGTCGACAAGCTTCTTGACGCTTTCGACCAACAGTCCGGCCGGGACCGAGCGGCTGTTCCCGCGGCCGTAGGGGATGATGCAGAAGGTGCAGCGATGGTCGCAGCCGTTCTGCACTTCGACGAACGCCCGCGCCCGCTCCGCGAAGCCCGCGGCGAGGTGGGGCGCCGTCTCGCGTACGGCCATGATGTCGGAGACACGGATCTCGGAGTGAGCCGGGTTGGCTCCGAACGGGAAATCCCGTTCAGCCTGAGCTTGTCGAAGGTCTGTCCTTCTTTCTTCTCCTGCCGACGAAAAGGGCAGGGCTTCGACAGGCTCAGCCCGAACGGTGGGCGTGAAGCTCTGTGCGAGAAACTTCTCCCGGTTGCCGATCACGCGCGTCACCTCCGGCATTGCCGCGAAGCTCCCGGGATCGACCTGCGCGGCGCAGCCCGTCACCACCACCCGCGCATCGGGTCGCGCGCGCTTGGCCCTGCGGATCGCCTGGCGGGTCTGGCGGACCGCCTCGTTGGTGACCGCGCAGCTGTTGACGATGACGAGGTCGTCCTCGCCGGCGGCGAGCCGCCGCATCGCCTCGCTCTCGGCCGCGTTGAGGCGGCAGCCGAGGGTGATCAGCTCCGGCCCGCTCACAGCTCAACCTCGCCGGCGAAGACGTGGGTCGCGGCGCCGGACATTCGAACGCTGCCGCCCGGCGCCCACTCGATCGTGAGGCTGCCGCCCGGGAGGCGGACTTTGACCGGGCTCCGGACGAGCTTGCGCCGGATTGCCGCGACGGCGGTCGCGCAGGCTCCGGTCCCGCAGGCCTGGGTAAGCCCCGCGCCCCGCTCCCAGACGCGCAGGCGGATGGCGCCGTCCTCCAGCGAGGCGACGTTGACGTTGACTCGCTCGGGGAAGAGCGGGTCGTTCTCGATCAGCGGACCCAAGCGGGCGAGGTCGACGGCGCGGGCTTCTGGCACGAAGAAGACGATGTGGGGATTGCCGACATTGACGGCAGCGGGGCCCCGCAGATCCTCCCAGGCGACCGGCATCGCGGCCGTGTCGAGCGGGTAAGCGAGCGGAATCTCGTCCCAGCCGAAGCGCGGCGCGCCCATGTCTATCGTCGCCGCCGCGCCGTTCGCGGCGCCTCGGACGATGCCGCCGATGGTCTCGATGGTGCTCTCGCCGCCCAGCAGCAAAGCGACGCAGCGGGCGGCGTTTCCGCAGGCCTCGACCTCGCCTCCGTCCGCGTTCCAGATCCGCATCCTGACGTCGGCCGCGTCGGACGGCTCGAGCAGGATCAGCTGGTCGCAGCCGATGCCGGTGCGGCGGTCGGCGAGCGCGCGCGCCGTCGCCCCGTCGATCTCGAGCGGCGCCTCGCGCGCGTCGAAGATCACGAAGTCGTTCCCGAGCCCGTGCATTTTGCGGAAGGGGCGGCGCATGGGCCGCGATCTAGGGGGCGTGGCCGCTTTCGTCCACCTCGGCCGTCCGGCTGCGGTCAGGCGCGGCGGCGGACCTCTTCGACTTCCTCGGCCGGGGCGCAGGTCCGGGGTGCAGCCGCCAGGCCGCGCGCGGTCAGCAGGCCGTCGACCTCGACGGCCGGGACCGGGCGGCCGAACTTGTAGCCCTGGCCCTTGAAGGTGCCGATCGTGCGCAGCCGCGCCTCGATGATCTCGTCCTCGATCCCCTCGGCGGTGACGGCGAGGCCGAGGCTTTCGGCAAGGCGGGTGATCGCCGTGACGATGGTCGCCGAATCGCTGTTCTCGTTGATCGAGGCGACGAAGCTGCGGTCGATCTTGATCCGATCGAAGGGAAGGGCGCGCAGATGCGCCAGCGAGGAATAGCCGGTGCCGAAATCGTCGAGCGCGAGCTTCACGCCCTGGTTCTTGAGGCTGGCGATGATCGTCTGGGCAAGACCCAGGCACTCGAACAGCGAGCTTTCCGTGATCTCGATCTCGAGCCGCTCGGCGGGGAAGCCCGTCTCGACCAGCACCTTGGTGATCTTCTGCGCGAGCCACGGATCCTTGAGCTGGATCGGGGAGATGTTGACCGAGAGGGTGAGCGACGGGTCCCAGCCTTTGGCGACCTCGAACGCCTGGCGCATCACCGAGACCGAAAGGTCGCCGATCAGCCCGCATTCCTCGGCGATCGGGATGAACTCGGCCGGCGGGACCAGCCCGCGCTCGGGATGCTCCCACCGCGCAAGCATCTCGAAGCCGTGGAGGCTGCCGGTGACGAGATCGATCTGCTGCTCGAAATAGGGGACGAACTCGCCGGCGGGGATGCCGCGGCGCAACCCCACCTCGATCGCGTTGCGGTTCTCGAGCTCGCGCTGCATCGACGCGTCGAACCAGGCATAGCGCCCGCGGCCCAGCTTCTTGGCCGCGTGCATGGCAATGTCGGCCCGACGCGTCAGCATCTCGACCGAATCGCAATCCTGCCCCGAGCTGGCCACGCCGATCGACGCCGAGACATGGGTGTGGACTCCGGCGAGGTCGAACGGCTTGCCGAGGCGGTCGACGATGAAGTCGGCGATCCGGTCAGCCTCGGACGGCGCGGCGCTGTCGTAGCTGAAGGCCGCCGCGAACTCGTCTCCGCCGAGGCGCGCGGTCACCGCGTCGCGTGGCAGCGCCTTGGCGATGACGTCCGCCGCGGTGCGCAGCAGGTTATCGCCGGTGAGGTGGCCGTGGAGGTCGTTCACCGTCTTGAAGCCGTCAATGTCGATCACGAACATGGCGACGCTCTGGCGCTGCCTGGCGGCGCGCGCAATCAGGTCGTTCGCCGCCTGGGTGTAAGAGCGGCGGTTTAGGAAGCCGGTCAGCGGGTCGGTCGAGGCGAGCGAGTTGGCACGCTTCTCGGCCGCGGTGCGCTCGACCACTTCGCGGGCCGCGTCGCGATAGCGGCGCCAACCGTAGATTGTCAGCGCGACGTTCAGGAGCAGCAGCCCGACAATGATATTGCCGTTGTTGGAGCCCAGGCGCGCCAGTTGCTGTCCGAGCTGGAGGACGTAGCCGTCGCTGATCTTGAGGAACAGGAGCAGGGTAGCGAGCGCGACGCCGAGCGCGACGATGTCCCTAGCGGCGCCGGAGCCTTCCTGCGGCCGCTGATGCGAAAAAAGGCTCGCCATTCGTTCCTCGTCATCTCCAGTTGGCCGGCCCGGCCTAGGGGCGAGGGCGTGAAAATGTTGTTAAGCTCCGCTCTGTGGTTGACCCCTGGCGCCGTCATCCTGACGAAAGTCAGGACCCATGAACGCGGACGACGGGGGAATAATCTCGGCCTCTTCGGTTCATGGGTGCCGGATCAAGTCCGGCATGACGGCGTGTGCGCCGCATCGGCTTGCCTAAATCCCCCCGCTCCGCTATGCGCCCGCATCCCGTTAGGGGTATTGAGAGCGTCCAGGGGCGCACGCTGGCCGGCGAGTTTTCGCCCGCCGGCGCTTTTGCGTTTGGACGTGGTTTGAGGAGCGAAGCCGCATGTTCGACAGCCTGAGCGACCGCCTAGCCGGCGTGTTCGACCGCCTGCGTGGCCGCGGCGCGCTCAGCGAGGCCGACGTCCGCGCCGCGATGCGCGAGGTCCGCATCGCCTTGCTCGAAGCGGACGTCGCCCTGCCGGTGGTCCGCGAGTTCGTCGACAAGGCGACCGAGCAGGCTGTCGGCCAGCAGGTGCTGCGCTCGGTCACCCCTGGCCAGCAGGTGGTGAAGATCGTCCACGACGCCCTGATCGACATGCTCGGCGCCGAGGCCAGCGAGCTCGAGGTCGCGGTCACTCCGCCCGCCGTGATCATGATGGTCGGCCTGCAGGGCTCGGGCAAGACGACGACCACCGCCAAGCTCGCCAAGCGCCTCACCGAGAAGGACCGCAAGAAGGTGATGATGGCGTCGCTCGACGTCGCGCGCCCGGCGGCGCAGGAGCAGCTCGCCGTCCTCGGGCGCCAGGCGGAGGTCGCGACTCTGCCGATCGTCGCCGGCCAGCAACCGGTCGACATCGCCCGCCGCGCGCTCCAGGCCGCGAAGCTCCAGGGCTATGACGTGCTGATGCTCGATACCGCCGGCCGGCTCCACGTCGACCAGCAGCTGATGGACGAGATGAAGGCGATCGCCTCCGTCGCCGAGCCGGACGAGGTGCTGCTCGTCGTCGACGCGCTGACCGGACAGGACGCGGTCAACGTCGCGCGCAACTTCTCCGGCCAGGTCGATCTCACCGGTATCGTCCTCACCCGGATGGACGGCGACGCACGCGGCGGCGCCGCCCTCTCGATGCGCGCCGTGACCGGCAAGCCGATCAAGTTCGCCGGCGCCGGCGAGGGGATCGACGCGCTCGAGCCCTTCCATCCGCAACGGGTGGCTGGCCGGATCCTCGGCATGGGCGACGTCGTCAGCCTGGTCGAGAAGGCGCAGGAGACGATCAAGGAGGAAGAGGCCGAGGCGCTGGCCAGGAAGATGGCCAAGGGTCAGTTCGACCTCAACGACCTTCGCAGCCAGCTTCAGCAGATGCAGCGCATGGGCGGAATCGGCGCGCTCGCCGGCATGCTGCCGGGCATGAAGAAGATGCAGAATGCGATGAACTCGAGCGCGATGGACGGCAAGATTCTGGTCCGGCTCGATGCGATCATCGGCTCGATGACTCCCAAAGAGCGGTTCAAGCCCGAGCTGCTCAACGCCAAGCGCAAGATCCGCGTCGCCAAGGGCTCGGGGACGACGGTGCAGGAGGTCAACCGCCTGCTCAAGATGCACCAGGAGATGGCCGGCGCGATGAAGAAGATCCGCAAGATGAGCGGTCTCGGCAAGCTCGGCGCCTTGTTCGGAGGCGGCGGCCTCGGGGGCGCGCTCGGCGGCATGGGCGGCGGCATGCCGGGTGGGATGTCCGGCCTCCCCACCGGCGGCCCCGGCGGCGGCCAGTCGCCGATGAACCTGCCGCCCGGCTTCGAAAATTTCCTCAAGAAGTAAAGATATCTCTCAGAAAGGACAGTAGAAAATGGCAGTAGCAATCAGGCTCTCGCGCGGCGGGGCGAAGAAGCGGCCTTATTACAAGATCGTAGTGACCGACTCGCGCACCGGCCGCGACGGCAAGTTCATCGAGCGCATCGGCAGCTACAATCCGATGCTGCCCAAGGACAGCCCGGAGCGGGTCAAGCTCGACGCCGATCGCGCGCGCCACTGGCTCAGCGTCGGCGCCCAGCCGAGCGACCGCGTCGCCCGCTTCCTCGACGCCGCCGGCGTGCGGGAGCGCGCCGCCCGCCAGAATCTGAAGAAGGGCGAGCCCGGCGAGAAGGCGAAGGAGCGCGCCGAGGAGCGCGCCGGCCGCGAGGCCGAAGCCGCCGAGGCCGCTGCCGCCGAAGCCGCCGCCCCCGCGGCCGCCGAGGCTCCGGCCGAGGACGAGGCTGCGCCTGCGGTGGAGGAAGCCGCTCCGGCCGCCGAAGAGGCGGCTCCGGCTGAGGAGGAGGCTGCGGCCGCCGAGGATGCGCCTGCGCCTGCCGAAGAGCCTGCTCCGGCTGCCGAAGAGACTGCCGCGCCTGAAGAGACGCCGGCCGCAGAGGAAGCTGCGCCCACAGCCGACGAGCCCGCTCCTGCCGAGGAAGCCGCCGCGGCCGAGGCCGGCGGCGACGGCGATGCCACTCCGGCTGACGAGGCCCCGAACGAGGGCCGGTCGACCAGCGAGCCCGCCGAAGGCTCCGACGAAGCCGCTCCCGCCGAAGGCGCCGAGAAGGCGGAGTAATTGCAGGTCGTCGTGCCCGCGCCCTCCCCCTTGAGGGGGGAGGGTTGGGGTGGGGGTGGCGTTTCCGGAGAGTCACTGCACTTCATCGACTCCACCCCGCCCCAAACCCCTCTCCCTCAAGGGGAGGAGCTTTCATGACCGAACCGCGCGTCACCTTGGCGGCCGTCGCCGGGGCGCACGGCGTTGCGGGCGAGGTGCGGCTCAAGCTGTTTGCCGAGGGCCTCGACAGCCTGAAGCGCCACTCGGACGTGCAGGTCGGCGAGCGGGTCCTCACCCTCACGTCGATCAAGCCGGCCGCCTTCGGCGCGATCGCCCGCTTCGCCGGGATCGCCGACCGCAGCGCCGCCGAGGCGCTGCGCGGCGAGACGCTCTCGGTGCCGCGCTCGGCTTTGCCGCCGCTCGAGGACGGCGAATATTATCACGCCGACCTGATTGGCCTTCCCTGCGTCGCAGCGTCCGGACCGGACCTCGGCACCGCCGCCGCGGTCGAGAATTTCGGAGCCGGCGACATCGTCGAGATCGAGCGCCCGGACGGTCGCCGCTTCATGGTTCCCGTCGCTGCGGCGGTGACGATCGAGGCGGACAGGCTGGTGATCGACGACGCCTTCGTCGAATAGCTTCCGCGCTCAGCGCCGCGCCTCGCGAAGCCGCCACACGCTGACCGTGCCGTCCTCGCCCGCGGTCACGACGCGGTCGCCCGCCGGGCTGTAGGCGAGGAGCATGACGTCGCCGTCATGGGGAAGGGCGGCGACATGCGCGCCGTCCGCGACCCGCCAGAGATGGACGGGCGCGGCCGCGCCGCCGCCTCCGGTGACGTCGTGCCAGATCGAGCCGATCGCGCCGCGAGCCCGTCCGGCGCTGGCGAGCCAGCGGCCGTCGGGGCTGAAATCGAGCTTGTGGACATGGGCGTTGCTCGAAGCGGTGCGGACCGCCGCGCCGTCGCTCGCGCGCCAGAACCGGACCGTCGAATCGTCTCCGCCGGTGGCGAGCAATCGTCCGTCCGGGCTGAAGTCCAGGCCGACCACGGCTTCGTCATGGCGGCCGATCGTGCGGACCGGGGCGCCGGTGGCGCCGTCCCAGAGGCGGACGCTGCGGTCGAAGCTGGCGCTCGCCAGCCGCGCGCCGTCGGGGCTGAACCGGACCTCCCAGACATTGAGCTCGTGGCCGCGCAGCGTGCGCGGCGGCTCGCTTGACCCGATTCGCCAGATCCGGATCGTCCGGTCTTCTCCGCCCGCGGCGAGGCGCGTGCCGTCGGGCGATAGGTCCACCGTCCAGACCGTGCCCTGCGCACCGGCGAAGCGCGCGATTTCGCGCCCCGTGGCGAGCTCCCACATCCGCACCGTCGCGTCGTAGCCGGCGGTGAACAAATGGCGGGAATCCGGGCTGAAGGCGACCGCGGTAACGCCGTCAGGATGGTGGAGCTGCCTGAAGACGCTCCAGTCGGCAGTTCGGCGCACCACCACCAGACCGCTGGCGCTCGACAGAGCGAGCAATGCGGCGTCGCCGCTGAACCGCGGCTGGCGCGCGGGGGCGTCGCCGAGACGCCAGCTTGTCTCGAGCCGCGCTTCGAGCGTCGGCCCGGAAGCGACGGTGGGGAGAGGGGAGAGGCCGCAGGCGGCAAGGGCGAGCGCGGCCGCGACGGCTGCGAGCAATGAGCGATTCAAAGAGGCACCTTCTTCGTTGGATCGAACGAAGGTGTATTATACAACTAAGTCACCGTAAAGAGCGGAATCGTCAGCGCGCAGCCTTTTCCGCCAGCTTCTCCCGCATCAGCGGCCGCTCCCGAGCCAAATCGTTGCGGATCGTGGTGGCCGCCACGCCGCCTTCGCCCATTGCGTGACTGATCTGGTCCAGCCCGAGGACGACGTCGCCCGCCGCATAAATTCCCGGCACGCTGGTGCGCTGGTGGGAGTCGACGAGAATGCACCCCGTATCGCCCGACAGTTCCGCCCCGATCTGCTCGGCGAGCTCGGTGCGGGTGTCGGAGCCGAGCGCGGGATAGACGCTGTCGAAGACGTAATGGCCTTCGCCGGTGTCGACGACGATGCAGTCGTGATGCGCGGCGATCGCTTCGCAGGGGCCGTCGACCAGGGGGATACCGAATTCGTCCAGCTTCGCCCGGTCCTCCGCGCCAAGCAGATGCGCCCGGTCCGGCGCGATCAAAGTCACGTCGGCGGTGAATCCGCGCAGGAACACCGCCTCGGCGACGCCGTGGCCGCCGCTGCCGATCACCCCGACTTTCTTGTCGGTGACCTCATAGCCGTCGCAGATCGGGCAGTAGCGGATCAGGCCGCGCGCCATCGCCTCGTCGTGGAGCTCGAGGTCCATCGGCGGACGCCGATTGCGCACCCCGGTGGCGAGAAGTACGGTCCGTGCGGTCACCGAGCCTTCGCCCCATTCTGCGCGGAAGCCGCCGTCCACCCTGTCGAGCCGGGTGACTCGGCTCTGCGCGATCGAGGCGCCGTATTTCTGCGCCTGCTCCTTCATCCGCGCAATCAGCTCCTTCCCCGCAATTCCTTCCGGGTAGCCGGCGTGATTGTGGGTGCAGGGGATCCAGGCCGCGCGGCTCTCGCCCGAATCGATCACCTTCAGCGACAGATGGAACCGCGCGAGGTAGATGGCAGCGGTCAGGCCGGCCGGGCCGCCTCCGACGACGAGGCAATCGTAAAGCGGGTCGCTCATGCGGCGTGAGAGCGAAGGCAGGCGGCGATGGTTCCCGCTGGCGGTCGTCCCGCGCGGTGGATACGAGACGGGCATGCAACGCCTGCTCCTCGCCGTCGCGCTCGCCTTCGCTGCGCCGTCTGCCGCCCCGGCCCAGCCGCCGCCGCCGGAGATCGCGCAAGTCCTCCCGACGGTCGACCGCATCTTCGCGGACTGGCAGCTCGACGTCCACGCGCCCGGTCTCGTTTACGGGATCGTCGCGAATGGCCGGCTGGTCCATGTCGGGACGCGCGGCGTCCAGGATCTGGTGGCCCGGCGGCCGGTCACGGCGGACAGCCTGTTCCGGATCGCGTCGATGACCAAGGCGTTCACCGCGCTCTCGATCCTGCGACTGCGCGACGAGGGTCGGTTGTCGCTCGATGCGGCCGCCGAAACCTACGTCCCGGAGATGCGCGCCTGGCGCTACCCGGTCTCGGACTGGCCCCGCATCCGCGTCCGCGACCTGCTCTCGCACAGCGCCGGCTTCGTTACCGACGATCCCTGGGGCGACCGGCAGCAGCCGCTTCCGGAAGCTGAGTTCACCGCCATCCTCCGTCGCGGCGTCCCGTTCACCCGCGCGCCCGGGACAGCGTTTGAATATTCGAACTTCGGCTACGCGCTGCTCGGACGGATCGTGGAGAACGTCTCGGGCATGCCCTACCGGACCTACGTCGAGACCAGTGTCCTGCGCCCGCTCGGCATGGACTCCAGCGGCTACGAAGTGCGCGAGGCGCCCGAGGAGCGCCGCGCGATCGGCTATCGCTGGGAGAATGCCGCCTGGCGCGAGGAGCCGGAAATGGCCCACGGCGCCTTCGGAGCGATGGGCGGCCTGCAGACCAGCGCCAACGATTATGCGCGCTGGGTGGCTTTCCTGCTTTCCGCCTGGCCGGCGCGGGACGGGGACGAGACGGGGCCGGCCCGCCGCGCGAGCGTCAGGGAACTCGCTCAGGGACTGAACTTCCCAGCCCTCGCGACCCGGCCCGGCCGTACCGGCGCCGCCGCCTGCCGCCAGGCCGCGGCCTACGGCATGGGCATGCGGGTCGCCCAGGACTGCGACGTCGGGCTGACGCTGGCCCATGGCGGCGGATATCCCGGCTACGGATCTTACGTGCTGCTCCTGCCCGAGCACGGCATCGGCATCTTCGCTTTCTCGAACCGCACCTATGCCGGGCCGGCGGCGGCAGTGTGGGATGCCGCCATCGCGCTGCACAGGGCCGGCGCGTTGCGCGGCCGCCCGCTTGCGCCGAGCGACGCGCTCGCCTCGGCCTATGCGGCAGCAGGCGCGGTCTACCGCAGCGGCGACATCGCGGCCGCAGGCGACCTGCTCGCGATGAACATGCTGATGGACCGGTCGCGCGAGAACTGGCGCGCCGAGCTCCGCCGCCTGCGCGGCGAAACCGGCCAATGCGACACGGGCGCTCCGATCAACCCAACGGGAGACCTCTCCGGCGCCTTCTCGTGGCGTTGCGAGCACGGCCGGCTCGAAGGCCAGCTCCTCCTGGCGCCGACGGATCCGCCACGAATCCAGGCGCTGCGTCTTTCAATTCCGTAGGAAAGCGCGTATATACAGGTCGTATATACGAGGCGGCGATGAAGAGGACGAGGACCTTCAAATCGGGGAATTCGGTGGCCGTGCGCCTGCCCAAGGAGCTCGGCGTCGAAGCCGGGGTCGAAATGACGGTTCGGGAGGAGCGGGGACGCTACATCTTTGAGCCGGTCAATCGGAAACCGAGCAGGATCGACCTCACCGGCATTTATGGTGCGGGAGCCGGTCTGAAGCCGCTGGAACCATCCGATCGCATCATCGAAGCGCGGGAGCTGGACTGGGAAGGGAAACGGCTCCGCGATGAATGAGCCCCTGGTCCTCCTCGACTCCAACATCTGCATCTATCTCATCGAGGGACTCGCCGACGCTGCGCGGCGCAGAATCGAGCGTTTTGCGCCCGGCCAGGTGGTCACATCGGCGATCGCATATGCGGAGGTCATGATGGGGGTCGACCTCGACGACAAGATAGCCGCGGCCAATGCGGAAGCGCTGTTCGAAATCATCCCCGTGATCGCCTTCGGCGCAGAGGCCGCGCTCGAGTACCGGCGCCTTCCTTTCAAGCGGCACAGTTTCGATCGGCTTATTGCCGCTCACGCGCTCCAGCTGCGGCTTCCTCTAGCGACGAACAACGAGCGCGACTTCGCGGACGTGCCGGGCCTGCGCATCGAGAATTGGGTGCGGGCATGACTTTCGCCGCGGCCGTGCTCACCCTCTATCCCGACATGTTTCCCGGCCCGCTCGGGCGTAGCCTCGCCGGGCGAGCGCTGGCGGAGGGCCTGTGGGCGCTCGAGACGGTGCAGATCCGCGATTTCGCGAGCGACAGGCACCGCTCGGTCGACGACACGCCGGCCGGGGGCGGGGCGGGGATGGTGATGCGCGCCGACATACTCGCTGCGGCGGTGGACGATGTCCTGGCACGGCGTCCGGCGATGCCGATGCTGGCGATGACGCCGCGGGGAAGGCCCCTGACCCAGGCGCTGGTGCGCGAGCTTTCCGCGGGCCCGGGAGTCTCGATCCTGTGCGGCCGCTTCGAGGGGGTGGACGAGCGTCTGTTCGAGGCGAGGCCAGTGGTCCCGGTGTCGATCGGCGACTATGTCCTTTCCGGCGGCGAGGTCGCGGCGATGGTCCTGCTCGATGCTTGCGTTCGGCTGCTTCCCGGGGTAATGGGCGCGCCCACGAGCGGTGAGGAGGAGAGCTTCGAGGCAGGCCTTCTCGAATACCCTCATTATACCCGACCTTATGAATGGGAAGGGCGCACGATCCCCGAGGTGCTGCGGTCGGGGGATCATGCGAGGATCGCCGCCTGGCGTCACGCACGGGCGGTCGAGGATACACGGTCAAGGCGGCCGGACCTGATGGAGCGCCACGGGGGCGCGCCCAGGCAGCCGCCCTCTGGCGCGCAGCGACGAGACGAAGGCGAAGAGAAATGAACCTCATCCAGCAGCTCGAGGCCGAGCAGATCGAGAAGCTCACCGAGAGCAAGCCCATTCCCGAATTCCGTCCCGGCGACACGCTCCGCGTCGGCGTCCGCGTCGTCGAGGGCGAGCGCACCCGCATCCAGAATTTCGAGGGCGTGTGCATCGCCCGCGCCAATCGCGGCATCGGCAGCTCGTTCACCGTGCGCAAGATCAGCTTCGGCGAGGGCGTCGAGCGCGTCTTCCCGCTCTACTCGCCCAACGTCGATTCGATCGAGGTCGTGCGCCGCGGCGCCGTCCGCCGCGCCAAGCTCTATTATCTGCGCGGACGCACCGGCAAGGCCGCCCGCATCGCCGAGCGCCGCGACACTCGCCAGGACAAGCCGGCAGCCACCGCCGCGGCTGCGCCCGAACCGCAGACCGAGACCGCCGAAGGCTGAGCGCCGTCGAACCATGCCTTGTTCGCAACGCATGGGACGCCATATCGCTTTCGGACCCGCCCCGGTTTAGCGGCGGGCGCGGATTTCCGCTGGAGAGAGCCATGGGTTACCGGGTGGTCGTAGTCGGCGCGACCGGCAATGTCGGGCGCGAGATGCTCAACATCCTGGCCGAGCGCGAATTTCCGCTGGACGACATCGCCGCGGTCGCTTCGCCGCGCTCGACGGGCGACGTCATCGATTTCGGCGACTCGGGGCGCGAGCTCAAGGTCCGCAACATCGAGCATTTCGACTTTTCCGGCTGGGACATGGCCTTGTTCGCGGCCGGCTCGGAAGCCTCGCGGACCTATGCCCCTCGCGCCGCGCAGGTCGGCTGCACCGTGATCGACAACAGCTCGCTCTACCGGATGGACCCGGATGTGCCGCTGATCGTGCCGGAGGTGAATCCCGGCGCCATCGACCTCTATCGGCGCAAGAACATCATCGCCAACCCGAACTGCTCGACCGCGCAGATGGTGGTGGCGCTGAAGCCGCTCCACGATTTCGCGACCATCAGGCGCGTCGTCGTCTCGACCTATCAGTCGGTCTCGGGCGCCGGCAAGGCGGGCATGGACGAGCTGTTCGAGCAGAGCCGGGACATCTTCGTCGGCGACGGCGCCGATCCCGCAAAGTTCACCAAGCAGATCGCCTTCAACGTCATCCCCCACATCGACGCCTTCCTCGACGACGGCTCGACCAAGGAGGAATGGAAGATGGTGGTCGAGACCAAGAAGATCCTCGACCCGAAGATCAAGGTCACCGCGACCTGCGTGCGCGTGCCGGTGTTCGTCGGCCACAGCGAGGCGATCAACATCGAGTTCGAGAACGAGATTTCGGCGACGAAGGCGCAGGCGATCCTGCGCGAGGCGCCGGGGATCATGCTGGTCGATAAGCGCGAGGACGGCGGATACGTCACCCCGGTCGAGTGCGTCGGCGAATATGCGACCTATGTCAGCCGGGTGCGCGAGGATTCGACCGTCGAGAACGGCCTCAGCCTGTGGTGCGTCTCGGACAATCTCAGGAAGGGCGCCGCTCTGAACGCCGTCCAGATCGCCGAGCTGCTCGGAAGGAAACACCTCCGGAAGGCTGCTTGATCGGTTGCTATCATTCTGATATCATCAGCGGATGGCGCAAGCTCTGATCCGCAATATCGACGACGATCTCCTCGCCGATTACCGCGAGGCGGCGGAAGCGAACAATCGTTCGCTCGAAGCTGAACTGCGCGAGGCCCTGAGGGTAGCACGTCCGATCAGCAGGAAGCGGCGAGCAGAGCTCATCGCATCGGCTGAACGAATCCGCGCAATGACTCCCAACGTTCCGCAGACGCCCAGCGAGCAGCTGATCCGTGAGGACCGTGACGGGTACCGCGACGTTTGATCGCCGTCCTCGACACGAGCGTCGCCCTGAAATGGTATGTCGCCGAAAGCGACAGCGCGGCTGCCGAGACGCTTCTCGCGCTGGAGCTTGCAGCTCCCGACTTCATTCTGGTGGAGCTCGCGAACGCGCTCTGGAAAAAGGTGCGCAGGGGTGAGATCGAGCCGGCCCAGACCCAAGGCGCCCACGTGCATCTGGCGGAGTCGGTCAAGCTCGTCCCTTCCGCCTCCCTGGCCGGGGAGGCGCTGAGCCTCGCCATGGCCTTGCCGCACCCCGTTTACGACTGCCTCTTCCTTGCGCTCGCAAGAGACCTGGACGTCCCGCTTGTTACCGCCGACGAGCGCCTCTGTCGGCGCGTGCGGGCATCGCCACTGCGCGATATTGTCATCCCGTTGCACGAGTGGGAGGAGCGAAATGCCTGACACCATGACCGGCGGCTGCGCCTGCGGCCGGGTGCGCTACGCGGCCGAGATCGACAATGCCGATGCCTATCTCTGCCATTGCCGGATGTGCCAGAAGGCCACCGGTGGCGTCTCGATCGCGTTCAAGCAGGTGAAGAAGGGGGCGGTTTCCTGGGAACGGGAGCCGGACTGGTACGAGAGCTCGCCGATCGCGCGGCGGCCATTTTGCCGGGAATGCGGGACGCCGCTCGGCTTCGCGTTTCCGGACGGCGAGAATATGGACCTGACGGTGGGCTCCTTCGACGACCCGTCGCGTTTCGTGCCCAGGCATCATTTCGGCGCGGAGAGCATGCACCGCGCCTGGCTCGACACCGAAGGCCTGCCGGAGAAGCGAACCGATGAGTATCAGCCCCTCGTCGACAGATGGATCGCCGCGACCGGCGAGTTCCCTCGTTAGCCATCGCTTCAGCGCATCGGACGGGGTCGCGCTCGCCTGGCACGAACTGGGCGAGGGGAGGCCGGTGCTGCTGCTCCACGGCCTGTTCTCCAACGCCGAGACAAACTGGCTGAAGTTCGGCCACGCCGCCGAGATAGCCGGCCGCGGCTTTCGGGCGATCATGCCCGACTTGCGCGGCCACGGGGAGAGCGCAGCGCCGCACGATCCAGCCGCCTATCCGCCCGACGTGCTCGCCCGCGACGGCCTCGAGCTGGTCGCGCATCTCGGCCTCTCGGACTACGATCTCGGGGGCTATTCGCTGGGCGCGCGGATCGCGGCGCGGATGGCGATCCTGGGGGCGGCGGCGCGGCGGCTGGTGATCGCGGGCATGGGGCTTCGCGGCATGGTCGACGTCCACCGCAGGGCGGGGCATTTCCGAAGGATCCTGACCGGGCTCGGCACCCACGAGCGCGGCTCGCCGGAATGGCTCGCGGAAGCCTTCCTCAAGACGACCGGCGGCGATCCGCAGGCGATGCTGCCGTTGCTGGGCAGCTTCGTCGATTCGAGCAAAGAGGAGCTGCGTTCGATCGCGATTCCGACGCTGGTCGTGTCGGGGGCCGAGGACCGGGACAACGGGCCGGCCGAGGCGCTGGCCAAATTGCTCCCGCGGGCGCGCTACGTCGAAGTGCCCGGCAACCATATGAGCGCCGTCACCAGGCCCGAATTGGGGCGTGAGATCGCGCGATTCCTCGCATCTTGACCGCCCGCGCGGCGAAGGAGCAAAGAGCGGCGCGACAATGAACAGAGAGGACGCGCCTTTATGAAGTCCACCGTCTCGCTCTTCGCGCTCGCCGCCGCGACCGCGCTCGCCGCCGGATGCACCACCGCCTCCGCCGACCAGCAGCAGGCCGCCGCTCCCGCACCAGCCGAGCAGACGCCGCCTGCCGCCGCTGTCGCCCAGCCGACGGCCGCTGACGCCGACGCCTTCGTGGCGCGAGCGGAGCGCGAACTTGCCGAATTCTCGGTCCTCAACAACCGCGCCCAGTGGGTGAACGCGACCTACATCACCGACGACACGGATGCGCTCGCCGCCCATTTCGGCACGATCGGTACCGAGATGCAGGTCCGCTATGCGACCGAGGCTGCGCGCTATCTCAACGTCCCCGGCCTCAGCCCGGACACCCGCCGCAAGCTCGACATATTGCGCTCCGGGATCACCTTGCCGGCGCCGACCACCGCCGGCGCGGCGGCGGAGCTCAACACGATCGCGACCCGGCTGCAGTCCCAATATGGCCGGGGTCGCGGGACGATGAACGGCGAGACGCTGACCGGCAACGAGATCGAGGCGCGGATGGGCACCGTCCGCAATCCCGCCCACCTCCAGGAGATGTGGACGAGCTGGAACAACAATGTCGGCGCCCCGATGCGACGAGACTATGTCCGGCTGGTCGAGATCGCCAACCAGGGCGCGCGCGATCTCGGCTTCCGCGACACCGGAGCGATGTGGCGCTCGGTCTACGACATGCCGCCGGACGAGTTCGCGGCGCTCACCGACCGGCTCTGGAACCAGGTCCGGCCGCTCTACGAGGAGCTGCACTGCTTCACCCGCGCCGGTCTCAACCGCGCTTACGGCGACCAGGTCCAGCCCGCGGACGGCCCGATCCGCGCCGACCTGCTCGGCAATCTCTGGGCGCAGGAATGGGGCAATATCTACGACGTGGTCGTCCCGCGGACGGCCAATGCCCGGCCGACCTACGACCTCACCCAATTGCTCGAGCGCAACAATTACACGCCGGAGCGGATCGTCCGCACCGGCGAGGCCTTCTTCAGCTCGTTGGGCTTCGCGCCGCTGCCGCAGACCTTCTGGCAGCGCTCGATGATCACCCAGCCGCGCGACCGCGAGGTGGTCTGCCACGCATCGGCATGGGACGTCGACAATATCGAGGATCTGCGCATCAAGATGTGCACCCGGGTCAATGCGGACGACTTCGTCACCGTCCATCACGAGCTCGGCCATAATTATTACCAGCGCGCCTACAACCAGCAGTCCTTCCTCTACCAGAACAGCGCGAACGACGGCTTCCACGAGGCGGTCGGCGACACGATCGCGCTGTCGGTCACTCCGGATTACCTGGTCCAGATCGGGCTGTTGAACCGCAACCAGCTTCCTACCGCCGAGCAGGACCGCGACCTGCTGCTGCGCCAGGCGCTCGACAAGATCGCCTTCCTGCCGTTCGGTCTGCTGGTCGACCGCTGGCGCTGGGGGGTATTCTCCGGCGAGATCGCGCCGGACCAGTATCAGGCCGCATGGGACCGCCTCCGGCTCCAGTATCAGGGAATCCGGCCGCCGGTCGCCCGCACCGAGGCCGCCTTCGATCCGGGCGGTAAGTATCACGTCCCGGCGAGCGTCCCCTACACGCGCTATTTCCTCGCCCGGATCCTCCAGTTCCAATTCTACCAGGCGGCCTGCCGCCAGGCAGGCTGGACCGGCCCGCTTCACCGCTGCTCCTTCTACGGCAATCGCGAGGTCGGCCAGCGGCTCAACGCGATGCTGGCAATGGGTGCGTCGCGACCCTGGCCGGACGCGTTAGAGGCCTTCACCGGCACCCGTGAGATCTCCGGCGACGCGATGATCGAATATTTCCGGCCCTTGCAAAGCTGGCTGCGCGACCAGAATCGCGGCCGCCGCTGCGGCTGGTGATCGGGCGCTAGGCAGGACCTGACGAGCAGTGCTATCAACCCCTTCGCCCGGGCGCTGAACGGGCGGAGGGGGATCGTCTTATGCGCAAGCTTATCGCCGCTTCACTGCTCGCTGCTTCCCCGTTCGGATCGGCGCCAGCCTGGGCCGACGGCCCGGTCAGCCTGCCGCAGCTCGCGCCCGGGGAGGTTCTCCTGGAAGTGAACGGGCTCGGCATCGTCCGCACCCCGGCCAGCTCCGCGGTGGTCGCGGGGACGCTTCACGGCTACGGGACCAGCGAAGCCGAAGCCCAGCGGGCGCTCGACGCGGAAGTGCAGCGGATCACCGCAGCCGCGCGGGCGGCCGGCGCCGGCGCCGGAGACATCACGGTCGACAGAATTCCGGTGCCCAACGAATCGCTGCGCATCTTCGAGGTGACCGAACCGCCCGCGGCCGATGCCGCGGCGACGCCGGCGCCGCGCCAATTCGGCGCGCAAGCCAGAGTCACGGTACGGCTGCGAAATGCGGCCCGTGCTCGGGAGCTTCATGCCCGCCTGGGCGGCGAAGACCCGGTCATGAGCTATCGCGGGCCGCAATATGAGCTGGAGGACGAGGCTCCCGCACGGAGGGAATCGCGGGGCAGGGCGCTAGCCGCCGCGCGGGCCGACGCAGAATCCTATGCAGCTGCTGCGGGCATGCGCATCGTCCGCACGCTTCGAATCACCGAACGCGAAGGGTTCGGCTTTGCCGGCATGACCGTCACGGAGCGCAACGCGGGAGAACGTATCGGCATGAGCTGGATGCGGCGGAGCGCCGATCCCATTGTCGAGACGATCGCGGTCGTCGGAGTGGATTACGTGCTGGCCCCGCGCTGAGCGGCTGAGGCTATAGCCGCGCGAGCATATAATCGGCGCTGGAGACTTCGAACGCGCCGGGCTCTTCGACGTTGAGATCCTCGACCACGCCGTCGTTCACGATCATCGACCAGCGCTGGCCGCGCTTGCCCATGCCGAACTTGCCGAAATCGGCGGCCAGGCCGATCGCTTCGACGAAGTCGCCATTTCCGTCGGCAAGCATCGTCACTTTGCCCTCCGCGCCCGCGGATTCCGACCACGCGCCGAGAACGAAGGCGTCGTTGACCGCGGTGCAGGCGACCTCGTCGACGCCCTTCGCCTTGAGTTCGTCGACCTTCTCGACGAAGCCCGGCAGGTGGCGCGCCGAGCAGGTGGGCGTGAACGCGCCGGGAACCGAGAACAAAGCGACGCGGCGGCCGCGGAAATAGTCCTCGCTATCGACCGGCTGCGGGCCGTCCGGGGTCGCCTTGACGAAGCTGGCCTTGGGAAGACGGTCGCCAACCTTGATGCTCATCGTTCCGATCCTTTCGCTGCATAACGGTTACGGCGGGCGCTCTAGCAGCGCCATCGGCCTGCTTCTATAGCGGGCGCCATGGACCAGCCACGCTTCCTCAGCGGCCAGTTCCTGCTCGCAATGCCGGGTATCGGCGACCCGCGATTCGAGAAAGCGGTGATCGCGATGTGCGTTCACGACGAAGCGGGCGCGCTCGGCATCGGCCTCGGGCGCATCGTGCCCAGGATCGGATTTCACGGACTGCTCAAGCAGCTCGACATCGCGCCCGGCGCGGCGCCGGACTGCGCCATCCACGCCGGCGGGCCGGTCGAGCCCCAGCGCGGCTTCATCCTCCACTCCCCGGACTGGGGCGGCAGCGAGAGCATCGACGTCGGCGGGCGCTGGAAGTTGTCGGCGACGCTCGACATTCTTCGCGCCATCGCCGAGGGACGGGGGCCGACGCGCTGGATCGCGGCGCTGGGCTATGCCGGCTGGGGCGGAGGCCAGCTCGAACAGGAAATGGGGCGCCACGGCTGGTTCGTCACGCCGGGAACCGAGGACCTGCTCTACGATTGCGAGGTCGACACGCGCTGGTCCGCCGCCTTCCGCAGCGCCGGCGTCGACCCGCGCCTGCTCACCGCGCAAAGCGGCACGGCCTAGGGACAGTTACTTTCCGGCGCTGAGCACGCCGGCGGAACGCGGAGCCTGCTAAAGTAACTGTCCCCTCCGGCGCCTGCGAATCGGGGACAGTTACTTTTCCGCGGCCGAGTCTCCACGTGATGCGCCGCGCGTGAAAGTAACTGTCCCTATCGTCCCTTTAACCGCCTCTTTTCATCTCCTCCCAATCCGCGGGTGAGAGCCTGAGCGATGGCCGTCCGCGGCCTGCGGCGGCCCTCCTGTGGACGAGGGGACGATACATGTTGGGACCAGTGAAGAAGGGCGGCCTGTGCGTGGCCGCGACGTTGATGGCGCTGGAGGCAGTGCCCGCGCATGCGGCGATGAGCTGCTGGAACGAAAGCCAGGTGGCGGCGGCGCAGGTGAGGAACCTGCAGTCGCGGCTGATGGTCGACGCGTTGCGCTGCCGCGCATTCGGCATCGACATATTGGGCGCGTATAACGAGTTCGTGCGCACCAACCGCGCCACCATCCAAGCGGCCAATAGTGTGATCATGGCGCAATTCTCGCGCGGTTTCGGCGGCGGCGCGCAGACCGAATATGACCGCTTCACCACCGCGCTCGCCAACGCCTACGGGGCGGACCGCACGACGGGCGAATCCTGCGCGGAGGCGGCCTCGGTTGCGGCCGAGGCGGTCGCCGCGGACGGCGATATCGAGCGGCTGGTCGAGATCGAGCAGCGCTTCGGCCCCGCGCCGACCCTCCCCGGCGGCCAATGCCCGCTGAGCTTCGAGACCGCTTCGCTTCTCGAATGACGGCAGCGCCTGCGCATCACATATAAAGATATCTTTATATTTGCATTCCGGGGCGGCCGCGGCTAGGGGACTGGCACGCGACCGCCTCGACTTTGCCGGCGGTCTTTTCTTTTTCCGTGAGGAGACTCGCCTTGGCGACCCAGGCCCAGACCCGCTTTGACGATTATGTGATCCGCGACATCGGCCTCGCCGATTACGGTCGCAAGGAGATCGAGATCGCCGAGACCGAGATGCCCGGCCTGATGGCGCTCCGCGAAGAGTTCGGGGCGTCGCAGCCGCTGAAGGGCGCGCGGATCACCGGTTCGCTCCACATGACCATCCAGACCGCGGTCCTGATCGAGACGCTGACCGCATTGGGCGCCCAGGTCCGCTGGGCCTCGTGCAACATCTTCTCGACCCAGGACCATGCCGCCGCCGCCATTGCCGCGTCGGGAGTCCCGGTCTTCGCCGTCAAGGGCGAGACGCTCGAGGAATATTGGGACTATGTCGAGCGGATCTTCGACTGGGGGAGGGGAGCCGACGGCGAGCCCGAGACCTGCAACATGATCCTCGACGACGGCGGCGACGCCACCATGTTCGCGCTGTGGGGCGCGCGCATCGAGGCGGGCGAGGAATTCCCGGCCCCGACCAACGAGGAGGAGGAGGTCTTCCAGGCCACCGTCCGCCGGGTCATCGCCAACTCGCCCGGCTTCCTCACCAAGACGGTGCAGGCGATCAAGGGCGTCTCCGAGGAGACCACCACCGGCGTTCACCGCCTCTACGAGCTCAGCAAGCAGGGCAAGCTTCCCTTCCCGGCGATCAACGTCAACGACAGCGTCACCAAGTCGAAGTTCGACAATCTCTACGGCTGCAAGGAATCGCTGGTCGACGCCATCCGCCGCGGCACCGACGTCATGCTTGCCGGCAAGGTCGCCTGCGTCGCCGGCTTCGGCGACGTCGGCAAGGGCAGCGCCGCTTCCCTCCGCAACGGCGGCGCGCGCGTCCTCGTCACCGAGGTCGACCCGATCTGCGCGCTGCAGGCGGCGATGGAGGGCTATGAGGTCGTGACGATGGAGGAGGCCGCGCCGCGCGCCGACATCTTCGTCACCGCCACCGGCAATGCCGACGTCATCACCCTCGATCACATGCGGGCGATGAAGAACATGGCGATCGTCTGTAACATCGGCCACTTCGACAGCGAGATCCAGATCGGCGCGCTGCAGAACATGAAGTGGACCGAGATCAAGCCGCAGGTCGACGAGGTCGAGTTCCCGGACGGCAAGAAGATCATCGTCCTCTCGAAGGGCCGCCTGGTCAACCTCGGCAACGCCACCGGCCATCCGAGCTTCGTCATGTCGGCGAGCTTCACCAACCAGACGCTCGCCCAGATCGAGCTGTGGACCAAGGCCGACCGGTATGAGAACCAGGTCTACGTCCTGCCCAAGCATCTCGACGAGAAGGTCGCCGCGCTCCACCTGGACAAGCTCGGCGTGAAGCTGACCCAGCTCACCGACAAGCAGGCCTCCTATATCGGCGTGCCGCAGCAGGGCCCGTTCAAGCCGGACCACTACCGCTACTGATCCTTCCGCTCCGCGAGACCGCCGTCTACAGAAGGGGCGATGTCCCGGGTTCGATGCAGGCTGGCGCCGCAATGCTGGAGCTGACGCGCACGCAGCTGGTGCTGCTCGCGCTGGTCGGCGGGGCGTGGCTGTGCCTCGCAGTTGCCGCCGTGCTTCACGGGCTGCGGCGCGCGCGCCTGGCGGCGGCCGGACGTCGCTCCGGCGGCCGCGCCGAGGCGCTGCTCGAGACCAGCCCTGCGGTCCCGCTGATCGTAGGACGGGACGGCAGGCTCGAGGGTTCCGCGCGCGTCCCGGCGCTGCTCGGCCTCGATGCGCTTCCGGCGCGATGGGGCGAGCTTGCGACCGCCTTTGCCGAGGACGACGCCGCTGCTCTTTCCGCCGGAATCGAGGAAGCGTCCGGCGCGGGCGGAAGCTTCGCCCGTGCCCTGCGCCTGCCGGGATCGTCCCGGGCTTTGCGGGTGCTCGGGACGCCGGCTCCGCGGCCGTGGCCGCAGGCGGCGGTTTCGCTCTGGCTGTTCGACGCAACCGAGGCGGAGGACGAAGCGGACACCTTGCGGTCCGAAGAGCAGCGGCTCGCGGGCGCGCTGGAGGCTTTGTCGGCTCTGGTCGAAGCCGCGCCTTTCCCTGTCTGGCACCGCGGGCCCGACGGGCGGCTGGCGTTGGTCAACGCGGCCTATGTCGCCGCGGTCGAGGCGGCCGATGCCCAGGAGGTCGTCCAGTCGGCGATCGAGCTGATCGAGGAGAGCTCGCGCGTCGCCGCCTCCGAGTCGAGCGGGCGGCCGGTCAGGACCGTCCCGGCAACCGTCGCGGGCGAACGGCGGATGATGCAGGTCGTCGAGGTGCCGCTCGGTGCCGGAGTCGCGGGCTTCGCGATCGACGTCGAGGAGCGCGAGCAGGCGCGGGCCGAGCTTTCCCGCTTCGTGCGGGCGCAGCGTGACATGCTCGATCGGCTCTCGGCAGGGGTGGCGCAGTTCGGGCGCGACCGCAGCCTGGCATTTTTCAACCAGCCCTTCGCGCGCTTGTTCTCGCTCTCGCCGGACTTCCTCGCCGACGCGCCGGAATTCGATCGGGTGATCGATGCCATGCGCGAGACCGGCAACCTTCCCGAGGTGCGCGACTTTCCCGACTGGAAGGAGGAAAGGCGCGGCTGGTTCACCGCCGGCCTTTCCGCCGCCGAGGAGGAATGGCTGCTCCCCGGCGGCAAGCATTTGCGCGTCGTCGCCCAGCCGCTGCCCGACGGCGGGCTGCTCGCCATCTTCGAGGACCGTACCGAGCAGATCCAGCTCGCCTCCGCCCGCGATACCTTGCTGCGCGTGCGCACCGCCACTTTCGACAATCTGTTCGAAGCGGTCGGCGTGTTCGCCTCCGACGGCCGGCTTCATCTCTGGAATAACCGCTTCCGCGCGCTTTGGGGCTTCGAGGAGGAGCAGCTCGCCGCCCATCCCCGCGTGGACGCGCTGACGCGGCAGATCGCTGGCAAGCTGCGCGACCCGGCCCACGCGACCTTGGTGCGCGAGCTGGTGCGCAGCGCGACCGTCGAGCGCAAGCAGAGGAGCGGACGGCTGTCGCTGACCGACGGGCGCGAGTTCGAGTTCGCAGCGGTGCCGCTGCCGGACGGCAATGCGCTGTTCACGATGCTCGACGTCACCGACAGCCGTCGGGTCGAGGCGGCCCTGCGCGACCGCAATGAGGCGCTCGAGGAGGCGGACCGGGTCAAGACCGCCTTCGTTTCGAACATGAGCTACGAGTTGCGCACTCCGCTGACGTCGATCGGCGGCTTCGCCGAGATGCTGGCGGGCGGCTATGCCGGTGCGCTGCCGGCGGCCGCCGGTGATTATGTCGGCGCGATCCTCGAAAGCGTCGCGCGGCTCGGCGCCCTCATCGACAATGTGCTCGACCTCACCCAGAGCGACAGCGGCAGTCTCCTGCTCGCCGAGGAGGAGGTGGATCTCGCCGGCCTCTGCCGCGAGGCCGCCGAAGAGCTCCGCTCACGCGCGGAGCGCAAGGCGATCGACTTCGCGGTCGAAGTCGAAGGCTCGGTCGGAGCGATCATCGGCGACCGCAAGCGGCTCGGCCAGGCGCTCGGCAACGTGCTCGCGAACGCGTTCCACTACACGGACGAGGGCGGCCGCGTGCTGCTGCGCGCCGACGGCGAGGACGGCGAGGCGCGCATCGTCGTCTCGGACAATGGCCGCGGCATCGCGCCGGTCGATCAGCCGCGGGTGTTCGATCGCTTCAACCGCACTGCGGCGGAAGGACCCGGCGGCGAGCCGGCGGTCGGCCTCGGACTGCCGCTCGCGAAGCAGTTCGTCGAAGCCCATGGCGGCGCGATCGAACTCCATTCCGAGCTGGGCGAGGGCACGGCGGTGATCATCACGCTGCCGCGGGCGGGAAAATGATGGCACTTTTGGATTGCTCGGACGGCCCCCTCCCCCTTGAGGGGGGAGGGTTGGGGTGGGGGTGGACTCGCCATCTGGGAAGCGCCTCTTCCGGAGACTCCACCCCTCCCCAAACCCCTGCCCCTCAAGGGAAGGGGCTTTGACGCGATGATCGTCCTCGAGTCCCCGGAACACACCGAGGCCTTCGGTGTACGGCTCGCCGCGCTTCTGCGCCCGGGCGACGTCGTCGCGCTTTCCGGGGATCTCGGCGCCGGGAAGACGACCCTGGCGCGGGGGTTGCTGCGGGGGCTCGGATTCGAGGGCGACGTCGCCAGCCCGACATTTCCGCTGGTCATCGCCTACGAGCCGCCCGCGACGCGGCTGCCGATCTGGCACGTCGACCTCTATCGGATCGAGAATCCCGGCGAGATTGCGGAGCTCGGCCTCGGCGACGCGCGGCTTGACGCGGCGCTTGTCGTCGAGTGGCCGGAACGGCTCGGCGCGGCGCTGTGGCCGGACGCGCTCCGTCTCCGGATCGGGTCCGCAGAAGCAGGCGCGCGCGCCTTGACAGCCGAGGTGCCTGCGGCTTGGGGGGAGCGATGGCCCCCGCGATGATTCCGCCGGACGCGGCGCCCGAATTCCTCGCCGCGCATGGCTGGGAAGGGGCACAGATCCTGCCGCTCGCCGGCGACGCCAGCTTTCGACGCTACTTCCGCGTTGTCCGCGGCGGGGAGAGCGCGGTGCTGATGGACGCGCCCCCGGAGTATGAGGATATCGGCCCCTTCCTCGCCGTCGCGGGCCACCTCATCGACCGGGGCTTCTCGCCGCCGAGGCCGCTCGCCGTCGACCGCGAGAAGGGCCTGCTCCTGCTCGAGGATTTCGGCGACGACCGGGTCGGGCCGTTGCTGGAGCGCGAGCCGCAGCGCGAGCGGCCGATCTACGAGGCGGCGGTCGACATCCTGTCGCGCCTCGCCGCGCAACCGGCGCCCGAGGACCTTCCCCCCTATGACGCGTCGGTGATGGAGCGCGAGGTTCTGCTGTTCCCGGAATGGTATGCGCCTGCGCTAGCGCTCGAAGTGGACGAAGCCGCCTATCTCCCCGCCTGGCGGGAGGCGTGGGAGGACGTCCTGAGAGTGGTCCGCACCAATCCTGTCCTCGTGCTGCGCGATTATCATGCCGACAATCTAATGGCCCTTGCGGACCGGGCGGATCTCGGCCTGCTCGACTTTCAGGACGCGCTGGTCGGCCACGCCGCTTACGATCTGGTCTCGCTGCTCCAGGATGCGCGCCGCGACGTTTCGCCGGCGCTGGAGGAGGAGATGCTCGAGCGTTATTGCGAGGCAGCGAACGTCGCGGACTGTGCCCTTTTCCGCGCCCACTACGAAATCCTCGGAGCGCAGCGGAACACGAAGATCCTCGGCATCTTCACCCGACTCTGGAAGCGCGACGGCAAGGCCCATTATTTGCCGCTCCAGCCGCGCGTATGGGGCTATCTGCAGCGCAACCTCGCCCACCCTGCGCTCGCCGTCGTCAGGGACTGGTTCGAGGCGAACGTGCCCATGGAAAAGCGCGCCGCCGCCTGGACCGAAAGTGCCGCGGCGTGAAGCGGCGCGCCCCGCTCGCGCTTCGGCCCGACCCGGTCGCAGCCGTGCCGGAGGTCGCGATGGTGATGGCGGCCGGCCTCGGCAAGAGGATGCGGCCGCTGACCGCGACCCGGCCCAAGCCCCTGGTCGAGGTCGCAGGGCGGACCTTGCTCGACCATTGCCTCGATCGGCTCCGCGCCGCCGGCGTCAGGAAAGCGGTGGTCAACGTCCATTATCTTCCCGAAGTCCTCGAAGCACATCTCAGGAATCGCGTCCAAGGCATTGAGATCGTTGTGTCCGACGAGCGCGCGCAGCTGTTGGAGACGGGCGGAGGCCTAGTCAGGGCGCTTCCCCTGATCGACGCCGATCCGTTCCTCGCGGTCAATTCGGACAATCTCTGGGTCGATGGGCCGGTCGACGCGCTGCGTCTGCTCGCTTCCTGCTGGGACGAAGAGCGGATGGACGCCTTGCTGCTGCTCGTGCCGCTCGCCCGGGCCTATTGCCACAAGGGGCAGGGCGACTTCCACATGAGCGCCGGAGGAAGGCTCCGGCGCCGAAAGCCCGGTAGCGTCGCTCCGTTCGTCTATACCGGCATCCAGATGACCTCGAAGCGCCTGTTCGAAGGTTCGCTTCCGGAAGGGCCCTTCTCGACCAACATCCTCTGGGACCGGGCGATCGCCACGGGGCGCTGCTACGGCACGGTGCATCAGGGCCTCTGGTTCGACGTCGGCGCACCCCCCAACATCAAGAAGGCCGAGGAGATACTGGGCGCGAATTGATCGGCTTACGTATCGACTTCGCGCGGCACCAGCGACTAGCGTCAGCCGGGTGAATCCCTCTCTTCGACCAGCCGTCTACACGATTCCGCCGCACCGCTCGTTCGCCGACGCGCTGGCGGCGGGGCTGGCGGCGCGATTCGGACGCGGCAAGACCGACCTGGCCGGCGGCCTGGTCCTCGTGCCGAACAACCGCGCCGCGCGCGCGATCCAGGACGCCTTCGTGCGGCGTTCGGGGGGCGGGCTGCTGCTGCCGCGGCTGGTGACGGTCGGCGATCCGGAGCTGGACGACCGGATCGGCGCCGCGCTCGAGCCGCTGGGCGAGGAGGAGGAACCCATCCCACCGGCGATCGAGCCGGTCGAGCGCCTGATGGCGCTTTCGCGGCTGGTCCAACGCCACCGCGGGGTCGATGCCGCCGAAGCGCTGCGCCTGGCGGAGGATCTCGCACGCACGCTTGACCAGCTGCTGTTCGAGGAGATCGATCCTGCGCGCCTGAGGCGCTTCGCCGGCGAGCTGCCGGACCTTTCGCTCCACTGGCAGGCTTCGCTCGATCAGCTCGAGCTGATCCTGCGGGACTGGCCCGCTTTTCTCGCCGAGCGGGGTCGAATCGACCTCGCCGACCGCCGGAATCGGATGCTCGACGCGCTGGTGCGTCGCTGGCGCGCGCAGCCGCCGCCCGGCTTCGTCGCCGCCGCCGGGATCACCACTGCTGCGCCCGCGGTCGCGCGACTGCTGCGCGCGGTTTCGCGGCAGCCCGAAGGGCTGGTGGTCTTCCCGGGGCTCGACCTTCTCATGCCGCAGGACGAATGGGACTCGCTCGGGCCGCAGGAGCCCGATTCGGAGACCGGGCTGCGGCGCTCCTCGGTGGAGACCCATCCGCAATTCCCGCTGAAGCTGCTGCTCGATCGGATGGATGTGGCGCGCGGCGAGGTCGAGTCCTGGCGCTGGGGCGGCGGCAGGGACGCGCCCGCCGTGCGGAGCCGCGCGATCGCCAACGCCATGACTCCCGCCGCGTCCAGTTCCAAGTGGCAGCGCCTGAAACCGGCCGAGCGGCGGCTCACCGGGGTGCGCGCGATGGAGCTCGCCACGCCCGCCGAAGAGGCGCAGGCGATCGCGATCGCGCTTCGCGAGGCGCTGGAGGAGCCCGGGCGCACGGCCGCTCTCGTCACGCCGGATCGCGCGCTGGCGCGGCGGGTCTCGGCCCATCTCCGCCGCTGGGGCGTCGAGGCCGACGACAGCGCCGGGCGGCCGCTCTCGCTCACGCCTCCCGGCACCCTGATCCGTGCGGCGGCGACTGCCGCGGCGGAGCGCTTCGCCCCCGTAGCCCTGCTCGCCCTCCTCAAGCACCCGCTCGTCATGCGTGGGGAGGGGAGGCTGGCCTGGCTCGATGGCTTGCGTCTGCTCGATCTCGTCCTCAGGGGGCCGAGACCGCCGGCCGGACTGGAAGGCATCGATCGGCACCTGGCCGACCGCAGCGGCCGCGACCGGGGCCGCCGCGCCGCCGCTGCCGCCTGGTGGGGCGAAGCGCAGGCGTTGCTGCAGCCCCTCGAGGCGGTCTTTGCCGCCGCCGAGCCTCCCTTCGGCG
>DASPJJ010000009.1:0-70144 GCA_035628635.1 Allosphingosinicella sp.
CAGTTGAGGCCGATGGTGAGCGGCTTCGCATGCCGGACCGCGTACCAGAAGGCCTCGACCGTGTGCCCGGAGAGGTTGCGGCCGGAGAGGTCCGTGACGGTCATCGAGATCATCAGCGGCACGTCGCGGCCGAGCCGCTCCGCTGCCTCCATCGCGGCGAAGATGCCGGCCTTGGCATTGAGCGTGTCGAAGATCGTCTCGATCAGGATGAAATCGACGCCGCCGTCGACCAAAGCATCGATCTGCTCGCGGTAGACCGCTTTGACGGTGTCGAAATCGACTTCACGATAGGCCGGATCGTTGACGTCGGGCGACAGCGACAGCGTCTTGTTGGTCGGCCCGAGCGCGCCCGCGACGAAGCGCTTGCGGCCGTCCTTCTGCGCCTCGGCGTCGGCGACTTCGGCGATGATCCGCGCGCCCGACGCATTGATCTCCCCGACGAGATGCTCGGCGCCGTAATCGGCCTGGCTGATCCGGTTGGCGTTGAAGCTGTTGGTCGCGAGGATGTCCGCACCCGCGTCGGCGAACGCCTGGGCGATGTCCCGCACGACGTCCGGGCGGCTCAGGTTCAGAAGGTCGTTATTGCCTTTCTGGTCGCGCGCGAGATCGTAAGCTCCGCGATAATCGGGCTCCTTCAGCCTGCGCGCCTGGATCTGCGTTCCGTAGGCGCCGTCCTTGACGAGAATGCGCCCGGCGGCGGCGTCCCTAAGCTGCTGGGCGACGTTCATCGGCTTGGTCCTTCGGCCGCAGCCCGAGCAGGTGGCAGATCGCGTAGACGAGCTCGGCGCGGTTCAATGTGTAGAAATGGAAATTGCGGACGCCGCCCGAATAGAGCTGCCCGCAAAGCTCGGCGGCGACCGTCGCAGCGACGAGCTGGCGGGCGGCCGGGAGATCGTCGAGGCCCTCGAACAGGGCGTCCATCCAAGCGGGGATCGTGGCGCCGCACGAGGCCGCGAACTTGCGCGTCTGCGCGACGTTCGAGACGGGCAGGATGCCGGGCACCAGCTCGGCGTCGATCCCGGCCGCCGCGGCGTCGTCGCGGAAGCGGAAGAAGGCGTCGGGCGAAAAGAAGAACTGGGTGATCGCCCGATCCGCTCCGGCATCGATCTTTCGCTTCAGATTCTCGAGATCGGCAGCCTTCGTGCGCGAATCCGGGTGGATCTCCGGATAGGCGGCGACCGATATTTCGAACGGCGCCACGCGCTTGAGGCCGGCGACCAGCTCCGCGGCATTGGCATAGCCGTCGGGCCTCGCGACGAAGCCGCGCGCCGGATCCGGCGGGTCGCCGCGCAGGGCGACGACGTGGCGGATCCCCGCCTCCCAATAAGCGCGCGCGACCGCATCGATCTCGTCGCGACTCGCCTCGACGCAGGTGAGGTGTGCGGCGGCGTGCAGCGCCGTCTCCCGCTGGATGCGGACCACCGTATTGTGCGTCCGCTCGCGGGTCGATCCGCCGGCGCCATAGGTCACCGAGACGAACCGGGGGGCGAGGGGCTCCAGCGTCTGCACGCTCTCCCAGAGCGTCTGCTCCATCTTCTCCGTCCTGGGCGGGAAGAATTCGAACGAGACTTCGACGTCGCCGGCGACGTCGGCGAACAGCGGTTCGCGGCGATGCCCGATCATCGCGCTCATGCGACCACCTTGAGCTTCGCCTCGGGCCGCTCGCCGGCCCAGATCGTGACGGTGAGCTCGCCGCCCTCGAGATGCTCGATCACCCTGCCCTCGAGCCCCGCTTCCTCCATGTAGGAGAGCACCGATTCGTCGGCGAAGCCGAGCCGGGCGTGCGCGTCGCGGCTCCTCAGCTCCTCGCGCTCGTGCGGCGCGAAGTCGACGATCAGCAGCCGCCCGCGCGGCGCCAGCAGCCGCGCCGCCTCGGCGACCGCTGCCGCAGGCTGCTGCGCATAATGGAGCACCTGATGGAGGATCACGGTGTCCGCCGACGCGGCCGGCAGCGGCAACGAATACATGTCGCCCTGGCGCAGCTCGGCCTCCAGCCCCGCCTGCGCCAGCTTGACGCGGGCGAGGCGCAGCATTTCCGGCGAGCGGTCGACGCCGAGCGCCGATGCGGCGTCCCGGCCGAACAATTCGATCATCCGCCCGGTGCCGGTGCCGATGTCGATGAGGCGGCCGACGCCGCGGTCGCCGAGGGCGCGCGCGATGGCGGCCTCGACCTCCGTCTCCGCGATGTGCAGCGACCGCATCTCGTCCCAATGATCCGCATGGGCCGCGAAATAGCGCTCGGCCGCGGCAGCCCGGTCGGCGCGCACGGCCGCCAGCCGCGCCGCGTCCGCCACGCCCCACGGATCCTCCCCGTCGATCTCGATCCAGCTGTCGAGCAGATCGAACAGAGGCTCGAGCCGCTCCCGCCTTCCGAGGCTGAGGAACACCCAGCTCCCCTCCTTGCGCCGCTCGGCGAGGCCGGATTCGATCAGGATGCGGACGTGGCGCGAAACGCGCGGCTGGCTCTGCCCGAGGACCTGGGCGAGCTCGCCGACCGAGAGCTCCATCGCCCGCAGCAAGGCGAGGATGCGCAGCCGCGTGGGATCGGCGAGCGAGCGGAAGATTTCCGAGGCGGGCGACATATTTGCGGACATAAAGATATCTTTATATCCGTCAAATGAAAAGGAGGCGCGGATTGTTGACTAACGCAGTAGACATTCTGCTCTGCCCATAGTAGCTTTTCCTCCGCTGGAATGCCGGACCGGGAACCTTCGGCACCTCGCCCAGCCTCGACAACAGGTTCCATCGAAGGAAGATGCCGTGAAGAAGATTGCCCTCACCATGGTTGCCGTCGCCACGCTCGGCCTCGCCGCTTGCAACGGCGACAACGAGGCGAACAACGCCGCCGGCAACGAGTCGGAGACCGCCAACGAAGCGAATGGCGACGTCGGCAATGCCAGCAACGAGCAGAGCGACGCCGAGAACGCCGCGGGCGACGCGCTGAACGCCGTGGTCAACACCGGCTCCGACGCCGCCAGCGCCGTCGGCAATGCCGCCAGCGACGTCGGCAATGCGGTCGGCAACGCCACCCACTAAGCCGATCCGGCTGCGGCTGTGAACGAGGGTCGCGCGCCCAAGGGCGCGCGGCCCTTTTTCTTTGCGCCGGATCGTCTAGGCTTGGTCCGCCCAGCAGGAGACCCGCCGATGACGTCCCTCATGAAGCTCACCGCCTGCGCGGCCGTACTCGCCGCCCTCGCCGGCTGCGGGGAGGAGCGCGGCGCCGACGGCCTCACCCAGAGCGAGCGCGATCGCCTCAACGCCGCAGCAGCCGCGCTCGACAACAGCGCCGACGTGATCGACGCCTCCCCGGACAGTCTTGTCGCGGCCGATGAAGCCAACGCCACGGAGACGGGAGGGGCCGCGAACGCGCAATGATCTGCGCGGGAGGAGAGCCTAGCGGCGGCCCCTGCAGCTGACCGGCCGCGGATTCTCGGCGAGATAGTCAAAAGCGTTGATCGGCCCGGTATCTCGCCTTTCGCGCGCGGTCATTCGATCGACGGCGGCGGCCAGCCAGGACTGCTCCTGCGGCGCAAGACCGGGAAAGGCGGCCATCCCGCCGAGCAGGTCCCGGTAGAGGCCGCGCCCGTCCTCGCCGAGCGCGCGAATAACCAGCCGCCGGCGCTCGCCCCCATCGCAGAAGGTTCGGATAAGCAGCGAAGAATGGTTTGAAGACCAGGCCGCAGCCAAGGCCCGCAAGGGCAACCAGGCCGGGTCCTCCTCTCCGGACCCTCCGCCCGGTCCGTGATTCTGCGACGTCCGGTGGAGCTCGGCGACGGCCCAACGCAACGCACCTGGGTCGAAATTGGCGGCGAGCGCGACCGTAAGGTCCGGCCGTACGCGATAATCGCTCGTGTCGATTGCCGCCAAAGCGTCGCGAAACGACAAGGTGCGCTCGCGACCGAACCGGCGGACCTGATACCGATAGAGCGCCAAAGCGAGCTCGGGCCACGCCGCGACAGCGCGCGGATCGGCACGCCAGCGTTCCCGCCCCGGCTCGTAGGAATCCCCTTGCTGGACGCGCGCGACGTCGCGAAGCAGCGCGAGCGCCTCGCGGTCGGGGAGCGCTGCAAGCTCCGCCAGCAACCGCGTCTCGATCCATTGATAGGCACGGGAA
Source organism: Allosphingosinicella sp. (assembly GCA_035628635.1). Taxonomy (GTDB): domain Bacteria; phylum Pseudomonadota; class Alphaproteobacteria; order Sphingomonadales; family Sphingomonadaceae; genus Allosphingosinicella. Next base: position 4,115 of record DASPJJ010000009.1, read on the forward strand.
TATTGTCCGTTCCGCGCGAAATAGCGCAGCGCAATGCCGCGCATCGCCGCATCCGTATCCGGGTCCGCCCAGAGACGATCGAAGAGCGGAAGCGCATCGGGATGATCGCCTTCGGAGAGCGCGCGCAGAACCATCAAACGCTCGCGGCGGGGGCCTTCTGCGGCAGGGGCCTCCCCCCCTTCGGTGGCCAGCGCAACCAGACGATCGACCTCTCCCCTTTCGCCATTAGCGGCGTCGGGGCGCGGTTCCACGGGAAGTGGCGCTCCGCGCTCGATGCGGTCGAAGAGGTCGAGCAGGAAGGGCGTGGGCTTCCACTGCGAGATGGATCCCAGGTGATCGGCGATGTCGGTGCGCTCGGCCGCTGACAAGGGTTGTCCATCCGAGTCGCGTCCGGTCTCCACCATCCTCCTTAGCGCCGCGATCTGCTCCATCGGCGCAAGCGTCTGCTGGAGGCGGAGATAGCGGCGCACCGAGCGCATCCAGGCATTGTCCTCCCCGGCATAGTCTTCGTTGATGCGCGAGAAGGCGAAGCCGAGCTGCTGCCAGCCGCCGTCCGGTGTCCGCTCGAGGAAAAGCAGGTAGCGGCGGGCGCGCGAAAAGGTCATGCGGCTGCACGGCCCGGAATGACTTTCCGGGTTCGATCCGGAAAGGTCCTCGAGATCGCTCGGCTGGGTTCTCCCCAGCTCGGCATCCTCGAACGCCACCCGCTCGGGCGGCGCGCCCTTGACCGCCGCCTCGACTCGAAACACCAGCCGGGAGTCGCTGCCGCGCCCGGCGCGGCGCTCCGGCCTCGCGATGACGATCGCGTCGGCGATCTGGACGAGCTCGAAATTGGACGGCCGCACATATTCGCCGTCGACCGAACAGGCCGTGGCCGTCCCCGCACGAGCGGCGAGCAACAGAATCGCCAGAAGCACCAGCCTGCACCAAGCCATCCGATACCCTCCTGCGCCGAGGATCGAATGCATCGGCGGCACCGTCAAGCGAATGAAAAAAGGGCCGGGGAGTCACCTCCCCGGCCCCTTCTTTTCGCCTGGGCGAGCGGCTTAGAAGTCCATGCCGCCCATGCCGCCCATGCCGCCGCCGCCCGGGCCGCCGGCCGGCTTGTCCTCGGGCAGCTCGCTCACCGCCGCTTCGGTGGTGATGAGCAGGCCCGCCACGCTGGCGGCGTCCTGGAGCGCGGTGCGGACGACCTTGGTCGGATCGATCACGCCGGCCTGGACGAGGTTCTCGTAGACCTCGGTCTGGGCGTTGAAGCCCTGGGTCTCGTCGTCGCCGTCGATCAGCTTGCCGGCGACGACCGCGCCGTCCCAGCCCGCATTCTCGGCGATCTGGCGGATCGGAGACTGCAGCGCCCGGCGGACGATGTCGATGCCGCGGGTCTGGTCGTCATTGGCGCCGTCCATGCCCTTGAGCGCCTTGGTGGCATAGAGCAGAGCGACGCCGCCGCCCGGAACGATGCCTTCCTCGACCGCGGCGCGGGTCGCATGGAGGGCGTCGTCGACGCGGTCCTTGCGCTCCTTGACCTCGATCTCGCTGCTGCCGCCGACCTTGATCACGGCGACGCCGCCGGCGAGCTTGGCCAGGCGCTCCTGGAGCTTCTCCTTGTCATAGTCGCTGGTGGTGTTCTCGATCTGCGAGCGGATCGCCTCGACGCGGCCCTTGATCCGGTCCGAATCGCCCGCGCCGTCGACGATGGTCGTATTGTCCTTGTCGATGGTGACGCGCTTGGCTTGGCCGAGCATCGCGACGGTGACGTTCTCGAGCTTGATGCCGAGATCCTCGCTGATCATCTCGCCGTTGGTCAGGATCGCGATGTCTTCGAGCATCGCCTTGCGGCGATCGCCGAAGCCGGGCGCCTTGACCGCCGCGACCTTGAGGCCGCCGCGCAGCTTGTTGACGACGAGCGTCGCCAGGGCCTCGCCCTCAATGTCCTCGGCAATGATCAGGAGCGGACGGCCGGACTGGACCACCGCCTCGAGAATCGGAAGCATCGCCTGCAGGTTGGAGAGCTTCTTCTCGTGGATGAGGATGTAGGGGTCGGTAAGCTCGACCTGCATCTTCTCCGGGTTCGTGATGAAGTAGGGCGAGAGATAGCCGCGGTCGAACTGCATGCCCTCGACGACGTCCAATTCGAACTCGAGGCCCTTGGCCTCCTCGACCGTGATCACCCCTTCCTTGCCGACCTTCTCCATCGCCTCGGCGATCTTCTCGCCGACGACGGTGTCGCCGTTGGCGGAGATGATTCCGACCTGGGCGATCTCGTTGGAGCCGGCGACCGGCTTCGAACGCGCGGCGAGGTCCGCTACGACCTTGGTGACGGCGAGATCGATGCCGCGCTTGAGGTCCATCGGGTTCATGCCGGCCGCGACCGACTTCATGCCCTCGCGCACGATCGACTGGGCGAGGACGGTGGCGGTGGTGGTGCCGTCGCCGGCGAGGTCGTTGGTCTTCGAGGCCACCTCGCGCAGCATCTGCGCGCCCATATTCTCGAACTTGTCCTTCAGCTCGATCTCCTTGGCGACGGTGACGCCGTCCTTGGTGATGCGCGGGCTGCCGAAGCTCTTGTCGAGCACCACGTTGCGGCCCTTGGGGCCGAGGGTCACCTTCACCGCGTCGGCGAGGATGTCGACGCCGCGCATGATGCGCTCACGGGCGTCGCGGGAAAAGCGAACGTCTTTCGCTGCCATGTTGCTAAATCCTTTCTAATTCCGAGTGCTCCGGCGAAGGCCGGAGCGTTGTGCGCAGGACTCCGGCCTTCGCCGGAGCACCTAAAGGAGGATCAGCCGACGATCCCGAGGATGTCGCTTTCCTTCATGATCAGCAGGTCCTCGCCGTCGAGCTTGACCTCGGTGCCGGACCATTTGCCGAACAGGATCTTGTCGCCCGCCTTGACGTCGAGCGGGGTCACCGTGCCGTCCTCGGCGCGGATGCCCGAGCCGACCGAGACGACCTCGCCCTCCTGCGGCTTTTCCTTGGCGGTGTCCGGGATGATGATGCCGCCGGCCGTCTTCTCTTCGGCCTCGACGCGGCGCACGAGCACCCGGTCATGGAGTGGACGGAAAGTCATGCGCGTCACCTCTTCTACTGTTGATGCCGCCGCATTGCCCCCCTTCGAGGTGTCGCTGCGGCGGCGCGTTGAACTTTGTTAGCACTCACCGGGGGTGAGTGCCAATGCCGCTGATCTAGGGCTTGTTCATCGCGCGTCAAGGGCTCGCGACGGGGAAAGCGCCAGCATAGCCGCCCGGCGCGCGCCCTCGCGCATTTACAGTGCCGCAGGGCTGGGTTAGCGGCTCGGGCTCAAGCGGAGGCAGAGCGTGGCGCGCAAGATCTGGAAAATCCTGGTCGGAATCAAGGACGGGCTGGTCCTCCTCTTCATGCTGATCTTCTTCGGCCTGCTCTACGCCATGCTTTCGGCCAGCCCCCATGGCGACAGCGCTTCCGAAGGGGCGCTGCTGCTGGAGCTCTCCGGGCCGATCGTCGAGCAGACGAGCGACCAGGGGGCTGCCGAGATCGTGACCGGCGGCGCCGTCCGCGAGCACCGCGCCCGCGACCTCATCCACGCGCTCGACGCCGCGGCCGCGAACGACAGCATCCGGGCGGTGGTGCTCGACCTCGACCTGTTCGTCGGCGGCGGCCAGACGACGGTGGGCGACGTCGCCGACGCGATCGAGCGGGTGCGCCGCGCCGGCAAGCCGGTGCTCGCTTACGCGACCGGCTACAGCGACGACAGCTACCAGCTGGCCGCGCATGCGAGCGAGGTCTGGCTGAATCCCCTCGGAGCGGTGGTCGTCGCGGGCCGAGGCGGCGCCAATCTCTATTATGCCGGTCTGCTCGAGCGGCTCGGCATCACCGCCAACGTCTACCGCGTCGGCGCCTACAAGGCGGCGGTCGAGCCCTATACCCGGAGCGACATGTCGCCCGAGGCGCGCCAGGCGTCCCAGGCGCTCGCCGACGCCCTCTGGCAGGACTGGGTGCAGGACGTCTCCCGCGCCCGGCCGCGCGCTCGGATCGCCGATTATGCCGCCGTCACCACGGATCGGATCGCCGCAGCGGGCGGCGACATGGCCAGGGCCGCCGCCGACGCCGGCCTGGTCGACCGGATCGGCGACCGCACCCAGTTCGGCCGCCGCGTCGCCGCCCTGGTCGGCACCGACGAGGAGCGCGTGCCCGGCAGCTTTCGCACCGTCCGGCTCGACGCCTGGCTCGCCGACAACCCGCCGGAGCGGGCCGGCGGCCGGATCGGAGTCATCACCGTCGCCGGGGACATAGTCGACGGCGAGGGCGGCGGCGGAAGCGCCGGATCGGAGACCTTCATCGAGAATCTCGAAAAGGGCCTGCGCGAGCGGGATCTCGCCGCTTTGGTCGTGCGCGTGGATTCGCCGGGCGGGTCGGTCACCGCCTCCGAGCGCATCCGCCGCGCCATCCAGTCGGTCCGCGACCGCGGCATTCCGGTCGTGATATCGTTCGGCTCGGTGGCGGCGAGCGGCGGCTATTGGATCGCAACGGCCGGGGACGCGATCTTCGCGGAGCCTTCGACGATCACCGGCTCGATTGGCGTGTTCGGGATCCTGCCGAGCTTCGAAGGAACGCTGCGACGCCTCGGTGTCGGCGCCGACGGCGTCCGCACCACGCCGCTGTCGGGCGAGCCGGACCTGCTCCGCGGCCCCTCGCCCGAGATGGACCGGCTGCTCCAGATGGGGGTGGAGGCGACCTACCGCCGCTTCATCGGCCTCGTTTCGCGGGCGCGGCGGCTCGCGCCGCAGCGTGTGCACGAAATCGCGCAGGGGCGCGTCTGGGCGGGGGGGATCGCGCATCAGCACGGCCTGATCGACCGCTTTGGGTCGCTCGACGACGCCATTGCCGAGGCCGCGCGCCGCGCCCGGCTGGAGGGCGACGCGGCCCGCCCGGTCTGGCTCGAATCGGAGCCCGGTTTCTTGGCGGAGATTCTGCGCAGCCTTGCCGGCGACGAGGCGGAGCAAGCGGGCGGACGCGACGTGTTCAGCCGGCTCGCCCGCCGTCCGGACGCTTTGCTCGCCGAGGCGATCGAGCAGGCCGAGACGCTCGCCTCGGGGCCCGCCATCCAGGCGCGCTGCCTCGAATGCGCGGCCTCCGCCCCGCGCGCGCCGCGGCGCGAGACGCGGTCGCTCGCCGGTCGGCTGCTGGCGCTGGCCGGCATGTGATCGTCCGCCCGGCGACACTCGGCGACGCCGCCGCGATCGCCGCAATCTACGCGTCCTACGTGACCGACAGCTTCGTCTCCTTCGAGACCGAGGCGCCGGACGAAGCGGAGATGCGGCGGCGGATCGAGAGCGGCGGCCTGCTCTATCCCTGGCTCGTCGGGGAAGCGGAGGGGCGCGTCTGCGGCTACGCCTCGGCCTCTCCCTTCCGGACCCGCGCCGCCTATCGCCATGCGGTCGAGACCTCCGTCTATCTGGCTCCCGCCGCGTGCGGCCGCGGCTTCGGCCGGGCGCTCTACCGGCAGCTTCTCGACCTACTCGCGCGTCAGGGCTTCACCCAGGCGATCGGTGCGATCAGCCTGCCGAACGAGCCGAGCGTCCGCCTCCACGAGGCGCTCGGCTTCACGCAGGCGGGCACCTATAGCGAGGTCGGATGGAAATGCGGCCGCTGGATCGATGTCGGGCTGTGGCAGCGCGCCCTCGCCGCGGCGGCGGTCCCGCCCGCCGAGCCGAAGCCTTTCGCCGAAATCTGGGGCGAGTGATTCAACGTTCGCGAGCGAGCTCGGCGGTCCAGTCGAGCGGCCCGTCGGCGAAGCGCCGGCGCAGCCGCTCGAGGGAGATTCTGTTCCCCTCGCGGAAGAAGCCGAGCAGCTGGCGTCCGGCATCCGTATCGGCATAGCCCGCGCCGGTGAGGCGGACCCGGGTGCGGCCGTCCCCGAGCGCCTCGAGCTCGAAGATGCTGGTGACCTGCGAATAGGTCTCGAAATTCGGGAAGCGGGCGGGTGCGCGGACGGTCCGGAAGACGAGCAGGCGCTCCGGAACCGCAACGAAGATGTCCTGCACGATCGTCGTCGGGTCGCCGGATTGTGCGCCCGGCGTGTAGCTGGTTTCGATCGTGTACGGCCCCGGCATCCGCGCGACCGGGACCGCCCATGTCCGCCATCCCTCGGCGGTCGAGACCGCCTGCCACACATCCGCCGGGGCCGCCGGGACGACGACTTCGTGAACGAGATCCTGGCCGCCGTCCGGACGCCGGCGGGAGGAGATGAGGACAGCCTCCTCGACCCGGGCGTAGCGGACCGTCCTGTTCATCGACGGCGCCTGGGCCGAGGCGACCACCGCTTCAAAAGCGTTCGGTTCGGTCCGCCAGTGCGTCGAGATGGTGATCCGGCGGCCCTGCGGATCGGTGTAGCTCTCGTCGCCGAAGTCCAGCCGCCCGGGTTGCGGGCGCATCGTGCCGCGGCTGACGCCGCCCAGCGAGTTCCAGTAGGTGTAGGCGACGACGTTCCGCGTCCCGTCCCAGCTGTAGAGTGTCTCGCCGCGATAGGCGCGCGCGGCGCCGGTCACCTCGTGCCGGTCGCGGACATGCTGGCCGCCATAGACGCTCTCGAAGCAGTGCGTGTCCTGCTCGCCGCTCGGAAACGTCCCGCGCCAGCAATGGCCGACGAGGAAGGCGAGCGGCTCCAGGCCCTGGCGGAGCGGCGCCGGCTCCGCGGCGAAGAAAGCGAAGGCTGCGAGGCCGGCTGTCAGCATGGTAACCCCTCTCTGGCCAAATGGACGAAATGGACGCGAAGCTGCGCCACCGCGCGGTCGAAAAAGGCGACGTCGCGGTGCGTGCGCGCCTGCATGACGCCCCCTTCCATCACGGCCAGCACGAACTCCGCGGCCGCCTGCCGGTCGAGGTCGCGCGGGAGGCGATCGGCGGCCTCGTCGAGGCAGGCGCGGATCGCCGCCGTCCACGCTTCGAAATTCTCCGCCATACGCTCGCGCACCGCCGGGTCCGGCTCGTGCAGCTCGAGCGCGAGGCTGCCGATCGGGCAGCCGTAGCTGCAGTCGGTCGCGACGATCAGCGACCGGTACTTAGCGAGCAGGGCGAAGACCCGTTCGATCGGATCCTCGACGCCCTCCCAGGCCGGATCGAGCAGCATCGGGCCGATCCCGTCCCGATAGGCCTCGAGCACCGCGACGAGCAGATCCTGCTTGCCCGGGAAATAATGGTAAAGGCTGCCCGAATTGACCTGGCTGCGGCTCAATATGTCGGCGATCGAGGTGGAGCCGTAGCCCTTCTCCCAGAACAGCTCCATCGCCGCCTGGACGATCCTGCCTCTCGTATCCCGCCCCGCCGCCTTCATATCGACCTCGTTGATTGAACGCTCAATCAAGTCAAGGGGTCATGCGTGGTAGGTCGGAAGCGACACTCCGCGGGCGATGGCCCTGCCTCGCAGAGCGAAGCCGGCGAGCGCCGCGACCGGGCCGGCGATCGCCCCGGGTACGCCGACCAGCAGCAGGGCGACGGTCAGTGCGGCGGCAAGCGCGGCGGCGGTGACGTAGAGCTCCGGCCGCATGAGGATCGAGGGCTCGCCGGCGAGCACGTCACGGATGATGCCGCCGAGGCAGGCGGTGAGCACCCCCATGCCGATCGCCGGGATCGGCGCGACGCCGAAGGAAAGGCCCTTCGCTGCGCCGAAGCTCCCATAAGCGGCAAGGCCGGCCGCATCGAGCCACAGCAAGGCGCGCTCCGAAAGCCAGCGCCGCGGCGCGAACCAGGCGGCGATCGCCGCGGCGATGCAGATGAGCAGGACGGCATTCTCGCGGATCCAGAAGACCGGCGCGCCGATCAGCAGGTCGCGAACCGTCCCGCCGCCGACGCCCGTGACGACCGCGAAGAAGATGAAGGTGACGATCGTGAGACGCCTCGCCGCGGCGAGCAGAGCGCCCGACAAGGCGAAGACGGCGACCCCGGCAAGGTCGAGGAAGTCCAGGACCGGGCCGAGCGCTTCAGGAAGTTGGTTCGGCGTCACCGACGCTCAATAGTCGCCGCAGGGGCGCGCTACCAGCCGAGGAAGCGGCGATAATCGTCGGCTTCCGCGGGCGGCATCTGGCGGAGCAGAACACGGTTGGTGAAATTGCCCTGCATCACCCCGCTGCTCGTCCGGTAGCCCCAGTCGATGATGCTCGATTCGGCGATCCTCACCCGGTCCCCCGGGCGATCGCCGGTATTGACCGGCTGGTTGATCAGGATGCCGGTCATCGGCGAGCCCGAGCGGTCGAGCGATACGGCCCAGACGAACTCGAAGCGATCGCTGGGATCGATGTCGAACTTGACCATGAAGTCGCGGTCGCCCGCCTGCGGCGCTGCGAGGCGGCGGTAGAACGAAGGCAGGGTCCTGCGGCCTTCGGCGATCGCGGAATTCATCGCCGCATCGTCGCTCCTCACCTGATAGATAGGCTCCTCAGCCTGGGCCGTCGCCGCGGGCGGAGCCAGCCCCAGCGCCGCTGCCACGAGAAAGTCGATCATCCCACACCCCCTGATTCGAGAGGGGAATTATATATGGATCGGCAGTCCTGTCACCGCCATCGCCGCTTCCTTGACCGCTTCCGAATGGGTCGGGTGGGCATGGCAGGTGTAGGCGATGTCCTCGCTCGTCGCGCCGAACTCCATCGCCTGCGCGGCCTGGGCGATCATCGTCCCGGCGACCGAGGCGACGATATGGACGCCGAGCACCCGGTCCGAGCGCGCGTCGGCGATCACCTTGACGAACCCGTCTGCGTCGCGGTTGGTCTTGGCCCGGCTGTTCGCCATCATCGGGAACTTCCCGACCTTGATCTCCACGCCGGCTTCCTTCAGCTCCTCCTCGGTCTTCCCGACCGCGGCGATCTCCGGATAGGTGTAGACGACGCTCGGGATCACCTCGTGATTGACGATGCCGACCTGCCCGGCAAGGATCTCGGCCACCGCGACGCCCTCGTCCTCCGCCTTGTGCGCGAGCATTGGGCCCGGGACGACGTCCCCGATCGCGTAAATGCCGGGGACGGCGGTGCGGAAGTCGTGATCGACCTCGATCTGGCCGCGCTGGTTGGGCGTAATTCCGGCGGCCTCGAGCCCGAGCCCATCCGTGTTCGGGCGCCGTCCGATCGAGACCAACACCACGTCCGCCTCGATCGTCTGCGCCTCCCCGCCTTTCGCGGGCTCGACCGTCAGGCGCACGCTGTCTCCCGCAATCTCCGCGGCCGTCACCCTGGTCGACGTGCGCATTTCAAAGCCCTGCTTCTTGAAGATCTTCGCCGCTTCCTTCCTGACCTCGCCGTCCATGCCTGGCAGGATCTGGTCGAGATACTCGACGACGGTGACCTTGGCGCCGAGCCGCCGCCAGACCGAGCCGAGCTCGAGGCCGATGACGCCGCCGCCGATGACGACGAGGTGCCGCGGCACCGTTGCCAGCTCGAGCGCGCCCGTCGAATCGACGATCCGCTCCTGGTCGATCTCGACACCGGGGAGCGGCGTCACCGACGATCCGGTGGCGATGACGAAGTTCTTCGCCGTGTAGCGTGTGCCGCCGACGTCGAGCTCGGTCGGCGAGGTGAAGCGCCCCTGCCCCTTAAGCCAGGTCACCTTGTTCTTCTTGAACAGGAATTCGATGCCCTTGGTCAGCCCGCCGACCGCTTCACGCCGGCCGGCATGCATGGTGTCGAGATCGAGCTCGACCGAGCCGACCCTAACGCCCCATTTGGCGAGCGTTCCGTGGTTCGCCTCCTCGAACAGCTCGGAGGCGTGGAGCAGCGCCTTGGACGGGATGCACCCGACGTTGAGGCAGGTCCCGCCGAGCGTTTCCCGGCTCTCGACGCAGGCGGTCTTCAGCCCGAGCTGCGCGGCCCGGATCGCCGCGACATAGCCGCCCGGCCCGGCCCCGATCACGATCACGTCGAATTCTCTCTCTGCCATCTCAAACCCTTCTGTGCTCCGGCGAAGGCCGGAGCGTTGGCCAGTCGCTTCCGGCCTCAGCATCTCTGACCCAGCGCTCCGGCCTTCGCCGGAGCACAACCGTCATTCAATCCTTTCGTGCTCCGGCGAAGGCCGGAGCGTTGGCCTCAGGCGCAAATCTCCGCGTAGAGATCGCGCCAGTCGGGATTGCGCTCCTCGATCAGGCGAATTTTCCACGCGCGTTTCCATTTCTTCATGCGATACTCGCAGGCACGCGCATCCTGCAGATCATCGAAATATTCGTACCAGACCAGCAATCGGCAACCCTTGTCCTTCGAATGCCCTTCGACCACTCCGTTGCGATGCTGCCAACTCCGCTGCGAAAGGTTGCTCGTTACCCCCAGATAGGTTTGCCCTCGCCGATGGTTCGCTATCAGATAAACGCAACCTGACTTCATCGCTCTCCGTCCAGCGCTCCGGCCTTCGCCGGAGCACGACCTTCATTCAATCCTTTCGTGCTCCGGCGAAGGCCGGAGCGTCGGCCAGTCGTTTCCCGGCCTCATTGCCTTTGACCCAGCGCTCCGGCCTTCGCCGGAGCACAATCCTCAGAGATCGATCAACAGCCGGGTCGGGTCTTCCAGCGCTTCCTTCATGCGGACGAGGAAGGTGACCGCCTCGCGGCCGTCGACGAGGCGGTGGTCGTAGCTCAGCGCGAGGTACATCATCGGCCGGGCGACGATCTCGCCGCTGCGCACCACAGGCCGCTCCTCGATCCGGTGCATGCCGAGCACGGCCGACTGGGGTGGATTGATGATCGGGGTCGAGATCAGGGAGCCGAACACGCCGCCGTTGGAGATGGTGAAGGTGCCGCCCTTCATCTCGTCCATGGTCAGCGTGCCCGCCCTGGCGCGCGCGCCGAAGTCGGCGATCGTCTTCTCGATCTCGGCGAAGCTCACCGCCTGCGCATCGCGGATCACCGGCACGACGAGGCCGTTCGGCGCCGACACGGCCACCGAGACGTCGACATAATCGTGGTACACGATCTCGTCGCCTTCGATGGAGGCGTTGACCGCCGGCATGTCCTTCAGGGCGAGGCAGGCGGCCTTCACGAAGAAGCCCATGAAGCCCAGGCGGATGCCGTGCTTCTTCTCGAACAGGTCCTTGTAGCGGCTGCGCGCCTCCATCACCGCGCTCATGTCGACGTCGTTGAAGGTGGTGAGCAGGGCCGCGGTGTTCTGCGCTTCCTTCAGGCGCTTTGCGATGGTCTGGCGCAGCCGCGTCATCCGCACCCGCTCCTCGCGCCGTTCGCCGGCGGCGGCGCGCGGCGCCGGGGCCGCGGCGGGTGACGGCGCCGGAGCAGGAGTGGGAGGAATGGGAGCTGCCCTCTGCGCCTGCGCCGCGCCGAGAACGTCGTCCTTGGTCAGTCGGCCGTCCTTGCCGGTCCCCTTGATCGTCGACGGATCCAGATGATGCTCGAGGACCAGGCGCCGGACGGAGGGCGACAGGGTCAGATGCGGGCCTTCCTCCCCACCTTCTTCCTCGCGGACCTCGATATTCTCGCCCGCCCCTTGCGGGTTGACGGGAGTCGATTCCGGCAGCGCCGTCTGCGAGGCGGCCGCCGTGGGCGCCGTGGAACCGCTCTCGATCCGGGCGATCGCGGCGCCGACCGCGACGGTGTCGCCTTCCGAGACCAGGGGCTCGCCCATCACGCCGTCGACCGGCGCCGGGACCTCCACCGCGACCTTGTCGGTCTCGAGGCTGGCCACCGGCTCGTCGGCCTTCACCGGATCGCCCGGCTTTTTGAGCCACTGGCCGAGCGTCGCCTCGGTGATCGATTCGCCGAGCGTGGGTACGATTATGTCGGTCGCCATATTGTCCTATCCGGCCAGAAGCTGCGGCGCGGCTTCGCTGCTATGGCCGAGCGCCTCCGCGATCAAGGCCGCCTGCTCCGCGGCATGGCGCTTGGCGAGCCCCGTCGCCGGCGAGGCGGCCGCGGGCCGGCCGGCATAGACCGGGCGCTGCGGCTTCAGTCCGGCCTCTTTCAGGCGCCGCTCGATGCGCGGCTCGACATGCGCCCAATAGCCCTGGTTTTGCGGCTCCTCCTGCGCCCAGACCACCTCTTCGAGACCGGCCATGCGCCTGAGACGGGCGAGCAAGGCCTCCCCCGGGAACGGATAGAGCTGCTCGATCCGGACCACCGAAATATTGGCGTCGCCGGCTTTGTCGCGCGCTTCGAGCAGCTCGTAGGCAAGCTTGCCCGTGCACAGGACGAGCCGCTTCACGTCCTCGTCGCGCGGCGCCTTGGGATCGGAGAGGATCCGCTTGAAGTGGCTCTCGCCGGTAAAGTCGGCGAGGCTCGAGACGGCCTGCTTGTGGCGAAGCAGCGACTTGGGCGTCATGATCACCAGCGGCTTCCTGAAGTCGCGGTTCATCTGGCGCCTGAGGATATGGAAATAATTGGCCGGGGTGGTGCAGTTGGCGACCTGCATATTGTCCTCGGCGCAGAGCTGCAGGAACCGCTCCGGCCGCGCGGAGCTGTGCTCCGGTCCCTGGCCTTCGTAGCCGTGGGGAAGGAGCAGCACGAGGCCGGACGCGCGCAGCCATTTCGCCTCACCGGCCGAGATGAACTGGTCGACGATCACCTGCGCGCCGTTGGCGAAATCGCCGAACTGCGCCTCCCACAGGACCAAAGTCTGCGGATCGGCGAGCGACCAGCCATATTCGAAGCCGAGCACGCCGAACTCGCTCAAGGGACTGTCGCGCACCTCGAAGCGGGCGGGGCCGACCTGCGTCAGCGGGATGTACTTGCCGCCCGTATTCTGGTCGACCCAGACGGCGTGGCGCTGGCTGAACGTGCCGCGGCCGCTGTCCTGCCCGGACAGCCGCACCGGATGGCCTTCGCGCAGCAGCGTGCCGAAGGCGAGCGCCTCGGCGGTGGCCCAGTCGAACCCCTCGCCGCTCTCGAACATCTGGCGGCGCGCCTCGACGATCCGCCCCAGCGTCTTGTGGACTGCCACCCCTTCCGGAACGGTCGTCAGGATGGTGCCGACGGCGCGCGCCGTCTCCTCGGCGACGCCCGTCGCCACGTTTCGGCGCTCGGTGATCGCCTCCTGCGGGCGGTTGAGCCCCGCCCAGGCGCCTTCGAACCAGTCCGCCTTGTTGGGAAGGTAGGACCGCGCCGCCTCGAACTCGCCTTCGAGCAGCTGGGTGAACCCCTCGACCTGCCCGTCCAGCCAGCCCTTGCCGATCACGCCCTCGCGCTCGAGCCGCTCGGCGTAGAGCGCGGAGACCGGCGGATGCTGGCGGATCTTCGCGTACATGAGCGGCTGGGTGAAGCTCGGCTCGTCGCCTTCATTGTGGCCGAAGCGGCGATAGCACCACATGTCGATGACGATGTCGCGGTGGAAGCGCTGGCGATATTCGATCGCGAGCTTGCAGGCGAAGGTCACGGCTTCGGGATCGTCGCCGTTGACGTGCAGGATCGGCGCCTGGATGCCCTTGGCGACGTCCGACGGATAGGGCGAGGAGCGGCCGAATTGCGGGCTAGTGGTGAAGCCGACCTGATTGTTGATGATGAAATGGAGGCAGCCGCCGGTCGCATAGCCGGGGATGCCGGAGAAGCCGAGGCATTCGGCGACGATCCCCTGGCCCGCAAAGGCCGCGTCGCCGTGCAGGAGGACCGGGAGCACGCTCTGGCCGCTCGCATCGCCGCGGGCGACCTGCTGGGCGCGCGTCTTGCCGAGCACCACCGGGTCGACCGCCTCGAGGTGGCTCGGATTGGGCACCAAAGAGAGGTGCACCTTGATCCCGTCGAATTCGCGGTCGGACGAAGTCCCCAGATGATATTTGACGTCGCCCGATCCGCCGACATCTTCAGGATTGGTCGCGCCGCCGGCGAATTCGGAGAAGATCGCCCGATAAGGCTTGCCCATCACGTTGGCGAGGACGTTGAGGCGGCCGCGATGGGCCATTCCGAACACCATCGAGTCGGCGCCGTACTGGCCGCCATATTTGATCACCGCTTCCAGCGCGGGCACCATCGATTCGCCTCCGTCGAGGCCGAAGCGCTTGGTGCCGACATATTTGCGGGCGAGGAACTTCTCCCACTGCTCCGCCTCGACCACCTTGACGAGGATCGCCTGCTTGCCCTCGGGCGTGAACCTGATCTCGGCTGCCCGGCCCTCCATCCGCTCCTGGAGGAAGCGCCGCTCCTCCAGGTCGTTGATGTGCATATATTCGAGGCCGATCCTGCCGCAGTAATTGGCGCGCAGGATCTCGACCAGCTCGCGCACCGTCGCCTGTTCGAGCCCGAGGGCGCCGCCGAGCCAGACCGGCCGGTCGAGCGCATCGTCGGTAAAGCCATGGAATTCGGGCGTCAGGTCGGCCGGCATTTCGCGCCTGACGAGGCCGAGAGGATCGAGGTCGGCGGCCAGGTGGCCCCGCACCCGGTAGGTGCGGATCAGCATCATCGCACAGATCGAATCGTTGGCGGCGCGGCGCACCTCGTCTTCCGACTTGCCGGCCGCAACCGCGCGCTCGCCCGCCTGCTTCGACACGCGCTCGATCGTCTGCCGCGTCGGATCGAGGCCGGCATTGACCTCGTCCAGCTCGACCACGGGCCAATTGTCGCGTGCCCAGCTCGGGCCCTCAACGCGCTCGAAGCTGCCTGTACCGTCCACTTGAGATTACCTTCTCGATCGTCGCCGGCCGGTGAACGCTCGCGAGAGCCGGCCTTTCCCTCGGGTCAACCGTTCAGTAGCTCCCTGAGGGTCGTCCCAAGCTCAGATGGGCTCGGAGACACCCGGATTCCAGCCTCCTCCATCGCCGCGATCTTGTCCTCTGCGCCGCCTTTGCCTCCGGAGACGATCGCGCCCGCATGGCCCATCCGCCGCCCGGGCGGCGCCGTGCGGCCCGCGATGAACCCGACGGTCGGCTTGGCGCGCCCCCGTTTCGCCTCGTCCTTCAGGAACGAAGCGGCGTCCTCCTCGGCCGAGCCGCCGATCTCCCCGATCATGATGATCGACCGCGTCTCGTCGTCGGCGAGGAAGAGCTCGAGCACATCGATGAAATCGGTGCCGTTGACCGGATCGCCGCCGATCCCGACCGCGGTCGTCTGGCCGAGCCCCTCGTTGGTGGTCTGGAACACTGCCTCGTAGGTGAGCGTGCCGGAGCGGCTGACGACGCCGACCGAGCCCTTTTTGAAGATGTTGCCCGGCATGATGCCGATCTTGCACTCGTCGGGCGTCAGCACGCCGGGGCAGTTCGGCCCGATCAGCCGCGATTTCGAGCCGACCAAGGCGCGCTTCACCCGCACCATGTCCAGCACGGGTATCCCCTCGGTGATGCAGACGATCAGCGGCACCTCGGCGTCGACCGCCTCGAGGATCGAATCTGCCGCAAAGGCCGGCGGCACGTAAATCACCGACGCGTCCGCGCCGGTCTCCCTCACGGCCTCCTCGACCGTATCGTAAACCGGCAGCCCGACATGGGTCTGCCCGCCCTTTCCGGGCGTGACCCCGCCGACCATCTTCGTCCCGTAGGCGATCGCCTGTTCGGTGTGGAAGGTTCCGGTCTCGCCCGTCATCCCCTGGGTGATGACTCTCGTGTCAGCGTTGACGAGAATCGACATCGGCACTCCTGCGTTCGATTTCGACGACGACCCCGAAATTGCCCATCGGCTTCAGGGTCATGGTGAGGTCGTCGAGGGTCCAGACGGCTGCGCCGTCCCTGCTTCTCGGCCGCGCGGCGATGCGCTCGCGCAGCGCAGCGCGCATCGATTCGAGCGTCACACCGGCCGGCCCGGTCGGCGCCATCACCGTGCATTTGTCGGCGCCGCTCGCGCCGGCGAAGGTCGAGAGGATGATCATATTGTCCGGGTGGCGGTAGCCGCGGATCGGCGGACCGGCCTCGCTGCGGATCGCGACCACCCAGCCGGCGCCCGTCATTGCGGCCTCATCGAAGGCGCCGGCGCGCATCTGGCTGCTGCAGATATCGACCGCGGACACCACCATCGGCACGGTGACCGGTGCGGTGAGAAAGGCCGGCGGCTGCGCGGCGGCGGGCTGCGCGACGGCCGCGACCGCCAGCCCGGCGGCGATCAGGCGCGCCCGGAGCGTCAATTCCTGTCTCCCCGCCGTCCGCGGCGACGGCGCTCGCTTCGCTGCGGCAAGGCGATCATCATCCGGAGGCTGCGGACGATGACCCACTGGTCCTCGGTCGAATAGACGGTGAAGGCGCCGTCCCCCATCAGCATCGTCATCGTCATGCCGCCGGTCGCCATCGGCGGCATCACCTGCGCGCCGGTCATCCGGGCGAGACGGGCGACGACGTCGCGTGTGTCCGCGCCGCGCACCGCGGCGCCGCACCGGCTCTCCACCCCCGCCGCCATGTGCGCCGGGCCTCGCGTGCGGGCGACATAGGTCAAGGTCGGCGCTTCGCTCCTCAGGAACGTGCCGGCATGATCGTAGGTGTTGAGGAGCCGAAGCGGTTCCGGAAACGCGCTCCACTCGACCGGCGCGAAGCCCGCGGGCGCGTCCTCGCCTCGGAGGCACACCCGGTCGAAAAGCTCGAGGAGAGCCGCGGAATCGGCCCGTGCCGCGGTCGCTGCCTCCGCGGGCGCCGGCTGGGCCGCGGCGAGAGCCAGTGCGAACAGGTGCGGGAAAGCGGCCATGACGAGCTCCTCGAGGTGCTTCAGGCCAGACTCTGGTCGATGTTCCTGCAGGCGACCAGCAATTCCTTCACCGCGTCGACCGAAACGCCGAAATTGGCCCGCGCCTGCGCGTCGAGCTCGATCTCGACGATGCGCTCGACGCCGCCGGCGCCGATCACCACCGGCACGCCGACGTAAAGGTCGTTCACCCCATATTGCCCGGTGAGGAAGGCGGCCGAGGGCAGCAGGCGCTTCTGGTCCTTGAGATAGCTCTCGGCCATTTCCAAAGCCGCGGTCGCGGGGGCGTAATAAGCCGAGCCGCTCTTGAGCAGGGCAACGATCTCGCCGCCGCCCGACCGGGTCCGCTGGACGATCGCGTCGATCCGCTCCTGGCTCGACCAGCCCATCTTGACGAGGTCCGGGATCGGGATGCCGGCCACCGTCGAATATTGGACGATCGGCACCATCGTGTCGCCGTGTCCGCCCAGCACGAAGGCCGTGACGTCGCGGACGGAAACGCCGAACTCCTCGGCCAGGAAGTGGCGGAAACGCGCGGAATCGAGGACGCCGGCCATGCCGACGACCCGCTGGTGCGGCAGGCCGGAAAATTCGCGAAGCGCCCAGACCATCGCATCGAGCGGGTTGGTGACGCAGATCACGAAGCTGTCGGGCGCGTGCGCCTTGATGCCCTCGCCGACCGTTTTCATGACCTTCAGATTGATGCCGAGCAGGTCGTCGCGGCTCATCCCGGGCTTGCGCGCGACGCCGGCGGTGACGATGCAGACGTCGGCGCCGGCAATGTCGGCATAATCCTGGGTTCCGGTCAGCGCCGCGTCGTAGCCCTCGACGGGGCCCGCCTGGGCGAGGTCGAGCGCCTTGCCCTGCGGAATGCCCTCGGCGACGTCGAGCAGCACGACGTCCCCAAGCTCGCGCAAAGCGGCGAGGTGGGCCAGCGTGCCGCCGATCATGCCGGCACCGATGAGCGCGATCTTCTTGCGAGCCATGAGCAGCTCCAGCCTTTCCTGGTCGGGGGCGGGGCCGGCCGCGGGGAACGGCCGAGGAATGTGGCGCCCGCTTAATCCCGCCGCGCCGCAGGAGCAACCGTGGCCGGGGCTTTTTTGGCCGTTCAATCCTCGCCGTGGCCGAGGGCGAGATAGTCCTGCGACTGCATCTCGATGAGGCGGGAGGCGGTGCGCTGGAATTCGAAGGCGCCGTCGCCTTCGAGGTAGAGCTGTGCCGGCTCGGCGTCCGCGGCTGCGAGGAGCTTCACCTTATGCTCGTAGAGCGCGTCGATTAAGGTCACGAACCGCGCGGCCTCGTTCCTGTTCTCCGGCCCGAGCCTCGGGATGCCGACGAGGATGATTGTGTGGAAACGCCGGGCGATGGCGAGATAATCGGGCGCGCCCCGCGCCTCGCCGCACAGGCGCCTGAACGAGAAGACGGCGACGCCCTTGAGGCTCTTGGGCACGTGCAGAATGCGGCCGCCCTGGACGGGAATGTCCTCGGACGGGACGTTCGCTTTGTCCTCCGGCGGGTAGTCGGTGAGGCGGAAGAAGGCTGCGCTCAGCGCCTGCGTCGCCGCCGGCCCGTTGGGGACGTGCCAGGTGGGGAAGCCGCCAAGCCGCTCGAGCCGGTAATCGGTCGGACCGTTGAGCGGCACCACTTCCAGCTCGCGCTCGATCAGGTCGATGAACGGCAGGAACAATTGGCGGTTGAGGCCGCCCTGATAGAGGTCGCCGGGGGGCCGGTTGGACGTGGTGATGACCGTCACCCCTTCTTCGAGCAGCCGCGAGAACAGGCGCGACAGGATCATCGCGTCGGCGGTGTTGTTGATCACCATCTCGTCGAAGGCGAGCAGCCGCGCCTCCGCCGCGATCGCGCGCGCCACCGGCGGTATCGGGTCCCCCTCCTCCTTCATCCGCTCCGCGCGCAGCCGCTCGTGCACCTCGAGCATGAACTCGTGGAAATGGACCCGCCGCTTCGGCTCGGCCTCGATCGCGGAAAAGGCGAGGTCCATCAGCATCGACTTGCCGCGTCCGACCCCGCCCCAGAGATAGACGCCCCTTTGCGCCGGTCCGTTACTTCCGAACAGACGCGCGAGGAAACGCCCTTTCGGCTTCTGCCGGAGCTCCGCGGCGAGGCGATCGAGCACCGCCACCGCCCGCTTCTGATCTTCGTCCGGCCGTAGCTCGCCGGCCGCGAGCAGGGCGTCGTAGCGCTCGGCCACCGCAGTCACGCGAGCTTCAGCCCCTTCCTCAGCGTGCCGGACCAGGCTGCGACGTTGTTCTCGCCCTGGACGACGAGGCCGCGCATGAAGGCGAGGCGCTTAGTCTCGCGAAGCAGCTCGACCGTCGCGTCGAGCGGCTCCCCGAGCCGGGCCGGCGCGAGGAACTGGGCCGAAAGGTCGAGCGTCACCGAATAAGCGATATCGGCCCCGGCGAGGTGCCCTCCGGCGAACATCGCCATGTCGATGAAGGTGAGGATCGCCCCGCCATGGGCGACGTTGCCGAGATTGCTCTGCGCAACGCCCGGGAACATCCGGCACCGGGCGAGGCCCTCGCCTTCGCCCCGTACGAGAAGCTTGCCGATCGTCGAATTGAACCGATCCTCTTCCTCGATCTCCCAGCTCCACCAGCCGGGATGGTCCGGATCGGGCTCGTGGCGGATACGGGGATGAAGCGTGCGCGTCAGATCGCGCGCTCCACGAGCAGCTTCTTGGTCTCGGCGATGGCCTTGGCGGGGTTCAGGCCCTTGGGGCAGACGTTGGCGCAGTTCATGATCGTGTGGCAGCGGTAGAGGCGGAACGGGTCCTCGAGCTCGTCGAGGCGCTGCTCGGTCGCCTCATCGCGGCTGTCGGCAAGGAAGCGATAGGCCTGGAGCAGGATCGCCGGGCCGAGGAAGCGGTCGGAATTCCACCAATAGCTCGGGCAGGATGAGGAGCAGCAGGCGCACAGGATGCACTCGTAGAGGCCGTCGAGCTTCGCCCGCTCCTCCGGCGACTGCAGCCTTTCCTTGCCGTCGGGCGGCGCCGCCTCGGTCTGCAGCCACGGCCGGATCGAGGCATATTGGGAGAAGAAATGGGTGAAGTCCGGGACGAGGTCCTTGATCACATCCATGTGCGGCAGCGGCGTGATCCTGATCTCGCCTTTATAGTCCTCGATCGCGGTCGTGCAGGCGAGGCCGTTGCGGCCGGCGATGTTCATCGAGCAGGAGCCGCAGATCCCCTCCCGGCAGGAGCGGCGGAAGGTCAAGGTCGGGTCGACCTCGTTCTTGATCTTGAGGAGGGCGTCGAGGACCATCGGGCCGGTATCATCGAGGTCCAGTTCGAAATGGTCGTAGCGCGGATTCTCGCCGCTGTCGGGATCGTAGCGGTAGATTCGGAAGCTCTTGACCCGCTTCGCGCCGGCGGGCGCCTTATGCTCGCGGCCCCTGCCCTGGATCCTGCTGTTCTTGGGGAGCGCGAATTCGGCCATCTTCCATCCTTCTTTCGCGCCGTCCGATAGAGCGTGGGGCGAGCCGGCTCAATGCCCTTGGCGCCGCCGCCGTTCGAGAAGCTCCCTGGCGATATCGTAGGTCCGGGCATTGTCGACGTCGATCGCCTGGCTGCCGTCGTGCACCACCAGGGGCTCGGCGTGGATCCCGAAGCGCCGCGCCATGCGACGGACGGCCCAGTCGAGCGTCACCAGCCCGAAGCGCACGAGAAGCAGGTTTAGCAGGCCGAACGTCTCGGCGAGCCGCTTCGGGTTCTTGGCGAACTGGCCGCCGCTGCGGAAGGCCTCGGCGACTTTCAGCGCGCGCGCCCCGTGGATTCCGTAGAGGTTGCAATTGGAATAAGCACCGCCGCGCAATTTGTAGAAGCGGCGCTGCCCCTCGGGGTGCGCCGCGAGGACGGCCTCGCGGGTGGCGACCACCAGGACCCCTTCCGCGCCGTCGTGCATCTTTGCCACCGCTTCCGCGGCGACGTCCGGCGACAGCAGGACATTATCGGCGGTGGTGACGAGGATGGGCCCGTCGATGCCGTGTGCCGCGGCATAGACGCTGTCGGTGAGGGTCGGCGCCGAGGGCACGAAATCGACTGGTACGCCCAGCTGACCTTTCGCGCCCGCGACCGCGCGAGCGGCCTCGACCGCCTCCTTCTCAATGCTGATGTGGATGCGCCTGAGGCCGGGCACCTCGACCAGCGCCCGCAGGACCCATTCGAGCAGCGGCTTGCCGACGATCGGCACCAGGCATTTGTGAGTGACCCCAAAGCGATCGGCCAGCGGATCGAGCCGCCCGCCGCGTTGGGCGGCGAGGACGATCGCGGTAAAGCCGCGCTCAGAGGAGGCCATGTCGCGCCAAGCTCTCGGCGAGGATCGTCTCGATCAGCTGCGCCTGCGACAGGCCGGCGAGCTCGGCGGAGCGGCCGTAGACCTTCTGCGACCAAAGATTGGCCTGGAGGTTGACCTCGAGGAAGTTGACGGTTCCGGTCTCGAGATCGACGCGGAACTCGAACCGGCCGTAGTCGAACGGCCTGAATTCGTCAGCCATCCTCCGGGTATGATCGGCGATGGTCGGCATCAGATCGGCGCCGTCGAAGGGCACCAACCGGTATTTGCTCGCACGGTCGACCAGGTCGCGCTTCTCGTAATAGGTGCGAAGATGGGTGGGATCGGCCTGCTCGAACAGCATCATCGGCATCACCACCGGCTCGCCCTCGATGGTGATGACCGGCACCTCGACGTCGCTGCCGTTGAGGAAGGGCTCGACGATCGCGTCGTGGCCCTGCGAGTGGATGTCGGCGACCGCGGCCTCCACTCCCGCCCAATCGCGCGCGTCCTGGACGCCCCAGCTCGCCGAACTCGCATTGGGTTTGATCACCAGCCGCTCTCCGGCCGGGCATTTGTCCGCCGTCACCGGCGCGCCGCGGCGATAGATCGCCCAAGGCGCGGTCGGGATGCCGCGGGCGTGCGCGGCCATCTTGGTGAGGTGCTTGTCGTCGGCCATGCCGCGCAGGATCGGCGAGGCGCCGAGGAAGGGCAGGCCCACGCGCGTGCACAACAGGGGAAGCATCATCTCGCTGTTGAGGAACCCTCCGCGATTGAGCAGCGGGAACACGAAATCGACCTCCGGCTTGTCGAACAGCACATCGTAGCGGTTGGCGAGGCTGAGTTGCTTCAGCCCCAGCCCCTTCAGGATCTCCCGCACCTCGACATGATACAGCGCATGGTTTCCGTCCTCCGGATGAAGCCCCGCATCCCAAAGCGCGTGCTTGGCGATGAACAGGATGCGCAGCCGCTCCTTGGCCTCTTCGGGAATGACGAGCGGGCGGATGTTTGACACGGACAACTTCGCCTTTCAGGGGGAGAGCGCAGGCGGCCATAATCTCCCGGCCGCGTCGAGCCAAGAGCGAGGCCCGTGAGCGCGTACCACAAGCTTTCCGATGCGGCCGCAACTCAAATCATGACCGAGGGCGGCGACGCCCGCATCGTGCTCGACCCGTCCACCGGCCTCAACCGCTATTATAGCGCGCCGCGGCCGAGCGAAGTCATCGCCTACGCGTCCTCAACCGCCAACGACGTTTCGACCGCCGCGTTCGCGCATGTCGGGGCGGTCCTCGGGGAGCTCGGCGGCGGCCTTGACGGCGGCGCCTATGCCGAGCGGCTCGAAGTGATGCGCGCGCGGATCCGCAGAGCCTATTCGTTGGCGGAGGACGTGGCGATCGTCTTCTCCCCTTCCGGCACCGACCTCGAATATGTCGGCCTGGCCGCGGTGGAGGGCCGCGGGGCGGAGGGGACGCACAACATCCTGCTCGGGGCCGACGAGGTCGGCAGCGGCTGCATCCACTCGGCCTATGGACGCTATTTCGCCGAGGAGACCGCGCTCGGCGTGAAGGTGAGTCCGGGCGAGCCGGTGCCCGGCTTCGGCGACACCCGCGTCGAGATGATCGACATCCCGGTCCGCGATCCTCAGGGGCGGCCGCGTCCGTCGGCCGAAATCGCGGAGCGGATGGACTCGGCGATCGTCGGCGCACGCGCCGCCGGCCGCCACGTCCTCGTCCACGCCGTCCACGGATCGAAGACCGGACTCATCCTGCCCTCGCTCGACCATCTCGACGCGCTCTCCGCGCGCCACGGCGATGCCGCGACCGTCCTCGTCGATGCCTGTCAGGCGCGGATAACCGCCGACGCCATCGCCGACTATCTCGGCCGCGGCGCGATCGTCTTCGTCACCGGTTCGAAGTTCATGGGCGGCCCCCCTTTCAGCGGCTTCGCCCTGGTTCCCGCGGCGCTGGCGGACCCGGCGCCGCGGCTTCCGGAAGGGCTCGCGACGATCTTCGCCCGGGCCGAATGGCCCGCCGGCTGGCCCGGCGCCGAGCAGCTCCCGGAGAGCGCCAATCCGGGGCTGCTCCTCCGTCTCGAGGCCGCGATCTTCGAGCTCGAGCGCTTCCAGCTCCTGCCGCCCGAGACGGTGGAGCGGGTCGTCCTCTGCTTCCACGCCGCGGTCCGTTCCGAGATCATCGAACTCACCGCCGCCCGCCGCGTCGCCCCCTATCCGCCCGGCGAGAGCGAGGAGGCCGAAACCCACCCGATCGAGATGCGCACCTTGTCGACCCTCGACCTCACCGGCCTCGGCGGCGGCGCGGCGACGTTCGAGGATGCGACCCGCTGGCACAAGGCGCTGCTCGCCCACGGCGTCCGCCTCGGCCAGCCGGTCAAATGCGTGAAGCTGCCCGACGGCAGCTGGGGCGCGACGCTTCGCATCGCGCTCTCGATGCCGCACGTGCTCGCGCGCGCCGGCCTGGACGACGCCGCGCTCGAAGCTTCCTTCCGCGCCGACATGCGCTGCATCCGCGAGGCGCTGCTCGCCGTCTCCGGCTAGCCGACAAAGAAAAGGGGAGGCAGCGCCTCCCCTTCCCTGTTTTCCGGGCGCGTCGGGCCGCTCAGGGCCGGATGACCGGCTTGCCGTCTGGTCCGAGCGGCGCATCCTCCGGGAACATCGGCATCTCGTCGTCGGCCATGACGTCATGGCCTTTGGCGAGCTCGGAATTGTGCATGCCGTAGACGAAATAGAGGACGACCGCCCCGAGCACGTACCAGCCGAAGAAGATGAGGACGTGCGCCGGCACGGTGCTGATCAGCCAGACGCAGGTCAGGATGCCCAACGCGGGGACGACCGGATAGAGCGGCACACGATAGCCGCGCGGGATCGCCGGGTGCGTGCGCCGCAGCCAGATCACCGTCAGGCACACGATCGCGAAGGCAGCAAGCGTGCCGACCGAGGTCGCATCTCCCAGGAAGTTGATGTCGAAGAAGCCTCCGGCGACCGCGACGGCGAGGCCGACGACGAGGGTGTTGACCCAGGGCGTGCGGAACTTCGGATGGACCCGCGAGAACACCTTGGGAAGCAGCCCGTCGCGCGCCATCGTGTAGAAGATGCGCGTCTGGCCGTACATCAGCACCAGGATGACCGAGGTCAGGCCGATGATCGCGCCGACCTTGATGGTCGAGGCGAACCATGCCCATTGCGGCCCGAAGGCGTCGACGGCGACCGCGACCGGATCCGGCACGTTGAGCTGGTTGTAGGGGACGATCAGCGTCAGGACGATCGACACCAGGATGTAGATCACCGTGCAGGCAATCAGCGAACCGATGATGCCGAAAGGCATGTCCTTGGCCGGGTTCTTCGCCTCCTGGGCTGCGGTCGAGACCGCTTCGAAACCGATATAAGCGAAGAACACGATCGACGCGGCGCGAAGGATGCCGCTTACGCCGAACTCTCCGTCTCGTCCGGTCGGCTCGGGGATGAAGGGATCCCAGTTGGGCGCGAACGTGCTCCAGTTCGAAAGGATGATGAAGCCGCCGACGAGGATGAAAGCGGTCAGCACCGCGACCTTGATCGCGACGATGACGTTGTTGACCTTGGCCGATTCGGAGACGCCGAGGCAGAGCAAACCTGCCAGCACCGCGCAAACGAGGAAGGCCGGCAGATTGAAGACCGTGGTGATCGTCGTGCCGTCGGCCAGCACCTTCGGATAGCCCGCGGGTCCGGTCAGTTGCGGCGGCACGTGGACGCCCATGTCGGCGAGAAGGCTGACCACGTAGCCCGACCAGCCGACCGAAACGACCGAGGCGGCCAAGCCGTATTCGAGCAGGAGGAGCGCGCCCATCACCCAGGCGGCGAACTCGCCCAGCGTGGTGTAGGAATAGGTGTAGGCCGAGCCCGAGACCGGCAGCGTCGAGGACAATTCGGCATAGCAGAGGCCGGCGAAGGCGCAGACGATGCCCGCGACGACGAACGAGAGCAGGACCGCGGGGCCGGCGTGCAGGGCCGCGGCATTGCCGGTCCGCACGAAGATGCCGGCGCCGATGATGCAGCCGATGCCGAGGAAGACGAGGTTCCAGGGTCCGAGGGACCGCTTGAGCTCGCTGGTTTCCGTTTCCCGCTGAACCTGGGCCACCGTCTTGCGCAGCATGATGCGCTGAAGCAGACCTCTTCGCGGTGCACTCGCCATCCGGATCGCCCTTTCCCTGTTCTACGTGGCGCGGGAGCCTAGTCGTTAATCACCGGCCCGCAAGCGCAAAAAGGCTCAGCGCGCCAGCATCGGCCCGAGCGGCCGTCCACCGAACAGGTGGACGTGAAGATGGGGAACTTCCTGGCCGGCATCGCTCCCCACGTTCGCGAGCAGCCGGTAGCCCGCCGCGACCAGCCCCTGCTCGCGCGCGACGCGGCCGACGGCGCGGACGAAGCCCGCGATCTCGGCCTCGGAAGCGTTTGCCGAGAAATCGTCCCACGACACGTAACGGCCCTTCGGAATCACAAGCACGTGAACCGGCGCCGCCGGATTGATGTCGTGGAAGGCGAACGCGTGCTCGTCCTCGTCGACCTTCCGGCACGGTATCTCGCCGCGCAGGATCCGGGCGAAGATGTTGTCGTCGTCATAAGGCAGAGTCGCGTCGATCGGCATGTTCCTCTCCTCGCACCCGTGATGCCGCGCCCGGGCCGGGGGCGCAACGCGCTTGACCCGTCCCCGCCGCGCGTTACCAGAGGAGGGGATGAGCGACGACGCCCCCGACAGCCTGATCCCTTATGATGAGATCGTCCAGGAGGCGCTGCGCGCGGTGGTCGGGCGCGTCCTCGGCGAGGTCGAGGCGACCGGCCTCCCCGGCGACCATCATTTCTACATCACCTTCAAGACCGCCGCGCCCGCGGTGGAGATACCGAAGCACCTCGCCGAACGCTTTCCGGACGAAATGACGATCGTCATCCAGAACCGCTTCTGGGACCTCAAGGTCCGCGACGACGGCTTCGAGGTCGGTCTCTCCTTCAACCAGGCGCCGGCCAAGCTCGTCATCCCCTTCGCGGCGATCACCGGCTTCGTCGATCCCGCGGTCAATTTCGCTCTTCAGTTCCAGGCGCAGGTCGAAGAAGGCGAGCCGCAGCCGCACGACGCGGCCGAAAACGACCCGCCGCGCGTGGAGCCGGTCGACGACGGCTCCAACGTGGTCTCGGTCGACTTCAGCCGGAAGAAGTGACGGCAGCACTGCCGCACCGTCGCCCCGGACTTGATCCGGGGTCCACCTTCTTCCAAGCGAGCGCGGCAAGATGGATGCCCGATCAAGTCCGGCATGACGAGGTGAAACCCATGGACTCCTACGGAAACACGCGCAGCGAGTCGGACAGCTTCGGCCCGATCGCGGTCCCAGCCGACTGCTTCTGGGGAGCGCAGACCCAGCGCTCAATCGAGAATTTCCCGTTCGGCCAGCGCGAGCAGATGCCGTGCGAGATCGTCCACGCTCTGGGCTTCGTGAAGCAGGCGGCGGCGCGGGTGAACGCGAAATCGGGAGGTCTCGACGCCGAACTGGGCGAAGCGATCCAGGCGGCGGCCGGCGAGGTCGCCGAAGGCCTGCTCGACGACCAGTTCCCGCTCGTCATCTGGCAGACCGGCTCCGGCACCCAGTCCAACATGAACGCCAACGAGGTGATCGCCGGCCGCGCCAACGAGATCCTGACCGGCAAGCGCGGGGGGAAGAGCCCGGTCCACCCCAACGACCATGTCAACATGGGCCAGAGCTCGAACGACAGCTTTCCGACCGCGCTGCACGTCGCCGCAGCCCGCGCCGTCCAGCAGCGGCTGATGCCGGCCATGCAGACGCTCCATCGCCGGCTCGCCGCTTTGGCCGAGGCCTGGGACCATATCGTCAAGATCGGCCGGACCCACCTCCAGGACGCCACGCCGCTCACGCTCGGCCAGGAATTTTCAGGCTATGCCGCGCAGATCGAGATGGGGACGGCGCGCGTCCAGGCGGTGCTGCCCCGACTCCATCTGCTCGCCCAGGGCGGAACCGCGGTCGGCACCGGGCTCAATGCGCCCAAGGGCTTCGGCGCGGCGATCGCAAGCGAGCTCGCAAGGCTCACCCGCATCCCGTTCGAGACCGCGCCGAACAAGTTCGAGGCGCTGGCGAGCCACGATACCCTGGTCGAGCTGTCGGGGGCGCTGAACGTGCTCGCGGTCTCACTGTCCAAGATCGCCAACGACATCCGCCTGCTCGGCTCCGGCCCGCGCTGCGGCCTCGGCGAGCTGAAGCTTCCCGAGAACGAGCCCGGCAGCTCGATCATGCCCGGCAAGGTCAACCCGACCCAGGCCGAGATGCTGACGATGGTCGCGGCGCAGGTGATGGGCAACCATGTCGCCGTCACCGTCGGCGGCCTCCAGGGCCATCTCGAGCTCAATGTGTTCAAGCCGCTGATCGGCGCCAACGTGCTGCGCTCGATCGACCTCCTCGCCACCGGCATGGAGAGCTTTACCGCCCGCACCCTCGACGGAATCGAGCCCGACGAGCGGCGCATCGCCGACCTCATGAACCGCTCGCTGATGCTGGTCACCGCGCTCGCCCCGGAGATCGGCTACGACAATGCCGCCAAGATCGCCAAGCACGCCCACGAGCAGGGCCTGACGCTGAAGGAAGCCGGCCTCGCCCTCGGCCTGGTCGACGAAGCGACCTTCGACCGCGTGGTCAGGCCCGAGCAGATGCTGGGGCGCTGAGCTTCAGTAAGCGCAGACCGAGAAATCGGGGCCGTTCCAGCAGGCGCGGTCGCGGCGGGAGCGGACCGCGGTGCCCCAGCGCGAGGCGGGGCCGCGCGGTGTGAGGCCGTATACCTCGGCGACGCCGGGCTCGACGACCTCGACGCTGATCCCGGTCTGACCGCCTGGAAACTCCCGGCCCGGAGGCGGCGCGATGTGGAACGTGCCGCCGCGCTCCGGCGTGAAGTTGCAGGGACCGCGATAGGTCGGCATGCCGTTGCTGACGACAACGCAGCGTGCCGCGCGGGCCTCGGCGGCGCCGGGGAGGAGAGCGGCGGCCGCGGCGAACCCGGCGAGGGCGAATGCGAGCTTCATGCCGCGAAATCTAACATCGCCCCGGCGATTTCAGAAGCGGTAGTTCAGCCTCAATCCGACATTGTCCATGCCCGGATTGTGCGGATCGAACAGGGTGGAGTGGCTGATATGGATCCAGCTCGCCTCGATCGACGCACGCTCGCCCACGTCGACGCCCACCGCCAGCTCGGGTTGGATCAGGATGCGCGAGCCGAGCGAACGGACCGGGCGCCGGTCGAAGGAGGGCGCGGTGTGGACGGCGAGGCCGATCCCCGGCCGGACATAGACGGGCGCGCCGATCTTCCAGCTCAGCCCGGCCGCCGCATAATGCGCGTCCCCGGCGCTGTTCGCCGCCACGAAGGCATAAGGCGAAGGCGCCCCGACGACGCTTAGCCCCCGCACCCGGTCGCCGCGCCAGCCGAGCTGGACATCGACGCCCTCGCCGAAGCCGCGCAGGTTGAGCGGCGAGTCGATGTCGTGCGCGTAAAGCCCGACGAAAACCTCGTCCGCCCGGGCCGGAGCCGCGGCGAGCAGGAGGGTCGCGAGAATAAAGGCGCGGACGATCATGTCATTCCTCCCGGGTGGACGCTGAACCGCCGCCATGCGGGCGGGTTCCGCTCCGGAACCGTCTGCTAGCCGCACGGTTGGTACGCCATGCGCGATGAACACCTCAATCCGGGCGACGAGGCTGCGCCCGGCACGCCCGGCACCGGCGAGAATCTCTGCCCCCATTGCAACGGCAAGGGCCGCCACGCCGACGGCAGCGAATGTCCCGTCTGCGGCGGCACCGGCAAGGTCATCGAGGGCCTGGCGGGCGGCTGAAGACTCCTCCCCGAAACGGGGAGGGGGACCATGCGAAGCATGGTGGAGGGGCCCGCAGCGAAGCGGAGGGTCAGACTTCGCCCTTCGGGCTCAGCCCCTCCACCGCACTTCGTGCGGTCCCCCTCCCCGTTCCGGGGAGGAACTAGCCGCCCGCCTGCCACGCCCTGATCGAATCGTTCGGCGCGATCAGCATGAGGACGTTGAGCGTCAGATTGTCGCGGATCAGCGCCAGCGTCAGCAGCTCGAAGCCGACCGCCAGGACCGCCGTCGCCCATATCGGCACCCGGCGCGCGATGCCGAAGCCTAGGATCATCGACAGCACGTCGAAAACGGAATTGATGACCGCATCGCCGGTGTAGCCGAGCGCCATCGTCGCCTCGCGATAGCGGTCGATGATCGTGGGGCTGTTCTCGAGCAGTTCCCATCCCGCCTCGATCAGCACCGCGCCGATCAGCCGGTCGCCGGGCGGGTTGCGGCGCAGCACCGCCCAGCCGAGCAGATAGAAGAGGAAGCCGTGGATGATGTGGCTCGGCGTGTACCAGTCGGCGAGATGCTGGCTGTTGTCGGGCCCGTGCACCGTGCCGACCCAAAGCTTCACCGTGCCGCAGGTGCAGATCGGGACGCGTCCCATCCACAGGAGAATCGCGGCCATGATTGCGACCATCGCGAAGGCCGCGATCCAGTAGGGACGGGGAATCAGCGGGGCGCGGGTCACAGCATCTCCTCGATCTTCAGGACACTATTGTAATTGCGCGCCGTGGTCGGCGAGCCGACGGCGCGGTCGATCAGCGCCGGCGTCAGCCTGGACGTCCCGGCGCCCTGCGGATAGTGGATCCACAGCGCGTCGCCGGCGCGCCGCACCTGCTCGCCGGCAGCCGCCTTTGCGGAGATTCCCTCCTCCGCGCCCGCCGCCGGCGGCCGCTTCGAAAGGAGCAGCATCAGGCGGTTCGGCTCCTTCGCCGCGACCTCCGGAAACGGATTGGCCTTCGCATAGCCCCCCCACTCGCGGCCATTGCGGACCATGACGGGAACGTCGAACCCGAAACGCTTGGCGATCGCCCGCTCCAGCGCCGCTTCTAGGTCGGTGTCCCGCCCCGTCGCCGAAAAGACAACGTTGCCGCTCTGGATATAGGTGGCCACCTCGGTCCAGCCGAGTTCGCCGCACAGCGCGCGCAGCTCCGCCATCGGCAGCTTGCGCCCGCCGACATTGACCGCCCTCAGCAACGCCACATGCCGCCCCATCCGCTCCAGCCTAGCAGCTTTTCCGCGAACGTCTGCCCTTGACGCACCGTGCGCCGCCAAGCCAATGGCGCCCATGGAAATCGCAGCGGCATTCAAGCGCAGGGGCCTGCTCTTCGTCCTTTCCAGCCCCAGCGGCGCGGGCAAGTCGACGATCGCCCGGATGCTGCTCGCGAGCGACGACGGCATCGCCATGTCGATCTCGGCCACGACCCGCCCGATCCGCCCCGGCGAGGAAGACGGCGTCCATTACCATTTCGTCGACGACGCCGGGTTCGATCGGATGGTCGCCAACGGCGAGTTCCTCGAATGGGCCTATGTGTTCGGCCACCGCTACGGCACGTTGAAGAGCGAGGTGCTGAAGGTGATCGAGGCGCACCGCGACGTCCTTCTCGACATCGACTGGCAGGGCACGCAGCAATTGAAGCAGGTCGATCCGGACATCGTGCGCGTCTTCATCCTGCCGCCCTCGATGGACGAGCTCGAGCGCCGCCTCACCGCCCGCGGCACCGATCCGGACGATGTCATCCGCCAGCGCATGGACCGAGCCGCGTCCGAGATCAGCCACTGGGCAGAATATGATTATGTGCTGATCAACAACGACGCGGAGAAATGCCGCGAGCTGGTCCACAACATCCTCAAGGCCGAGCGGCTCAAGGCCACCCGCCGCGTCTTCCTCCACGATTTCGTCCGGGGGCTGATCGGGTAGGGACGCGCTCCGCCTGTCCCCTCCCCCTCGAGGGGGGAGGGTTAGGGTGGGGGTGGACTCGTCACATGGGCAGCGCTTTCACGTCAGACTCACCCTCCCCAAATCCATGAGCCGCCTGGCTGCTTCCCCCGGAAGCAGCCTTAGCGGCGGCTCATCCCTCAAGGGGAGGGGCTTTTAGCCGCGTAGCATAAGCGCTAATCTCCCACCCCTCAGGGGGGAGGCGCATCATGCTCAGCACCGGACGCACATTACTCGGCGGCATCGTCGCCGGCATCATCCTGTTCGTCGTCGGCTTCGTCTTCTGGGCGACCCCGCTCGGCGAGTTCGCCTACAAGACCGCAGGAGATCCGCAGAGCGCCGCCGTCCAGCTCTCCATGGCCCAAAACCTGACGCAAACCGGTACGGGTGCCTACATCATCCCCAATATGACGACGCCGCAGGGGGGAGCGGCCTACAGCCGGGGTCCGATCGCCGTCGTCCACTACAACACGTCCGGCTACTCGCCGGATGACATGAGCATGATCCTGCCCGGTTTCGTCATGGCGATCGTCTCCGGCGTCCTGCTCGCCCTCGGCCTGGCCGTGCTCTCAGGAACGCGCCGCTACGGCGAGCGCGCGCGGCTGGTCATCTTCGTCTCGATCGGAATCACGATGTGGACGATCCTCGCCCAGCCGATCTTCAACCATTTCGGCTGGGGCTATTGGGTCTATTCCTTCATCGCCGAGACCACGGGGCTGATCCTCGCCGGACTGGTGGTGACGCGCTGGTTCCTGCCCGCGCCCGCTTATCGCCGCGACGACGACGCCCCGCCGGCCGAGACCCGCGCGGACGCATAAGTTCCTCCCTGCGAGCGAAGCTCGTGGGAGGAATTCAGTGGCCGAGCAGCCTGAGGAAGCGGTCCGCGGCTTCGAACTCGGCGCGGCGGGCGCCGAGGCGGGCGGTCGCCTCCTCGTCGGCGCCCCATTGCTCCGCCTGCCAGGACTCGTCGAGCGTGGCTGCCGACCAGGCGGCTTCAAAGTCGATCGCTTCCTCTGCGAGCGCGAGGGCGATCAGCAACGAGCCCGAGATCGTGACCAATGGCGATAAGGCCGCCAGCGCAAAGGCGTCGCGCGCGAGGACCGCGTGGGTGAGACGGGCCAGCGTGGCGGACGGCTGGGGGCGGTGGATGATCCCGGTCACGATCTCGAAATCGACGTCGTAGCGCCGCCGTGCCCAGGCGAGGATCGGGTCCCAGTATGTCGTCTGGCGGTGAACGAGGCTCGCCGGGCCATCCGCGCGGTAGCAGAGCAGGTCGCTGTCGCCATATTGCGCCAGGCTCGCCGCGAACGCCTCCTTGTCGGGCTCGACACGGTCGATCGCGGCATTGGCGAGGCCGGTCAGCGGCATGGTCCGCGGCTCCATCTTGTCGCCCTGTGCGTTCCATTCGGCGGCAAGCGCTTCCGCGAGCGCCGCGGTCGGCAGCGCCAGCGTCCGGCGCGCCGGAGTCTTCACCGGGCGCCCGTCGAGCAGCAGTTCGCCGCCGTCCGGCGCGCGCCGGACGGCCGCCTTGCGATAGAAGCGCTTCATCGGCTGCCGCGGACCCACTTGCGCGCAAGCCACCTCGGCCCGAGGAAGCTGATCGCCAGTCCGATCAGCGCCAGCGGGAAGCCGATCGGGGTCCCGCCCTCCACGATCAGGTCGCTCTGCCACAGGGCCAGCGCGAACAGCACCAAAACGGTGCCCCCGATCCGCACCAGGTTGAGGAAGATGAAGCGGTTGCGCCACAAACTGTCTTCGTCTGGGGTCATGTGCTCGCCTTTGCGGACAGGTGGGCCGCGGTTCAACGATTATCGGGCCCTGGATGTCCCCCGCCGGCCCCGACGAGTGCGGCCATTTCGTTTTCGCCACGGTCGGCCAGCGCCGCGGCGATGCGCGCGCGGACCTCGGCCGGCTTGTCCTGATCGATCTTTTTCGTGCCCCGCCACTCCGAGATCGCCATTTCGAAGCCGGCGATCGCTTTCAGCAGGCCCTCGAAGCGCCCCGGCGACATCTTGTCGCGGGTCCAGGGCCGCTTCGGCGCCAGCCGCGCCTCGCGCTCCGCGGACAGGTCGTCGAGCAGCCGCACCAGCGCATCCTCGCCAAGCGGGTGCACGCGGCCGTTGATCTCCACGGCGACATAGCTCCAGGTCGGCACCCGATCCTCGAGCCCGTAATCCTCCGGGCTGACATAGGCATGGGGGCCATTGACCACGAACAAGGCGTCGCAGCCCGCCGCCAGCGCCGCATGAACCTGGTTTCCCTTCGAGACGTGGAACCGCAGCCGCTCCGCGTCGAGCGACACCGGCACGTGCACCGCGCGGAGCCCGGCCTCGGTC
Source organism: Allosphingosinicella sp. (assembly GCA_035628635.1). GTDB lineage: Bacteria > Pseudomonadota > Alphaproteobacteria > Sphingomonadales > Sphingomonadaceae > Allosphingosinicella. The sequence continues at coordinate 37,129 of DASPJJ010000009.1, forward strand.
TGCACGACCAGGATGCCGAAGCCGAGCTCCCGCACCAGAGCCGCCATTTCATCGCGCCCGGCGATGTGGAACTTGCGGTTCGGGTGCATCAGCGCTGACCGCGCGACCGGCGCTCGCCGCGCCGCGCCTGCCGCCGCTCCTTGGCGGCGGCCGCTGCCGGATCGCGCTTCGGCGCCTTCTTCGGCTCGTCCAGCGGGAGGTCGCCGAGCGCGGGATCGAAGCCGAGATTGGCCATCGTCTCCGCGAAATGCGGCGGCAGCTCGGCGGTGACGTCGATCCTCCCGCCGTCGGGATGGTCGATGCGGATCCGGCGGGCGTGGAGATGGAGCTTGCGGCTGATCGATCCGGTCAGGAAGGCCTCCTGCCCGGCATATTTGCCGTCGCCCACGATCGGATGCCCGATCGCCGCCATGTGGACCCTGAGCTGGTGGGTGCGCCCGGTCAGCGGCTGCAGCTCGACCCAGGCCGCGCGGTTCCCCGCGCGCTCGATCACGCGGTAGCGCGTGCGCGACGGCAGTCCGTTGTCGCCCTCGTCGACATGCATCTTCTCGCCGCCGGTCCCCGGCTGCTTGGCGAGGGGCAGATCGATCAGCCCATCCTCGACCTTGGGCACGCCCACCACCACAGCCCAATAGACCTTGCGTGCCGTCCGGCTTGAAAAGCTCTTCGAGAAAGCGGCCGCGGCCCGCGCCGTGCGGGCGACGAGAAGCGCGCCCGACGTGTCCTTGTCGAGCCGGTGGACGAGCTTCGGCCGCCCCCTTTCGTCGCCGAGCCCGTCGAGCAGTCCGTCGAGATGCTGCACCGTCTTCGTCCCGCCCTGGGTGGCGAGGCCCGGCGGTTTGTTGAGCACATAGGCCTGCGGGTCCTCGTGGATCACCATCTCGCGGACGAAGGCCTCCTCGTCCGCGCTGAGCTCGCGCCGCTCCACCGTCCTGCGGGGACCCGACGCCGGCGGCTCTGCCGGAGGCACGCGGATCGTCTGTCCCGCCTCGATCCGGTCGCCAGGCGCGGCGCGCTTGCCGTCGACCCTGAGCTGCCCTGTCCGCGCCCAGCGCGAGACCAGGTTGAAGCTCGCATCGGGCAGGTTGCGCCTGAACCAGCGGTCGAGCCGGATGCCGTCGTCGTCGGGCGCGACCTTGAACTGGCGGACCTGCTGATCGTCGCGCGGCGGCATGCGCGGCGATGTAGCGGCCGGGGCCCGGCTCCGCCAGTGCCCCGGCCGTCTGCCCTCCCCAGGGCTAGGCTTTAACGGCCGTTATTGACGATGAGGGCGACTTCGGAGCCGCCGCGGACCGGCGTCACGATGATGTAATAGGCGCCGTTGCTGCCCTGGTTGACGCCGCCGAGCACGTGGTCCTGCCCACGCGCCTGGTGCTCGGCGGAGAAGCCAGCCTGGACGGCGCGCTGGTGGTACCAGTCGATCACGCGTTGATAGGGATCGGCAGTACGGAAGGTGACGACGCGGACGCGGCATTCGCCGCTGTCGTGGCCCGCCGCCTCGGTCACGCGGCCGCCCGGATAAGGCGGGAAAGCGGCCGGCAGGCGGTCCGCCCATTCCATGCCGTAGCGGAAGTTCGGCGCCGCGCCGCGGGCGCTGCAGCTGCCGCCGACGCCGGGCGACGCGGCATCGGAAGCGGTCCCGCCCGACAGGCGGCGGACCTGCGCGGGGCCGCCCGCGACGGGATATTCGGCGCGGGTGGGGGTCTCCGGCGGCCGGACGCTGAGGCGGTTCGCCTGTTGCGCGAGATTGGGATCGGTCGCGATCTGGTCCTCGAGCGCGCTGGTCAGCGCCGGATCGGCGTCGTTGAGCGCGAGCGCGCTGTTGGCGACGCTGTCCTGGCCGCAGGCGGCGAGCGTCAGCGTCGCGGCCAAGGCGGTCAGACGGAAGAGCATGACGGTGCTGCTGGGCATATCGGCTTCCTCATCGGGAGCGATCCTATGCCTCAAAGCTGCGAGCAATGGGTGAGCGGATATGGTTAAAGTACCGGAATTTCGTGGTTAACGCGGCTTCGTCCCGTCGCGGGACTGCCAGAAGGCGAAGGTTTCGGCCTGGACCAGGGCGATGAAGCGCCGCGCCTCGCTTCCCTCCCAATCGCCCTTGTAGCCGCGCGATTCTCCGCCGCCGGCCACCCACCAGCCCTGGCCAGGCAGACCGTCGCTCTGCCGCACGACCAAAACGGCCAGCTCGGGCTCGCCGCGCGCCTCGGCCTCCGCGTCGACCTCGCCGAGCATCGCGCAGAGCGCCCGCATCTTCGGCCGCGAGAAGGAGTAGCCGAGCCGCTCGAGCAGCTCGGAATAAGTCAGCGCATGGCCCGATCGAGCGGCGGCGACGAGGTGGGCGCGGACCTCGGCCGGATCGGCGAGCCGCTCGGCCACCCGCTCAGTCGCGGTCGACGAGGATCAGCCGGCCGTCGGTCCCCGCGCCGGTGCCCGGCGAGAGCCGCACCGTCATCGGCCCGCCGTCCTGGCTGGCGCCGCCGAGCACGATCTCGCGGTCTTCGCGCCGCGCGCTCGAGATCGTGAAATCCTCGCGCCGCGCCGGGTCCCGGTACCAGGCCGCGACCTGCTCCGGCGCCTCGGCGCTGACGAAGCGGAGCTCGACGCTGTCGCGCGCCGCGGCATCGCTGCCATTGCCCTGGACGTGGAGGCCGCTCACCTGCGCGCCGGGCGGGAGCACGTCGCTGTCGGTGCCGGCCCGGGCGCGGCTTCGCATCGCGTCGGGAACGTTGATGGCGATGTCGATTCCGGGCGCGCGGATCGAGAGGCGCCCCTCCTCGGCCTTGCCCTCGGCGCCGGCCTTGACCTGCTCGGCCGCCTCCTGCTTCGCCGCCTCCTGCCGCTCGCTCTCGCCCGACGGCATCGAGCAGGCGCACGCGGCCGCAGCGCACAACAGAGCCGCAATCGGTCTCGGCGACATCGCCCTCTCCTCTCGGCCGCGAGACTATTCGCGCCGCCGCCGCGCCACAAGTGCGCAGCCGCTTGCAGCCGCTCATACCGGACCCTAACGCCCCCGCATGACGGACGAGGACCGAACCCGCCGCACCGGGCTGCTGCTCGGCCTCGGCGCCTATCTGAGCTGGGGCGTCCTTCCCCTCTACTTCAAGGCGGTCGACCACGTCTCGGCGCTCGAGATCGTCTGCCACCGGATCGTCTGGTCGCTGGTCTTCCTGGCGATCCTTGCGACCTTCCTGCGCCGCTGGCCCGGAATCCGCGCCGCCGTCTCGACGCCGCGCGTGGCGATGACCCTCGTCCTCACTTCGCTGCTGATCGGCGCCAACTGGCTGATCTGGATCTACGCGGTAGTCAGCGGCCACGTCCTCGAGGGCAGCCTCGGCTACTATCTCAATCCGCTGGTCAACGTCCTGATGGGCGTCTTCCTGCTCAAGGAGAGGCTGAGCCGGCCGCAGGTCGCCGCCGTCTTCCTGGCCGCCGCCGGCGTAGCGGTGCTCGCCGCGGGCGCGGGCAGCGGGATCTGGATCAGCCTCAGCCTCGCGCTCTCATTCGCCACCTACGGCTTCCTGCGGAAGATCGCCCCGGTCGATTCGATCGAAGGCCTCACCATCGAGACTGCTCTTCTCACGCCTGCGGCCCTGGCCTGGATCCTCATCCTCCACGACCGCGGCGGCGGTGGTGGCTTTCTCGCCGGCGACGGCACGACCGATCTCCTGCTGATCGCCGGCGGCGCGATCACCGCCATTCCGCTGCTGCTGTTCACCGGCGCCGCCCGGCGCCTTCCTTATTCGACGCTCGGTTTCCTCCAATATATCGCCCCCTCGCTCCAGTTCCTGCTCGCGGTGCTCGCCTTCGGCGAGCGCTTCACCCTCCCCCACGCAATCTGCTTCGGCGCGATCTGGACGGCGCTGGCGATCTTCGTCTTCGAAGGCGTGAGGCTGTCCGCCAGATCGCGCGCCGCGCACTGAGTTGCGCCGCACCGCCGCCCGGCCCATGCTGCGGTCATGAGACCCTTCCTGCTCGTCGGTCTGCTCGCAAGCGCCTGCGCGGCCCTGCCCCCGCCTGAGCCGCCCCCCGGCGGCGGCGATTCTCCCTGCTACGGTTCCACCCGCGATTGGCGGGCCTGGGTCGACGCCATGCCCGGGACGGAGAGGCCCGGGCTGATCGTCACCGGAACGGTGACCACGCCCACGGGCGGCCACAGGAGCGTCCTGACGCTCGGCCCGACGACGCGCAGCGATCCGCCGCAGCAATTCGTCAACCTCGAGATCCGGGCCCAGGGCAACGTCGTCACCGCGGCGGTGACTACCGAGGAGGTGCGGGCGCGCTTCCCGGCGCTTCCGCGATACGGGGCGGTCATCATCCTGTGCAACGGCCGGGAGGTCGGCCGCATCGGCCCGGTCGAGATCGCCCACTGATCATGGTCGGTCGCATCAGTCGAAGGTCGCCGCCAGAGCCGGCCACAGCACCATTCCGATCCCGACCACGCTGACCAGGAAGATCAGAGTCCTGAGCTTGGGAATGCCGAGCGCGTAGACCGGCAAATAGACGATGCGCGCCGCCAGCCAGACCAGCGCGCCGATGGCGGTCCAGCGATCCTCCAGCCCGGCGGCATGGACGATCAGGATCGCCGCCATGGCGATCGGGAAGGTCTCGAAGAAATTCGCCTGCGCCCGGGCGAGCCGGCCGACGATCGGGTCGGGCGGCGCCAGCGCCTCGTCGCGCGCGCCCATGTTCCAGGCCGTGCCATATTGCCGCGTCTTCACCCGCACCGCCGCGAAGACGTGGACCAAAGCGAGGACGCATCCCCAGGCGAGCGCGACGAGTTCGGTGGACATGGCGGCAACCTCCGGTTCCTCCCTGCGCGAAGCGTGGGGCGGAACCTGAGTGACAAATCGCCGTCGCCTTGCCAAGCTCCCGCCATGCCCGCCTCGCATCTCGCCCCCGCCCCGGAGCCGGAGCTGGGCCTTCCCGGCTGGATCTATCGCGACCCGGAGTTCCATGCCGTCGAGATGGAGCGGGTCATCCGGCCGTCCTGGCAGATCGTCTGCCATGCGAGCGACATTCCGGAGGCGGGGGACTGGCGGACGCTCGACTGGCTGGGCGAGAGCGTCGTCGTCGTCCGCGACGGGGACCGCGAGATCCGCGCCTTTCACAATCTCTGCCGTCACCGCGGCTCGCGGGTCGTCGCCGGCGCCGAAGGGTGCGCGAAGCGCTTGACCTGCCCCTACCACGCCTGGACCTACGGCCTCGACGGCCGGCTGATCGGGGTTCCCCACCGGCCGGACTATCCAGGCCTCGATCCCGCAGCGTTCGGGTTGAAGCGGGTCGAGCTCGAAATCTGGCGCGGCTTCGTGTTCGTCCGGCTCGAACCCGGCGGGCCCTCCGTGGCGGAGATGATCGCGCCCTATGACGAGGAGATCGCCCCCTATCGCTTCGAGGAGTTGCAGGCGATCGGCCGCGTGACGCTGCGGCCGCGGCCGGTCAACTGGAAGAATGTCGCGGACAATTATTCGGACGGGCTGCACGTCGCGGTCGCCCATCCCGGGCTCACCCGGCTGTTCGGAAGCGGCTATCGGATCGACGCGCAAGACCATGCCGACAGGATGAGCGGCGACCTGGTCGAGCGCGAATCGGCCGTCCTTTCCGAACGCGCCTACCAGCGCCTGCTACCCCCGGCGAAGCACCTTCCCGAGAGCCACCGCCGCCGCTGGCTCTACGTCAAGTTGTGGCCCAACGTCGCTTTCGACATCTATCCCGACCAGGTCGATTTCATGCAGTTCCTGCCGGTCTCCCCGACCGAGACCCTGATCCGCGAGATCGCCTATGCCCTGCCCGACGCCGATATGCCGGAAGAGCGGCGGCGCGAGACGAAGGCGGCGCGCTATCTCAACTGGCGCATCAACCGCCGCGTCAATGCCGAGGACACCGCGCTCATCGCCGGCGTCCAGGCGGGAATGGGCTCGCGAGCCTTCGAGCCCGGCCCGCTCGGCGAGAGCGAAGTCTGCCTGAGAAGCTTCGCGCGCAAGCTGCGGCGCCTGATTCCCGAAGCACGTCTCCACACACCCCCGCCCGCCGGCTGGAGCCGCGCTCAGACGGCGCGCTGAGGCCGGAAGCGCCGCCGCTCCGGATCGAACGCGCAGCGATAGCGGCCCTTGATCCGCTCGTTGAAAAAAAGTCCGGCCGAGGCGGCCGCCTTCAGGGCTTCGTAGATCGAGGCGGGCACGTCGTAATAGATGTAGCGCCCGGTGGCTCGGAACCAGATGCTGAGCGATTCCTCCTCCTCGTCGTAGCAGATCCGCTCGATCATCGACGAATTGAGCCGCGCCGCGCGCATGTCGCTGATTCTCCACAGGGAATCGTGCGACGACGAAGGGGCGACTCGCCCGTTCCGCGCGCATCGCCGAGCCGAATCGATTCCGCGCTGGAACGAGTCCGAGTTCCTCCCCGGAACGGGGAGGGGAACCGCACGAAGTGCGGTGGAGGGGCCGGCGACGGTGAAACCGGCGCCGGTGGCGCCGGCCCTCCACCATGCTGCACATGGTCCCCTCCCCGTACCGGGGAGGAGCTGCTATCCTCTCCCCATGAGCCGCGACCCGCGCATCGACGCCTATATCGCCCGTCAGGCCGATTTCGCCCGGCCGATCCTGGAGCATCTCCGCCGCGTCCTGCATGCGGCCGGGCCGGAGCTCGAGGAGACGATCAAGTGGAGCATGCCGCACTTCACCTACAAGGGGCGGCTGTTCGCCGGCATGGCCGCGTTCAAGGGGCACGCCACCTTCGGGCTGTGGCAGGCGAGCGCGGTGCTCGGCGAGACCGGGGCCGAGCGCGACGCCATGGGGCAGTTCGGCCGCCTGACGTCGGTCGCCGACCTGCCGCCCGAGGAGGAGCTCAAGGCGCTGATCCGCCGCGCGGCCGAAGTCGCCGGCGAGGGGCCGAAGCCGCGCCCGAAGAAGCCGCCCAAGCCGGAGCTGGCGACTCCCGACGACCTCGACGCGGCGCTCGACGCCAACGTCCCCGCGCGCGCGACCTTCGACGGCTTCCCGCCGAGCTGCCGCCGCGAATATGTCGAATGGGTGATCGACGCGAAGCGACCCGAGACCCGCGCGAAGCGGATCGCCCAAGCCGTCGAATGGATGGCCGAAGGCAAGCGCCGCAACTGGAAATACGAGAATTGCTGAGCTCCGTCGTGTCGGACTGGATCCGGCACCCATAACGCAAGGGTCCGCCGGCGAAACTCGACGTCCGTGTTCATGGACCCCGGATCAAGCCCGGGGTGACGGGCCACGCGCGATTCTCAGTCCTCTCCCGCACTGACCGCGAGCACCAGGACCTCCTCGAGGCGGCCACCGGCTTCGAGCTCGACGACGTCGCCCTTTTCGGCGCCGTCGAGGGCGCGCGCGAGCGGCGCCGTCCAGGCGATGCGGCCGTGCGTCGGATCCGCCTCGTCCTCGCCGACGATCGTGACGTCGCTCATCACGACGCCGCGGCGGATGGTGACGCGGGCGCCGAAGCCGGCGGCGGCCGGATGGGGATCCGGCTCGACCACCCGCGCGGTCGAGCGCCGCAGCGTCCAGTAGCGCAGGTCGCGCCGCAGGCGCGCTTCCTCGTCGCCCTCGGCACCGGCCAAAGCCGCCTCGATCTCCGCGATCGCCGCGTCGATCAACCGCGCGCCGCGGGGGGTGATGAGGTTCGGCGCCGCGCTCGCCACACGTTCGGGCGGCGGCGGCTCGGGCGCGTCGTCCACTTCCTTTACGAAGGCGCGACTCACTCTCTGTCTCCTTGCAGGGCCAACGCGCGAGGCGGGCTTCGGATGCAAGAAATCAGCTAAACTGTTGACCCAGAACGCTTATTCATCGTGCTGTCATAGCGCGGGGCGAGATATTATTGTCGTCGCGTGCGGTGGCTCGTTCTCCTCCTGGTCTCGGCCTGCAGCTCCGGCGCAGAAGATCCTGCGAACCGGTCCGCGGCGCCTCCTCCAGTGCCGTCGACGCCTGCCGAAGCCGTGTCGCCGGAGGACCGGGAGGCGTCCCGCGCGGCTGCCGCTGCCGTCGCCGAATATTACGAAGCGATCGCCCGGCGCGACTATCCCGCCGCCTGGCGCCTCCGCGACCCCAGCCCCGGCGACACGCTTGAGCGTTTCGCCGCCGGCTTCGCCTCCTACGCCCATTACCGCGCGACCGTGGGCATGCCGACGCTTCCGGCCCGGCAGGACGGCGCGCTCTGGGTCGCGGTCCCGGTCCAGCTTTACGGCCGCCGTCGCGACGGCGCGCCGTTCGGCAGCGTCGGCAGAGTCACCTTGAAGCGCGCGGCCGGGCAGGACAGATGGAGGATCGTGAGCTGAAACGGCGTTGCAACCGCGGCCGCCCCGGCCCGTTGGATAGGCGGCAGCCATGTGGGAGGGAAGGATGAAGCAGCTGGTTCTCGCATCGGCCGCGGCGGCCCTCATCACCGGCCTCGCCGCGTGCGGCGACATGGGTTCCGCGCCGGGCAGCAACACGACGGCGAAGCAGAAGCAGATCCGCATCCGCAACCGCCCGCACGAGGAGCTGCTGGCCCTTCCGGACAATCTCCGCCGTGTCGGCCTCATCCGCGCCATTCGCCAGACGGGAAACCGGTGCCCGAAGCGGGTGGAGCCCAATCCCGTCTACCAGGGCGACTATCGCGGAATGGCGCTCTGGACGGCGCGCTGCGACAACAACAAGCAATATGCCGTCTTCATCGCGCCCAACGAGGACGTGCAGGTCCGCCGCTGCGAGGATATGAGCCGTCTCGGCCTGCCCGCCTGTAGGCCGCTGCCGGAAGCCCGTCCGGACCCGCCCCGCCCGCGCGCACGTCCGAAAGCGGGATAGGGCCGCTGTCGAGCGCTCAGGCGCTCAATTGCACTGGCGGGTTTCGCGATATTCGCCGGCCGCGCTCATCGTGCGCACGGTCACGCAGGCCCCGTCGCGCACTTCCTCGCGCCACGAGCCGTCGGGCTGGGTGACTCGGTTGCCGCGCGGCACGCGGCGCCCGTTGCGGATCTCGTAGGACCAGTTGGACGGCGTCTTGGCCTCGGCCTCGCCGCGCTGGGCGAAGGCCGGGCTGAGCGCGCCGATCGCGAGCACGACGGCGACCGCTCCGCCGACGGCGAGCGTCAGATGCAGGGGCTTCATCGGCACGGACTCCTGTTTCATGCTGCAGATGCTACGCGACACCGCCTGAACGCAAGCTGAGTGCGATTCGGGGATATTGCGGATGCGTCGTGAGCGTCATCCCGGACTTGATCCGGGACCCATCAACACAGCCCCGCATATTTTTCCTGAGATTGTGTTCATGGTTGCTGACTTCCGTCAGCATGACGTTTCCATCGCGCCCCCTCCGCGCCCCTCTCAGGAGCCTCGGCCCGCCGCAAATTGCGGTGGATAAGTCGTTTACCCTCTTGGCGGGCGATTCGAGTTGAGGCACTATCGATTGTGGCGCTCCCAGGGGGGTCACGCTAATGGTTGTAGGCGTACGCTGCGATGCCCATATCGGCCGCAAGCGCGAAAGGCTTGTCCTGTGGATATCGGGGACAAGCCGAAATGAGCCCGCCGCAGCCCTTCGAATGCGCCTAAGGTGGGGCCAGACCCACTGGAACGAATTGTGAACAAGGGGTAGGATGATGGATCTGTCGGGCAGCAGCGAAGTGGGATCGAGCGACGTGAGCCTCAGCGCGGCCGAAGCGCCGAAAAAGCCTGTCCCGAGCGGAGACGAGGGGGGTTCGGCGAAGGCCGATTCGGGCGCCCCGAAAGGCGCCGGCGACAGCAGGAGCGTCGCGCCCCAGGCCTTCGCCGTCGAGGTCGATCGCAGCCGCGATGCCTTGCTCACCGATTTCGGCAAGGACACGCTCAAGGACCGCTATCTCCTCCCGAACGAATCCTATCAGGATCTCTTCGCCCGAGTCGCCTCGGCCTATGCCGACGACGCCGCCCACGCCCAGCGCCTCTACGACTATATCTCCAAGCTGTGGTTCATGCCGGCGACGCCCGTCCTTTCGAACGGCGGGACCGGCCGCGGCCTCCCCATCTCCTGCTATCTGAACAGCGTGCCGGACAGCCTCGAGGGCATCGTCGACACCTGGAACGAGAATGTCTGGCTGGCCGCGCGCGGCGGCGGCATCGGCACCTATTGGGGCTCGGTGCGCGGGATCGGGGAGCCGGTCGGCCTCAACGGCAAGACCAGCGGCATCATTCCGTTCGTGCGGGTGATGGACAGCCTGACGCTGGCGATCAGCCAGGGGTCGCTCCGCCGCGGCTCGGCCGCCTGCTATCTCGACATTTCGCATCCGGAGATCGAGGAGTTCCTCGAGATCCGCAAGCCCTCGGGCGACTTCAACCGCAAGGCCCTGAACCTCCACCACGGCGTGCTCGTCACCGACGCGTTCATGGAGGCGGTCCGCGACGGCGCCGAATGGACCTTGCGCTCGCCCAAGGACGGCTCGGAGCGCGCCACCGTCGACGCCCGCGCGCTGTTCCAGAAGCTGGTCGAGACCCGGCTCGCGACCGGCGAGCCCTACATCATCTTCATCGACAAGGTGAACTCGACCATGCCGCGCCACCAGCGCGAGCTCGGCCTCAAGGTCTCGACGTCGAACCTCTGCTCGGAGATCACGCTCCCCACCGGCCGCGACCATCTCGGCCGCGACCGCACCGCGGTCTGCTGCCTCTCCAGCCTCAACCTCGAGACCTGGGACGAATGGAACGGCGACAAGATGTTCGTCGAGGACGTGATGCGCTTCCTCGACAACGTGCTCACCGACTATATCGACCGCGCGCCCGAGGAGATGGCGCGCGCCAAATATTCCGCGATGCGCGAGCGCTCGGTCGGCCTCGGCGTGATGGGCTTCCACTCCTTCCTCCAGGCCCGCTCGATCCCGTTCGAGGGCGCGATGGCGAAGAGCTGGAACATGCGCATCTTCAAGCACATCCGCGCCCAGGTCGACGAAGCCTCGATGATGCTCGCCAACGAGCGCGGCCCCTGCCCGGACGCGGCCGACATGGGCGTGATGGAGCGCTTCAGCTGCAAGATGGCGATCGCGCCGACCGCGTCGATCTCGATCATCGCCGGCGGCACTTCGGCCTGCATCGAGCCGATCCCGGCCAACATCTACACCCACAAGACCCTGTCGGGCTCATGGTCGATCAAGAACCCCTATCTCCAGAAGCTCCTCCAGGAGAAGTCGAAAGACTCCGAGGGCGTCTGGTCGACCATCCTCGAGCGTGGCGGATCGGTCCAGCACTTGGATTTCCTCACCCCCGAGGAAAAGGACGTGTTCAAGACCAGCTTCGAGATCGACCAGCGCTGGCTGATCGAGCTCGCCGCCGACCGCACGCCCTATATCGACCAGGCGACGTCGCTGAACCTGTTCATCCCGGCCGACGTCGACAAATGGGATTTGCTGATGCTGCACTACCGCGCCTGGGAGCTCGGCATCAAAAGCCTCTATTATCTGCGCTCGAAGAGCGTGCAGCGCGCCGGCTTCGCGGGCGGGGTCGAGGCCGACAACACGCCCGAGCTCAAGGAAATCCCGCTCGCGGCCACCACGGACTACGACGAATGCCTCGCGTGCCAATGAGCTATGCCTTGCCCCCTCTCCCCTCCGGGGGTGGGGCGGGGCCAAGGCTTGTCCGGGGGACAAGCCACCGCCCCACGGCCGGGGAGAGGGGGAGTCAGCGACTTTCCTCCGGCCGCTGCGCTCGCCGCGCAGCCCGGCCCCTCTCCCTAACCCTCTCCCCAGAGGGGAGAGGGGACCGAGATCCCCGGGAGCGGGGGTCCCGCGCCTACTCCCTTCGGCGCGGGCACTGGCGGGGGAGTGGAGACGAGCGGGTGGCTTCCGCCTGTCCGCATCAGAAGAGGCCCTGTGCCGCTCTCCCCTCCCCCGCCGGTTTTTGCCCCCCCGGTTGTTGAGCGCACGCGATGGGCAGCATCTTCCCCCTTCTGACCTCGGGCGTCGCGATGACGATGCTGGGCGTCGTCGTCCTCCTGTTCGCGCTGGTCCAGCTCGGCGCGAACTACAACCATGCCGGCTACAAGCCAGGCACGCCCGGTTACGCCCGCGCCCGCGACGGCCGCCGCTACGGCTATATGTCGCTCGCCGCCGCGATCCTGCTCTTCGCCCTCGCCTGGTTCACCCCGCTCGGCGGGTTCGTGCTGATATGAGCGGCGCCCTCTTCCTCGCCATCGGCGCCGCGATCTGCGTGCTCGACGTCGCCGTCGCTTTCTATTTCGTCAACCAGGGCAGCGACCTCGCGCTCCGTACCGACGCCGACCGCGCCAAGGCCGAGACCGCGCGCCGGGTCGGCCGCTCGGTCCTGATCGTCTCGCCGCTCGTCTTCCTCCTCTTCGCCGCTCTCGCGTTCGGGCTCGTCCCCGTCGCCGGCGTCGAACCGATCCGCTTCAACTAAGGAATCCGCGATGCCCCTCCTCGAAGCCCGCAAGCAGTACAAGCCGTTCGAATATCCCTGGGCGTTCGAATATTGGAAGCGCCAGCAACAGATCCACTGGATGCCCGAAGAGGTGCCGCTCGGCGAGGATTGCCGCGACTGGGCGCAGAAGCTGACCGAGCACGAGCGCTCGCTCCTGACCCAGATCTTCCGCTTCTTCACCCAGGCCGACGTCGAGGTGCAGGATTGCTACCACGACAAATATGGACGCGTGTTCAAGCCGACCGAGATCAAGATGATGCTGACCGCCTTCTCCAACATGGAGACGGTCCACATCGCCGCCTACAGCCACCTGCTCGACACGATCGGCATGCCCGAGAGCGAATATTCGGCCTTCCTCCAGTACAAGGAGATGAAGGACAAGCACGATTATCTCGCCACCTTCGGCGTCGACACCGACGAGGACATCGCCAAGACGCTCGCCATGTTCGGCGGCTTCACCGAGGGGCTGCAGCTCTTCGCCAGCTTCGCGATGCTGATGAACTTCCCGCGCTTCAACAAGATGAAGGGCATGGGCCAGATCGTCAGCTGGTCGGTGCGCGACGAGAGCCTCCATTGCGAGGGCATCATCCGCCTGTTCCACGCCTTCGTGAAGGAGCGGGACTGCATGACCAAGGCGGTGCGCGACGAGATCATGGACGTCTGCCAGAAGACCGTCCGCCTCGAGGACGCCTTCATCGACCTCGCCTTCGAGATGGGCCCGGTCCCCGGAATGACCCCCAAGGAGATCAAGAAATACATCCGCTACATCGCCGACTGGCGCCTGGGGCAGCTCGGATTCCAGCCCATCTACATGATCGACGAGCACCCCCTCCCCTGGCTGGCGCCGCTCCTGAACGGCGTCGAGCACGCCAACTTCTTCGAGACGCGGGCGACGGAATATTCCAAGGCCGCGACGAGGGGGAACTGGGGCGAAGTCTGGGACAATTTCGACCGCAGGAAGAGCGCCAAGGCGGCGAATGACGGTGCGGGCGCTTTGTCCGCGGAAGCTTCAGCGAAAGCAGAAGGCGGCGAGGACATGTTCACGCGGGCCGGGGTGGCGGCGGAGTAGGGGCACGCGCTTTGGGTGGGCGGCAAGATCTCCAACGGGTAATAAGTCTGGGTCCTCCCAAGGAAGCGGCTCTATACTTTGAGCAGGTGTTCCCGTTCGACTTTTCGCGGAACATGTTTCACCGCAGTGGTTTTGATGTTGAACGCGATGCTAACAGCATTCCCTCAGTCGAGGAAGCGGCGTACGACAGCGTTGTGCAGAGCCTACTAAGGCAGGACAACGCTCGCGCTGTATTGACCTACTTAAATTATCCAGCCGTAATGATCGTCGCATGGATTCTGAATATATTGGACGAAGATAAAGGTTTTGCTCAATTCATTATAGACCCTGAGGATAGCAAAAATACTCGGAAGATATTGGAGTTTGTTGGAGTAGACGTCGAGCATCTCGCTCACATGGCCAATTCAGGACGTTGGGACACCACGAGTATAGATGCAACCCTAAGAGAAAAGATCACTCGCTTGCTCAAGGATTCTGGGTTTACAAATGCTCCAACATGGCGTATGTATCAGACCCCGTATGATACGTTTGACTTGGAAAGCATAGACCTGACAGAGAGATACTATGTATCTCTGCACAATCTGGCTCTCGTTGATACGAATAAGCTATCTTGGGAGACGCTAGTCGAATTTCGGAAAGACAGAGAAGCGATGGCAGCGCTTCGAGACCTGCGTCTATTTTTCTTAGAAAATTTCCAGGATAAGGAAGTTAATTATATTACGGACAAACTCCACAGCCTAACCTATCGCTACGAATCCGCAAGTCGCTTATGGGGATTTGAGGCCACCCAGAAGAGCTTGTCAGTCGCAATTTCTAATGAAAGCGTGATGGCAGGTTCGATTGGCGGGCTTGCTGCCGTCTTGGCTGGAACTAGCCTCCCTGTTGCTGCGGCGTCGGCAGGATTAATTCTTGTCGGGGGTTGTGCGGTAGAGTTTGGTAAGATGTGCATAGACCGCGCAAAAGATCGTATCGATAGCCCTACGCGCTACCTTACCGCGCTAAAGCGTGAACTAAACGATCCGTGAAGATCCTCGAGAAGGTCCATTCCGTGGCCGGCGATGCCTGACTTTCCGCAAACCCGGCGGGAAAATGATGATAGGAAGACCGGGACAGTATACATTTATCGCTCTGAGGCTTGGCCCGCCGCCCATCCAAAGCGCGCGGGTTTCGGACCAAGGAGCGGAATGCTATCTTGAGCATGGTAGAAAAGCATCGCGAGATGATGCTGGAGGCCTGGCGTGAACATTTTGGCGACGGTTCCTGACGAGCGCGTGGCGGACGTTCGCTGCGACGACGAGCGGCTCACCGTCGACCTCGCCGACGGCCGCACCATCTCCGTGCCCATCGCTTGGTACCCCCGCCTCCTGAACGCCACGCCCGAGCAACGTTCCCGCTGGGAAGTCGCCGGCGCCGGCTTCGGCATACACTGGCCGGAGCTGGACGAGGATCTCAGCGTCGCCGGCCTCCTGCGCGGAACGCCGGCGGCAAATGCCCGAAGCTGAAGCACCCCTCACAAGCGCGGCCCCCAGCTCAGGCGGCAGCTAGGTACCGGTCGCCAAGCCAACCCGCATCCGCCCGCTTCTTACGGACCCCCCGCCACCGCTTTATGCTCCCCGTCCCGCTTCCGGAAAGGCCCCCCATGCCCGCCCCCGTCAACCTCGCCGACAAGCTCGCCGTCTTCGCCGATCTCTGGTCTCCCAAGATCGTCGGCGCGTTCAACGGGCACGATCTGATGGTCGTCAAGGCCAAGGGCGAATTCGCCTGGCACAGCCATCCCGACACCGACGATTTCTTCCTGGTGCTGAAGGGCCGCCTCGTCATCCATCTGCGCGACGGCCCAAATACGCGCGCCCCCGTTACGCTCGGTCCCGGCGAGCTCTACGTCGTGCCGAAGGGCGTCGAGCATCGCCCCGTCGCCGAGGAGGAGACCCACATCCTGCTGATCGAGCCCGCCGGCACCCCCAATACCGGCGACCCCGCCACCGCCGCGGTCAAGCAGGCGATCTGAAGCGCGATCGCAGCGCCGTGCGTCCGTCTGCACGCCGCCCATCTCCGCTTCGCCGCCCTTTGCGGGCGCCCGAGTCCGGTGACATGTCCCTACCTGTCACCGGGCCAGGCCGCGGATTTCTGCCTGGCCGGACAGGTGGCAAAATCGTGGCGACCATCATCGCCGTTCCGATGACGGCTACGCCGGGGCCCGCCGGTGGCGGGGACCAACCTGTCTCCGGAAGCAAAAAAGCTTGCCGATGGTACAAATCGCAGCATAATTGTTCCCGCTTCGTTTCTTTGCGATTCGGAGCACGCCATGAGCAAAGCCTGTCCCCCGCCGCGCCGCAGCCTCCCCGCGCCGCCCGCCGGGGAGCCGCCTCCTCCCCAGCCTGCGCCGCCTCCCGCCGCCGCCGGGTCGTCCATACCCGACATCCCGTTCGATCCGGTCCCCGTCCAGCCACGCCGTGACGGCTGGACTCCGGCCAAGCAGCGCGCCTTCATCCAGGCGCTGGCCGAATGCGGGGTCGTCAGCCGCGCCGCCGCCGCCGTCGGCATGACCGAGCGCTCGGCGCACCGGCTGGCGCTCCGGCCGGACGCCGAATCCTTCCGCCTCGCCTGGGACGCCGCACTGCAGATCGCCGCCCGGCGGGGCGCGTCTTTGCTGTTCGAATACGCCTATGAAGGGGTGGTCGAGACGGTCTGGCGCGACGGCGAATTGGTCTGCCAGCGCAGGCGCCCGTCGGAAAAGGCCTTGTTCTTCCTCTTGTCGCGGCTGGACCCATACCGGTTCGGCCGGCGCGACCCGGCCTTCCCCGATTACGATCCGATCCGTGCCAACCTATCCGATTTGGACCTCCACCTCGACAGCCTCGACGACCCGCCCGCCGACGAGGACGAGGAGGGCGGCGGCGACGGACCGGAAGCGGAGGATGGCCCGGGCCGTGACTGAGCCGACTCGCGCGCGCGCGCGTTGGGACACGGACTTTCCGGACTTTCGCCCCCTATGCCGCCAGCACCCGAACCAGCGCCCGCAGCGCCTGCTTGTGGCTGACCAGCTCGTTGTGGCGGCAGCCGACCTCGATCGCCTCGTCGCGCTCCCCTTCCCGCCCGCGCGCGCTCGCCGTCGCGACGATCCCGTCGCGCCGCGACCAGATCGCGACCGTGCGCACGGGCGGCTTCTCGTCCGCCTCGACGCGCACCGGGGGATGGTCGACGTCGTGGTCGTTGACCGCCTCGTAGAGCTTCCAGGCATTGTTGCGCCTGAGGCCGCCGGAGAATGGCGTGCCCATCGTCACCACCAGCGACACCTTGTCCGGCCGCCTCTTGGCGAGCTCGCGCGCATAGAGGCCGCCGAGGCTCCATCCGACCAGAGCGACCTTCCCGTCCGGCGCCGCCGCGGCGATCGCGTCGATCCGCTCTATGAGCCGGGCGAACTTGCCGGCCCGCGCGCCGAGGTTCAGCCCCTGCTCCCAGCCGAAGGCGCGAAAGCCGTGATGCTCGAGCGTCCGGCGCAGGTGTCGGGTCGGCAGATCGTTGGCGAGGAAGGCGGGGATCACCATCACCGCGCGGCCGGCGCCGCGCACCCCGCCGAAGCGCGGGCCGCGAAGCTGCGCCGCGAGCAGGCGCGCCGCGGCGGGCGCCTCCATCAGCAGCTGCGCCCAGGAGGGGCGGCGAAGGTCCGGGCGGTCGGGCATGGCCTGCGACAACCGACGGCCCCGTCCCCCGTTCCCTGCTTCGCCGAGCGGTGGCGGCGCCCGCCCACCGCGGTTATTGTGCCCCGATGCTTCGCGCCCTCGCCGCTTTCGCCGTCCTGCCGGCCACCCTCGCCGCCTGCGGCGGGAACGACGCGTCCCAGGCGCAGCCGGCGGAGTGGCGCGAGCCCGGCCTGTACGAAGTCGCCGGCCGGGTCGGCAATCTCTCCGGCCTCGATCTCCCGCCGGCGGAGGAGGCGGAGCTGCGCCGCCAGCTGGACGACGCGCCGCCGCGGCGGGAATGCCTGCTCGGCGGGCGGCCCGCGGTCGGCGACCCGTTCCAGGGCGGGCGCTGCCGCTATACCCGCGTCGCGGACCGCGGTGCCGTCGCCGAGCGCAGCATCGCCTGCGCGCCGGCTGGCGGCACCCTCGACACGATCGAAATCTCCGGAACCACGTCGCGCGACCGCTACGCCCTGCGCATCCTCACCCGCCGCAGCGACGCAGCGACCGGCCGCGCCTTGCGCGAGGTCGAGACTTTCGAGGACGCGCGGCGCCTCGGCGCGTGCCCGCGCTGACGGCTCGGACCGGAAGCTAGCGGCGGGCCTTCGGCTGGCGCCAGCGGTCCACCGCATAGACCAAGGCGGTGAGCGCGGCCCAGGCCAAGACGGTGGCGGGATCGGAGACGGTCGATTCGTCCGCGGGCACGCCGGGCGGCTTGGCCCAGGGGCCGGGGACGCCCTCGACGCAATAAGCGATGATCGGAATGACGATGATCGCCAGCACCGCGGCGAAGGCGAGGCTCTGGAAGCGGTCGCGGCGGCTGCGCGCGACATAGCCCAGGACGAGGAGGAGCAGCGCCAGCGAGACGATCACGGTGAGCAGGTCGTAGGGGGTGGGATCGCCGAACACGGTCATCGCCACCGCGACCACGCCGGCGCCGAGCGCCGCGGCGTCCGTCTTGTCGCTGAGATCGTCCTCGTCCATCGCCGCGCCTTCCCCCGCGGCAGGATTAGCGCAGCCGGCGCGGGCGCGCTACTGGGGCGGATAGGGGGACCGTTGCCGGCAACTGTCCCCAGGGAGAGGACGGATGGGCGAGCGGTTCGAGCGGCACCGGCAGGCATGGACGCAGGACGAGCTGCAGAAGCTGCACCTGCTCGCCGGCAAGGGCATGTCGCTGAAGGCGATCTCCAAGGCGATGACGCGCAGCGAGGAATCGATCCGCGACCGCGCCAAGGCGGACGGGCTCAAGATCTCGAAGCTGCGCTAGGCCCGTGGCGGTGGAACCATTGTCTGGGGCTGTCGATTCTTGCAGCAACGCAGCTTTCACGAAGGACCCTTCCCCATGACTTCCAAACGCGAGCTGATCGACACCGGCAACGACAAGCGCTTCGTCCGCCGCGACGAGAAGGGCCAGTTCAAGGACGTCGTCGACGTCGGGGCCAGCCTCGCCGCCGACCGGCGCCAGCACAGCGACACCAAGCCCAAGCGCGGCCAGGGCGACAAGGGCGACCGCTGACAAAAGGGGACAGTTGCCGGCAACTGTCCGCCCTCCGCCTTGACTTCGCGGCGCTTTTGCGCTTGAGGAGCGGCAGGGCACCCCGTAAAGTAGTACTTGCGGGGACCCCAGCGCGCGGGGCTTCGGCTCCGCGCCGTCATTTTGGGTTTGCGCGGTCCCCGATCCCGACCGCGTGGCCGGAAGTGCCTGACACGGCTTCCGGACGAACGAAGGACAAGTTCCATGCGCCATCGCGTCGCCGGGCGGAAGCTCCAGCGCACCTCCTCCCACAGAGCCGCTTTGTTCCGCAACATGGCGGTCGCTTTGATCAAGCACGAGCAGATCACCACCACCCTCGCCAAGGCGAAGGAGCTGCGCCCCTATGTCGAGAAGCTGATCACGCTCGCCAAGAAAGGCGGTCTCTCGAACCGCCGGCTGGCGCATGCCCGTCTGCTAGACGATGCGCAGCTGGTCAAATTGTTCGACGTGCTCGCCCCCCGCTACGAGGGGCGCGCCGGCGGCTATACCCGCGTGATCAAGGCGGGCCTGCGCGCTTCCGACGCGGCGCCGATCGCGATCATCGAGCTGGTCGACCGCGATCCGGCCGCCAAGGGCCAGGATTCGGGTCCGGTCCGGGGCGACGACGAGGATCTCGACGAAGCGGCGTGACGCCGCGACGGTTCGCCGATGCCGTCGACCGTGATCCGCTCCTTCGCGTACCGGCCCGAGACGGCCGAGCTCGAAGTGCTGTTCACCACCGGCCGGCGCTACGTCTATCGCGAAGTGCCCGCGGAAGCGGCGGAGGCGCTGCGCGGCTCCTTCGCCAAGGGCCGCCACTTCAACGCCCGCATCCGCGGCCGCTATCCGTTCGTCGAGGTCGAAGGGGATCCCGGCTGAGCGCGTATCGAAAGCGCCTTGCCCGCCCTCCGAGCCTCTGCCAGATTTCAAACCCATGATTTCGTACCGTATTTCGCTGCTGCTCGGGGCGCTGACCTGCGCAGGCGCAGCGCCCGCGGCACAGCCCGTCGCGCCGCCGCCGATCTACGCACCGCCCCCCTTCCGGCCCGCCCCGCCTCCTCCCCCGCCCCCGCCTCGCGACTGGTCCGCGCCGCGGCCGCGCACGCCGGGCCTGGAGGTGATCGACGGGCCCGATTGGGGCGACCCGGACATCTATCCGCTCCGTGCCCGGGCGCTCGAACAGGAGGGGCCGGTCTCATTCGTCCTGCTGGTCGGCACCGACGGCCGGCCGCGAAGCTGCGAGCTGACCGCAAGCTCAGGCTATTTCGAGCTGGACGACGCCACCTGCGCGCTCGGCATGACCATGCGCTTCGCCCGGCCTCGGACGGAGACGCGGGTGCCGTTCAGGGTGGTGTGGATGCTGTCGCCGGAAGCGATCCCGTTCGAGCCGCAGCGCATGGTCGCCTGGCTCGATCTCGCAGGCGGCCGGGTCGTCGGCTGCACCCTCTCGGGGACCGGCGGCCTGGTCGACGAATGGCGCAGGGTCGCCTGCCGCACTTTCGGGGTCGAGGCGGAATATTATCTCGGCGCCCGCCGCTGGACCAGCCGCCGGGCCATGATCGTCGTCGACTTCCTGCCCGAAGGGACGATTCCACCGTCGCTCGTATTCGGCACGGGGACCCTGATCGCCGTGCGCCGGACCGCCTTCGAGATCGACCCGGACGGCGATCCCGGCGCCTGCCGCACGCTCGAGGACCGCGGCTTCGGCCGTCCGCGGATCGACCATGCCGACGCCTGCGGCTTCTTCCTGTCGCGCGGCTACACCTTCGCCGAGGCGGAGGAGGACGCTCCGCCCCGCCGCGGCAGGATCGAGGTGCGGGTGCTGGCCGAACCCGCGCCGCCGGGGCGCACCCCAAGGCGCTAGGCCCGGTCCTCCAGCGCGACCCAGGTCGGCGCGTGGTCGCTCGCTTTTTCGCGCCCGCGATAATCCTTGTCGACGCCGGCATCGAGCAGGCGGTCGGCGGCGTGCGGGCTGAGCAGGAGATGGTCGATGCGGAAACCGGCGTCGCGCTGCCAGGCACCCGCCGTATAGTCCCAGAAGGTCCAGACCGGGCCGTCGGGAAAGCGCGCGCGGATCGCATCGGTCCAGCCTTGGTGAAGGATGCGGCGGAAGGCCGCGCGGCTCTCCGGCTGCATCAAGGCGTCGTGCGCCATGGCGCGGACCGAGAAGACGTCCTCGTCGGTCGGGATCACGTTCCAGTCGCCGGCGAGCACGACCGGCCGCTCCTCGGCGAGCAGCTCGAGCGCGTGCAGCCGCAGTCGCTCGAGCCAGGCGAGCTTGTAGGCGAACTTGTCGGTCCCGACCGGATTGCCGTTGGGCAGATAGAGCGACGCGACGACGAGGTCGCCAACCTCGGCCTCGATATAGCGGCTGTGGAGATCGTCCTCGCCCCCCCCCGGGAGCCGCACCCGGCGCAGCTTCGGCGGCTTGCCCGAAGGCGTCAGGATGGCGACCCCGTTGAAGCCCTTCTGCCCATGCCAGAGCCCCTCGTAGCCGGCGGCTCGCACGTCCTCGACCGGCACCGATTCGTCGGCGCACTTGATCTCCTGCAGGCAGACCGCGTCTGGCTTCTGCTCTTCCAGATATTCGACGAGCCGCGGCATCCGCGCGCGGATCCCGTTCAAATTGTAGGTAACGATCTTCATCGCGCCGCTCTAGCGGCGGGCGGTCAGATCGAGAAGCTCGATCCGCAGCCGCAGCCCGAGGCGGCGTTGGGATTCTTCACCTGGAAGGCGGCGCCGCCGAGGCTCTCGACATAGTCGACCGCGCCGCCGCGGACGAGATCGAGGGTCATGCCGTCGACGACCAGAGTGACGCCGTCCTGCTCGACGGCAAGGTCGCCGGTCTCGATCTCGTCGGCGAGGCCGAAGCGGTACTGGAAGCCGGCGCAACCGCCGCCGTCGACGGCAAGGCGCAGCATCGGCTTTTTGCCTTGGCGCGCGGCGATCGCCGCGACCCTGGCGGCCGCGGCGGGCGTCAGCGCGATTTCGGAGGCCTGAGTCATGAACCACGAGATAGGCGCGCGCGGCCGCGCCTGCAACTCAGCCCCTCGTCCGGTAGCCGCAGACGATGCCGAAGAGGAAGGACATGAACAGGCCGAGCTGGACCTCGCCGCCCGGATCGCTCCAGCCGACGAGCTGGTGGCCGAAGCCGAACAAAGCGATGAACATTGCGAGCGCGAGCCCGAGCATCGACTCCCCCCTCCTCTCGACCGGCGACCATCTTCCGCGCCGGTAAAGCGGCGGTGAAGGCGCTTGTGCGGTTCGCACGGTAGAGCCATATGCCGCCATGGCCGCAGCCGGAGCCTCCCGACCATGAAGATCCGCGTCTACGTTACGCTGAAGAACGGCGTCCTCGATCCGCAGGGCAAAGCGATCCACCATGCCCTCGAAGGCCTCGGCTTCGAAGGCGTCCGAGACGTCCGCCAGGGAAAATTGATCGAGCTCGACCTCGAGGAGGCGACCAGCGACGAGCAGCTCGAAATGATGTGCCGACGCCTGCTCGCCAACACGGTCATCGAGAACTACCGGATCGAGCGGGAGCAGGCATGAGATCCGCCGTCATCGTCTTTCCGGGTTCGAATTGCGACCGGGATATGGCGACGGCCCTGCGCGACGTCGCCGGGGAGGAGCCGCTGCGGGTCTGGCACCGCGAGACGGAGCTGCCCGAGCGCCTGGACCTGGTCGCCATTCCAGGCGGCTTCTCCTACGGCGACTATCTCCGCTCGGGTGCCATGGCGGCCCAGTCGCCCGTCATGCGCGCCATCGCCGACGCCGCCGCGCGGGGTGTCGCGGTACTCGGCGTCTGCAACGGCTTCCAGATCCTGACCGAGGCGCGGCTGCTGCCCGGGGCGCTGATGCGCAATGCCGGCATCCGCTTCGTCTCGCGGCCGGTAGCGCTCAGGGTCGAGAACAGCCAGTCCGCCTTCACCGCGCGCTACCAAGGCGGGGAGGAGATCGTGATCCCGGTCGCCCACCATGACGGCAATTACCAAGCCGATCGGGAGACGCTCGACCGGCTCGAGGGCGAAGACCGGATCGCCTTCCGCTATGCCGGGACATGCAACGGGTCGGCGCGGGGAATCGCCGGGATCGTCAACGAAGCCGGCAACGTCCTCGGCATGATGCCTCACCCGGAGCGCGCGATCGAACCCGCCCACGGCCGCACCGACGGGCGGCGGCTGTTCGAAGGGCTGATCGAGGCGCTCGCCTAGGAGGCCGCCGGACTCCGATCCTGCCGCGCTGCGGCACGGGATCCTTCAGCTCGAGCGACCCCTCGAACTGCCAGCGAAGCGCGGATCAGCCGGTGCCGATCGCCTCGAGGACGAGGAAGAGGAGGAAGCCGGCAGTGGCCCAGTTGAGCAGGCGCATGGCCGGCCGGTAGACGTCGACTTCATGAGGAAGCGGGGGGCATCGCGCGATTCGCTCCACCGCTACGATGAGCCCGGCATAAACGAGCGAGATGAGGAAGGCGTCGGAAGGCCCGAAACGGTGCGCCACCAGCCATGCCGTCGTCACGCCAGCAATCGCCAGGCACAGCGCGCCGAGGCGCAGCGCCAGCGCCGGACCCAAAGCCCAGGCCAGGGTCAAGTCGCCGCGCTCCCAATCCTCCTCCAGCTGGAAGATCTGGGTCATCGGATAGAGACCGAGGACGGTGAACGCCGCTCCGGCGGCACCCGCGGCGAAGACCCACGAAGGCGCGTCCGCCGCGGCGGTGGCGACCCAGCCGGCGGCAAAGCCGAGCGCGCCCTGGCCCAAGGCGATCGCGGCGGCGCTCTTCCACGGGCTCGCCTTCCAGCGGGTGCGCGGATGGCTGTAGGCGGCGGTCCAGCCCGCGGTCAGTACGTAAACGAGCAGGAGGGGCGCGCCCGCCGCCGCTGCGGGTACGGCGCCGAGCAGCGCCAGCACGACCGCGAAACGCAGCAAGTGCGCGGGCACTTGGGGCGGCCGCTCGAGGCCGGCGACCGGGCCCGCGTCGCGATCGTAGACGGCGTTGAAGGCGGTCGCCGCGGGATAAAGGAACAGGTGCAGCGCGACGAAGGCGGCACTGGTGCCCACGTCCCAGCCGCCGCCCGAGAGCAGGGCACCCCAGAGGAAGATCGGCGCCAGCGTCAGCTGAAAGGGAAGGCGCAGATGGATCAGATAGGGGCGGGATGAAGCGAGCAGGGCCATTGCTCGCTGAGTCGCACGGCGGGGCGGCGGGGGGCAAGCGAAAGGCCGCCCTCCGGTTGCGGAGAACGGCCTTCCACGTTGCCGTGCGATTGCGGTCAGATGAGCAGCAGCTCGCCGCCGAGGATATCCGCCTGCGCAAAGTGGAGCCCATCGAACGCGTGGGCGCCGGCGCCTTCGAAGGCCGCGGCCGACGCCACCGCGAAGCTGGCTCCGCCGCCGCCGCCGGTCACCGTCACCGTCACCGTCGCAGTGTCCGGTTGGCTTCCGGAGACGCTGTCGGACACCGTGTAAATGAAGCTGTCGGTGATCGTCTCCCCCGGCGCGAGATCGATTCCTGCGGCCGAGTAGGTCAGCGTCTTGGTCGCGGCGTCGAACACGACGCTGCCTTGGGTGCCGGTCGTGTCGACCGACAGGATGCGGCGGGCGATCGGGCTCGAATCGACGTCGGTGTCGTTCGCCATCAGCGTCGCCCAGAGGTTGCCGGAGCTCGCCCCTTCGACGACGGAGAGCGCATCGTCGACCGCGACCACGCCGTCGTTCACGCCGAAGATCTGCATGCCGATCAGGAAGTTCTCGCCTTCCGTCCCGAGAACGTTGAAATAGGTCCACTGCCAGCTGTCCGGGCTGAGACGGTCGCTCGACGCGTGGTCGGCGGTGAAGGTCAGCAGGCCGTTCACGCCGTCCCAATTCAGGGTCCCGAGCAGGCCGTCCGCCTCGAATCCGGCGAAATCGAAGCTGAAGGATTCGATCAGCGAGCCGAGCATGTCGAACGTGGTGCCATCCTCGGAGACCTGGAAATAGGCATCCGTTATCTGCGTGACGCCCTCGATCCGGAGCGTCGCCGTCGCCGTCGAGGTCGCCCCGGCAGCATCGGTCACCGTGTAGGTGAAGCTGTCGGTCATCCAGTCGCCGTCCTCGAGCGAGTAGAAGAGCTGGCCCGAATCGTAGCGGACGTGGCCGTCCGGCAGGAGCGTCACGGTCGCGCCTTTGGCAGACACCGCCTGCACCGCCGAGACGATCAGCGCATCGCCGTCGGCGTCGCTGTCATTGGCGAGCAAAGTCGCCGTCAGGTCGATCTCGCCGGCATCTTCGGGGATGGTCAGCCGGTCGTTGCCGGCCACCGGCGCCGTGTTCGACGAGACGCCGATGATCGTCACCGTCGCCGTCGCCGTCGAGGTGAGGCCGCGCGCGTCGGCGATCGTATAGGTGAATGTGTCGGTCGCGGTCTGGCCGGCCTCGAGATCGGCGAAGATCGCGCCGGCATCGTAATGCACTTTGCCGTCCGCACCGAGCGTCACCGCCGCGCCCTGCGCGGAGACCGCCTGAACGGCGGCGATCGCGAAGGCGTCGCCGTCGGGGTCGCCGTCGTTGCCGAGGAGCTGCGCGGTGACGTCGGTCGCCCCGGCATCCTCGGCGAGGTTCATCGCGTCGTCGGCGGCCACGGGCGCGCGGTTGTGGGTGACGCCCGTGATCGTCACCGTCGCAGTCGCGGTCGAGGTCAGGCCGAACTCGTCGGTGATGGTGTAGGTGAAGCTGTCGATCGCGGTTTCGCCGGTCTCGAGGCCCGCGAACAGGCTGCCGGCATCGTAGCGCATCTCGCCAGTCGGCAAGAGGGTGACGGAGGCGCCTTGGGCCGAAACGCCCTGGACGGAGGTGATGCGGAGCGGCTCGCCGTCGGCGTCGCTGTCGTTGGCGAGGAGGATCGCGGCGACCTCGGTGGGTCCGGCGTCCTCGGCCAGGGTCAGCGCGTCGTTGCGGGCCACCGGAGCGGCGTTGCCGGTGACCAGATCGACGATCTTGAACGTGCCGTCGAGCGTCTGGACGCGCTCGATCGAGATCAGCCGGTCGGTGCCGTCGGGCGCGCCGGCGCGCAGGTCGCGCACCAGGATCGAGCCGTCGCTCCGCTGCGAGAAGTCGTAGTCGGCTCGGCGGCCGGTGAGAACGACCGTGTCCTGGCCGTTGCCGCCGTCGATCACGTCGTCGCCGGTTCCGCCGGAGAGCGTGTCGCTGCCGTTTCCGCCGTCCAAATAGTCGTTGCCGGCGCCACCGTTGATGACGTCGTTGCCGTTGTCGCCGAAGATGCGGTCCGCCTCGGCGGTGCCGCTGATCGTGTCGGCATGCTTGCTGCCGTTGAAGGTCGCCATGTCTCGTTCCTTGCTCTGCCTCGTCGCGAGGCGTGTGATGGGCCCGCTCGCGCGGGGTTCGGATCGTGCAAATCTGTCGCGAATTGCTCAGCCGTTGCGGCCGCCGCCTGGCGACCGTCGGGCGACGGCGCATCTGCAGGCGACGCTTTTCCGCCCAATGTCGCAGGAGCGAGGAAAGTGTTTCAGTCGTTTCCGCGGCCAGCCACGAGCGAGGTTCCGCTGTTTACGAAAGCGCGGTAAGGCCGCCGCATTGCGCGCCCGTAGCTCAGTTGGACAGAGCACGAGCCTTCTAAGCTTGGGGTCGCAGGTTCGAATCCTGCCGGGCGCGCCAGCCATTTCGATGACTTAACCGAGCTGGAGCATCGACGAAGCGGCCAGGGGGCGTCGAGCGATGGCGCTCCGCTCGGGGGGCGTGGTCTGGGGCAATTGCCCAATCGCGCGCAATTGCGGCCGGACGCGGCGGCCCGTGCCCTCGACGGACGCGACAGGGGGATCGGCGGCACAAGACAACGATCTTCATCGTCGCCGCCGCTGCCTGAAATGCCCCATCGGCTGACTGTCCCGAACCGGTATACCTCAAAGAAAAAGAAGTCGAAACGGATCAATATTCAGTTGCACCATGGCAGGAGCCGAGGCAGCTTCGATTCGCGGAGACAAATGCTGGCGCGTCCGGCGCCTTCCGTCCGCGAAACGAGGCTGTAGCAATGACGCCAGGGGGGTGTTCATTCGGAGCCGGGAAGCCTGTCCCGGGGCACTTGTTGGCTCCGGGTCGTGGCCCCTGACGGGCTGCGGGAAGAGCTACGCGGACGTCCCGCCTAGCCCCCGCCACGGCGACCCGAAGATTCAGAGCCGCATTAAACGGCATACAACTCGGCTGCTTGCGATCGAGTTCGTGCGTTCGTGCCGACGGGGCCGGCAGGCCTGTCGCTAATGCAGCTTCTCGTTTGCCACGTTCGTAGACGGCGCCTTAGCATTCCGGCGTGTTTGATGCGGGGCATCGAAGACAAAGCCGAAACTTCGGCTGCGAGGCTCTGGTTGGGACGCGCAACCAATAAGGTCGGTTCCCAGAAGAAAGCGGGGCCTCCCGCTCGGGACGCAACGATGCTCACAGAAACGCGCCGCGAGGTCGCGGTCAACCAACCGCAGCTCTGCGGGACCAATCTTTTTCGAGCGATGAGGCGTGGCGGCTTCTTCTTTCTACTCACTGCCGCATCAGGCGCAGCGGCGCAGGCAGATGCTTCGGAACTCCGTTGCGGCGATACAATCGTGCGGCTCGTTTGTCAGACGCGCGCAGACGGCGGATGCTTGCGCTCGGACATCGTCTTCGAGCCAATGCGAGGCCATGCGCGCACGATCTCGGGCACGAGGTACGTTCCTCAAGACTTCGAAGCCGTGACGACGGCAAGGGAAGCATCTTGCTATCATGCCGGGGCCACTAGCTACGTGAGCCTACTGTACACGTTCAACCCCGCCAGCGCGATGAACAGTTATGTCCGCTTCTTCGATTTGGAAGGGAGGCTCGTTAGGACCCGCGCTGCGCTCGAACGAATAAATCAAATCGAGTCGACGAGAATTTCCGCTTCGGTATCGATCGACTGAGGAGAGAATCGTGGCATCCCGCCCCCACGATCCTTTCGCCAGGTTTCTCGCGCCACGGGGAGCGGAGTATAGACGGGAACGAATCGTCGGACGGAACCGAAAAGCTTGCATCGCGCTACTTGTGGCTTGCGCGGCGATGTCGCTAACGGCCTGCACGGAGAGCTACGCCGGCGTTCGGCTCAGCCCGGGCACCGGCGATCCTGAGATCCGAAACCTCGCGCGCCTTGCCCGGGCCGGGGACAAGCACGCGCAGCTACAGCTCGGAATACGCTACGAAGAGGGTCGCGGCGTGCCAGTCGATTTCGACCGCGCTATGCGACTGTACGCGCTCGCAGCATCGGGCTCCGGGGGGACAGAGATCTTTTATGTGCCGGCCGGCGGAAGCGGTCCCGTCATTGCGGTTCCTATCAATCAGGGACCACCCGTGCCGGGGCTTCAAGAAGCGGCCCGCAGGCTCGAACTCCTGCGAGCGCGACGCTGATGCGGACCCTCCCGTCTATAGGCATCGCCGGGCGCCTGCTGGCTGGGCTACTGTTGATCAGCTGCGTGCGGGCGCCGACGCCGACGTCTCCTCCGGAGTATAATCCCCACAGTCTCACCGCTTACTGTTTCTCGAACAGCACATGGGACCCCATCTCGACGACAGGCACGTTGATTTCGCGTGGCGCGCTTTTATCCTTCAAGGCGGATGTCGGCGCGGCTGAGGGAGGCCACGAGCTGCTTGCCGACATGCCAGATCGGCTGGGCGAGGGCGTTGCGTGGGAGATCATAGGGCGGACAGGGACGGTACCTGAAAACTATGAACTGAGAATTCGCGCGCAGGGGTGGGTTTCAGGGGCAGTTTCCGCTTGCCCCCGCATGCCGCAATTGCGCCTGATCTTCATCCGCGATCTCGAGCCTATTCCTCTCTCTGAAAGACGTTGAACATGGGCGAGGTGCGGATCACCCTTCGTCCAAACGGCGTCATCGTCATCGAGCGCAACGACTTATTCTATGCGGGCGACGGCGACGACGAGATCCGCCTGCTCGCCGGCAACGACGTCGGCATCGGCGCCGCGAACGACAATCGGGCCTACGCGGCGGCGGCTTGAAAGACAGGGCAACGAAAAAGCCCGCGCCTGTCAGCTAAATCTCGGAAAACGCACAAGAATGGACCATTATTCGCTTGCGCGGTTTGAGGAATCGCGTCAGTTTGGGCAAGGAAGGAATCGGGGCCTTCCGCTGTCGCGCCAGTCGTTGCCGCGAGATTGGGGTCAACCGGCGTGGGGATGGCGGGGGGAGCGAGGCAATGCCGGGCAGCCGTTCTTGCGGCAGCCTTTGTCTGTGCGCTATTCAGCCTCGGAGGCTGTGCATCTAATAGCTATTTTGGCATTCCACTGTCGGCGGGCGCCGCAGATGCCCGACTTCAAGGTCTTGCCCGCCGGGCGCGCGCCGGCGAAAGGGAGGCCCAGCTCGAGTTGGGTCGGGAATTCGAACGGCGGCAGGATCTCGGTCGCGCGGAGCGCCTTTACCTGCGAGCATCGCTCGATCGGGGAGGGACGCGTTTCCTTTACTCTCCGCCCCAGCGAGGAAACCGCGCCGGAGGTACCGTCCCTGTAAGCCAAGGCGCGCGCACCGAAGGGCTGGCCGCCGCACGCCAGGCATGGATTCGGGTTAGAAGCGAGCGATTGGCTCAGCGCGCAGCCGAACGCGCAGCGCCTGAACTCTCGCTCGACGTCTATGTCGCCACGCGATTTGCCATCGACCAGCAGCTCGGCGTGATCGCCAGTGCGGCCTTCCAGGTACAAGATGTCGCCGGACCGACACGGGCGGTTGGTCCTTTCGTCATGACGGGCGAAGGCCACCAGGGCGGCGAAGCATGCGATGCCATCGAAGCGCTTGTTACACGCTACAGAGATTACGGATTCCAAGACTGCCGTGTTCAAAGTTACATACGGAGATCGGACCAGCGGGAGTTCCACGTCGTCAGATATTCCGATGAGTACCAACAGTCCCAGGAATATACGTCATCTTCGATAAGAGAGTTTTATCGGGAGCCGTTCGCGTCGGTTCCTGGCTTGGGCTCTTACGGTGAGATTTGTGGAAGCTTTGCAGCACTCGCAATTCGGGTTCGAAGCAACCGGGTCTATACGCTGCTGCTCGTTCCGGAGAGGCGGCCGCAGGACGACGCCAATGACGCAGCATCCTGCAACTGATCAGCGAGGATACGATGTCTGACCCCCCTCCCCCTCCAACGCCGCCGGCTCCACCCCCGCCGCGCCCACTATACGACCCGCTGCGCACCCGCATTAGTGCAGGCGAACTTCGTAGAATGATCCGAGATGTACCAACCAGCATCCCCGGAGCCGGCAACTCTTATCCGAGAGTCTACGGCGCACGCCTAATCAACACAATAGCTGATCGGAATGGCGCCAGGGAGTTCGAGCAGCGTGAGTATCCTGCCTTTCCAGTTACCTACCAGGGTCGAAACTACAATATTCCGACGATGACCTTTGTCAATATGGGGGAAGATCAGACAAGGATCGTCGACACGGCAATGGCTCTCATCCGCTATGCCGTTGATAACGGCGTCGCTGTTGACGGCTTATCGAACGTACTACAAACCCTAAGTGACCTGAACACCTCGGATGCTTCCGTCCCCAACTCTCAGTTTTCTACATTTCTTACGATCGTTCTTAGAGGGGATTTAACTGCAAACCCGCCACCCGCCGAAGGCGTGGGGGGAGAAGCAAACATCCAGCGGAGCTCGACCGATAATCAACTCGAAACGTTCGTATCAAGCGAGCGGTTCACTAGCTCGGGCAATCAACGTCACGTGGAATTCCTTTCCGCCATGTTCCATGAGGGTTCGCATGGCGTATTCGGACGACATTGGTTTTCTTTCAGCGCTAGGTCTGACTTACTGTTAATGTCCAGACCCCTGCAGATCACTGACATCTCATCGGAGAGGAGTTATGCTGCCGGTCATAATTTCGTTCAGAGCTTGCTTCGAATACGCGATGTGATTCGCTTATCTGACTCAAATGGAAGGTTTCAGATAAATGGTCGAACATACGACGCGGACGACTTGGATTTCAATTCTGGAGACGTTCAAAGGTTTTTTTTCGGCACCGGGCAGACTGGTCTTTTTGGGACGGCTTGGGAAAGATATGAAAACCGGCGCATTTTGGCCTTGCGGGACGTTCTCCCCAGCATATTAGACGGAACCAGACCACTCCCTAGCTCGATTGCGAACGATCCGGAGAAACTACGCCAGTTTATTGCTAATGTGGTCGGTAACGACATGGTCGTGCTGCGCGATATGCCGGACGACCTCAGTGAGGAAGAAGAGGCGGCCTATCGCCTGAATATCCGCAACTATCGCATGGGCACCAGGCGGCCTGGCGACATCAACGGTGATGGTATCACGACGAATCCTGCGGGATCGGAAACCGGGGTCGTCGTCGCGCCGGGGCATCCGGATTTCGAGGCCAGCGCCGAGATGTTCGTGAACGGAGTCATCAAGGGTGTGCTGCTGGTCGATGGCGCGCAGCTGGGGATGGCGCTAGGGTCGGTTCTCGGGAAGAGGCTAACGGACAATCCGTTCGGGCAAATCGCAGCTTCTGCGAGTTTGAGTACGGTACTCGGTGCCATAGGAGAATTCGTCGACACACAGATCTTCAATGGCCAAGCTTCCACTGCTATTCTCGCAGCCGGACTGAGATCGGTCAGCGGGACCTTTCTGTCGCATATCGAAAGCGGCGGAATTGGATCGCTTTCTTCGTATCTCGCGGCCGAGCTGTTCGAAGCCATCGGAGTTGAGGGTCTTCCAAATGCCTTTGGTCAGTCTATCGCGAGTGCGTATCTGGGAGCGATAATCTCAAATCTTCCTGCGCTGACGACCGGTGCGAAGAGTTTTGGAGACGTATTCAATGGAGTCCGCGACAGCCAGGGAAGTCTGATCGAGCCGGGTGCAATAAATCTCCCCAGCCTTGTCGGCTCCTTCATTGGTTCTAGGCTCGCGAATGAAGTTCACACATTCCAGAGCGTCGGCGGTCAGATTGGATCTGCTGTCGGGTCCATTTACGGGGGATTTGCCGCGACGGCGACTCTAGGGTCGCTGGGGATCAGTGCCGGTCTTGGTGCGACTGCGTCGGGCGGGACGTCGGTTGCTCTTGCTGCGGCGCAATTCGCAGCGGCGAATCCCGTACTCGCCGTGGCGGTTGTCGCCGCCATCGTGTTCATTGATACGCTCTTGGGGGGACTCATCGGCTCGGTGTTCGGCGGCACACCGAGGTCAGGCGCAGACACCAGTTGGGACAGTGAGAAGTCGCAGTTCGTTGTCACTAACGCCTATTCAAAAAAGGGTGGGTCGAAAGACGCGGCCAATGCTCTTGCCGGTGCTGCAGCTGGCAACTTCAATGCAGTTCTCTCCGCGGCGGGCTCTCATTTGCTTGACCCTCAGGCGGTGCAGTCCGGCAACTACGGCATGCGCAAGTCTGAATTTGTGTACCGACCAGTGCACAGCCGCGACAAAAACGCCATCACCGCACGCTTCACCGGAAAGAACAGCGCGCAGCAGCTTATCGACTACGGCACATACCTCGGCCTCAGTAGCATGCTTTCCCAGATGGCTGGTGGAGACGTCTACGTAAAACGCGCGATGGTAGCTTCACTCGGAAGCGCAGGTGAGGCGGCAGGGAATGTCAGCCGGTTTGATATGGAGACATTGCTCGGGGATGTAACTGTCGCCAGCGACTATGGCCGTTATCAACTAGCGATGACGGAGATCAATCTCCTTATCGCGGCTGCGCCACAGACAGCCTTCTCGGCTGCTTGGATCGTTACATTGACGCGCGCGGATGAACTCGGATTGAATCGCCGGAGCTATACGGACTGGATCGGCGGGTACCGCGTCTTCCTCGATGAAGTTTACGATGGCGCTATTGACGGGACGGGGCTGAGCGTCAGTCAAGTTGCAATGGGCTTCGACCGCGAGGGGGGAGTGCGTTACTGGACCGCGTTCGCAAGTGACGGATCTTTCCTCGGCTTTATCGATGACACGATCGAGGCAGGGGCCCACTCGCATGTGCAGGGAACGGACGGCAGCGATGCGATAAGATTTGGCCAAGCGGAAATCGAAGCGCCGCAAGGCGCGTCGAATGCAGGGCTCATCGTGAATGGCGACCCTCTTGCCACAGCCCAAGACATTGATGTTGCAGCCAGCGTTGAAGCTGGCGGCGGTGACGATTTTGTACAGCTCTCCGACCGGGGCGACACGGTGTTCGGCGGCGCCGGAAACGATACCCTCTACGGCGGCCGTCTCGACGACTGGCTTTTCGGCGAGGAAGGCAATGACGTCCTCCATGCGGGCTCCGAGACGGGTGCGCTTGGAGGCCACGGCAATTATCTGAGCGGCGGGGCTGGCGACGACCAGGTCTTCGGCCGGGAGGGGTCGG
>DASPJJ010000010.1:0-1867 GCA_035628635.1 Allosphingosinicella sp.
CCGTTCCGGGATCGGCGGGTGCATCGGGCGCTGTACCAGGCGATCGACATCGAGGCGATCCGCCGGAAGGTCATGCGCGGCCTGGCACGGCCAAGGCTCAGCCGTGCCCCGAGCAACGAAGCGCCTGATGCAACCGCGATCGCCTCAGGCGGCCTTCTTGGTTTCGTCCTCGGCGGTCGATGCCGCAGCCGTCATCATCGAGCGGACGATCTCGAGATAGCGGCCGGTGGATTCTGGAGCGAAGGGCAACGGGCTAAGCAAAGCGGATCTGGACGTCTTTGCCAAGCTCCCCGAGCAGCGCCTGGAGCGGGGTGAGAAAGCCGAGGCACTTGCGCGGTGTCAGGTTGTGGCTGAGGACGATCTCCTGCAGCTCGGCGTCACCGAGCGCGTCGAGGTCGAGGTCGCGCGGCAGGTCGCGCCGTAGCCGGCCGTTGGCGTTCTCGACCGCCCCTTTCTGCCAGGAGGCGTACGCGTCGCAGAACCAAGTTGCCATCGTACAGGCGCTCGCCAGCAGGCTATGCCGGGCAAAGGCGGTGTCGTTGTCGAAGGTGATGGACGAGCGCAAGCGCGGGTCGAGCCGGCGGAAGACG
Source organism: Allosphingosinicella sp. (assembly GCA_035628635.1). Classification (GTDB taxonomy): domain Bacteria; phylum Pseudomonadota; class Alphaproteobacteria; order Sphingomonadales; family Sphingomonadaceae; genus Allosphingosinicella. Next base: position 591 of record DASPJJ010000010.1, read on the forward strand.
GCCATCATGATGGCCACGGTCTCCGCGGCCGACTTGCCGGCAAGCCTGGCGGCGAGGACAAAGCGGGTCTTGCGCTCCTTGAGCACCAGCACCGTCCGGGTCCGCTTGCAGATCAGGAGGTCGCCCTCCCAGTGCCCGGCCTCGCGGCGTTCTTCAACGGCCTCGGGCCGGTCGTGGATGGAGCGGCGCTCGGCAATGACGCTGCGCGGCTGCCGAGCCCGACGGCGCCCCCGCTTGGCACGCCCGCGCGGCAGCAGCTTCCAGAGCTTCTCGCCCTTCTGCCCGGGGCGGTGGATGAAGGCGTAGATGGCCTCGGTGGAGACCGGGCGCAGCCCGCGCTCCTCGCCGCGCTTCAGCCAGCCGGCGATCTGCTCGGGCGTCCACCCCTCCAGAAGGCGTTCACGCACGAAGCGGCCGAGCCGCTCGTCACGCTCGAGGACAGCCGGGCGTTGCCGCCGCTCGCGGTAGCAACCCTCCGCGTGGACCGGCAGGTAGCCGCCCCTGGGCAGCGCGTTGCGCCGCAGCTCGCGGCTGATAGTCGAGGCCGCCCGGCCGAGCTGGGCCGCGATCGACCGTAGGCTCAGCCCCGCGGCCTTCAACGCGGCCAGCTGTTCCCTTTCCTCCAGACGAAGATGCGTCCCGCCCGACATCGCCCCATCCCGGATTGCAATTCCCGGCCAGGGCGTTACCACAACGCCCCGGGATGTTGCGCTTCACGCCGGACTCCGCCGGCCGCGAGCCTCATCCTCGTACTCGCGCCAGCTCGTGCTCTCCTTTCCTTCAGGGCACCGCGCCCGCTTTCGTTCCCAGTCGATCGCGAAGGCGCCGATCCCAAAGCCGCCTGCAGTCCGGCGCTGCCAGCTGGCCTCCTTTCTCGTGGGACCCACCAGATCAATCCCGTGTCGCTCATGAGCGCCGACGAGATGGCCGGCGCTGACGTACCCGGCATCAACCAGATGCTCGCTTGGGGTCAGGTCCTTGGCCCCAAGCGCCGCATGGATGGCATCGGTCCGCATGGCCTCGTGCACGGTGGCCGGTGTGGTGTCGACGTGAACCACCAGGCGTGGGGTGTCATCATCGCAGGTTTCGGTGAGGTGGACCGTGTAGCCGGTCCAGCCCATCCCACCTTTGCTGCGGAAGCGGGCGTCGAGGTCGTAGGGAGACTCGACCCGGTCGTCGCCGTGGCCGCGGCCCCGAACCGCCCGTAGCCGCGCTCCAGCGGAGCCAATCGACGGGTCGCCTCCGTCCTCGACCCGCTCGAAGTGCCGCGCCCACAC
>DASPJJ010000011.1:0-146739 GCA_035628635.1 Allosphingosinicella sp.
TCGGTGTTGATCGCGGCCGGCGTGTGCTGGCTCTCGCGAACGTTGACGACCGGCATGCGATCGTCGGGGACGCCGGCGGCGATCGCCTCGCCGCGGGCGATGCGGGCAATGCCGTCGAGCAGCATCCGGCGGATTTCCGGCGTGTAGCTTCGCACGGTGAGCTGCAGCCGGGCCTCGTCCGAGATGATGTTGTGCTTGGTTCCGGCATGGAAGCTGCCGACCGTCACCACCGCCGAATCGAGCGGGTCGAGCTCGCGGCTGACCAGGGTCTGCAGGCTGCTGACGATGCGGCTGGCGAGCACGATCGGATCGCGGGTGGTGTGCGGATAGGCGCCGTGGCCGCCGACGCCGCGCACTTCGATGTCGATCGAATCCACGTTCGCCAGCGCCGGGCCCACCGCATATCCGATGACGCCCGCCGGGAGGCTCGCCGAATCGTGGAAGGCGATGGCGTGGGTCGGGCGCGGGAAGCGGGTGAACAGGCCGTCCTCGATCATCGCCCGCGCGCCGGCGCCGATCTCCTCTCCGGGCTGGGCGATCATCACCAAAGTGCCCGACCACTGGCTCCGCATCGCCGCCAGCCGCCGCGCGGTGCCGACCCAGGCGCTCATATGCGTGTCGTGGCCGCAGGCGTGCATGATGCCCGTCTCGGCGCCTTCGCGGGTGGTGCCCCGCGCGCGGCTGGCGAAGGGGAGCCCGGTCCGCTCCTCGACCGGGAGCGCGTCCATGTCCGCCCGGATCAGCAGGGTCGGCCCGGGCCCGTTGCGCAGCACCGCGACGACCCCGGTCCCGCCGACGCCGGTGGTGACCTCGAAGCCCAAACGCCGCGCCTCGGCCGCGAGCAGGCCCGCCGATCGCGTCTCCTGCATGCTGAGCTCGGGGTTGGCGTGGAGATCGCGGTAGATCTCCATCAGCGACGGCAGGTCGCGGCGCACGGCCTCGCTCAGCGGATCGGCGGCGGCGGGCGTGGTCATCATGGTCACCAGCAAGGCGGCGAGGAGGCTGCTTCTTAACATGGATGAGCCTTTCAGGAAGCCGGCACCAGCTCGATCACGTCCATCGTTGATTCGAAATGGGGGTAGGGGAAGAGGATCCGCCACCGCCCCTCGCCGACCCGCTCGACGATCCCAGCCATGTTGCGCTCGCGGTCGCGGCCGTAGCGCAGCGCCCGCGCCTCGTCGCCGAGCTGCATCGAGCCGAGGAAGATCTGGCGCCGGTCGTGCTCGTCGTAGAGTCGGCCGACCGGCCGCTGCGAGCCGGTGAGCTTGGTGAAGTTCATCCGCCCGTCGGGGCCGGTCGCGACCCGGCAGCGGAATGCGGGATAGGGGGTATAAACGAGACCGCCTTCCCCCTGGCTGCCGAGCTTCAGCGTCCGGCAGCGATATTCGCCCACTGGGAGCCGCGCCCCGGGCAGCGCCGCGTCGGGATCGAGCAACGGCCCCTCGCGCGCGATCTCGGCGCCGTGGCCGCCCTCCCGAGCTTCCCGCAGCGCCGCCACGAACGATTCGCGCCATTGCCTGAGCCGCCGGCGGTCGTCGTCGGTCGCCGTCTCCCGCCAGGTCCGAACCCGCTCCCCGCGCGGGCGGTCGCAATCCTGCTCCGGCGCTGTGCACCCCGGCTCCGGCTCCGGCTGCGCCGCGCGCGCGGAAGCGGCGGCCGGAAGGAGAGCGCCCGCGAGGGCTGCAAGCAATAGCGGCTTCATCACGCTTTCTTGAACCACCGCTTAGCGCCCGCGTCCAGTCGCGCTTGCCGCCGGCCCGTCCTCCGGCCCCTCGCGTGAAGCCGCTGGAGCGGCTATCAGGGCGCGGGGAGGCCGGAAATGCCGTCAATTCGTACCTTCGCCGCCGCACTCGCCTGTCTGGGCGGCGCGGCGGCTGCCGCGCAGCCGGAGCCGCCCCCGATCGTGTCGATCACAACGCCGCGTTCCGAGCAGGTGCGTGCCGCGGAAGAGGTCCTCGATGCGCTGGACACCCGGCGCATGTCGTCCGACTCGGCTTATGCCGCCGCCGTCGCCGACAGCCTGCAGGTCGTGCTGGCGATCCCCGATGACGACGCCGAGACGCGGTGGGCCCGGCAGAAGTTCCTCCCCTTCGCTTTGGCCTTGGCCGGGCGTCACGACGAGGCGGAGGCGGCAGCCGACACGGTGGTCCGCATGCGCCCCTCGGAGGCCGAATCCTACGAGCCCGGCCTTTTCGCGGCGCGGCTGGCGGAGCGTTATGCACGGCTGGCAGCCTTGGCGGAGCGCGCCGCGCAGGCGGTCGATCGACCGGAGGGGCGCGCGTTTCTGATCGCGGACCTGACGCCGGAGCGGGTGGGGTGGGACCTTCGCGAGATCCGCACCGCCGCCGGCGAAGCCGCGCTGGCCCAATATGCGGGAGCCCTGCTCCGGATCGGCTGGCCGGGACCCGCCGGATCGCCGTTCGACGCGGATCCGCTCCGCCTGATCATGGTCGACCGCCATCTCGAGCGCGGCGATCTCGCGGCGGCCACCGCGGTGGCGAGCGAGGTCCGCGGCGTCGAGGCCGTCCTCCGGCTGGTCACAGCGCGGCGCTACGACCCCGTGCACCCGCAGGTCGACCGTCTCGCGCGCGTGCGGGCGGCGATCGCCGAGGAGGACCGGGTCTCCGCGGCGCGCCTCGCCGCCGCGCCCGAGGACACCGAGCGCCTCGTCGACCGCGTGGTCTTCCTGCGATCGGTCGGCCGCGACCGCGACGTGCTGGCGCTGCTGATGCCGATGATGGCCGAGGTGCGGCTGGTGGTCGACCGCCATCAGGAAGGATTGTGGCTGATCAACGAGGCGGCTTATTCGCTGATCGCCACCGGTGAGATCCGCGAGGGGCTGGAGCTGATCCGCCCGCTCGCGGAGATGGACCTCGATGCCAATCGCCGGCTGGTCAGCCCGATCATCAACTATGTCAGCCTCCTCGCGGGGCTGGGCCGGTCGGAGGAAGCGTTGCGCGAGGCGGAGCGCATCAGCGACACCCCTCATGCCAGCGATTACGGCCGGATGTGGATCTGGTCGGCGGCGGCCTGCTCGGCGACCGAGCTCGGGCGCCGCGCCGAGGCCGCGCGCTGGATCGCGCGGATGGAGACGAAGGCCGATTCCAACCGCGCCGCGATGCTTCAGATGCAATTGTGCCGCGGCGACCTCGCGGCCGCGGAGCGGATCCTTGTCGCGGCGCTTGGCAGCGAGGACGATCGCGACCAGGCGATCCTCTGGCTTCAGGACTATGAGCCGCTGACGGTGGAGGTGCCCGGGAACTCGGAGCGGCTCCAGGAGGCCTTCTCCCGCCTTCGCGCGCGCCCGGCGGTTCAGGCCGCGCTCGCGGCGGTGGGCCATTCGCTGCGCCTGCCGATCCCGAGAACGCGCTACGGCTTCTGACCGCGACGAAGGAGGCCGCTCAGGCCGCGGTCCAGCCCCCGTCCATGCTCAGATTAGCGCCGGTGATCGCGCTCGCTTCGTCGCGGCAGAGGAATACGGCCAAAGCGGCGACCTGGTCGACGGTGACGAATTTCTTGGTCGGCTGGGCGGCGAGGAGGACGTCGTTGATCACCTGCTCGCGGCTGAGGCCCCGCGCTTTCATCGTGTCGGGGATCTGGTTCTCCACCAGGGAGGTCCAGACATAGCCCGGGCTGATGCAGTTGACCGTCACTCCGCTCGTCGCCGTCTCCAGCGCCACCGCCTTGGTGAGCCCGGCTATGCCGTGCTTGGAGGCGACGTAGGGCGCCTTGTTCGGGCTGGCGACGAGGCTGTGCGCCGAGGCGGTGTTGATCACCCGCCCCCAGCCCTTCGCCTTCATCGCGGGCAGCGCCAGGCGGATGGTGTGGAAGGCTGCGCTGAGGTTTAGCGCGATGATCAAGTCCCATTTTTCGGGGGGGAAGGCATCGATCGGCGCGACATGCTGGGTCCCGGCATTGTTGACCAGGATGTCGATCTCGCCGGCCTCGGCGATCATCGCCTCGATCGCGTCCGCCTTGGTGAGGTCGGCGGGGCTGTGGCGCGCGCCGAGCTCGGCGCACAGCCCCGCGATCTCGGCCGGATCGCCGAAGCCGTTGAGGATCAACTGGGCCCCTTCCGCGGCGAGCGCGCGCGCGACGGCGAGGCCGATGCCCGAGGTCGAGCCGGTGACGAGGGCGGTCTTGCCTTGGAGGAACATGGGGGTCCTGTCGCTGCGGTACGGTAAGAGGCGTCATTGCGAGGAGCGAAGCGACGAAGCAATCCAGTTTCGGCGGACGCAGAGACTGGATTGCTTCGCTGCGCTCGCAATGACGGTGGGGCGCCTTGCCCTCTCTCCGCCCCGCTCTGCAACCTCCGCCTCGCCCCGCGCATTGACGCGCCGTCCCTTCCCCGAAAGGCCCGCCATGCGTCTCGACGACTATCGCTTCAGCGACAATGTCCGCGATCAGCGCGGCATCGGCTTCGGCGGCGGCGGCGGCGGGGGCCTCGGCGGCGGCCTGTTCGGCCTCATCTTCGGCCTGGTCCTCTCCCGCTTCGGGATCGGCGGCGTCCTCCTCCTCGGCCTCGGCTATTGCGCCTTGCAGATGATGAGCGGGACGGGGAGCGGCGGCAGCGGCGTCGTCGCGCCTCACCAGCAGGGCGCCGCCGGCCAGAGCGCGGCCGGCGGGAGCAGTGCGCAGCAGGCTTGCGCGAAGGACCCGGTCAGCGCCTTCTCCTGCCGGGTGCTCGCGTCGACCGAGGACACCTGGGCGGCCCTGTTCCAGGCGCGCGGCGAGACCTATCGGCCCGCTCTGTTCACCTTCTACGCCGGCACCGGCCGATCCGGCTGCGGCGCGGCCCAGGCGGCGATGGGGCCCTTCTACTGTCCGACCGACAACGGGATCTATCTCGACACCGCTTTCTTCGCCGAGCTGCAGACCCGCTTCCGCGCCGCCGGCGATTTCGCCCAGGCCTATGTCATCGCCCACGAGGTGGGGCACCACGTCCAGTTCCTGACCGGGGTGCTCGAGCGCGCCCATCGCGACCAGCAGCGCCTCCCGCCGGCCGAGGGCAACGCGCTCCAGGTGCGGGTCGAGCTCCAGGCCGATTGCTATGCCGGGGTCTGGGCCGGCCGCAACCGGGAGCGGATGGAGCCCGGCGATCTCGAGGAGGGGATGCGCGCCGCCGAGGCGATCGGCGACGACACCATCCAGCGCCGCTCGCAGGGCCGCGTCGTCCCGGAAAGCTTCACCCACGGCACCTCCGCCCAGCGGATGGCCTGGCTCCGCCGCGGCATCGAGACCGGCGACCCCGCGCAATGCGACACGTTCGCCGGCGCGATCTGAGCGATTGTGCTCCGGCGAAGGCCGGAGCGCTGGATGGAGCGCGATGAGGCAAGGCTGCGGCCGACCGGTTTCGGCTCTGGCATTGCGGGAGGACCTCTGCGCTGCGGCCAACGCTCCGGCCTCCGCCGGAGCACGGACGGGCCTTGCCGGCCCCTTGACGCACGGCCGGTCCCCTGTAGCGCAGGGATGTCTCCCGTCCCGAAAGGCACGCGCCATGATCCGCCACTTGCTCGCTTTGCTTCTGCTGCCGCTCGCCGCGGCCTGCGCCACCGCGCCCGCCGCCGCGCCCCGCGCCGCTTTCGCCAGCGACCGCATCGGCGTCGCCGTCCGCGGGGAGGGACCGGACGTCGTCCTCATTCCGGGCCTCAGCTCCTCGCCGGCCGTGTGGGAGAGCACCATCGCGGCTTTGCCCGGCTATCGCTACCATGTCGTCCACGTCGCCGGCTTCGCCGGCCGCCCCGCCGGGGCCAACGCGTCCGGCCCGGTGGTCGCGCCGGTCGCCGAGGAGATCGCGCGCTACATAGCAGAGGCCGGGCTCGAGCGGCCGGCCCTCGTCGGTCACTCGCTCGGGGGCAGCCTCGCGATGATGGTCGCCGCGCGCCATCCGGAGCTTGTGTCGCGGCTGATGGTGGTCGACATGGCGCCCTTCCTCGGCACCTTGTTCGGCGGTCCCGCCGCGACCGCCGAGTCGATCCGCCCGGTCGCCGCGCAGCTGCGCACCGCGATCGCGTCGAGCGCCGGCGATGCGCGCCGCGTCCAGATCGAGCAGACCATCGCCGGGATGGTCGCGACCGAATCGATGCGGCCGCAGGCGGTTGCCGATTCGGTCGCCAGCGATCCCGTCGTCTCCGGCCAGGCGATGTACGACATCATCTCCACGGACCTGCGCCCGGAGCTTCCCCGGATCCGGGTGCCGCTGACGGTGCTCTGGGTGCACCCGCCGGGCGCGCCGGTCGGCGAGGAGCAGATGGGGGCCTTCTACCGCGCCTCCTTCGCGGCGACGCCGCAGGCGCGCATCGTCCACATCCCCGATTCGCGCCATTTCATCATGTGGGACGCGCCCGAGGCGTTCCGCCGCGAGCTCGCCGCCTTCCTCTCCGCCCGCTGAAAGGGGACAGTTACTAGTAACTGTCCCCGTTTTCCCATCAGCTCTGAAGGGGACAGTTACTAGTAACTGTCCCCGTTTTCTCTCTGTCCCCTCTGAAGGGGACAGTTACTAGTAACTGTCCCCGTTTTCCCTCTGTCCCCGTTTTCCCTCTGTCCCCGTTTTCCCTTCGGCGCATCAGGAATTATACCCGGGCGATATTGACTTTAAAATTCGTCCGGGTAAAAACCGCTCCTCAAGTGGAAGGAGCGCATAGAGTGGATCAGGTCACCGCCTTTCTCGGCGACGAAGCGATCGCGCGCGGGCCGCGCGGGGAGGTCACCCGCCTGATCGAGGCGCGCTGGCCGGCATCCGATCATTCCGCGATCCGCGCCTATGACGACGCGACCGGACGCGTGGTCGATCTCGACTATCGCGGCGCCGGCGCCGGCGCGGAGCTTGCCCCGCGCGGCCGCGGCCGTCCCAAGCTCGGCGTCGTCGCGCGCGAGGTGACCCTGCTGCCCCGCCAGTGGGACTGGCTGTCGCGCCAGCGCGGCGGCGCTTCGGCGGCGCTGCGCCGGCTGGTGGACGAGGCGGGGAAAGCGGTGCCGTCGCCCGAGGCGCGTCGCGATGCGGCCTACCGCTTCATGTCCGACCGCTGCGGCGACCGCCCCGGTTATGAGGAAGCCCTGCGCGCCCTCTATCGCGGCGACGGCGAGCGCCTCGAGGCGCTCGTCGCTCCCTGGCCCGACGACATCCGCGCCTACCTCTTCCGCCTCCTCGGCTAGCCCAGGCGCCGCGTGCTGAGGCGGACGCGGCCGTCGTCGCGGACGGTGCAGGCGAAAGCGCGCTGCCCCGCGCCCCGGTCGTAGGAGGTGCCGCCCTCCGTGGTGCCGTAGACGCGGAGGCTGCGGCGGCCGTAGGGCGCGACCTGCTCGACCCGCATGCGGCCGTAGCGCTCGACCCGCGGCGCGCAGCGGCCGATCGCGAACCGCTCGGCACCGCGGTAGCGGATCCGGCCGAGGCTGCCGGCGACCGCGTCGCCGACCGTGCCGACCGCGTCCGCCGCGTCCTCGATCTGGCGGGCGATCTCGCCGGCGACGCGGCCGGTGCGGTCGTCCGGCTTCTGCGCCGCCGCCGGTGCGGCGAGCAGGCCCGCCGCCGCCAAGCCCCCCAACAGGCTGCTGAGCTTCATCGCGGATACTCCTCATACTGGCCGCATTCCTGCGGCGCACGCGCTTGCCCCCGCCTCAACGCACGCGCCGGTCTTCCGGTGCCGGAACGCGGAAAGGGCCGGCCCTCCCGCGGGAGAACCGGCCCTTGTCGTTCGGGCAGTCGCGCCGGCGGCGTCAGCGGCAGCGCGTCGAGCGGCCCACCGTCCCGTCCGGATGGGTCAGCATGATCGTATCCGCGTTCGGCGCGGCGACCTGGGCGCTGACCGTGCTCGATCCCTGGAAGGTCAGCCGGTCGCCGTTCAGCGTCCACATGCCGTTGCCGCCCTCGGTGGCGAAGCTGCCGTCGTCGCGGAACTCGATCGTCTTGGTGCAGTCGCCGGTATCGGTCCAGCGGCCGACCAGGAAGGCCGCGGTGACCTCGCCGGTGAACGGCGCCGAAGAGGATGCGGCGGCGTTGCCGGCGGTCTCCGCCGGGTCCTTGCCGCCGGCATCGGCGCTGGCGTTGGCGCTGGCATTGCCCGCGGCGACGTTGCTGGCGGCGTTGCCGCCGGCGCTGTCGTTTCCGTTGAGGCCGAGCATGTCGCAGGCGCCGAGCGCTGCGATCGCGGCGGCGGCGGTGGTCATCTTGAGAATGGTGTTCATGAAAAAGCCCCCTGGCGGTGGTTGCGCCGCCGACCATAGCCGCGCAAATCCGCCGGAAAAAGCGCTTTTATGAAGCCCGAGCGTCCGGACGGACCCTAGCAGCGAACCGACTGGCCGATCGTCCCGTCCCGGTGGATCAGCAGGATGCGGTTCCGCCCCACCGCCCGCGCCCGGGCCGTGATCGTCGTGCCGCCGATGAAGCTCAGCTGCTCGTTGACGAGGGTCCAGGTTCCCGTCCCGGTCGGGACGGTGAAGCGGCCGTTGCCATGGAATTGGATGACGAGGTTGCAGTCGCCGGTGTCGGTCCAGCGTCCGATCAGGAACGCCCGGTCGAACGGCCGGCTCATCGCCAGCACCTCGGCCGCCGTGCGGGGCACCGGCGGCATCGTCACGCGCGGACCCGTCCGCTGCGCCGTCCCCTGCGGGCAGCGGGTCGAGCTGCCGACCGAGCCGTCGGGATGGGTCAGCGTGATGCTGTTGCGGCTGGTCGCCCGGATGCGGGCCGAGAGGGTCTGCCGCCCGCTGAACGTGAGCTGGTCGCCCTGCAGCGTCCAGGTCCCGCCGGCGCCGCCGTTGGTGACGAAGCGGCCGTCGGAGGAGAATTCGACCCAGTCGCGCGCGCAGTCGCCCCGGTCGGTCCAGCGCCCGAGCAGGAAGGCGCTGTCGACCCGCGGCCCCGCCTGCGCGGCGGCCGCCGGCACGCCGGTCCCGCCCGCAACGCCGCCCAGCGCCAGCAGCACCGCCGCAACGGCGATCGTCATCTTCTTGAGCATCTTTTCCCTCCCTTAGAGCGTCCGTTCGTAGATCCTGTACACCCGGTTGATGCGGCCCGCGACGGCTTCGGCGATCGCCCGCATCGGCCCATTATCCTCCAGCACCCAGCCGATCTCGGCGCGGGCGATGTCGTAATGCTCGGCGCCGGCCAACCGGATCCGCTCGATCATCATGAAGGCGAGCTGGCTGGCGAGGCGCGAGGCGTGGAGCCGCTTGACGACCCCCATCAGCGGCACCCTGCCGGCCTCGACCCGCATCCGGCGCAGCCGCCACAGCAATTTCGCCCAGCCGAAAGGCAGCAGGCTGCCCTTGAGGTCGCGGATCATCTCGTTGATGTCGGGCAGCGAGAGCATGAACGCGACCGGCTCGAACCCCGCGCCCTCGCCCGCATCGTGCTCGGCGATCAGCACCAGATCCTCGAGCACGATCGGCTTCAGCTTCTTCCCGGCATAAGCGATCTCGGCGTCGGTCAGCGGGATATAGCCCCAATTGTCCGACCACGCGTCGTTCAGGATGCCGAGCACGATCGCCGCTTCCGCGTCGAACCTCTTCTTGACCGCGCGGCGGATGCGGATGCGCGGGTTGCGCTCGCCCGAGGCGATGATGCGCTGGACGAGCGGCGGGAACGGCTTCGCGACGTCGACCTCGTAGGTGTAGAGGTCCTTCGCCTTGGCATATCCCGCGGCCTCGACCCAGCCGGCATATTCCGGCCGGTTGTGGCCCATCATCACCCTGGGGGGATGGTCGTGGCCCTCGATCAGCAGCCCCGGCTCGTCCCAGATCGAGAGCGAGAAGGGGCCGAGCGCGCGCGTCATCCCCTTCGCGCGCAGCCAAGCCTCGGCCGCTGCGATCAGCGCCGCGGCCGTCTCGGCGTCGGCCGCCTCGAGCATCCCCCATTGTCCGGTGCCCGCGCCCATATGCTGGAGCACCAAGGCGTCGACCTGCGCCGAGATCCGGCCGACCGCGCGCCCGCCGCGCCGCGCGAGGAAGAGCTGGGCCTCGGCATGGCCGAACCAGGGATTCTCGCCCGGATCGATCAGCCCGTAGACCTCGTTCCGGAGCGGCGGCACCCAGTTCGGGTCGCCGCGGTTCAATGCGTAGGCGAGCTCGACGAAGGCCTTCCGGTCGGCGCGCGAAGAGACGGGGCGGACGAGGAGCGCGCTCATTGCGCCCACGCTAGCGACAATCTCCGCGCCGCGTCTACAGCCGGGTTATCCGCGGCATCGGCCGCTCCGGCTTGAACAGCTCCGACATCGCCCAGATCATCGCATCGGCGCGGTCGGGGGACCGGCCGGGTCCCTCGTAGCGGCCGCCGTTCGTCATCCCCGCCATCTGGTCCTCCAGCGCCGGGAAGCGGCCGGCGAGCTTCGCCTTGCCGGCCTCGAAGCGGCTCGCGATCGGTTCGGCCCGCGCCGACTTGCCCCGGCTCGCCCTCACCAGCCTGACCGGCAGGCCGGCATCGACGCCTGCGAGCACGCTTTCCACCATGTCGCCGCCATTATTGGCTTCGGCGACCACGCGGTCCGCGCCCCAGGCCTCGGCCGCCGCCACCGCGGCGCGCGCCCATCCTTCCGGCCGCATCCCCGCGACGCTGTGGTCGCCGAGCACATAGGCGGTCCCGTCCTCCGCCATGCCGCAGGCGACGATCCCGCAGCTATCCCCGTCGGCGCTGGCCGGCGGATCGACGCCAACTACGATGCGCACGAGGGGACAGTTACTTTCACCCGCGGCGGATCCGTATCGAGCGCCGCCGTGCTGAAAGTAACTGTCCCCGCTCACCCCGCTCACCCCGCTCACCCGCGCCGCTTCGATCGTCTCGCGCGTCCACAAGGCGCCTCGCAGGTCCTCGAACAGCTCGCCGTCCAGCTCCTGCCGCCCGAGCCGGGTGCCGCCGTAAGTCTCCAGCATCGCGCTGCGGAAGTCGGCGGCGCTGTCCGGATTCTCCGCCGTCCGCCCCCGCGTCAGCGCCAGCCGCTTCAGCGCCATCACCCGGCGGAGCGCCTCGCACGGCGCCGGCGTCGTCGTCACGATCGTCCGGGGCCGCGAGCCCGTCGAAGGATCGTCCAGCCGCAGCCCGAACATGAGATTGTCCCACGTGTCCCCCGCCTTGGGCCATTTGGCCAGCTCGTCGCACCAGGCGAAATGGTGCTGCGGCCCGCGGAGCATCGAGGGCTTGCCCGCCGAATAAGCCTGCGCCTGCGCGCCCGATGGGAATTGCAGCAATCCGCGGCTCGGCGTCCAGCGCAGCTCCTCGCCGCTCCGCGCGCAGGCGAGGATACCGCTCTCGCCCTCGATCATCACCCGCGCGACCTCCGCGATGCTGCCGCCGACCAACGCGATCCGCGCCCCCGGCGCGGCCCGCGCCCAGGCCAGGACCCGCTCGGCGCCGGCGCGGGTCTTGCCGAAGCCTCGCCCCGCCATGATCAGCCACACCCGCCATTCGCCGCCGCCGTCCGCCACGAGCGGCTCGATCTGGCCGCCGCGCGCCTGCCACCACCATTCTTCCTCGATCGCCCGGAACGCGCCCGGCGGAAGCGCGAGCAGCGCCCGCCGCCGCCGCGCCGGGGCCATTCGCGCTAGCGCCGCCAGCACCGCCCGCGCCCGCCGCCTGTTCATGTTTCCTCCCAATGCGAAGCATGGGGAGGGGGACCGCCTGAAGGCCGGTCGAGGGGTAATTGGCTCGGCCTCGACACTAAGCCGCGTCCCTTTCATCGTCCGGCCGCGGCGCCAGCCCTGCCTCGTCGATCACCACCCCCATCGATACCAGCTTCTTCTCCAGCCGAGTCATCGCCTCTCCGAAGTCCCACGTCCGCAGCCGGTCGCGGTGCACCGTCCGGGCCCCCGGCGCCGCGCCGCCCCGTGCACGCCGGTCGTAGCGCTGCACCAGCTTCAGCGCGCGCTCGAACTCCGCCGCCTGTTCGGGGTCGAGCGCCGCCACCGCCCCGGCCTCGACTGCGGCGCGCATCCGCTCCACCGCCGCCAGCCGCTGTCGCACCAGCTCGGCGTCGAGCTTGGTCACCGCCGCCTCGAGCGCCGCCTGCCAGGCCGCGGCGAAATCGGGGTCGCGCCGCCGCAGCCGGTAGACGGTATCGGTGGAAACTCCCGCCTTCGCCGCCGCCGCCGTCTCGTCGCCCGTCGCCGCGAAATGGGCGAGGAACGTCTCACGCCGCGCCGGTGTGAACTTCACCCGCCGCGTCCACTGCAGCTGCAGCTCGCGCTTGTTCTGCGCCGCGATCAGCACCGGCCGCGCGCTCTCCTCGATCGCCGCGTCCCAGGCCGCCGCGAAGGCCGCGTCCCGCTCCCGCCGCCAGTAGAGCGAAGACAAAGCCAGCCCCGCCGCCTTCGCCGCCTCTTCGACCGTCGCCCCCTCCCGGAGCGCGATGATGAAAGCAGCAAGGTCGCGCGGATCGAGCCTGAACCGCCGATCCGGTTCCCCGTCCACGCGGAGGGGCGCCGTCCCCTCTCCGGACAAAGCTCCGCCGTCCCCCGTCTCCGGGGTCTCGCCATTCTCCGTCACCATTCGTCTCCCGCTCGTCCTGAGCCTTGTCGAAGGACCCGACTCGCCAGGAAAACGTAATAGGAAGCTTCCTACACTTCAAGGCGAGCGAAAAATAATTGTGCCAACGAGGCTTCTAATGAGCAGCAGGAGCTAGTTGCGCAGGGCGGGAGGTTGATAGCCGTGCGCGGCCAGGCGCTTCTCCGCCGCGCTGAGCGTCTCGGCGTCGAAGCGGTCGCGATGGCGCAGGGCCACCGCTTCGAAGGTGAGCTCCGGCATGTCGCGCTCAATCAGCATGGTGAAGCCGTCGGCCGGCTTGCCGCTGACGAGGTCGGCCACCGTTCGTTGTTCGCCGTCCCGGCCGATCTTTTGCCGGGTCCGTGCGAGCCGCGTCGTCTTCCCGCGCTCGGCCGTCAGCGAGCCTTCCAGCGCATGGATGCTTTGCCAGACGTCGTGCTCGAGCGTGCCCTGCCGCGCTGCCGGCATCACCTTGTAGAGGCGCAGCTCGGCCGCCCGCGCGATCTCGGCGTCGTTCTGCCGGCGGGCGTTGCGCACCATTTGCTCGAGCTGCTTCGGATCGGTGCAGGCCGCGATGAAGGCCAGGGCGCGCGCGCGTTGCTGCGGCCGGTCGGTCATTGAGGCCTCCCCTCGGTCAGTCCCCAACGCCCCCGAACACCGCCCGCGAATGCGCGCCGGGATCGACCGGGCCGGAGAGGAAGCGGCCGCCGCACAGATTGTCGAGGATGATCGCGCCGTTGGTGTCGGGTCGGACCGGCTGGAGCGCCATCGGCGGGAATTCGGCGCCGCGGGTCTCGCCGAGATAATGGGCGCTGCCCTGCGACCCCCACAAGCGGGCGCCGCACTGGATCCGCATCCGGCCGGCGAGGCGGTCGAAGCGCTCGGGCGGGTTCGAGAAGCGCACCTGATAGTCGAAGGCGATCTCGTCGCCGCTGCGCGCGATGCTGTCGGCGTCGGCATAGGCGACCGCCATGCCGTGGCGGGTGGTGTCGTCGATCGCGACCGCGCGCCACTCTTCGGCCGCGGCCGGCGCTGCGCCGGCGAGCGCCGCCGACGCGGCGAGGAGAATCCACCTTCTCATCCGGGACGACCGTAGACCCATCGGGGCCCTGGACGCCAGAGCCGTCAGCGCCGATCGCTTCCGGCCCCTTTCCCGCATGACGATTCCTCCGATATTTTACCAATTTCGAATGATTGGGCCCCGTGCTAGTGGGTTTCCACGGGGCGGGAAAAGCGAGATCGGCTCGCGAGGCTGGTCCGCGAGATGCTGATCGAGGCCCGCGACGCCGCCGGCCTCACCCAGAAACAGCTCTGCGCCCTGATCGGCCGCCCGCAAAGCTATGTCTCGAACTACGAGCGCGGCGCCGGCCGGGGTGGACGTGGCGGACCTCCTCATGATCGCCAAGGCGCTGGGGCGGGACCCGAAGGAAATGATGGGGGGGTGGAGGACTGAGCGACAACGACCCATTCATTTCATTTCTTGAGCGCCTCCTTGATCGAGGCGGTGATCGCCTCGCCGAGGTCAGTGGCCCGATCTAATCCATTGGAGCAGTCATTCAGCAAGTTCCCAAACTGTCGCGTCCAATAGGCTTCGAAGGTGTCTAGGTCCACCGGGGCCACATCCTCTTGAAGAACCCAGAATTGAATCAAGGCGCCGCGGCGAAGGATGTCCCGCATCCAGTCGCACAATTGCCCCTGCTCCTCCTTGTCCAACGCCCGCGCGACATGTTCCTTCCACCGCCGCTCGGGCTGACGGGTTGTTTTCCCCACGTACCGAGGTTCGCCCTCGTCGGAGGCGAAGAGGCAATAGATGCAGCCCACCACTCTCTCTCCAGATTGACGTGGGTAATAGGCGGACGCCTAGTCCGCCGTCCAAAATTTTTTCGGCGAATCGGTTTACATTTCCCCGATCTATGGCATCTTCAAAATATGGAGGTCTGCACAGAGTGGCGAAAATGCTGCTCCAAAGCGGTGACAGGCTGAAAATCCTGGTCCGATGGACCGTGGACCTCCGCGTCTGAAGGCAACGCGATGGAGGCTCTACGGTGCTGTCTTACTGGGATAATTCCGTCTACTGCTCGCCCCTTGCGGACGTCCTGTGCCTCGATGCGGCTCCCCCTGGCGGCCCGGGCCGCCTCACCCACTGGACTAATGTCGTCGATCCGTCGCAAGACGCCCTTGCCCTCTTGGCCGAGTCGGCCTCCGCTCGCGCAGCTCGGGACTTTGTCGCGATACTTTCGCCGCGCGATCGCGCCGTGGTCCGTCTCATGTTCTGGGAAGGTCAGCGGCAGTCCGAGATTGCGCGCACCCTTGGTGTCAGCCGAATGGCCGTGACCAAGATAGTGAAGAAGGTCTTCGGCTTGGCCGCGTCCATCTTTCCATGTTTCAGAACTTCAGCCTGAATTAGGCGAAGGCAGCGCTGCTCGCCGGCTGCACTTCACGGCGGACATCCCGGGTGACGAAAATGTTGCCCAAAAATAGAGGGACCAGACTATGACTACGATCAGTGCAATTGAGCGCCAGAAGGCCCAAGTCGCCAAGCTGGACAAGAGCAAGTTCAAGTACGGCCTGACGGTCGGCGCTGCCTTCGTCCGCGGCATCCGGATGATCGGCTACAAGCACACCGGCACCGCGATGGACGAACTGTTGGACAACGCTTTCGAGGCCGGCGCGAGCGTCGCGCACGTGGCCTTCGGTTTCGAGAACAAGTCCGCGAAGAAGCCGTCCCACCTCGCCGTGCTCGACAACGGAGCAGGCATGATTCCGGAGATGATTCGCGTGGCGGTGCTCTGGGGGGGGACGGACCGTGAGAACAACCGGACCGGCATTGGCCGGTTTGGCTATGGCCTCCCGAGCTCCTGCATGAGCCAGGGTCGTCGCTTCGAGGTCTACTCAAAGGTTCAGGGGGGCGAGTGGAATATGTGCGCCATCGACCTCGACGACATTGAGGAGGGGAAGTATTCGACCGACGGCGGTGACATCATCGTGCCGCCCGCCGTTCCGACTAAGTTGCCGGCCTTCGTCGAAACGGAGCTTACGGAGCATTTCCCGGGGGGCAAGCTGGACCAAGGCACCATTGTTGTCATGAGCAAACTCGACAACATCACTTGGACGACCGCAAACTCTCTGCAAGATAACCTTCTCAGGCACTTTGGTGTCACTTACCATAAGTTAAGGGCGAACTTCGACATCTGGGTCAACGGGGCGCGGTGCGAGCCGATCGACCCGCTCTTCCTGACCCCTGGCTATCGCTGGCACGATTTGGATGCAGATCGGGCGCAGGCCCTCGACCCGCTCGTGATTGAGGTGAAGGACAGGGAAACGCGCCAGCCGCTCGGTAAGCTAACGGTGCGGTTCTCGTACATGCCGATCACCTTCGCCAGCGTCGACAAGCGCGGCAAGGCGCAGAATAAGAATCAGAATCCGCGTTGGTCGGTGATGAAGGAGTATAACGGGTTCATCATCTCTCGGATGGGCCGCGTGATCGACATCGTCCGATCCTCACCCATCACGACGTTCGTGAACTACGACCGCTACATAAAGATTGAGATCGACTTCGATGCGGAGCTCGATGAGGAATTCAACGTCCCGACCAACAAGCAGCGCGTGGACGTCTCGGATCGCATCTGGGAAATTCTTGAGGAGCATGGCTTGGGGAAGGCGCTCGAGCAACTTCGTAAGAAGTTCCGCGAGGAGAAGGCTCAGCATGCCTCTGACACGGATACTAACGAGGGTGAGCAGCGTCCCTCCGAGCTTGCGATGGAGAAGACGTCCAAGCTCTCGCCGCGCATCAGCCCCGAAGTGGCTGCGAAACGCACGAGGGAGGGCCAGCGTCGTCTGGACCAGGAGATTGAGAAGCGGGCGAAGGAGACCGGCAAGTCGCCCAATGACGTGCGGCGCGATCTGGAGGCGGAGTTCGCCAGCCGGCCGTATCGTGTCGCAAAGCGTGCGGTCCCCGGCGGCAATTTCTTTGAGGTCGAGCAGATCGGGGGCACGAAGGTGCTCTGGATTAATACGGCAACCCGCTTCTTCAACGACGTCTATGCTGGTCCGGACACGACGCCTGCCCTCCGGTTTGCGCTCGAGGTGATGCTCTTCTCCATCGGGGATCGCATCCTCGACGCCCAGGACGAATTGCGCGCTACCTACTCGTACGAAGTGCCCGAGTGGTCGAAGAAGCTGGAGGTCGCCTTGGGCTTGCTCCAGAGCGGCGTCAGTTCGACGACCCAGGACGACGTCGATCATCAGAGCGCCACCGACGAGACGGGGCTGGACGAAATGCGCGAAGCCGCAGAATAGGGAGGAATACGCGGACGCCGCAGGAGGGCCGGGCGATTCGCCCGGCCCTCTTCGTATGGGAGCTTGTTAGGTCAGCGCGATGGCGAGGGACGATCACCGGCTGATGGATGAGGTGCGGGTCATTCGACCGAGCCTGGCGCCCCGCACGATGCTTTTGATCAATGCGTTCATCGATGCTCACCGCGATATCTCGCCCGCCAGTTTGGCCGGAAAACTACGTAAGTTGCAATCTCACTGGAATGATGAAGGCTGGAGTCTTGAAATCCGCGGCGTGGCTCTCGTTTTGGCGGACCTGCTTGATCAGGGGTGGTCCGTCAGGCCAACTGGTAATGTTATTGAACTTCAACCGCCGGGCTTGAGGACGGGGGATGAGACCGCTGCGGAGGCGAACGAACGCATTCGTGAGGCGCTTCGCATCGCTCGAACCCGCCAGTTGGAAGAGCCGGGAGTGAAAGCGTTCATCGCAAGGATGGAAAGACCCGTAAGAAGGGCAGCGACGGTTACGTCCATCCGTGACGTCATCGATGATGGGCGAGGGCTAGCTTCCGAGCTTCGTAATCTCGGATCCTGTGAGCCCGCTGAAATGGGCGCGCGATTGGCAACCCTCATCCGACCGGAAATAGAGGCTTGCGACGAATCGACTAAGTGTGCCGTTACCGGCCTGCGGCTAATGGATGTCTGGCGGTATTTTCGCCACACATGGTCGTTAGAGTACCGTTCAATCCCAGGTCGACAAATCGCCCTGCTGATCCGAAATGCTGCGCGGCCTGGGCGTCCGGTGATGGGGATTGCGATGCTCGCAAGCCCTGTGGTCCGAACTCAAGCTCGTGACCAATGGATCGGCTGGCTACCCGAGGCGCTGATCGAAAGGGTAGCGGAAGGCACGTGGTGCGGGCAGCGTGTTGTTGCGGCGCTCTCATCCCGAATTGACGCGAGCATCGCCGAACTACGCACCGACGACCTTGCAACGGCAGAAGAACTTGCCGAGCCAAGCGAGCGAACAATCCTTCGCGTAGAGCAACGAGCCGCCGGGGCTGCTCGGGCGCGACAGCGTAAACTCCAGAATTCCTATGCCGAGATGGTGGCAGCGGAGGAGGTCATCCGCTCAGACCGCGGGAAGGGCAACTACGATATCGAGAACGCTGACCTCCTCGAGCTTTCGAGCGATCCGCTATTTGCGCACAAGCGCGCTGACACCCTTTGGAAGCTTCTGGCGGCAAAGCGAACTTTTCAGCTCGCTGCCAAGAATGATAGTCTCGACCATTTCTCCGATCTACTTGCTCAGCCTAGCGGACGTCGCGCGCTCTCGACAGCATTGGCTGAAGTTCGAAAGGCCGCACTTGCCAGCGAGATTGCTGATCTGAGTGTCTGCGGGGCTGCGCCACCCTACAATGCACTTTTAGGCGGCAAACTCGTAGCATTGCTCATGGCGTCGGAGGAGGTGCGGCGCCTGTACCGGACTCGTTACGGAGGCCAGCCCAGTGTGATTAGTTCACAGATGGCAGGTCGCCTAGTTATCCGACCCGCCAACTTGAAGGTGCTCACCACCACGAGCCTGTACGGCAACAATAGTAGCCAGTATAATCGGCTGCGTCTGCGCTCCTCCCAGTTTCCGTCCCTCGGCCAAGACGTGGCGTGGCAGCGACTTGCTAGAACCGAGGGCTATGGGACATTCCATCTTTCGCCGGCTACGCTTAGGGTGCTTCGCGAGGTTAGCGAAGCGGCTCGGGGTGCTCGCTGGGTAAACCACCGATTCGGCGAGGGCGCGAGCCCTCGAATGCGCCAGAGCCGAGAGGGCCTAGAAGCACTTGGGATTGACAGTTCGGTTGTCCTAAACCACGCGACGCCACGACTCTTTTACGGCTGTCAACTCACGCCCACCGCCATGGAAGAACTTATCGGATTGGTGCCGCGAACGGACCGACCATCGCCCTCGGTAGCGGCCATTTCAGACGCGTGGCGTTTGCGCTGGGCTGTATCACGAGTGCAGAACGAGGGTGTTCTAGCCGGCATCGAGCAGGTGGACGCCGACACTGTAGCGCGAGACTTAGCTTCGTCGTAGCAAGAGGGTCTCCTTTGGACCGCCTCCATTCCTGTTGCCGCTCTTTCACGAAGGCTCGCGACCAGTGCGGCTGCCTATCCCACCTGAACGAGATTCAGCCGGCCGCCGCCGTAGCGCCCTCAGCGCCTCTCCCGCGCCCGCTCGCGCGCCTGTCTGAGCTTCGTCGCGGGCGGCCGACGAGACGAGTGATGGCCCGCCCCGTCCGCCCGCGCCCGTTCCTTCGCGCCCGCCCGGAAACCACCAAGGCCGTTCCTCCGCGGTCGCTTTCCGGGACCGCCGCGCCTCCGCGCCTCCGCGCCTCCGCGCCTCCGCGTGAACGAGACCAAGGCCGCCTCGCCGGCGGCCCTCATTCGGCTGTCGGCTCCTCGAGACGGGCAACGCCTGCTCCCGGCTCTAGCGGTCACATCGCATTGAACGTCCGGGTGCCTCTATCCGCCTGAACCCGATTCATCTTGCAGATGCTATTGCCGCCGTGATGCGACCGCTGCCGTCGAGAGGCGAACTCAGTCTTCCAGGACGGTTTTCGCGCTCATCCCGGCCTGAAGTACCACTTCAGGACGCCCGCTCCCGCGCCTGTCTGAGCTTCGTCGCGGGCGGCCGACGAGACGAGTGATGGCCCGCCCCGTCCGCCCGCGCCCGTTCCTTCGCGCCCGCCCCGAAGCCACCAAGGCCGTCCCTCCGCGGTCGCTTTCCGGGACCGCCGCGCCTCCGCGCCTCCGCGTCTCCGCGGCTCCGCGGCTCCGCGTGAACGAAAAAGGGCCGCCCAAAGGAGCGGCCCTCATCCGGCTGGAGGCGACCGCCTGACCGGCTGAAAGTATCACTTTCAGACGAAGGCCTTACGCCCGCTCCCGCACCCGCTCGCGCGGATGGCCCGTCGCCACCCCGCCCGACAGCTCCGCGACCCGTGGATAGATCTCCGCCATTTCGGGCGTGTAGCCGAGGTTGAAGACGGTCTCGGACTTATTGGGGCGCTCGGGGCGGTCGTAATAGGTGCCGAAGACGCGGTCCCACAGGAAGGTGGTGATGCCGTAATTGCCGTTCTCGTCGTGGAAATGGTGCGCCATGTGGCGGCGCTTCATCTCGGCCAGAGCCTTGTTCCTGGGCTTGTAGGCGAGGTGCTGGATGCAGTGGACGAACTCGTAGAAGCAGGTCGTCAGGAGGCCGGTCGCGAGCGCGGCGGCGGCGGCGCCCCAGGCGGCGTCGGGCCCCCAATAGGAGCCAATCGCCCAGCCGATGGGGGCGGTGAAGATCGCGATCGTCGGCAAGGTGGTGTGGAGCGCGCCGAACAGCACCTCGAGGTGGTTGGGGTCCTGGTGGTGGTCGTAATGGATGCGCTTCCAGGTCGAGGCGAGGAAGGGGACCTTGAACATCCAGCGGCTGTGCAGCACCCAGCGGTGGAGCGCGTACCAGGCGAGCGGGTAGATGAAGGTCGCGACCCCGATCGCGATCGCGGTCGGCGCGAGCGGCGCCGGGCGCGCGACAAAAGCGCCGATCGCGACGGCGGAGAGCAGCAGGTAGGCGATGATCGCCGGATACTGGAAATAGGCCGCGACCAGCTCGCGCAGCGTCATCCGATCGAGATGATGCTCCCGGCGCCAGAAGGACGGGCGGAGGATCTGGGCGGTCTTCACGGTCGAAATCCCTGATATTCTGCTGGGCCCTTGGGACCCCTCGTTAGACGGCAATATGTGTCTCGCCCCTGAACTTGCAATGCGGCGGAAGTGGGGCCGCGGGCGGGCGGGCGATCCTTCAACCTACCATGTCATCCTGACGAAGGTCAGGATCCATGAACACGGCCCAACCCGGTCTGCCCCGTTTTCGGTTCATGATGCCGGATCAAGTCCGGCATGACGATAAAAGGAAAGATCAACCCGCCTCGCGCGCCGCTACGATGCGGTTGGCGAGCTCCCAGTCCTGCATCCGGTCGACGTCGATCGGCCCCTCGGCAAACGGCATCAGCACCGGCGCGGTCCGGATTCCCATGGCGCGGCCGATCAGTCGCAGGAACACCGGCAGGCTCACCTGGCGGCTCTTGTAGACGAGAAAGGCGGCGAGGCCGAAGGCGCCGATCAGGCGCTTGGGCTTCTTGCCGAACTGGCCGCCCGTGCGGAAGATGTCGGGGCCGCGCTCGATCGCCCGCGGCGTCATCAAAGCGTAGATGTTGCAGCTCGAGAAGGCGCCGTCGCGGAAGCGGTGGAAGGCGCGGGTCTCGCCGGGATATTTGTCGAGGATGTAGCGGGCCGGTGTCAGCCCGATCGCGCCGTCATAGCCGGCCGCGGCGAGCGGCCCCAGCGCGTCGCAGAAATGCGCCACCATCTCGGCGGTGTGGAGGGCGTTGTCGCCGGTCGTGATCACCAGCGGCAAGGCCTCCGGGTGGGCGCCGGCTGCCGCGGTGACGCTGGTCGCGATATTGTTCTTCGAAGGGACGTAGAGGATGTCCTCGGCCCCGGGCACCGGAGCCAGAATCTCGCGCGCCTCCGCCATCGCCTGCTCCTCGATGGCGACGATGATCCGCGCGAACCGTCCGCTCTCCGCGACGGCGCGCACCACGCGGCGCAGCATCGGCTCGCCCGATATGTCGATGAAGCATTTGTGGCTGACCCCGCCGGCCAAAGCGAGGGGGTCGAGATTGCCCCGGCTGGCGGCGAGCACCAGCGCCGTGTAGCGATTTTCCGTCATGGCGCGTACCTAAGAGCGGTCAGCCTGAATGCAATGCGAACGGCGCGGCCAGCGGAGTCATGACCGCGCCGAGATCGGGCAGACCCGGCAGCCCTTCGAGGGCGCGGCGCAACGCCGCCGTCCCGGCCTCGCCGAGATGGCCGGCCACGCAGCCCTCATATTTGGTCCAGTAGGCCTCGATCGGGAAGGGCGCGGCGAGGCTCCCCATCGGCATGGCGACCCTGGTCTCGAACCGGCGGCCGTCTTTCAGCACCACCTCGATTTCGGTCGGGAACTCGCCCTCGGCCTTGTCGACCGGGTGGCGGTGGATGCGCTTGTAGAGCGCGCGCACCTCGCCGCGCGCCACCGCCTCGTCACTGAAGTCGGCGAGGCGGCAATCGCCGGTGATGAGGCAGCAGGCGAGGCCGTATTCGAGCGAGAACTTCGCCTGCAGCGGATCCTCGGGCCGGGTGTACATCAGATTGTTGAGGTGGCTGACCGGGGCGCGGACATGGACCGCCTCGACCTCGTCGGCGGCAAATCCATGGCGCGCCTTGAGCTCGAGCAGACCGTCCTGCGCCCGGTGCGCGCTTCCGCAATTGGGAAAGCGCTTCACCCGGAAGCCCGACGACAGGATCAGCAGCGGCTCGCCGACGCTCGCCGTCTCGAAGCGCAGATTCTGGCCGTGCTCGACATGGGTGAGGTTGTCGCGCAGCGCCTCGTAATCGGGGCCGACCATCAGCCGGTTCATCCCGGTCTTGCCGTCGAGGGTGTCGAGCCCGGCATTGATCCCCGAGCGCGCGAAGCTGGCGGCCATGACGCCCGCCTTGGCCGCGAGCCCGGCGTGGATCGGCTTCACCATGGTGCCGAACTGCGACATGAATCCCGCGGCCATGCTGGTCGAGACGGAGACGGCGTAAGCGGCCTTCTCGGCGTCGAGCTTGAGCAGCCGTGCGCAGGCGGCGGCGGCGCCGATCGCGCCCACCGTGGCGGTGGCGTGCCACCCCCTGTTGCGGTGCGCCGGGTTCACGCCCTGGCCGACGCGGCCGAGGATCTGCAGGCCGGCGATATAGGCGTCGAGGCAATCGCGGCCGGAGCTGCCCTCCTGCTCGGCGAGAGCGAGGATCGCGGGCGCCAGGACGGCGGTGGCATGCGCCTTGGCGGGATCGAAATTGTCGTCGAAGTCGATCGCATGGGCCGCTGTCCCGTTGACGAGGGCGGCCCAGGGCGGGGCGAGCTTCGCGCCGAAGCCGATCGCCGTGGACGGCCCGGCGCCCCAATCCTTCACCGTCTCGAAGACCCGGCGCGTCACCTCGTCGGCGGCGCCGGGCACGGTGACCGCGATCACGTCGATGAGCTGGCGGTGCGCCGATTCCATGGCCGCCTCCGGCCAGGCGCCGGGAGTCTCGGCCAGCCAACGTCCGTAAGCGAGGAGGGGATTGCTCTCCATCACCGGCAGATAGGAAGGGCGATGCCTTCAGACCAGCCGCAGCGTGCGCGCGAAGCCGCCGAGCGCCAGCCGGTCGTCGCGGGTCAGGGTGTAGCGGAGCGCCAGCCAGGATGTCGCGGCCCACAAGGCGACCATGACTGCGAACCCGGCAGGGCCGGCGAGGAATATGTCGGCGACGCCGATCAGCGCGACGCCGGCCAGGGCGACGGCGAGGCCCTGGAGCAGCTTGCGGTCGAAGGGGGAGAGGCCGTCGCTGACCCTGATCTCGATGGTCGCCGCCCAGGCGCCGACCAATGTCCCGGCCGCGACGGCGATCGCCATGCCGAAAGCTCCGTGGACGGGCGTGAGAAAGGCCGCGAGCCCGGCCCAGATGGCGAGAGCGGCCGTGGTGTTGACCAGCGGCAGGATGCGGTGGCCGGTCATCTCGACGATCGTGGCGGCCGGCCCGACGATGGCCTCCAGCACCCGCGCGCCGACCAGGACCCAGAGCAAAGGCAGCGCCTCGCGCACCTCGGGGCGGTAGACGCTGAGGATGTCCGCGCCGGCGAAGATGAGGAGGCCGCCCAGCGGCACGACCAGCGCCGCCGAGACCCGGCTGGCGAAGCGGTAAAGCGGGCCGATCGCGCTTCGGTCCGCCCCGGCCTGCGCCGATGCGAGCGGGCCCAGCACATATTGGAAGGCCTGGCGGACGATGTGCGGCACGGTCGAGATCTTGCGGGCGATCTCGAACAGGCCCGCGGCGGCGGCGCCGCGCGCTCCAGGCAGCATCAGGTTGAGGACCAGCGGCGGCGCGTCGATCAGGAAGCGCCGCGAGAGGTTCGAGGGGAGCAAAGCGAGGCCGCTCAGCAGCAGGTTGCGTGCGAGCCCGCCCGCGATCGGCGCTTTGGCAAGGAGCCGCAGGTCGTAATAGCGGCCGAGCAGGCGCAAAGCGAGCAAAGCGGTGAGCGCGAGCGAGCAGAGATGGGCCAGCATCAGGCCCGTGCTCGCGAAGCCCAAAGCGAAGAAGCCGAGCGCGAAGGCGATCCGCGCCACCTGCTCCCAGAAGACGCGCAGCCGGATTTCCGGCCCGAACGCGCGCCTCGCGCGGGCGGCGGAGGTCGCGACCTCGACGAAGGTCCAGAGCGGCAGCGCCCAGGCGAAAAGGGCGATCGCCCACGGCAGCGCCTCGCGGTCCTCGGGCGCCGCGGACAGCAACGCGGCAGCGCCCTCCGCATTAAGCGTGACCAGAAGTGCGATCAGCGCAGCGGGCAGGACCGACACGAGCAAGGCGAGCTTCACCGCTCCGTGCGCGCGCTCGTCGCTCTCGGTCGGCACGATCCGCTGCAGGGCGTTGGTCATCGAAAGGTCGACGATGTTCGAAGCGAGGTTCACCGCCGCCCAGAGCGCGACGTAGAGGCCGTAAGCGGCAAGGCCGAACAGCCAGGTGTAGAGCGGCTGCGCGACCGCCTCGATCAGCGCGCCCATGCGCGCCAGGCCGGCCAGCCCCGCGCCGCGCGCCACCTCGTCGCGGCTGACGGCGGCTGCGGACGTCGGTTCCCCGGTCATTCCTCCGTCCGGATGAGCACGGTCTCGCCGATCATCAGGAACAAGGCGAACGGGCCCCAGGCGGCGAGCAAAGGCGGGTAGGCGCCGTAATTGCCCATCGCGATCGCGAAATTGTCGGCCACGAAATAGGCGAAGCCGAGGCCCATGCCCATCACCGCGCGCAGGAACAGCTGGCCGGAGCGGGCGAGGCCAAAGGCCGCGATCGCCGCGAGGAGCGGCATCAGGACCGCCGAGGCCGGGCCGGAGATTTTGTGCCAGAGATTGGCCTCGAGCGCGGCCGTGGGCCGCCCGGCGACGCGCAGGTCCGCGATCGATTGCCTGAGGCGGCCGAAATCCTGCTCGTCCGGATCGACCCGGGCGAGGGTGAACTGGGCGGGTTCGACGGCGGCGCCGTAGACGAGGCTGGGCGTGCGGGTCGTCGCGACCCTGGCAACGTCGAAGATGCGGACCTCGGCGAGCCGCCACGCGCCCCCGACCCGCCGCGCGCTCTCCGCGTCGATGATCCGCTCCAGCGTGCCTGCGCCTCGCGTGTAGATGGTGACCCCGCCGAGGACGAGGCCGTCGCCGCGCCCGCTCACCTGGCGGGCGTGGATCAGATCCTCTCCGTCGCGCACCCAGACGTTGCTGCTGACGTCGCTCTGCGCCGGCACCTGCCCGTAATCCACCGCTTCCCAGGCCGCGAGGGTCGCCGTGGCCCGGGTGACGATCCGCTCGTTGAACGCGAAGCTCAATGCCGCGACGGCGAAGCTCGCCACCACCAGCGGGGCGATGATCTGGTGGGCGGAGATTCCCGCCGCCTTCATCGCGATCACCTCGCTGTGCTGGTTCAGCGTCGCCAGCGTGATCAGGGTGCCGAGCAGCACCGAGAAGGGGAGGAAGCGGGCGATCAGCATCGGGATGCGCAGCGAGACGTAGCGCCACAGCTCGGCGTCGCCGTTCTGGGGCGGCGCCAGGATCTTGCCGCTCTCGCCGAGCAGATCGAGCGTCATCAGGATGAGGACGAGCGCGGCGAGCACGGCGAGCGTCCGAACGAGGAACAGGCGCGCCATGTAAAAGGCGATCCGCTTCGACGGGAAGAACTGGACGTTGATCATGACGCCGGCTGCAGCCTGCGCGCCCGCCGCCGCGCCCCGCCGAGGTCGAGCAGCCGCGAGAGGCCCTTGCCGAGCCGGTCGAAGATGCGCTCGAGCGCGCCGATCGGCTGCCCGCCCGG
This sequence comes from Allosphingosinicella sp., assembly GCA_035628635.1. Taxonomy (GTDB): domain Bacteria; phylum Pseudomonadota; class Alphaproteobacteria; order Sphingomonadales; family Sphingomonadaceae; genus Allosphingosinicella. Next base: position 25,700 of record DASPJJ010000011.1, read on the forward strand.
CTTGTGCGCCAGCGTCCGGAACATCCACAGGATCAGCCCCGCCGCGACCGCGAACGGCACCCACACCGCGACCGCCGGATCGAGGCGTCCGAGCGAGCCCATCTGCTCGGCATATTGGTTGATCTTGTGGTAGCTGACCATGAAGATCAGGCTGAGGAAGATGCCGAGGCCCGAGCTGGAGCGCTTGGGCGGCACGGCCAGCGCCACCGCCAGCAGCGGCACCAGCAGGATCATCAGCACCTGCGCCATCCGGAAATGGAAGTTGGCCCGCGCCGCCAGCCGCTGCTCGGCGTCCGCCGCGGCCGACGCCGCGGTCCGCCACAGCTCGGGCAGGGTCAGCTCCTCGATGCCGGCACCGACCCCGCGCCGGCGGAAGGCGTCGATCGCCGGCAGGTCGATCGGGATGTCGTGGCTGCGGAACGACAGCACCCGCGGCACCAGGTAAGCGGGCGCGTTGTGGACCAGCCGCCCGTTGGTCAGCCTGAGGATGATCCGGTCCTCGTCGCGGGTCGCGAGGAACGAGCCGTGGTCCGCGGTCACCGCGATCGACCGCCCCGACCGGTCCTCGGCGCGCACGAACACGTTGTGCAGCACGTGCCCCTCGCCCTCGGACCGTTCGACCCTGAGCGTCATCCGGCGCCCCAGATTGGTGAACTCGCCCACTCGGATCGACGCCCCCAAGGCCCCGGAGCGGAGCTCGAAGCGCAGCCCCTGATACGCATATTCGGCATGCGGCTGGACGAAGCCGACGATCGCGACATTGACCCCGATCAGCGCCAGCGCGAACAGATAGGGCACCAGCAAGAGCCGCTCGTAGGAGATGCCGACCGCGCGCAGCACGTCGAGCTCGGACGACAAAGCCAGCCGCCGGAAGGCGAGCAGCACCCCCATCAGCAGCCCGATCGGCACCCCGAGCGCGAGATATTCGGGGATCATGTTCATCAGCATCCGCCAGACGACGTTGACCGGCCCGCCCTCGGACACGACGAAGTCGAACAGGCGGAGCATCTTGTCGAGCAGCAGCAGCATCGCCGCCAGCGTCAGCGTGGCGAGCAGCGGCACGAAGATCAGGCGTGCGAGGTAGCGGTCGATCCTGGTGAGCAAGGTCTTGGCGTCATCCGCGGCGGGTCCCGCCCGCGGCTATAGCCAGCCCGGCCCCGCGGGGACAGTCACTAGTGACTGTCCCCTTCACCAGCTGCAGCGCCAGGCCCAGCCCGGCCCCGCGGGGACAGTCACTAGTGACTGTCCCCCTTCACCAGCGGCAGCGCCAGGCCCAGCCGTCCCACCACATCGTCCGGCAGGGCCGCGCCCAGGCCCGGGCGGGGCGGTGCCAGCGGTGCCAGCGCGGCGCGTGGCGCCAGTGGCCCCGCCAGCGCGGATGGGCGCGCCAGTGGCCGCCCCAGTGGCCGCCCCAATGCGGCCCGCTGCCGAACTGGACGACGATGCCCGCTCCGCCGCGGCCGGCGTCGGCCGGGGCGGCGGGGAGGACGAGGGCCGCGAGCGCCGCGGCCGCCGCGATCGTCAGCTTGCGCATCTCGGTTCTCCTTGCGCGTCTCGTGCCGACGCCCAACGCACGGGGGTGCCGCGGCGTTGCACGGGGACAGTCACTTGCCCCCGCTGCTTCGGAAAATTGACCTCCGCCGGAGCGGCAAGTGACTGTCCCATCACAAGTGACTGTCCCCTTACCCCGCTCGCACCCAGCCCGGCGGGATCCAGTGCCCCTCCTCGGTCCGCGTCCAGCCCGAAGCGAGCCGCTCCCGCTGCTCCCGCTCGCCGAAGTGCCGGAGCTTCTTGTCGAGGCGCTCGATCGCCTCGTCGAACGTCATGCGCGGCCGCGCCGCCGCGCCGCGCTTCAGCCTTCCCGCCCGCAGCGCATCCTCGCGCTTCACCAGCCACTTGGCGAGCTCCGGGTCCCGCTTCGCCGGTTCGGCCCCCATTCCGTCGCCCGGATCCGGCTCCGCGCCCGCGCCGAGCGCCCTTTCCCCTTCCTCGATCAGCCCGAACTCGATCCGCTCGACCGCCGCCGCTTTCTCCTCGCGCAGCCGCTCGGCGAAGGCGGGTGAGGTCCGCCTCCGCTCCCACGCGGTCTTGTAGGTGAAGCCCGCCGCCCGCGCCGCCGCGCCGATATTGCCGGTCTCGGCGAGCGCCGCGAAGAAGATCCTGTCGTGCCTCTTGCCCCAGGCGCGCGCATGCGCCTTGGCGACCTGCACGCGCCCGTCGCGCCCGCGCCGCACGACCAGCCCGTCGCGCCGCAGGCGTTCCTCGTCGAGCGTCTCCTCCTCGGCATCGGCCTTCGCCTCGAACGCCGCCTTCGCCGCCGCCCAGCCGGCCGCGAACGCCGCATCGTCCTTGCGCAGCAGATAGGCCCGGTCCTTGCGCAGCCCGGCGACGTCGCAGGCGAGCGAGACGTTGCCGCTCTCGGCCAGCGCCTCCAGAAACCGCGCCGCCCGCCTTTTCACCGGCACATAGACCGAGCGCCGTCCCCCGCCCGGATGCTCAAGCTTGATCACGCGGTTCCTGGCCGGCTTTCCCTTGTCCACGAAGCACCCCTGCGCTTCCGAATCGTCAACTTTTTGTACCCGATTTGTTCGCAAATGTCAATCCCCCGCAGCCTTGGCGGCACATTCGGTCCGAAACGGACCGAAAGTTGCGGAAAGCGATGAGCGTGTTAGCGTATATTACGTTAAAACGCTAGAATAGGTGGCGGCACGATGAAGTCGGAAGCGGCCAGAGCCTGCGGGAGTGCCGCTGCGAGCTTGGTCGAAATCAGCCGCGTCCTCGAGGAGACGGCGCGGCTCGTACGCCAGCATGCCGACGCTCAGGTCCGCCCGCTCCCGCCCGGCTCCGCCGCCTCCGGGCCGCTCGAGATCACGGCGCCGCTGGTGCGGGCCATCCTGAGAATCAGGCGACTGCGCGCCGACTACTTGCCGGCCGCCGGGGGCGACCCGGCCTGGTCGATGATCCTCGAGCTCTACGCCGCCCAGTTGGAAGGACGGCAGCTCAACCAGTCGCGGCTGACGCTGGCGGCGGGCATCCCGCATACCACCGGGCTCCGGATTACCCGTACGCTCATCGGCCAGGGCGTCTTCCTGAGCCGCGCCGACCGTGCCGACGGCCGGCAGCTGGTGCTCAGCCTGGCAGCGGAGGCAGCCGACAAGGTCCGCGCCTATCTGACGGTGGCGATCGCAACGGTGCCGTACATCGCCTGACGCGCGGCCCGAACTTATCCAAAACGAACATCTATTGTGAACAATGCCCGCTTTCGCTTAACTCTGCCGTATGGCGGGGCGAGATCCGGACCAGATGCGCCTGAAGCTGCGCCGGCTGCTGATCGCGGCGCGCAAGGCCCACGGCTGGAACCAGACCCACCTCGCCGAGCGCATGGGCCGCAAGCAGGGCTTCGTCTCGGCCTACGAGCGGGGGCGAGGGATCGAGGTGGTCGAGCTGATCGAGATCAGCGAGGCCCTGGGGTTGGATCCGAAGACGGTGCTGGACGAGCTGGGCTAGGTCAGCGGCGCCTCACGGCCAGTGTCGGACGCGCGCTCGAGGTCAAGATCACTCAAATCGATGCGATTCAAGAATTCGATCAGGGATTCCTCCTGCCGCACCGGTTTCGGCGGTCCGTGACCGCTACCGACTTCCAGCCCCTTCGGATCCCCCATCGTTAGGTGCTCCCACGAAAATCGGCGCGTTCTTAGCAGAAGCCTCCGCTCAGCGATAGTTCGAGCTTTGTTCTGGCAACGGAGTCTGGTATCCGTTCCGTCGCTCACCTCCGGAAGACCGCCCGCATGTCGCTCTTTTCGAAGATCCGTTGTGAAGCAGGTATCACCTTGGAGGAGCTCGCTGCCGATTTCGGCGTCGATCAACGCGTGGTTGCTCTTTGGGAAATTGGTGACTGCAAAGCACCTAGCCACGTACTAACGTCTCTCGACCTAATCCGCAGTTTCAGCGGGCGTACGCCCATCGCACGCGTCACAGCATCTAGTGGACGCATGGAGACGCGACCCACGAGATATCCACAGGAGAGCGGTGAACTGAGGTTCCGCACCGTTGACCGAAGCGCACTGGCCAGCCAAGAATCCCCGCCCATGAGGGCGGAATTCAATGAGGCTGAGGCCTTCGTGGGCGGTGCGAGTTCAACGAGCGGCACTCATTTCCCATCGCAGTCAGGTCAGCGCTCGTCGGACCGAAGGCGCAAGCGGCTTCTCGATCTTTTCTGTTGCGCGGGCGGTGCGGGAGTCGGGTACGACCGCGCCGGCTTCGAAGTCACCGGCGTCGACATCGTAGATAGACCGAGCTACCCGTTCGCGTTCATCAAGGGTGATGCGATGAAGCTCGACCCCGAGTTCATCGCGTCATTCGACGCCATTCATGCCTCGCCGCCGTGCCAATCTTATTCTGACCTAGCCAAGCGCAATGGCAATGGGCATGAATGGCCCCGGCTCATCGAGCCGGTGCGCGAAATGCTCGTCGCATCGGGGCTTCCGTACGTGATCGAGAACGTTGAGGGCTCGCCGTTGCTAAACCCGGTCGTGCTCTGCGGCACGATGTTTCCCAGGTTAAGAGTTTTGCGGCACCGCCTCTTTGAAGCCAATTTTGAGATTGTCCCTCCGGCGCATAAGAAGCATCCGAAGGTGCATACATTCGACAAGCGCAAGTCGCATTTCGGTAAGACGAACGAGTGGACCGACTTCGTGCAGGTGACTGGCGGCGGAAACTGCAGCTTAGCAGCAGCGCGCGACGCGATGGGCATCGACTGGATGACCAAGGGCGAGATCAACGAAGCCATCCCGCCCGATTACACCGAGCTGATCGGGCGTCAGCTTATGGCGCACCTGAAGGCTGCCTCCGCTGAAGCTAAAAGGACCCGGTCGATTGCGTAAACCCGGCTCGAAGGAGCGGATTCGGCAGTTCTTTCGCGCCAACATAGGGCGGGTCGTTACGTCGAGCGATATCCGTGACGCAATCGGATCCGAAGTTAGTGAATGGGCGCGGCGGCTGCGCGAACTTCGAGATGAAGAAGGGTGGCCCATTCGCTCTCACAATGACGATGTTCGCCTCAGGCCGGGGGACTACCTACTCGAAGTTGAACCGCCCGAAAAAAAGAGCGTGGCCTTCGAGCGCAACATTTCAGCGAAGCTTCGGGCTGAAGTGCTCGACCGTAACGGCTTCACATGTCAGATGTGCGGCCTTTCCCCCGGAGAGACCGACCCGAATACAGGTCGCAAGGTTCGGCTTCACATTGGCCACATCGTTGACAAGAGCCTTGGCGGAAAGGACGAGCTCTCTAACCTCCGCACACTCTGCTCGACCTGCAATCAAGGCGCGAAGAACATCACGACCGAGAAGCCCACCGCGATATGGCTGCTGTCACAGGTTAGGAGATCGACGCTCGGTGACCAGCGAGCGGTGTACGAGTGGCTTCAGCGAAAGTTCGGAGATGGTGCCTGACCGGCCAGGCTCCGTTCGAAGCGCGAACATGCGGGCCGTGCGCTCAAAAAACACGAAGCCTGAGATTATCGTCAGGAAAGTGGCGCACCGACTCGGCTATCGGTTTCGACTCCACCGTCGTGATCTGCCGGGGCATCCCGATCTCGTGTTCGCCGCGCGTCGCAAGGTCATTTTCGTACACGGTTGCTTCTGGCACGTTCACACGGGTTGTAAGCGAGCTACCTCGCCGAAAGCCAATGCCGCATTCTGGCGCGCGAAGCTTGATCGAAACGTTCAGCGGGACGCCGACCAGTTAGCCGCCCTACAAGATGCCGGATGGGAAGCTCTTGTCGTGTGGGAATGTGAAACGAAGAATCAACATCAGCTCTCCGCAACAATTCGATCTTTTCTTGGATGACCCTCACGCGGGCATTGCTTAACTGAATCCCGGGCTGGCAAGGCCGTCGTGGCCATTCGCTCTAAGGAGAGCAAGTTCAGCCGCGCTCTTTGGCGTATACGCGATGAACTCATCTGCAGCGACCGAACCTAGCCCAAGTTGCTGGATAAGGTAGTGATCGCCGGTTCCCCACAACAGCGCGATGCCCTTCTGATCCAGAATGTCTCGAGCGCCGCCATTCCTGCGAAGGCGTTTCATGTAATCCAGCTGATTTGCCACTTTTTGAACCTCCCAGCGGGAAATCGGAACACCCTGTTTACCCTCAAATAAGTTGGCCAAGCGCTTGGACGCTCCGGTCGGTGGGTAGTTTGCGCCGGGTGCTGTCATTGGTGCCTCCACACATCGGTTCACAGCAAAACAATGGTATCTGCAATCGGAAGTTTGAAGGCTTACCCTCTACACGCACCAAGGCTCCCGCCGCCCCGACCACGTCCGGGCCAGTCCCTCCGCCACCAGCATGTCCCCAACCGAGCGCCCACGGCGCGTGACGATCCGCAGCTTGCGCCCGTAGCGGTCCTCGTCGCGCCCGTCCGGCACCGGATGGAGCTCGAAGGGCCCCTCGCCGAGCAGCGCATCGAGCCGCCCCGTCGCCCGCGCGGCAAGCTCCGTCTCATAGGCGCAGCTTCCGTTCACCTCCGGCGTATCGATGTCGGCGATGCGGACGCGCATGCCGTCATAGTCGAACGTGTCGCCGTCGATCACCCGCACCGCCGCCGGCGCCGCGATCTGACCTCTGCCTTCGGAGGGCAGCGTCGTGGCCGACGAATGCGGGTCGACAAAGGTGTAGAGCATGACGGCGGCATAGACCGCAAGCAGCGTGAGCAGGTTCAGTTGCCAGTTGCGCAGCCCCCACCGTCTTCGCGGCTTGCGGTGCGCCTGCACCGCCCAGCGATGCCGGTCCCACTGCCCGGCCCACCCGCTCCGCCTCGGATCCCAGTGCTTCGACATGGGCGAAGGCTAGCCGGCCGATCCTCACGAGCCCGTTAATCGACGTTGGCGAGCGCGAGCTTGGCTCACGGAGATCGACAATGGTGACTGAAGCGGGCGATATGGCACAGCGGCTGTCCTGGACGGCTGGCGCGCTGGCCTTCATCGGCGCTGGACATCGCGGCGACGGTTTCTATATGGGCCGCCGTGCCGTGCGTCCGATCGATGCGCGGTATCCGTCCGGCCCAATGGGCCGGTCCTAGCGGTCGGCCTAGTAGGCCGGCACCGGTCCCGATGGGACCGGTCTCTCGGGTCATCGGCCAATGGCCGATGCCGTGGCTCCGACGGGAGCCGCGCTCCTGCGCCAGCAGAATCGGCTGGCACGCCCCGGTTCCAAATGGGACCGCGCTCGCCCCGACCGGCCCAATAGGCCGGTCTCGTCGGTCCCAATGGGACCGTTCATCTCCCCGGCCAATGGCCGGCGTCCGCGGCCCGACGGGGCTGCTCCCAAAGCGCAGCGGCCCAATGGTTCGGTGCTTTGCCCCACGGCGCACGCGGCCGCGTGCAAGCCGGGAGGACGTTGCCGGGCCGTGACCGCCGGCTGCGTCCGACATTTCGCCGACCGGTCACAACAAGGTGGCGCGCCACGATCGTGACAAGGAACTCAGTGATGAGAACCGAATATCAGATCGTCATTCACGTGGACGTCGCGAGGCTTGCCCTCGTGCTGCTGCTCGTGATCCACCTATTCCTCGGCTAGGCCCGGGGAAGGAGGGGGAGGCTTCGGCCTCCCCCTCCACCTTTATCGCGGCGGCACCGGCGCCCTGGAGCCCCGGCTTATCCCATGAGCTACTGCCCGAGCTTCTTAGCCATGGATCAGTCCGGGGAGGCCGTTTCATCCTCGGTGAGCGGCGCGTCGGTCCCCGGACTGCCGCGATCCTCCGCTCACTCTCCAAGACCCGTCCTGAGCCCCGCTGAAAGCCGGCGAGCGGGTCGCCTGAAAGCCGAAATGGCCAAGAAGAAGGGCCGCCGCGGCGACCCTTGCGGTACCCCAATAGTGTGAGGCGGAAGCAGACCGCCTGTGCGTTCGCCCCGTGGGCGTGCACACTCGCAGAACCATTCTAATCCCTCTCGGTCACTTTCAGGAACCGCCCCGCCTCCTGCCTCCGCGCCTCCGCGTGAACGAAAAAGGGCCGCCCCTCTCGGGACGGCCCTCGGAAATTGGCAGAAGCAGAAGAACCCGCCCCCGCTCGAAGCCGTCCGGCGTCGAGCGGGTGGTAGACGCTGCGGGTCCGTCCCCCGGACGGCCCTGCTGACACGTCTACCCCATCAATTCCTGCTCCAGCTTCTTCGCCATTTCCTCGATATTCTCAGGCGGCCAGCCCGGGATGTCCATCCCCAGCCGCAGGCCCATCGAGGACAACACTTCCTTGATCTCGTTCAAGGACTTGCGGCCGAAATTGGGCGTCCGAAGCATCTCCGCCTCGGTCTTCTGGACGAGGTCGCCGATGTAGATGATGTTGTCGTTCTTGAGGCAGTTGGCGCTGCGCACGCTGAGCTCCAGCTCGTCGACCTTCTTCAGGAGGTAGCGGTTCAATTGGTTGGCGTCCTGGTCGGCGTCGGCGCCGCCGCCGGCGCCCGCGCCGGCGCCCGCGGCCATGCCGGTCGGCAGGCTGGTCAGCGTCATGCCCTCGTCGAAGTGGACGAAGAGCTGGAGCTGGTCCTGGAGGATGCGCGCCGCATAGGCGACGGCGTCGTCCGGGGTGATGGTGCCGTCGGTCTCGACCGTGAGCGTGAGCTTGTCGTAGTCGAGCTCCTGGCCGACGCGGGTATTCTCGACCTTGTAGCTGACCTGGCGGACCGGGCTGTAGAGCGCGTCGACCGGGATCAGGCCGATCGGGGCGTCGGCCGGGCGGTTGGCGGCGGCGGGGACATAGCCTTTGCCGGCCTCGGCCATCAGCTCCATGTTGAGCGTCGCGCCCTCGTCGAGGTGGCAGAGGACGAGGTCGGGGTTCATCACCTCGACGTCGGCGACGGTCGCGATCTGGGCGGCGGTGACCTCGCCCGGGCCGGTCGCGGCGAGCGCGAGCCGGCGCGGCTGGTCGCCCTCCATCCGGAGCGCCACCTGCTTCACGTTCAAGACGAGATCGGTGATGTCTTCCCGCACTCCGGCGAGCGACGAGAATTCGTGCAGCACGCCCTCGATCCGGATCGAGGTGACGGCGGCGCCCTGCAGCGAGGAGAGGAGGACGCGGCGCAGCGAGTTGCCGAGCGTCAGGCCGAACCCCCGCTCGAGCGGCTCGGCGACGAAGGTGGCGCGGCGCCGGCTGTCGCCCCCGCCGATCTTCTTCTCGAGCGCATTGGGCTTTTTCATTTCCTGCCAGTTCTTAGCGTTGACGGCCATGTGGTCCCTCTTTCGCGGCGACAGTCGATCCGACGGTCCCCATTTATGAGTCAGTGGAGGACACGCAGGCAGCGTGTCCCCGAATTACACCCGCCGGCGCTTGGACGGGCGGACGCCGTTGTGCGGGATCGGCGTCACGTCGCGGATCGAGGTGATCGTGAAGCCGACGCCCTGAAGGGCGCGCAGCGCGCTCTCGCGGCCCGAGCCGGGGCCCTTGACCTCGACCTCCAGCGTGCGGACGCCGTGCTCCGCGGCCTTCTTGCCGGCATCCTCGGCGGCGACCTGGGCGGCATAGGGCGTCGACTTGCGCGAGCCCTTGAAGCCCATCATGCCCGCGGACGACCAGGCGATGGCGTTGCCCTGCGCGTCGGTGATGGTGATCATCGTGTTGTTGAAGCTGGCATTCACGTGAGCGACGCCGGCGGTGATGTTCTTGCGTTCGCGCCTGCGGAGGCGCTGCGGTGCCTGTGCCATTCGTCCGGTCCCTTATTTCTTCTTGCCGGCGATCGGCTTGGCCTTGCCCTTGCGGGTGCGGGCGTTGGTGTGGGTGCGCTGGCCGCGGACCGGAAGGCCCTTGCGGTGCCGTAGACCGCGATAGGAAGCGAGGTCCATCAGCCGCTTGATGTTCATCGCCACCTCGCGGCGGAGGTCGCCCTCGACCATGTGCTGCTGGTCGATCGTCTCGCGGATCTGGAGCACCTCCTGGTCGGTGAGGTCCTGGACGCGCCGCTCGGGCGCGATGCCGAGCTTCTCCGCGATCTGCTTCGCCTTGGTGCGGCCGATGCCGTGAATGTAGGTCAGCGCGATCTCGACGCGCTTGTTGGCCGGGATATTGACCCCCGCGATACGTGCCATAAAGTAATTTCTCCTGCTCCACAGGGCGGGATGGCCGCCGCCCTATCTCAGCGCTGACGCCCGACCACGGGCAAAACCGGCAGGCGCACAGGTGCGCCGCCGGAGACCGGTTATCGGGATGGCGCTCATTTAGGGTCGCAGGCCTGCGCTGTCAACGGCGGAGGCGGGTGAATTCGGCCATCGGCAGACTTGTGCGACCTTCGTCGCCTCCTGTGCCGCCACGGGACTGTTCCGCGGCCCGCCCGCTCGGGGGCTTGAGCTAAAGGAATCGCAACGGCTTTGCTGCATGAACCGGCGCTTCGTCCGGGGAGCGGCAAGGTGGCGAGCGCGTCTGAATCGATCCGATCGGGAGCCGTGCGGGCTGGCGCGGCAGCCTTGCTGCTCGCGCTCGCCGTGCCGGCGGGCGCGCAGCGGCTCGGATATGAGCAGGTTTGGCCGGTTCCGGCCGCCGCCGCGGCTGCTGCGCCGCGGCTCGGCTATGAAAGCGTTGGCGAGGATGAAACAGAGCCTCTCGTGGTCGCCGCTCCCGCGCCATCAGCGGCCGCGGCCCCTGCCGGCGCCGACGCGGAAGCCGGTACGGGCGCGGTCCGCGAATATTATTTCGACCGGATGGAAATCGGGCTGCAGCGCGGTGCCGACGGCTATGCCTGGGACATCGCGGCGCGGATCGGCGGAGCGCGCAACCGGATCTGGTTGGAGGCGATCGGCGAGGGGACGCTCGGCGGCAGCCTCGATTATCTCGAGCTGCAGGCGCTCTACAGCCGGCCCCTTTCGGAAAGCTGGGACGTGCAGGCGGGGCTGCGCTACGACGTCCGCCCGCAGCCGAACCGCGCCTGGCTGATGGCGGGCGCGCAGGGCAATGCCGGCGAGCCGCTCTATCTCGGCGCCTTCGCCTTCCTGTCCCATCGCGGCGAGCTGGGGGCGCGGCTCTACGGCCTTTACGACATCGGCCTTCCCGGCGACCTCGTCCTCCAGCCGAGCGCCGAGGTGAACCTGTTCGCGCAGGACATACCCGAGCTCGGGCTCGGCCGCGGCCTCTCCTACGGCGAGGCGGGAATGCGGCTGCGCTACGAGGTTCGCGAGTGGTTCGCGCCTTATGTCGGGGTTGGATGGAGCCGAGACTTCGGCCGGACGGCGCGATTCACCCGCGCGGCGGGCGAGGACGTCTCCGGCCGCGCCTTCCTGATCGGCCTGCGTTCCTGGTTCTAGGACGCGGGAAGCACAATGAAAAAGGGCGCCGCGCAAGGCGACGCCCTCCTTCCTGAACCGTCAGCACGCTCAGCAGCGGCGGCCGCGCCCGATCGGGTCGGCGGAACCGCCGCGGTCGGAATCGGAGCAGCTGCGGCGGCCGCGGCCATTGCCGCGCGGATCGCTCGGATCGCTGTCGGTGATGCCGCTGCGCCGCACGCCGCGGCCATTGCCCGGCGGGTCGGCGCGCGGGCCGGTGTCGCGGTCGGTGACGCCGCTGCGGCGCGGTCCGCGGCCATAGCCCGGCCGGTCGCGCGGATCGTTGTCGGTCCGGCCGGTGCGGCCCTGGCCCGGACGGTCGCTCGGGTCGCGGTCGGTCTGGACGGCACCCGCTTCGCCCGCGAGGACGACGAGCGCGCCGGCGCCGACTGCGCCCCCCGCGACGGTCCCCAGGAACGATCGGCGGCTGAGCTTACGCAACTTCATTATTTTTCTCCCCTTCGAGCAATTTGCGCAGACGTAACGGCAAACCCGGTCCGCAACAATAACCCAAATTGGCCCCGTCGCGATCCGGGTCAGCGGGGGGTCAAAGCAGCGTCGCGCAGGCCGCGCCAGACGCGGAGCGCCTGGACGGTCTCGGGCACGTCGTGCACCCTAAGCAGCTGCGCGCCCTGCTCGGCGCCTTTCAGCGCCAGCGCGATCGATCCGGGAAGTCGGGCGTCGGTCGGAGCTTCGCCGGAGAGCGCGCCGATCATCCGCTTGCGGCTCGCGCCGAGCATCAGCGGACAGCCGAGCCCATGCAGCAGAGCGAGCCCGTTCAACAGGTCGAGATTGTGCTGGACCGTCTTGCCGAAGCCGATGCCGGGATCGGCGACGATCCGCGTCCGGTCGATCCCCGCAGCGACCGCCGCCTCGATCCGGCGCTCGAGCCAGTCGTAGACTTCGAACGGCACCGGACGGGGGTAATGCGGCGCCTGCTGCATCGTCTCAGGCGTGCCCTGATGGTGCATCAGCACGATCGGGCATCCGGCGCGGGCGACGACCTCGGCCGCGCGCTCGTCCCAGGTCAGCGCGGACACGTCGTTGACCATCGCCGCCCCCGCGGCGAGCGCAGCTTCCATCACCGCCGCCTTGCGGGTGTCGATCGAGACGGCGGTACCGGAGCGGGCGAGGCGCTGGATCACGGGCAGAACCCTTTCCAACTCGTCGCCCTCCCAGACCGCCGCGGCGCCCGGCCGGGTCGACTCGCCGCCGACATCGATCAGCGCCGCGCCTGCCGCCGCCATCGCGTGGCCGGCCTCGGCCGCCGCGTCGGCATCTGCAAAGGCGCCGCCGTCGGAGAAGCTGTCTGGCGTCGCGTTGACAATGGCGGCGACCTGCGGCTGATCGAGGCGGAGCACGCGTTCGCCGAGGGCGAGGGGCGGGCGGGGCGTGGTCAGGTTGGTCCAGGCGCGGCGCGCGTTTTCGGGCAGGGCGCCGAGCCGCTCGCCGATCGCCTCCACCGGCACCAGCTCGGCGGACACGCGCTTCGTGCCGTCCATGACGGTCACCTCGACCGCCGCGAACCAGAGTAGGCCGCCGGCGAGCCGCTCGACCTTGCCGTCGAGGCCGAACGGAGCATCGACGAACGCGGTGGGGCGGAGATAGGCGCGTTCGGTCAGTGCGCGCTCCCGCTCTGCCTGTCGACCTCGGGCGAACGGTCGTAGCGCACGGCTTCGGTCTCGTCCTCGCCGCCCTCGCGATAGGTTTCGCTGCGCACGATCGCATCGGGGCCATGAAACTCGATCCAGAAGCTGTGCTGGTGCGCGTCGGTCGCGGGATCGAGGTTCGAGCCGTCGCGAAACCGGAATTCGAGTCGGTCGGCGGCGGCGCGCCGCAATGCGAGCCGCGGCTGGTTGCCGAGCGGGCAGAAATGGCTGGCGAGCAGCAGGTCCCCGTCCATGTGATAGATGGTCAGGGATTCGCGGCCCTCGCCAAGATTCCAGCTTTCGAGCAAGGCGGACCCGTTCGCGGTAAGCCGGTAGGTCAGGCCGATGTCACGCCCGTGGGGCGTCCGGCCGCGCCACTCGCCGACGAGCGCCTTCAACCGCTCGAAGCCGGGCAGAGCAGCAGGCGCCTCCTCGGTCATCAGCCGTCCATGGTCAGGATATATTTCTGGCGCAAGGCGTCGAGCGGGACGAGCGCGCCCGCTTCCTCGACATGCCAGAACGTCCAGCCGTTGCAGCTCGGCGCGTCCTGCACGGCGGCGCCGGCGCGGTGGATCGAGCCCTGGCCGCCGGGATAGTCGACCGATCCGTCGGCGAGCACATGGGCCTGCCACCGTCGCCTGGTGTCGGTCAGCACCGCACCGGCGCGCACCAGGCCGGTTTCGACCAAGACGCCGAACGGCACCTTTGGCTGCGCGCGGCGGGACGCCATCGTCCTCATCGCGCTTTCGTCGAGCGGCAGCGTCGAGGCGATGCGCTCGCGCGCGACCCGGACGTAACGCTGCTCGCGCTCGATCCCGATCCATTGGCGGCCCAGCCGCCGCGCGACCGCGCCGGTGGTGCCGGTGCCGAAGAAGGGGTCGAGGACTACGTCTCCGGGATTGGTGCAGGCGAGCAGCACCCGATAGAGCAGGCTCTCCGGCTTCTGGGTCGGATGCGCCTTGGCGCCGGCCTCGCCCTTCACCCGCTCACCGCCCGAGCAGATCGGCAGCAGCCAGTCCGAGCGCATCTGCAACTCGTCGTTCAGCGCCTTCATCGCGCGATAGTTGAAGGTGTAGCGGCTGTCCTCGCTGCGCGACGCCCAGATCAGGGTCTCGTGGGCGTTGGTGAAGCGCGTGCCGCGGAAGTTGGGCATCGGGTTGGCCTTGCGCCAGACGATGTCGTTCAGGATCCAGTAGCCCGCGTCCTGGAGGGCGGCGCCGACCCGGAAGATATTGTGGTAGGAGCCGATCACCCAAAGGGTGCCGTTCGGCTTGAGGATGCGCCGCGCCTCCTTCAGCCAGGCCCGGGTGAAGGCATCGTAATCGGCGAAGCTGGAGAATTTGTCCCAGGCGTCGTCGACCGCATCGACCCGGCCGCCTTCCGGCCGGAACAGGTCTCCGCCGAGCTGGAGATTGTAGGGCGGATCGGCGAAGACCATGTCGACGCACGCGTCCGGAAGCCGCTTCATCGCCGCGATGCAGTCGTCCTCGATGATCGTGTCGATCGGGAGGTCGGCGGGCGGTGCCTCGACGCTTCGCCCGGGACGGGTCCCGGCCACAGTCACGCGCGACAATGCAGTCATCGATACCGCCCCCGGTTCGCAAAGACGGCCAGCCTGAGTCAGGCCGAGTCCCTGGTCAAGCACCGGCTCCTAGAGCGCCGTCGTGGCGATATGGTTAACGTGCCGCGAACGAAACGAGTCCCCGCTGCTAATGGAGTCCGCCGCGGCCGCCGGGACTCAACATCTTGTGGTGTGGCGCCAAAGACTCATCCCATCGGAAAGCTTCACCGCGGAGCCTGTTTGCACGCGGGCGCAGGCGCTGTAGCTTCGCGCGGGGGCTGGCGGTTTGGGGGGAAGGATGCGGATCGGCGTTCGCGCGGACGACAGGGTGCAGGCGGAGCTGGCGCGGATCGGGCGGACGGAGGACGTGGCCTTTTCGCCGAGCGGCGATCGGGTCGCGATCGCGGCGTTGCCCGAGAACCTGATCCTGCTCGTCGACGTCGGAATCGATCCGGACGATCGCGATGCGCCCCTCCGTCTGACCGGCGCGGCCGAGATCGGCTCCGCAGCGCTCCGCCGCCCTCACGGCCTCGCCTGGCTCGACGACAGGCATCTGATCGTCGCCAATCGGGAGGGGGCAGTCGTCCTTTTCGAGGTTCCTCCTGCGGAGCCGCAGACAGGCTGCCTGAACCTCGACCCGATGCTGACGATCGGCCATCCGAACGAGCCCGTAATCACTCCCGGCTCGCTGTCCGTCTTCGATCTCGGCGCGGGCCTCTTCGAGCTGCTGGTCTGCAACAATTACGTCCACACCGTGTCGCGGCACCTCATCGACGCCCGCGGAGGCTTCGCGCTCGTCTCGACCGACGTGCTCCTGTCCGGGGGCATCGACGTTCCCGACGGTATCGCGCACAGCCCGTCGGGCCGATGGCTGGCGGTCAGCAACCATTACGACCATTGCGTGAACCTCTATCGCAACACGCCGGAGCTCGGCCGCAATCCCACGCCCTGCGGCCTGCTCACCGGCTTGCAATATGCCCACGGCCTGCGCTTCAGCGCCGACGAATCGGCCCTGGTCGTCGCCGATTCGGGTGCGCCGTTCCTCCAGCTTTACCAAGCCGAGGGTGCAGATTGGGAGGGTGAGCGCGCCCCGGCGCTCTCATTCCGGGTGATGACCGAGGGGGAGTTCGAGAGCGCCCGCGACAATCCCGAGGAAGGGGGGCCAAAGGCCTCGATTTGTCTCCTGACGGGCGGCTGCTAGCCGTCACCTGCACCCAGCTTCCTCTGGCCTTCTTCGATTTCGCCGCAATCGCCGGGCCGCTCGCGTCGTCATCCCTCATCGCATCGGACGATGCGGAGCGCGGACGCGAGGCCTTGCTGCGTTTCCTCGCGGCGGCGCGGCGCACTCTCGAGGATGCGGCCGACCAGCGCCGCAGCGCGGACGAAGACGTCCGCCGCATGCTTCAAAGCCGCTCGTGGCGGATCACGGCGCCTCTGCGGCGGATTGGCGCCGCCGCGCGCCGGAGGGGACGAGCCTAGCTCAGACGTCGAGCAGCTGCTGCGAGCCGACCATCGCGGTGCCGTTCTTCGCCGCCAAGCAGGCGCGGACCGGCGCGAAGCTGCGGCGGTGGAGCGGCGTCACGCCGAGCGCGTCTAGGCCGCGATAGTGCTCGGGCGTGCCGTAGCCCTTATTGTGCTCCCACCCGTAGCCGGGATGCTCTTTGGCATAGTCCGCCATGATCCGGTCGCGGGTAACCTTGGCGACGATCGAGGCGGCGGCGATCGAGCGGCATTTGGCGTCGCCGTCCACGATCGCCTTCGACGGTCGCTCCCAGCGCGGGCAGCGATTCCCGTCGACCAGGATCCAGGCCGGATCGAAACCCAGGGCTTCGACCGCGCGGCTCATCGCCAGCATCCGCGCCCAATAGATGTTGAGACGGTCGATCTCCTCTACGGTGGCGAGGCCGACGCCGACGCGCGCGACCTTGTAGAGCCGGGCGCAGATCGCCTCGCGCTGCCTGGCGGGCAGCGCCTTCGAATCGTCGATGCCGCGCGGAAAATGGACGCGGTCGAGCACCACGGCCGCGGCGACGACCGGCCCGGCGAGCGGCGCGCAGCCGGCTTCGTCGACGCCCGCCAGAGGCTCGGGGAACTCGCGCTCGATCTTGAAGCAGGGCCGCGCCATCGCGTGCGAAGCTATCTGCCCCTGGAACCGCGATCCAGCAAAACGCCGCGATGCCATTGCTTTTCCTGTGGATAGGTCAGTCCTTGTCGCGCTCACCCCACTGGAAGTCGGTGACATATTGCTGGCCGAGCGGGCCATGTCCCTCGCCGAGTCCGGGCGCCTCGATGATCGCAATCCGCACGAAGCTCACCGCCTGCTCGAACGCCTTCTCGATGCGGAAGCCGCGGCCGAGGCCGGTGGCGAGCGCGCTCGCCAGCGTGCAGCCGGTACCGTGCGTGTCGCCGGTGTCGAACCGTTTGCCCTCCAGGCGGCGGATTTCGCCGGATGAGGGCGAGATCAGCCGGTCCACGATAGTATGACCGGCGGCGTGGCCGCCTTTGGCGAGGAGGTGGCAGCCATGCGCCAGCACAGCCTCCTCGCCGCCGAGCGCCTCGAGCTCCGGGATGTTAGGGGTCACCACCGAAGCCATGCGCATCAGCCGCCCGAATGCGGCGATGGTCGCGTCGTCGGCCAGCACCGAACCGCTGGTCGCGACCATCACCGGATCGAACACGATCGGCACCGCCAGCGGCTCCAGCCGGTCGGCCACGGCATGCACGGTCTCGGGCGATCCGATCATGCCGATCTTGACCGCGTCGACGCCGATGTCGCTCACCACCGAGTCAATCTGCGCGAGCACCATCTCCGGCGGAACCGGCATCACCGCCTGCACGCCCAGCGTGTTCTGAGCCGTAATGGCGGTAATCGCAGTCGTCGCGTGGCCCTGGAGCATGGTGACGGTCTTGATGTCGGCCTGGATGCCGGCCCCGCCGCCGCTGTCCGAGCCGGCAATGATGAGGATGCGGACGGTCATTGGGCGGAAACCGAGGTGGTCACGCCGCCTTCACGGCCTCGCAGATCGAGTCGACCACTTCCTCGACCAGCGCCTGGTCCTCGCCTTCGGCCATCACCCGGATCAGGGGCTCGGTCCCCGACTTGCGGATAACGAGGCGGCCGGTGCCGGAGAGCCGCGCTTCGGCCGAGGCGATCGCCGATTTGACCGCCGCCGCCTCGAGCGGGGCGCCCCCGCCGAACCGAACGTTCTTGAGGAGCTGCGGCAGCGGGTCGAACTGGTGGAGCAATTCGCTGGCGGTCTTGCCGCTCTCGACCAGGCAGGCGAGAATCTGGAGCGCGGCCACCAGCCCGTCGCCCGTCGTCGCATGGTCGGAAAGAATGATGTGCCCGGACTGCTCGCCTCCGACGTTGCAGCCGCGCGCGCGCATCGCCTCGAGCACGTAGCGGTCGCCGACCTTGGTGCGGAACAGGGCGAGGCCCCTGCTTTCGAGAAAGCGCTCGAGCCCGAGGTTCGACATCACCGTGGCGACGATGCCGTCGCCGCGCAGCAGGCCGTGGCCGGCCCAGGACGCGGCGATCGTCGCCATCAGCTGGTCCCCGTCGACGATCCGTCCGGCCTCGTCGACGACGATCAGCCGGTCGGCGTCGCCGTCGAGCGCGATGCCGAGATGCGCCTGCTCCTCGACGACCCGCGCCTGCAGCGCCGCGGGGGCGGTCGAGCCGCAGCCGTCGTTGATGTTGATCCCGTTCGGAGTCACCCCGATCGCCACCACGTCGGCGCCGAGCTCCCAGAGCGCCGAGGGCGCGACTTGGTAGGCGGCGCCGTTGGCGCAGTCGATCACCACCCTGAGTCCGTCCAGCCGCAACTCCTCTGGAAAGGTCGATTTGGCGAAATGGATGTAGCGCCCGCGCGCGTCCTCGATCTTGCGGGAGCGGCCGATCAAAGGCGCGTCGACCAGCTTCGGCTCCTGTGCGAGCAGGGCCTCGATCGCCGCCTCGTCCTCGTCCGAGAGCTTGAAGCCGTCGGGGCCGAACAGCTTGATGCCGTTGTCGGTATAGGGATTGTGGCTGGCCGAGATCATCACGCCGAGGTCGGCGCGCATCGAGCGGGTGAGCAGGGCGACCGCCGGCGTCGGCACCGGCCCCACCATCACCACGTCCATGCCGACGCTGGTGAAGCCGGAGATCATCGCCGTCTCCATCATGTAGCCGGAAAGGCGGGTGTCCTTGCCGATGACGACGCGGTGGCGATGGTCGCCGCGCAGGAAATGCGCGCCCGCCGCCTGGCCGACGCGCTGGGCGACCTCGGCGGTCATCGGCGGCGCGTTGGTCCTGCCCCTGATCCCGTCCGTCCCGAAGAAGTTGCGACCCATCCGCCTCGATCCCTTGCGCCTCGCGACCGGGCATAGCGGCAAGCCGCGCCGGTTTGAACCTTCGAAGCGCGGCACCGGCCCAGCGCGCGCTTCCAACCGTCTGCGCGGGCGTTTAAGCCGTCGCCATGTCCCAGCCCGTGCGCATCCTGCTCGCCCTCGCTTTCGGCCTGCTGCTCGGCATCGCCGCCGCGCGCTCGGCTCCGGAGGTCGTCGTCCCGACGATCGCCGCCGCAGAGCCGGTCGGCGGGCTGTGGCTGGACGCCCTGAGGATGACGATCGTGCCCCTGATCGTCTCCCTGCTCGTCACCGGAATCGCAGCCTCGGCGGAAGCGGCGCGGGCGAGCCGGCTGGCGGGCCGGGCGGTGCTGCTGTTCGTCGCAGTCCTGTGGACGTCGGCGATCATCGCCGCTCTGCTGACCCCGGCCTTGCTCGGGCTGTGGCCGATGCCGTCCGAGGCTGCGGCGGCCTTGCGCGCCGCGCTCGGCGCGCAGGAGCCGGTCGGCGCGGTTCCGACCGTCGCCCAGTTCGTCCGCTCGCTGGTGCCCTCGAACCCGATCTCGGCCGCGGCCAACGACCAGATCCTGCCCCTGATGGTGTTCACCATGGTGTTCGCCTTCGCGCTGACCCGGCTCCCGGACGCGCCGCGGGCGCAGCTCACCGGCTTCTTTCAGGCGATCGCCGATGCGATGCTGGTGATCGTCAACTGGGTGCTGTGGCTGGCGCCGATCGGCGTCTTCGCCCTCGCTTATGCGGTGGGCGCGCGCGCCGGGGCGGCGGCGCTCGGGGCGCTCGCCCATTATGTGGCGGTGGTGACCCTGGTCGGCTGCGTCGTCTGGTTCCTCGCCTGGCCGCTCGCCATGGCCGGCGGGCGCACCGGCTTCCTCGGCTTCACCCGCGCAATCGGCCCCGCCCATGCGGTCGCGATCAGCACCCAATCCTCGCTCGCCTCGCTGCCCGCGATGCTGAAGGGCGCCGAGCGGCTCGGCGTCCCGGTCGCCGCATCGGGGGTGACGCTGCCGCTCGCCGTCGCCGTGTTCCGCGCAACCGGACCGGCGATGAACCTCGCCGTCGCCATCTACGTCGCGCACTGGCTCGGTTTCCCGCTGAGCGGCTGGGCGCTGGCCGCCGGCGTCGCCATGGCTGCGACGACCACGATCGGCGCGGTCAGCCTGCCCGGCTCGATCAGCTTCATCACCTCGATCGCGCCGATCTGCTACGCCATGGGCGTGCCGATCGAGCCGCTCGCTCTGCTGGTTGCGGTCGAGACCCTGCCCGACATCGTGCGCACCACCGGCAACGTCTCGATGGACGTCGCCACGACCGCGACGCTCGCCCGCCGCAGCGGCTTCGACGCGTCCTCGGAGCGCTCGGAGCAGGACCGGCTGCTCGAGGAAGGCGCCTGACCCCTTTTCCAGCTCCGCACGACCCCCGTAATTTTACGGTTTCGCTGTTGCCCCACGAAGATTTGCGGTAACGTCCGGGGCGCTCAATCTGCAAAAAGGGGGAATTACCATGAAGATTCTGAGCAGAATCGCGATTCTGGCGGTCGGTGCCGTCACGCTCGCACTGGGATGGTCCGCTCCGGCCAGCGCCCAGGCGACCCGCACCTGGGTCTCAGGGGTCGGCGACGACGCCAATCCGTGCAGCCGCACCGCGCCGTGCAAGACCTTCGCCGGCGCCATTTCCAAGACTGCGACCGGCGGCGAGATCAACTGCCTCGATCCGGGCGGCTTCGGCGGCGTGACGATCAACAAGTCGCTGACCATCGACTGCTACGGCACCCAGGGGTCGATCCTCGCGGTCGGCCAGAACGGCATCTTCGTCAACGGCGCCAACGCCAACGTGATCATTCGCAACCTGCAGATCAACGCCGCCGGCAGCACCGTCGGCAACGGCATCCGCATCTCGCAGGCGCGCACCGTGATCGTCGACAACGTCACCATCGAGAATTTCGCGGGCACCGGCACCAACGGCCGCGGCGTCTCGATCGAGACGGCGACGGCAGGCGTCGTCGTTCAGGTGATCAACTCGCGGTTCCTGAACGTCAACAACTTCGGCATCAATGCCGCGCCGACGGCGGGCAACGTGGTGCTCGAGGTCAACCGCTCGCACTTCATGCGCGGCGGCAACACCGCCATCGCGCTGATCAACGCGACGAGCGCGCAAATCTCCGACTCGGTGATGAGCGCGAACGTCGGTGCGGGCGTCGCACTCCAGAATGCGAACACGTCCGCCCAGCTCGCGAACAACATCATCTCGTTCAACGGCTTCGGGATCGCCAACGGTCTCGGCGGCGCATCGACGGCGCGGCTCTACGGCAACAGCTTCTTCGGCAATACCGTCGGTGTCCGCATCGATGCCGGAAGCGTGTTCACCTACGGCAACAACGGAATCCGCGGCAACGGCGGCAACGAGACGCCGACGCAGCCCTCCACGGGCACGCAGTAAGCGTCATCGAGAGGGGCGTGCGCGGTCGTGCGCCCCTCCTTCTTCTCCCGCCGTGCGGCCGGACGATGCCGGCAATAGCCTTCCCAAGCGCCGTCGAGCCCCGCGCCCGAGCGGCGGCCCCGGTCAGGCCCGGCGCGCGTCGTTACTGATGATCATTGCGCCCGGATGAGGTACAATTCCCCCGCTCTCGAGCAAAATAGGGGAATTACTATGCAGATACTGAGCAGAATCGCGATCGTGGCCGTCGCGGCCGTCGCCATCACATTGGGGTCCGCGACCCCCGCGAGCGCGCAAGCCACCCGCACCTGGGTCTCCGGAGTCGGCGACGACGTCAATCCCTGCAGCCGCACCGCGCCGTGCAAGACCTTCGCCGGCGCGATCTCGAAGACGGCGCCGGGCGGCGAGATCACCTGCCTCGACCCGGGCGGCTTCGGCGCGATCACCATCACCAGGTCGATCACCATCGACTGCACCGGCACGCAGGGATCGATCCTCGCCGTGGGAACCACCGGAGTCATCGTCAACGCCGCCAACGTCAACGTGCTCCTGCGCAACATCCAGATCCAGGGTGCGAACACCGCCACCGGCAACGGCGTGCGCGTCATCCAGGCGCGCAACGTCATCCTCGACAACGTGACCATCTCGAACTTCTCGGGCACCGGCACCAACGGCCGCGGCGTCTCGATCGAGACGGCGACCGCGAACGTCGGCGTGCAGGTGATCAATTCGCGGATCCTCAACGTCAACAATTTCGGGATCCACTCGAACCCGAGCGCCGGAAACGTCGTGCTCGAGGTGAGCCGCACCCACATCCTGCGCGGCGGCAACAGCGCGATCGCGCTGATCAACGCCACCGCCGCGGCGATCTCGGACTCGGTGATGAGCCAGAACGTGGGCGCCGGCGTCGCACTCCAGAACGCCAACACCTCGGCGCAGCTCACCAACAACGTGATCTCGTTCAACGGGTTCGGCGTAGCCAACGGCCTCGGCGGCGCGTCGACGATGCGGCTTTACGGAAACAGCCTGTTCGGCAACACCGTGGGCGTCCGCATCGATGCCGGCAGCGTCTTCACCTACGGCAACAACGGAATCCGCGGCAACAGCGGCAACGAGACTCCGACCCAGCCCTCAACGGGCACGCAATGACGCGAAGGGAGGGCACGCGCGCCGCGGGTGCCCTCCCTTTTCTTCCTCGAGGGCAAGCGGGGCTTGCCGACGCCGCTCCGAAACCGACTCGCCGGCCTGGCGTAAGGGGGGCGTCCTCCGGGAAGGTCGCGCGGGGCGCCGAAGGGAATTCGCATGTCGGCGGCACTTCCGCGTAGGCAATTGAATCGCCCGCGAAATTGTTTCGCTGTCTGGTTCGGCGCCTTTCGGCTAAAGTCGATTTCGGCCCTTG
Organism: Allosphingosinicella sp.; assembly: GCA_035628635.1. Taxonomy (GTDB): domain Bacteria; phylum Pseudomonadota; class Alphaproteobacteria; order Sphingomonadales; family Sphingomonadaceae; genus Allosphingosinicella. The sequence continues at coordinate 48,386 of DASPJJ010000011.1, forward strand.
ACCGCGTTTCGATGTCAAAGAGGGCTGATAGAAGGGGGATTAGCCATGAGAGCATTGAGCAGAATAGTGATTCTCGCAGCGGCGGCGGTCGCATCCGCGGCCGGCGCCCAGGCGACGCGCACGTGGGTTTCCGGCAACAACGGGAGCGACGCCAATCCTTGCAGCCGAACCGCGCCGTGCCAGACCTTTTCCGGCGCATTCAACAAGACCGCGGCGGGCGGCCAGATCAACTGCATCGATCCCGGCGGGTTCGGCACGATCAACATCAACAAGTCGATCACCATCGACTGCACTGGCACTCAGGGCTCGATCCTCGCCGCCAACACCACCGGCGTGATCATCAACGGCGCCGGCATCAACGTGATTCTGCGCAACATTCAGATCGACAGCGCGAACACCACCACCGGCAACGGCATCCGCATCCTCAATGCGCGCAACGTGATCATCGACAACGTCACCATCGAGAACTTCGCCGGGACGGTCAGCAACGGCCGCGGCATCACGATCGAGACGTCGGTCGCCGGCGTCGGCGTTCAGGTCATCAATTCGCGTATCCTGAACACCACCAATTTCGGCATCCACGCGAACCCGTCAGCGGGCAACGTCGTGCTCGCCGTCAGGAACACGGACATCCTGCGCAGCGGCAACAGCGCGATCGCATTGATCAACGCGACCGCCGCGACCATCAACAACTGCATGCTCCAGCACAATGTGGGGGCCGGCGTCGCGTTGCAGAACGCGAACGTGACCGCGCAAGTGTCCAACTGCGACATCTCGTTCAACGGCTCCGGAATCGCCAACGGGCTCGGCGGCGCGTCGGTCACACGTCTCTACGGCAATACGCTCACCGGCAACACGATCGGCGTGCGCATCGACGCCGGCAGCGTGTTCACCTACGGCAACAACGGAATCCGCGGCAACGCCGGCAACGAGACGCCGACCCAGCCCTCGACGGGCACGCAGTAAGTCACCGAACGCCTGAGGGCGCGCGTATCCGCGCGCGCCCTCCTCTTTCTCTTTGAGGACCGGCTGCGGCATCCGCTCGATTTCGGGCGTCAGGCCGGCGCCGGTGTCCGCGTGCCGCGCTTTCAGGTAAATTCCCCCGCCCCTCGATCACGATCGGGTCGTGAAAGTCGGGCTTCGCACCCGCGAAAGGGGAACGATCATGCGCATATTGAAAAAACTGGCGGTCCTGGCCGCCGCGGCCGTGACGATCGCGCTCGCATCGGCTACTCCGGCTAGCGCTCAAGCCACGCGTACCTGGGTGTCGGGCACCGGCGACAACGCCAATCCGTGCAGCCGAACCGCGCCTTGCCTGACCTTCGCCGGCGCGCTTCCGAAGACCGCCAACAATGGCGAGATCACCTGCCTCGATCCCGGCGGCTTCGGCACCGCCAACATCACCAAGTCGATCACCATCGACTGCACGGGAACCCAGGGATCGATCCTCTCCTCCGGCGTCACCGGCATCTTCGTCAACGGGCCGGACATCACCGTCGTCCTGCGAAACATCCAGATCAACGGCGCCCACAACATCATGGGCAACGGCATCCGCATCATCGACGCGCGCTCGGTGATCCTCGACAACGTCACCATCGAGAATTTCGGTGGGACCGGCACCAACGGCCGCGGCATCTCGATCGAGACCGCCGGGGACGGCGTGCGGGTGCAGGTGGTCAACTCGCACTTTTTCAATCTCAACAATTACGCCATCCAGTCGCAGCCGACGGGGGGCAACGTCGTGCTCAATGTCAGGAACACCGAGATCCTGGACGGCAACAACAGCGCGATCGCGCTGATCAACGCGACCACGGCCTCCATCTCCAACTGCCTGCTCGCGCAGAATGTCGGAGCCGGCGTCGCTCTCCAGAACGCCGACGTGACCGCGCAAATCTCCAATTGCGACATTTCGTTCAACGGCTTCGGCATCGCCAACGGGCTGGGCGGCGCCTCGACGGTGCGGCTCTACGGCAACAGCATCACCGGCAACACCGTGGGCGTGCGGATCGATGCCGGCAGCGTCTTCACCTACGGCAACAACGGAATCCGCGGCAACAGCGGCAACGAAACGCCGACCGCCCCTTCGCTGGGCACGCAGTAGGAGCCTTCGGAGGGCGCGCAATGCCACGCGCGCCCTCCTGCGACTCTGTTGGTGTTAAAAATATTTGACACAGAGTGAATATAGACGTACGTAAGGTTATTCTATCTTAACACGGAGCTCCTCAATGGCCTTTCGCGAAAAGATCGCCTGGCTGACCCTCGCGACGATGCTCGTCGCTTACGGCATCTATTTCGGCTTCGTCGGGCCGGCGGCGGGGTTCGGGGAGCGCCGCCTCCTCGACATCGTCTGGTCGTTCGGCATAGTGGCCGCGGCGCACGCCGTGGTCGTCACCGTGGGCGCCATCATCATCGCGGTGACGGCGACGAAGGACGCGCAGGCGCGGGCGGACGAGCGCGACCGGGCGATCGCCCGCCGCGGCGCGACGATCGGCTATTACGTCCTCATCGTCGGCATGATCGTCGTCGGCGTCGTGATGCCGTTCAGCGAGCCCGCCTGGAGGATCGTCAACGCCGCGCTGCTCGCCATCGTGCTGGCCGAGACGGTGAACAACGCCGTCGTCCTGCTCAGTTATCGCCGCGGCTGGCATGGCTGAGCGCCGGCTCACCAACGTCATTCGGACGCTCCGCTTCCACGCCGGCGAAATGACCCAGGCCGAGCTCGGCGAAAAGATCGGCGTCACCCGACAGACCGTGGCAGCGATCGAGCAGGGCAAATATTCCCCCACGCTGGAGACGGCCTTCAGAATCGCCGACGTTTTCGGAGTCCGTCTGGAGGACGTGTTCAGGTGGGAGGAGGCTGGCTAACCGGGTCACTCCCACTCGATCGTGCCGGGCGGCTTCGACGTGTAGTCGTAGACGACCCGGTTGACGCCCTTCACCTCATTGACGATCCGGGTCGCGACGCGGCTCAGGAAGGCGGAGTCGAACGGATAGACGTCGGCGGTCATGCCGTCGGTCGAGGTGACCGCGCGAAGGCCGCAGACATTGTCGTAGGTGCGCGCGTCCCCCATCACCCCGACCGTCTTCACCGGCAGCAGCACGGCGAAGGCCTGCCAGATCGCGTCGTAGAGGCCCGCGGCGCGGATCTCCTCGAGATAGATTGCGTCGGCTTTGCGCAGGATGTCGCAACGCTCCGCGGTCACCTCGCCGGGAATGCGGATGGCGAGGCCCGGGCCGGGGAAGGGGTGGCGGCCGACGAAGGCCTCGGGCAGGCCGAGCTCCTTGCCGAGCAGGCGGACCTCGTCCTTGAACAGCTCTCGAAGCGGTTCGACCAGCTGCATGTTCATCCGCTCCGGCAGGCCGCCGACATTGTGGTGGCTCTTGATCGTGACGCTCGGCCCGCCGGTGAAGCTGACGCTCTCGATGACGTCCGGATAGAGCGTCCCCTGGGCGAGGAAGTCGGCGCCGCCGATCCTCTTCGCCTCCTCCTCGAACACGTCGATGAACGTCCGCCCGATCAGCTTGCGCTTCGCCTCCGGCTCGTCGAGCCCGGCGAGGCCGGAGAGGAAAAGCTCGGCCGCGTCGACGTGGACGAGCGGGATGTTGTAGCTGTTGCGGAACAGCGAGACGACCTGCTCCGCCTCGCTCTGCCGCATCAGCCCGTGGTCGACGAAGACGCAGGTCAGCTGCTCGCCGATCGCCTCGTGGATCAGCACGGCCGCGACGGCGCTGTCGACCCCGCCGGAAAGGCCGCAGATCACCCGGCCCTTGCCGACCTGCGCGCGGATCTCCGCGATCTTGGTGGCTCGGAACTCGGCCATCGACCAGCCGCCCTCGAGGCCGCAGACGTGGCGGACGAAATTGGCGATCAGCCGCGCTCCGTCGGGCGTGTGGACCACCTCCGGGTGGAACTGGACTCCGTACATGCGCCGCGCATCGTCGGCGCTGGCCGCGAACGGCGCGCCCTCCGACACCGCGACCGTTCGGAAGCCCGGCGGAAGCGCGTCCACCTTGTCCCCGTGGCTCATCCACACCTGGTGGCGCTCGCCGGGCTGCCAGAGGCCGTCGAACAGGGCGCAGCTTTCTTCGATCTCGATGAAAGCGCGGCCGAACTCGCTGTGGTCGCCGGCGACGACCCGTCCGCCCAGCTGCTCGGCCATCAATTGCTGCCCGTAGCAGATGCCGAGCATCGGCAGCCCCGCCTCGAACAGGGCCGGGTCGGCGCGCGGGCTGTCGGCGAGCGTCACCGAGGCCGGTCCGCCGGAGAGGATGACGCCCTTTGGCCGCATCCGCTCCAGCGCCTCGAGCGCGCGGCTGAACGGCACGATCTCCGAATAGACGCCCGCCTCGCGCACCCGGCGCGCGATAAGCTGGGTGACCTGGCTCCCGAAATCGACGATCAGGATGGTCTCGGGAGGTGCGGCGGGCATAGGGCGGCGATAGAAAGCCCGCCTGTCCCTGTAAAGTTGAGGAGAAGGATCGATGGCCGATCACAAGGATCTGGTGCTGGAGAAGGTGCTCGAGGCGCCGCGCGACCTCGTCTGGCGCGCCTGGACGACCCCCGGGCTGATGAAGCGATGGTGGGCGCCGAAGCCTTATCAGACCCCTGAATGCGAGATGGAGCTGCGCCCCGGCGGACGCTTCCATACCCGCATGACCGGCCCGGACGGCTTCGATTTCTCCGGCACCGGCTGCTTCCTCGAAGTCGTCGAGGGCGAGAGGATCGTCTGGACCAGCGCGCTCGGCCCGGGCTTCCGGCCGCAGGACAGGATCGAGGATTGCGGCGGCTTCCCCTTCACCTGCGTGCTGACCCTCGAAGATGCGGGCGAAGGGTGCACGCGCTATCGCGCCGTCGCCCTGCACCGCAACGAGGCCGATCGCGAGGCCCACGAGAAGATGGGCTTCCACGACGGCTGGGGGCAATGCGCCGACCAGCTCGGCGAGGTGGCTGCGGGGCTGCGCGAAACCGCCTGACGGAACGGACAAAGGAAAAGGCGCGCGAGGTTTCCCTCGCGCGCCTTCGTCCTGTTTGAGCCGTCCGTTCTACCAGCGCGAGCGGGAAGCGTAGCCGTCGCGCATCCGGAACTGGGCGATGCGGCCGTTGCCGTAGGCGACGCAGGTGAAGCGCTCGCCATAATCGCGGCTGCCGAAGCGGCGGTCGTAGCCGCCATAGCCGCTCTCGACGACACCCTCGACCTCGTAGCGGCCGTTCGAGCGGCGATCGACGTCGGTGATGCGGACTTGGCCGCCGCGCGTGTAGCGCTGCGCCTGCTGGCCGCAGCTGTTGACCGCGGCCGAATAATTGTCGCGGTAACGGTAGCGGTTGTCGTAGCCGTAGCGGCCGCCGTCGCGGTCGAAGGCCGAGAGGATCGCGGCGATGCCTCCGACCACGGCGATGCCGGTGACGATGTCGGAGGCGTCGATGCCGTCTCGGCGGTCGTAACGGTCGTAATATTGCGCCGAAGCGGGCGGGGCGGTGCCGATCGCGACCGCGGCTGCAGCGGTGCCGAGCAGGAACTTCTTCATGGCGTCTCTCCTGGTCATTCGCCCGGAGCGCCGGGCTATGCAGGAGCTTCTACGCGCCTCGCCATGACCTCGCCCTGAACTGCCCGTCGCCGGACGTTCATGTTCGAAAACAACGGCCTGATGTGAGAAAGGGAGCCGCGCCGCAGCTCCCCTTCACTGGCTGGACCGGGCCGGACCTCAGCAGCCGCTGCGCGCGATCTCGCGCCCGAGCAGCGCGCCGACGGCGCCGCCGATGATCGCGCCGGCATCGCCGTCGTCGCGGCCCCGCCAGCGCGAGCGCCGCCCGCCGCGATCGATGTCGCGGCCGATCGCCGCGCCGGTCACTCCGCCGACGATCGCGCCCACCGTGCCGCTGCCGCAGCCATAATAGCCGCGCGTGCGATAGCCATAGCCGTAACCGTAGCCGCGGCGGTATCCGCGCCCATAATAGCCGCGTCCGTAATAGCCGCGATCATAGCCGCGGTCGTAGCCTCCGCGCCCGTAATAGCCGCGATCGTAGCCGTCGTAAGAGCCGCCGCGTCCGTAATAGGGATCGTGGCCGGCCGATGCCGAGGAGGGTAGGGCGGTGAGCGCGGCCGCAGCGGCGGCGGCGCCGATCAGAAGCTTCTCGAGCATGTTACAGGCTCCCGGGGACAGAGATATGGCGTCTATCCCTTCTCGCTGGGCTTTTCTGAGCCGGGGATGAACGGCGCCGTTCGAGGGGCGGGAACAGAGGCGCCTGTCTGCGCGTCGAAGCCGTCGGCGAACGAGGAGGCGTGGCGATGCCCGACGACAGGGACAAGCTTGCGGGCCGCGGCGGCGGCGGACAGTCGGGCGGCGGCGCCTACCCCAATCCCCATAGCGGAAAAGACGGGGACCGCGGCGGCTTCCTCGACCATGGCGGCCAGACCGAAATGCCCTATCACGGCTCTTCCCAGCTTGGCGAGGAGAAGATCGCCGGCAATCCCAACGCCGCCACGCGCAAATCGAAGCCCGCTAGGGGGAAGCAGTCCGGTCGGGACGAACAGTGATTCGCGGCGGACTTCGGTTACGCCGGTAAGTCCGCGCTTAATGCTGCCGTTTGACGTCCAAAGCGGACTCCGATTTGGATTCGTTCGCAGATCGTATCTGCGCCGTCGATAAATCGGCACGATTCGTCGTAATTCACATGTGACTTGGCTTGGGACGCATCCTCTCTCGTGAGAGCCTTGTCCCCGCACATGCCCGGCGCTTCGGCGTCGCGGCGTTAACGGGGGGCGGGCGGCATGGCTATCAAGATTCTTCTCGTTCTGGACGGAGAGTTCCGCTTTGCGGCGGCGCCCGGCGAGTTCAGCTATGAGGTGCTTTTCGGCGCATTGGATTCGGCCGGCTTCGACGTCACGAAGGCTCATCGCCGCGACTTGGGCGAGCCGAATGTCACCAAGAACTTCACCTTCACCGCAGCGAGCCTCGCGCCTTTCGACCTGCTCTGGCTGATCGGTGACGAGGGCGTGAACGGGGGCAACGATTCCGGAACGAAGATCGGCGCGAGCGAGGTGCTCGCCATCGCCGAATATATGGAGGCGGGCGGGGGCGTGTTCGCCACCGGGGACCATGACGGGATCGGCTCGAAGATGTGCGGCCAGATCCCGCGCGTGCGCGTGATGCGCAAATGGTTTGCGACGGGCGATCCGGACAAGCCCGCCGGCTTTCCGTCCAACTGGCCCGCGGTCGGCGCCGGCCGGGCCGACACGATCCAGCCCAATGCGCTCGGCGACGGCGGCACCTATTTCGAGAACCAGTCCGATTCGACCCCGCAGCCGATCCAGCGGGTTCCGCCGGAAGGCCCGACCCACCCGATCCTGATCAACGACGACCACGACATCGAGGTGTTGCCGGATCACATGCACGAAGGCGACTGCATCGCGGGCTGGGACGGCTTTGACTGGGGGGGGACTCCGATCGACGGCTCCCCGATCGTCGAGTTCCGCACGCTGACCGGCGATCCGAACGAGCGGCCGCAGGTGATCGCCACCGGCGAGGGCCTCGGCCACGCCACTCCGGCCGGCGCCGGCGCCTTCGGCGAGGACACGCCCGCCACGCCAAAGACGATCGGCGTGCTCGCCGCATATGACGGCTTCTCGGTCGGCGTCGGCCGCATCGTGACCGGCTCGACCTTCCACCATTATGTCGATCTCAACCTCACCGGCGACGCCCGGGTCGACACGCAGGACGAGTTCGACACGGTTGGGGAGGACGCGAAGGCCACCGCCGGCTTCGCCTGGCCCGGCGCGGAGGCAACGTTCGCCGACATCAAGGCGGTCTACGTCAACATCGCGAACTGGTTGGCGCGGCCGCGGCGCGCGATCCGCCTGATCCTCGATCGCAACACCTTCGGCCAGGACGAGGTCCACGCCTCGCTCGCCGACACCGAGGCCGGCGTTTTCGCGCGCTCCTTCTTCGTCGCCGTCGAAGGCTTCCGTCCCAGCGATTTCCCCGGCGGTCTCGACTCGCTCACTCCCAGCCAGGCCGATCTCGAATCCTGGGCTCCGGACATCCCCAATCCCCACCCGGGCATCGAGGTCGAGGTGACGGGGGTCAGCTCGAGCGACCCGCAGCTGCTGGAGCGTTTCCAGACCTTCACCTTCGAATATAGCGTCCGATTCCCGAACGAGAGCGCATTCGGCTTCGGCGATCCGACGGAGGATCGTCTCGTCACTGCCTCGCTCACTCTCGGCACGACCGCGATGAGCGACAGCGGCGTGATCCGTCTGGTCAAGACGGCCAACCCGTTCATGCTCGATCTCGCCGACGGCAACGACACGGTGTGGCTGAGCTCGGACCTGCGCCTGTTCACGCTCACCGAAGGCTCGGGCCGGTTCGGAAAGTCCCTTCCCGACGGCGCGACTCCCGCTGACGCGGCAGCGTTCATCGCCGAGGTCATCGAGGACATCACCCCTGCCCAGTTCGCAGGCCTGCCGCTGGGCCAGGCCCAGTCGCCGCTCAGTCCCTACCCGACCGCCGACAACGGCAAGACGATCTACAATTTCGCGATCGCCCGGGTGCGGCTGCGCGGCGAAGCCGCAATCGCCGAGGACGTCCGCGTCTTCTTCCGGATCTTCGAATCCCAGACGACCGCGGCGCTCACCTATAACGGGCCGGTCGGCAGCTATCTGCGCACCGATCCGCCCGATCCGATCGCGCTGCCCGGGGAGAGCGGCGGCCAGTATATCTCGTTCCCCTGCTTCGCCACGGCGCGCGACCCCGATCCGGCGAATCAGGACGACGAGCCCAACCGCCAGCAGATCGACCCGACGCCGGGGGATACGACGCTCGCCTTCTTCGGCTGCCTGATCGACAACAATGTCGACGTCCCGTACCTGCCGCCGGCGCCTGGCTCGGTGCAGCCCAAGATCAGCCTCTCGGACCTGCTGGCGGGAGCGCATCAGTGCATCGTCGCGCAGATCGAATATGAGGGAACGGCGATTCCGGTCGGCGCCAATCCGGCGACCAGCGACAAGCTCGCCCAGCGCAACATCGCGCTCGATCACATCGCCAATCCCGGCCGCGACGCCTCCCGCGTCGCCACCCACACGTTCGAGATCGCGGCGACGCCCGATCCGATCCGGGAGGACTGGCGGCCGGACGAGCTCATGCTGGAATGGCGCGGGCCCGTGCCGGAGGGCGCGCGCGTCAGCTTCTATCTGCCGACCTGCCCGGCCGCGTCGGTGATCGCGCTCGCCGACCGGCTCTACACCCGCCACGAGCTGCGCGCCCTCGACGACCGCACGATCGAGGTGCCCGCCGGCGGCATTCGCTACATCCCGCTGCCGCAAAGCCTCTCGCGCCAGGTGGGGCTGATGTCGGTCGCTTTCCCGCTCGGCGTGCGCAAGGGCGAGCGTTACGACTGCCTCGTTCGCCAGGTGACCAACCGGATGCGCCGCGTGGATCAGCCGCCGGCGAAGATCAGTCGGCTGGACCGTGAGGCGGCCCTGAAGATAGTGCAAGCAGGCCCGAAGCCGCGGCTCGGCATGATGGTCGTCCCGGCCTATCAGATGGACATGGCCGGGACGGATCCCGTGCTGGTCGAGATCCCCAGGGCCGCGGAGGCGCAGCAGGCGGTGCAGCAACGTTGGCGCGAGGTGGTCGGCGCCTTCCAGCTCGGCATTCCGGTCGGCGATACCAGGACCTTGCTGTTGCCCACGGCCCGCCTCCTCTCCCTGATGAGCTGGCGCGCGCTCCGTCTGCGCCCGCAGAGCCGCTGGTACCCGGTCTTCCGCCGCTACCTCCAGATCCTGGAAGACAAGGTCCGCGCCCTCGGCGGAGACCCGTTGTCCGTCCCGCCCACTCCCGGCGGCGTCTGGGAAGGCATGCCCGAAGGCTACGGTCCGGACGGCCATGGCGGCGGCGACGGCAAGGGCGATACGCCTCACGAGCATCCCGGCCACCACGGTCACGTCGGCCACCACGGCCACCATCGCCATTGGGCCGGATGGCTTGCTTTGGCGGTCAGCGTCGCGGCCCTCGCCGTGGCGATCCTGGGCTAGGAGCGCAGCGGAGGCATTGCCGCCGGGGGCGCGTCGTGCGATTCTCCTCCCATGGCCTCTCGCATCGCGCTCATCGCCCTCGCGCTGTTCGCAGCCGTCCCCGCGGCGGCGCAGGAGCGCCTCGATCCCGAGGAGGAGGCCGGACTCCTTACGGACTACGAGGCCCATATCCGTCTCGTCCTGGCCGATGCCTTCGCACCGCCGGTCCGGCTGCGCGCCATCGTCCTTCATTCCTTCCAGACCGAATATGCGGTCGGGCTGCGCGAAGGCCCGGGCGGGTACGAGATCTTTTCGCTTCGCCCGGCGCGCCAGATATGGACCTACACGATGATCGAGATGATGAGGCAGGGCGCGGTCCGGGCCTCGGACCTCCAGGGCCGGGATATCACGGCGAGCGAGATCGAGCGGCAAGCGGAGGGTCTCCCGGCCGATCCAGCCGATCTGCCGCTGGCCCGGTGCTCGGTAGCGGTGGACGATGCGCTCGCGGGCGCCCTGCTGGCCGCCTGGCGGGTGATGCTGCTCGAGGTTCGGCCGCGCCGCGCTCCCATCGACGGTCTCGATGGGGTCACCTATCGCTTCTCGACGGAGAGCGACGGCCGCATGCTTTCGGGGCAGACCTGGTCGCCGCGCGAGAACACGCGGCCGGCGCGGCTGGCGCGGATCGCGGAGGTGATGCGCAGCCACTGCGAGCGGCCGAACCCTGCTTATGTCGCGCTGATGCGCCGTCTCGCCGACCGGCTCGTCCGCCCGGCTGCGCGGCGACGGCCGAGCCTGCGCTGAGCCACCGTCACCAGCGCCAGGCGATCTCCGCCGTGACCGTGCGCTGCGGGAAGGGGTGGAACAGGAAATAGCGGTCGTTGGTGATGTTCTCGACGCCGATTGCCCCTTCCAAATGCCGGCCGAGCCGCAAGGTCGCGCGCGCGTCCACGACCAGATAGCCCTCGAAGCCCTGAAAGGTATGTCCGACCGTGTCGCTATTGTCGATCGTGCCGAACGAGCGGCTGGCATAGCGCCCCGCCACGGTAAGCGACGCAGCCTCCGAGGGGCGGTAGGTCAGCACGACCGTCGCGCGGCGCCGCGGCACCTGGGGCAGCATCTTCCCCTCCGCGGCGGGAAGAGCGGGGTTCGAGATCACCTCCGGATCGACGAGCGTGACGCTGCCGCCGAGGTCGAGGCCGTCGAGCAGCAGGTCGCGCGCCTCCGCGACCAGCTCGAGCCCGCGGGTTCGCACCCGCGGCACGTTCTGGACATAGTTGAACAGGGCCGTCTGGCCGGGAACGAGCGGCGCCGACTGCGAGATCAGGGCGTCGCGGATCCGCTCCTCGAACAGGGACAGGCGCAGCCGTCCGTGGGCGAATCGCCGGCCCACGGCCAGCTCCGCGGAGCGCGCCCGCTCGGCCCGGAGGTCCGGATTCGGCACCGTGATCGTCGGGCCGGTCGCAATCGCCTGGTAGAGCTCGGAGACGGTCGGGAAGCGATAGGCCTGCGCCGCCGACAGGGTCGCCGTCCATCCGTCGGCGGGTTCCCAGGCAAGGCTCGCTTTGGGCGAGAAGCCCTGCTGCCGCCGCTCCGGCTGCGCGACCGCCAAAGGGGGCGCCGCCGAGAAGTTGAAGCCCGACCAGGCGCGCCACCATTCGTAGCGGCCGCCGAGCGTCAGCGTCCATTGCGGCGCCGGCGTCCAGCGGTCCTGCGCCCAGAGCGCCAGCGTCCGGGTCCGCCCCCGCGCTTCCTGGACCAGCGCGCCTTCGCGGCCGTCGAGCCAGTCGCCCGTGGCGAAGCGCCGGCTGGAGAGCGCGAACCGGTCGCCATGCGCTCCGAAGCTGAGATCGTGGCCGCCGCCTTCGCCGTTCCGCCGCCGCGCGAGCAGGTCGAACGTGGCCCAGCCGGTCCCGTCCATCCTGACGATCGACCCGGCCCCCCCGGCTGCCGCGGCGGGCAGCGGGCCGGAGGGAAGCCGCTGGGCGTCGTGATCATAGCCGTAGCGCGTCGCGATCGCCCGCCAGTCGAGGCCGCCGCCGCGGCCTTCGAGCGTCAGTGCATGGAGGCTGTGGCGCTGGTCCTGGCGATAGACATTGTTCGAAAATGCGCTTGCCGCCACGTTGACCGGCCGCCCGTCGATGTTGAGCGCGCCGGCGAAGACGGGGGCGCCGCCGGCGTCGCGCAAATAGCTTTCCGCCTCCGCCTCGGTGTCGTTGAGGAACAGCGCGCCGCGATAGCTGAGCCGCACCCGCGGCCCGAGGTCGAAGGCGAGGCGCAACGCCAGATTGTCCTGCCTCTGCTCCTCGATCCCGCTCGCTCCCAGCACGAAGATCGGCGCGCCGCTGCGGTTGACGTCCGGAAAGGCGCCGGAGACCGGCGTTCCGGCCGTGCCCGCATTGGCCGGCCGCGCGACGGTCGCATAAGCGAGCGGCTGGCTGCGGCTTGCGACATGGTTGGCGCTGAGGAACCAGGCGAGCGGCCCTTCGCGGCCGCCCCAGGTCGCCGCGGCCCGCCACGCGCGGTAGGTGTCGTCGGTCGCATATTGGCGGAAGCCCTGCATCTGTCCCTGCACCGTCGCCGATCCCGTCGGCTCGTCGGGAAGGCGCGTCGCGATGTTGACCACCGCGCCGATCGAGTTGCCCGGATAGGCCGCCGCGAAGGGCCCGTAGAGCACGTCGACGCGCTCGATCTCCTCGGGGGAAACGATCCCCCAGCGCGGCGAGGCGAAATTGTTGTTGTTGCCGATCAGGGCCGAGACCAGGACGCCGTCGACATAGACGAGGCTGCGCGCGCTCGCGCCCACGCCGGAGGTGCGCGTCGCCAGCGGCGCTTGGGTGTCGCCGACATGGCGCTTCCTCACCAGCAGGCTGGGCAGATAGCGCAGGCTGTCCTCGGCGTTGACCACGTTGACGCTCTCGCGGATCCGCAGCGCGTCCAGCCCCTCCTCGGTGCCGGGCGCCTGCTCTATCGTCTCGCCGCGCGCGCCGGTGACGATTATCGCCGGGTCGTTCTCGCTCTCCGCGAGGGCGGCGGAGGGCGCCGCGGCGAGCAACAGGGCGGCGACGTGCGCGCTCGTCAAGGCTGGGCCTCGGCGCGCGACGGGCGCTGGAACCAGTTGGTGTAGCGACCGGCGAGCAGCAGCACGGTCGGCCACAGCATCGTGTTCCACAAATCCTTGGCCGACGATTCCCAGATCCAGGCCAGTGCCTCGCCCCAATTGTACCAGGCGTCGTAGAATTCGTTGGTGAGCTCGGCGGCGAGCACGATCAGCCATGGAAGCAGGCTGCGACGGCTCTGCCGCAGGGCGGCCATCGCGATCAGATAGAGGAAGAGGGCGCCGTGGATGTGGAGCGCGTCCCGCTCCAGCCCGGTATAGGTGCCCATCAGCTCCTTGAGATCGTACCAGCTCATCGGCGGACCCTAGCGGCTCGCCGCGCCGCGACAACCGTCCGCGAAATGAGAAGCCCCGCCGCGCAAAAGGGGGAAGCGCGACGGGGCTCGTTTTCGGGCCTGGAGCCCTCGCCGCCTGGGAGGAAGCGGCGGTCACGGAATATGGGTGTTTGCCCTGCTATTACAAGGGGTTGCTCGCAGCGTGCGGGGCCGTTTCCGGCGCCGTGCGGCCGCGCAGCCAGCCCGCGATCCGTTCGCCCTCCATCGGCCGCGCGATGTGGAAGCCCTGCGCCCGGTCGCAGCCGAATGCGGCCAGCGCCTCCAGCGTCTCCTCGTCCTCGACGCCCTCCGCGGTGACGGTGAGGCCGAGATCGTGGGCGATCTGGACGAGGCCCCGGGTGATCGCCCGCGAATCGCGCGAGGTCGGCAGGTCGGAGACGAAGCTGCGGTCGATCTTCAATTCGGTGAAAGGCAGCATGCGCAGCTGGCACAGCGAGCCGTAGCCGGTCCCGAAATCGTCCAGCGAGATGCCGATGCCCTTCAGCCGGAAGCGGGCGATCGTGTCCATCAGCCGGGTCGAATCCTGGGTCGCGCCCTCGGTCAGCTCCAGGGTCAGCCGCTCGGGGGGCAGCCCGGCCTCGGCGCAGATCTGCGTCACCGTATCGGGAAAGCGGACATGCTTGAGGTTCAGCGCCGAGATGTTGACCGCGAGGTCGATCTCGACGCCCTCCGCGCGCCACCGCGTCCAGGTCCGGGCGGCGGTGGCGATCGCCCACTCGCTGAACAGGTCGATCGCGCCGCAGGCCTCGATTTCGGGGACGAAGGCGGAAGGCTGCACCTCGCCCCCGCCCGGCCGCCGCCACCGCGCCAGCGCTTCCACGCCGGCAATCTCCCGCGTCGCGAGGTCGAGCTTCGGCTGGTAGAGGAGCAGGATCTCGCCCGCATCGATCGCCGCGGCGACCGCCTCCGCCTTCACAGCAAAGCCTCGTGCTCGAGCCTGGCCAGCGCCGAGCGCAGCTCCGCGACCCGGATCGGCTTGTTGAGCGTGCCGGCGACGTCGAGCCCGAGCGCCGCGCCGAGCCGCCCCGAAGTCTCGAGCACCCTTTCGTCGAAGCCGCTGACGATCAGGATCCGCGCCCGGCAGCCGCTTTCCGCCAGCAGTCGCAGCAGCTCGACCCCGTCGGTGTGCGGCAGCGACAGATCGAGCACGATCACGTCGGGATCGAGCGCGGCCGCCGCCGCCATGAACGCCTCGGCGTCGCCGGTCGTCGTCACCTCATAGCCGCGCCCCGCTGCGACGCTCTCGATCACCTCGGCGATCGCCGGCTCGTCGTCCACGATCAGCAGTCGCTTCATGTCTCGTCCTGCGTCCGGCACGCGCCGCAGTCTAGCCGCGCCGCCCCGGCGGCTAAAGCGCAAAGGTAAGCGCCCCGTGAAGCCGGACCTGCGGCTCTTGCAACCTCGTCAGGCCGCACTAAAAGCGGCGCGACACCGTCCCGCCGCCCGGCGGGGCCGAATGGGGTATTCATGCACCGCAATCCGAACCGGCCCATGGCGCCCCACCTCACCGTCTACAAATGGGGCCCGCACATGCTCGTCTCGATCCTTCACCGCATCACCGGCGCCGGCCTCGCCATCGTCGGCGGCGCCGCTCTGGTCTGGTGGCTGTGGGCGGCGGCCGACGGCCCCGACAGCTACGCCACGTTCACTTCCTGGGCCAGGCACTGGCTCGGCGTGGTCATCGGCATCGGCCTGACCTGGGCGCTGATCCAGCACACGCTGACCGGCCTCAGGCATTTCGCGCTCGACATCGGCGCCGGCTACGAGCTTTCCACCAACAAGAAATGGTCGCTCGCGACGCTGCTGATCGGCGTCGTGCTGACCGCCGCCCTCTGGGCGTGGATCCTGAGGGGACTCTGGTCATGACCACCGAAGTGAACGCTGCCGCTGAGGCCGGCACCGCCTCCGCCGCCGAGGCGCCGCGCGCCGCCGCTCCCGGCGACGCCCGCCCGCACGGCTCCGCCGTCGAAGGCGCCGGCCACTGGTGGCAGGAGCGCGTGTCCGCGCTCGCCGCTCTGCTGCTCTGGGTGTGGTTCGCGGTGTCGCTTCTGCGCCTGCCCTCGCTCGACCGGGCGATCGTCGCCGAATGGCTGTCCTCGCCGCTCGCCGCGGTGCCGATGCTGCTGCTCGTCGCCGCCACCTTCTGGCACATCCGCCTCGGCCTCCAGGTGATCGTCGACGATTATGTCCACGACGAAGGCTCGAAGCTGTTCTGGACCGTCCTCATCCACTTCGCCGCCATCCTCGGCGCCGCCTTCGCTTTGTTCGCAATCCTCAAGCTCGCTTTCGCCGCCGCGCCGGCGGGCTAGGGTCCTAACCTAGAGCCGCGTGATCCGGGGCGCCGCGGGCTGCGGCGCGAGCAGCAGCTCGGTCAGCGCCCAGATCGCCGCGTCGGCGCGGTCGGGGCTCCTCCCGGGCCCCGCATAGCTGCCGCCCACGATCAGCCCCGCAAGCTCGTCCTCGAGCTCGGGGAAACGCCCCGCGAGCTTCGCTTCCCCGCTCTCGAAGAAGGCGGCGATCGGCTCCGCCCGCCGCGTCTTGCCGACCCGCGCGTGAACGATCTTCACCGCCAGCTGCAGGCCGGCGCCGCGCAGCACCGCCGCCACCATCTCCCCGCCCTGATTGCCCTCGGCCACCACCCGGTCGGCGGCCCATCGCGCCGCCGCCCCCGCCACCTTGCGCGCCCACTGCTCCGGCGACAGCCCGGCGGCGCTGTGATCCCCGACCACATAGGCGATCCCGTCGAAGCCCATCCCGCAAGCGACGATCCCGCAGGCATCCCCCGCGGCCGAAGCCGGCGGATCGACCCCGATCACGACGCGGCGGAAGGGACAGTTACTTTCACCCGCCGCGGTTCGGGGATGCGTACCGCCGTGCTGAAAGTAACTGTCCCCCATCACACCCTTCACCCGCGCCTTCTCGAGCAGCTCCCGCCGGAACAGCGCCCCCTGGACGTCCTCGAGCAGCTCGCCGAGCAGCTCCTGCCTTCCGAGCAGCGTCCCCCCGTAGGTTCGCTCGTTCCACTCGACGAAGGCAGGCGCGTTGTGCGGATTGTCGATGGTCCGCCCGCCGCTGCGGACCACTCCGACGCCGTCGAGCACCGCCCGCAGCGCCGGCACGGAACGCGGCGTCGTCGTCACCACCGCCTGCGGCATGTCCCCGGCGCGCAGCCCCATCATCAGATTGTCCCACGCCGCCTGCGCCCTTTTCCATTTCGCCAGCTCGTCGCACCAGGCGAAATCATGCTCGGCGCCGCGCAGGCTCTCCCCATCGGCGCCGGAATAGACCCACGCTTCGGCCCCGCTCGCGAAGGTCAGCCGTCCCAGCCCCGGCTCCCAGCGCATCAGCCGCCTTTCCGCCCCGTCGCGCGCCGCCGCGAACAGCCCGCCGCGCCCCTCGATCATCACCCGCCGCGCCTCCTCGGGAGTCGCCGCGACCAAAGCGATCTTCGCCCCGGGATGCTCGCGCGCCTTTTGCGAGACCCATTCGGCCCCGGCCCGCGTCTTGCCGAAGCCGCGCCCCGCCAGCATCACCCAAACCGTCCACTCGCCCTCAGGCGGCGCCTGCCCGACGCGCACCCAATTGCCCCAGTCGCAGTCGAACGCGCGTACATGCGCCTCGCTTTCCGCGTCGAGCACGGCCCGCCGCTCCTCCGGCGCGAGCGCCCTCAGCCGCGCGACGAGCCCATCGTCCCGTTCCATCTTCGCCTCGCTGTCGTAGAAGCCCTCCCCCTTGATGGGATGCGGGCGCGGCTAAGGATGTTTCCGGGGGAAACAGCCGGCGCCGCATGTTGGGTAGGGGTGGATTCTGGGCAGGGCCGAGTGGCCTCGACGGGTTCAGGCGTCCGGTTCCTCCGCCCCGCCTTCCGCCTCGCCCCTTTTCCTCATCATCTCCCTATGCCGCTCGATCGCCTCGATCTTCCTGAGGATCGATTGCTTCGCTTCCTCGAGGCTCCGCTCCGGCGGCCCTTTCCTCGGTCCCCTGGTCGTCCGCCCGCCTTTGCGCGCGTCGAGGAAGGCGATGATCCGCATCGCCTCTTTTGGATCGAACGGCACGTCGCCTTCGTCGATTCCCGCCTCCTCCGCTTCGCCGGGCCGCCGCAGCAAGGCGTGGGCATAGCCGATCAGCTCGAAGTTGAGTCGCACCGAAGCCTCCTCCAGCGCCTCGTTGCACAGGGCTTCGAAGGCCGGCCATTGCTTCATCCGGTCCTTCACCGAAGCCGGCTGGAAACCGACGGCCCGCGCCGAGGCGCTGAAATTGCCGGTCGCCCTGAGCAGCCGCAGGAATTCGGCCTCGATCTCCGAAGTCATATGTCCATTCCTCGTCAATGTGATCTGCAGGCGGCCCCCGCGCACCCGCCGGATCACCGGCTCCGGCTGGGCGGCCACGCGCTTGCGCCCCGGCCGCAAATAGCCGCCCAGTTCCTCCGCCGTTCCCGTCCTGAGCGGCCGCCGGGTCGGTGGAATCCTGTTTCCCCCGACGAACGGCGTCACCGGTCCCTGCAGCTGCGCATCCGCATGGGCGCACGCCTCCCGGCACTGCCGCCGGAACTCCGGATTCCGTTTCATCCGGTTGTTGAACAGGTTGGGATAACCCAGCGTCCTCGCCGCCGCCCTCTTGTTCCCCGTCTCCCTGACCAGCGCCAGGAACTGCGCGCACAGCGCCTCCCGCTCCAGCCGCGTCAGCGGCTTCGCCATCGTCTCTCTCCTGTGATGATCGGGGAGGCGGCGACAGAGGGGACAGCCTACCTGGCTGTCCCCGCTCCGCACCCCGCAAACGACAAGGGGGACAGTCACGACTGTCCCGCCAGACAAAGAAAAAGCCGGCAGCGGAAGCCCGCGCCGGCCTAATTCCGCTCATCCTGAGGAAGGGTTGAGCCCGTCGAACCCCGCCTCGAAGGGGCTCCGACTCACCTCTGAGAGCCTGAGTAGAAAGTACCAGACCAGCGTGACGCTGTCAAGCCGAATCCATCAACTTCGGTTCGTGATTTGGTGGCGTGGAGAAGAAGCCGCGCCCGCTAAGTTGCCGTGATCGCTCCGAAAAGTCCTGCCATAAGATTTATTTTCATCCTGCCGACGGCGCCAGCCGCAGCGCATCCCAGGTACGCGGCACTGTGGTGGCTCGAACGACATCCCGCCCGCGTATATAAGCTCGAGGGACTAGGAGGAGGACCGGAATGGCAGAGGCAGCCCTTTACTATCCATATATCCACGTTCGGGACCCCAACTGGTTGAAGGGCACGTTGCTCTTGTTCGAAGAAGTCCAAAGAATGGTCCCTTTCCCCAATGTCAGGGGGGACCTGCCTCAAGTGGCGCCCTTTACTCGGCCGCACGGAGGCCGCAGGCCGCTTCTGACTTCTACGGACCTATGGTCAGCTCGCGCCACGCGCGCGCAAAAAAATCTGGCTCGAAAGATAGAGCAGGCTGTCGCTGAAGACCCGACTTTCGCGATCCGCTTCGGAGAGGCTGAAGCGATCCGCCTCCGGAGCGACCCATTCGGATTTCAGATTCATCAACAAAAGCTTCATAGCGATCTTAGAAGCGCGCTTAGGTGCACCAACCTCAGCTTCAAGCCAACTGCAGAAGAGCCCGACGACGTGAGCGGGGAGTATGTTGAGGTTCACCCTCAAGTAGGACAGGCAGTAATGTCTACGCTGGCTGTGGCCTGCGCGACTGCGTCAAACCTCGATATCGTCACAGACCAAACATCAGAACGTCTTCACGAATGTCTTCTACAAAAGAACCAAGATGCGGTATTTGACGCTTATCTCGGTGACGAGGGCGACCTTCCCGTTCCTCGCTCCCCGGATGAGCACGAGCTCTTTGAAGTATTACTCGCATTCGCGTGCGATACTAGCGAGCTTGATGCCCAAAGATTGGCGGAGATGGGCTCGGATCGTGCGCCGATCCACTTGTTGAAGGAGCGGCTGAAGGAACATGCTAAATCTGTCGGCCCGATGGACCCGGGTCCAGAACGAAAGCAGAAGATGGAAGAGGAGATATATGCCATATTGGAGAAGTGGGAGCAGGATCGCGCCAATATGAGTGACTTTTGGTCTCGATTCTTCGGTCTAGGCCAAATCGACAACGCCGCGAATTTCGCGAAAAGCATGGTGCGCCGGGTGGGACGTGGAGCAGTCGCAGGGTTGGGATTTGGCGGCGCGGCAGTAGGGGCCATGGCTGGCTTGGGTATCGGCCTGATTAGCCATGGACTGAAGACCGGGGCAGGGCTGCGGACTCGGGCCTCGACCAGTCCCTATCGCTATTTGACTATAATGCAGCAGGCCGGAGTAGCGTTTCGTAGTGATTGGCGGCTGAGCAATCCCCGGCGTGTCGGGCGCGCCGGGGCAAGCTAGGCAGATGGTGCTCCGGTTCGGCGGGGACAGTATACATTTTACCGTCCGGCAATCGCGCGCAATCGCGTCAGCCGAAAAATGGATACTGTCCCCGTTCATCGCAGCATCAAATCAAACGGCTTGGCACAACCAATGTCGAGGCGTAGATTTCGGTACAGAATCGGTCGCAGCAGCAGAAAAAGGGGGCCTTATGTCGCTGTCACGCACGAGCCTTGGTCTTGCCGCGGCGGCCGCCGCATCCGCCTTCGTCCTTCGCCCGGCCGACGCGCAGGTCCTGCCGGCCGACGTCCAGCCCAGCTGCGTTTTCACGCAATCGGCGTTCGCTTCGATGTTCGTCGGCGGAAGGGTGACGCTCGACGGCGCCGTCAATCCCGCGAACAGCCTGGTCAACCCAGGCATTTCCGGCCAGAACTGTCCCTTCTTCCTCTGGGCCGACCAGATGTATTTGTGGTTGACCTCGCCCGTCTCCGGATCGGGCCGGGGCTCGGGCCCGGCGACGCGGACGATGTTCTCCTCGTCCTTCTATACGGTGAGCCCCGCGGACTCGAACCATGTCAGGCATTTCGTGCCCAACGTGGTCGGGGCGCCGGTGGCGATGGGACTTCGCACCAGCAAGCCGCCGACGATGCATCCACTGCTTCGCGCCCGCTCGGGTCATATCGTCCAGGTCCTGCCCGGGGCGCCGGCCGCCGCGGAGCCGCCGACGGTTCGCCTGCGCCGCGGCGGCTCGGCCCGGATCGCCCGGGTGGTCCGGGCGCGCTCGGGCGCGCTTCGATTCTTCGACGCCGCCGGCCGCGAGCTGCAGCTCCGCCGGCCGACCCTGCCCCGCGCGCGGCCTCCTGCGGTGGTGCTGCGCGGCGGCCAGCGGGCGCCGGTCGTCGCGCCGAACGACCCTTCGACGATCCGGGTGCGCCGGGTCCTCGTCGGCGGCACACCGATCTTCCTCGATCCCAACGGCGACGTGATCGACGTCGAGGAGGGCCAGGCCGGAACCGATGGCGTCCTCCTCGCCCAGCCGGGCGCCGCCGGGCAGCCGCCGCAGCCGAGCCAGCTCGTCTACTACATGATCACCGTGAACGACGTTTACGCCTATCACCGCACCATGCAGGGCGCGACCGTCGGACCGAATGTCGTCTTCCCGCAGAACCAGAGTGACCTCAACCAGATCGCCGCTTTCGCCACTACCAACCGCCTCCCCGCCCTCACCGATCCGCAGGCGCTGGCGATCGAGACCAAGAGCAGCTGGATCGAGGCGAGCAACGTTCCCAATCCCGAAGATTATATCCAGATCCAGGCGACGCTTCCGGTCTTCGACACGTCGAACTGCAACCAGACGTCGAACTGCAACCAGTGGACCCTGACCGACCAGACCCGGACGGCGACGATGGTGATGGTCGGCCTCCACGTCGTCGGCAGCACCCAGGGCCACGGCGAGATGGTGTGGGCGAGCTTCGAGCATTTCGGCAACGCGCCCAACGCCGCCTACAGCTACACCAACAGCAGCGGCGCCGTCGTCACGATGCCCCAGAACACGAGCGGCTCATGGCTGTTCGCGCCGAACGGATCGGCCGGGCCGTTCAACGTCGAGACCGCCAAGTGGGTGCCGCCGGCGATCGTCGGCCGGACGCCTCAGGGCCAGTCGGGCGTTCCCGTGACGGTGCCTTCGATCCTCCGCACGGCCCCCTGGGGGACGACTCCGGGCACTGCCTCCAACGCGGTATCGCCGAACACCGACACGATATCGCTGAACAACAGCCGCATCGGCCAGCTGGCGGCCGGCGACGTCCGCCGCAATTATTTCCAGCTCGGCGCGCTCTGGACGAACGGCGGCACGGCGCCGAGCAGCAAGAGCACCTCCAACCACCGCGGCTCGCTCGGCCTCGCCAACGCGACGCTCGAATCGTTCGTCCAGGGGACGACGGCGTCCAGCCAGGTCAATTGCTTCGGCTGCCACGTCTCGAGCTCGTCCACCAACCCGACCACCCCCGCGACCGTCGCCGTCAGCCACATCTACAACGTCCTGGCTCCCCTCCCCCTCAGCCCCAACACCCGCTTGCGCTAGCCGGCGCGCCGCCAAGCGGGGAGGGGCGAGCGTCGCCTTGCTGCGTGAAAAGGGGACAGTCACAGTGACTGTCCCCTTTTGCCCTTCAAAGTAACTGTCCCTTTTGCGGCCTCGCGGAGCCCGGTTCCGCACTCGCCCTGCGCGTGGCCCTGCGCTACGACAGGCCGTGACCAGGCTGCGCCCCACCCTTCGGCACATCGGCGCGATCGCGGCTGCGCTTGCCTTCGTCGCCTTTATCGCCTGGACCTACGGGCCGGACGATGGCGGGGCGGGCGGGCCGGGCCTGGTCTTCTTCCTCGCTTTGATGCTGATCGCGGAGCTGCCGGCTTTGTGGTGGCGGGCGCGCGGCGGCGGGCCAAGCGGGACGCTGGCGGCGGCGCTGGTCGGGCCGCTGCTGCTGTTCGAGGGCCGGCTCGTTTTCTCCGCCTGGCATCATCGCGACGCCGGCGGCGACCTGCACGGCGTCGAGCAGGTGCTGATGGTCGCGGTGCTGGTGCCGATCCTGCTGACCGGCGCCCTCGTCGCAGGCCTCGCGACCGCGCTGATCGAGCCCGACCCGCCTCCCGGCTGACCGCCCCCCGCCCTTGCATCCCCCCGCGCGGGGCCTAAAAGCGCCGGCATCTCCTCCTCAGCCCGGGCCCCGCATGAGCAGCACCGCCTACCAGATCGTCGACCATGAATATGACGTCGTCGTCGTCGGCGCCGGCGGATCGGGATTGCGGGCGACGATGGGGGCGGCCGAGAAGGGGCTGAGGACCGCCTGCGTCACCAAGGTGTTCCCGACGCGCTCGCACACCGTCGCCGCCCAGGGCGGCATCGCGGCGTCGCTCGGAAACATGGGGCCGGACCACTGGACCTGGCACATGTACGATACGGTCAAGGGCTCCGACTGGCTCGGAGACCAGGACGCGATCGAATATCTCTGCCGCGAGGCGCCGGCCGCGGTCTACGAGCTGGAGCATGCCGGCGTGCCCTTCTCGCGCACCGCGGAAGGGCGGATCTACCAGCGCGCCTTCGGGGGCATGATGCAGAATATGGGCGCGGGGCCGCCGGCGCAGCGCACCTGCGCGGCGGCGGACCGCACCGGCCATGCCATGCTGCACGCTTTGTACCAGCAGTCGCTGCGCTACAGCGCCGACTTCTTCATCGAATATTTCGCGCTCGATCTGATCATGGATCCGGCCGGCGGGGGATGCCGCGGGGTGGTCGCCCTCTGCCTCGAGGACGGAACCCTGCACCGCTTCCGCGCCCATGCGGTGGTGCTCGCGACGGGGGGCTACGGGCGGGCCTATTTCACCGCCACCTCGGCGCACACCTGCACCGGCGACGGCAATGCGATGGTGCTTCGCGCCGGCCTGCCGCTGCAGGATCTCGAATTCGTCCAGTTCCACCCCACCGGAATCTACGGCGCGGGCGTTCTCATCACCGAAGGCGCGCGCGGCGAGGGCGGCTACCTCACCAACTCCGAAGGCGAGCGCTTCATGGAGCGCTACGCCCCGTCGGCCAAGGACCTCGCCAGCCGCGACGTCGTTTCGCGCTCGATGGCGATGGAGATCCGCGAAGGCCGCGGCGTCGGCAAGGAACGCGACCACATCTACCTCCATCTCGACCATCTCGAGCCCGCCGTCCTGGCCGAGCGCCTCCCCGGCATCACCGAGACCGGCAAGGTCTTCGCGGGCGTGGATCTGACACGCCAGCCGTTGCCGGTGCTGCCCACGGTCCATTACAATATGGGCGGCATCCCGACCAATTATCATGGCGAGGTGGTGACGCTTAAGGACGGCGATCCGGACAGCGTCGTCCCGGGTCTGTTCGCGGTCGGCGAGGCGGCCTGCGTCTCGGTTCACGGCGCCAACCGGCTTGGATCGAACAGCCTGATCGACCTCGTCGTCTTCGGCCGCGCCGCGGGCCTTCGTCTCGGCGAGCTGATCAGGCCGGGCACGCCGCTGCCGGCCGCGCCCAAGGACGGCGATGACCTCGCGGTCGGTCGCCTCGACCGCTTCCGCTTCGCCGCCGGCGGCAGCCCGACCGCCCGCATCCGCGAGCGGATGCAGCGTATCATGCAGAGCGACTGCGCCGTCTTCAGGACCGAGGCGACCCTCGCCGAAGGCCAGGCGAAGATCGACGCCGTCTACCGCGAGATGGAGGACATCGGCACCACCGACCGCAGCCTGATCTGGAACACCGACCTGGTCGAGACGCTCGAGCTCGACAATCTGATCGCTCAGGCGGTGACGACGATGCACTCGGCGGCCAACCGCAAGGAGAGCCGCGGCGGCCACATGCACGAAGACTATCCGGAGCGCGACGACGAGAACTGGATGAAGCACAGCATCGTCTGGTTCGACGGCTGGGGCGGCAAGGGCGGCGGCGTCCGGATCGACTACCGTCCCGTCCACGATTACACCCTCACCGACGAGATCGAGTATATCAAGCCCAAGGCACGGGTCTATTGACGGGCGGGCTCGGCGGCCGAGCGGGTAGGAGGGAAAAGTGGGTGCGCGGCGCGGCTGGACCTTCCTGGCGCTGATCCTCGCGCAGGGCGCCCACTCCGGCGAGGAATATGTCTTGCGCCTCTACGACCACCTGCCGCCCGCGCGGGCGGTGAGCGAGTCGCTCGGCTTCGACCGCGCGGCGGGCTTCGTCGTCGTCAACAGCTTGCTCTTCGGATTCGGCCTGCTGTGCTGGCTTCTCTGGGTTCGGCCCGGGCGGCGCCCGGCATGGGCGGTCGCGTTCGCCTGGGCGATTCTCGAGACTCTGAATGCCCTCGGCCACTTCGCGCTGGCTTATGCGGCGGGCGGCTATTTCCCCGGCCTGTACACGGCCCCTTTGCTGCTCCTGGTCGGCCTCCTCCTGCTCGCGCAGCTGGTGCGCAGGCCTGCGAATCCTAGCCGAGCCGCTCCCTGACCAAAGCGGCGAGGTCCGCTTCCGGCCTGGCGCCGTAATGGGAGATCACTTCCGCTGCGGCGATCGCGCCGGTGCGCAGGCTGCGCTTGAGGCCGCCGCCGCGCGCGAAGGCGGCGAGGAAGCCGGCCGCGAAGAGATCGCCCGCGCCGGTCGTGTCGACGACCTTGTCGACCGGCTCGGCGGGCACGTCGACCCGCTCCCCCCCGGCGATCGCGAGCGCACCCTTCTCGCTCCGGGTGACGACCAGTACCGGCACCTTCGACGACAGGCCGAGCGCGCCCTCGAGCCCCGACGCCCCGGTCAGGGCGACGACCTCGTCCTCATTGGCGAACAATATGTCGATAAAGCCGCCGTCGATCAGCTGGAGGAAGCCGTCGCGGTGGCGGTCGACGCAGAAGCTGTCCGAAAGGGTGAAGGCGACCTTGCGGCCGGCCCCGCGGGCGATCTCGATGGCCTGGGTCATCGCTCGGCGGGGCACTTCGGGGTCCCAGAGATAGCCTTCGAGATAGAGGATCGCGGAATCCTCGATCTGCTTGGGGTCGATCGCGTCGGCGGGGAGGTGCTGGGCGGCGCCGAGAAAGGTGTTCATCGTGCGCTGTCCGTCCGGCGTCACCAGCACCATCACGCGGCCGGTCGCTACGCCGATGTCGATCGGTGCGGTGTCGAACTCGACGCCGACGCCGCGTATGTCGTGGCGGTAGATCTCCCCGAGCTGGTCCTCGGCGACCTGGCCGATGAAGCCCGCGCGTCCCCCCAGGGCGGCCACGCCTGCCGCCGTGTTGCCGGCCGAGCCGCCGCTGATCTCGCGGGCCGGGCCCATATGGTCGTAGAGCCGGCCCGCCTCCTCCGCGTCGATCAGCCGCATCGAGCCCTTTTCGAGCCCTTCGCGCTCGAGGAAGTCGTCGTCGGTCGCGGCGATGATGTCGACGACGGCATTGCCGATCGCGAGGACGTCGAGGCGGGGATCGGGCACTGCGGGCTTTCTTCGCTGCCAGGGGAGCGCCGCCCGTAGCCGCCGCGCTGCGGGAGCGTCAACCGCAGCGCCCCGCCTGCGGCCAGACGTGGCGCGGGTGCGATGCGCCGGCTGCCGCGCCGGTTCCCTTTCCCGGGAGGCTGCGCCACTCTCCCTACCGATGATAGGGGGGATCATGAAAGCAGGATCGGCGCTGGCGCTCGCCGCACTGGTGGCGGCCTGCGCGCCGCGCGCGGTCGGCGAGGTTGCGCCGGCGGCGTCGCGCCCGGTGCGATCGCTCGTCCGCCCGCCTACTCATGCCACCGCGGGCCTGGAGGCTGTGATCGGGCGCACCGCCGCCATGCTGACCGCGCGCTTCGGCGCCGCCGCGCTCGACATTCGCGAAGGCACGGCCCGCAAGCTCCAGTTCGAAAGCGCGAGCTGCATCCTCGACGCCTATCTCTACCCGCCCGCAGCCGGCGGCGAGGCGATCGTCACCCACATCGACGCAAGATCGCCCGACGGCCGCGACATGGACCGCGCCAGCTGCGTCGCCGCTTTGGCGGCAGCCCGGGCGCGGCGCTGAGGCTGAACTCCTCCCTGGAACGGGGAGGGGACCGCACGCAGTGCGGTGGAGGGAGGCGAGCGCAGCGAGCTGCACGGCGGTCGTGCCCCCCCACCAGCCTACGGCTGGTCCCCCTCCCCGTCCCGGGGAGGAGTAGCGAGCCGCCGCAGCGCCCATCGCGCCGCTTCCGCCACCACCGGATCCTCATCCGCCGTCAGCCGCTCCAGCACGGGCACCAGCTCGGTGCTCCCGCTGTTCCCAGCCGCGATCGCGGCGTTGCGCACCATCCGGTTCCTGCCGATCCGCTTGATCGGGGAGCCCGCGAACACCCGGCGGAAGCCCGCATCGTCCAGCGCGAGCAGGTCCGAAAGGCGCGGCGCGGCGAGCTCGGCGCGGGGCAGGAAGGCCTTGTTG
Organism: Allosphingosinicella sp.; assembly: GCA_035628635.1. Lineage (GTDB taxonomy): Bacteria > Pseudomonadota > Alphaproteobacteria > Sphingomonadales > Sphingomonadaceae > Allosphingosinicella. The sequence goes on from DASPJJ010000011.1 coordinate 75,101, forward strand.
GCCCGCGCCGCGTCGGCGAAGCGGTTCCATGGGCAGACCGCGAGGCAGTCGTCGCAGCCATAGATGCGGTTGCCGATCGCCTCCCTGAATTCCTCGGGGATCGGCCCCTTATGCTCGATGGTGAGGTAGGAGATGCAGCGCCGTGCATCGAGCCGGAAAGGCGCTGGGAAGGCGTCGGTCGGGCAGGCGTCGAGGCAGGCGGTGCAGCTGCCGCAGCGGGCGACGTGCGGGGCGTCGGGTTCGATCTCCAGCGTGGTATAGATCGCGCCGAGGAACAGCCAGGAGCCGTCGCTGCGGCTGACCAAATTGCTGTGCTTGCCCTGCCAGCCCAGCCCGGCCGCCTCGGCGAGCGGCTTCTCCATCACCGGCGCGGTGTCGACGAACACCTTGAGCTCGCATCGAGCCTCTTCGACCAGCCAGCGGGCGAGCGCCTTCAGCGCCTTCTTGATGAGGTCGTGATAATCGCCGCCCTGCGCGTAGACCGAGATCCGCCCGAGCTCGGGCCTGTCGGCGAGCGCCAGCGGATCGGCCGCGGGCGCATAGCTCATGCCGAGCGCGATCACCGATTTCGCTTCCGGCCACAGCCCCTGCGGCGAGGCGCGGCGCGCGGCGGTCTCCTCCATCCAGATCATGTCGCCGTGGCAGCCCTCGGCGAGCCACTGGCGCAGGCGCTCGCCGGCCGCGGGCGCGGCGTCGGCGCGGGCGACCCCGATCGCGCAGAAACCGAGCGCCCGCGCTTGCTCCTCGAGCCGTTCGCGCAGCTTGAGCTTGCCTGTCGTCACCGCCACTCGCTACCACAGCCGCGCTCATAAGGGGACCGATGTGGCGAACGGCTTAGCTATTGAAGCGAAGGGGCTTTTCAAGTCGTTCGACGGCAAGGAGGCGGTGCGCGGCATCGATCTCCAGGTGCCGGAAGGCAGCATCTACGGAATCCTGGGTCCCAACGGCGCGGGCAAGACGACGACATTGCGCATGCTGCTCGGGATCATCGAGCCGGACGCCGGTCGGCGCACCCTGCTCGGCCATGCCGACCCGATCCAGGCGGCGGGAATCGTCGGCTATCTTCCGGAGGAGCGCGGACTCTATCCCGCCATGCACTGCCGCGACGCGATCGCCTTCATGGGCGCGCTCCGGGGGTTTCCGCTCGACGCCGGCCGCAGGCGCGCCGAGATCCTTCTGCGGGACAACGGCCTCGCCGACTATGTCGCCAAGCCGATCAAGAGCCTTTCCAAGGGCATGGCGCAGACCGTCCAGCTGCTCGGCACGATCGTCCACCGGCCGAAGCTGATCGTGCTCGACGAGCCTTTCTCCGGCCTCGACGCGATGAACCAGGGGCGGCTCGAGCATCTCATCCGCGAGGAGGCGGCGGCCGGTGCGACGGTGATCTTCTCCACCCACGTCATCGCCCATGCCGAGCGCCTGTGCGAGCGGATCGCGATCATCGCCGGCGGCCGCGTCCGGTTCGAAGGCTCCGTCGCCGAGGCCCGGGACCGCCTCCGTCCGCAGGTGCGGCTGAGAACCCGCGCCGCCGACGGGAGCTGGCGGTCCTCGCTGCCGGCGGCCGCGGCGCAGCAGGACGGCGTCTGGCATTTCGAGCTGCCCAAAGCGGGCATCGAGCCCCTGCTCAAGGCGCTGATCGACGGGGGCGCGGGGATCGAGGAGCTGTCGATCGAGCGGCCGGGCCTGCACGACGCATTCGTCGCCATCGCCGGCGAGGAGGCCGCGCGCGAGCTCGCCGAGAGCGAGCAAGCGGACATGGGAGCGGCGGCATGAACAACCTCCTCAGGTCCGCCTGGGTGATCGGACGCCGGGACTTCATCGCCACGGTCTTCTCCCGCACCTTCATCCTGTTCCTGCTCGCGCCTCTGGTCATCTTCGGCTTCAGCATGGCCGCCGGCCTCAGCGCCGGGAAAGCGGGGCGCGAGGCGTCGCGGCCGACGGTGGCGGTGATCGCCGACGGCGCCACCGTCCAGGCGCTGGCGGACGCGCGCGCGCGCCTCGTCGCCGGCACCTCCGAGCGGACGATCCCGGCGCTTCGTCCGGTCGAGCCCACCGGGCAGGTCGAGGCGCAGGCCCGGCGCCTGCTCGCCGACGAGGAGGCGCCGCTCTCGGCGGTGGTCACCGGCACCATCGCGCGTCCCGTCGTGATCGCGCCGGAAGCGGCCGACGCCGACCTCGGCAACCGGCTTCGTCTGCTGATCGAGGAGGCGCGGCGCAGCGCCGCGCTCGAGGCCGCCGGGATCCGGACGCCGCCCGCGGCCCCGCAGCGCGTCGTGACGGAAAGCGCGGCCGGCGACCTGCGCTCGCTGCGCAGCGGCCTCGCCCAGGCCAGCCAGATGCTGATCTTCATGATCACCCTGATGCTGGCCACCCTGCTGCTTTCGAACCTGGTCGAGGAGAAATCGAACAAGGTGATCGAGGTGCTGGCGGCGGCGGTGCCGCTCGACGCGATCTTCCTCGGCAAGCTGATCGCGATGCTGTTCATCTCGGTCGTCGGCCTCGCCACCTGGGCCGGCATGCTCGGCATCGCCTATCTGTTCGTCCAGACGCTGCAGAGCTGGCTGGTCGTGCCTCCGTTCGCGCCCGCGGTCGGATGGCCGGCCTTCGTCCTGCTGCTGATCCTCTATTACACGACCAACTACATGCTGCTCGGCGCCCTTTTCCTCGGCATCGGCGGGCAGGCCTCGAACATCCGCGAGATCCAGACCCTGTCGATGCCGATCACCTTCCTCCAGCTCGGCGTGCTGCTGCTCGCCATGAACACCGTCGGCAGCCCCGCCACGACCCTCGCCTGGACGGCCTACATCGTCCCGTTCAGCTCGCCTTTGTCGATGGTCGCATTGGCGGCGGAGCAGCCGACTCTCTGGCCGCATTTCGCCGCGCTCGCCTGGCAGGCCTTGTGGGTGGTGCTGATCATCCGCCTCTCCGCCGCCCTTTTCCGGCGCACCGTGCTCAAATCCGGCTCGCGGCAGGACTTCTGGAAGATGCTGACGGCCCGCGGCTGAACGCAAAGGCCGTCATGCGGGTGGACGGAGGCGATCAGCCCTCCAGAGCGTGCGCCCTGCGCGCCGCCTCTCCGAGCGCGTTCATCGCCAGCCGCCACGGGGCGCCCGCATGGCTGATCCGCGCGACGCCCAATTCGGCCAGGCGGCGCAGCGGCGGCGTCCCATTCCAGACCATGATGTTGACCGGCAGCGGCGAGCGCTCGCAGGCGAGGCCGATCAGCCGCTCGTCGACCAGCCCGGGCAGGAACAGGCCGTTGGCCCCCGCAACCGCATAAGCGCGGCCGCGCTCCATGGCCGTTCCGAGCAGAGCCTCGTCATGCGCCTCGGCCCTCGCCTGCAGGAAGACGTCGACCCGCGCATTGACGAAGAAAAACGGCCCGGCCGCCTCGCGGACCGCCGCCAGCCGCGCTGCCTGGCGCTCCGCCGGATAGAGCCCGTCTCCCCCTACGACGCGGTCTTCGAGGTTGCAGCCGACCGCGCCCGCCCGCCGCGCCTGCGCGCTCGAAGCCGCCGCGTCGTCATATCCGCCCTCGAGGTCGATGGTCACCGGCAGCGGCACCGCCGCGACGATCCGCTCGAGATTGGCGACCGCGAGCTCGAGCGGAAGCTTTTCGCCGTCGGCATGGCCCTGCGCCGCCGCCACCGACCAGCTGCCGGTTGCGATCGCTTTGGCCCCCGCCTCGGCGACGGTCGCGGCGCTGCCCGCGTCCCAGACGTTGTAGAGCACCAATGGCGAGCCGGGGGCGTGCAGCGCCGCGAACGCCTTCGCCTTCTTCTCCCACGCCGCCTTCATCCCCGCTCCCCCTCCGGCCGCGACACCCAGATTTCGGTTTCGCCGATCCCCTTCAGCAGCTCGCGCTGGGGCTGCCAATTGGCGAGGCCGCGCACCTGGTAATAGGTCGCCTCGGAGACCGCGATTCCGTCCGGCGGCGCGATCCCCTGCAGGCGCGAAGCGACGTTCATCGTGTCCCCCCAATAATCATAGGCTAGACGGGTGGAGCCGATTACGCCGCCGACGACCGGTCCGGTATGGATTCCGATCCGGACCTTGATGTCGATGCCGGTCTCCCGCGCCATCTCCCGCACCTCGGCGATCAGGTCGCGGGCGAAGGCGAGTGCGGCGGAGCTGTCGCGGCCCGTCGAGCCCATCCCCCCGCAGACCGCGAGATAGGCGTCGCCGATCGTCTTCACCTTCTCCACGCCGTGGCGGTCGGCGCAGCGGTCGGCGGCGGAGAAGAAGGTGTTGAGCAGCTTCACCAGATGGCCGGGCGAGAGCCGCTTCGAGAGCGTCGAGAATCCGACGAGGTCGGCGAAGACGACGCTGAGGTCCGAGAAGCTGTCGGCCACCGCCTGCCCGGCCTTGAGCCGGGCGGCGACCTCCTGCGGAAGCACGTTGTAGAGCAGCTCCTCGGTCTTCTCGCGCTCGGCGGCCAGCGCCCGGTTCGCCGCGAACACGCTGCGCGCCCGCCGCTCGATGTCCCAGTTGAAGTAGAGCGCGAACAGGAAGAAGGTGCTGAAATTGGTCAAGGTGTAGATTTTCGAGATGGGCGAGAAATCGCTGGTCGCCAGCCAGGCGGCGAACACGGCCAGCACCGCGAACGACCAGAGGAAGAACCACCGGACGGTCGCGGCGAAGGCGACGCTCGCGAACACGACCAGGATCCCCATCTGCACCAAAGCCATGGCCTGCGGCGCGAAGCCGGTGACCGCCGCCTGGTTGGCGAGCACGATCGTCAGCCATTTCATCGCCGCGGCGAGCGCGACGAACATCGGGATGTCGACCCAGGTCTTCTCCAGGTAGAATTCGGTCCTGGTGAGGAAGAACAGGGCGATCAGCCCCGCGCTCAGGGTCGCCGCGGCGGCGGTGTAGGCGATCACCCCGGCCGGCGGGAAATGCATCGGATTGAGCATGATGTAGGAGAGCAGGGTGGCGATCGCGATGACGATCAGGGCGCGGATCGCCGGCCCCCGCGCGGCGCGCTCGGTCCGCACGAACTCCCGCTCCACGGCCGGATCGTCGAACCGCCGCCAAAGCACGCCACCTGCGCCCATGCCCAGCCCCCGGGGCGGCTGCCCCGCGGGCAAGGTTAGGCGAGGGCCTGTGCCGAGTCCACCGGAACGCCCCGCCGGTCGGCGCGTTGATCTAGGTTCCGCCGGCGACGACCGGCTTGGCGGCCGTCGGCTCGGCTTGGACAGATTCGAGCGGTGGAGACGGTCATGACTACAGACGAACTTTCGAGGCCCGAGACGACAATGCAGGCGACGGCGCAGGCGCCCGAACCGGCGGTCGACTGGTCGCATCAATTGATCTCGTCCCGGCGGGTCGAGGGCACGCCGGTCTACAACAGAGCGGGCGAGAAGCTTGGCACCGTCCATTCGGTGATGATCGAGAAAGTGAGCGGCCGGGTCGCTTATGCGGTGATGGCGTTCGGAGGCTTCCTCGGCCTCGGCAGCCAGGTCCATCCCGTGCCCTGGGAGCTTTTGACCTACGACGTCGACCGCGACGGCTATGTCGTCGATCTCAGCCGCGAGCGGCTCGCCAACGCGCCGGCCATGCATCTCGACGAGACCGACAGGCCGGTCGACAGCACCTACGAGCAGGCCACCGATTATTACGGCACGATGCGGTGGTGGGGCCTCTAGCGGCGAGGGCTCCGCGCGGGGCCTGCGCCTGGGTCGCCGATAGGCGAGCGATGCGTCGTCCTCGCGGCACTCCCCAGGCCCATGCCGCGGTCGGCGCTCAGCGCCAGCGGTGGCTGCCGCGTACCACGTCCCGAAGGCGCGCGCGGGCCCCGATGCAGCCCAGCCTCCGCATCGCTTCGACGAAGGGAGCGGCCTCGCTTCCGGCACCGCTTTCCGATGCCGGAGGGTCCGCCGTCCTCCCGAAATAGGCCAGTGCGGCGTCGCATCGTCCATCCATCAGCTCGAGGAGGCCGAGCCTGAGTGCGATCCTGCGAGAGGAGGGACGATAGGATTCCGCCTCCAGCAATTTTGCGCGCAGCTCGCGGTTGAGCGCATCGAGCTGCCGACCGGGCGGCGCTCCTTCGTAGGTTAGGATCGCGGAGGTCTCCAGCAACCAGCCATAAGCGGCCGACTGCATGAGCATCCGCTCAGGGTGGGCGAGAAGCCTGTTCGTCAGCGCCAGCGTGCGCCGATCCGGAGGCCCTCGATCGGACTGCTCTATGCGCCGCAGGGCTAGGATCGCAGTATTGAGCTTCAGCCGCTTCGCCGATTCCGTCCTCAGCGGGAGCGAGGCCACGGCCTCGGCCGCGGCGATGCGCGCCTCACGGCCCTCGCCTCCGCTTTGAGCGAGTCGATCGAGGAGCGAGATGAGGGCGTCCAGGTCCCGCCGGACGGCGGCGATGGCCGGGTTGCGCTCGCGGTTGCACCCATTGGTGTCGCCGATGACGTGGACGCGATCGAAGCTGACGACGCCGGGATCCGCACGACGGGCCAGATATTCGGCCGGCGTTTCCGCGATCCAGTTGGCGACGTCATTGGTCGGGATGTAGAGGGCGCGCATCACGTCGAACGCGGAAAGCGCCCTGCACGCGAACCGGCCGTGGCCGCCGCCGCCGCGCGGAAGGCGAGCGTCCACCATGCTGAGGATGGCGAAGGCCGAAGCGGAGCCGCTGGGGCTGGCGCCGCTCAGGACATTGCCGATCAGGGCGTAGGTATCCGCCTCCGTTTCCATCCGGCCATAATTCTCATTGTCCGCGCGGCGAGCGAAATGGCCGAGCACGATGTGGCCGAATTCGTGGAGCAAATTGTCCAGGAACGCATCGTCGACGAGCTTTCGAAAGTCCTCGGGATTGGTTACGCCGAAGCCCGCTCGACCCTCGGCGGCGGCGGTCAGATCCACGGCGAGGTCCCTGACGCAGTCGATCAGCGGCGAGCCGGCATCGGCGCAGCCTTCTACGATCGCCGCCAGCGCGCGATCGCGCGGGAAAGTGTTCCAGATGAAATGGAACTGCATCTGGATCAGGAGGCACTGCAGCCGTCGGTAGCCGCGCGGAACGCCGATCGTCGCCGGCCGCCCGCCGCCGGCGGGCCGTGCGAACGGAGCGACCTCCCCAGGCCGGCTGTCGTTGACGATGCGGACGGAGCGTGCGAGCGCCGCATCCCTCACCGGCGCCCTTTCTCTCAGCTCCAACTCATGTCGCGCAATCTCGGCGGCGCTCATCTCCTCGCCATAGGGTTCGCACAAGGGCTGGGCGCCCGCCGACGGCGCTCCGAGGGCAAGGGCGAGGAGGAAGAAGACCAGCGACGGCAGTCGTCTCGGCGATAGGCGTCCGTCGCGCATCGAAGCCATCCGCCTGCCCCTCCAAGGTGGTGCGAGGTTCAACTTGTGCGAGCAGATCCGTCAACCCGGGTTCTCGGAGTGGCTATCGGCCTGCAGAGCGGTATGATATCGCCTGCTCGGGGGGCAGGGGGATTCCGATGTTGGCTTCAGCGCTGATGCTCGCAGCAGCCTTTGGTCAGGGCGCTCCCGCTGCTTCCGCCCGCGGCGCGCCCATGTATCTGTCGCGAACTGCCTTCGATTGCCTGGTGCGCAACATCGCCCAAATCAGCCGTGAGGCGGGCGACCCCCTCGTCATAGACCTTGGAAGCTGCCCGCCGCAGGTGACGGCGCGGCTTGGCTTCTGGCCCGATTTTCGTGTTCCGGGAGGCGCCGCCGCCGTGGATTCGATCGTCATACTGACCCAGGCCGAGATCGCCTGCATCCGCGCGAATCGGCGGCGGCCCGATCGGCTCCGCCAGCCCGCCGGGGCCCATCGTTACCGGATTTCCCTGGCGCCATGCCGGCGGTGAGCCGCCGCGTCGAGCGCATTCGCGTCACGCTCGAATGCCTGTCCTACGTCACCGTCATCGCCGGCATTTTCCTTTTCTTCGTGCAGCAGCGGGAAGTCGAGAACGCCAGGCGCGTCGAGACGGCCTTGCTTTTCGTGTCGCTCGAGAACGACGAAGCGTACACCCGGGCGCGGGAGACGCTTACAGCGCCGTGGCAGCGCGTCGACATGTCGCGGATTATGGCCGCCAGGCCCTCGCGGGATACGATCCACCGTCTGAAGCTCGAAGTCACTCGCGATGTGCCTGACGCTTCGATCGAGAATGTGTATGAATTCTATTCGTCCGTCGTCGGCTGCCGCGATCACGGCCTGTGCGACCGCACGATCATCGATCAGTTCTTCAGACGGGGCGTGAGCGGCTTTTACTGCACCTACGACGTCCGCCTCGCGCAGATCGGGCGCAGGCTGAACCGGCCCGATTACGGCCGCGATCTCCAATCCTATGCAGGCTCCTGCACTTAGTCGCGCCAGCCAAGCTCGCGCCGCACGGTCGCTCGCATGATCTCCCGCGCGGCGGCGCAGCCCTGTCGGGATTCCAGGTCGATGATCGGACCCACGAAGGCGCGCGCCTCGGCCTCGTCGTCGGCCTGCGCGATGAACCGAAGGAAGCGCGAGCGTCCCATCCGGCATTCACCCGAACGGTAGGCGATGGCGCCCAAATGGAGGTGGAGCTGCAGAAAATCCGGACTGTAGCCTTCGGCGGTTTCAAGGGCGGGACGCAGCGCGGCGTCCATTTCATCGATCACGGACCCCGGGGGTCCGAGTTCGTAGGTCATGATCGCCGCGCTGCCGGTAAGACGGCCGAAGTCCGAGGACGACATGACGCGCGACTCATGCGCCAAGACTCTCGACAGAAAGGCGAGCGCGTCCCGGGTCGGCGGAACGAACGCCCCGCTTCGCATCATCGCGCGGATGCGGTCGACTACGACCGCCGACCGCAAGGTCCGGCCGATCTCCGTCGCGAGCGGGAGTTCGAGCAGCGCCTCGACCGCCGCCTGCGGCGGCGTAGGCCCGGTACGCGCGTCGCTGAGCCGGTCGAGCAGAGCGAGGATCGACTCGAAATCCCGCTGGGCGGCCGCGATTTGGGCGGATCCCCCCCGCGGGCATCCCGCCGTTTCTCCGAGAATGTCGAGCCTTCTCACGCTTCGTCCTTGCGTCATCAGGCGCCGCTCCCGATAGGCCGCCGGGTCTCCCCGCGCCCAATCGAAGGCGTCCTCCGCGCGCATCTCCAGTGCGGACCTCACATCGTTGGCGATCACCGCCCGGCAAGCGAATCGACCGTGCCGCCCACCCTCGTCCCGTAGAAAGCGGTCCGTGACCGCTAGCGCGGAAAAGGTTGCGAACAGGCCATAGGGAGATCCGTGTGCAACGATCGTCCCTAGCAGGGCATAGGCATCGGCGTCGGTCTCTGCGCGAGCGTAGGCATCGCTGTCGGCCCGCAAGTCAAAGTGACCGAGCGCCAGATGAGCGAATTCATGGAGCAGAACGGTCCGAAAACCGGCCTCGACCTCATTTGCGCTGATCTCGGCAGCCAGTTCCGTGAATTGCCACCTTTGCTCGATCTCATCGGCGAGCGTGGCCGTCGCCTCGGTGAGACAGGCGTTCATGGGACGCCGGTTCGCGTGGCATCCCGCGATGGCGGCAGGGAGCCGATCGGGCGACATGCGGTTGAGCGTGAAGTAGAGCTGCAGCTGGACGAGCCGGCACTGGAGCCTCCTGAACCCTCGCGGGATGTGGATTCTGGGCGGTACCGAGCCCCGTCCGGGCGTGACGAAGGGCTCGATCGAGCGGTCGTCGACTGCATCGACGATGCGGATCGAGCGGGCGAGCGGCATCTGGCTGGCCGGGGTTCGTCGAATCAGCCACTGCTGAAGCTCGGTGGCCTGCGCGGGGCTCAGGCCCTCGGCGAATCGGTCGCAAAATGCCGCGCGCGCGGCACCAGGCAACACGATCGACACGAATGGCGCGAAGAACAGCAGGCGAAGCAGCAGAATTGCGGCACGGCGCCGTGCTGTCGCATTTGTCATCGGCCGGGACCCCCGCCATTCCCATAAACGAGGGCTAAGGGCAGGGGTAGTGGTCTGAAGGCCCGACCGGCTATTGTTGCGCGGGCTGCTGCGTGGCCGGCGGCTGCTGCGCCGCGGGCGCGCTGCCGATCCGACGCGACGAGACGATCCGGTTGGCCGTGTCGGTCACCACCTCGATCAGGTTGCCGCTGCGGTCGGTGACGCGGCGGACGGTCTGGCCGGCGCTGTTCAGCGTGCGTCCGACCTCGGTGAGGCCGGCGCGGGCGAGATCGAGGACGGCACCGTTCCTCAGCAGGCCCCCGGCGAGGGCGCCGACCGTGCCCACCGTGTTGTTGGCGACGTTGCCGACCGTCCCCACCGCATTGTCCACCGTCGAGAGGAGCTGGGTGACGATCTGCGGATTGTTGTCCAGCGTCTGCAGGGTGCGCTCGATGATCGCGCGGACGTTGTCGAGCCGGACCAGCAGGGTCGCCTGGGCGCGCACGCCGCGAAGGTCGATGCGGACATTGTCGATCGTCGCGTTGGCGCCGGCGCTGAGATGGAGCAGATTGGCGAGCCGCGCCTCGAGCGCGAGATTGACGCGCAGATTGTTGACCTCGATCGTCAGCTGCTCGACCGACAGATTGGGGACGTCGAGGACGACGTCGGGAGGGTTCTGTCCGGACTCGGCCTGCAGCGCGAGCTGAGAGTTCGCCTGGGGTCCGGGCGCCTGAGCGGCGCGGCGCTGCGCGGCGGCGGGGGTGGCGAAGGTCAGAGCGGTGGCCGCGGCGGCGGCCGCGAGGATCGTTCTACGCATAGACGGCACTCCCTGTTACGGGGGCTCAACGTCACTCGGGGTCGGGAGTTTCAGGGGCTTCCGCATTTTGCGCGGCGGGCGCAGCCCGGGGATCGGCGAGGCGCGCCTCGGCCTCGATCCGCACGTCGACGTTGCGCAGTGTCCGGCGCCCTTCCGCATCCGGCGCCTCGATCCGGACGGCCGAGCCTTCGCCGCCGCTGACCTCGAGCGAAGCCTCGCCCCGCCGCTCGATCCGCACCCGGTCGGCATGCACGTCGATCCTGAGCTGGATGTCAGGCGCGGTCTGGGCGGCGGTGGCCTGCAGGAGCAAAGAAACGAGCATGGACTTCGCCTTCTAAAGCCCTCCCCCTTGAGGGGGGAGGGTTGGGTGGGGGTGGCGTCTCCAGAGAGGCACCGCCCCATGTCAAGCTCCACCCCACCCCAAACCCCTCCCCCTCAAGGGGAGGGGCTTTCACATCAGTGCACGAACCTGGCGACGACGTCGCGGTAGGAACGGCTGACCTTCACCTGCGATCCGCTCTCCAGCACCAGGAAGCATTCGCCGTTGGTGTGCGGCTTGACCTGGCGCACCTGGTCGAGGTTGACGATGCAGGAGCGGTGCACCCGCTGGAAGCGGCGGGGGTCGAGGCGCTTCTCCAGGTCCTTCATCGTCTCCCTGAGGATCAAGGTGTTGTCGCCGGTATAGATGCACATGTAATCGCCCGCCGCGTCGATCTTCTCGATCGAATCGACGTCGACGCGGAAGATCTGGCCGCGGTCCTTGATGTTGATCAGTTTCTCGTAGCGGTTGGAGGCGTGGGCGTCGTCGCCGACCCCGCCGCCCATCTCCTCGACCGCGTCGGGCGCGACCTCGGCGAGCACCTCCTTCAGTTTCTCCGCTTCCTCGACGCCGCGCTTCTCGGCGAGCCGCTGGCGGACCCGCTCCAGCGTGTCGGCGAGCCTGTCCTCCTCGACCGGCTTCATCAGATAGTCCACCGCCTGCGCCTCGAACGCGCGGATGGCGTGGTCGCTGTAGGCGGTGACGAACACGAACAGAGGCGGCTCCACCTCCATCAGCCCCTGGATCACCGAAAAGCCGTCGAAGCCCGGCATCTGGATGTCGAGGAAGACGAGGTCCGGCTTGTGGGTCTTGATCGATCGGATCGCCTCGCGCCCGTTCGAGCAGGTGTCGATCACCTCGACGTCGTCATGCGGCTCGAGCCTGAGCTGCAGCCCCTGGATCGCCAGCGGTTCGTCGTCGACGAGGATCGTGCGGATCGTCATTTCGGTTCCTTGGCTTCGGTTTGATAGGGGATCTCGATGGTAACGCGAAAACCCCCGCGAATGTCCGACTGGGTATCGAAGCGGTGGTTGTCGCCATAGGCCTGGGCGAGCCGGTCGCGGATGTTGGCGAGGCCGACCCCGGTCGATTCCTGGGCGCGCACCCAATGGTCCTCCGCGCCCGGCCCGGTGTCCGAGACGGTGATCGCGACCCTGTCGACGTTCAGCTTCGCCTCGATCGAGATGTCGGCGCCCTCTTCCTGCGGCGTCACCGCATATTTGATCGCATTCTCGACCAGGGGCTGGAGCAGCAGCGACGGCATCAGCGCGTTCACCACCTGCCGGTCGATCGAGAAATGCGGGCGCAGCCTCTCCTCGAAGCGCATCTTCTCGATCTCCAGGTAGAGCTTCAGCGTCTCCACCTCCTGCGCCACCGTCACCTGCCCGGTCGGCTCGTTGACCAGGGTGTAGCGCAGGAAGCTCGACAGCCGCGAGAGCATCGCGTTCGCCCGGTCGGTCTGCTTCAGCAGCACCAAAGTGGAGATCGAGTTCAACGTGTTGAACAGGAAATGCGGGTTGAGCTGGTAGCGCAGCATCGCCAGCTGCGCCGAGCTCGCCTGGTGCTCGAGCCTCAAGAGCCGGTCGGTCTGCTGCTCGAGCAGAAGATAGTAATTGATCCCGTAATAAAGCGACGACCATGCGGCCAGCAGCGAGAAGGTCAGCAGGATCGCGCCCAGGAAGCGGATGCCGCCCATCGTCTTCCCCGGCTCGATGAAGGTCGCGTAGCTCCAGGTCTCGATCGCTGAGAAGGCGGCGGAGGCGAGCACCACGATGGTGATGGTGAGCGCCCAGGTGACGAGCGGCCTCAGCCGGATCAGCCGCCGGTAGCAGGCGCTCATCAGCAATGTGATCGAATAGCCGGTGACGGTGAGCAGAGCGGTGTGCAGCACGTAGCTGCCGATCAGCTCGCGCGAGACGTTGGAGACGATCGAAAGGATGCGCAGCAGGAAATAGCCCGCCCAGCCGGCCGACTGGAGGATCCAGAAGGCCCGGTGCTTGTCGCCGAAAAAGGGCTGCTGCTGGAGACGCAGCGGGTCCCACCCCCGATCGAGCTCGGCCGGAAGGCTGGAAGACCGCATCTGGACTGCGCCGTTGGCCACGTCTCTCCTTGCTCGCGCGGGCCCCTCTAGAGCATGGGTGGCCATCGAATCCAGATCAAGGGCGTCGCTCGCGGCCTCCGGGCCGGGTCGGCGCCGTCACAGGTACGGGAGCTGCGGCCGCGCGGGCCGGCAGGACCAGCATCGACCAGTCGCCCTGCTCGGCGACGTGCCGCGCGACGGCGGCGCGCACGTCCTCGGCCGTCATCGTCCGGTAGTCCGAAAGATAGGTGCGCACCTCCCCGACGGCGCTCGGCCGGGTGGCGAAGTCCTCGATCGCGCCGACCCACCAGGCGTTGCTGGTGGTGAAGGTCCGCTCGATGCCGCTCAGCACCGGATTCTGGGCGCGCGCGAACTCGTCGGCCGCCGGCGCCCGCGCGGCGAGGTCGGCGACGATCGCGCGCGCGATCCGCAGGAAGTCGTCGGTCCGGCCGGGCCTCAGCTCCGCGGCGGCGTAGAAGACTCCCCAGTCCGGAAAGACTGCCGAGCTGCTGTGCATCGCCATCGGCGAATAGCTCGCCCCCTCGGTCTCGCGCAGCTCGTCGAACAGGCGCATCCGCACGATGTTGGCGGCGAGCGAGAGCGCCCGGCGCTCGCGCACCGATCCGGTGCCGCCGAAGGTCGACCAGCCGATCATGGCATAGGCCTGGTCGGGGGCGCCCTCATGGGTGAAGGTCCGGGGCTGCGGGTTCGGAGCCGGCGGCCGCACCGCGGTGAAAAGGGCCGGGTCCGCGCCGCGCGGCGCCGGCAGCGCCCCGGTCGTCCGCCGCACCGCCTCGATCGCCTGCTCCAGCGTGACGTCGCCGACGATCACCGCGTGGACCGGCCGCGCCGCCAGGGCCGGCCCGAAGAAGCCGCCGAAGCGATCGACCGTCACCGCCGCCATTTCGTCGCGGCTGACCGGCTGCCAGCGCCGGTCGCCGGGCCGGAACACCCCGCCGGTCTCGCGGGCGGCGCGCGCGGCGGCCGAGGAGAAATGGAGGTCGAAGCTCTCGACCGCCGCGGTGCGGAAGCGGGCGAGCAAGGCGGCGTCCCAGCGCGGCGCGACCAGCTTGGCGGTGAGCAGGCGCATCTGGTCGCCGAGCTCGGTCGCGTTCGCCTGGCCGGTCAGGGTGAAGGCGTCGTCGTCCACTCCGAAGGAGAGCGAGATCCGCCGTCCGGTCAGCAGCCGCTCCATCGCGTCGAGGTCGAGCGCGCCGATCCCGGAGGGCGGGACCAGCCCGGCGAGCCAGGCGAGCGACTCCCGGTCGGGCGCGAGCCCGGCATGGCCGGCGCCGAAGCGCAGCCGGACGTGGACGGTGCCGCGCTCGATGTCGGTATGCTTGAAAGTGAGGGTCGCGCCGTTGGCGAAGCGGACGAGGGTGACGCCGATATCGTCGAACCGCTGGCGCGCGACTTCGCGTCCGGGGGCGGCGGGCGCCGGCAGATCGTCGAAGCTGACTGCGCGGTCTGCGGCGCGCACCGCCGGCGCCGCCCGCTGCGCCGCCGCCAGCCCCTCGGCCAGAGCCCGCTCGCCGCCGGCGACCGGCTCGGGGGTGAGCAGCAAGGCGCGCGGGCCGAAGCCCGAGAACAGGGTCCGCATTGCCGCCCCGACCCGCTCGGGAGTCATTAGCGGGGCGTGCCGGTCGAGATTGGCGAGCGCGGTGGCGGCGGTGGTGATCACCGCGCCGTTGTCGAGCGCGTTGACCAGCTGGTCGGCGCGGGACGGGGACTGGACCGTCGTCTCGCCCTGCACCGCCGCCCGCGCCGCGGCGCGGATGTTGCTGAGCTCGCGGGCGATCTCGGCCGTGCTCGGCGGCGTCCCCAGCGCGTCGGTGAGGATCGCATAGCTCTCCTCCAGCGCGCGCCGCCAGTCGCTGCCGCGGGCGGAGACGCTGAGGCTGGTCGCGTTGGCGATTCCCCGCGAGCGGGAGAGTCCGATTCCCGCGTTGAGATAGGCGGATTCGCCGCGCGCATGGGCTTCGAGCCGCCGGTTGACGATCCGCGCGGCGAGCGTCTCCTCGAGGTAGGTCTGCTCGCGCGCGACCGTATGCGGCCGCGTCTCGTAGGGCCGCAGCCACATCAGGGTCACCGTCGCCGGTGCGCCCGGATAGGCGATCGCCGCGACCGGGGAGGGCGGCTCGGAGAGGCGGCCGTAATCGGGCTCGGGCGGGTTCGCTCCCTCGCCGCGCCAGCCGCCGAAGCGTTCGCGGACCAGGGTCTCGAGCATCGCCGGATCGGCGTCGCCGACCAGCACGATCGTCGTCCGCTCGGGGCGATACCAGCGTCGGTAGAAGGCGCGCAGCCCCGCGGCGTCCGCCGCCGCCAGCGTCGCGGCGGTGCCGATCGTCTCGTGTCGGCCGATCTTCATGCCGGCGTAGAAGAGCGGCCGCGACCGTTCGTAGAGGAGCTGCGACAGCTCGGCCCGCCTTTCCTTCTCGGCGACCACCACCGGCCGCTCGGCATCGATTGCGGCCGGATCGAAGCGCGCCCGCGACATCATCTCGGCGAGGACGGCGAGGCTGGTGTCGAGCGAAGCGCGGTCGGCGCGCGGCAGGTTGAGCTGGTAGACCGTGTCGGTCGCGCTGGTCACGGCATTGCTGTCGCTGCCGAAGCTCGCGCCCAATTGCTCCCAGATGTGGCGGGCCTGGCGGTCGGGATAGGTCTCGGTGCCGCGGAACAGCATGTGCTCGACGAAATGCGCCCAGCCCTGCTCGGCCTCGGTCTCGTGGAGCGAGCCGGCGTCGACCCGGATCCGGATCGCGACCTGGCCGGCGGGAATCGCGTTGCGGCGGACCGCGTAGCGCAGCCCGTTGGGCAGCGTCCCGAACCGCCAAGCCGGATCGGGCGCGATGTCGCTCCCCCGATAGAACCAGCCCGCATCGCCCTCCTGGGCCAGAGCCGGGGCGGACACGAAGAGCGCGAAAGCGAGGAGGAGGGAGCGGATCAGCGGCATGGGGGTCCTTGGCGGAGGGAGCAGGGCGGCTCTTACTTGATCCTCCCCGGAACGGGGAGGGGGACCAGCCGAAATGGGCAGGTCGCCCTGTCCCCCGGACAGGGCTGGACAGTGCGGGGCACTGTCCAACTGCCCATGGTGGAGGGGGCCCACGTCCGAGCGGCTCGCTGCGCTCGCACCCCTCCACCGCACTTCGTGCGGTCCCCCTCCCCGTTTCGGGGAGGAGTCCACCTCCCCCCAACCCGCTTGACTCTCGCTGAACAGGCTCGGAACATATCACGAACATATGAGTCCGAGTCGCATCATGCCCGTCGAAGCCCGAATCGCCGCGCTTCGCGCCGAGATCGCGGCGCTCGCCGAGAGCGCCCGCGGCGGCGCGCGTTTATGCCTGCCGTTCGGGATCGAGGCGATCGACCGCCGCCTCGCCGGTGGCGGGCTCGCCGTCGACGCGCTGCACGAGATCGCCGGCGCCGCCCCCGGCCTCGGCAACGACGCCGCCGCGACCCTGTTCGCCGCAGCGGTCGCCGCGCGGCGGGCGGGAGCGGAGGGGACGGTGCTCTGGGCATTCTCCCGCCGCGATCTGTTCGCGCCCGGCCTCGCGCAGGCGGGCCTCGCGCCGGATCGCCTCCTCTACGCCGAATGCCGGCGCGACGAGGAGGTGCTGGCGGTGATGGAAGAGGGGCTGCGCCATGGCGGCCTCTCCGCCGTGGTCGGCGAGGTCGGCCGCTGCGCGATGCCGGCCACCCGCCGGCTCCAGCTCGCCGCCGAGGAGGGCGGCACCATGGCGCTGATGCTGAAGCGCTGGCGGCGGAGCGGCGAGGATCCGCTCGCTTTTCCTTCCGCCGCTATCACCCGCTGGCGTCTCGCGCCGGTCCCGTCCGCGCCGCTTCAGGTGCCGGGCGTCGGCCGCGCCCGCTGGCGTCTCGATCTCGCCCGCCAGCGCGGCGGCGAACCGTTCACCCTGATCGTGGAGGCCCCCGATGAAGAGGCTCGCCTCGCTCTACCTGCCGGAGCTCGCCGTCGAGCGCCTGCGCAGGCAGCAGCGCGCAGAGCGGCGTAAGGGGGCAGGGGGTGTGAATTCCTCCCCGGAACGGGGAGGGGGACCGCACGAAGTGCGGTGGAGGGGTGCGAGCGCAGCGAGCTGCACGACCGCGGGCCCCCTCCACCAGCCTGCGGCTGGTCCCCCTCCCCGTGCCGGGGAGGAAACAGCCCCCCTCGTCCTCGCCCTCCGCACCGGCAACCGCCAGCTCGTCGCCGCCGCTTCGCCGGAAGCCCGCGCGCTCGGCCTCGCGCCCGGAATGCCGCTCTCCCAGGCCCGCGCGCTGGTTCCCGGCCTCGAGGTCGCCGACGCCGATCCCGAAGGCGATTCGGCCTTTCTCCAGCGCCTCGCTCTCTTCGCCGCCCGCCGCTGGACTCCGCGCGCGGCGGTAACGCCGCCGGACGGCCTGTTCCTCGATCTCAGCGGCGTCTCGCACCTGTTCGGCGGGGAGGGCGCGGCCTGCGTCCAGTTCGTCCATTTCGCCGCCCGGCTCGGCTTCACCGCGCGGATTGCCGTGGCGGGCACATGGGGCGCGGCGCATGCCCTCGCCCGCTTCTCGGACGCGCCGGTGACGCTCTGCCCGAACGGCGGCGAGGCGGATGCGCTGGCGGCGCTGCCGCTCGCCGCGCTTCGGCTGGAGGAAGACGCGCTCGGCGCGGCGCGCCGCCTCGGCCTCGAGACGGTCGGCGAGCTGATCGCAATGCCGCGCGCGCCCCTCCAGCGCCGCTTCGGACGCGCTCTTGTCGAGCGGCTGGACCAGGCGCTGGGCCGCGCTTCGGAAGCGGTGGATCCCGTCGTTCCCGAGGAGGCGCCTTCGGCGACCTTGCGCTTCGCCGAGCCGATCGCGACCTCCGAAGCGATCGCGGAGGCGCTGACGCGGCTCGTTTCGCGCCTGACGGGGACGCTGGCGAAGCGGGGGCTCGGCGCCCGCCGTGTCGATCTCCTCTGCCTGCGCGTCGACGGCGCCGAGCAGGCGATCGCGATCGGCACCGCCCGCGCGACGCGCGACGCCGGACATCTCCGGCGCCTGCTGCTGCCGAGGATCGAGGAGGTGGATCCCGGCTTCGGGATCGAGGCGATGCGCCTCGTCGCCGCCCGCGCCGAGCCGCTGGCGCCGCAAATGGTCGAAGGCGCGCTGGCCGGCGGGAAGCCGGCGCCCGACCTCGCCTTGCTGGTCGACCGGCTGGCGGGGCGTCTCGGCGCGCGGCGGCTGTTCCGGATCGGCGCGGTCGAAAGCGATGTGCCCGAGCGCGGCGTGCGCCGCCTCCCGCCCTTCGCGAAGCCGGCGCAATGGCCGCAATGGCCGCGGCCGGTGCGGATGCTGTCCCCGCCCGAGCGGGTCGAGAATGTCGTCGCTCTGCTCCCGGACCAGCCGCCGCGACGCTTCACCTGGCGCGGCCGCGCCTACCAGGTCCGCGCCGCCGACGGCCCCGAGCGGATTCACGGCGAATGGTGGCGCGCCCGCGCCGAGGCCGACGCCGTGCGCGACTATTTCCAGGTCGAGGACGAGGAGGGCGCCCGCTTCTGGCTCTTCCGCCGCGGCAACGGCACCGACCCCCGCACCGGCGATTTGAGCTGGTACCTCCACGGAATGTTCGGATGAGGAGGGGAGCTAGTGGAGGACGCGGCGCAAAGCCCCTCCCCTTGAGGGGGAGGGGTTGGGGGAGGGGTGGAGTCTCCGGAAGAGGTGCTGCCCAGATGACGAGTCCACCCCCACCCCAACCCTCCCCCCTCAAGGGGGAGGGAGCAGGCGCCGACTCATGACCTACGCCGAGCTCCAGACCACCACCCATTTCAGCTTCCTGCGCGGGGCCTCCTCGCCGGAGGAACTGTTCTCCGCCGCCGCCCTCCTCGGCATCCCCGCATTGGGCATCGTCGACCGCAACAGCGTCGCCGGGATGGTGCGGGCGTGGGAGGCCGCGAAGGCGACCGGGGTGCGGCTGGTGCCGGGCTGCCGGGTCGATCTCGTCTCCGGCGAGGCGCTTTTGCTCTACCCGCAGGACCGGCCGGCCTGGTCGCGGCTGACCCGTTTGCTCACCGCCGGGCGGCCGCAGGGACGGGACGCGAACGGCAGATGGCCGGGCAAGAGCGAGTGCCGGCTCGGCTGGGAGGAGGTCGGCCTGCATTCGGAAGGGATGATCGCCGCTCTGGTCGCCGGGGACGCGGACGCGGCGGATGCCGCCGCGCTCGGGCGCCTGGCCGATCTGTTCGGCGACCGGGCCTATTGCGCGATCTCCTACCGCCGCCGCCCCGGCGACGCCGTCCGGATCGACGCGCTCGACCATATGGCGAAGGGCGCCGGCGTCGCGCCGCTGGCGACCGGCGACGTCCTCTATCATTCGCCCGACCGGCGGATGCTGCAGGACGTGGTCACCGCGATCCGCGAGAAGTGCACGATCGACGAGCTTGGCTTCCGCCGCGAGCTTTATGCCGACCGGCACCTGAAAGGCGCCGGGGAGATGGCGCGTTTGTTCGCGCGCTGGCCGCACATGATCGAGGCGAGCGCCGGGATCGTGGGCCGCTGCGGCTTCGATCTCGGCCAGCTTCGCTACCAATATCCGAGCGAGGTGCCGCCCGGCATGAGCCCGCAGCAGGCGCTCGAGGCCCGCGTCCGCAAGGCGGCGGCGAAGCGCTTCCCGGGCGGCCTGCCGGCGGCCTACGAGGCGCAGCTCGCCCACGAGCTGAGGCTGATCGGCAGGATGGGCTATGCGCCTTATTTCCTCACCGTCCATTCGATCGTCGCCTTCGCGCGCCGCTCGGGCATCCTCTGCCAGGGGCGGGGCAGCGCGGCCAATTCGGTGGTCTGCTTCCTGCTCGAGATCACCTCGATCGACCCGATCAAGCACCAGCTCCTGTTCGAGCGCTTCGTCTCCGAGGAGCGCGACGAGCCGCCCGACATCGACGTCGATTTCGAGCATGAGCGGCGCGAGGAGGTGATCCAGTGGATCTACCGCCACTACGGCGCCAGACGGGCCGCTTTGACGGCGGTTGTGACACGCTACCGAACGCGCGGCGCGGTGCGCGACGTCGGCAAGGCGCTCGGCCTGCCCGAGGACGTGACGGGCATGCTCGCCGGCCAGGTCTGGGGCTGGTCCAACGAGGGCGTCGCCGACCGCCACGTCGCCGAGATCGGCCTCGACCTCTCCGAGCCGCGCCTCGCTCTGACGCTGGAGCTCTCCCGCCAGCTGATCAACGCTCCGCGGCACCTTTCGCAACATCCGGGCGGCTTCGTCCTCACCGAGGATCGCCTCGACGATCTCGTCCCGATCGCGCCGGCGACGATGGAGGACCGCCGCGTCATCGAATGGGAGAAGGACGACATCGCCGCCCTGCGCTTCATGAAGGTCGACGTGCTCGGCCTCGGCATGCTCGGCTGCATGCGCCGCGCTTTCGGCCTGCTGAAGGACCATAAGGGGATCCATGTCTCGATGTCGTCGCTGGTGCTGCAGGAGGACGATCCCGAAACCTACAAGATGATCCAGCGCGCGGACACGGTCGGCGTCTTCCAGATCGAGAGCCGGGCGCAGATGTCGATGCTGCCGCGGATGAAGCCGAAGGAATTCTACGACCTCGTCATCGAGGTCGCCATCGTCCGCCCCGGCCCGATCCAGGGCGACATGGTCCATCCCTATCTCCGGCGGCGGGAGGGAAAGGAGAAGGTCGAATATCCCTCCGAAGCCCTGCGCGAGGTTTTGCACAAGACGCTCGGCGTGCCGCTCTTCCAGGAGCAGGCGATGAAGGTCGCGATCGTCGGCGCCGGCTTCTCGCCCGAGGAGGCGGATCGGCTCCGCCGGTCGATGGCGACGTTCAAGCATACCGGCGGGGTCGGCGCCTTCCGCGACAAGATGATCCGCGGCATGCTCGCCAACGGCTATTCGGAGGAGTTCGCCGAGCGCACCTTCAAGCAGATCGAGGGCTTCGGCAGCTACGGCTTCCCCGAGAGCCACGCGGCGAGCTTCGCCAAGATCGCCTACGCCTCCTGCTGGATGAAATGCCATCATCCCGACGTCTTCTGCGCCGCTTTATTGAACGCCCAGCCGATGGGCTTCTACGCTCCCGCCCAGATCGTGCGGGACGCGCGCGAGCACGGCGTCGAGATACGTCCGGTCTGCGTCAACGAGAGCCGCTGGGACTGTACTTTGGAGGGGGCGGATGGTGATGGCCTGAAAGCCCCTCCCCTTGAGGGGGAGGGGTTTGGGGAGGGGTGGAGTCTCCGGAAGAATCTCATTCCTGTGAATGACGCCGAGCCTCTTTTGCCGAGTCCACCCCCACCCAAACCCTCCCCCCTCAAGGGAGAGGGCTTCAATGCCGCGTCTCCCTCATCCCTCCTCCCCCTCCGCCTCGGGCTGCGCATGGTGAAGGGGCTCTCGAACGAGCATGCCGCCCGCATCCTCGCCGCGCGCTCCGAGCGGCCGTTCGAGAGCGTGGAGGACGTCTGGCGGCGCTCGGGCGTGCCGGTCGCGGCGCTGGAGAGGCTCGCCGACGCCGACGCCTTCGCGAGCCTCGGCCTAGACCGGCGGCAGGCCTTGTGGCGGGTGCGCGGGCTGGGCGGGGCGCCGCTGCCTTTGTTCGCCGCCGCGGACGCGCGCGAGCGCGAGCCGGAAGTGGCGCTGCGGGCGATGACCGAGGGCCGCGAGGTGGTCGAGGATTATCGCGCGGTCCAGCTCTCGCTGCGCGCGCACCCGTTGCGCTTCCTCCGGCCGCGCTTGGAAGCGCGGCGCATCCTTTCCTGCGCCGACCTCATGAACGCGAAGGACGGCTGCAAGGTCGAGGTCGCCGGCATCGTTCTGGTCCGCCAGCGGCCCGGTGCCGGCAATGTGACCTTCGTGACCATCGAGGACGAGAGCGGAATCGCCAATATCATCATCTGGCAGCGCCTGTTCGACCGCTACCGGCGGATCGTGCTCGGCGCCGCGATGATCGGCGTCAAGGGCCGCGTCCAGCGCGAGGGGGAGGTCGTCCACATCGTCACCGACGCGCTGGAGGACCTTACGCTTTTGCTCCATTCGGTCGCGGCGATCGACTTCCCGCATCGCCGCAGCCCCGGCGACGGGGCCAGCTTCGGCGGCCCCGATCCGCGCCTGCGCCCGCCCCGCGAGCCCGTCATCGAGGTCAAGAGCCGCAACTTCCATTGACGCCTGCAAACCTCTAGAATGCCGGGCGAACTTCAGGAGTCCCCATGCGCATCGCTCTCGCCGCCGCCCTCGCCGCCACTCT
Organism: Allosphingosinicella sp.; assembly: GCA_035628635.1. GTDB lineage: Bacteria > Pseudomonadota > Alphaproteobacteria > Sphingomonadales > Sphingomonadaceae > Allosphingosinicella. The sequence continues at coordinate 97,387 of DASPJJ010000011.1, forward strand.
GCTCGCCGCTCCCGCGGCCGCGCAGCCGCAACCGGGCGACCGGACGATCAGCCCGGAGCAGATGCTCCGCGAACTAGGGTTCGGGGTCGACCAGGACGATCTGCGCGCCGCGATCGAGGCCGCCCGGGCGCATCCGCTCGGCACGGCGCAGAATCCGGTCCGCGTCGGTGGGCCGGACGGGGAGCGCGCCTACATCGCCCGCTTGCGCTGCAGCGACGGTTCCGCGCCGCGGGTCGGTCAGCGCGGCAATGCGGGAGTCGGCGCGTTCGGGACCATCGTCGACGTCTACCCGCTCGACTGCGGCGCCGCCGCGCCCGGCCGCTTCGACATCGTCATGGACATGTACCACGCGGAGCATCGCGAGACCGGCGCGCCGACCGGGTTCACCATCGTTCCGGAATAGCTTCCATTCGCGCAATGCGTCGCTAAGAGCCCGGCGATGCGCAAGCTGCTGAAGCGTCTCGGCACGGCGGTCCTGTTCCTGGTCGTCGCGCTCAGCCTGGCGCCGGCGTTGGTCCCGCCGTTCCTCGACCGCATCTATTATCGAGGGCCGATCTCGGATCATTTCAACGGCGAACGCTTCTTCAACCCCGGAATGCCGCCGCCGCCGCGCCGCGATCCCAACCGCTTCCTCCGCCGCTGGGCGGGCGCACGCGACCGCGCCGAATGGCCGGACCGCGTCCCTGTGATCCCGACGGTCCCGCCGCGGCGGGTCGCCGGCGAGGAGATGCGCGTCACCTGGATCGGCCACGCGACGGTGCTCGTCCAGACCCAGGGCTTCAACATCCTCACCGATCCGCTCTGGTCCGACCGGCCCTCGCCTCTCTCCTTCGTCGGCCCGCGACGGGTGCGCGCGCCCGGCGTGCGCTTCGACGATCTCCCCAGGATCGACCTCGTCCTCGTCAGCCACAACCATTACGACCATATGGACGTGGCGACGTTGCGGCGGCTGTGGCGGCGCGACCGGCCGCTGATCGTCACCAGCCTCGGCAACGACGCGCTGCTCCGCAGCCACGGCGTCGATGCGGTGGCCCGCGACTGGGGCGGCACGGTCCGCGCCGGCCCGGCCGAAGTGGTGGTCGAGCGGGTCCATCACTGGTCGACCCGCTGGGACACCGACCGCAACCGCGCCCTCTGGTCCGGCTTCACCGTGCGGCTGCCCGGCGGCGCCGTCTTCTTCGCCGGCGACACCGGCTGGGGCGACGGCAGCTGGCCGCGCGAGGCGGCGCGCCACGGCCCGTTCCGGCTCGCCATCCTCCCGATCGGCGCGTACGAGCCGCGCGACGTGATGATGGAGAGCCATGTCGATCCCGCCGAAGCCTGGCGCATCTTCGAGATCCTGAATCCGGGGACCGCGCTCGGCGTCCATTGGGGGACGGTCCAGCTCACCTTCGAGGCGATCGGCGACCCGCAGCGGCGCATCGCCGCTTTGCGCCGCGCCCGCAACGTCCCGCCGGATCGCTTCGTCGTCACCGAGGTCGGCCGGACGTTCAGCGTTCCCGTTCTGGCGGCGGCGCGATGAGCCGGAGCGCGCCCGGCCGGATCCGGTAGCGCAGCGGCGTCTCCATGACTTCCGCCTCCCCGTCCAGCGCCACGGTCAGCGCCGGCCGGCGGGAATGCACCGTGGCTTCGGGGATGCCGACCAGGCTGGCGAAGTCGCGCTGCCTCGAAAGGCCGAGCAGGGTGCGCAGGCCGAGCGACAGGAAATGGAGCCGTCCGCGCACCAGCGGCGCGTAGAGACAGAGCTCGCCCTGGTCGAGCGCCTTGCGGCGGCCGAGGGTGAGCAGGTTGGTTTCGTAGACGTTGTTGCCGACGAACAGCAAAGGCGTCTCGATCGGGGCGCACAGCCCGCCGAGATCGATGGTCAGCCGATGCCGCGAGAAGCGGCGCAGCGCGCGGAGGCTGGCGATCAGCATCGCCAGCCGCTTCGACCGCCCGAGCCGCTCCTGCAGATCCTCGCGCTGGCGGACCATGTGCGGGTAGAGGCCGATGGCGCTGTTGTTGACGAAGATCCTCCCGTTCACCTCGCCGAGGTCGATCGCCCGGATGTGGCCGGCCGCAATGGTCGCGACGGCGCCTTCTAGATCGGCCGGGATTCCGGCGTCGCGGGCGAGATGGTTCAAGGTGCCGAGCGGCAGCACCCCGAGCGGCTTGCCGGAATCGGCGAGTTGCCCTGCCGCGCAACTGATCGTGCCGTCGCCGCCGCCCGCGACCACCGCGTCGACCGCCGGATCGTCCCGCGCCGCCTGGAACTCCGCGACCAGGCAGGCGCCTTCGACGCAGCGCACCTCGGCCGCGACCCCCGCGCCCGCGAACGCCTCTTCGAGCCGGCTCTGCGGATCCTCTTCGCCGTTCCGGAGCAGGGTCCCGCCGCCGCGATTGACGATGGCGCGGACCCGCACCCGCTCAGGCCGGGCCGATCCGGAACACGCACAGCTTGTTGCCGTCCGGATCGCGGAAGTAGGCGCCGTAGAAGGCGCGGGGGCCTTCCGGGCTGCGCAGCCCCGGTGCGCCCTCGTCGCTGCCGCCGAGCTCCAGCGCCCGGGCATGGAGCGCGTCCACCTTCGCCCTTTGGTCGACGGCGAGCGCGATCATGTTGCCGTTGCCGGCCACGGCAGGCTGGCCGTTATAGGGGCGGGTGACGGCGATGCCGGGCTTTCCCCAGTCGGTGCCCCACAGAGTGAAGCCGTTTTCGTCCAGGGTCATCAGCCGCTTGCCGCCGAGCTCGGCGAGCAATGCGTCGTAATAGGAGCGGGCGCGGTCGAGATCGCCGGTGCCGAGCGTCACGTAGCCGATCATGATTCCCTCCTCGTGACGCTAGTTCGTGCCGGCGCTGTTGCCGTCCGCGCCGCCCCCGGTGCAGGCGCCGGTGCGGCGTCCTTCGATGCGGCTCGCCAGGATCACGTCGCCGTCCGTCACCAGCCGGGTCAGCATCTCGGCAGTGCCGTTGAAGGTGGTCCCGGTGAAGTCGGCCGAGATCGTCACCTCCACCTGCCCGACGCCGTCGCGCCGGCACAGGCCCGACGAGACCAGGCGCCCGTTGCGCATGTAGAAATTCTCGCCCCAATTGCAGTCTTCGAACTCGGAGCCCGCGAACAGCGCCATCGGCGGGCGCTGCGTGTCCGCTTGGCCGATGCACGCCTCGGCGGTGCCCCGAGTGCCCTGCGGCATGTTGAGCCTCGGCTGACCTTCATCGGCGCGGCGGAAGTTGGTCACTTCGTAGCTCATCTGCCACTGCCCTGCCTCCATCGCCTGGGCCCGCGGCTGCGCTTTCGCCTTCTGCTCGGTTTCGCCCCCACAGGCGGCGAGCGCCGCCAGCGGAACCAGCACCATAAGTTTCATCGCTCTTCCCCTCCCGTTCGCCGCCGAAGCTAGCGCGGCGCCGACGGAATGACCATATGGAAGCCATGGGTACCATCGCGATCAGGACCGGACTCGACGAGCCGGAGACGGGGAGGGAGTTCGTCCCGCACCGGCCGCAGCGGCCTGAGAAAGCCGAAGGCGGGCGCCGCTTCCGGATCGTCTCGGACTATGAGCCGGCCGGCGACCAGCCCGCCGCGATCGCCGAGCTGGTCGAGAGCGCGCGCCAGGACGAGCAGACCCAGGTGCTGCTCGGCGTCACCGGCTCCGGCAAGACCTTCACCATGGCGAAGGTGATCGAGGCGCTGCAGCGCCCGGCCCTGGTGCTCGCGCCCAACAAGATCCTCGCCGCCCAGCTCTATGGCGAGTTCAAGAGCTTCTTCCCCGACAACGCGGTCGAATATTTCGTCAGCTATTACGATTATTATCAGCCGGAAGCCTACGTGCCGCGCTCCGACACCTACATCGAGAAGGAAAGCTCGGTGAACGAGGCGATCGACCGGATGCGCCATTCGGCGACGCGCTCCCTGCTCGAGCGCGACGACGTCATCATCGTCGCCTCGGTCTCCTGCCTCTACGGCATCGGCTCGGTCGAGACCTACAGCGCGATGACCTTCAGCCTGAAGAAGGGGCAGACGGTCGATCAGCGCGAGATCGTCCGAAAGCTTGTGGCGCTCCAGTACAAGCGCAACGACCAGGCGTTCGCGCGCGGCAATTTCCGGGTGCGCGGCGACAATTTGGAGATCTTTCCCTCGCATTATGAGGACATGGCCTGGCGCGTGGCCTTCTTCGGCGACGAGGTCGAGGAGATCGTCGAGTTCGATCCTCTGACCGGCAAGAAGATCGCCAGCCTCGAACATGTGAAGATCTATCCCAACTCGCACTATGTCACGCCCGGCCCGACCATGAAGCAGGCGATGGAGGCGATCCGGCACGAGTTGACCGAGCGGCTCAAGGAGCTTCACGCGGAAGGCAAGCTGCTGGAGGCGCAGCGGCTGGAGCAGCGCACCAACTTCGACCTGGAGATGATCGCGGCCACCGGCAGCTGCGCGGGCATCGAGAATTACAGCCGCTTCCTCACCGGCCGCCTGCCGGGCGAGCCGCCGCCGACCCTGTTCGAGTTCCTGCCCGAGAACGCCCTCCTCTTCGTCGACGAGAGCCACCAGACGGTGCCGCAGATCGGCGCGATGGCGCGCGGGGACCACCGCCGCAAGATCACGCTCGCCGAATATGGCTTCCGCCTTCCCTCGTGCATCGACAATCGCCCGCTTCGCTTCAACGAGTGGGATGCGATGCGGCCGCAGACCGTCGCCGTCTCGGCGACACCCGGACCGTGGGAGCTCGATCAAACCGGCGGAGTCTTCTCCGAGCAGGTCATCCGCCCCACCGGCCTCATCGACCCACCGGTCGAGATCAAGCCCGTCGAGGACCAGGTCGACGATCTCATCAACGAGGCGCGGATCACCGCCCGCAAGGGCTACCGGACCTTGGTCACGACGCTCACCAAGCGGATGGCCGAGGACCTCACCGAGTTCATGCACGAGGCCGGCCTCAGGGTCCGCTACATGCATAGCGACGTCGAGACGCTGGAGCGTATCGAGCTGATCCGCGACCTGAGGCTCGGGGTCTATGACGTCCTCGTCGGCATCAACCTCCTGCGCGAGGGCCTCGACATCCCGGAATGCGGCCTCGTCGCCATCCTCGACGCCGACAAGGAAGGCTTCCTGCGGTCCGAGACCTCGCTGATCCAGACGATCGGCCGCGCCGCCCGCAACGTCGAAGGCCGGGTCATCCTCTACGCGGACCGCATCACGGGCTCGATGGAGCGCGCGCTCCGCGAGACCGACCGCCGACGCCAGAAGCAGCGCGAATATAACGAGGCGCACGGCATCACCCCGACGACGATCAAGCGCAACATCCAGGACATCCTCTCCGACGTCTCGCAGCGCGACGGCGTCGTCGTCGACACCGGCGACGACGAGCGGCCGCACCTCGTCGGCCACAATCTCAAAGCCTATATCGCCGACCTCGAGCAGCGCATGCGCAAGGCCGCGTCCGAGCTCGAGTTCGAGGAAGCCGGCCGCCTCCGCGACGAGATCCGGAGGCTGGAGGCGGACGAGCTCGGCATCCCCGGCCACGAGAAGCGCGCGCCGGTCCTCGGTCATTCGACGGAGGGGAAGCCGGGCACGCGCAAGACGCGCTACGGCAAGCAGCAGGCGATCCGGATGGGGCGGAAGATGGGCGGCCGGCGGTGAGGCTGCCTCGTTCGCGGCTTGGGCTCCTCGGCCTGGCGCTGGTCGTCACGCTCGCGATCGTCATCGTCTCCAATGCCGCCACCGATCTGGCTCTCGGCCGCGTCCCGCTTGCAGACGGCACGCTCGGATTCATCGATGCGCCGGATGTGTTCGTCCTCGATCTCCTGTTTACCGGGCTGCCTTTCATCGTCCTGGCGCTGGTCCGCTCGTCGGCGCGCCGCCTCTGGTCGATCGCTTTCGCGCTGACGGTCGCCTTCGGGATCTATGCCGTGGTTCAGATCCGGCTCGATTCCCTGGGCAGTTTCGCCGGCGGGGCAAATATCGGCCTCGGCCTGATCATGCTGGCTTCGCCATTCGTGATTCTCGCCGTCGTGGGAGTGGCGGCTCTGTTTCGGAGTGAGCGAACGCGCTAAGTTGCTCTGTGCAAGGGGGCGTGCGATGGCGATGCTGCGCATATTCCTGATCCTCGGCTGGATCGCGATTGCTGGGGTGACCGTCGCCGCCATGACGAGCCTCGGCGTCTCCGGCTTCATCGAGACCGTTCTGGAAGACCTGCGCCATCCCTGGCGCCTGCAAGTCTATGTCGACTTCGAGCTGCACCTGTTGCTCGTCGCCGGATGGATTGCGTGGCGGGAGCGGCCGCTTGGGATCGGGCTCGTCTGCGCGGCGGCGACATTGGTGCTCGGCGCGCTGTTCACGCTGCCTTATCTGCTGTTCGCCACGGTCCGCGCCGAAGGCAGCGCACGCCGGTTGCTGCTCGGAGCCCGCGCCTAGCCGGCGGCGGCGCTGCAGCGCGCGGTTCGCCGCGCTTCGGGCAGGCGCTGGCGCAGCCAGTCGCGCATGGTCGGATAGACTCGCGCCAGCTCGTCGTAGACGCGGCATGCCTCGGGCCGGCGGTTGAGGGCGACCAGGGCCTGGCCGAGAAAATAGAGGCTGTCCGCCGCGCGCTCGCCCTGCGGGTTGTTCTGATAGTTGGCGAGAAGGACCCGGGCCGCCGTCGCGGGCTTGTTGTCGTCCAGGAAGGCGCGGCCGGCGAGGTTGCTCGCCCAGCTCGCCCAGCGGCTGCGGGGATAGCGCTCCGCGACCGCCTGCAGCGCCGTCTGCGCCTCCTCGTAACGCCGCGCCTCCCAGAGCCGGAAGCCGGCATTGTAGGCCTCTTCCGCGGGGTCCCCGGCCGCCGCGCCTGGGGCAGAGCCGGCGGCGGCAGGCTCCGCGGCTCCCGGATCGGGACGTGCCGGCTGCTGGGCGGCCGGCTGCGCTGCCGCCTGGGCCGGCGCGGGCGCGGGGGGAGTCTCGAGCCGTTGGAGGCGGGCGACGGTCTCCTCGCGCAGCCGGGCGATCGCCGCCTCCATCTGTCGGGTGCGGTGCGCATTCTCCTCGATCTGGCCGGTGAGCGCGGCGAGCTGGGCCTCGAGCGCGTCGACGCGGGCGGTGAGATCCCCCACGGCGCTGCCGCCGCTTGCGGGGCGCGTTGCGGGCTGCGCGGTCGCCGGCTGGATTTCGGGTTCGACCTGCGCCCCGCCGGGGAAGACGCGGCGCTGGACGGCGCGCAGCTGCTGCTCGAGCCGCTGGATGCGCTGCTCGACGTCCGGCCGGTCCTGGGCCGCGGCCGGCATTGCCGCGCCGGCAAGCAGCAGCGCGCACAGCAGGTGAAAACGCATACGACCCCCCACGAAAGTCACTGTTCCCGGATGCTAATCCGGAAACGCCGCCGCCGCCAGACGGGATTAACCCTATTGCGCCGGAGGCTGAGCCGCCTCGGACGGGGCGCCGCCCTGCGCGCGGGCGGCGAGCTCGTCGGGCGCGAGGGACACGTTGCCGATCGGCCGGCCGGAGGGACCGAGCTGCGGGATGACGGTCTGCCCGACAGTGATGCGCAGGGCCTCAGGCGCGCCCACCCGCAGCAGCGGGCCGTCGAGTCCGGGGGGCAGCTGATAGGTCTCGCCGGCCGCCATCGTGCGCTCGACGACGATGGCGCCGCTGCCTTGCGTGATCCGCAGCCACACCGGGCCGATCGCGGTGAGGGTGATCGGCTGTCCGGCAAAGGTCCGAGGCTGCGGCGCGGGCGGGGCCGGGCGGGAGGCCGTCTGCGGCCCGGTCTTCGGTTCCTCGCGCGCTGCCGTGCCGCCGCCTTCGTCGACGCCGCTCCGGAAGACGAGATAGCCGAGGATGAGCAGCACCGCGATCGCCGCAGCGGTGATCGCCAGCCATTTCGGCGGCACCCGCGCGGGGTCGGCCGGCTCATAATATTCGGACACGACGCTCGTCCGCTTCGCTCCGCCGAGCTGCTGGCGCAGTTCCGCGCCGAGCGCCCCGCCGTCCAGGCCGACCGCGTTGCCGTAGGAGCGGACGAAGCCGACGCTGTAGGTCGCGGCCGGCAGCGCGTCCCACGCGCCCTGCTCGATATGCTGGAGATGGCGGACGGGAATGCGCGTCTGGCCGGCGAGCTCGTCGAGGCTCACACCTTTGGCCTCGCGCGCCTGGCGCAGCCGCTCGCCGATCGGCAGATCCTGTTCCTCTTCCATCTCCGCCATCAATGAAGCATCCGTCCGGAAAGGCCGTTCACCCGCATCACTTGAAGATGGCCGTGGGGATGTCAACAGCGCCGCGACGCGCTCATCCGGTCGAGACCTTGTTCGCCTCGGCCCAGAGGGTCAGCGCGGCGCGCATGTCCGCGGGAGGGTCGCGGAGCAGTCGCTCGACCTCGGCGGCGACGGCGCCGCGGTGGAGCGAGCGGATCATGGCTTTGATCGGTCCGACCGCGACCGGCGTGATCGAGAAGCGCTCGAGGCCGATGCCGATCAGCGCCATCGCTTCGAGCGTTCGTCCGCCCATCTCCCCGCATATGCCGACCGGCACGTCGTGAGCCTTCGCCTCACCGACGACCCGGCGCAGGAAGCGCAGGATCGCGGGCGAGAGCCAGTCGTAGCGCTCGGCGAGCCTGGGATTGGCGCGGTCGGCGGCGAACAGGAACTGGGTGAGGTCGTTGGTGCCGATCGAGAGGAAATCGAGCTTCGGCAGCAGGATGTCCAGCGTCTCCGCGAGCGCGGGCACTTCGAGCATCGCGCCATATTTGACGCGGATGGGCAGCAGCTTGCGGCGCTCCGCCATCCGTTCCCGTTCGTGCTCGACGATTGCCTTCGCCTCGTCGAACTCCCACGGCTCGGAGATCATCGGAAACATGACGCTGAGCTCGCGCCCGGCCGCCGCTTCGAGCAACGCCTGCGCCTGCGCCTTCATCAGCCCGTCGCGGTCGAGCGCGAGCCGGATCGCGCGCCAGCCCATCGCCGGATTCTCCTCGGGCTCGCCGTCGCTCCCGTCGAGGTAGGGCAGCGCCTTGTCGCCGCCGACGTCGACGGTGCGGAAGGTGACCGGCTTCGATCCGGCCGCGTCGAGCACCGCCTTGTAGAGCCGCTGCTGGCTCTCGCGGCCCGGAAAGCCGGCCGAGATCAGGAACTGGAATTCGGTGCGGAAGAGACCGATGCCGTCCGCGCCGACCGCATCGAGCGCCTCGGCGTCGTCGCGCAGGCCGGCATTGACCATCACTGTGATGCGCACGTCGTCCTTGGTCACCGGCGGGAGCTCGCGCAATGCGGCGAACTGCGCGCGCCGCCGCGCCGACGCGGCGAGCTTCGATTTGAACGCCTCCTCGACGGCGCCGGAAGGGCGGACGAACGCGACCGCATCGTTCCCGTCGAGCAGCAGGAAGTCGCCCTCGCCGACCGCCTGGCGGACGTTGCGCACCCGTCCGAGCATCGGCACGCCCATTGCGCGCGCGACGATGGTGACGTGAGCGGTGAGAGAGCCCTCCTCGAGGATGACGCCCTTCAGCCTGCGCCGGTCATATTCGAGCAGCTCGGCCGGGCCGAGATTGCGCGCGATCAGGATCGTGTCCTGGCGAAGCCCCATCTGCGCCGCCGTGCCGAGCTGTCCGGAGACGATCCTCAGCAGCCGGTTCGACAGGTCGTCGAGATCGTGCATCCTGTCCTGAAGCAGCGGGTCGTCGATCTGGCGCATCCGCGTCTGCATGCGCTGCCGGACGCGCTCGATCGCCGCCTCCGCGGTGAGGCCGCTGTCGATCGCCTCGTTGATCCGCCGCGACCAGCCCTCGTCATAGGCGAACATCTTGTAGGTCTCGAGCACGTCGTGATGCTCGCCCGCCGTCCCGAACTCGGCAGCGTTGGTCATGTTGTCGATCTGCTCGCGCATCTTCCTGAAGGCGGAATAGACGCGGTGGCGCTCGGCCTCGGTGTCCTCCGCCACGGTGTGCTCGATGAGGATGCGCGGCTGGTGGAAAACAGCATGTCCACGACCCATCCCCGTGACGAGCCGCAGCCCCGTCAGCCGCGCCGGTCCGTCGTCACGGGTCGAGCCGGAGGCGGAGCTGGCCTTGTCGGCGAGGCCGGCATTGGCGATCAGCTCCGAAAGCACCATGGCCACCGTCTGCAGCGCTTCGATCTCGAGCTCGTCATAGGCGCGGGGGTCGGCGTGCTGGACGGCGAGGACGCCGATCGCCCGCTCCTTGCGGATGATCGGGACGCCCGCGAAGCTGTGGAACAGCTCCTCGCCGGTCTCGGGCCGGAAGGCGAATTCGGGATGGCTCGACGCCTCCGCGAGGTTCAGCACGTCGACATTCTTGGCGATGGTGCCGACCAGGCCCTCGCCGAGCGCCAGCTTGGTGACGTGGACGGCGTCCTGCTTGAGGCCGACCGTGGCGAACAGCTCGAGCACGCCGTCGCGCAGCAGGTAGATCGAGCAGACCTCGCTCGCCATCGCATCGGCGATGATCTGGACGACCTTGTTCAGTTTCGCCTGCGCCGAGGCGCGCGACGCCATCACGTCATGGAGCCCGGTCAGGATCTCGCGCGAGGAGGCGACGGAGGCGGTCGGCATGGTAGAGCAGCGGTAGCAGGAAGCGGTGGCTCAATCCAAGCGCGCCTATGCGCCAGGGCGCAGGACATTGCGGAAGAGCAAAACGCCCCGTTCGATCACGTTTCGGGCTTAAATATCCCCTCATCGGCCAGCTCGAACTCGTGGAGCAGCTTCACGTCCGAATGAACCGTGCGAGCTTTAGCAACGAACTTCACGTCGCAGGTTGCGAGAGGGCATTGGAGCTCCAGCGCCAGCCCGAGATACACGCAATCCTTCAGAGGATGGCCGAGCATCATCGCCAGCTTTCCAGCTTCGTACAGGCGGCGCTGGGTGACTCGGTGCGGCCGCACGGCATGCTCGCCCCACGCGATCGTCCATTTCCGGAGCGCCTCCAATGCGTCAGCAGCGATTTCCTTTTTCATATTGGCACGCTTTACGATGGCGGCGGCGACCTCGGTGAAGAGCAAGTCCGGCGCGCAAAGTTTGTGTTCCTTGCGGAAGAGAAATCTTAGGGCGGTGCGCGAGTCAGCCTCCCAAAGCATCCATTTCGCCGCGAGGCTTGCGTCGACTACGACGATCATCCGTCCCGTCGAAGCTCCCGGATGAGTTCGGTGCTGTCGGGGAGCAGGCCGTGCTTCGCGACCATTCTGTCATGGAATTCCAGCAAGTCTTCGACGAGGGCGGGCAAGTCGCGCGAACGTTCGTCGAGGAGATTACGGGCTTCCGCCTCCAGCGACCGATTGTTGGCGCGCGCTCGCTCGCGGAGACGCTCGTACACTTCGTCGTCAAGCTGCCTGATTGTGAGCGTTGCCATGAGAACTCTGTAGCAGGAGTGCAAGCAAATTGCTAGCGGACTAGCCTCAGGCATGAAGGCTTCGCCTCTCAAGCGCGTGCGCCGCTTCATCGACGAGCTGGGCGATGATCTCGGGGACGCTCTGCTCCTGCTTGACCATGCCCACGGACTGACCGGCCATGACCGAGCCGCTTTCGACGTCACCCTCGATCACCGCGCGGCGCAGCGCGCCGGCCCAATAATGCTCGATCTGGAGCTGGGCCTCGGCCATCTCGACCTCGCCGCGATCGAGCAGATCGGCGACCTCCCGCTGCTTGGCGGCGAAGGCCTCCATCTCGCGATTCTTCAATGCGCGGACGGGGATCACCGGCAGGCGCGGATCGATCTGGACCGAGGTGATCGCATCGCGCGCGGAGGCGCGGATGAAGGCCTTCTTGAAGTTGGGATGGGCGATGCATTCGTGGCTGCAGACGAAGCGGGTGCCGAGCTGGACCCCGACCGCGCCCATTTCGAGGTAACCGGCGATGAGGCCGCCATGGCCGATGCCCCCCGCGACGAAGATCGGCACATCGGCCGCGAGCGGCGGGAGGATCTCCTGGGCCAGCACCGAGGTCGAGACGGGGCCGATATGGCCGCCCGCCTCCATCCCCTCGATCACCAGGGCATCGGCCCCCGAGCGGACCAGCTTCTTCGCCAGCGCCAGTGCCGGCGCGAAGCAGATCAGCTTTGCGCCGTTGGCCTTGATGCGGTCGATGGAACCGGGAGGCGGCAGCCCGCCCGCGAGCACGACGTGGCTCACCTCGTGGCCGGCGCAGACGTCGATCAGCTCGGAGAGCTGCGGATGCATGGTGATGAGGTTGACGCCGAAGGGTTTCTGCGTCCGCGCCTTCGTCTCGCCTATCTCGGTGTCGAGCTGCTGCGGATTCATCGCGCCGCAGGCGATCACGCCGAACGCCCCCGCATTGGACAGGGCCGACACCAGGTGCCGCTCAGAGATCCAGCTCATCGCGCCGCCGAGGATCGCGACCTCGCAGCCGAGGAAGTCCGTCCCCCGCTTCATCAGCCGGGCGAGCCTCTCGTGGCCGACGCCCTCCGCGGTCTCGCCCGTCATTCAACATCCTCCGCATCGAGGCCGAAGGCGGTGTGCAGCACCCTTACGGCGAGCTCGGTATAGTCCTCGGGGATCAGCACCGAGACCTTGATCTCGCTGGTGCTGATCGCGAGCAGGTCGATCTTGCGCTCGGCGAGGGTCGCGAACATCCGCGCCGCGATTTCCGGATTGCTGCGGATGCCGACGCCGACGATGCTGAGCTTGGTGAGGCCGGTGTCGGTGCGCAGCTCGGCAAAGCCGATCTCGTCCCGCCGCCGCTCCAGCGTGTCGGCGGCCTGCGGGAGCATTGATTTGGGCACCGTAAAACTCAGGTCCGCGGCCTGGTCTGCGCTGGCGACGCTCTCGAGGATCATGTCGTAATTGATCTGCGCCTCGGCGAGTGCGCCGAACACGGCCGCGGCCGCGCCTGGGCCGGCGGCAATGCCGGTCAGCGTCAGGCGCGCCTCGTTCTTGTCGTGGGCGATGCCGGTAATGACCTGCCGTTCCATTTCGTGTTCCCCGATTTCGTCGTCGCCCAGGATGAGCGTGCCGGGCCTGTCCTCGAACGAAGAAAGGACCTGGAGGCGGATGCCGTGCCGCTTGGCGAGGCCGACCGAGCGGGTCTGCAGCACTTTGGCGCCGACCGAGGCGAGCTCCAGCATCTCGTCATAGGTGACGGCATTGAGCTTGCGCGCTCGCGGAACGATCCGCGGGTCGGTGGTGTAGACGCCGTCGACGTCGGTGTAGATGTCGCAGCGGTCGGCCTGCACGGCGGCCGCGAGCGCGACGGCCGAGGTGTCGGAGCCGCCGCGGCCGAGCGTCGCCAGGCTGCCGTCCGCCGCGACGCCTTGGAATCCCGGGATCACCGCGATCCCGCCCGAGGCAAAGACCCGTTCGAGCACCCCGGCATCGATGTCGTCGATAAGGGCGGAGGCATGGCCGGAGGCGCGGATCGGCAGCTGCCAGCCCATATAGGAGCGCGCGTTGAGGCCCATGCCCTGCAGCGTGATTGCGAGCAGGCCGCTGGTCACCTGCTCTCCCGAAGCGACGACCACGTCATATTCGCGCGGATCGTAGAGCGAGGCCGCCTCCCGGCAGAACTGGACCAGCCGGTCGGTTTCGCCCGCCATCGCCGAGACCACTACCGCCACCTCGTTCCCCGCCTCCGCCTCGCGCTTGACCAGCCCGGCGACGTGGCGGATGCGCTCGATCCCCGCCATCGACGTGCCGCCGAATTTCATCACGATCCGGGCCATGAAACTCGCTCTGGGGCTTGCGCATTCGCCGTGGGAAGAAGGGCGCGGCCCTGATAGGTGTGACCCATGACCATGGCAAGCGACCCCCTCCCGCCAACGGTCGACCCGGACCAGGCGGCGCATTTCGGGCGGATGGCGGCCGACTGGTGGGACCCGAACGGCTCCTCGGCCATGCTGCACCGGATGAACCCGGTGCGGCTCGCCTACATTCGCGACCGGCTCGACCAGCATTGGGGCCTCGACGAGTGCGACCTCAAGTCGCTCAGGGGGCGGCGCGCGGCCGATGTCGGCTGCGGCGCCGGCCTGCTCGCGGAGCCACTCGCCCGGCTCGGCGCGGAGGTGACTGGGATCGACGCGGCGCCCGAGAATATCGGCGCAGCGCGGCTGCATGCCGAAGGGCAGGGGCTGGAGATCGACTATCGCGTCGGCGGCGTGGAGATGCTGGCAGGGTCGTACGACCTCGTCACATGCCTCGAGGTGCTCGAGCATGTCGCCGAGCCGCGCGCCTTCGTCGCAGGTCTCTCCCGCATCCTCGCCGCGGACGGCCTGCTCATCCTCTCGACACCCAACCGGACGGGCGCGTCGCGGCTGCTGCTGGTCGGGCTGGCGGAGGCCTTCGGGCGGATCCCGAAGGGCACGCACGACTGGGAGAAGTTCCTGTCGCCTCACGAGACCTGCGCGCTGCTGCGCGACGCCGGGCTGGAGATCGTCGACTGCACCGGCCTCTCCTGGGGGCCGGCGAGCGGCTTCCACCTCTCGGAGGACAAGTCGCTCGATTATTTCGTGACCGCCAAGCGCTCCTGAGCCCGCCCACCGCGGACTTGCGGGACGAGGCGCTACATTTGTAGCATAATGCTGTCCGAATCTCGATCGTGGAGGAAGCCATGCTGCTGACGCGCCGGGCCGTCCTGGGCGGGGCCCTCGCCGCGATGTCGGTTCGCGCGGCCGCGCAACGGCGCGGCGAGGAGGCGACGGCTCCGCTGCTTCAGGTCGAGGTCTCGTTGGACCATGACCGGCCGGGCCTCGGGCGTTTTCCGCTGCGCTGCGAATGGGGCGCAGAGCCGCGAAGCCGTCGGCCGACCGTCGTCGTCGTTGCCGACGCCCAGCAATATTTCGTCCGCCCGGGAGGCGCGGCCCGTCTCCAGCGCGACCTGTTCGGCGATACCCTCAACGTCCTCGCGATCGTCGGCCGAAGCCGCGCGCCCGAGCTGGAGCCGCTCATCCTGCGGGACGGCGGGCCGGACTGGGAGGCCGCCTATCGCCTCCTCAACTGGCGGCAATGGGCGCGCGACGCGGACGCCGTCCTCCGCCAGCTCGACCTGGGCGAGCGGGAATTCGGCCTCTACGGCCGCTCCGGCGGGGCACACCTGATCCACCAGCTGCTGACCTTGCGCCCCGATTTGCGCGGCCGCGCCTACGTCCAGGCGGCGGTGAACCATCCTCTCGACGTCGCCTGGGGCCTTGGCGCCGACCATCTCTGGGAGCAGCTTTCGGCCAGCGACCCCGCGGCGACGCGCGACCTGGCGGCATGGCTGGAGCGCCGGCCGACGCGGCGGCGCGACCTCGTCCTCGTCCTGCAGCGCCAGCATTTCTTCGAGACGATCGAGGCGCTGCCGGCGGCACGCCTGACCGCCGTCCGCGCCTTCCTGCGCGGCGACGACGCCGCGATCGCCGGGATGCGCGAGCGCTACCAGATCGCGGCGATCGAACAGAGCCGCGGCACCCTCGAAGGCATCGGCGCCGCCGTGCGCGTCTACGAGTTCGCTTCGCCCCACGCCGATCCGCGCGCACGCGCGGCGCCGCTGCGCCCCGACGTCGAGGCATTGTTCCATTATGCGCATCCGCTCGCCGAGGCAGGCTATCGGCCCCCGGTGACTGTGACCGACTGGCCCCGCCTGCGCGACCAGCGGATGGCCGTGCTGCAGGTGGCGGGGCGCCACGATCACACCGCGGACTATCGGACGCAGATCGGCCTCGCCGGCCTGACCCGCGGCGCCCGGCTGCTGCTGCTCGACGACGACCATGTGTTCAAGCGCTGGACCGCCGCCGGAACGCAGCCTGCGCTGATCAGGGCCTTCTTCGGCGAAGGAATGGAGTCCAATGCCTTCCGCAGCGCGCTTGCCGCCGTCGAGCCGCTGCGGTGGCGCGAGCGTTGATCAGCGCCGCTCCCGGGACAGGCGCGTCATCAGGATCGCGGCGCGGATCGCCGAGCGTCCGATGCTGTCGAGCAGGATGAATTCGCCCGGGGCATGCGCGCCGCCGCCGGCCGCGCCGAGACCCGCGAGGACGTCGGCGTCGCCGGCGACGAAGCTCGAATCGGCGGCGCCGCGGCGGGCGGGATCGTATTCGGGCATTTCGGGAAGGCCGAGGTCGCGGTTGACGGCATTGAGCCGCGCCAGCAGCGCGCGGTTCCCCGGGGTGGGCGGCAGCGGCGGGTAGCCGTCCTCGGAGAAAACCAGCTCGGCCGAGGTTCCCGGCAGATGCTGCGCGATGATCGCATGCATCCGCGCCCGGATCCGCCCGTCCTGCTCGCCGGTGAGGGTGCGAAGGTCGCCGCGGGCGATCGCGGTCTCGGCGACGATGTTGGTCTTGCCCGAGGCGGCGATCGCCAGCCCCTGATCGTCGAGCGTGGCCGGGGTGCCGCCGCCGATCACGCCGACATTGAACGTGAGGTTGGGCTCCGGCAGCTCGCGCCGGAACGCGTCGAGGATCCGCGCCATCTCGTAGACCGCGCCGTAGCCGAGGCCCTCGGAAAAGATGCCGCTGGAATGGCCGGTCCGGCCGCTCGTGCGGAGCGTCCACGACGTCGAGCTGCGCCGCGCCACGGTGCCGTAGTCGCGGCCGTCCTCCACCGCGAGATTCTCGAATTCGAGCGCCACGTCGGCCCAGCGGCCCGCTTCGACGAGGTCTCGCCGCGCGACGGCGATCGGTGCGCCGGGCCGCTCCTCGTCGCCGGTGAGGACAACCGTGATGTCGGCGGCGCGCAGCGTCCCGGCCGCGTGCATGGCCCTGAGCGCAGCCACGATCACGACGATGCCGCCTTTGTCGTCGCCGACGCCCGGTCCGGTCGCGCGGTTCCCCTGGCGCTCGAAGCGCTGAAAAGGGGAATCCGGCTCGAACACCGTGTCGAGATGGCCGATGAGCAGGATGCGCCGCCCGCGGCCGTTGCCGCGATGCGTCGCGATCAGATGCCCCGCCCGGCCCGTTTCGCGCATCTCGACCCAGCGGACGTCGAAGCCGAGTAGCTCGAACTCCGGCCGGAGCATCTCGGCCACCGCGGTCACGCCGGCGAGGTTCAGCGTACCGCTATTCTGGTTTACCATCCGCTCGAGCAAGGCGAGGGTACGGTCGGTCTCGCGCTCCACGGTCCGGGCCATACGCTGCTCATCGCGCGCGAGCCGCGCGTCGGCGGCGGCAGGAAGCGCCGCAAGCAACAGAGCGACGAGGAGGGCGAAGAGCGGCCTCATGCGCCGCGGCTTAGCATCCCGCCGCAGCTTCGCCACGGGCTTTCGCTAGCGGCGGGACCTGAGGTCGTGCTCGATTCGGTCGAGGAAGGTCGCCGTGGACCAGTCCAGGTCGTTTACCCCGACATCCGGCCTATAATATTCTCCCGAGGCGCGCGGCCGGTTCATCCAGATCTTGTTCGGGATGACGATCCGGCCGCGGCCCGAGGGGAGCTCCGTCGCCCGCGCCTCCATGTAAGTGGAATCGCCGGAGCCGGGAGCCCCGATCAGCCGCACGTTCGAAAAGCGGGTGAAGACGTCGAGCGCGTCATTGCAGGCGCTCGCGCACCGGCCCGGGACGATGACGTAAACCGGGGTTCGCAGATCGGTCGCCGGCAGCGCACCCGGGGCGTCGGCGCTCTCGTCGTCGTCGATCGGCTGGACGTAGAAGGTCTCGCCGCGGTCGAGAGCCGCGCGCATGCCCAGGGCGGAGCCGCGGCTGGCGTCGGCCTGGGACGTGCGGCCCATCGCCTCGAGGCGGCGGATCAGATCTTCCATATACTCGGTGTTTCCCCGGCTCGCCCGCCACCAGATGGCGACTTCGCGGAAATGGCGCGCCATGCGGCGGTCGACCGCCTCGCGGCCCCAGAGGATGCGGGCGGCGTCGCGGCTCCACAGCGACGAGCCGCCATTGTTGTGGCGGAGGTCGATGACGATCGCGCGGGCGCGGGCGAGCTCGGCACGCCGCCGGGTGAGCTCGTCGTAGAGGCGGCGCCAGGCCTGGGCGCCGGCCTCGTCCGGGTTGAAATCGGGCATGCCGATCAGGAACAGGCCCGGCCGCGGCTCGCCGAGGCCGATCGGCGTCCGCTCGCCGTCCGACGCGGCGGCGAGGCGCGCGTCGAGGTCCGTGGGGGCGGGCCTCCACGACAATGCGGCCTCGCGGGCGCGGCCGCCCTGGACTCGGAAGGCGCAACGCTCCGGCCGCCCTTCCGCGGTGGTGGGAGTCGAGACGAAGGCGCGCGTCGACCAGAACCACCATTGCCCGGCTTCGGCGGGGCGGAAGTTGCGGGTGAGGAGGCGGCGGCGGAGATAGTCGCGAATCGGCCGGCCGTTGCACGCCACGATCGCGGCGCCGGCCGGTGCCGGCGCGGCGGGGTCGGCCGCGTGGACGAAGAGGGCGGAGCCGCGCCAGGCGACGGTGAAACCGGGCCACTCGCGGTCGACCTGCGCGCCGGCGGGCGGCTGGACCATCATCACCTGGGCATGGCCGTCGCCGAGGCCGGAGGAGAAGGTACCCAGCGCCTCCGCATAGCCGCTCTGGCTCGCCGCGCGCTCCGCGACGGCAAGCGCGCGGTCGCGTGCCCAACCGAGCTGGACCGGGAAGCCGCGATTGGTCGGATCGTGCATGCCGGGATGGTTGGCCGCGAAGATGTCGTAGGCCGCGCGCACATCCTGGACGGCGAGCGCGCGCCAGTCCTCGGCCGGCTGCGCATGCGCCCAGGCCGCGCATGCGGACAGCGCCGCCGCCACGAGGCCCGCAAATACCCTCGGCTTCATCCGCTCACTCTCCTCCCCAACCCTTACGTGCTACACTTGTAGCAGGAGGAGAATGGCGGGTCACCCGCAAATTTGCCCGATCGGCGGCGCTCAGAGCGTCTTCAGATACTCCACCAGGTCGGTCCGATCGCGCTCGCTGAGATTGGCATTGCCGTAATCGTGGCCGCCGTTCCAATTGCCCCAGATCACCTGCGCCGCATCGTCGCGCGTGCGGAACAGGAAGCTGTTCTCGTTGGACGGCGTCGTCACATAGCCGACGCGGACGGAATCGAACTGGCGCGTGCCCACCCAGAAGCGGTCGCTGCGCTGGTCGGCCGGCAGCAGCAGCTCATAGAGGTTGGGCACCGATCCGTTGTGGAGATAGGGGGCAGTCGCCCAGATGCCGGTCAGCGGCCGCGCCTTGTAGCCGAGGATGATGTCCTCCGCGCCGCCCCAATTCTTGTTGACGCAGCCGCGGTAGAAGGGAGGCAGCCCGGGATAGGCGTCCGAGGGCAGCGGACCCGTCGCCGCATTGGTCGCGGCCGGCCCCGTGGGGTCGGCGGCGGGGGCGGGGGCGGGGGCAGGATCCCCGCGGCCGCTCCGCCGGACGCGGCGGGAGCGCGACGTTCCGTCCACCCGCGGCTCCACCGTTCCTCCCTCATAGATCTTGATCGCGCTGCCGAGCAGCTCGCCCACCTCGCCGGCGATCGTGTAGAGGACGGTGACGCCGGTGAGATCGAGCACGGGCGCGATCTCCCCGAGCGGGGTGCCGCCGCTCTTGTAGCCCTGCAGGTTGCCGCTCGCCGCGGCGGCATAATAAGCGTTGCAGGCCATTAGCGGATCGGTCCCCGGCGACTGGTTCGGCCGCGTCGTCGGGCCGCCGGGCGTTACCGGCACGATGGTGTGCGGCGGCGCGTTGCGCGGGAACCAGCTCATCTGCGCGGCAAATCGGGTGGTGAGGTCGGTCCGCGCGAGCGGCTGGTGGCAGGACGCGCAGTTCTGGATGAAGAGGCCCCGCCCGCGCTCGGCGGCGGCGCGGTCGATCCGGCCGAGCATGTCCTCCGGCCAGGCCGGCGGCAGCAGCCGCTCGAGCATCGTCTCGAGCCCGATCAACTGGCGAACCCGGACGCTGGAGCGGAACGGGTGGAGAAGGCCGAGGAAGCTGCGGCGATGGGTGACCACCTCGCCGAACACGCCGATCACCTCGCCGGTGTTGCGGCCGACCGCGCCGATGTCGAGATAGCCCTGGCGGAGGTTGATCCGCCGGTTCGGGACCGATCCGTTCCACTGCACCCGGTCGTGCTGCGGCACGTTCCACAGGAAGGGGTAGCTCACCGGCGCGTCGGGCTCATTCGCGATCGGGGTGCCGGCGCGGGTGAACAGGGAGACCTGGTTGAAGATGTGGCCGAAGGCGTCGAGCCGCGAGAAGCCGTAGCGCATGCGGGTGACGTTCATGCGCGAGATTCGGCCGCGGTAGGCGAGCAGCTCGTCCACCGCTTCGCCGAGCCGGCGGCGGTTGCGCTGGTTGTCGCGAGCTCCGAGGACGCGCTGGGCAAAGCGGCCCCATTTCGCCGCGTCGGACCGGGTCACCGTCAGCGAGCGTTCGAGCTGCTCGACGAAGCTCTGGAAGTCGCCCATGCCGGGCGCGCCGTCGATCCGGAGCCGCCGCTCTCCCACCGCCACCTCGTTGGTATGGCAGGCGGCGCAGGTGAAGCCGATCCAGGGCTCGCTGTCGCCCTGGCGCGGGAGCCAGCGCAGCCGCGTGAAATCGAGCCGGCGGTCGCTCTGCACGTCCTCCGCGAAGCCGACCGGCAGGGTCCCGCCGCTGGGCGTCGTGTAAGGAAGATAGCGGTAGCGCTCGATATTCTCGGGCGCGAGGTACAAGACTTCGTCCTGATGCCGCTCGAGCGCGCGCATCCAACTCATCGGCATCAGCCGCGAGCCCTGGCTCGAACTGTACCAGAGGTTGCGGTCGGTCTCCGACCAGCCCTGGGACGAGTAAGTGAGCAAAGGATCCGGCGCGCGCTGCGCCATCAGCAGCAGCGGCGCTGCCGCGAGCAATGCAGTGCGAAGACCCATCCCAGTCATCGTAGCCCCCTTACGAACTGGAGTAAGGCCGGCAGGATGACACAGAGAAGGGCCTTGCACAATGCGGCAGGCCTGCAAGCACAAGCTGGTCGAACGGCGGACTAAGTCCTTGACCTAGAGCACGTATTTGCTGAGATCTGTGTTGCGCGCAACTTCAGCGAGCTGGCGCTCGACATAGGCGGCGTCGACCACGACCGAGTCGCCGCGCCGTTCCTCGGCGTCGAAGCTGACGTCCTCGAGCAGCTTCTCCATCACCGTCTGCAGCCGCCGCGCGCCGATATTCTCGACCTGACCGTTCACTTCCGCCGCGATGCGGGCGATCGCGCGGATGCCGTCGTCGGTGAAGCGCACGGTCACGCCTTCGGTCGCGATCAGCGCGCTGTACTGCTCGGTGAGGCTCGCCCGGGTGGCCGAGAGGATGCGGACGAAATCCTCTTCGGTGAGCGCCTTAAGCTCGACCCGGATCGGCAGGCGCCCCTGCAACTCCGGGAGCAAATCGGAGGGCTTGGAGAGGTGGAAGGCGCCGGAGGCGATGAACAGGATGTGGTCGGTCTTCATCGGCCCGTATTTGGTCGCGACCGTGGTGCCCTCGATCAGGGGCAGCAGGTCGCGCTGCACGCCCTCGCGGCTGACCGAGCCGCCGCGCACGTCGCTGACCGCGATCTTGTCGATCTCGTCGAGGAAGACGATGCCGTTCGCCTCGGCGTCGGCGAGCGCGGTGCGGTTGACGTCGTCGCTGTCGAGGCGCTTGTCGGCTTCCTCCTCGACCAGCCGCGCCCAGGCCTCCTTGACCTTGAGACGCCGCTTCTTCCTGGGCTGCTGGCCGAACGCCTTCCCCATCATGTCCGACAGGTTGATCATGCCGACCTGGCCCCCCATTCCCGGGATCTCGAACGGGGCGGCCGGCGCGTCGTTCAATTCGAGCTCGACCTCCGCGGTTTCGAGATGGCCCTCCTGGAAGCGGCGGCGGAAGCTCTCGCGGGTCGCCTCGCTCGATCCCTTGCCGGTGAGACCGTCGAGCAGCCGGTCCATCGCCGCCTCTTCGGCCGGCTCCTTGACCGCAATGCGGCGGCGCTCCTTCTCCAGCCGCACCGCCTCCTCGACCAGGTCGCGGGCGATCTGCTCGACGTCGCGGCCGACATAGCCGACCTCGGTGAACTTGGTCGCCTCGACCTTCACGAACGGCGCGTCGGCGAGCTTGGCCAGGCGCCGGCTGATCTCGGTCTTGCCGCAGCCGGTCGGCCCGATCATCAGGATGTTCTTCGGAGTCACCTCGTCGCGCAGCGCGTCCGGGAGGCGCTGGCGCCGCCACCGGTTCCTGAGCGCGACGGCGACTGCCCGCTTGGCGTCGTTCTGGCCGACGATATGCGCGTCCAGCGCGGCGACCACCGCCTTGGGAGTGAGACTGTCGTTCATCTTATGCCCTGGTGTTGCTCTTGGAAGGCTAGATGGCGGGGCGCGGGACGGAATCAAGCGCACGGCGGAGGGTCGGCGCCGCGGCGAACCTGGACGAAGTTGAGGAAGTTGAGGTCGTCGAAGAGGCGCGCCGACGATCCGGAAGTTGATGAAGTGGACGAAGTGGACGCAATGCCGCGCGCGCCGAGGCGCTTCGCACGCCGTAGGCTCGAGTCATTCGGAGAGGGCGCCCCGCGATCAGCAACGGAAGGTTCAAAGGTTCGGGTTCCAAGGAGTGAATAAACAGTCCCTGCCAGATCGGGTGGAGGGGCCGGGTGGAGGCCGGACGGAGTCGGGAGGGCAGGCGCCGCGGCTCGCGGGTCAGCCGCGCCGACACGAAGCGGTCGCGACGGTCTCGGCGATGCGGGTCCATTCTTTTTCTGTGTCATCGATGAGGGTAGGACAGATCAAATCCTACATTGCAAGCCTTGCCGGCGGGCCGCAGCCGACATTCACTGCTCCGTCCCGCTCAGGGTGAGATGAACGGACCGCAGCGCTCGCTCAATGGCGGCCACGACAGCCCTCTCCTGCTCCTCGTAGCAGGCATCGAAGGTGCTGAAATGGCCCGGCCCGCTCCAAGTGATTCCAAAGACGTCAAAGCCTCGGAGCATCAGGATATCGCCGTCGTGTCGGCCCCTGCAGAGAGTTGTGCGCGTCAGATCCGCCCGTCTGTAAGGGAGCAACGCCGCTCTGACCTCGGCCGCCTCTGCGGCGGACCGCCGGAAGCGAAGAACCCGCTCCACGGGGAAAGCGGCCCTGTAGGTGCGGGTCCGGATCACGACGAGCCCGTCCGGCCAAACCGTCACGTCGAAATCGGGTGCGGACGAGGAGTGCAGACCTGTGGGATGGCGCGAGACGGTGACGGTTTCGGCTGCGTCGCTTCCCTGCGCGGAAGCGACCGCGGAAAGGCAGGCGAGCGCCCCGGCGGCCGCAATTGCAAGGACACGCACCATCCGCCCCTGTCTAGCGCACCATTCCCGGCTTTCCACCCTGAACCGACGTTCGTTCCGTCACGCGCGAGAGCACTCGTTCACGCCCGGCATCGGAATCCGGCGAACAGGCGCCGGTGACTCTCCAGGATGCGGGCGATCGTCTCGGGCTGGGGGGTGGCGTCCCACTGGTCGAGCTCGAAGGTGCCGCCGAGCAGGATGCCGTCGGCGCGGGGGAACATGTGGCCAGCCTCGCCGGTGAAGGCGTAGCGGACCTCCGGCTGGGGGAGCAGCACGGCGAGCTGGCCGCGGGCGGGCTGGAGCTGCTCGTCCCCGAACAAGGCGCGGGCGCCGAGGCCGGTGCAGTTGAAGACGAGCCGCTCGGGGAGGGCCGCGATCTCGGCGGGCGTGGCGAAGTTGCGGACGGCGATGCGGCCGCCGGCGCGCTGCACATCCTCGATCATCTCGCGCAGGAAACGGCCGGCCTCCACGTAGAGCGTGTCGAAACGGTAGAGGCTCGGCACCGGGAAAGGATGCTCCTCGGGCCGGAGCATCCGGTTGATCGGCGGGAAGCCGGGAACGAGCGGCCGCTCGGGCTGCGCGCCCTCCCTGTAGGTGGGCAGCCATCTGATGCCGTAATCGTCGCCGACCATGATCTGGAAGCGCCGCCAGCTATAGTCGGCGGCGCGGCGGAACTGCTCGCGCCATTCCGGCGTGACGGCGCGCTCGCGATAATGGCCGAACGGGTGCCACTGGCCTCCGGCGACGTTGGACGTGGTGTGGGGCGGGAGCGCGGCGGCGTAGATGGTCACCGGAAAGCCCGCTTCCTGGACGAGCCGGGCGGTGGTGAGGCCCATCACGCCGGCGCCGATCACCGCGACGGGGCCGCTGTGCCCGGGGAGGCCGAGCTCGGTCGCGAGCTTCGAGCTGCCCCAGCTCAAGGTGATCCCCGCGCCGCCATGGCCGTAATTGTGGACCAGGCGCTGGTCGCCCAGCGGCTCGGCGCGCACCACGAAGCCGCCCGCGCGGAACGGCCGCAGCCCCGCGACGGTGCGGATCACCCGCTCCGGTGCGACGTCGACGGGCGGGAGGCAGCCCGTCCGGGGCGCCCGGGAACGCGCGGAGGTCGTGGCGCAGCCCGGCAGGAGCAGCCCGCCCGCGGCGAGGGCGGCCGAGGCGAGGAGCCGTCGGCGGTCGAGGGCGAGGTCCGGCATCGCCGGCAGCCTAGCGCGCGCCGCTGTCGCCGCCATCGGAAAAGTCAGACTCCCGCGGTGTAACGGCGCGCGGCTTCCGCGAAGCCGATGATCGGCGCGCGGAGAGTGCCGTCCCCTAGACGCTCGGCGCGAAGCGGGTCGATCGCCTGGATGAGATGGTCCGGCGCTCCGGCGTCGAGCCCGGAGACGACGACGTCGAAGGTGGCGGCCGGGCCGCCGACGGGGACGAACCAGTGGATATTGTCCCTTTCGCCGCACATGGTCGAGACCGCTCCGACGCGCGAGCGATAGTCGCGGGTCGGGCGGATCAGCATCGCCCCCTCCTCGTCGCCGACCCGGTCGAAATTGCGCACCCGGAAACGGCCGGCGACCACCATATGCGCCGAGACCATGTGGCGATGGCCGTGGGGCGTGATCACGTTGCCGGGCGCAAAATCGAACAAGGCGGCGCCGTAGGCGAGGCGCCGCGGCTCGCCGTCCGGGCCGAGGAAGCGGACGTGGCGCTTGGCCGGATCGTTGTGGCTGCCGCGTCCCGCCGGGACGACGCGCGCGCTCCGGATCGCGGCCATCAGCTCGGCGACGTCGACCTCGCGGGCCAGGCGCTCCACCTCGCGCGCCCAGGAGAGGCCGGAGATGCGGCCGCGGGCGAGCGCCTCCGCAATGTCGTGCTGGCCGTCGATCCAGGCGGCGGCGCGGCCGGCGCGAGGCGCGCCGCGCGCCTCGCGGACGAGGGCGGCCACGGCGAAGGCCGAGAGGAAGGCGCCGATCGCATCGCGGCGGCCGAAGAGCGGAAGCGATTCCATGCGCGCATATCGCCCGGCCCCGGCTCCCGCGGCAAACGAGGATAGCTAGAGGCAGCCGATATCTTTCTTCTCCTTTCGCAGCCGCCGCCCTGCGCTAGAAGGCGGGGGGAGGCACGACGCATGATCCGGCCCTATCTGCCGCTCAACGGCCTGCGCGCGTTCGAGGCGGCGGCGCGGCACCTGAGCTTCACCAGGGGCGCAATCGAGCTGTGCGTCACGCCGGCGGCGCTGGGTCACCAGGTCAAGGCGCTCGAGGAAAGGCTCGGCGTCCCGCTCTTCCGCCGGCTGCCGAGAGGGCTGGCGCTGACCGACGAAGGCCAGGCTTTGCTCCCGGTGCTGAGGGAGTCGTTCGACCGGGTCGCGGCCCTGCTCGCCCGCTTCGACGACGGGCGCGACCGGGAAATGCTGTCGGTCGGCGCAGTCGGCACCTTCGCGATCGGCTGGCTGCTGCCGCGGCTGGCCGATTTCGAAGCCGCGCACCCGTTCGTCGACTTGAGGCTCAGCACCAACAACAACCGGATCGACATCGCCGAGGAGGGGCTCGATTTCGCGATCCGCTTCGGCGACGGCGCCTGGCACGGCACCGAGGCGCGGCTGCTGATCGAGACGCCGCTGACGCCGCTCTGCGCGCCTGCGGCCGCCGCGCGCCTGCGCGAGCCCGCCGATTTGCACGGCGAGACGCTGCTTCGCTCCTACCGGGTGGAAGAGTGGCCGGCCTGGTTCGAGGCGGCGGGCGTCCCGCCGCCGCCGCGGCTGACCGGGCCGGTGTTCGATTCGGCGGCGGTGGCGGTGGAAGCGGCGGTCGCCGGGCACGGCGTCGCGCTGGCGCCGGTGGCGATGTTCGAGCGGGCGATCGGGGAAGGGCGGCTTGTGCGCCCCTTCCAGGCGGAGATCGCGGCGGGAGGCTATTGGCTGACGCGGCTCAAATCGCGCCAACCGATGTCGGCCATGGCCGCGTTCGAAAGCTGGATCACGGCGGAAACAGGGACAGTATACATTTAGCCTAACGAGGGTCGCGGAAGCAGGAGGGATAAGGCGTCCCCGCCCGCTGCGGCCATCACCTGGCTCGTTCAAGTAGCATCGGTGTAGACATGCTTACAGCCTGGCCGAGGCGGGCCTGGCCGCGAGCCCTTCGGCGCGCTGAAACGCGATGCGGGCATGCTCTTTCATTTGGACGTCGATAGCGTAATCTGGCCGGAGCAGGGGGCAACGCAATGGGAGCCGAGTTCGAGCAACGAACGCAAGACCTCGAGGCTAACAGTCCACATCGCTTCGAAGTAGGTGTGCTAGCCGTAGCTGCCGCAGCTGGGTGGATCACGGTTGTTGCGATCTTGCTCAAGATGAAGCAATTGCGAGATTCTGCAGCCGTCACGGAAGCATTGCAGGTCGCGGCGGTTTGGCTCACGGTGATCGGCATCGCGATTTGGTTGAGCCGATGGGTTCTGCGCCACCGGCTGCTCTTCCTAACTCTCGACGACCCTTCTCCTTTGGTCGACCATCGCCGCCGCAAAGGCGGTATGGGGCTCGACGACTTCATCGAGGCTCTGGAGCAGGGCGAACTGCCTACCCCGGTGCAAGAGGGGGGTGCCGGTGTCGTACATTTCCTCAAGGGCGTCGAACGGGCGCCAGCGCTTGTTCAGTATCTGGCAAAGGGTTTCGTCACGAATGCGCAGCACATCCTCGTCTTCTTCCTGAGCTATGTCGCCTGCATCATGCTTAGCTCTGGCCTCATCCATGCCACGCTAACCAATTTGCTGTTCCTCCTGCTCCTATTCAACCATGCGTTCCGCCTTCGGTTGTTGCACGATCCCCGGCCGTTTAACTCCCGCAGCCTTCCCCTGATTATCGTCGCCATGACCTTATTGCCGTTGACGACGATGATTGTCCCCCAGGAGAACCTTCCCCTGATTGAGGTGCCGAACACGACCGTCCAGACGTCCGTCATTTTCGTTTGCTATGCGGTCGTGGCTCTACTGTTCGTGCGGGCTATCAAGGAGCATTTCGGAGCCGGTCATCGGACGAACCCGGCTTATCAGCAGGTTCTTTATTCTACGCAAACCCTGCCTGATGACATCTATCGAGAGATTGGGCGGCAGATCGTTGCAGCCAAACCTCAATTCTCGCAGGGACGGCTCTATGTGGACCGGCCGCCGCGCATTGCCTCGGACGCGGCCCGTGGCTCCTTCGCAGCCCTCATGCTCGCTGAGTCGCGCCCGGAGATACGTGGAGAGGCTCTTCCGCCCGGCCACCGCCAGATTTTCGCGACCCCTAGATTACGCTGGCTGGGGACGATGACCGTTCTGTCGGGAGTGGCCTGGATCGCTTTCTTTGCTGCCGGCTGGCTATTGGCCAGCGAAATCAGCGCGAACCGGCTGCCTTGGTGGAAACTCATGTGGATGGCAGCGTTTGCCTCCATCGCCAGCTACGCACAGTATAGCGCGCACCTTCTTTGGGCTCGCTTCGATTATCTCTCCGACCTCGTGCTAGTTCGGATGCACGGCAACTTCAGTCGATCAGCGATGTCGATCGGAAACACGATCAGGGGCTCGTTGCAGGCGCAGCGGGAAAATATCGTCACAGAAAATCTGGAAATCTCAATCTGGTATACGGGCGCGCAGTCTCTTTCGTTCGGCATCAAGGGTACGCGCATGATCCACGGCTATCTCGGCGATCGGCCTCGGCTGCACAGCGTCTTGAAGGGAGTATCGGATTTTCTGGGCGGTCAGGCGTCGATAGTCGCCCCGCACACGGAGGCGGATGCCGCGAGGGCAGCGGAGTTCGGCCGCCTCTCGGCCTTGCTGTCCGGCAAGCCGCCCGATCAGGATCGACGTCTCGAACGGCGCGATTCGCCCGCCAAGCCGTTGGAGGGCCCTCCAGGCGACGAAGGCCCGAAGGAACCTGGATCCAAAGGCGAAGACAAGGGTTAGAGCGGGCCGGCTGGGCAGAAAATGGGGACAGTATGCATTTAGCCTGATGAGGATCGCGGCGGCGCCTCGGCGGTGGCCGCTAAATGTATACTGTCCCTGTTCTCAAGCGGCTTCCTCGATCGTTTCGACGGTGAGGTTGGCGTTGGTGTAGACGCAGATTTCGGCGGCGATCGCGAGACCCTTGCGGGCGATGGTCTCGGCGTCTTCCTCATAGTCGAACAGAGCCGTCGCGGCAGCGAGCGCGAAATTGCCGCCCGAGCCGATCGCGGCGACGCCGTTGGCGGGTTCGAGCACGTCGCCGTTGCCGGTAAGGATCAGGGTCACCTGCCGGTCGGCGACGATCATCATCGCCTCCAGGTTCCTCAGATATTTGTCGGTGCGCCAGTCCTTGGCGAGCTCGACCGCGGCCCGCATCAGCGCGCCGTTATGCTGCTCGAGCTTGCGCTCCAGCCGCTCGAACAAGGTGAAGGCGTCGGCGGTCGCGCCGGCAAAGCCTCCGATCACGCTGCCCCCCTTCGCGTCCTTTGGGCCGAGCCGGCGCACCTTGCGCGCATTGGGCTTGATCACGGTGTGCTGCAGCGACACCTGGCCGTCGCCGGCAATCACCGCCCTGCCGTTCTTGCGCACCGCGAGGATCGTGGTGCCGTGCCAGCTTTCCATGCTTCGAAGCTCCCGCTCGTCTCCAGGCGGCTATGTGGGGGAGGGGGCCCCGCCGCGCAATCGCCTTGCCATCGCGAGGCCAGAGGCTAGGCTTCCGGCTCGATCGGGGAGACGCAGACATGAAGCACCGCAGGTTCCGGACGATGGCCCTGGCGCTGGCGGGGACGGCGCTCGGCGCGGAGGCGACGGCCGATTCGATGCCGGCGGAGCTGGGGGCGATCGAGGCCTGGTGCTTCGATTCGGCCGCGGCGGCGGGCGGCAGCGAAGGGGCTTCCCGGCCGGTGCTGATCGAGGGGCTCGGGACCTCGGAAATCGTCCCCGATACTGCAAATGCCGAGGCGCGGCGCTGGTTCGACCAGGGCGTAAGGCTGATCTGGGCGTTCGACGAGGTCGAGGCGGTGCGCGCCTTCCGCGAGGCGCAGCGGCTCGATCCCGCCTGCGCGATGTGCTTCTGGGGCGAGGCCTGGGCCCGCGGGCCCACGATCAACCTGAGGCCCCGCACAGAGGAGCTGGACGCGGCGAGGAATGCGGCCGAGCAAGCGGTGACCTTGTCGCGCCGGCTCGGCGAGCGCGAGCGCCGGCTGATCCGCGCGATGCGCGAGCGCACCGGCGACAAAGAGTTCCGCAACGACCGCTACGCTTTGACGATGGAGCGCCTCGCCGAGCGCTATCCCGGCGACGACGCGATCGCGGTGATCGCGGCCGACGCGCGGATGGTCGCGGCCCCGGGTCTCACCCCGGGCTCCAACCCGCAGAAGCTGCTGGAGCGGGTGCTGGCCCGCAATCCCGATCATTCGGGCGCGATCCACATGTACATCCACCTCACCGACTGGATCGACCGGCAGGAGCTCGCCGAGCGGCCGGCGGAGCGCCTCGGCCGGGTGGCGCCGGCGGCGAGCCACCTCGTCCACATGCCGTCGCACACCTTCTACGGCGTCGGGCGCTATCGCGACGCCGCCGCGGTCAACGTCCAGGCGATCGCCGCCGACCGCGCCTTCGTGGAGCGAGCGCGGCCTCCGGCGTCGGACTATCGCACCGGGCTGCTCGCCCACGACATGCACTTCGCGATCAACAGCGCGCTGATGCACGGCGACGGCGCCACCGCGCTTTCCGTCGCCGAGCAGTTCCGCGCCGGCTATCTCGACGGACCGGCGGACCGGCGGGTGCGCGCGATCGGCAGCGCCTATTGGTACGCGCAGGGGCGGCACGGCGATCCGCAGGCGGTGCTCGGCATCGCCGATCCCGGCGAGCGGCAGGTGCTGTTCCGGACGATGCGCCATTATGCGCGCGGCGAGGCGCTGGCGCGGCGCGGCGACGCGGCGGCGGTTCGGGGGGAGGCGCAGGCGATCGCCGCCATCCTCGCCGGGCCTTCGGCGCCGCAGATCGGCGGCCGCGCCGGTGCGCTGCTGGCCGAGATCGCCCAGCGGGTGCTCGAAGGCCGCGCCGCCATGCTCGCCGGCGACCACCGGGCCGCGGAGGCCGCCTATCGCTCGGCGATGGACAAGCAGGCGGCGGCCGGCTTCGGTGCCGATCCGCCGCTCTGGTGGTATTCGGTGCGGCGCAGCCTCGCGGCGGCCCTGCTCGCCTCGGGCAACGCCGCCGACGCGCGCCTGC
This sequence comes from Allosphingosinicella sp., assembly GCA_035628635.1. Taxonomy (GTDB): domain Bacteria; phylum Pseudomonadota; class Alphaproteobacteria; order Sphingomonadales; family Sphingomonadaceae; genus Allosphingosinicella. Next base: position 127,682 of record DASPJJ010000011.1, read on the forward strand.
AGCTCATCGCCTCGCTGGAGCATTGGCCTAACGACGCACTGGCGCTCTACGCTTTGTCGCAGGCGGAGCGGGCGCTCGGCAATGCGGCGGCGGCCGAGGACGCGCTGCGCCGGGCGCGCGCCGGCTGGGCGGGCGACGTGACCGAGATCCCGCTGGCGCGGATCTGAGCGGAGAATGATGGTCGGAGCGACTGGATTCGAACCAGCGACCCCCACACCCCCAGTGTGATGCGCTACCAGGCTGCGCTACGCTCCGACCGAGGCGCCCATCTAGGCGCCAGCTCTTTTCCGTGCAAGCTCACTCGCCGAGCAGGGTCCCGGCGAATCCGGCGCGGTACATGCGCACGCTCATCGCCTCGACCTGCGACTGGCCGACCGCGGCCATCAGCTCGGCCATGTGCGGCGTCGTCATATGGGCGTCGATGGCCGCCTGATCGGACCAACGCTCGCTGATCAGCAGCAGGTTCGGATCGGAGACGTCGACCGCATAATGATAATGCTCGCAGCCGGCCTCGGCCCTGGTCGCCGCGATATTGGCCTCGAGCGCGGGCTTCAGCCGCTCGATCTCCCCCGCGCCGAACCGCACTTCCCCGTTGACGATGATCATCGCTGGCTCCCCTGCCCGAGCGGCCGCGCCCTTGCCTTGGCAACGGCCCGTCACCATGATAGTCGCGCCACCGCTTCAGGGCGAGCGTCCGCGCGCGCCGATCCCACATCAGGCAGAAGAAATGTTCGAATCCCCCGCTTATGCCCAAGCCGCCGGTTCGACCGCGGGCGCACCGCCCTTTTGGGTCCAGATCGTCCCGTGGCTCTTCCTCGGCCTGATCTTCTACCTCCTCCTGTTCCGGCCGCAGCAGAAGCGGGTCAAGCAGCACCGGGAAATGATCGGGGCCGTCAAGCGCAACGACATCGCCGTCACCAGCGGCGGCCTGATCGGCAAGGTGACCAAGGTCGACGAGGAGGAGATCGAGCTCGAGATCGCCGCCAACGTGCGGGTGAAGGTGATGCGCGGCATGCTCCAGGACGTCCGTCCGCACGGCCAGAAGCCGGCGAACGACTGACATGCTGCATTTCCCGCGCTGGAAGGTCTGGGGCATCGTCCTCCTCTGTCTGATCGGCGTGGGGATGGGCGTGCCGAGTTTCATTCCGGCCCAGTATCTGGCCAATGCGCCCGGCTTCGTGCGCAACACGCACATCAATCTCGGCCTCGACCTCGCCGGCGGCAGCCAGATGCTGCTCGAGGCGGAGACGGGCGACGTCGCCCGGGGGCGGGTCGAGGCGCTGGAAGACACGATGCGCTCCGAGATGCGGCGCAGCGGCATCCAGATCGCCGAGGTCTCGACCGCCGACAACCGGCTGAGCTTCGTCATCCGCGATCCCGCCAAGGTCGCCGAAGCGACCCAGAAGGTGCGCGAGCAGACCCAGCCGGGCGCGTTCGGCGGCACCCAGGAATGGGAAATGGAGGCGAACGGCCCCCGGATCGTATTGCGGCCGACCGATTCCGGGATCAGCCAGGCGATCGACCAGGCGATGAGCGATGCCCGCACGGTGATCGACCGGCGCATCAACGCGCTGGGCACGCTGGAGCCGACCATCATCCGCCAGGGCCGAAGCCGCATCCTCGTCCAGGTGCCGGGCCTGCAGGATCCCGAGCAGCTGAGGCAGCTGATCGGCCGCACCGCCCGGCTCGAGTTCAAGATGGTCGACCACAATGCGACCCAGGAGCAGGTCCAGTCCGGCCGCGCGCCGGTGGGGAGCCAGATCCTGCCGACGGCGGAAGGCGGCCGCATCGCCGTCTACCGCCGCGCGCTCATCACCGGCGACATGATCGCGAACGCGCAGCAATCCTACGACCAGCAGGACAACAGCCCCAACGTCGTCCTCTCGTTCGACAATACCGGCAGCCGCCGCTTCGCGCGCGCGACGCAGGAGAATGTCGGCAAGGCGTTTGCGATCATTCTCGACAATGTCGTCATCTCGGCGCCGCGGATCAACGAACCCATCCTCGGCGGTTCGGCGGCGATCAGCGGCGGCGGCTTCACCACCCAGACCGCCAACGACCTTGCAATCTCGCTGCGCTCGGGCCGGCTGCCGGTCGAGCTCCATATCGTCGAGGAGCGCAGCGTCGGCCCGGAGCTGGGGCGGGAGTCGATCCGCGCCGGCATCATCGCGAGCATCGCCGCGACCGCGGCGGTGATCTTCTTCATGCTGATCACCTACGGCCGCTTCGGCGTCTACACCACGATCGCCTTGATCCTGAACGGGCTGATGATCCTCGGCATCATGGCCTTCTTCAACGCAACCCTGACGCTGCCCGGCATTGCCGGCTTCGTCCTCACCATCGGCGCTGCGGTCGACGCCAACGTGCTGATCAACGAGCGCATCCGCGAGGAGCAACGGCGCGGCCGCAAGCTCCTCGACGCGCTCGAGTCCGGCTATCGCGAGGCGTCGACGGCGATCTTCGACGCCAACATCACCAACGTCATCGCCGCCGTCTTGATGTTCTATTTCGGATCGGGGCCGATCCGCGGCTTCGCCGTGGTGCTGATGATCGGCATCGTCACCTCGGTGTTCACCGCGGTCAACGTCACGCGGATGATGGTCGCGCTCTGGGTACGCCGCGCGCGGCCCAAAGAGCTTCATATCTAGGAACAAGCGAATGCGCCTGCTGAAGCTCATCCCGGACAACACCAACCTCGATTTCATGCGCTGGCGCAATATCGCGCTGGTGCTGTCGATCCTGGTCACGCTCGCCGCGATCGCCCTGGTCTTCACCCGCGGCCTCAACCTCGGAATCGATTTCATAGGCGGCCAGTCGGTGCGGGTGACGTTCAGCCAGCCGCCGCAGCTCGACGACCTTCGCGACCGGGTGGACGAGATCGTCGGCGGCGGCTCCAGCCTCCAGGAATCCGGCGCGCACAACGTCATCCTGATCCGCACGCCGCTGCCCGATGGCGGGGAAACGGCCGCCACCCGCGCGGCCGCGCAGATTCGGGCGACGATCCAGCAGCGCTATCCGGATGCACGCTTCGACGCGGTGGAGACCGTGTCCGGGAGGGTATCCCAGGAGCTGTTCCGATCGGGCGCGCTCGCCATCGCGCTCGCGATGCTCGGCATCGCCATCTACATCTGGATCCGGTTCGAATGGCAGTTCGGCGTGGGGGCGCTCGTCACCCTGTTCCACGACGTCTGGATGACGATGGGCTTCTTCTCCCTCACCCAGCTCGAGTTCAACCTGAACGTGGTCGCCGCGATCCTCACGATCGTCGGCTACAGCCTCAACGACACGGTGGTGATCTACGACCGCATCCGCGAGAATCTGCGGAAATACCGCAAGATGGAGATCGTCCCGCTCCTGAACCTCTCATTGAACGAGACGCTGTCGCGGACCCTGGTGACGTCGATGTCGATCCTGCTCGCTCTGTTCGCCCTGCTGGTGCTGGGCCCCGACGTGATCTTCGGGCTCACCATCGCGATCTTCGTGGGGATTTTCGTCGGGACCTATTCGTCGATCTACATCTCCTCGCCGGTCCTGGTCTGGCTCAGGGTGACCTCGGCCAGCTTCCTGCCGAAAGAGCCGCTGTCGCGCGCCGCAGGGCCGCGCAACGAGAATTATGGCGCCAAGGTTTGAGCGCGACGCGGCTGCCGCCGGCCCCGTCGTCCGGGGCTTTGCCGGCGGGGGCTTCGCGGTCGACGGGGGCGTCTACCGGGCGCTGCTGCTGACCCCGGAAAGCGCCGACGAATGGGACGCTCCCGCGCTCGGCGAGCTCGCAATCGGGCATCTCTCGGCGCTGCTCGCGCTCGATCCCGCACCCGAATTCCTGCTGCTCGGCACCGGCGCGTCGATGGCCTTCCCGCCCCGCGCTTTGGTGCGGGCGCTGGAGGAGCGCGGGATCGGGATCGAGGCGATGGACAGCCGCGCCGCCGCGCGCACGTGGGGGATGCTGCGCGCCGAGGAACGGTGGATAGCCGCCGCGCTCATGCCGCTCTGAGCGGCCGCGCTTCCTTCAGCGCCGCGAGATGCGCCTCGAGCTCGGCGGCGTTTCGTTCCCAGTCGAACCTGTCCGCTGCGCGGCGCACCGCCTGCTGATCGGCCGGCGCGGCGAGGATCTCGCGCACCGCCGCAGCGAGCGCTTCGGGCTCACGGGGGACGAGCCGCCCCGCCTCCGACCGGTCGATCGCCTCGCGGGCGCCGCCGACATCGGTGGTGACCACCGGCGTGCCGCAAGCGAGCGATTCCACCCAGACGTTGGCGAGCCCCTCGGAGACCGTCGGCAACAAGGTCACGTCTGCGGCGCCGAGCCAGCGCGGCAGCTCGTCGTGCGCGCGGCCGCCGAGGAAGCGGACCCGGTCGTCGACGCGGAGGCGCCGCGCGAGGGCCTCCAGCGCCGCCCGCTCCGGGCCGTGGCCGACGAGGATCAAAGTCGCGCCCGGGAGCAGGGTCAGCGTCTCGATCGCGAGGTCCGGGCCCTTGCGCGCGAGCAGGGCGCCGGCGGTGACGAGGAGCGGGCCGTCGATCCCGAGCGCGCGCTTCGCCGCCGCGCGATCGACAGGGACGAACAGATCCCGGTCGACGCCGGTATAATGGACGCGGATGCGGTCCTCGGGGAGGCCGATCCCGGCCATCGACCGCTTCATCGCCTCGCTTACGGCGAGCAGCCCGTCGGCAGCCCGGCCGGCGGCGACGATCCGCGGCCTCGCGTCCGAGCGCTCGCCCCAGACGTGGATGTCGGAGCCGCGCGCCTTCACCGAGAAGGGGATTCCGAGCGCACGCGACAACGCCATCGCCGCCGGGCCGTCCGGCCAGAAGAATTCGGCGTCGATCACGTCGAACGGGAATCGGGCACGGACCCTGCGCAGCAGCGGCAACAGGGCCTCGGCCATGACCGCGGGGGTGCGGCCCTGCGGCGCCCCCGGCCAGACCCGGTAGCGCGCACGGTGGACCTTGAGGCCCATCCACCTCTCCTCCTCCGGGAGCCGGGCGCGGGACGCATAATGGGGATGGAGCGAGAGCGGCCAGACCGGCACGCCCACCGGTGCGACCACCTCGACCTCAACGCCCGGCCGGGCGGCGAGGCCGAGCGTCTGACGCTCGACGAAGCGGCCGAGCTCGGGTTGGGCCCGGTTGGGGAACAGGGTCGAAAGGGTCAGCACCCGCAGCATCGCCCGGCTTTTAGCAGAAGCCGGCGAACGACGGGTTAAGGGGAGATCCCTCCCCATGCGATCGCATGGGGAGGAAAATGTTAAACTGCCGTTCATCCGGGCTGGGCTCTCAAGATCGCCCGAACGCCGCTTGGCCTTGCCCCAACCCTCCGCTAAGAAGCCGCGATGCAGAAGATCTTCCGTACTCTCGCCGTGTTCGCGGCCGTCGCCGCGCTGGTGCCCCTGGCCTCCTGTGCCAGCGGCAGCGGCGCCCGCACCCGCGCCGATACGCGCTACGTCGCCCGCGACGTCAACACGCTCTACAATGCGGCGCGCGAGCGGCTCGAGCGGGGTCTCTACGTGCAGGCGGCGGCCTTGTTCGACGAGGTCGAGCGCCAGCATCCTTATTCGGTCTGGGCGCGGCGCGCGCAGCTGATGAGCGCCTTTTCCTATTATGCGGCCGACGATCACACCAAGTCGATCGAGAGCGCCCGCCGCTTCCTCTCGATCCATCCCGGCAACCGGGACGCGCCTTACGCGCTCTACCTGATCGCGCTCAATTATTACGAGCAGATCCGCGACGTGACCCGCGACCAGGGGACCACACGCCAGGCGATGGATGCCCTCAACGAAGTGATCCGCCGCTATCCCTCCAGCCGCTACGCGGCGGACGCGCGGCTGAAGCTCGATCTGGTGCGCGATCACCTCGCCGGCCATGAGATGGAGGTCGGCCGCTTCTACCAGGCGCGCAGGCAATGGCTGGCCTCGGTGATGCGCTTCCGCACCGTCATCGACGAATATCAGCAGACCAGCCACGTCCCCGAGGCCCTGATGCGGCTCACCGAGAGCTATCTCGCGCTCGGCCTTCCCGAGGAAGCGCGCCGCTCGGCGGCGGTGCTCGGCGCCAACTTCCCGGGATCGAGCTGGTACCAGCGTGCTTTCACCCTGGTCGAGAATTTCCGGCCGGATCCGGAGCGCGGCCAGCGCGCCGCCGCCCGCACGGCGCGGGCGCTGGCAAGGCAGCAGCGCCGCCAGCCCGCGGCGACTCCACCGGCGGCGACCCCACCGGCGACGACTCAGCCGGCGACGACGACCCCGGCGGACGCGCCTCCCGCGGACACCCCGGCGGAGACGCCCCAGACCACGCCCCAGTCCCGCTGAGCGGCGCGCCGAGAAGGCGTTCCGCCGGATGCGATAATTCCTTAAGAGCGGTCTCGATGCAGCCTGCGCGCGACCTTTCATGCTGACCGGCCTTTCGATCCGCGACCTCGTCATCATCGAGACGCTCGATCTCGACTTCGGCGCCGGCCTCGGGGTCCTCACAGGCGAGACCGGCGCCGGGAAGTCGATCCTGCTCGACGCGCTCGGGCTCGCCCTCGGTTCGCGCGCCGATACCGGGCTGGTCCGCGCCGGCCAGCCGCAGGCGGTGGTCACCGCGAGCTTCGACCTTCCGCCGGACCACGCAGCCCATGGCCTGCTGGCCGAGAGCGGGCTGGAGGCCGAACCGGGCGAGCCTTTGGTCGTGCGCCGGATCGTCCGCGCCGACGGCGGCAGCCGCGCCGCGGTCAACGACCAGGCGGTCTCGGCCGGCCTGCTGCGCGACCTCGGCGGGCTGCTGGTCGAGGTCCATGGCCAGCATGACGACCGCAGCCTGCTCAACCCGCGCGGCCACCGCGCGCTGCTCGACGCCTACGCCCGGATCGACACTCAGGCCGTCGCGACCGCCTGGGCCCAGACACGGCAGATCGAAAGCGAGCTCGAAGAGGCTCGCGCCGCCGCCGCCGAGGCAGAGCGGGACCGCGAATGGCTGTCCCACAGCGTCGAGCAGCTCCGTGCGCTGAACCCCGAGCAGGGCGAGGAGGAGAGCCTGGCGGCGGCCCGCGCCGCCATGCAGGCCGGGGCGCGCGTCGTCGGCGAGCTCGAAGGCCTCGATCAGCTGCTCCAGGGATCGGAAGGCGGCCTTGCGGCCCTTCGCCAAGCGGCGCGGCGGCTCGACCGGATCGCGGCCGAGCATCCGCTGCTGGGCGACGCGCTGGCCGCGCTCGATCGGGCGCTCGCCGAGGCCGGCGAGGCGGAGGACCGGCTCGAGCGCGCCCGCGAGGCGCTCGCCTTCGACCCCGCGCGGCTGGAAGACGTCGAGACGCGATTGTTCGAGATCCGGGCGATGGCGAGGAAGCACCGGGTCGAGGCGGACGCGCTTGCGGACCACCAGGCCGAGCTGGAAGCGAAGCTGGCGGCGCTCGAAGCCGGCGGCGAGCGGATCGCTCAGCTGGAGCGGCGGATGGCGGCGGCGCGCGAGACCTATCGGGCGGCGGCGGCGCGGCTGTCCGAGCAGCGCTCGGCCGCGGCGGAGCGGCTCGACCGCGCGGTCGCGGCCGAGCTCGCCCCGCTCCGGCTCGACGCCGCCCGCTTCCGCACCGCGCTCGCCGAGGGCGAGCCCTCCGCGTCCGGCCGCGACCGCGTCGAGTTCGAGGTGTCGACCAATCCCGGCGCTCCGTTCGGCCCGCTGGTGCGGATTGCGAGCGGCGGCGAGCTTTCGCGCTTCATCCTCGCGCTGAAAGTCGCGCTCGCCGAGGAGGGCGGCGCCACAACCCTGGTATTCGACGAGATCGACCGCGGCGTCGGCGGCGCCGTCGCCAGCGCGATCGGCGAGCGCCTCCACCGCCTGGCGGGGCGGTCGCAGGTCCTGGTCGTCACCCACAGCCCGCAGGTCGCGGCGCGCGGCCGCAGGCACCTCCTGATCGAGAAAAGTCACGAGGGGCTGGTGACGCGCACCAGCGTCCATGCCCTCGACGAAGCGCGCCGCCGCGAGGAGATCGCGCGCATGCTGTCGGGCGCGCAGGTGACGGACGAGGCGAGGGCGCAAGCGGTGCGCCTGCTGGAGGCGGCGTGATGGCGATGGAGATCCGTCCTTTGGAAAGCACCCATCGCGGCGTCAGGCTCAACCATGCGATGGCCATCCTGCGCGAGGGATATCCTCAACCGGCGGTGCTCGTCTTTCCCACCTTCGCTGGTCGCGGCGACCTGGAGCTCGAGGCGGCGAAGCGGCTTGCGAGGCAAGGGGTTATCGGCGTCGCCGTCGATCTTTACGGCGGCGGTCGGCGCGGTGCCACGCGCGACGAATGCGCCGCATTGATGAAGCCCTTCATGGAGGACCGCGCCTTCCTTCGGGAGCGTTTGCTGCATGTGCTCGAGGCGGTGAAGGCGGTCGGTGACATCGATGAGGAGAGAATTGGCGCGATCGGCTTCTGCTTCGGCGGGCTTTGCGCGCTCGACCTTGCACGCTCCGGCGCCGCGATAAGGTGCACGGCCAGCTTCCATGGGCTCCTGAAGCCGAACGGGCTTCCGCCCGAACCGATCGGCGGGAAGGTCGCCGTCTATCATGGCTCGGACGACCCGATGGCGCCTCCCTCGGACGTCGAAGCGCTCACCGAGGAGCTAACGGCAGCCGGCGCCGACTGGCAGATCCAAGCCTATAAGGGCGTGATGCACGGCTTTACCAACCCAGCGGCGAACGACCCCGAGGCAGGGATCCGCTATGATCAGGCTGCCGCCGAGCGCTCCTGGGCGTCGCTCGATGCTTTGCTCAGCGAGTGTTTCTCCAGATGAACGAAGCCGAGGCGGCGGCGGAGCTGGCGCGCCTAGCGGGCGAGATCGCGCGGCATAACCGGCTCTATCACAGCGAGGACGCGCCGGAGATTTCCGACGCGGAATATGACGCCTTGGTGCGGCGCAATGCCGAGATCGAGGCGCAATTCCCCCATCTTGCGCGCGCCGACTCGCCCTCACGCCAGGTCGGCGCCGCCCCCGCCGCGCACCTCGCCAAGGTTCGCCACGCCGCGCCGATGCTCAGCCTGGACAACGCCTTCTCGGACGAGGAGGTGGCTGAGTTCCTCGCGAGAATCCGCCGCTATCTGCGGCTGGCGGACGATGCTGAGGTGGCGCTCACCGCCGAGCCGAAGATCGACGGCCTCTCCTGCTCGCTCCGCTACGAGAAGGGGGCGCTGGTGCTCGCCGCGACGCGGGGCGACGGCAACACCGGGGAGGACGTCACCGCCAATGCGCGGACGATCCGCGACATTCCGCAGCGGATCGCCGGCGCTCCGGACGTGTTCGAGATCCGCGGCGAAGTCTACATGTCGAAGCGCGACTTCGCAGCACTGAACGCGCGGCTGCTCGCCGAAGCGGGGGACCCGGCCAAGGCGCGGCAGTTCGCCAATCCCCGCAACGCCGCCGCCGGGTCGCTGCGCCAGAAGGACCCCGCCGTGACCGAGTCGCGGCCGCTGCGTTTCTACGCCCATGGCTGGGGCGAGGTCTCGGCGCTTCCCGCGGAGACGCAACTCGGCGTGATGCGCGCGATCGCCGGCTGGGGGGTGCCGATCGCCGGGGACCTCGACCGGTTCGGCGAGATCGAGGCCCTGCTCGGCCATTACCGGGCGATCGAGCGCAAGCGGGCCGACCTCGACTTCGACATAGACGGGGTCGTCTACAAGGTGGACCGGCTGGACTGGCAGGAGCGGCTGGGCTTCCTCAGCCGCGCGCCGCGCTGGGCGCTCGCCCACAAATTCCCGGCCGAGAAAGCGGAGACCCTGCTGGAGGCGATCGACATCCAAGTCGGCCGGACCGGCAAGCTGACGCCGGTGGCACGCTTGAGGCCCGTCGGGGTCGGCGGCGTGACGGTCACCAATGCGACCTTGCACAACAAAGACGAGATCGCCCGGCTCGGCGTCCGCCCCGGGGACCGCGTGCTGATCCAGCGCGCGGGCGACGTCATACCGCAGGTGCTGAAGAATCTGACGCCCGGGGAGGCGCGTCCCGCCTGGGACTTTCCGGACCGCTGCCCCGAATGCGGCTCCGAGGCGGTGCAGGAGGAAGGCGAGGTCGACGTCCGCTGCACCGGCGGCCTGATCTGCCCCGCACAAAGGGTCGAGCGCCTCCGCCACTTCGTCTCGCGGCACGCGCTCGACATCGAGGGGCTCGGCATCACCCATATCGAGGCCTTCTTCCGCGACGGCCTGCTTCAGTCGCCCGCGGACATCTTCCGCCTGAACAAAGAAAAGCTGCTGGCGCGGGAGCGCTGGGCGGAGGTCTCGGCGGCGAATTTGATCGCGGCGATCGATGCGAAGCGGCAGCCGCCGCTCGACCGCTTCCTCTACGCGCTCGGCATCCGCCATGTCGGGGAGGTCACGGCGCGCGACCTGGCGCGGCGCTACGGGAGCTGGGAGGCCTTCCAGGCGATGATCGATCGGGCGATCGCGGCGCGGGCGGAGATTCGACAGGCGCTGGGCGAGAGCGACGAGAAGTTCAGGAAGCGCCGCAACGACGCTGCGGCCGCGGTGGTCGAATGCCCCGGCATCGGCGGCGAGGTGGCGGGCGCCCTGTGCGACTTCTTCGAAGAGGAGCACAATCGGGAGGTGCTCGCCGATCTGTTCGCCGCGGGCGTCGAGCCGGCTGACCTCGTCTGGCAGACGAAGCCGTCGCCGGTATCGGGGAAGACGCTCGTCTTCACCGGTAGCCTCGAAGCCCTGTCGCGCGACGAGGCCAAGGCGCAGGCCGAGCAGCTCGGCGCCAAGGTGGCGGGCTCTGTCTCCGCGAAGACCGACCTGATCGTCGCGGGGCCCGGCGCGGGGTCGAAGCTCAAGAAGGCGCAGGAGCTGGGCATCGAGGTGATCGATGAGGCGGCGTGGCTGAGGCTGGTCTCGGAGTCCGGTTGAGCAGCTTATTGCCAGCCGGTGGCGCGGCGCTTGCGCATCACGAGGATGGTCCAGTCGCCGCGCTCGATCGCGAAGATCCGAGCGAAGCCCTGGCGACGATAGGCGGCGGTGACGTCCTCGGCCTGCGACGCGAGCAGTCCGGCGAGCAGGATGCGTCCTCCGGGCGCCGTCGCGCGGGCGAAATCTGGCGCTAGCGCGATCAGCGGACCGGCGAGGATGTTGGCGATCAGGAGGTCGTAGGGCGCGCGCGCCCGCAACCGTTCATGCGCGACGCCCGGCGCGGCCACGAGCTCGAGCTCACCGGCCCCAGAGCCGAGCGCCACCGCGTTTATCGTGGCATTCTGCTCGGCCACCTCGATCGAGACCGGATCGATATCGGACGCGACCACCTTCGCCTCGGGCCAGAGTTTCAGCGCGGCGAAGGCGAGGAGGCCGGTGCCGGTGCCGATGTCGGCGATGTCGGCGAAGGCTATGCCGGCCTCCCGGAGACGCTCCAGCGCGATGAGGCAACCCGTCGTGGTCTCGTGGTGACCGGTGCCGAAGGCGCGGCCGGCGTCGATCTGGAGCGCGATCGCGCCCGCGGGGACGTCCTTCCTGTGCTCGGAAGTGTGGACGCAGAAGCGGCCGGCCAGGATCGGTTCCAGCTCGCGCTGGCTCATCCTGAGCCAATCCTCGTCGCCGAGCGGCTCGATCCGGGGCTCGACGCCGGCGGCGCTGGGCGCGAGCGCGCGCACCGCCGCGAGAGCCTCCGAGTCCGGCCGGTCCTCGAAATAGGCGTCGAGCCGCCACTCGTCGGGCCGCGCCGGATCTGGCTCGCTGGTCATCAGCACGGGCGGCGGGTCCAGCCCCTCCATCTCCGGCACCTCGCCTGCAATCTGCTCTGCCTCCTCCTTCGTGCAGGGGAGACTGAGCTTCCACCCGCTAGCGGACAAAGCTGGCTCCGTTGACGTCGATCACGGCGCCGGTCGCGGATGGCGGGGCATCGAGGGCGAGCCAGCGCACAGTCTCGGCCACCTCCCCGGCGCCCGCCGGCCGGCCCAAGGGGATGTCGGCGAGGAACGCGCCGCCGCCGCGGCTGGCGATATAGTCGTCGACCATGCCGGTGACGGTGAAGCCGGGGCAGACGGCGAAGGCGCAGATGCCCTCGTCGGCATAGCCGCGCGCGATCGTCTTGGTCATTGCGACCATTCCGGCCTTGGACGCGGCATAGTGCCAATGGTCGGGCGAATCGCCGCGATAGGCGGCGCGGCTCGAGACGTTGACGATGCGCCCGCCGCGGGGTCCCCGCAAAGTAGTACTTTGCGGGGTGTCCCCTTCGCCCTGCTCGCGGAAGTGAAGCACGGCGAGGCGGGAGAGCTCGGCGGCGGCGGTGAGGTTGATCCGCATCGTCCGCTCCCACGAAGCGCGCCACGCCTCCTCAGCCTCGCCGATCGGAGCCGCCTCGAAGATACCGGCATTGTTGACCAGGACGTCGATGCGGCCCCCGAGTCGCTCCAGCGCTTGCGCCCAGATCCGCCCCGCGGCGCCGGGCTCCTCGAGATCGGCGGCGATCCCGTCCGTCCCGCCGCGGCTCGAATGGCCGACGACCTCGTGACCCTCGAGCGCTTCGAAAATGGCGCGGCCGATGCCGCGGCTGGTCCCGGTGACGAGGATTTTTGCCATGGCCTGCGCCTAGCCGCCGTCTCGCCCTCTGGAAAGTCTCAGAGCGAGTAGCCGCCGTCGCTGACCCAGCAGGCGCCGGTGGTGAAGCCGGCCTCGTCGGAGAGCAGGAAGGCGACCTGGGCGGCGATCTCGTCGGCGGTCCCGAAGCGGCCGAGCGGGGTCGAGACCGAGGCCATCGCCTTGAACGCCGCCGCCTCGCTGCCGAGGCTCTTGGCCATCTCCTGGAACATCGCCACGCCCGTCCAGATCGGAGTCTCGACGCCGCCGGGCGCGATCGCGTTGACCCTGATGCCGTCGGGCGCGCCTTCCTTGGCGGCGATGCGGGCGAGGTGGATCACCCCGGCCTTCGAGACCGCATAGGCGCCCATGCCGGCCTCCGCCTTGACGCCTGCTACGGACGCGGTGAGCACGATCGAGCCGCCGCCGCCGGTCGAGCGGATCGCTCGGAGCGCGGCCTGGAGGGTGAGGAAGGCGCCGTCGAGATTGACGCTCATCACCCGCCGCCACGTCTCGAGCTCGAGCTCGGCGAGCGGCCCGCCCTCGCCGATCCCGGCATTGACGAAGGCGTGGGTCAGCCCGGTGAGGTCGGCGGCCGACCAGAGCGCCTCGTCGGCGACGTCTCCGATGATCGGCTGGCGCTCGCAGGGAAGGGTGAAGCCGAAATCGCGCAGCTTCACCTCGTCGCGATCGACCAGGATCAGCTTGCGCACGCCCGCCGCCGCCAGCCGCGTCGCGACCGCCGCGCCGATCCCGGACGCGGCGCCGGTGATCAGGACCTTGGCTTCGGTGAAATCGGGCATGCGACAGGTGTAGCGTGAATCGCGCGGCATGAAAGCCCCTCCCCTCGATGGGGAGGGGTTTGGGGTGGGGTGGAATCTTCGGAGAATCACCGCACTTCATCGACTCCACCCCCACCCAACCCTCCCCCAGCGAGGGGGAGGGCTTAAGCGGCGGCGTCGATGCCCAGTTCGCCGAGCTTGCGGTAGAGGGTCGAGCGGCCGATGCCGAGGCGGCGGGCGACCTCGGTCATCCGACCGCGATAATGGCCGATGGCGAGGCGGATGACGTCGGCCTCGATCTCCTCGAGCGGCCGGAGATTGCCGTCGGGCGAATAAAGGGTGATGCCCGCGCCGTTGGCCATGGCCGCGTTCTGGGAGGCGCCGACCAGGCTCTTGGCGTGATAGTCGTCGACGCGGTTGCCGAAGCGGGCCTCGCTGGCGATCTGCGGGAAGTCTGCGGCGGTGAGGGCGTCGCCGTCGCAAAGCACCGCGGCCCGGAAGAGGGCGTTCTGGAGCTGGCGGACGTTGCCCGGCCAGCCGTAGCGCATCAGCACGGCGAGCCCGTCGTCGGTGATCGAGAGGCGGCGCATTCCCGGCTGCTCGGCGATCCGTGCGAGGAGGTGGCGGGCGAGCGCCGGCAGGTCGCTGATCCGGTCGCGCAGCGGCGGGATCGCGACGTGCACGACGTTGAGCCGGTAATAGAGGTCCTCTCGGAAGCGGCCGGCGGCGACCTCGTCGACAAGGCGGCGGTTCGTCGCCGCGATCACGCGGACGTCGACATGATGGGTGATGCGGCTGCCGATCCGCTGGATCTCGCCCTCTTCGAGCGCGCGCAGCAGCTTGACCTGCGTGTCGAGCGGAAGCTCGCCGACCTCGTCGAGAAACAGGGTCGAGCCGTCGGCGTCCTCGAAGCGGCCGATATGGCGGTCGAACGCACCGGTGAAGGCCCCCTTCTCGTGCCCGAACAGCACCGATTCGACCAGGTTCGCCGGGATTGCGCCGCAATTGACCGCGACCAGCGGCCGCTTGGCGCGGGGACTGGCCGCGTGGATCGCCTGGGCGAAAATCTCCTTGCCGGAGCCGCTCTCGCCCTCGATCAGGATCGAGACGCGCGCGCGGGCGGCCTTCGCGGCGATCGCCAGCGCCGAGCGGAATTCGGGCGCCGAGCCGACAATCTCCTCGAAGCCGAGCTGCTTGACGATCTTCTCCGAGAGCGGGCGCAGCTCGCCGGTGGCCTTGCGCCGGTCGGTCGCGGCGTCCAGCGCGGCGAGCAGCCGGTCGGGCGCGAGCGGCTTCACCAGGAAATCGTTGGCGCCCGCGCGCATCGCCTCGACCGCGACCGAGACCGAGGTCTGGGCGGTGAGGACGAGCAAAGGAATCCCGGGCTTCAGCGCCCGGATCCGGCCGATCGTCTCGTGGCCGTCGTCGCCGGGCAGCCAGTGGTCGAGCAGCACGGCGTCGATCTTGGGCTCTTCGGGATCGGTGAGGACCCTCTCGGCCCCCTCGACGTCCGCGGCGCCGCGCACCCACCAGCCGGCGCGCCCGCAAATGGCGCTGACCAGCCGCCGCTGGGCGGGCTCGTCGTCGATCAGCAACAGGCATCGCGTCGGGTCCGGCCGCATTCTTCTTCCCTCATGCCCTGGCGGCGCTTGCGCTAAAGCAATTGGGTAAAGGTCCGCTTAAGCGAGCGCGGTGCGGTCGCGGTGGCTCGCGGGAGAAGCTTCTGGCACGATGCCTCCGGAAGGGAGCAGGCAGATGGTCCTCGGCTTCGGATTCGCTGTGGCGCTCCTGACGCAGGACGCCCCCTCGGTCGTCGGCGAGGAGGCCCGGCAGGCGGGCGCGCCGATCGTCGAGCAGCTCCTCCGCGAAGCGCCCAGCCCCTGGTACCACCGGCGCGCCGACGGGAGGGCCAGGCTCGTATTCTGGACTCGCGGCCGCGCCAGCCGGAGCGACGGCCTTTGCGAGCGCGAGCAGATCACGATCGACTCGGCCCGGCCCGGCGAGCCCGCGGCCCCCGGCGAGCCGGCCCACATCCGCAGCGTCGCCGTTCAGCCCCAGTTCCGGGCCCTTCGCAACGACTCCAGTCAGCCGCTCTGGGAGGTGACCGGCGCGGCGCTCGATCGCGCCTGCGCCGACCCGCTCGAGGCGCGCAGCGCCTGGTTCGACGCCGATTCGGCCTACGCCGCCCGCACTGCAATCCTCGGCCTGTTCGCGGTCGAGCGCGAGCTCGCCCGGCCGCAATCCGGGCTGATCGAGATAAGGTGCGGGCGGCAGCGCAACTGCTTCGACCGCGAGGCGATGGCTTCGCTCATCGACCCTCTCGGAGGAATGACCGCTTATGGCCCGGACGCGGCCGGATGCCGCGTCCCCAGAGGCCGGATGTGCCAGCGCTTCCACATCGCCGACATGGCCATTTGCGGCAGCTGGCAGCTCGACATCGAGAGCGACGACGAGGAGCCCTTCCGCCTGCGCCGGGCCAGGTTCACGCGGCGGGCGAATTCGGCGATTCACTGCGGCGGCGAGGAAAGCTGATCGCGCTCGGCCTGCGTTCCGCGGGAGGGCGCTTGCCCTGTGCGGCGCGGCGTTGTTAAGGAGCGCCCGGACCCGATGCGAGAGGAACGACATGGCGGCCGACGGCGAAGTCCCTGAGCGGATGGTGAGAGACCATGTGAGCGGCTACGAAGGCTTCGTCTCGCTGATGAAATGGGGCGCGATCCTCAGCCTCGTCACCGGCTTCATCGTCATCATCCTGATCAGCAACTGAGCCGGCCGACGCCCCGGTGAAGATCGCGGTCCTCAAGGAGACGGCCGAGGGCGAGCGCCGGGTCGCTGCGACTCCGGAAACCGCGAAGAAGTTCATCGCGCTGGGCGCCGAGGTCGCGGTCGAGGCCGGCGCCGGCATCTCGGCTTCGATCGCCGACGCCGATTACGCGGCCGCGGGAGCAACGATCTCCGCGCGAGCCGACGCCCTTGCCGGCGCCGATGCGGTCCTCGCGGTGCAGGGCCAGGATGCGAACGCGCTGTCGGGCGCGACGCCCGGCGCGCTGGTGGTCGCGATTCTCGATCCTTTCCGGCAGCGCGAGCGCGTCGAGGGCTATGCCTCGGCGGGGCTCGAGGCGCTGGCAATGGAGTTCATGCCGCGCATCACCCGGGCCCAGTCGATGGACGTGCTCTCCTCGCAATCCAACCTGTCGGGCTACAAGGCGGTGCTCGACGCGGCCGCCGAATATGGCCGCGCCTTCCCGATGATGATGACTGCGGCCGGGACGATCCCGGCGGCGCGGGTGTTCGTGATGGGCGTCGGAGTCGCCGGCCTGCAGGCGATCGCGACCGCCCGCCGGCTCGGCGCGATCGTCTCGGCGACGGACGTGCGCGCCGCGACCAGGGAGCAGATCGAGAGCCTCGGCGCCAAGGCGATCTTCGTCGAGAAGGTCGCCGGGATCGAAGGCGAGGGCGCCGGCGGCTACGCGACCGAGATGTCCGACGAGTATAAGGCGGCGCAGGCTGAGCTGGTCTCCTCGCACATCGCCAGGCAGGACATCGTCATCACCACCGCCTTGATCCCGGGGCGGGCGGCGCCGCGGCTGATTTCGGACGCGCAGCTGGCGTCGATGCGGCCGGGCTCGGTGGTGATCGACCTCGCCGTCGAGCATGGCGGCAATGTCGAGGGCGCGGCGCCGGGCGAGATCGTGGAGCGCCACGGCGTGCGCATCGTCGGCCACCGCAACGTGCCGAGCCGCCTCGCCGCCGACGCCTCGGCGCTCTACGCCCGCAACCTCTACAACTTCCTCAGCGCCTTCTGGGACAAGGAAGCGGGGCGGGTGGTGCTGCCGGACGACGACGAGATCGTGAAGGGGGTCAGGCTCACCCAAAGCGGTAGCGTGGTGCACGAGAGGTTGCTCCAGCCATGATCGCGGCGGCCGCCTTCCTGCTCGTCGCGCTGCAGCCGACGGCCGCGCCGAGCGCGCCGGAGGCCCCCGTGGTCGCCTTTAACCGCGCGCTGACCTTCGCCGAGATCTCGCTGCAGGTCGCGCGCCAGCGGATCTGCGCGCGCCCCGCCCGGGACCGGCGCGTCGCCGCATTGTACGCACGCATGAGGGATCTGGTGGCGCGGGCGCGCCCGGCATTCGGCGATGTCGGCGAGCCGCTCAGCATCGTCGAGAGCGAGCGGGGCGGCCCCAATTGCGCACTGTTCGGCCGCTCGGCCGGAGCGGCAGTGCGCCGGCTGGACGAAGCGGAGGCGATCCTCGCCTCGGCGGCGAGGGGAGCGGACTGATGGACTTCATCTCGATCCTCTCGATCTTCGTCCTGGCCTGCTTCGTCGGCTATTATGTGGTCTGGTCGGTGACGCCGGCCTTGCACACGCCCTTGATGGCGGTGACCAATGCGATCTCCTCGGTGATCATCGTCGGCGCGCTGATCGCCGCCGCGGCGGGCAGCGCCTCGGTCGGCGGATCGACCGCGAAGTGGCTGGGGCTGCTCGCGGTCGTGCTGGCCAGCGTCAACATCTTCGGCGGCTTCGCGGTCACCGCGCGCATGCTCGCAATGTACAAGAAGAAGGAGCGGCGCTGATGCACCACGCCGCCGCGCCGCCTGCATGGGTGATGCTCGCTTACCTCGTGGCGGGCATCTGCTTCATCCTCGCTTTGCGCGGGCTGTCGAGCCCGGTCAGCAGCCGTACCGGCAATCGATTCGGGATGGCCGGCATGCTGCTCGCCGTGGTGACGACCCTGGTCCACTTTGCGCCCGGGGCCATCGGCGACGGAGGCTTCGACGGCGCACCCCTGATGGAGATCGTGATCGCGATCGCGATCGGTGCGGCGATCGGCCTCGTCACCGCGCGCCGGATCGCGATGACGGCGATGCCGCAGCTGGTGGCCGCGTTTCACTCGCTCGTCGGACTTGCCGCCGTCCTGGTGGCCGCGGCCGCATTCCTCAATCCAAGTGCCTTCGGCATTGCCGAGATCGTGACGATGGTGCCGGTCACGCTGGCCGGCGATCCGGTGCTCGGCCCGTGGGAGGAATGGGTGATCGATCCGGTCAGTCGGGTCGAGATGGGGCTGGGCGCGGCGATCGGCGCGATCACCTTCTCGGGGTCGGTGATCGCCTTCCTGAAGCTCAACGGCAACATGTCGGGCAAGCCGATCCTGCTGCCGATGCGCCACGTCATCAATCTGGGGACGCTCGCGGCGATCCTCGGGCTGATCGCCTGGTTCACCCAGGACCAGGACCCCTGGGTGTTCTGGACGCTGACCGGGCTCGCCTTTTTGATCGGATTTCTGCTCATCATCCCGATCGGCGGCGCCGACATGCCGGTCGTCGTTTCGATGCTGAACTCCTATTCGGGCTGGGCCGCGGCCGCGATGGGGTTCACGCTCCAGAACAGCGCGATGATCATCACCGGCGCGCTGGTCGGCTCGTCGGGCGCGATCCTCTCCTACATCATGTGCCGCGCGATGAACCGCAGCTTCATCTCGGTGATCGCCGGCGGGTTCGGCGGAGACGCGGTCGCCGCCGAAGGCGGCGGGGCGATCGACCGGCCGTGGAAGCGCGGCTCGGCCGAGGACGCGGCCTTCCTGATGGGCCAGGCCGACCAGGTGATCATCGTGCCCGGTTACGGCATGGCGGTCAGCCAGGCGCAGCACGCGCTGCGTGAGATGGCCGACCTGCTCAAGGAGCAGGGGGTGCGGGTCAAATATGCGATCCACCCGGTCGCCGGGCGCATGCCGGGCCACATGAACGTGCTGCTCGCCGAGGCCAAT
>DASPJJ010000012.1:0-2264 GCA_035628635.1 Allosphingosinicella sp.
CCTGGCATCACCTCACGCCAAATGCCGACGCCGAAACTGAAGGTAGCGAACAGCACCAGCACCGAGCCCGTGGTCAGGATCGCCCACTCAGGGATCACGCCCTCCAGCAGCTTCTTCGCACCGATGCCACTGGCCATGGACGCTAGGCCCGTGCGCACCCAGGCAGCATAGGTGCGCTCGGCGGCGTAGACTGTCCGGTCGGCCGCGAGTTCGTTGCGGTGGTCCGGTGTGCCGCCGGCGCTCGCATGCTCCGTCATCTTGCCCTACCCGATCGCCGTCCAGCCGAAGCAACGGCTGCCGTCCAACCAGCGGCGCCGGACGACCCAGGTTCCATTCAGCTTATCGTCCGCGGCCATCGGCGTCCGTAGCTCTTGGCGCGATGTGGGCGGCAGCAAGCTGCTAGCTGCATCGCAGAGGCGGAGAACAGGATGAACGTTCCCATTTTTGGGCAAAGTACGGATAGTTCATCATCCCGTAGCTGTCAGGGCCGACGCATGAGTTGCTCACCGGCGTGCGCCGACCCGCCGGGGATGAAACCGGGATAGAGTGGCGCGGCGCCGCCGGCGGCGAGGTCGGCTTCGTCTTGGTGCACACGAGCCCGCGCATGAGTTGGACCCGGGGCCTCTCGAGCACCCCCGATTGTGCCACGGGCCGGAGTCCGGCCCCGGAGCACGTCTCCTAGATTTCTCCCCCGAGGGCCCCACGCCGGCGGCGCGCCGAGAGGAGGGAGCCATGGAGGTCCTCTACCCGCGCTGCGCCGGCCTCGACGTGCACAAGGCGACCGTGGTCGCCGCCGTGCGCCTGGTCGCCGGCGGCAAGGTCGCCCGGGAGGTGCGGACGTTCGCCACCACGACCGCGGGCCTGCTCGCCCTGGCGGCGTGGCTGGGCGAGAACGGCTGCACCCACGTCGCGATGGAGGCGACCGGGGTCTATTGGAAGCCGGTCTGGCACGTCCTCGCCGAGGGCGGGTTCGACCTGGTGCTGGCGAACGCGGCGCAGGTCAAGAACGTGCCCGGGCGCAAGACGGACGTGAACGACGCGACCTGGCTCGCCGAGCTGCTGGCGCACGGTCTCGTCCGCGCCAGCTTCGTCCCGGACGCGCCGACACAGGAGCTGCGCTCGCTCCTGCGCACCCGCAAGCAGCTCGTCCGCGAGCGGGCGAGCCACGTGCTGCGGCTGCAGAAGACGCTCGAGGACGCGAACGTCAAGCTCGACGCGGTGCTGGCCGACCTGCTGGGCAGGAGCGGCCGGGCGATGCTCGAGGCCTTGGTGGCAGGCGAGACCGACCCCGAGAAGCTTGCGGCGTTCGCCCACCCGCGGCTCGCGGCGACGCCGGAGCGGCTGCGGGAGGCCCTGCGCGGTCGGGTGACGGCGCATCACCGCTTCCTGCTGCGGCTGCACCTCGACCAGGTCGATGCGCTGGAGGCGGCGATCGGGCGGATCGACCGCGAGGTCGAGGAGCGGCTCGCCCCTTTTAGCGCCGCGGTCGACCTGTTGGCCTCGATCCCCGGCGTCGGCGCGCTCGCGGCCCGGGTGATCGTGGCCGAGATCGGCCTCGACATGGGCCGGTTCCCGACCGCCGGTCATCTGGTCTCCTGGGCCGGGCTGTGCCCGCGCAACGACGAGAGCGCCGGCAAGCGCCTCTCCGCCCGGCTGCGCAAGGGCGCGCCCTGGCTCAAGACCATCCTCGTCCAGTGCGCCTGGGCGGCGAGCCGCAAGAAGGCCAGCTACCTGCAGGCGCAGTACCACCGCCTGCGCGCCCGCCGCGGCGCGAGGAAGGCGGTGTGCGCGGTGGCGGCCTCGATCCTGACCGCCGCCTACCACATGCTGAAGGACGGCACCGCCTACCGGGACCTCGGCCCCGGCCACCTCGATCGGCGCTCCAGGGAGACCCAGGCCCGGCGGCTCGTCCGCCGGCTCGCCGATCTCGGCTACGCCGTCGAGCTGGCGCCCCTCGAGCCAGCCCCCGCGTGAGCCCAGTTTCTTCCTAGATCAGCGGGATCAGCACGCGAAGCGCCGTAAGCGATATGACGGTTCGAGAGCGGTCTCAGGCTGCGCACCAGAGGTTGGTAAACTAGCCCGGATCTCAGCTATTGCGGTAGGTATCCTGCCCCTCGCTTGAGCGCCGCCTTGAGTGGCTGATCTCATGCGTCGGCCCTGGGGTATGGACAGCCGCCGCCCAGATCGCCAAGACCGCGGTGGTCCACGCCCCGACCTCGGCCGAGGTCGCGATCTCCCGCCTCCAGTCCGACCCGGTGCTGCGC
>DASPJJ010000013.1:0-149454 GCA_035628635.1 Allosphingosinicella sp.
AAACCCCTGCGCGGGCTACGATCGCAGACGGTCCTCGGCGCGGAAACCCGGCGCACCGCTTGCCCCCATAGCGCAAAATATCGGGCGCCGCGACTCTCTTTGCGAGAGGCGTCGGTGGGGCTCAATGCTTGCGGGCGAAGGCGTGGTGCACGGCGACGATGACGGCGCCGACGGCGAGGCCGGCGAGGCCCGCCCCGGCGGCTCCGGCGGCCCATTCGACTGCGCCCGCGAGCGGCGCCGCGGCATGGCCGGCAGCGGCGGCGACGTCGTGGATGAGATGGGCAGGCGCGCCGAGGCCGAACTGCTCGAGACCGTGGACGATGATCCCGCCGCCGACCCAGATCATCGCCGCGATCCCGACCGTCGACAGAGCCGCGAGCAGCTTCGGCATGGCGAGAACCAGGCCGCGGCCGAGCGTGCGCGCCGCGCCGTTGCGGCGCTGGGCGAGGTGCAGCCCGACATCGTCCATCTTCACGATCAACCCGACGACCCCGTAGACTCCGACGGTGATCACCACCGCGACGAGGGCGAGGATCGCCGCCCGCGCCGCGAACGGCTCGCCCGCGACTTCGGCGAGGGCGATCGCCATGATCTCGGCCGAGAGGATGAAGTCGGTCCGTATCGCGCCCGCCACCATCGCCTGCTCATGCTCGGGGCTGCCGAGCTCGGCTGCGTCCTCGGCGAGGCTGTGCTTGCGCCCGGCGACCGCGTGCCAGACCTTCTCCGCGCCTTCGAAGCAGAGATAGGCGCCGCCGAGCATCAGCAGCGGCGTGATCGCCCAGGGCAGGAGCGCGCTGAGCAGCAGCGCCACCGGGAGGATGATCAGGATCTTGTTCTTGATCGAGCCCTTGGCGATGCGGGCGATGATCGGCAGCTCGCGGTCGGGCGTGAAGCCGGTGACGTAGCGGGGGGTGACCGCGGTATCGTCGACGACCACGCCGGCGGCCTTGAAGCCGGCGCGGCCGGCGGCGGCGCCGACATCGTCGATCGACGCCGCGGCGAGCTTGGCGATGACGGCGACGTCGTCGAGGAGGGCGGCGAGACCGGAAGGCATGCCGACCCGCCTTTGGCCAAGCGGGGCGGGGCGATCAAGCCCGCACTCGCTTGCCATCCCTTTGCCCGCGGCCTTTGTTACCTTATGGGCGCGGCCATGGACGACATCAGCATTCTCATCGCCGACCCCGCCGCCTGGGCCGCGCTCGTCACCCTGATCGTGATGGAGGTCGTCCTCGGCATCGACAACCTCATCTTCATCTCGATCCTGTCGAACAAGCTGCCCGAGCACCAGCGCAGCAAGGCGCGGCGCACGGGAATCGCGCTCGCTTTGATCATGCGCCTCGTCCTGCTCTCCACCATCGCCTGGCTGGTCGGCCTCACCGCGCCGGTCTTCGACCTCGGCATCGCCGGCGGCTCGGACGGGCATGGCGGAACCGCCTTCGAGACCGCCTTCTCGTGGCGCGACCTGATCCTGATCGCCGGCGGCCTGTTCCTCGTCTGGAAGGCGACGAAGGAAATCCACCACAATGTCGATCCGACACCGAACCAGGACCTCTTCGACACCGGCAGAGCGGCGGCGATGAACTTCGGCGCGGCGATCGTCCAGATCCTGCTGCTCGACATCGTCTTCTCGGTCGATTCGATCCTGACCGCGGTGGGAATGACCGAGCATCTGCCGATCATGGTCGTCGCCGTGATCTTCGCCGTCCTGGTGATGCTGATCGCCGCCGATCCGCTCGCCAATTTCATCAACCGCAACCCGACCGTGGTGATGCTCGCCTTGGGCTTCCTGCTGATGATCGGCGCGGTGCTGATCGCGGACGGCTTCGGCGTCCACGTCCCCAAGGGCTATATCTATGCCGCGATGGCCTTTTCCGCCGGAGTGGAGATGCTCAACATGATGTCCCGCAAGCGCCAGCAGAGACGCGCGGGGGAAGGGAAGGATTGAGCCCGGCGCCTCCCCGGCCTATCTCGGAGCCACGATGACCGTCCATTTCCACGAAGAGGACCTTCCCGAGGGCGCCCCCGGCGACGGCCCCGTCGCCGTCGACACCGAGACGATGGGCCTCCAGCTCGGCCGCGACCGGCTCTGCGTCGTCCAGATCGCGGACGGCCGCGGCGACGAGCATCTCGTCCGCTTCTCCCCGGGCAGCGACTATGCGGCGCCCCGCCTGAAAGCGGTGCTCGCCGATCCCGCGCGGCTCAAGCTCTACCATTTCGCGCGCTTCGACCTCGCCTCGATCCGCGCCTATCTCGGCGTCGTCGCCGCGCCGGTCTACTGCACCAAGACCGCCTCGCGGCTGATCCGGACCTATACCGATCGCCACGGCCTCAAGGAGCTGGTCAAGGAGCTGCTCGGCCAGGACATCTCCAAGCAGCAGCAGAGCTCCGACTGGGGCGCCCCCGATCTGTCGGACGCGCAAAAGGATTATGCGGCTTCGGACGTGCGCTACCTCCACCAGCTGAAGGAGAAGCTCGACGAGCGGCTGATCCGCGAGGGGCGGATGCCGCTGGCCCAGGCCTGCTTCGATTTCCTTCCGCACCGCGCCACGCTCGATCTCGCCGGCTGGGCGGACCAGGACATCTTCGCCCATGTCTGAGGCCGTCCTACCCGCAGCCACTCGCGGCAGCAATGCCTGGGCCAGGCCCGGAAGCTTCCACGATCGCCTGATCGGCTTCCTGAAGGTCGCTCTGCCCGCCGCGGTCGGGGTTCTGCTGGCCTATCTCGCTCTGGCCCCGCTCTCCAAGGGCCCGGAGATCAGCTTTCTTCTCGACAAGAACAAGGTCGAGACCGCGTCCGAGCATATGCGGGTGCAGGCGGCGCAATATCGCGGCCAGGACGCCTTCGGCCGGCCTTTCGTCCTCAGCGCCCAGTCGGCGGTGCAGGCGACGGCGCAGGATCCGGTCGTCGAAATCTCCCGCATAGCGGCGCAGCTCGGCCTCGAAAGCGGGCCGGCGCGGATCGAGGCGGACCGCGCCAGCTACGACATGTCCGCCCAGCACGTCGACGTCTCGGGCCCGATCCGGGTTACCGCGGCTGACGGCTACCGGCTCGACACCCGCGACGTGCTGGTCGACCTCAACAACCGCAGCCTTCAGAGCCGGGGGCCGGTGGACGGGCGGATGCCGCTGGGCAGCTTCAGCGCCGGGCGCTTCCGCGCCGATCTCGGCACCCGCACCGTCGTTCTCGACGGCCGCGCCCGCCTCCACATCGTCCAGGGAGGCGTCCGGTGAAGGGGTCCCGGGCGATCGTCGTCGCGGGCCTCGCTCTCGCGCTCACGCCGGCACTGGGGCAGGAGCCCGCCTCGTCGCTCCAGGGCCACGACACCGACGCGCCGGTCGACGTCGCCGCGGACCGGATCGAGGTCCAGGACCGCGCCGACCGCGCCATCTTCTCGGGCAACGTGATCGTCCGCCAAGCCGCGCTCCAGCTCAACGCCGCGCGGATCACCGTCGCCTACGCCAGCACCGGCGGCATCCAGATCCAACGGATCGACGCCAGCGGCGGCGTATTCCTGCGCAGCCCGACCGAGACGGCGCGCGGCCAATATGGGATCTACGACATCGACCGGCGGCTGATCACGCTGATCGGCGGAGTCACCCTGACCCGCGGCGAGAGCCGCGTCAGCGGCGGCCGGCTGGTGCTCGATCTCGACAGCGGCCGCGCGGTGATGGACGGCGGCGGCCCGCCGGCGCCGGATGTGCCGGGCACGGCGACCACCCCGACCGGCCGCGTCACCGGCACCTTCACCGTCCCGCGCCGCGCCGCCAGCCCGGCGCAATAAGCGCGTCGCACGCTTGGCTCGCACCGCCGCATCGGCGGCCATGCAGGAATCTTGCCAGTTGAGAAAAAGGCGACGTTCGCCTAAGCGGGGCAAGGGGATAGGGGCGTCATGAACGAAGCGGCTGCGATCGAAAGGACCGACCAGACGGCGACCGGCGGGGTCGTCGAACGCGGCCTCGCGGTCGTCTCGATTGCGAAGTCCTATGACCGCAAGGTCGTGCTCCACGACGTCTCGCTCGGCGTCGAGCGCGGCGAGGTCGTCGCCTTGCTCGGTCCCAACGGCGCCGGCAAGACCACCTGCTTCTATTCGGTGATGGGCCTGGTGAAGCCCGACAGCGGCCGCATCGTGCTCGAGGGCCAGGACATCACCCGTCTGCCGATGTATCGGCGCGCCATCCTCGGCCTCGGCTATCTCCCGCAGGAGACGTCGATCTTCCGCGGCCTCACCGTCTCGCAGAACATCTCCGCGGTCCTCGAAGTGGCGGTCCGCGACAAGGCGGCGCGCCGCGAGCGGCTCGAGCAATTGCTCGGCGAGTTCCACATCGGCCACCTGCGCGACGCGCCCGCCATGGCCCTTTCCGGAGGCGAGCGCCGCCGCTGCGAGATCGCCCGCGCGCTCGCCGCGGACCCCTCGATCATGCTGCTCGACGAGCCCTTCGCCGGCATCGACCCGATCTCGATCTCCGACATCCGCGACCTCATCCAGCAACTGAAGAAGCGCGGCATCGGCGTCCTCATCACCGATCACAATGTCCGCGAGACCTTGGACATCGTCGACCGCGCCTACATCATCTACGGCGGCGAGGTCCTGTTCACCGGCAGCCCGGCGGATCTCGTCCGCGACGAGAATGTCCGCCGCCTCTATCTCGGCGAGAGCTTCGAGCTGTAGCCATGGGTCTCGGGCCCCGCCTCGATCTCAGGCAGAGCCAGTCTCTGGTGATGACGCCGCAGCTGCAGCAGGCGATCCGCCTGCTCGCGCTGTCGAACCTCGAGGTCGAGGGCTTCATCGCCGAGGAGATCGACCGCAACCCGCTCCTAGAAAGCGGCGGCAGCGCCGACGACGGACCTTCGGAAGCGATCGAGATCGAGCCGGCCCCGCGCGACGAAGCGGCGACGGTCGACGAGCTGGTGATGACCGGCGACGGCATTTCCGACGCGCCGCTCGACGTCGATTTCGACAACGAGAACTTCCACCAGGACAGCGCGAGCGACTCGATGCGCGGCCTCGACGGCAGCCTCGGCGTCGTCGGCGACCTCGGCCCGGGCGGCGGCGCGGCGGGCGAAGGGCCGGATTTCGACAGCTTCGCCGATGCGCATCTGGTCTCGCTCCACGAGCATCTCACCCGCCAGGCGGGCGAGCTTCTCGCGGGCGCGGATCTCGCCGTCGCGGGTCATATCATCGACCAGATCGAGGAGACCGGCTATTTCCACGGCCAGCTGCTCGAGCTCGCCCAGCGCCTCGGCGTGCCGCTGAAGGAGGTCGAGCGCGTGCTCGCGGTCGTCCAGACCTTCGACCCGGCTGGCGTCGGCGCCCGCACCCTCTCCGAATGCCTCGCTCTGCAGGCGAAGGAAGCGGACCGCTACGACCCGGCGATGGCGCGGCTGATCGACAATCTCGATTATCTCGCCAGGGGCAATGTCGGGGCGCTCAAGCGGATCTGCGGGGTCGACGACGAGGACCTGCAGGACATGATCCGCGAGCTTCGCGCCTACGATCCCAAGCCCGGCTGCCGCTTTCTGAGGGGTGACGGCGAGGACCGGGCCGTGGTCCCCGACGTGTTCGTCGCCCGGCGCGGTTTCGGCTGGGCGATCGAGCTCAACAGCGCGACCCTGCCGCGTCTGCTGGTCAACCGGTCTTATTATGCCGAGCTCGCCGGCGGGGCGCAGGACCGCAAGTCCAAGGCCTGGCTTTCCGAATGCCTGCAGAGCGCCAACTGGCTGATCAAGGCGCTCGACCAGCGCGCCCGGACCATCGTCAAGGTCGCGACCGAGATCGTGAAGCAGCAGGACGGCTTCTTCCGCCACGGCGTGGAGCAGCTGCGGCCGCTGACCCTGCGCCAGGTCGCCGAAGCGATCGGCATGCACGAATCGACGGTCAGCCGGGTCACTTCGAACAAATATCTCTCCTGCGACCGCGGCCTCTACGAGCTCAAATATTTCTTCCGGAGCGGCATCCAGTCGAACGACGGCGGCGACGCCGTCTCCGCCGAAGCGGTCAAGAGCCACATCCGCGCCCTGATCGCCGTCGAGGACCCCGCCCACATCCTCTCCGACGACCAGCTCGTCGACATGCTGCGCGCCAAGGGCTTCGACATCGCCCGGCGTACCGTCGCCAAATATCGCGAGGCGATCGGCATCGGCTCCTCGGTCCAGCGCCGCCGCCAGAAAGCGATCGGCTCCCGCGCTGCCTGAGCGAGCCGTCATCCCGGAAAAGGCCGGGATCTCAGGACGAAAAGTCTGCGAGGGTTGTGCAGCGCTCCATCTGCGCTCGCGCCTTTCACCCCCCCTTTGATCCCGGCCTTCGCCGGGATGACGGTTTCGGCGGGACCGTGCGCAACGCTTGCGCCCTCCGCCCGTTGATCTTGTGAAAGGAGCCAGGCCAAATGACCGACAACAAAAAGAAGGGCGATTTCGCCAAGGGCGGCAAGGACGATGTCGGCGGCGACAAGAAGCAGCGCGCGGATCGCAACGAGGCGAGCCGGACCGGCGGGCAGAATAGCGGCTCGGGCGGCCGCGATTGACGATGCGCGCTCTGACCGGCCTCGCCGCGGCGACCCTGCTGCTCGGCGGCTGCGAGACGGCTTTCGTCGGGCGGGCGCCGAGCGGACGCTTCGATCTGGTCGAGGTGAACGGCCGACCCCTGCCCTTTTCGATCGATCCGGCGAGTCATTGCCCGGTTCGCATCGAGGGCGGCCGGTTCGAGCTGGATTCGCTCGCGCGCCGGTTCGAGATGGTGCTGGAGCGGAGCGGACCCTGCGCGGGCCTGGCCGCCGACACCGTCGAGCGGGGCAGCTATTTGCGGCGCGGGGGGCGGCTGGACCTGGAGACGGAAGCGCCCGCCGGGGCACGGCGGGCGCTGGTCGCGAGCGAGAGCGGGGGCGCGATCTCGCTCGCCTACGACCGGCTGCGCCTGCGCTTCCGGCAGGCGGCTCGGCCGCGCTGAGAAAGGGTCGCCGCCCCCGCCGTGGTGGGGACCGGGTCGAAGCGGGGGCGACTAGCTGGTAGGCGTCAGGCGCGGATCGGAGCTTCGATCGCGGTCTGGGCGCTGTGGTCGAGGACGGCGACGGTGCCGCCGAAGAGGCTGAGGCTGCAGCCGAAGGCGGCTGCGACCGTGAGCAGCAGGTTCAGGCCTGCTTTGCGAGTGGCGGTCATTTTCGATCTCCAAGGGTCGTTGCCGTGATCGGCTGATGGCGCCCTTCTGGTCCCGCTCCGTTTCGCGCTGATGCCGCGCGCCAGACTTAATTGTTTCAGTTGTTTCAGTGGCTCCCCGCGCTATCATATGAGGGAAGGGGCTGGGTGGATGGCGAGGTCGGAACCGGATTTTCCGTGCGCGGTGACGGGCGTGATCCGCTCGTCGCTCAACCCGATGATGGTCGTCGACGAGCGCGGCCGGATCAGCGAGTGGAACGCCGCCGCGGAGCGCGCCTTCGGCGACAGCCGCGAGGCGATGGTCGGCGGCGTCGCAAGCGACCGCATCGCCGCCAACGACCGGTGGCCCCAGGACCGCGCCAAGATTCGCGGCTTCTTCACCGCGCGCGCGCCGGGCGAAGCGGCGTTCCAGGCGCGGATCGACTGGATCCGCTCGGACGGCAGCCGGGTTCCGATCGAGGCGACGATCACCGAGGTGACGCTCGAAGGGCGCAGCCGCTTCATCTGCGCAATGCGCGACCTCTCCCGCGAGCAGCATGCAATCGAGGAGCTCCAGGATTCGCGGCGCCGGCTCGAGCTCGCCGTGGAGGGCGCCAAGCTCGGCACCTGGACCTTCGACCTTGCGACCGGCCGGACATGGTATTCCGAGCGCTCGAAGCAGATGTACGGCCTCCCGCCGGAGGCGCAGATCGATGCCGCGGCGATCAAGGCGGCGGTCCATCCCGACGACTGGGACGAGGTCGCCGACCCCTATCTGCATGGTTTCACCCAGGACAAGGTGGAGGTCGAATATCGGGTGATCTGCCCGGACGGCTCGACGCGCTGGATCTATTCGCTCGGCGCCCTCAGCCGCGATCGCGACGGGGTGGCGCGGACGGTGAACGGCATCCACCTCGACATCACCGAACGCAAGCGCGCCGAGGCGGAGCTGGAGGAGACCCGGCGGCAGCTCGACCTCGCCGTCGAAGGACTCCAGATCGGCCTCTGGTCCGTCGATCCGAAAAGCGGCGCGGTCTGGCATTCGGACACGTCGCGAAAGCTATGGGGCATGGCCGACGGCGAGGCCGTCGACGTCCCGACCCTCAAGCGCTACATCCACCCCGACGACTGGGAGGTCGTCCGCACCCCCTACCGCCTCGGCTTTCCCGAGAACAGCGTCTCTCTCGAGCATCGCATCGTCCGGCCGGACGGCGAGGTCCGCTGGATCCACGCGCTCGGCAAAGCGGAGCGCGACGACAGCGGCGCGGTGACGATGGTCTACGGCATCCACCTCGACGCCACCGACCGCAAGGCGGCCGAGGCCGAGCTCGCCCGCTCGCGCGACGCGCTGCACCAGTCGGAGAAGCTGGCGGCCCTCGGCTCGCTCCTCGCGGGCGTCAGCCACGAGCTGAACAATCCGCTGTCGGCGATCGTCGGCCAAGCCGAAATGCTCGAGGAGGATTCGCGCGGGACACCGCTCGAAGCGCGCGCGAAGAAGATCAGCGCCGCCGCCGACCGCTGCGCGCGGATCGTCCAGACCTTCCTCGCAATGGCCCGCCGCCGCGCGCCGGACCGGGTCGCCACCGACCCCAACAGCCTCGTCGCCGACGCGCTCCAGATCACCGAATATCCGCTCCGCACCGCGGGCGTGGCCGTGGCTACGGAATGCGACCCGCACGTCCCAGCGGTCGAAGCCGACCGCGACCAGCTCCATCAGGTGCTGGTGAACCTCATCATCAACGCCCAGCAGGCGCTCGAAGCCGCGGACATGTTCGACAAGAGGTTGTGCGTGCGGACCGGAGTCACCGCCGCCGGCACCGTCGCCATCGACGTGATCGACAACGGCCCCGGAATTCCGCCGGACGCGCTCGGCCGCATCTTCGAACCCTTCTTCACCACCAAGCCGCAAGGGTCGGGCACCGGCGTCGGCCTCTCCTTCTCGCACGGCATCATCGCCGCCCATGGCGGATCGCTGACCGTGCTGCCGAGCGAGCGCGGCGCGACGTTCCGGATCGAGCTGCCGCCGGCGGCGGCGGTCTCGGTCGAGACGGCCGCCGAGCCGGCTCCGGCGCCCCGGGCGATGGCGCCCGTCCGGCGTACCGCCCTTGTCGTCGACGACGAGCCCGACATCGCCGAGACGATCAGCGAGCTGCTCGAGCGGGAGGGCTTCGAGGTCACCGTCGCCTCGGACGGCGCGGCTGCCCTGATGGCGCTCGACCGCGGCGAATATGACATCGTCCTTTCGGATCTCAGGATGCCGGGCGTCAGCGGGCCCGAAATGTACCAGCGCCTCGCCGAGGTGCGCCCCCACCTGCTGCCGCGGATCGGCTTCGTCACCGGCGATACGCTCGGCTCGTCGATGGACGCTTTCCTGCGCGACAGCGGGCGGCCGGTGCTCGAAAAGCCGTTCACCCGCGCCGGCGTGCGCTGCCTCGTCCAGGCGTTGATCGAGGCATGAGCGGCGGCGCCCATATCGTCGTGGTCGACGACGACGAGGACGTCCGCTCGACGGTCGCGGAATATCTGACGCGCAACGGCTTCGCCGTCACCGAATGCGACGGCGGCGACGCGCTGCGCTGCGTGATGAGCGCGCGGCCGATCGACCTCGCCCTTCTCGACATCAACATGCCGGGCGACGACGGACTTACCCTCGCCCGCGAGATCCGCGGCTCGGGCGACGCCGGCATCATCATGCTCACCGCGAAGTCGGACGACATCGACCGCATCGTCGGCCTCGAGATCGGCGCCGACGACTATATCACCAAGCCTTTCAACCCGCGCGAGCTGCTCGCGCGGATCAAGGCGGTGCTG
Source organism: Allosphingosinicella sp. (assembly GCA_035628635.1). GTDB lineage: Bacteria > Pseudomonadota > Alphaproteobacteria > Sphingomonadales > Sphingomonadaceae > Allosphingosinicella. The sequence continues at coordinate 9,941 of DASPJJ010000013.1, forward strand.
CGCCGCGCCCGCGCCTCGACCGGCGGCGAGGCCCCGGCGACGATGGGCCGGGAGGTCCAGATGGGCACCTGCCGGCTCAACCTCGACAGCCGCAAGCTCTACCGCGCCGACGGCAGCGAAATGCCGCTCACCGCGATGGAATTCGACCTGCTCGCCACCTTCGCCGCCCATCCCGGCCGCGTTCTCAGCCGCGACCAGCTGCTCGATCTCGCCCACAACAAGGAGATCGAGCCGTTCGACCGCTCGATCGACATCCGCATCACCCGCATCCGCCGCAAGATCGAGGCCGACCCCGCCAAGCCCCAGGCGATCAAGACCGTCCGCGGCGCGGGCTATGTCTATACGCCGGGCGGGGCGAGCGCGGGCTGACCGCGAGACGGGATCCCGGCGAGGGCCGCGATCTCGGGCTTAATCCTCGAACGCCGCCTTGAGCTCGTCGAGCCACGGCCCGGCCGTGCCGTCGCTCGGCGCACGCCAGTCGCCGCGGGGGCTGAGCGCGCCGCCTGAGGAGACCTTGGGCGAATTGGGGATCGCGGTGCGCTTGAACTGGCTGATCTGGAAGAACCGGTAGAGGAAGGTCTCCAGCCATTTGCGGATCGTCGCCAGATCGTATTCGCGCTTGAGATGGTCGGGATAGCCGACCGGCCAGAGCCCGGCCCCGGCGTCCTTCCAGGCCTGCCAGGCGAGGAACGCGACCTTGGACGGGGGCTGGCCGGCGCGCAGGATGTGGAACAGGAAGAAATCGTGCAGCTCGTAGGGGCCGATCGTGCCCTCGGTCGACTGCATCTCGCCCTTGTCGTCCGCGGGGATGAGCTCGGGCGAGATCTTGGTGGCGAGGATGGCCTCGAGGATGCGGTTGGTCTCGGCATCGAACTGGTTCGTCTTGACGGCCCAGCGGATCAGATACTGGATGAGCGTCTTGGGGACGCCGGCATTGACTGCGTAATGGCTCATCTGGTCGCCGACGCCGTAGGTCGACCACCCCAGGGCCACTTCGCTGAGATTGCCGGTGCCGACGACGAAGCCGCGCCGCTGGTTGGCGAGGCGGAAGAGATAATCGGTCCGCAGGCCGGCCTGCACGTTCTCGAAGGTGATGTCGTAGACCGCCTCGCCGCGCGCGAAGGGGTGGTCCATGTCCTTGAGCATCTGCATCGCCGCCGGCTTGATGTCGATCTCCTCGCCGACGATCCCGAGCGCCTTCATCAGCGCCCAGGCGTTGCCCTTGGTCGTCTCGCCGGTCGCGAAGCCCGGCATGGTGAAGCCGAGAATGGTCGAGCGCGGAAGCTCGAGAAAGTCGCACATCTTGGCGGCGACGATCAGTGCATGGGTGGAATCGAGCCCGCCCGACACGCCGATGACGAGATGGGTGCCGCTCGTCGTCTGGAAGCGCTTGGCGAGGCCCTGCACCTGGATGTTGAACGCCTCGTAGCAGTCCGAATCGAGCTGCTCGGGCCGGTTGGGCACGTAGGGGAAGCGGCGGTAGCGGCGCCTGAAGCCCATATCGGCGCGGCTCGGCCGGTGCTCGAAATGGATCCGGCGCGCACTCTTCTCGGGATGGCCGGCGGCGATGGCATTGTCGTTGAAGGTCGGCATCCGCATCCGCTCGAGCCGCAGCCGCTGGACGTCGATGTCGGCGATGCACAGCTCCGGCTCGCGGTCGAACCGGTTCGAATCGCAGAGCAGCTCGCCCATTTCGTAGATCGAGCCCTGGCCGTCCCAGGCGAGGTCGGTCGTGCTCTCGCCGGGGCCGGAGGCGGCGTAGACATAGGCCGCGCAGCAGCGGCTCGACTGCGAGGCGCAGAGCAATTTGCGCTCGTCGGCCTTGCCGATGGTGATGTTCGAGGCGGAGAGGTTGCACAGGATCAGGGCGCCGGAGAGCGCGCCGACCGTCGAGGGGGGCTGCGGCGCCCAATAATCCTCGCAGATCTCGACGTGGAAGATGAAGTCGGCGAGGTCCTCGGCGGCGAAGATCAGGTCGGTGCCGAACGGCACGATCTCGCCCGCCACCGCCATATCGATGCCGTTGAGGCCGATCCCCGAAACGAACCAGCGCTTCTCGTAATATTCTCGGTAATTGGGGAGGAAGCTCTTCGGGACGACGCCGAGGATGCGACCGCGCGAGACGATCACCGCCGTGTTGTAGAGGCGGCCGTTGCGGCGAAGCGGCGCACCGACGACGCAGACGGGAGACAGCTTTGCGGTCGCCTCGCGGAAGCGGGCCAGCCCGTCCTCGACCGCATCCAGGAAGGCCTCCTGGAGGAAGAGGTCGTCGACCGCGTAGGAGGAGATGTTGAGCTCGGGATAGACCAAAAGGTCGACGCCCTCGCCGTGCGCCTCCTCGGCGAGCGCGATGGCCTGATCGACGTTGAACGCGACGTCGCCGGCCGAGCCCACCGGGCTGGCCGCCGAGACGCGGACGAAGCCGTGGCGGTGGATCGCTTCGAACGGCGGCCGCGCCGTCTTCTTCCCAGCCATCACAGCATCTCCGTCATCATCTCGACCGCGACCTGCATGCATTTGATCCGCGTCGCTCCCCGGCCTCCCGGACCGAAATGCTCCTCGCGGTGGTGCGTGCGCCGGCCGGCCCGCGCGCAGGCGAAATGGACGAGGCCCGGCTCGTCGCCCTTGTCGGCGAAACCGGTGACCGCAAGCGCGATATTGGCGCGGCTGCGCTCGAGCGCGCCCTCCGCCATGGCAAGCGCGACCTCTCTCGAGACCGCACCCACCTGGCCGATCAGCTCCAGCGGCACGCCCAGCATCTCATTCTTGGCTTCGTTCGTGTAGGTGACGAAGCCGCGATCGAAGGCATGCGCGACGCCCTGCACGTCGGTCAGCAGCGAGGCGAGCATGCCGCCGGTGCAGCTTTCGGCGGTCGCGAACATCAGGCCGCGGTCGCAGGCCTTTGAGAGCAGCCGCCGCGCCGCCTCCTCCGTCTCGTGCGGGAGGATCGGCGAAAGGGTCTCGGTATCGTTCAAATTCAGGTCCTTGCCGAGCTGCGCCAAGGAACCGGTCCCTAGCGCCGAATGTTCCACAGGCCAAACGAGGAGGCTGACATGGCTGTGATGAAGCAGGACGCGACCCGGCTGCTGACCGAGGACCACCGCAAGGTCGAGGAGCTGTTCGAGCAGTTCGAGAAAGCGAGCGGCGACGGCCGCAAGGAGAAGCTCGCGCGGCAGATCTGCACCGAGCTCAAGGTCCATTCGATGATCGAGGAGGAAATCTTCTACCCGGCGCTGCGCGGCAAGATCTCGGACGACGACCTCGACGAGGCCTATGTCGAGCATGACGGCGCCAAACTGCTGATCAACGAGATCGAAGCGGGCGGCCCGGACGAGGAGTTTTACGACGCCAAGGTCAAGGTGCTGCAGGAGCAGATCGAGCACCATGTCGAGGAGGAGGAGAAGAGCCGCGGCAACATCTTCCAGCAGGCCCGCGCCTCCGACGTCGACCTCGAGGCGCTCGGCGAGCAGATGGCCGCGCGCAAGGCCGAGCTGATGGAGCTCGCCGAATCGCAGGGTCTTCCGCCCGCCCAGCCGGCGACGATGCAGCACGAGGGAGCCTGAGCGATGGCGAGCTGGAGCCGCAGCACGGTCTGGATCGCGGCCGCGACGGCAGCTGCCGCCGGCCTCGCCGCTGCCGTCGTCGGTCGGCGCTGGTTCGGCGGGCACGATGACGACGACGAAGTCTATGCCCCGGCGTTGAGCCGGGGCTCGCGGGCTGCCGGAGCCTACGGCAATTCGGGCGCCGCCCGACAGGCCGGACCGGAAGCGATGCGCGACCCGCCGAGGAGCTGGTCCAAGGTCGACGAAGCTTCGGACGAGAGCTTCCCGGCGAGCGACCCGCCCGCTTTCGCCCCGCACGTCGACTGACCCGTTCATCGCGGCGAAAGCGGCGACGGCCGACCCTCGCCCGAACGGGGAGACGAGGGATGGGCAAATTCCTGCTGACGGCGGCTGCGGCGCTTGCGCTCTCGGCCTGCACGGCGCGTATCGCCGAGGATTCGCTGCTTCACCCGACTCCCGGCGGCGGCATCGACGCGGCGGCATTGCAGCGGGCCGCGCCTGCCTATGAGGCGTCCGACCAGTGGATAGTGGCGCCGGACGGCGCGCGCCTTTCGGCCGTGCTCCTGCGCCAGCCGGGTGCCGGCGCGACGATCCTCTATTTCGGCGGCAACGGCTACACGATCGGGCGCTTCGGCGCGGCCACCGCCGCGGTGTTCGCGCCGCTCGGCGTCGACCTGCTGATCGTTGACCATCGCGGCTATGGGCGCAGCGAAGGCACGCCGGGTCTCGCCACCTTCGAGGGCGACGGCCTCGCGGCCTTCGACCATCTCACCGCGCGCCTCGGCGTGCCCGCCTCGCGCATCGTCGTCCACGGCCAGTCGCTCGGCAGCTTCATCGCCGGCCACGTCGCCGCCACCCGGCCCACCGCCGGAGTGGTGCTGGAAAGCTCGGCAACGACCACGGAGGACTGGGCCAATGCGAATCTGCGCGGGGCCGCGCGCATGTTCGTCCGGCTCGACATCGCACAATCGCTGCGCGGCCGGGGCAACCTCGCGAACATGCCGAGGATCGAGGAGCCGGTTCTGATCCTCGCAGGCGCGCGCGACCGGACGACGCCGCCCCGGCTCTCGCGCGCGCTCTATGACGCCTCGCCCCTGCCCGCGGGACGCAAGACCCTTTTCGTGGCGCGCGGCGCGGGGCACAGCGACGTCATGCTCCAGCCGGAAACGGTCGCCGCCTACAGAGCCTTTCTCGCCAGCCTAGGCCGGTGAAACGGCGCTTCCTGCTCATCCTTGCCGCACTGCTCACCGGCTGCGGCGCCGAGGCCCAGCAGCCCTCGGTTCGCGACCGGGTCGAGGCAGGAATCGAGGTGCGGCTCGAATGCGGAATTCTCGTGCGGCGCTACGGCTTCCGCCAGGGCGAAGGCGAGGTCGAGGCGGTGCTGACGCTCCCCAACGGTCCCGGGCCGCATCCCGGGATCGTGCTGGTACCGGGCTATTCGCGGACCGCCTACGACATGCTGCCCGTCGCGGTCGCCATGGGGCGCGCGGGCTTCGCAAGCGTGGCGGTGAGCCAGCCCGGCTTCGGGGGGTCGACCGGGCCGGCGGACTTCGTGGGGCCGCGGACCTTCGCGGCGTTGCTCTCGGCGACCGAGCGCTTCGCCGCCGAGCCGTTCGTCGATCGCGCCCGGCTTGGCGTCTACGGCTATTCCCGCGGCGGGCTCGCCGCGGCACAGCTCGCCTCGCGCACCGACCAGTTCCGCGCCGCGGTCTTCGGCGGCGGCATCTACGACTTCGCCGCAGCCTACGATCAGGTTCCGCTCGCCATCGGCGCCAGCATGATCGCGGAGGCCGGCGACAGCGAAGGGGCGATCCGCTTCCGCTCGCCGATCCGCGACATGGCGGGCCTCGACGGCCCCGTCCTGATCGTCCACGGCGCCGCCGACACGCGGGCTCCGCCGGAGCAGGCCCGAGCGCTCGCCCGCCGCCTCGCCGAGCTCGGCCGCCCGCACGAGCTGCTCCTCGTCCCGGAGGGCGACCACGACCTAGGCGCCGCGCAGATCGTCTCCCCCGCCATCGCCTTCTTCAGGCGGCATCTAGGCAGTGCACGTCATCCCGGCGAAGGCCGGGATCTCAGCGAGAGTAGGCCCTGATCAACGTAAAGGGCGCCCTCCACGGAGGGCAGAAGTTCCTCGTCCTGAGATCCCGGCTTCCGCCGGGATGACGATCTCGGCCAATCGTTGCGCCGCCTGCTTTGGATACCGCTCCGATTTGCCACCGCTGCAGCCGCTCGCCCCGCTGGCGCAGCGGCCTGCGGTCGTCTAGGAGGGCGCCCGCCCCCCTGCCGAGGTTGGAATGTCCGTTTCGCTCTCGATCGTCGCGCCCTGCTACAATGAGGAAGGCTCGCTCGAGGAGCTGTACCGGCGCACGGCGGCCGCGGCGGAGGGCGTCGCCGGCCGTTCGTTCGAGATCGTGCTCGTCAATGACGGCTCGCGCGACCGCAGCTGGGAGATCATGCAGCAGCTGGCCGCGCGCGACGAGCGCGTGGTGGCGATCAACCTCTCGCGCAACCACGGCCACCAGCTGGCGCTGACCGCGGGCCTCGATCTGTGCTCGGGCGAGCGCATCCTGATCATCGACGCGGACCTGCAGGACCCGCCCGAATTGCTGCCGGCGATGATCTCCGAAATGGAGCGGCAGGGCGCCGACGTGGTCTACGGGCTCAGGCGCGCCCGCGCCGGCGAGACGGCCTTCAAGCGCTCGACCGCCAAGCTCTTCTACCGAGGGCTCTCGCAGCTCGCCGAGATCGACATCCCGCGCGACACCGGCGACTTCCGGCTGATGAGCCGCCGCGCGCTCGATGCGTTGCTCAGCCTGCCCGAGCAGGCCCGCTTCATCCGCGGGATGGTTGCCTGGGTCGGCTTCAGGCAGGTGCCTTTGGTCTACGACCGCGCGGAGCGCCACGCCGGGACGACCAAATATTCGCTCGGCAAGATGGTGCGCTTCGCGCTCGACGCTGTGACCGGCTTCTCGACCGCGCCCCTTCGCTTCGCCAGCCATGCGGGCCTCTGGCTGGTGCTGGGCTCGTTCCTGCTGCTGGCCTACATCGCCTGGGGCTGGCTCAGCGGCAACGTCGCCGAGGGCTGGACCTCATTGATGCTGGTCGTCGTCGCCCTGGGTGCGGTGCAGATGTTCGTGCTGGGGATGATCGGCGAATATCTCGGCCGGCTCTACATCGAGGCGAAGCGGCGGCCGCTCTACATCGTGCAGGAGATTGCCGGCCGCGCGCACGGCCATCCGCACCTCGGCCACATCGCTCACCCACCCGCAGGAGAGGGCGAGGCGGAAAGCGGCGAAGCGATGGCGACCAGCGAGACCCCCGGGGGAAACGGCACCCGCCCGATCGCATAGCGCTCCAGCCCGAACAGGAATTCGAGCGCCTTGTTGATCGCTTCGGGCGGAAGCTTGTCGTCGCCGTCCTCCTTGCCGATGAGCCGCCCCGCGACGCGCGCGGCAGCGGCGAGCGGGAATAGCAGGCTGTTGAAATAAGACAGCAGCTCGACCTTCAGGCCGGACTCTTCGACGACGCGGCGGAAGCCCTTTCTGGTGTAGCGGCGCTTGTGGTGGTTGACGACGTCGTGGGCGCTCCACATCCACGGATGTGCCGGCACCGTCAGCAGCAGCTTTCCCCCCGGCCGCAGCCGCTCGGCGATGCTCGCCAGAGAGGCAAGGTCCTCTTCGACATGCTCGAGGACGTCGAGCAACGCGATGAGATCGTAAGCGGTGCGTTCGACGTCCTGAAGCTCCGGGAGCGTCGCCATCCTGGCCGGCCGTCCGAGCCGTTCCGAGGCCACGGCCCGCGCGGCATCGTCCATCTCGACCGCATCGACGGTGCCGAAGCGTCCGAGCATGTCGAGATTGTGGCCGGTGCCGCAGCCGATCTCGAGGATCCGCGCGCCCTCCGGCGGCCTCACCCGCGTGGCGATCAGCTTTTCCAGAATGTCGCGGCGGGCGCGGTACCACCAGTGCCGACCGTCGATCTCCGCCATGCGATCGTAGACGATCCGCTCCATCAGGGCGCGAACATGTTCGAACGCGGGAAGCCGTTGGGCGCCATCCGGCCGGCCGCGCCGCGCGCAGTCCGCCAGGGATTGAGGTCCGCCTCGGTGCGCATCCGGCCGCTCTCCCCGCCCATCGGCCAGGAAAGGCCCTCGGCGAACCTGAAGCCGACCACATCGGAAAGGCCGCCGTCGCGGTAGCGCTGGAGCTGGACGCCGGAGCCGCGCGCCATCTCGGGCAGGTCCGCGAGCGGAAAAACGACCATCTTCCGGTTTTCGCCGATCGCCGCGACATAGTCGTCGGAAGGACGGATGTGTCTGACTGTAGCCAGCCGCGCGCCCGGGCGGAGATTGACGATCTGCTTGCCCTTTCGCGTCTCGGCGACCACGCCGGCGGCCGACGTGACGAAGCCGCGCCCGTCGGACGAGGCGAGCAATAGCTTGGCGCTCGGCATTGCCGGCATCAGCGCGACGAAGCTCCCCTCCCCCTCCACGTCGATCATCAGGCGGACCGGCTCGCCGAAGCCGCGCCCGCCCGGCAGCTTGTCGGCGGCGAGGGTGTAGAAGCGGCCGTTGGCCGCGGCGAGGAGCAGCTTGTCCGTCGTCTGGGCGTGGAAGAAGAAGCGCGGGCCGTCGCCCTCCTTGAACTTCAGCGCCTCGGGATTGGAGAGCTCGACATGGCCCTTCATCGCCCGGATCCAGCCGCGCTCGGACATGATGACCGTAATGGGCTCCCGTTCGATCATCGCCTCGAGCGGAATCTCCCGCGCCGGCCCCGCTTCCTCGATGGAAGTGCGGCGGCGGCCGAGCTCCGTGCCCTCGCCGTAGCGGGCGCGCAGGCGGGCGAGGTCCTTCTTGAGGCGGGTCCGCTGCCGCGCGGGCGAATCGACCAGCTTCTGCAGCTCCTCGCGCTCCGCGGTGAGGTCGTCGCGCTCCCGGCGCATCTGCATTTCCTCGAGCTTGCGCAGCGAGCGCAGCCGCATGTTGAGGATAGCCTCGGCCTGGCGGTCGGATAGCGCGAACTCGGCGATCAGCACCGGCTTGGGCTCGTCCTCGGTGCAGATGATCTCGATCACCCGGTCGAGGTTCAGATAGGCGACGAGAAAGCCTTCGAGCAGCTCAAGCCGGTCGTCGATCTTCGCGATCCGGTGCCGCGAGCGGCGGACCAGCACCTCGAACTGGAAGTCGAGCCACGCCCTGAGCGCCTGGCCGAGGCTCATCACCCGCGGCGTCCGGTCGGCGTCGAGGACGTTGAGGTTGAGCGGGACGCGGACCTCGAGGTCGGTCAGCCGGAACAGGCTGTCCATCAACATCTGGGGCTCGACGGTGCGGCTGCGCGGTTCGAGCACGATCCGGATCGCTTCGTCCGATTCGTCGCGGACGTCGGCGAGGATCGGCAGCCTTTTCTCGGAGACCAGGGCCGCGATCTGCTCGATCAGCTTCGATTTCGGCACCTGATAGGGGATCTCGTTGATCACCGCCGCCCAGGTCCCCCGCCCCTGATCCTCGACCGTCCAGCGCGCCCGGACCCGGAAGGCGCCGCGCCCCGTCGCATAAGCGCCGGCGATCGCCTCGGCTCCGTCGACGATCACCCCGCCGGTGGGGAAGTCCGGCCCGGCGACGAAATCCATCAGCGCGCGGTCCTCGGCCCTGGGATTGTCGATCAGATGGTCTGCCGCGCGGACGAGCTCGTCCAGATTGTGGGGTGGGATGGAGGTCGCCATCCCGACCGCGATGCCGCTGGCGCCGTTGGCGAGCAGGTTCGGGAACAGTCCCGGAAAGACTTCGGGCTCGTCCTCCTCGCCATTGTAGGTCGGCCGGAAGTCGACCGTGCCTTCGTCGAGGCCGGCCATCAGCTCGCCGGCAACGGCGGTGAGGCGGGCCTCGGTGTAGCGCATCGCAGCGGCGTTATCGCCGTCGACATTGCCGAAATTGCCCTGGCCGTCGACCAAAGGGTAGCGCAGCGAGAAGGTCTGGGCGAGGCGGACCATCGCATCGTAGACCGACTGGTCGCCGTGCGGATGATATTTGCCGATCACGTCGCCGACGACGCGGGCGCATTTCTTGTAGCCCGCCGCCGGGTCGAGCCGCAGCAGCCGCATCGCCCAGAGCAGTCGCCGATGGACCGGCTTGAGGCCGTCGCGGACGTCGGGCAGCGACCGGGCGGTGATCGTCGAGAGTGCGTAGACGAGGTAACGCTGGGAGAGGGCGTCATCGAACGACGCGTCGATGACCGTATCATGTTCGGACATGTCGCATCGTTAGCAGCGGCGGGAACGGCGCGCGAGGACCTATTGCGGCGGAGAAATGTTATGTGATATTGTTACATACAGACCAAGGAGATTGACCATGCGCCGCCCGCTCCTGCTCGCCGCCGCCATCGCCGTCACCGGCGGCGCGATTGGCCTCGTGGCCCTCTCGGAACAGCGGCGGACGCCGCCCCTTGAGTCGACCACGCAATTACGCACGATGGACGCTGCGCTCCCCTCCATGCCGACGATGGGCACGAACGTCCCCGTGCCGCCGGCTCCCACGCCGCCTCCGCCGCCCGACCGGGCCGTGTCGTTGCCGAAGGCCGGGTATGACCCCGAGGCCCAGGGCGGCATCATCCGCGAGACCGCGCCGCGCATCGCCTACAGCTACGGCTATCGTTTCAGAATCCCCTCGGGCGCCCTCGCCGGGCTGCAGGAGCGGCACCTCCAGCTCTGCCTGGAGCTGGGCGAGGCGCGCTGCAGGGTGGTCTCGATGCGGCGCAGCGAACCCCGGACCGGACCTCCCGTGCGCGACCACGGCTATGGCGGCGGCGCACCGGTCGAGCAGCCGGGCGCCGCGCTCGAGCTTCAGGTCGCCACCGCCCTCGCTCATCAGTTCGGCCAGCACCTCGGAGCCGCCGCCGGCGCCGCGGGCGCCGAAACCGTCGACCGCCAGATCGCCGCCGAGGACATCTCCCGCCAGATGATCGATTCCGAGGCGCGGATCCGCACCCGCGAGACGCTCATCCGCCGCCTCTCGGCGCTGCTCGAAACGCGCAGCGGCAATATCCAGCAGGCGGTCGAGGCGGAGCGCGCGATCAATCAGGCGCAGGAAGATCTCGACGCCGCACGCACCTGGCTGGCGGAGATGCGCGGCCGGGTCACCATGTCGCGGATCGCGATCGCTTACGAGCCGACGGGTGCGCCCGCGTCGGCCGTGCGGGAGCGCAACCCCTTCGCCTCCTCGCTGGCGCAGGTCGCCACATTGACCACCCGCAGCTTCGCGGCGTTGCTGCTCGTCTTCGGCGTCCTGCTCCCCTGGGGAGCGATCATCCTGCTCGTCGTTCTCGCGGCCCGCTGGCACCGCCGTCGCAGCGGCGATGCGGAGCCGGCCGCAGTTGCGCCTTCTCAACCTTCGTGGTAGACATATAAAAAACAGGGAGGCTGTCCATGCGCCGGTTGCTCGCTCTCGTCCCCCTTTTCCTCGCGATTTCCGCCTGCGGCGGTAGCTATGAGCGGAGCGAACCGCCCCGCGACTCGGGCGAAGGTTCGGTCTCCAATGCGATGGGCGAGGCGACCGACGCTTCGGCACCGGCGCCGATGACCTCGTCCGCCGCTCAGCGGTCTGCCGCGGGGCCGGCCGTCTCTCCGACCGCCGCCCCCGGCGTCGCCTTCAATTACCGCTACGCCTTCCGCCTCGCGGCCGACCGGATTGCGACGGTCCAGGAGCAGCATGCCGCCCGCTGCGAGGCGCTCGGCGTCAATCGCTGCCGGATCACAGGCATGCTCTACCGCCGCCACGACGACGAGAATATCGAGGCGCGGCTCTCCTTCAAGCTCGACCCGAGCATCGCCCGCATCTTCGGTCGAGAAGCGGTCGGCATGGTGACCCAGGCGGACGGGATGCTCGTCGAGAACGAGATCAGCGGAACGGACGTCGGCACCTCCATCCGCCAGGCCGGGCGCTCGATCGCCGAGATGCGCGAGGAGCTCGCCCGGATCGAGGCGCGGCTGCGCGGCCGGCTCGGAGCGGGCGAGAAGTCCGACCTCGAATATCAGGCCCAGCAGCTGCGCGCGTCGATCAGCGCCGCCGAGCAGAATCGGGCCGAGGCCCAGGAATCGCTCGCGACGACGCCGATGACGTTCGTCTACGGCTCCGGCCACCTCGTCCCCGGCCCGCAGCCCCGCCGCCCGCTCGGCGAGTCGCTCAGCGATGCCTGGGACAATTTCCTGGGCGGCGCGTCGGTGCTGTTCGTACTGCTGGTAACCTTGCTGCCCTGGATCCTGCTCGGCCTGGCGGTCTTCCTGCTGGTCCGCTGGATCCGCCGCCGCTTCTTCCGAAGCGCCGAGGCCGCGGAAACGCCGCTGGCTGCGCCGGCGGACGAGCCGGCGGCGGCGCGAGCGGCGGACTGATCCGCACCCTTCCGGGAAGGGGCGGTCAGGCGGCCGCCGGAGCGAAAATCTCCTCCGGCTCGGTCGCCTTCATCGCCTCGACCTCGGCGAGGATCCAATCGCGGAAGGCGCGGATCTTCGCCTGGTTGCGGCGGTGCTCGGGATAGACCAGCCAATAGGCGGTCTCGCTGACGCTGACGGCGTCGAACAGCTGGACGAGCCGGCCGCTGGCTAGCTCGGGGCGCCAGAATAAGGGTGTCAGCATCGCGACTCCGGCGCCCGCGAGGACTGCCTGCCCCTCCATGGCCTGCGCGTCGAAGCGTATCCCGGCGGTCGCTCGCTCGTCGGGCACCGGCAGGCCGGCGGTGCGCAGCCACATCGACCACCAGACGTCGTCGGGGGTCAGCCGCGGGACCCGCAGCATGTCCCCCGGAGCGGCGATCCCGTGCGCGTCGCGGAAGGCGGGCGTCGCCACCGGCGTGGAATGTAGCCGGAACATGAAGTGAGACCTTAGCCCCGGCCATTCGCCGGCGCCCGACGTGCTGCGGATCGCGACGTCGATCTCCTCGCGGGCGAAGTCGATCACCCGATTCTCGGTATGCAGGCGCACCGCGAGCTCGGGCCGGGCGAGCTGGAAGGCGCCGAGCCGCGGGGCGATCCAGTTCGAAGCGAAGGTCTGGGTGGTCGAAATGGCAAGGACGTTCTCGTCCTCGGACACGACCGAGCCGAAGGCGTCCGCGAGGGTGTCGAACGCACGCGCGACCAAGGGTCCCGCGCGCCGACCCGCCTCGCTCAGGGTCACGCGGCGCTTGGAGCGCAGGAACAGGGGCACGCCGAGCCGGTCCTCGAGCAGCCTGATCTGGTAGCTGACCGCCGCCTGGGTCATGCCCAGCTCGGCCGCGGCGCGGGTGAAGTTCTCGTGGCGCGCAGCCGCTTCGAACACCTTCACAGCCGATAGAGGAGGCAGCCTGCGCATGGCACTTGATAAGCTAGGCTTATGTGAACTGTCGAGCGTTTCGTTGGCGCAAGGAGCTGGCAGAGGCCATGTAGCAGCTGCAGCCGGCCGGTCCGGCTCTCGCAAAATGGGGAGAAAGACGATGCGCGACCTTTATGACGCTCAGGTCTGGGCCGATAATCACGATCAGTTTTCCGAATGGTTCGGAAACAGCCTCGCCGCCGCCGCCGCATCGCTTCGGCGCGGCGGCTCCCTCGCCGGGCGCGTCCCGGGCCAGCTTCTCGCCGGCCTGTTCGCGCTCAGTCTCACTCTGGTGACGTTTGCCGGCTCCGCCGCCTGACGCCGCCGTCCCTCAGGAGAATTACGATGACCATCCTCGATGCCTTCCGCCGCGCGATCGCGGAGATCGCCCTCGGCCTCTGCGCCTTGAACCGCATCCAGTTCGAGGCCCCGTGGCGGAGCTTGCCCCGGCGCCGCTGCTGAGCCTTTTGCCAGCGGCGCGGGGCCGGTCTATCGCCGCCGAATGCGCCGCTTCGCTGCCAAGGCTCTTGCCGCACTCGCCACGGCGGCCCTAACCGGGTGCACGATGGCGAGCGAAGCGCCCGTTCCGGCCGGCCGCGGGCCCGACGGCCTGATGGCCTGGCCGGACCTCACCGAGCGTCCGCGCCCGCAGGCCGACGCCACCATCCGCTACGGCGACGACTCGATGCAGGTGATCGACCTCTGGCTGCCGCCGGGCCGCGGCCCGCACCCGGTCGTCCTGATGGTCCACGGCGGATGCTGGCAGACCGAGATCGCCGACCGGCGCCTGATGGACTGGATCGCGGCCGACCTGCGCGGCCGCGGCATCGCCGTCTGGAACATCGACTATCGCGGCGTCGACCGCGCGGGCGGCGGCTTTCCCGGCACGTTCCTCGATGCGGCGGCGGCGGCGGATGCGCTGAGAGACCATGCCCCGCGCTACCGCCTCGATCTTTCGCACCTGGTCGCGGTCGGCCACAGCGCGGGCGGACATCTCGCTCTGTGGCTCGCGGCGCGGCCCAAGCTCCCCGCCGGCTCGCCGCTGCGCACCCAGGACCCGCTTGCGATCCGCACCGTGATCAGCCTCGGCGGCCTCCCCGACCTCGAGGAGGCCGCCCGGCCGCCCGGAAGCGGCTGCGGCACGGAGGTGATCGCCCGGATCTCCGGCGGCCGCTTCGCCGAGACCTCGGTGCCGCGCCTCGCGCCGATCGGAGTCCGCCAGGTGCTGATCAACGGGCTCCAGGACCGGATCATCCCGACGGCTTATGCCGAAGGCTATGCCCGCCCGATGCGCGCCGCCGGCGACCGCGTGCGCGTGCGGATGATCGACCGGACCGGTCATGTCGAATTGATCTCTCCCGGCACCGCCGCCTGGACCGCCGCGGTGGAGGAGATCGAGCGGGCCCTTCGCCGATGACGCTGGACGACGCGCAGGCGCTGGACGCCGCCGACCCGCTGCGCGCGACACGCGACCGTTTCGCCATTGCCGATGGGCTCATCTACCTCGACGGCAACTCGCTCGGCGTTTTGCCGCGCGCGGCTGTCGGGAGGCTGCGTGCGACGGTCGAGCAGGAATGGGGCGAGCGGCTGATCCGCAGCTGGAACGAGGCCGGCTGGATCGAGGCGCCGCAGCGCATCGGCGCGAAGGTCGCCGCCCTGATCGGCGCCAGGCCGCATGAGGTGATCGTGGCCGATTCGACTTCGGTGAACCTCTATAAGCTGCTGGTCGCCGCGGCGAAGCTGTCGGGCCGGCCGGCGCTCCTCACCGAGGCCGGCAACTTCCACACCGACCTCCACATCGCCTCCGGTGCCGCCGATCTCACCGGCCTGCGCCTCGACATCGCCCCGCGCGGCGAGATCGATGCGCGACTCGGCGCCGACACCAATCTGCTGCTCCTCACCCACGTCCACTACAAGAGCGCGGACCGCTTCGACATGGCGCGCCTCACCGCGCGCGCGAGGGCCGCCGGCGCGCTCACCGTCTGGGACCTCAGCCACAGCGCGGGCGCGGTGCCGCTCGACCTCAACCGCGACGGCGCCGAGCTCGCCGTCGGCTGCGGTTACAAATATCTGAACGGCGGTCCCGGCGCGCCAGCCTTCCTCTATGTCGCCGAGCATCTCCAGGAGCGGCTGGTCAGCCCGTTGCGCGGCTGGATGGGCCACGCCGCCCCTTTCGCCTTCACCGACGATTACGCGCCCGCTCCGGGCATCGCGCGGTTCCTCGCGGGCACGCCGCCGGTGCTGGGCATGGCGGCGCTCGAAAGCGGGCTCGACGCGTTCGCAGGCGTGGACATGGACGCGCTGTGGGAGAAGTCGGTCGCCTTGTTCGGCCTGTTCGACCGGCTGATGGCGGAGCGCTGCCCGCAAATGGCCTGCATCTCCCCGCGCGATCCGGCGCAGCGCGGCAGCCACATCAGCTTCCGCCACGAAAATGCGTTCGAGATCATCCAGGCCTTGATCGAGGCCGAGGTGATCGGCGACTTTCGCGCGCCCGACGTCGCCCGCTTCGGCCTTACCCCCCTCTACCTCCGGTTCGAGGACGTCTGGCGTGCCGTCGACATCTGCGCCGAGATCCTCGCGACCGAGCGCTGGCGCGAGCCGCGCTTCGCCGTGCGCGGCAAGGTTACCTGAGCAGCGGCGGCTGCCGTCTCGTTTGCCCTGTGGGGAGGGGTCCTATATAGAGCCGGTCCTTTCCCGGGGGCGCCCCGTTCCCAGTGTCCAGCCGGAGGCTTTTCGCGCATGTCCCGCCGCCGCCAGATTTACGAGGGCAAGGCCAAGATCCTCTACGAGGGGCCGGAGCCGGGCACCCTCATCCAGTATTTCAAGGACGACGCAACCGCCTTCAACGCGCAGAAGCGCGGCACGATCAACGGCAAGGGAGTGCTCAACAACCGCATCTCCGAGCATATCTTCACCCTGCTCGGCCAGATCGGCGTCCCGACCCACTTCATCCGCCGCCTCAACATGCGCGAGCAATTGATCCGCCAGGTCGAGATCATCCCGATCGAGGTGGTGGTGAGGAACGTCGCCGCCGGCACCCTCTCGACCCGGCTCGGCATCGAGGAGGGTACCCAGCTCCCGCGCACGATCATCGAATATTATTACAAGGACGACGCGCTCGCCGATCCGATGATCGCCGACGAGCATATCGCCTGCTTCGGCTGGGCCAGCCAGGAGGAGATGAACGACATCGCCGACATGGCGGTGCGCGTGAACGACTTCATGTGCGGCCTGTTCGCCGGGATCGGGATCCGCCTGGTCGACTTCAAGCTCGAGTTCGGCCGGATCTGGGAGAACGACTACGCCCGGACCATCCTCGCCGACGAAATCAGCCCCGACGGCTGCCGCCTGTGGGACATGGCGTCCGGCGAGAAGCTCGACAAGGACCGCTTCCGCCGCGACCTCGGCGGCGAGGCCGAAGCCTATCAGGAGGTCGCCCGCCGCCTCGGCCTGCTGCCGGAGGGCGACGCGAACATGGTCCTCGATATGGAAAGCCACCGCAAGAAGCGGGGGAAGTGACGGTCCGCGTGGCCTGGTAGCCGCGCAAGACCGTCATCCCGGCGAAGGGCCCCGCCGTCGCCGGCGAGGCCTTTCCTCCCCCTTACTCGAAGAAGTTCAGCGCGCCGGCTGAGGCGGGCCGCCCTGTGCGACGGTCGGAGCCGCTGCGGCGGTGCGCTGCGGCATGCGCGCGCTGGCGTTCTGGATGAAGGGCACCGGGTTGACCGCGCGACCGTCGATCCGGACCTCGTAATGAAGGTGGCTGCCGGTCGAACGGCCGGTCGAGCCCATCAGGCCGACCAGCTCGCCGCGGCGGACGCGCTGGCCGGGGCGGGCGACCAGCCGCGAAAGGTGGCCGTAGCGGGTCTGGATGCCCTGGCCGTGATTGATCTCGACGAGGTTGCCGTAGCCGCCGCTGTTCCACTCGGCGCGGCCGACGATGCCGTCGGCGGTGGCATAGACCGGCGTGCCGATCGGCCCGGCGAGGTCGATGCCGCCGTGCATCGCGGCGCTGCCCCGGAACGGATCGGAGCGGACGCCGAACCCGCTGGTGAAGTTGACGCCGGTCGCGACCGGGCGGCCGGACGGGATGGCGATGATGCCGGCCTCGAGCTGGTCGAGCTGCCGCCAGGCGACGAACAGCTGGCGGAAGCGCGGATCGGTATTGGCCGGAGTCTCGACCTCCTCGAGCGGACCGCCGCGGCCG
The DNA here is from genome assembly GCA_035628635.1 of Allosphingosinicella sp. Lineage (GTDB taxonomy): Bacteria > Pseudomonadota > Alphaproteobacteria > Sphingomonadales > Sphingomonadaceae > Allosphingosinicella. The sequence continues at coordinate 27,045 of DASPJJ010000013.1, forward strand.
AGGAAGCGCGCCGGGTTGAGGCCGAGGCGGCGGATCTGCTGCGCGGTCTCGACGATGCGCTCGCGGGCGGTGTCCTGGGCGCGTTCGACGAACACGGTCTGCCGTCCCTCGACTTCGGCATAGGCTTCGGCGGCGGGCTCGGCCTGAGCCGCTTCGGCGCGGCGCGGCAGCATGGCGGCGAGCCGGTCGGGATCCTCCTCGCCGGAGATGAGGGCGTCGAGGAAGGCCTGGCGCTGCTCGAGCACGGCGGCACGCTGTTCGGCCTGCCGGCGGATCTCGACGAGGCGCTGCTCCATCTCGGCGACCTGCGCCTCCATCTGCGCGACCTCTGCCTCGACGGATCCCGCGGCGGAGACGATGCGCAGGGTCGCGAAAGCTGACCAGGTGAGCAGGACGAGGGCTGCGAGGCAGGCGGCGACCTGGATGCGCGAGCCGACGCTGACGCGCCGCAGGCTCTTGCCATCGTGGAAGAAAATATCGCGCGGTTTGAAGAGGTTGCGGAACCGTGTCGCGAGCCCCGCGTTGGCAGTCTGGACCGTAGTCGTCATCATCTTCCCCGGACGTCGTATGCGGCGGCTAATGGCCCGCAACGGCGACCCTCTGAATTTTCAGGACTTTCGCCCCTGTTTTCCGCGTCGGAAGTGCCCACCCGCGACGTGTGGATGGCAGACTGTTAAGCAAAGCTTCCCGCGTCCACCCCTGTGTAGAATTCGCGGGACAGACCGGCTTCGTCGCGCGCCGAGTCGTTGAACGGGGGCTTTAGCGCCCCGCGGAAGTGATGGCGCACCAGCCGTTGCCAGTGCGAAACAACCGCGATTTCCTGCGATTCGCAGGCGGTTTTGAACCAGCGGGTGCCAATCGAAACATGGCGGATTTCGTCGCTGTAGATGCGCCCCAGGATCGCCGCCGAGCGCTTGTCCCCGGCCCCTTCGAACCGCTCGACCGTGGCGGGCGTCACGTCGAGGCCGCGCGCTTCCAGGACCATCGGCACCACCGCCAGCCGGGCGAGCACGTCGTGGGCGGTTTCCGCCGCCGCATCCCAGAGGCCGTCATGTGCCGGGAGCGCGCCGTAGAAGGAGCCGAGCGCGCGCAGGCGCCGGTCGAGCAGGGCGAAGTGGATCGCCTCGTCCGCCCCGACCGCGAGCCAGTCTTGGACGAAGGCGGGCGGGAAGGTCGCGCCGAAGCGGCCGGCCATGTCGAAGGCGAGGTCGATCGCCCCGAATTCGATATGGGCAAGCGCGTGCAGCATCGCGATGCGTCCTCGCTCCGAGCCGCCGCGGCCCCGCTTCGGCATCCGGTTGGGCGGCACCAGCTCGGGTCGTTCGGGCCGCGCCGGCCGCTCGGGCATGGCGACGTCGAACGCGTGGGCAAGGGCCCCGCCTCGCCACGCGCGGGCGGTCGAACGGGCGCGGCGCACCTTCTCGCGCGGGTCTGAGGCGAGGAGCACGGATCGGCAGGCGAAGGCGACGCTGGTCACGCGCCGGCTCTAGCCGCCGCGTCCGCGCGAGGCGACGCTTATTGCTCGGCGGCGGCGAGGTCGACCGCCTCGCCCTCGGCCGGCTTCTCCTCGATCTGGAACCCGGCATAGAGCTCGACGTCGCTCGCCGCGTCGGCCTGCTCGGCGGGCGCGGGTTCCTCCTCCGCCACATATTGCGGTGGCTCGCTCCAGACCGTTTCGGCCACCGCATATTGGATGGGCGGAACCTCGGCAAATGCGTCGCGCGCCGCGATCGCAGGGCAGCCGAAGCAGTCGGCCGCCCGCGCGGCCTGCCCCTCCTCCCATCCATAATATTCGGCGAAGCGCGTCGCCTGAGCGTGCAGCGCGTTGGGGTCGAGCGCCGCGCCGCGGTCGCGCGGATGGACGGCGGCGCCCTGGAAATAGATCGGATTGATCTGGTCGATGGCGCTCTCGCCGAGCGCGACGCCGCCCGCCATTCCGGCGAGGATCAAGCCTGCGAAAGCGGGGATCTTGAGCCTGCGGTCCATCGACAGCACTCCGTACGCAACACCTGGCGCATCAACGACGGGCGGGCGCGCGCGTTCCGGTCAGGGCAGCTCCCGGGCCGCTTCCAGCACCTCCTCGGCGTGCCCCGGCACCTTCACCTTGCGCCAGACCCTTTTCACCACGCCGTCGCGGTCGACCAGGAAGGTCGCGCGTTCGATGCCCATATATTTGCGCCCGTACATCGATTTTTCGGTCCACGTCCCGAACGCCTCGCAGACCGAGCCATTGGTGTCGGACGCGAGCGGGACGCTGAGGCCGTATTTGTCGGTGAACTTCTGATGGCTCTTGGCCGGGTCCCTGGACACGCCGAGCAGCCACGTCCCCGCATTCTCGAACTCGCCGGCGAGGGCGCTGAACGCCTGCGCCTCGGCCGTGCAGCCGGAGGTGTCGTCCTTCGGGTAGAAATAGAGGACGAGCTTATTGCCCTTGAAGTCGGCGGGGCTGATGATGCGCCCGTCCATCGCCTCCAGCTTCACGTCCGGAACCGGATCCCCCTCGTTCACCATCGCCTCACCCTTCCTGAACTGCGCGCCACAAGCCCGTCACCCTCTGCCGCGCATCCTCATAGGCTGCAAGGAGCGCGTCCCAATCGCCCACGCCGCACGCCTCCGCGACGAGCGGACGCGTCGCCGGCGGCGGCGCGTGCAGCGCGGGCGCGACGAGCCGGAACATGACCAGCATCCGACTGAGCAGTCGCAGCGCCGGATCGACGTCGGGAGGGACGAGCCCCGCTTCGGCGAGAGCGGCGAGCGCCGTCTCGAGATGGGGATCGAAGCCGACCCGGTGTCGGAGCTGGAGGACGTGAACCGCGAATTCGAGATCGACCAGCCCGCCGGGCACGAGCTTGACGTCGAGCGGTCCCGAAGGGGGCTTGTGGGCGGCGATCTCGGCGCGCATCCGGACGGCGTCGGCGACCAAGGCCGCCGGGTCGCGCGGCCGGTCCAGCACGCCGAGGATCGCCTCGCGCAGGGCCGCTTTCGCCCCCTCTGACCCGTAAAGCGGCCGCGCCCGGAGCAGCGCCATATGCTCCCAGGTCCACGCCTGCTCGCTCTGATAAAGCTCGAAGCTTTCCAGCGAGATGGCGAGCAGCCCGTCCGTACCGGAAGGGCGCAGCCGGGTATCGACGTCGTAGAGCGGCCCCGCGGCGGTCGGCACCGAGAGCGCGGCGGTGACGCGCGGCGCGAGGCGGTTGAAATAATCGGTGGCGCGCAGCGGCCTGGCGCCGTCCGATTCCGCCTCGTGCGTGCCGCTGAACAGATAGACGAGGTCGAGGTCCGAGGCATGGGTCAGCGCCTCGCCGCCGAACCGGCCGAGGCCGAGAACCAGCAGCTCCGAGCCCGGCACCCGCCCATGGATTCGCTCGAACTCCGCGACGGCGGCGTCGGCGAGCACGTTGACCGCCGCCTCGGCGACCCGCGAATAGCCCTCGGTGACCTCGATCGGATCGCGGTGCGCCGCGACGAGCTGGACGCCGAGCGCGAAGCGGCGCTCGTTGACCCCCCGCCGCACGCGGTCGAGCACCATCTGATAATCCTCGTCGTCGCGGTCCGGCCGGGCGAAGGCGGCGACCAGCTCATCCACCGGCGGCACCGGGGCGAAGGCGCTGGCGTCGATCAGGGTGTCCAGCAGCTCCGTCCGGCGGCCGAGCTGCTCGGCCAGAGCGGGGGCGTGACTGAGGACGGTGGCGAGGATCCGGGTCAGCGCCGGCTGCGCCTCGAGCAGGCGGAAGAAGTTGACGCCCGTCGGCAGGCGCTCGACCAGCTGGTCGAAGCGGTTCATCGCGCGCATCGGATCCGGCGCCCTGCCGAAAGCCTCGACGAGGACCGGCAGCATCGCCTCGAAGGCGCTGCGCGCCGCGTGGGTCCTCAGCGAACGCATCTTGCCCGAGCGCCAGCCTTCGATCCTGAGCCGTGCCGCGACGAAGTCGCCGAAGCCCGCCTCCGCCAGCCGGGCCTGCAGCGGCTCCGGGGCTTCCGGGAGGAGATCGCCTTCGCCGCCGTCGAGCGCGTCATAGGCGCTCGCCACGCGCCCCACGGCGGGCTCGATCAACGCCAGCAGCGCCGGTCCGTCTGCGACGCCGTGCAGCCGCCCGACATTGTCGAGGGCCGCCGGATCGCGCGGCAGCTCATGGGTCTGACGGTCCTCCACCATCTGCAGACGATGCTCGATCGTCCGCAACAGCCGGTATGCGCCCGCCAGCGCGTCCGCGTCGGACGCGTCGATACGCCCGGCCTGGGCCAGCGCGGCGAGAGCCTCGAGCGTCGCGGGCGCGCGCAGCCGGGGATCGCGGCCGCCGTGGACGAGCTGGTGCACCTGCGCGAAGAACTCCACCTCCCGAATTCCGCCGCGGCCGCGCTTCAGGTCGTAGCCGGGGCCGAAGGCCTGGACCTGCGCGTAATGGTCGCGGATTCGGCGGGTGATCGACTGGATCTCGCCGATCGCTCCGAAATCGAGGCTTCGGCGCCAGACGAAGGGATGGACCGCCTCCAGAAAATAGCGGCCGAGCCCTTCGTCCCCGGCGACGAAGCGGGCGCGGATGAACGCCGCCCGCTCCCAGGGCAGCGCCGAGGATTCGTAATAGCCGATCGCCGCCCCCAGCGGCAGCGCGATCGGAGTGACCTCCGGCGACGGCCTGAGGCGCAGGTCGACGCGGAAGGCGTAGCCGCCCTCGGTGCGTTTCTGGAGCATCTCGACGATGCGCTTGCCGATCCTGACGGCGCCCTCGCCGACATCCTCGCGCGGCCTCAGCGGCAGCGCGGCGGGATCGAACAGGAAGAGGAGATCGACGTCGGACGAATAATTGAGCTCGCGGCTGCCCAGCTTGCCGAGCGCGACGACCGCGAACCCCCGGCCTTCCTCGCCTGGCGTCCGTTCGGCCATCGCCGCCGCCACGGCGCGGCGGAGGGCCTCGTCGGCGACGTCGGAGAGCGTCTTGACCACGCTCTCCAGAGGCAGCAGCCCGGCGAGATCCCCGACAGCAAGGACGAGGGCGGCTCCGCTGCGCGCACGCCGCATCGCCGTCATCGGATCCTCCGCCTCGGAACCGCTGCGCGCCGCGGCCAGCGCCTCGTTCAGGCGACCCGCTTCCAGCGCGGCGGCGACGAGGGGTTGCGCCTCCAGCTGCTGCCTCAGGAAAGGCGAGTGCGCGCGCGCCCGGACGAGTGCGTCGTTAACCTGCCGTTTACTTTGTGTTTCATCCATACAACAGGCCGGATCCGATCCGTTCTCCGCCCGCAACTATTGCAACCCGGCGCGCTAACATACGTTGACGCATCCGTGGATACACTGAACTCGAGACGTGATGCGATGACCAATGCCCCGGCCCGGCGGTTCGTGAAGGTGGCTCCGCCCACCGTTCACGCCGGCGTCGGCAACGCATTGCGCCAGGCGTTCCAGATGGACGGGGAAATCCGTTCGCTGCGCACGTTCGAGGACCTGCTCGCCCGGCTGGACTGAGCGGCGCCGTCGGAGCGGACTTTGCCGGAAGCCGTCATGCCGGACTTGACCCGGCATCCACGAACCGGAGAGATTGCAGAAAATCGCTCCCGGTGGTGTCCATGGATCCTGACTCTCGTCAGGATGACGCCTGACTCAATCCTCGCCCAGATGCCCGCCGGGATCCCTATCCTTCGAGAGGTCGTCCACCTCGCTCATGATCGACTGCAGGGCGCTCTGGTTCGGATCCGTCTCGTGCTCGCGGCGCGAGGGGAGCTTGCCGTCGGCCAGCAGATTCTCGAGTGCGACGCGGCCGCGGGCCACTCGGCTCTTGATCGTCCCGACCGCGCAGCCGCAAATCTCCGCCGCCTCCTCGTAGGCGAAGCCGCCGGCACCGACGAGAATCAGCGCCTCGCGCTGGGGCTGCGGCAGATGGAGCAAGGCGCGCTGCATGTCTGAGAGCTCAACGTGGCGGTCCTGGCTGGCCGGCGCGGCGAGCAGCTTCGAGGCGGTGATCTCGTCCCAATCGCCCTTGAAGCGGGCGCGGCGCATCTGGCTGAGGAACAGGTTCCTGAGGATGATGAAGGTCCAGGCGCGCATATTGGTGCCCGCCTGGAACCGCTTGCGCGCCGCCCAGGCCTTGAGCAGCGTCTCCTGGACGAGGTCGTCGGCGAGGTCGCGGCTTCCCGAAAGCGACCGGCCGAAGGCGCGCAGATGCGGGATGACCTGTGCGAGCTGGTCCTTGAACTCGTTGTCCGGCAGCGGGACGGGCTCGGCCGCGGGGCCGATGTCCGCTTCGTCCAGCTCTAGCGGCTGCTCGCCTGCCATCAGGCCCCCAATCCATATTCGAACGTGAAGATGGTCATGCTTGCGGCGGCGCCGGTGCGGCGCCTCCCCTCCTTAGATGTAGGGATCAGCGGGCGAAAAAATAGATCAGCACGAACGCGACGACGACCAGGAGCAGGCCCCAGCCCAGCACGTAGCGCGTCATCCGCGGCGTCGTGCCCGCCCGGGCTTCGGTCGTCGAGATATGCTCCGGCCCGTCGTTCATGCTTCGAAAATCCCCGCGAGTTCCATTCGTTTCGGGCAACGCCTGCCTCGCGGGCCGGTTCCCGCCTCAGGCCGGAATCGTCGCGGTATCGAAGAACAGGGCCTGGGCGATCGCCGCCTTGACCGTCGAGCGCTGGAAGGGCTTGGTGATCAGGAAGGTCGGCTCCGGCCGCTCCCCGGTCAGCAGGCGCTCGGGAAAGGCGGTGATGAAGATCACCGGGACCTGGAATTCCGCGAGGATGTCCTTGACCGCGTCGATGCCGGAGCTGTCGTCGGCGAGCTGGATATCGGCCAGCACCAGGCCCGGCCGCCGGGCCATCGCCTGCGCGACCGCTTCGTCGCGGGTGACGGCGACGCCGGTGACGGAGTGGCCGAGATCGCGGACGATCGTCTCGATGTCCATCGCGATGATCGGCTCGTCCTCGATGATCAGCACCTCGGCCCGCGTCTGGCGCTCGATTTCGGCGAGCGCTTCGGTAACGAGGGCATCGACCTCTTCGGGCGCCGCCCCGATCAGATAGCCTGCATCCTCCGAGGTGAATCCCTCCATCGCGGTCAGCAGCAGCGCCTGCCGCGAAAGCGGGGTGATGCGCGCCAGCCGCGCCTTGGCGATGCTTTCGGGATCGCTGCCGTCCGAGCCGTTGGGATCCTCCTCGATATTCGCGGAGGACCAGATTGCGTGGAAGGTCCGGTAGAGACCGAGCCGCGGATCGACGTCGCGCGGAAAATCCCCCGGCGCGGCGACGATCGCCTCGAGCGTCGCGCGGACGAAGGCGTCGCCATGCGCCTGGCTCCCCGTCAGCGCGCGCGCGTAGCGGCGGAGGAATGGGAGATGGGGGGCGAGTTCCTGGCCAAGCGACATGATCGTTGCGACTCCTTACATTCGGTCCAGGGCTGCCTATTGGTTGGCCGTCCCCCGCATTGCAAGCCCGCCGGTACGGACTCGAACGGCGATTCGCGGGCCGGGAAAGGACCCGTCCGCGCGGCTCGTCGAAGCGTGGAACCAATGGCCGAGTTTTTTGTTTCCATGGCCGCGTCGGCGGATTATTTCGCCGCGCCAACTATTGGGTCCGGTCGGCGGGGACGGCGGCGCTGGAGCCGGTCGACAGGGCCCGGAAGACACAGGATGAGCGGGCGCGGCGCGTGCCGCGTGAGGGGTGGTTCCGTTGAGCTTTGAGGAAGAACGAGACGGCGAGCGCCGGCGCAGGTCCCCCGAAGAGACTGAGAGCGATCCCCTGAAACCCTCCGCACCGCAGAAGCGCAGGCGCCAGCCTGCGCCCGAAGTCGGCCAGGCCCTGCGCTCGGCCTACCAGCGCACGCTTGCCGAGGACGTGCCGCCGGAAATGCTCGATTTGCTCGGAAAGCTCGGATAGGAGCGCCGCCGGAGACGTTCACACCGGCGTGACTGACGACAATACAGGCTGGATGGCCGCCCGGCTCGGCACGCTTTCGACCGGGCTCAAGATGCTGCTGATCCTGGTGGCCGGGCTGCTCCCGCTCGGCATCGTCGCCGTGCTCGCATCGGCCTACAGCGCGCGCGACAACTGGTCGCGCGACGAGGTCGAGATGCGCGCCGTGCTGAACGCGACGGCCCAGCATCTCGATGTCGCCGTGGTGCGGAGCGCCGTCGCCATCCTCGCCGCGAGCCCCGCCTTGCAGAATGCCCCGGCCGGCTCAGACCTCTGCGCCCGAACGATCGAGCGGCTCGAGCCGCTCCAGGTCGCGCCCGTCCGCTACGCGATCTACGCCAGCGACGGGCGGCCCCTCTGTGCCTCGCCCGGCTATGCGCCCCAGGCCGGCTTGCGCGCGCAGAGCGGATCCCGCCTCCAGATCAGCCCCGACGGGCAGCGGCTGCACTTCGTCGTCGCCGGAGACGACGGCGCCATCGAGGGAGCCGGCGAATATTCGCGCGACGCGCTCGCGCGGCTGGTCGATTCCGGCGGCTCGCCGATCCGCTTCGACCTCGACCTCGTCCAGGGAGACCGGTCCATGCCGCTGCACGAAGGCGGCGAGGCCGGCCATTTCCAGCGCGAGGTGACGCTGGTCCGCCGCGTCCCGGGCGGGCTTGAGCTGCGCATGCGCGCGGCGCTGACTCCGATCACGGCCGCGGAGCTGCTGATGATCCTTCTGCCGATCCTCATGCTGATCGCGGCCGCTTTGATCGGCTGGTGGATCCTCGACCGGCTGCTGCTCCGCCCGCTCGTCCGCATGCAGCGCGCGGTCGCCGCCTACCGCCCCGGCGACCGCAGCCTGGACCTTCCGAGCCTGCGCTCGCCGGCGCGCGAGATCGCCGAGCTCGGCCAGTCGTTCGACGGCGTCACCCGCACCGTCGCGCGTCACGAGGCGGAGCTCGAAGCCGCCGTGGACCGCCAGACCCGGCTGGTTCGCGAGGTCCACCACCGGGTCAAGAACAACCTCCAGGTGGTCGCCTCGCTGCTCAACCTCCATGCCCGCGGCGCGACCAGCGAGGACGTCGCCGCGGCTTATGCGTCGATCCAGCGCCGGGTCGACGCGCTCGCCGTGGTGCACCGCAACCATTATGCCGAGCTCGAGGAGAATCGCGGCGTCGCCCTGCGCTCGCTGATCGCGGAACTCGCCGCCAATCTCCGCGCTACGGCGCCGGCGGCATCGTCGCAGATGCAGATCCGGCTCGATATCGAGCCCTTTTACGGGACCCAAGACGTAGCGGTCTCGGTCGCTTTCCTGGTCACCGAGATCGTCGAGTTCGGAATGCTGTGCGGCGCGGCATCGGTCCTGATCACGCTCGAGGGCGACGGCGCCGGCTTCGCATCGCTCGCCATCGAAACCGACGCGCTCGCCGGGGAGATCGCCTGCGACGACAAGCTGTTCGAGCGATTCGATCGCATCGTCACAGGCCTCTCGCGGCAGCTGCGCTCCACGCTGGACCGCGATACGGTGCGCGGCCGCTATTCGCTGCGGGTCGCGGTCGTCGACCGCGCGGAGCGTTAGGGTCCGGACCCTAAGCTTTCCCGTTCTGGCGAGGCCTGCCCTTGGCCTGTTCGCGCGCGAGCTTGAGGCTCGCACTCGTCTCTCCCGTTTCCTGGGCCGTCACGACGTTCGGCTTCTCGTCCTGATGAACCCCGTCGAGATCGCTGTGGGGCGTGCTTTTCGGAGGCTTGGCCACGATTCCGCTCCTTCCAGGCGCTCAACCGGCACCGTCGCCCAGCGGTTGCCGAAAAAAATTTCCGATGCGTGATTTTTTTGCGGCCGCGCGGAACCGGCCCGGCCCTCTGTCGTTATGCAGTTCGGATAGTGACCTTTTGCCCCCCCGCTCTCGCTATCCAGAAAATGAGCCCGGACGCGCTAACCTCCCCCCCCGGTAGCGCCTCCGGGCTCAACTTTGTCCGCCGCACGCCGTGCGCAGCCGGACTCACCCTCTCCATCGCGACCGACCATTTTCGGAACTAGCCGCGCGGCGCGGACATTTAGCCGGTATCGATCCCCGCGCCTGTTTCTGCCGGGGACGAGTCCAGGAGACGGAATATGAAGAAGCTTCTCGTGATTACGGCGCTGACCGCCAGCTTCGTGCTGTCCGCTTGCAACACGGTTCGCGGCGCCGCCCGAGACGTCGAGTCCACCACCGATTGCGCCGACGGGGTCGACAACAACTGCTGACCTGCGCGGCCCCAGCCGACGCGAAGAGCGCCGCCCTCGTCGGGCGGCGCTTTTTTCACAGCCCGCGGCGGCGGCGCGGCGCCTGAGGCCGAGCGTCTGAATCCTGGAGTCCGGCGGATCGCGTTTGCGACCGGGCAGCGGCGGCGGGGAGCGCTTGCAGGCGGACGGCGAGAACCGCCAGAGGCCCAAAAGCGAATGGGGGCCGGCATTGCTGCCGGCCCCCACTGTCCACGGTCGAGAGGCTTCTGCCGAAGCTTGGCATCCCGCCGGGGATCGGGTTCCGGCCGAGGCCTTTCGGCCCCGGTCGGTTCCCTTTCGGGTTCCCTTCCGAAGCCGAAGCTTCCTCCAGGTTCCCAGGGCGATCCGTCGAAGCGAACTTCGACGGGACCCTTTCCGGGTCGCCGTCAGAGCGAACTCTGCCGGTCTCCCGAGAGCCAGAAGCCGAACCGAAGTCCGACGCCTGCCTCTTTCCGGTTGCCACAGAAGCGAACTCCTGAGGGTCCCGATCGGACCGCCTGCGAAGCGAACTTCGCCGACGCTCCTTTCGCGGATCCATCGCCCGAAGGCCCGGGTTCCGCTGGACGTCTCTTCGGAAAGTGGGGTCGGCATCGGTCCGAAGACCTTTGCCTCGCGCTTCTTCCGCGGGACGCCCGGCCTTGGCTTTCACGACATTCCCGAAGGTTCGTCGCTGCCGCTTTCGGCCGCTTCCGGAATTTGGTCTCTCCGTTTCCGGAGGGACCGCCTTGCCGGCTGCCCCACCGATATGCGCGGTCGAACCGATTCGCGCGAGTCCGATCTACCTGTGGATAACGAGGATAACGGGGATAAGTTGATCTCGATCAACTCCCCCTGCCGACCCCTTCGGCGCGCAGGGAAAAGCCCGCGAACCGAGGTCCGCAGGCCTTTCTTGTTCTCCCGCCTGCGCTCAGCGCACCGCGCGCCGGGTGAAGAGGTTGACGATCGCGAGCAGCAGCAACGCTCCGACGAAAGCCGCCAGCAGGGTGCCGCCGTCGAGCGGGCTGCTGACGATGCTGCCGTCCGCGCCGAAGAAGCCGCCGAGGAGGAAGCTGCCGAGCAGGGAGCCGACGATGCCGACGACGATGTTGAGCAGGATGCCTTGCTGGGCGTTCGTGCGCATGACGATGCTCGCCAGCCAGCCGATGATCCCCCCGATGATCAGTGCGAGAATGAGACCCATTGGCTTACTCCTGGATACTGTCCGAGCCGCCATGGCTCAGGCGTATGCCAAAGACGCTCAGCCTGCTCTCGCGGTTCCGCCGTTTACGACGAGCCGAATGCGAGCCGGCGGCCCCGCTCGGGCGGGGGAACGTCGCACGCTTTGAAGTAGAGATGGCCGACCAGCAAGGCGAGCGACAGGGTGTAGAAGCCGCTCGCCCACCCGGCCACGTAGAGCAGGCTGATCGGGAGCATCGCGACGAAGATGGCCCGGAAAAGCCATTCGTTGAGCCGCGCCGTCTGGACGCCGAGCGAGGAGCCGGCCTGGCGGAGCGCCGCACGCCGCACCTTTTCCATGATGCAAAGCCAGATCAGGGCGGCGAGCAGGTCGGCGAAGATGCCGTCGCGAATCCCCTTGCCGGCGATCGCGAAGGCTGTGCCGGCGACATAGCAGGCGACATGCCCGTTGAGGCATTCCAGCGCCGCCCGCCACTGCCCGATCCCGAGCCGGTGCTGCAGCCATCCCGCCAGCGGCGAGAACAGGCGCGCGATCAGCATGTCGTCGAATCTCGTCATCGCGACAGGCTAGCACCGCCGATGCTACCGAAAAGTAACCATGATCGCGCCGGCCGCAGAATCGACGCACCTGTTGCAGCCGGGCAATAGCGAGGCCCGATCAGCCGAAAATCAGGTCCCTTTCTCGGCGGCGGCGAGCGCCCGGCTGCGTTTGCGCTCGGTGAACCAGATCGCGACCAGCGACAATTCGTAGAGGAGGATCAGCGGGATCGCGAGCAGGAATTGGGAGAGGACGTCGGGCGGCGTCAGCACCGCGGCGAGGACGAACGAGATGAGGATCGCGTAGCGCCGGCCTCGCTTGAGCTGCTGCCGCGTGACAATGCCCGCTCGCTCCATCAGCATCAGCAGGACCGGCAGCAGGAAGGCGACGCCGAAGCCGAACATGAAGCGGGTGGCGAAATCCAGATAATTGCCGACCCCGGGGAGCGCGTCCTGCTGCATGCCGGGCGCGATCTCGCCTTGGTAGCTCAGCAGGAAGTGCAGCGCGAGCGGCATCGCGACGTAATAAGCGAGCGCAGCGCCGATCGCGAACAGTACCGGCGTCGCCAGCAGGAAGGGCAGGAAGGCCCTCTTTTCCTTCGCGTAGAGGCCGGGCGCGACGAACTGCCACAGCTGGAGCGCGAGAATCGGGAAGGAGATCATGATCGCCGTGAACAAGGCGACTTTGATCTCGGTGAAGAAGGCTTCGAAGATATTGGTGTAAACCAGCCGCCCCTGCCCCGCGCGGAGCAGGGGCTGGACCAGGAAGCCGAAGATCGTCCGGGCAAAATAGATCGAGCCGGCGAAGGTGAGCCCAAGCGCGAGCGCGCACCAGATCAGCCGCCGCCTCAGCTCGATCAAATGATCCATGAGCGGCGCCTTGCTGGCGTCCAGATCGTCTTCGACGTCGCTCACGGCAGCTCCTTCGGCGGGGCTGGCGGAGCGGCCCGAGGGGGCGCGGCCGGAGCGGGGCGGCGCGGCGGGGCCGGCGGCGGCGGGCGGCGCTCCGGACCCTCGGAGACGGCCGATGTCGCGGTCTCGGGCGCGGCGATCAGGTCGGACTGCGGCGGCGCTTCAGGCGCGGCGCCCGAACGCGGCATCGGATGTTCGCGCATGATGCGCTCGTTGTCCGCGGCCCATTTCTTCTGCATTTCCTCGAGCTCGGTCTCGCGGATCATCGTGTCGATGCCGCTCCTGAAATGGCTCGCCATGCCGCGGGCGCGCGCGATCCAGCCGCCGACCGTGCGCATCACGTTGGGCAGATCCTTCGGGCCGATCACGACCAGAGCCACGACCGCGATGATCAGCAGCTCTCCGCTGTCGATCCCGAACATTGTCCGCCCCCCGGCGGCGCCCCTAGCGCTGCGCGCCGTCGACCGACGAGCCGGTCGGCGTGGCGCTGGGAGAAGGCTGCGCGGGAATGTCGGTCGGCTGCGGCTGGATCACGGTCGGCTCGGCGGCGCGGGCGTCGATCTGGCGCTGGGCGGCGGCGGCCCGGGCGGCCTCCTGCTCCTCCTCCTCGGTCATGCCTTTCTTGAAGTTCTTGATACCCTTGGCGACGTCGCCCATCATCTCGGAGAAGCGCCCCTTGCCGAACAGCAGGAGCAGCACGATGCCGACGACCAGCCAATGCCAGATGCTGAAGCTACCCATTTGAAGTTCTCCTTGAGGAGGGAACCTAGTCGTCCTCGCTCATAGTTTCCAGTTCTAGCTCGTCGCCGTCGCCGGGGGCGCCGATGCCGAGCTGCTCGAGCGCCGCTTCGATCGGGTCGAGCAGGCCTGCGGCCTTGAGGTCCTCTATGCCGGGAAGGTCGCGCCGGCTGGCGAGCCCGAAATGCTGGAGGAAGGTGGCGGTGGTGGCGAAGGTCAGGGGGCGGCCGGGCGCCTCTCGCCGCCCCGCGGGCCGGACCCAGCCTGCCTCCATCAGCACGTCGAGCGTGCCCTTCGAGATCTGCACGCCCCGGATCGCCTCGATCTCGGCGCGGGTCACCGGCTCGTGATAGGCGATGATTGCGAGCGTCTCAACCGCGGCGCGGCTCAGCTTGCGGCTCTCCTCGCGCTCGGGGCGTAGCAGCGACGCGAGGTCCGGGGCCGTCTGGAAATGCCAGGCCTTGCCGCGCTCGACCAGCTCGACGCCGCGGCCCGCATAATGGTCTTGAAGCTCCGCGAGCGCGGCGGCCACGTCGACGTCCGCGCCGACATAGTCCGCGATCGCGGCCGCGCTCAGCGGCTCGGTGCTCGCGAACAGGGTCGCCTCGACGGCGCGCAGATGGTCCGGGATCCGGCTCAAGCGGCCCTCACGTAGAGCGGTGCGAACGGCTCGTCCTGGGCAATGTCGGCCTTGCCGAGCCGGGCGAGCTCCAGAGCGGCGACGAAGCTGGAGGCGAGCGCGGAACGGCGATAGGCCGGATCGAGCGTGGCCGGGAGAAAGGCTTCGATCCTCGTCCAGTCGAGCCTGGCGCCGATCATCTTCTCAACCCGGTGGAGCGCCTCGTCGAGGGTCATCACCGGGCGGCGCACGACGACGTGGAAGGCGGGCTCGTTGCGGGCGCGGACGAAGCCGTAGGCGGCGATGAGGTCGTAGAGGTCGGCCTGCCACGCCGCCTTGCGGATCACCTTCAGCCCCTCGGGCGCGCCGCGCAGGAAGACGTCGCGGCCGACCCGGTCGCGCCCCAGCAGCCGCGCGCCCGCCTCGCGCATCGCGCTGAGCCGCTGCAGCCGCAGCTGCAGGCGCATCGCCAGCTCCTCTGGGCTCGGATCGGCCTCCACGTCCCTGGGCAGGAGAAGGCAGGATTTGAGGTAGGCGAGCCACGCCGCCATGACGAGATAGTCGGCTGCGATCTCGAGCTTCAGCTTCTTCGCGTCCTGGATGAACGCGAGATATTGCTCGACCAGCGCCAGGATCGAGATTTTGGCGAGATCGACCTTCTGGGTGCGCGCCAGGGTCAGGAGCAGGTCCAGCGGGCCTTCCCAGCCGTCGAGGTCGAGCGTCAGCCGGTCCGCCTCGCGCACCTCCGGCTGCTGTTCGAACGATTCGTCCCACTCCACGCGGCGAAGTCTAGGGTCCGTCCGCGGTCCTGCGAAGCCTGAATCCGCCCTTTTCAACAGCTTTCAGCCGGTCACCTTGGCGCCGAGCGGCTGGGTCGCCGGACCGTGGATGACCTCGCCGGTGAGCTCGAAGCGGGAGCCGTGGCACGGGCAGTCCCAGGTGCGGTCGGTGGCGTTCCAGCCGACCAGGCAGCCCATATGGGTGCAGACCGCCGAGACGGCGTGGACCACCCCCTGCTCGTCCTTGAACGCCGCGACATTGTCCCCGTCGACCTTCATGATCGCCGCCTGTCCCGGCTCCAGCGCGTCATAATCCTTGGGCTTCCTCGACAGATAGCCGCTGACGAGATGCGCGGCGACGGAGAGGTTCTCCTTGGCGAACTCCTTCGCGCCGGCGAGCGGCTTGACCCGGCTCGCGTCGAATACCGGCAGCCAGGGATTGTCCCGCCCGGCGACGAGGTCGGCGATGATCATCGCCGCGGCGGTGCCGTTGGAAATGCCCCAGCCGGCGAAGCCGGTCGCGACCAGATAGCCGTCGCCGCCCTTCGACGACCAGCCGACATAAGGCGAGCTGTCCATCGCCTGATAATCCTCGTTGACCCAGCGATATTGCGCCGGGCCGGCGCCGAACCGCTCGGCGAGCCAGCGCTCGATATCCTTGACCGATTCCTGCTCGTCGTCGGGATGGCCGGGCTTGAAATGATTGCCCGCGGCGATCGCATAGACCTTCCCGTCATGGCGGTGGGTGCGGATCGAGCGGTCGGGCCTCTCGGCGTTCTTGTACACGCCGGGCAGCGCCCGCTGGATCGGGGCGGCGACCACCGCCTCGGCATGCGGGTAGGCGATCGAATAATACATCCCGATTTGGCCGAGCGGCAGGTGGGTCGCCATCACCACATGGCGCGCGGTGACGGTGCCGCCGTCGGTGACGACCCGGGTCGGCTCATAGTCGATTGCGCGGCTGCCTTCGAAGACGTGGCTGCCCTCGCCCGGAATGGTCGCGGCGAGGCCGGCGACATATTTGACGGGGTGGAACTGGGCCTGGTCGTCCCATCGCATCGCCGCGAGGACCTCGAACGGAAGCCCGATGTCGCCCCGCTGCATCGACGCGGGAAGCCCCAGCTTGCGTGCGAGCTCGACTTCCTTTTCGAGCTTGCCGACGTAGCTTTCGTCGTCCGTCCAGACGAAGGCCGGCATCGGCTCGATGTCTGCCTCGACGCCATGTCGCGCGGCGAGCTCGGAGATGCGGCGGATGCCGGATTCCTGGGCCTGCGCATAAAGGCGCGCCTTGTCCTCGCCGAACTTGCTCTCCAGCGTCTGGTAGAGAATCCCGTGCTGCGAAGTCATCTTCGCGGTCGACTTGCCCGTCACCTGCTGGCCGACCCGCCGCGCTTCGATCACCGCCACGCGCAGCCCCTGGTCCTTGATCAGCCGGGCCGCCGTGATCCCGACGATGCCGCCGCCGATGATCGCGACGTCGACGTCCATGTCGCCGGCGAGCTGCGGGAAGGAAGGCAACCGCGCCGTCTCGTTCCAGTAAGTCCGGTTCTGGGCCACTCCCGTCGCGTCCGCCATCGCTCGCTCTCCGTCTTTCTCGCCGGCCATGCCTGGAGTGACAGACGCCAGGAGGTTCGCGAGGTTCCCAGACGATCGCTAGTGCTGTGCGCGCCGTGCGTCAGAAGCGCGCGCGGAGCGAGCCGACGAGGCGGCCGCGATAGATCTCGCCGAGGCCGCTGCGGTCGGTGTCGTACCAGCGCAGGTCGAGGGTGAAACGCTCGGCCAGCGTGTACGAGGCGCCGACGTTGAAGGCAGTGTAATCGGGGGCGCCGACGCGCTCGCGGCGGGCGACGGCCGCGCTCACCTTTGCGCCGTCCCCAAGATCGTAGGAGGCGCCGGATTCGGCGAAAGTCGAACGGCCGGTGGTGCCGAGCTCGTCGGGGCTCCAGGTGACGCTGAGGCGCGGCGTCAGCGGGCCGAAGTCGCGCGAGACGGCGGCGTTCAGCTCCAGCGCCTCGTCGTCGACGGCGCCGACCGGCGCCAGCGAAATCTTCCAGGACGCGCTCGCCGACAAGTCGAAACCGCCGGTGCCGGTGCGCAGCCCGATCACCGGCCCCGCCTCGCCATCGGACGTGTCCGAGCTCACATTTTTGGCGTAGGCGCCGACATAGAAGGGCCCGAAGGCGACTTCCGGGCGCGCCACGATCTGCGGCCCGTCGGTCTGGCGCAGGCCCTTCGACATGCCCTGGCTGGCGATATTGATCTCTATTCCGGGGTCGGGCAGCGGCAGGTCGAACACCCCCGAGAAGTAGCGGGGGGAAGCTTTCAGGTCGAGAGCGTCAGAAGAGAGTGACGAGGAGGTAGCAGACAGCGCTGACGGCGGCCGAGGCGGGGATGGTGATGACCCAGGCGAGGACGACGTTCTGTGCGACCCCCCAGCGCACCGCCGACGCGCGGCGCGCGACTCCGGCGCCGATTACCGCACCAGTGATGGTATGGGTCGTCGACACCGGAATACCGAGATAGCTGGCGCCGAACAGCAAGGCCGAGCCGCCCGTCGAGGCGGCGAAGCCCTGGTGCTGCGACAATTTGGTGATCCTGGTCCCCATCGTCTCGATGATCCGCCATCCGCCGGAGAGCGTTCCGAGCCCGATCGCGATGTAGCAGCTGATCGCGACCCAGTGCGGGACGTGGAACTCGCCGTGGAGCCAGCCGGTCGAGAAGAGCAGGACGGTGATGATGCCCATCGTCTTCTGCGCGTCGTTGAGGCCGTGCCCGACTGAATAAGCCGCCGCGGAGACCAGGTGCAGGCCGCGAAAGGCGCGGTCGGCGCCGCGGGCGGTCGCTCTCACCGCGAGCCAGCTGCTGAGCAGCATGACGCCCATCGCCATTGCCATGCCGAGCAAAGGGGCCAGCGGAATGAAGAGCAATGTCTTGGTGACGCCGTTCCACTGGATCGTCCCGAGGCCGGCGGCCGCCAGGCCGGCGCCGACGATCCCGCCGACGAGCGCGTGGCTCGACGACGAGGGTATCCCCTTGATCCAGGTGATGATGTTCCAGGTCATCGCCCCGACCAAGGCGGCGAAGACCAGTGACGGAGTGACGTCGCTCTGGCTGACCAGCCCCTTGCCGATCGTGTTGGCCACGGCGTGAAGGCTCGGGAATGCGAGCGTCAGGAAATAGGCGGCGAAGTTGAAGAAGGCGGCGAAGACCACTGCCTGCACCGGCCCGAGCAGGCGCGTTGCGACGACCGTGGCGATCGAATTGGCGGCGTCGTGGAGCCCGTTCAGGAAGTCGAACGCAAGCGCGACGACGATCAGGCCGATGAGCAGCGGCAGGGCCAGCTCGTGCATCCGTCCGGCTCCTCAGGCGTGGTCGATGACGATGCCGTCGATTTCGTTCGCGACGTCCTCGAACGAATCGGCGATGCGCTCGAGATGCTTGTAGATCTCCCTGGACACGCTGAAGCGCAGCAGGTTCGTCTGCGCATCGCGCTGGAAGGAGGCCTTGAGGCCGCGCGTATAAACCCCGTCCGCCTCGCCCTCGATCTGGACGAGCCGCTCGGTGAGGGCGTGGAGCGGGATCGCATTGCGGGCGACATTGCGCAGAAGCGGCATCGCCTCCTGGGTCAGGCGTGCGGCGGAAATGATGAGCGCCACCATCTCCTTCATCTCCGGTTCGAACGCGTCCACCTCGTAGAGATCGACCGCGGCCGCGGCTGCGTGCATCTCGTCCACCGCGTCGTCCATCGCGGCGATGAGCCCGGTGATCGCTCCACGGTCGAACGGCGTGAGGAAGGTGCGGCGCACCGTCTGCAGCACCTCGCGGATGACGTCGTCCGCGTCGTGCTCATGGTCGTGTATCGCTTCGATGTGCACCTTCGTGCCGGGTCCGCCTTCGACCATCTTCGCGAGAGCGTCGGCGGCGGCGACGATGCTGGCGGCATGCGCTTCGAACAGCGTGAAGAAATCGCCCTTGCGGGGCAGGAGGCGCTGGAACCAGGCGAACATCTGGGCTTACCTCGGCGTCGGGCGATGGCCGCGTGCGGCGTGCGGCGCGGCCAAGGCGTGGTTGAAGATCCGGCGAATGTCCCAAGCTCCTGCGGCTTGCGGCGAGTCGGGCCGCTTCATGACAGACGTGTCACGAATCGCAAGGTCCCCTGAACCCCATGTCCCCTGCTAACCCCGCTCGATGACGTTTCGATGACGCGGGGATTTCAGTTGTGTGACACCCAATCGACGACTGTCTTCGAATTGTCTTTGGGCCGTCACCGGGCGATCACGGACTCGGACTAGCCCTTGATCCGTCAGCCGCTCGGACGCGCTGACCGGACAAGGGGGACATCACGACATGCGCACATTCCGTCTGCTTCTGGGCGGCACCTTTCTCGCAGCTTCCGCCCCGGGGTTGACCCAAACGACCGAAAGCCCCGTCGAAGACGCCCCCCTATCTGTCGAGGCCGACGCGCCTCCCGCGGGAGGCGAGGGGCTCGACGCCATCGTCGTCACCGCGCTCCGCCGCGAGACCAACCTCCAGAGCACGCCGATCTCGATCTCCGTGATGAGCTCGGAGAACCTCGCCGACCGGCACGTCCAGAGCCTGCTCGACCTCGGCGACGGGTCCGTGCCCGGCCTGCGCGTCGCGACCTACGAGTCGCGCCAGTCGGCGCTCACCGTCGGCATCCGCGGCATCGTGCCCGGCGACGCCAACCAGCCGGCCCGCGGACAGGGCGTCGGCATCTACATAGACGGCGTCTATCTCGGCCGCCAGCACGGCCTCAACGCGGCCCTGCTCGATATCGAGCGCATGGAGGTGCTGAGGGGGCCGCAGGGAACCTTGTTCGGCCGCAATACGGAGGGTGGCGCTGTCAACATCGTCACCCGCGCCCCGTCCGGCGAGTTCGGCGGGCGCGCCGTGGCCGGAATCGCCAATTTCGGCGGCTATAACGGCGCGCTACACGTCGATCTGCCCGAATTCGCCAATGTCGCCGTCAAGATCGACGGCGTCGTCCAGCACCAGGGCGCGACAGTGGACAACCCCCTGCCCGGCCAGCTCGGATGGAATTCCTACCATCGCTACGGCGGGCGCATCGCGGCGCGGTGGCGGCCGAGCGAAGCCTTCTCCGCGAATTTCTCGTTCGACATCGCGCGCGACGAGAACACGCCTTTCTACAGCCAGCTGATCAACTTCAATCCCGAAGGCTACACGGTCGCGACGCTGGCGCAGATCGCGGCCAACGACAACCGGCTGCCGGCGGGTACGATCGCGCCGCTCCCCCCGATCGTGACCGTCACCGGCCGGCGCATGTCGGTCGGGGACATCGGCGTCCCGCAGCAGGCGAGCATCGACCGCACGGAGGGGTCCATGGCCCGGCTCGTCTGGGAGGCGGCCGACAATCTCGAGCTCCGGTCGATCACCGCGCGGCGGACGGTCGACGCCGAGCAATGGGACAATTCGGGCGGCGCGCACCGCACGCCCTCGTTCCTGCCGAACGGCAATTTCAGCCGCTACAGCCTGTCGCATCTGACCCAGCGCCAGTTCAGCCAGGAATTCCAGGCCGTCGGCAGCTTTCCGCAGATCGAGTACGTGGCCGGCCTCTATTATTTCAACGAACGCGCCGCCGAGCGCGCCGCAACGCCGAACACCAACCGCTGGAACGCGACCGGCACCGCCTTCACGATCAACGACGCCCAGGCGTGGAGCCCGGCCAACTGGTCGATCGCGCGATCGAGCTATGCCCGGTCCACGAGCTATGCGGCTTTCGGCCAGCTTACCTGGACGCCCTCCTGGCTCGAGAGCCTGCACATCACGGCCGGCGGGCGCTTCACCCACGACCGCAAGCGCGGCGACCTCGTCATGGTCAACAACGCGCCGACGAGCTTCCCCTTCGAGATTTCGAGCAGCCGCTTCGATCCGCTGCTCACCATCGCTTGGGACGCGACCGCGGACATCAACCTCTACGCGCGCTACGCCACCGGATACCGCTCGGGCGGCGCCAGCTCGCGCTCTCTGACGTTCAGGACGTTCGGTCCGGAATCGGTCGCCGCCTACGAGGTCGGCGCGAAGATCGACTTCCTCGGCCGCCGCGGCCGCTTCAACCTGGCGGCTTTCTGGATGGACCGCAGCGACAGCCAGTTCGATTTCGACTTCTACTTCATCCAGCCGAACGGGACGATCCGCCATACGCTGGAGACGGTGAACGCCCCCGGCACGACCCGGATACGGGGCCTCGAGGCGGATTTCGCGCTGCGCGCGACCGAAAGGCTCACTTTCGGCGCCTCCTATGCCTACACCCACTGGCGCGTGCCGCCGACCGCCAACCCCCTCGTCGCCGGCAACCCGCTCCAGCCCTTGTTCATCGTCTACACGCCGCGGCACGCGGCATCCGGCTCGATCGACTATTCGATCCCGGTCGGCGGAGGCGACACCCAGGTCCGGCTCCATCTCGACGGCAATTATGCGAGCAGCGCCTATACGTTCGACAATGAGGACGTGCGCGCCGAGCCGAGCTTCATCGTCAATGCCCGCCTCTCCCTCGCCAACATCTCGATGGGCGCCGGCGAGCAGACGCTGACGGTGTCGCTGTGGGCCCGCAATCTCCTGAACGAACAGCACATCTACCGCCGGTCCAATGCCAACCGTTTCCCGATCGACGGCAATTTCGGCACGGTGATCGGCGACTATGCCAATTTCAACGCCCCGCGCACCTACGGCCTCGAAGCCCGCATCGCCTTCTAGGGGCATCCGGAGCCGGGCACGTCCTCAGGCGCGTTCGGCGTCGAGCGAATAGCCTTCCGAGCGGACGGTGCGGATCGGGTCGGCGCGGCCGCCCTCGTTCAGGGCGCTGCGCAGCCTGCGGACATGGACGTCGACGGTGCGGAGCTCGATGGCGCTGTCGGTGCCCCACACCCGGTCGAGCAGCTGCGCCCGTGAGAAGACCCGCTCCGGATTCTCCATGAAGTGGCGCAGCAGCTTGTACTCGGTCGGGCCGAGCGGGACGCGGGCGCCGGCGCGGGTGACGCGGTGGCGGCCCAGATCCATGACGATGTCGCCATAGCTGATCTGGCTCCCCGCCAGCGCCGGCCGGACGCGGCGGAGGACGGCATGCACGCGGGCGACCAGCTCGGCCGGGCTGAACGGCTTGGTGACGTAATCGTCGGCGCCGGTCTCGAGGCCGCGAATCCGGTCCGCTTCCTCGCCGCGCGCGGTGAGCATGATGATCGGCAGGTTCTGGGTGGCGGGGCGCCGCCTCAGCCGGCGGCAGACTTCGAGGCCGGACACGCCCTCGATCATCCAGTCGAGCACGACCACGTCGGGCACCTCCTCCTCGGCCAGGAGCAGGGCCTCCTCGCCGTCCGGCGTGCGCCGCACCGCGAAGCCCTGGCGCTCGAAATGCCAGACCAGCAATTCGGCCAGCGCCTTGTCGTCCTCGACCAGCAGCAGCTTGCCCCCGCTCATCCCTTGCCTCCTTCGGCCGCCGGCAGCAGCACATGCACGTCCGTTCCCCGGCCGACGACGCTGTCGATATGGAGCCGCCCGCGATGGCGCTCGACGATATGCTTGACGATGGCGAGGCCCAGGCCGGTCCCGCCCAGCGAGCGGCTGCGGCTCGGATCGACCCGGTAGAAACGCTCGGTGAGCCGCGGAATATGCTTGGCCGCGATGCCCTCGCCCTCGTCCGAGACGGTAAGCCGCACCATCTCCCCGTCGCGCCGCATCCGCACCCGCACCGGCGTCCCCGCCCGACCGTAGCGGAGCGCGTTCCCGACCAGATTGTCGAGCAGCTGCAGGATCTCGTTGCGGTCGCCCGTCACCGCGGGCAGCCCGGGTTCCGCCTCGACGATCACCTCCGAGCCGCGTTCGCGGGTGATGCCGAGGCTGCTCGCCCGAGCCTCCTCGACGAGCGGTCCGAGCGGCAGCGGGTCGGTCGGCGTCGAGAAGCGCTCGGCCTCGATCCGGCTCAGCGAGATCAGGTCCTCGACCAGCCGCTGCATGCGGCGCGCCTCGTCGTGGACGATGGCGGTGAAGCGCTCCCGAGTCTCGCCGTCGATCTCGGCGCCATGCTCGCGCAGGGTCTCGGCATAGCCGACCAGGGTCGCCAGCGGCGTCCTCAGCTCGTGGCTCGCATTGGCGACGAAATCGACGCGCATCTTCTCCGCCGCATGGGCCTCGCTGCGATCCGCCAGCCGGACGAACAAGGCTCCGTCGTCGAGGGGCGCCACCTGCATGATCCAGCGCCGCGCCGCCTCGCCGACTCCGGCGAGCTCGACCTCGTCGGCCGCGTCGGCGGCGGCGCCGAGCAGCCTTTCGACCGCGGCCGGGTGGCGGATCGCCGCGCGCACGTCCTCGCCCTCGATGGCTCCGCCGAACACCGCTTGCGCCGCCGCATTGGCGGTGCGCACCCGGCGGTCTGAGACGACCAGAGCGGGCTCGGCGAGGGCGTCGAGGAGGCTGCGCTCGGTCATCGCCCGCCCCTTAGCCGTCCGAGCAGCCCGCCGCTACCGCCGCGCTTGTCGATTCGCCTGCGAAAGCCTAAATCCGTGGCGATGGAGCACGTCCACCACAGCCATACGGGCACCGACCTCGCCGACGCCGCCAGAGCGACGATGGAAAAATCGGGCGAGCAGTGGACGCAGATGCGCGCCGCCGTGTTCAAGGCGCTGGCCAGCTTCGACAAGCCGGCGTCGGCCTACGACATCGCCGAGAAGGTGAGCGCCGACGAAGGCCGCCGCATCGCCGCCAACAGCGTCTACCGCATCCTCGACCTCTTCGTCGGCGCCAACCTCGCGCGCCGCGTCGAGAGCGCCAATGCCTATATCGCCAACGACCATCCCGACTGCCTGCACGACTGCATCTTCCTGATCTGCGACACCTGCGGCCAGACCACCCACCTCGACGACGACCGCCTCACCGGCGGGGTGAGGGCGGCGGCCAAGCAGGCCGGCTTCGACCCGACGCGACCGGTGATCGAGGTGCGCGGACGGTGCGGTGAGTGCGAAGACTAACTCTTCCGGCGGCGGCCCAGCAGCATTTCACGGCCGTTCATCACCCGTGCGGAAACCGCCCTTGGCGCTCCCTGCGCCCGACCCTAATCGTGCCCCGGCCCAGCCCAGCGCTTGGTGCGCTCGGGCAACGCGACCACGTTGGTGTTCGCCTCCGGGCTGATCCACGAGAATTGGATGCCATGGTGGATTAGGAACGGCTCGTTGAGCACCACTGTGACCTTGTTCTTGCCGTCGGTGAGCTTCATCGCATTAGGCTCGGGATGGACCGCTTCGACGACCATCTTGAGATCGAGATCCTTGCTCCATTCGATCTTGAGATGCACCCGCTCGGTCGGCATCGAGCAGACCCAGAGCTCGACGTCGTGGTCGTGCTTGACCAGCTGGTGGATCGCCTTCACCCGCACCGTCTTATTGCTCCCGAGCGGATAAGGCTCGAGCTCATATTGCTGGCAATGTTCGGTCGCGCCTTTGGTGAACTTGATCTTGTCGCGCGGCTGCTCCTCGTCGTCGATTTCGATCGAGACCAGCCCGAGCTGGTCGTCCCACTGGTCGACGCTTTCGTGGAGGGGCTTCATGTCGACCGACCCCTTCAGCGGCAGCGCGCAGTCCGATTCCTGATCGCCGACGTTCTTCACATAGAATTCGATCGTATAGCGGACCAGATAGGAATTCTCGGACCGTTCGAGAAAGGCATAGGTTACGATTGCCTTCGTACGATAGAATTGTTGCGTAAGGACGTAGCTTTCAATTTTCTTGAAGAATTTTTCATGGGGATTGACATGATAAAGATAAGCGAGGACGCTACGACTATGCTCACGCACGGCCTCTTCTTCCAACATGACGAAGATCGCGACAGCTATGATTATCGCAAATGCCAATTCACTCGCAAAGAGGCCGGGCAACTTGAACCACAGGCTATGATAAGCTCCGTCGAGCAGAAGTAGCGATATTCCGGCGACCAGCAGGCCGCATCCGCCCGCCAGCGGCCATAGGAGTGCTGGACGCGCAAGCGTATGCAGCCATCGTTTGCGAGGCCCCCTCACGCGTTCCTCCGAGTCCCCAGGAATCTACTAGCAGGAATGGCTCGATTTGTCACGCGGATGGGCAGCGGCTCCCAAGATGCCTTTCCCCATGACTGCGGGCGCCGCCGCGCCTATGAGGGGCGCGCAGCAGGAGCCCGCCATGAACGACAGCCTCTCCGCCCGCTTCGCCCCCTGGGCGCCCTACGCCCTCGCCGCGCTTCGCATCGTCGCCGGGCTGCTTTTTCTCTCGCACGGGCTGGTCAAGATGTTCGGCTTCCCGGAGGGCGCGCAGCCGGGCCAGCAGGCGCTGTTCACCCTGATGGGCGTCGGCGGCGCGATCGAGATCGCCGCGGGCCTCCTGATCGCGCTCGGCCTGTTCACCCGCTTCGCCGCCTTCATCGCCTCGGGCGAGATGGCGGTCGCCTACTGGATGTTCCACGCCCCGTCCGGCTTCTACCCGATCCTCAACGGCGGCGAGGCGGCGATCCTCTATTGCTTCCTGTTCCTCTACTTCGTCTTTTCCGGGCCCGGCGCTTTGAGCCTCGACGGGGCGATGCGGCGAAGGGACCCCGCTTAGCTTTTGCTCAGCTTTCGCTCATGACTTCGCCCGGCCGCGCGCTTATGGGAGCGGCAGAGGATCCCCGATGACCGAAGCTTCCCAGACGCCCCTGCTCGATCAGGTCTCGACGCCCGCCGAGCTGCGCCGGCTGGACAAATCCGCGCTCCGCCAGCTCGCCGACGAGCTTCGCTTCGAGACGATCTCTGCAGTGTCGACGACCGGCGGCCACTTGGGCGCCGGGCTCGGCGTGGTCGAGCTGACGGTGGCGCTCCATTATGTGTTCGAGACGCCGCGCGACAAACTGATCTGGGACGTCGGCCACCAGGCCTATCCGCACAAGATCGTGACCGGCCGGCGCGACCGCATCCGCACTCTGCGCCAGGGCGGCGGCCTCTCCGGCTTCACCAAGAGGAGCGAGAGCGAATACGATCCGTTCGGCGCCGCGCACAGCTCGACCTCGATCTCGGCGGCCCTGGGCTTCGCCGTCTCGAACAAGCTCGCCGGCGCGCCGGGCAAGGCGATCGCGGTGATCGGCGACGGCGCGATGTCGGCGGGGATGGCCTATGAGGCGATGAACAACGCCCAGGCCGCCGGCAACCGGCTGGTCGTCATCCTCAACGACAACGACATGTCGATCGCGCCTCCCGTCGGCGGTCTTTCTTACTATCTCGCTCGTTTGGTCTCCTCGAACAAATATCTGAGCGTGCGCCACCTCGCCCAGCGCTTCGCGCGCAGGCTGCCGCGCCGGCTGCACAATTTCGCGCGCAAGATCGAGGAATTCGCCCGCGGCCTCGCCACCGGCGGCACCCTCTTCGAGGAGC
The DNA here is from genome assembly GCA_035628635.1 of Allosphingosinicella sp. Lineage (GTDB taxonomy): Bacteria > Pseudomonadota > Alphaproteobacteria > Sphingomonadales > Sphingomonadaceae > Allosphingosinicella. Next base: position 53,354 of record DASPJJ010000013.1, read on the forward strand.
TGGGCTTCTATTATGTCGGCCCGGTCGACGGCCATAATGTCGACGCCCTCGTCGAGGTGCTCGAGAATGTCCGCGACGCCGGCGAGGGGCCGATGCTGGTCCACGTCGTCACCAAGAAGGGCAAGGGCTACGCGCCCGCCGAGGCGGCGGCCGACAAATATCACGGCGTCCAGAAGTTCGACGTCGTGTCCGGGGTCCAGGCCAAGGCCGAGCCGGGGCCGCCCTCCTACACCGGCGTCTTCGCCAAGGCGCTCGTCGCCGAGGCGGAACGCGACCCCCGGGTGGTGGCGATCACCGCGGCGATGCCGTCGGGCACCGGGCTCGACAAGTTCGCCGAGAAGTTCCCCGAGCGCATGTTCGACGTCGGCATCGCCGAGCAGCACGGCGTCACCTTCGCCGCCGGCCTCGCCGCGCAGGGGCACCGGCCGTTCGTCGCCATCTATTCGACCTTCCTCCAGCGCGCCTACGACCAGGTCGTCCACGACGTCGCCATCCAGAATCTGCCGGTGCGCTTCGCGATGGACCGCGCCGGCCTGGTCGGCGCCGACGGCGCCACCCATGCCGGGAGCTTCGACCTCGCTTATCTGTGCACCTTGCCCAATTTCGTGGTCATGGCCGCCGCCGACGAGTCCGAGCTGGTCCATATGGTCCACACCATGGCGATGCACGATTCGGGGCCGATCGCGGTCCGCTACCCGCGCGGCAACGGCACCGGCGTGGGCATGCCCGAGGTCCCGGAGCAGCTCGAGATCGGCAAGGGCCGGGTGGTGCGCGACGGCAAGAAGGTCGCCATCCTCTCGCTCGGCACCCGGCTCGCCGAGGCGCTGAAGGCCGCCGACGCGCTCGACGGCAAGGGCCTCTCGACCAGCGTCGCCGACCTGCGCTTCGCAAAGCCGCTCGACGAGGCGCTGATCCGGCGCCTGCTGGCGACGCACGAAGTCTGCGTCACGGTCGAGGAGGCGGCGATCGGCGGCTTCGGCGCCCACGTCCTGACCCTGGCGAGCGACGCCGGCCTTATCGACGCCGGCCTCAAGCTGCGCACCATGCGCCTCCCCGACCGCTTCCAGGATCAGGACAAGCCCGAAAAGCAATATGAAGATGCCGGCCTCGATGCCGACGCGATCGTCGGCACCGTCCTGAAAGCGCTGCGCATCAACAGCGTCGGCGTCGAGGCGGTCGAAGGTGCGCGCGCTTGAGGCTCGCCGCCCTTGCGCTCCCGATTCTCGCGGCCGTCTGCGGCGGCGGCGCCGCGGACCGGCAGGCCGCCGAGCTCGCCTGCCAGCATCGCCTCGTCGCCGTGCTCCAGGGCCAGCCGCCCCGGCAAGGCCTGGGGGGCATGTTCGACGGCGCGCGCGCACGCTTCGCCGCTTTGTCTCCGGAAGGGTGCACCGAGCACCAGCGCATGACCGCCGAGACGATGGCACGGCTGACGGGACGAATCGCGGAGATTTCCGGACGGCTTGGCGACAATCCGATGGAAAGACGCCTCTCGCCCGAGATGGACATGCGGTTTCGCGAGCTTCAGGCTTCGGTGGAGCAGTTCGACGCCCGTCGGCGGCGGCTGGTCGAAGACCTTCGGGAAATGGAGGCGCGGGGCCGTTGAGGGATCGGCCGATGCAGACATGCAAAAGCCGCCGGCACTCCGGCGGCTTGCAGAAGATCCTTTCCGGGCGCGGACGTCAGATGGTGACGGTCGCGACGACCAGGATCTGGGACGCCAGGGCGACGAATCCGCACGCCAGCGCTTCCATGATACGCATGTCTCATACCTTTCTTGCCGGGGACTTCGCGTCCCCAGGGGGGTAGATAGGCCGTCCGGACACATTCTCAACTGCGGAAGTAGATAATGCAGATGCAGAATCTGCACTCATGAAGGTCCGTGCCGACCAGCTGCTCGTGGACCGCGGCCTCGCCGACAGCCGGACGAAGGCGCAGGCGCTGATCCTCGCGGGCCTGGCCTATTCGGGCGAGCGCAAGCTCGAAAAGGCCGGCCAGCCCCTCGCGCCCGACGCGCCGCTGGAGGTCCGCGGCAAGGAGCATCCCTGGGTGTCGCGGGGCGGGGTGAAGCTCGCTCATGCGCTGGAAGCGTTCGGCTGGGACGTGACGGGAGCCGTGGCTCTGGATGTCGGATCCTCGACGGGCGGCTTCACCGACGTGCTGCTCCAGCGCGGCGCCGCCAGGGTCTATGCGGTCGATGTGGGCACCAACCAGCTCGCCTGGAAGCTGCGGCGGGACCCGCGCGTGATCGTCCACGAGCAGACCAACGCGCGTTACCTCACCGCCGACATCGTCCGCGAACCGGTCGACATCATCGTCTGCGATGCGAGCTTCATCGGCCTCGCCAAGGTCCTCGATACCGCGCTCGGGTTCGCCAGGCCCGGCGGGCGTCTGGTCGGTCTGGTCAAGCCGCAGTTCGAGGCGGAACGGCACGAGATCGGCAAAGGCGGCGTGGTGCGGGATCCCGCGGTCCACCAGAGAGTCTGCGCGGCCGCGGCCGCGTGGGTGGCCTCGTGCGGATGGACGGTCGAGCGCATCGAGCCGAGCCCGATCACGGGCCCCGAAGGCAATGTCGAGTTCCTGCTCGCCGCGGTGCGCCTTGCGCTGCCCCCGGCGTCGGACTAGCTGCCGAGAGTGCGCCCGCTTAACCTCCTCATCGCCCTTGCTTTCTCGGCCGCCCTCGCGGCTTGCGGCGCGAACGGGCAGGAGAAGGGCCGCGACCGGGCGCCGCCGCTCGTCAAAGCCGAGCCGGCGGCGACCATGCGCTTCGTCGACCGGATCGAGGCGGTGGGAACCGCCGTCGCTAACGAGCAGGCCACCTTGTCGGCGCCGGTCACCGAGCGCCTCGTCCGGCTCAATTTCGACGACGGCAGCTTCGTGCGCGCCGGCCAGATCGTGGCCGTGCTCCAGCAGGGGCAGGAATCGGCGCAGCTCGCCGAGGTGCAGGCGCGCGCTCGCCAGGCCGAGCAGCAGCTCGCCCGCGTCACCCAGCTCAAGAATCGCGGCTTCGCCACCCGCGCCGACTACGATGTCCAGGTCGCGGCGGCGGCGGCCGCCCGCGCCCAGGCGCAGCAGGCGCGCTCGCAGATCGGCGACCGCGTCATCACCGCGCCCTTCTCCGGCTGGGTGTCGCTCAGGAACATCTCGGCGGGCGCGATCGTCAGCCAGGGAAGTGCCATCGCCACGATCAGCGACGTGTCGACGATCAAGCTCGACTTCCCCGTGCCCGAGACAATGCTGTCGGTCATCCGGCCCGGGCAACAGATCGAGGCGGTGTCGGCGGCGTGGCCGGAGCAGCCGTTCCGCGGCACGATCCACACCATCGACCCGGTGGTCGACCCCAATACCCGCGCCGTGACGGTGCGCGCGCGCATTCCCAATCCCGACCGCCGCCTGCGCCCGGGCATGATGATGACGGTCGCCATCGAGACTGCGCCCCGCAACTCGCTGTCGGTGCCCGAGCTTGCCGTCGTCGGCGAGGGCGAGCGGCGCTACGTCTTCCTGCTCGGCGAGGGGAACCGCGCGCGGCGCACCGAGGTCCGCACCGGCCTCCGGAGCGGCGGACGCGTCGAGATCCTCGAAGGGCTGCGGCCCGGCCAGAGGGTGATCACCGAAGGGGTGGTCAAGGTCGCGGACGGGATGCAGGTCCGGCTCGGCGGAACGGCGAACGCGCAGGGGCGCGCCAACCGGAGCCCGGGCAGCGGCCCGCAGCAGGGAGCCGCGCCGGGCGGCCGGACCAGGTGACGCTCTCCGATCTCTCGATCCGCCGCCCGGTCTTCGCGGCGGTCGTCGCGATGCTGATCGCCGTCGTCGGCATCGTCGGCTTCTTCAGCCTCGCGGTGCGCGAATATCCTGCGGTCGACCCGCCCGTGGTCTCGGTCGAGACTACTTATGTCGGCGCCGCCGCGAGCGTCATCGAGAGCCGGGTGACGCAGGTGCTCGAGGAGCAGCTTTCCGGCCTCGAGGGATTGCAGACGATCACCTCGCGGTCGCGCGACGGCCAGTCGTCAATCACCCTCGAATTCACGCCCGGCCGCTCGGTCGACGAGGCTGCGAACGACGTCCGCGACCGGGTCGGCGCCGCCGCGCGCTCGCTGCCGACCGAGGTCGACCCGCCGACGATCCGCAAGGTCGACGCCGACGCGTCGCCGATCCTGTTCCTGGTCTTCTCAAAGCCCGGCTGGTCGCGGCTCGAGCTTTCCGACTATGTCGACCGCAACCTCGCCGACCGCTTCGCCAACATTCCCGGCGTCGCCCGCATCTTCATCGCCGGCGAGGCGCGGCCGGCGATGCGCGTCTGGCTCCGGCCGGAGCGGCTCGCCGGCTTCGGGCTCACCCCGGCCGACATCGAGCAGGGGCTGAGGAGCCAGAATGTCGAGCTTCCCGCGGGCCGGCTCGAATCGAGCAGCCGGAACGTGACCTTGCGGGTCGACCGCCCCTTCGCCGACGCCGCCGATTTCGGCGCGCTGGTCGTCGCCCGCGGCGCCAACGGCTATCAGGTCCGGCTCGGCGACGTCGCTCGCATCGAGCAGGCGCCGGAGAATCCCTATACGAGCTTCCGGCTGAACGGCGAGCCCGCCCTCGGCCTCGCCGTCATCCGCCAGTCCGGCGCCAACACGCTCGCCGTCGCCGAGGCGGCGAAGGCGATGGCCGAGACGATAAGGCCGACCCTCCCGGAAGGCATGACCTTCACCGTCGGCAGCGACGAGAGCCTGTTCATCGGCGCGGCGATCGAGAACGTCTACCAGACGCTCGCCGAGGCGGCTTTGCTCGTCATCCTCGTCATCTACCTGTTCCTGGGCAACTGGCGCGCGACCCTGATCCCCGCCGTGACGGTGCCGCTGTGCCTGCTCGCCAGCTTCGCGGTTTTGTGGGCGATCGGCTTCTCGATCAACCTGCTCACCCTGCTCGCGCTGGTCCTTTCGATCGGGATCGTCGTCGACGACGCCATCGTCGTGCTCGAGAACGTCTACCACCGGATCGAGGAGGGCGAGCCGCCGCTCGCCGCCGCCTATAACGGCAGCCGCCAGGTGGCGTTCGCCATCGTCTCCACCACCCTCGTGGTCTGCGCCGTGTTCGTGCCGGTGATGTTCATCTCGGGCGAGACGGGACTGCTGTTCCGCGAGCTCGCCGCCGCCATGATCGGCGCCGTCGCCTTCTCCGGCTTCCTCGCGCTGACGCTGGCGCCGATGCTCTGCTCGAAGCTGCTCCGGCACAAGGAACGCGGGCGCTTCGCGAGCGCGATCGATCACCGCTTCCGCGCGCTCGAGGGGTGGTATTCCCGGGCGCTGGACCGCGTGCTGAGGCGGCCGCTGGTCCCAGGCCTCGCCGTGCTCGCCATGCTGCTCGGCTCGGGCTTCCTGTTTACGCAGATCAATTCGGAGCTGGCGCCGGCCGAGGATGTCGGCATCGTCCAGGCCCAGCTCTCCGCGCCCGAGGGCACCGGATTCGCCGAGATGGACCGCTACATGTCCGAGGCGCAGGCGCGCCTGCTTCCGCTCGTCGAGGAGGGCAATGTCCGCGCGATCATTGCCCGCACGCCCGGCGGCTTCGGCCCCTCGGACGACTTCAACAACGGCGCGTTCAGCCTGTTCATGCGCCCATGGTCCGAGCGCGAGCAGACCACCGCGGAGCTCGCCCGCGAGGTCAACCGCGCCATCGGGCAGGTCCCCGCGGTGCGCGGCAACGCCCAGGTCCGCTCCAGCCTCGGCGGCGGCCGCGGCCGCGGCCAGCCGGTCCAGCTGGTCATCGCCGGCGAGACCTATGGCGAGCTCGCGGCGGCGCGCGACCGGATCATGGCCGCCGCGCAGGGCAACCCCGGGCTGGTCAACGTCGACAGCGACTACAAGGAATCGAAGCCCCAGCTGCGGATCGAGGTCGACACCGCGCGCGCCGGCGACCTCGGCGTTTCGGTCGCCGACGTCAGCCAGGCCCTCCAGACCCTGCTCGGCTCGCGCCGCGTCTCCACCTATGTCGACCGCGGCGAGGAATATCAGGTCGTGGTCCAGGCCGAGGCCGCGGCGCGCTCGACCGAGGCGAGCCTCGCGGCGATCCAGGTGCGCAGCCGCACCGGCGCCCTCGTTCCGCTCTCCAACCTCGTCACCACCCGCGACGCCGCCGGCGCCCGCGACCTCGGCCGCTACAACAAGATGCGCGCGATCACCCTTTCGGCGGGCCTCGCCGAGGGCTATTCGCTCGGCCAGGCGCTCGACTTCCTCGAGGCGCAGGCGGCAGCCTCGCCGGAAGTGACCGCGATCGGCTATCGCGGCCAGAGCCAGTCCTTCCGCGAGGCCGGCAACTCGATCTGGATCGTGTTCGCCCTCACCATCCTCGTCGTCTACCTGTTGCTCGCGGCGCAGTTCGAAAGCTTCGTCCACCCGGCGGTGATCATCACCACCGTGCCGCTCGCCGTCGCCGGCGGGCTGATCGGGCTCGCCGTGATGAGCCAGACGATGAACCTCTACAGCCAGATCGGCGTCATCATGCTGGTCGGCCTCGCAGCCAAGAACGGCATCCTGATAGTCGAGTTCGCCAACCAGCTGCGCGACCAGGGGCGCGACGTCGCGACCGCGATCCGCGAGGCCTCGGCACGCCGGCTGCGGCCGATCCTGATGACCTCGATCGCCACCGTCGCGGGAGCCGTGCCGCTGATGATCGCGCACGGCGCCGGGGCCGGCGCCAGGAGCGCGATCGGCGTCGTCATCGTCTTCGGAGTCTCGATCTCCACCTTGATCACCCTGTTCCTCATCCCGCTCCTTTACTCGCGGCTGGCGCGCTACACGGGGTCGCCGCTCAGCGTGACCCGCAAGCTCGAGGCGCAGCTCGCCGCCGGCGCTCAGCCGCAGCCCCAGCCGGCGGAATGAGGAGATGCAGCAGATGAGGGGAATCGCTTCCAGGAGCCAGCTGCGCATGTCCTACCTGCGCTATGCGCTGGTGACGGTGCCGCTGGTGGTGCTGCTCGGCATCCTCTCCGGCCGTCTCGCCGGGAGCGGCTACGGAAATCCGTGGTTCGATGCGCTCGAAAAGCCGGCCTTCATGCCGCCCGGCTGGCTGTTCGGCGTCGCCTGGACGATCCTCTACATCCTCCTCGGCCTCGTCCTCGCGAGCATCCTGCACGCGCGCGGCGCCGGGGGCCGCGGCCTCGTCCTGGGTCTTTTCATCGCCCAGCTGCTCCTGAACTATTGCTGGTCGCCGCTGTTCTTCGCCCTCCACCAGACGGTTTCCGCGCTGGTGGTCATCCTCGCGATGATCGGGCTCTCCGCGGCCGCTTCTGCGCTGCTCTGGCGGATCCGCAAGCCGGCGGCTTTGCTCATGCTCCCCTATCTCACCTGGCTGGGCTTCGCCGCGGCGCTGACCTTCGAGGTCGCCCGGCTAAACCCGGAGGCCGCCGAGCTTGTGCAGGGCGGCAGCAGTTCCGATATCATCGACGAAACGGGCGGCCATTAGGAGCGCATCATGCAGTCCCAGAACCGGATGTTCGACGATTTCGTCAAGATGATGAACGGCGCGGCCGGCACCTTCGCCGGCATGACCCGCGAGGCCGAGGGCGCCTTCCGCGACCGCGTACGCGACTGGATCGGCGGGCTCGACATGGTCAGCCGCGACGAGTTCGAGGCGGTGAAGGCGATCGCCGTCGCCGCCCGCGAGGAGGCGCAGGCGCTGCGCGCGCGGATCGAGGCGCTGGAGGCGGCGAACGCACCCGCCGCGCGCCGCAGCCGGGGCGCGCCGGGCGGCGGCGCCGCGCGCACGGCCGGCGACGGCGGAGCGGGAAGCTGAATTCTCCACAGCTTTGTCGGGGCGGAACCGAAGCTCTTCTTGCGCTTTCGTGGCGCGACAGGCAGATTCGCTTGAACAAAAGGGGTGCGGCAGGAAGAGATGGATGAACGTCGACGAGTTTGAGCTGGAGCGCGAGACCAGCGCTCCCATCGAAATGCTCGAACATTATTTCACCGCGCACGGCTGGGCCTGCGAGCGGAGCGGCGACGACGAGATCGTCGCCAACTTCCAGGGTAGCTGGACGCAGTATGAGCTGCGCGCGATCTGGCGGGAGGAGGATCATGTCCTCCAGTTCCTCGCGCTTCCCGACGTCCGTGTCTCCATCGACAAGCGCGCCGCCGTCTACGAGACGATCGGTCTGATCAACGAGCAATTGTGGCTCGGGCATTTCGAGTTGTGGAGCACATCCGGCCTCGTCCTTTTCCGCCATGCCGCCTTGATCGAGAGCGACGAGGGGGGCGTCCTCACCCTCCAGCAGGCCGAGACCCTCGTCGAGGCGGCGATCGAGGAATGCGAGCGCTTCTACCCGGTCTTCCAGTTCGTCCTCTGGGCGGACAAGACCCCCCAGGAAGCGATCGCCGCCGCTTTGATCGAGACCCAGGGCGAGGCGTAACCGGGTTCCGTCATTGGGAGCGCAGCGAAGCAATCCAGCGGCGCACGCGGTTCTGGATTGCTTCGTCGCTTCGCTCCTCGCAATGACGCGGAGATGACGACCGACCCCCTCCTTCCCGGCCCGCTCTGGCTGGTCGGCTGCGGCAACATGGCGGGCGCGATGCTGGCCGGCTGGCTGGCGAGCGGGATCGACCCCGCCCACGTCACCGTCATCCGCCCGAGCGGGCGCGCCGTCGCCGCGGGCATACGCGTCCTCACCGACTTTCCCGAGGACGAGGTCCCGGCGCTGGTCGTCCTCGGCTTCAAGCCACAGACGCTCGACGCGGTGGTCCCTGCTCTCGCGCCCGCGCTCGATCCGCGCACCATCCTGATCTCGATCCTCGCCGGCGTCGAGCAGGCCTCGCTGCGCGCGCGCTTCGAGATGCCGCGGACCATCGTGAAAGCGATGCCGAACCTCCCGGTGCGCCTGATGAAGGGCGTCACCAACCTCTACAGCGACAGCGGAGATGCGGAGGCGCGGGCGCTCGTCAGCGGGCTGATGGCCGCGCTCGGCCACGCCATGTGGCACGAGGACGAAGGCCTGTTCCAGGCGGCGGGGATCCTGACCGGCGCCGGTCCGGCCTTCCTGTTCCGCTTCATCCAAGCGCTGGCCGAGGCCGGCGAGGCGGTCGGCCTGGAACGATCGCAGGCGCTTCGCCTCGCCACGGCCATGGTCGAAGGCTCGGCGGCGCTCGCAGCCGCATCGGAGGAAAGTCCGGCGGACCTCGCGCGCCGCGTGGCTAGCCCGGGCGGCACCACCGAAGCGGGCCTGCGCATCCTCGACGAGGCCGACGGTCTCGCCGCGCTCCTCCGCCGCACCGTCGAGGCGGGCCGCCGCCGCAGCCTCGAAATGGCCGGCCAGGCACGCGCGGGCTCAAGTTGACGCTCTCCCGCCCCGGCCCTATCCCGCCGCCATGACCGACCAGCGCAGCTTCGACGACCGCGACGGCGTCATCTGGTTCGACGGCAAGCTCGTCCCGTGGCGCGAGGCGGAAGTCCATGTCCTCACCCACGCATTGCATTATGCCTCCTCGGTGTTCGAGGGGCAGAAGGCCTATGCCGGCGAGATCTTCAAACTGACCGAGCACAGCACGCGGCTGAGGAAAAGCGCGCGGCTGCTCGACTTCGAAATCCCTTACAGCGTCGACGAGATCGACGCCGCCTGCCGCGAGGTGCTGCGCGCCAATGGGCTGGAGGATGCCTATATGCGTCCGCTCGCCTGGCGCGGCTCGGAGCAGATGGGCGTCTCCGCCCAGAATGCCAAGATCCACCTCGCCATCGCCTGCTGGCCCTGGGGCGCCTATTTCGGCGAGGAGGCGATCCGCAAGGGCCTCAGGCTCGACATCTCCTCCTGGCGCCGCCCGGCCCCCTATACCGCGCCCACGGAGAGCAAGGCGGCGGGCCTCTACATGATCTGCACCCTCGCCCGGCACCAGGCCCAGGCCAAGGGCTTTAACGACGCTTTGATGTTCGACTGGCGCGGCCAGATCGCGGAGGCGACGGGGGCCAACGCCTTCTTCGTCAAGGACGGCAGGCTCCACACGCCGACGCCCGACTGCTTCCTGGATGGCATCACCCGCCGGACGGTGATCGACCTCGCCCGCCGCCGCGGCGTCGAGGTGGTCGAGCGGGCGATCTGGCCTGAGGAGCTCGAAGGCTTCGAGCAGTTCTTCCTCACCGGCAGCGCTGCCGAAGTGACCCCGGTCGCCTCCGCCGGCCCCTGGTCGTTTGAGATCGGCGATCTCAGCATGCAGCTTCGCAAGGACTATCTCGACCTCGTCCACCGCCGCCTGTCCAACAGCTAGGCCTTCCAGCTGCGGGCCCAGCCCACTGCCGGCCGACTCCCGGAGGTCATCCCGATCTGCTATGCCCTTGAGCGAAGCAGGAGATTAGCCATGGCCGACGACACTTTGGACGGGTGGATTGGGACGGGCTTCGCCGGCGACGGAATCATGCATCCCTGGCTGACCGGCGACGGCGTCATCCATACCGAGCCGGCCGGCGACGGCATCATCCATACCGGCCTTGCCGGCGACGGGATCATCCATGGCGGACTGGCCGGCGACGGCGTCATGCATCCCTGGCTGACCGGCGATGGCGTGATTCATCCCGGCCTGGCGGGCGAGGGGGTCATGTATCCGGGCCTGGCCGACCCGCTGCCGCCGCCCGAACTGATCGGCTGAGTTCGGCCGCGCTCCACGGTGGTCGCTGCCGCATCGGGGGCTTTCGCGCGCGCCCCGCGCCGCTATATGTCCGCCCCGCGCCTGCTGGGGCGTCGCCAAGTGGTAAGGCACCGGTTTTTGGTACCGGCATTCGCAGGTTCGAATCCTGCCGCCCCAGCCAGCGATTCCTCGTGAGTTGGTCCGGGAACAGCCGGTCCCATGCAGATCGGGCGCCGCAGCAGCTAGGCGCGGTTCGCCTCAGGACGACCGCTTGGTCCCTGTCGTGGCAGGAATTGGATCATGATTCTTGTCGGCGCCGATGTGGAGTCGGCGGATGACAGGCGATGCCTGACCACCCAGATCGCTTGCGCTTGGCACCAGTCACCCTCATCATCTTGCGATGTACGTAATCCATGCCGGGACGGTCACCAGCGGATTTCAGTTCGCCTCCGGCGGCGCCGTGGGACGCGAGACGAACCCTTCCCCGTTCGGGGCCGGCACCCTCGCCTTGCAGCATCCTCATTTCAAGGCGCGAGGCCTGGACCTTGCCGCCGAAATTCCCGGCCTCGTCTGGGGGACGATAAACGTGGAACTCGAGCGGGAAGTGTCTTTGGCAAGGGCGGACCGGACGATCCCCGGCATCGACTGGACGTCCGGCGGCGTGGCGACGCGAATTCCCCCCGAGACGTTCTCATTCGTTCGATGCTGCTTCGCCTTCGACGACCGATATTTCCCCGGCCTCATCTATTATCCGCACCCTGAAACCAAGCCGAACACGAACCGCCACCGCTATGATGTGCTTGAAGTGCTCACCTGTCGCGTCGACGGTTTGACGATGGACTCATCTGCCGCGATCATGTGCAGAGCGGATGCGTTCCGAACTCGCGGTTGACCAGGAACCACCCTTCATCGTTCCCCCGTCCACACAATATAGTGATTGGGTTATCGAAAAGCTTGGCTCGTTCGGGAACGGTCTTCACATCGGGCAAGCTCCCACGTCAAACGCCCGCAATGACGCGCTCGGCCCTTGCGGAGGAAATGTTGGCTAAACGACGGTTTTTCAATTAGACTAAAGCTTGACTGCCTGGGAGGCAGTCCGCTCGTGGGGATTCAATCGAACGATCTTTCCGCGCTCGCCCTGGGCATTACCGGGGACGTGCCGCCGACGTCGCTGCAGCCCCAGGTGCGGGACGGCGTCCATATCCGCTACGCAAGCTCTTTCGCCAAGGGCATCCCGTGGTTCGGCTATTATCTGTTCCGACGCCCGCGCCGGACCCTGGTCGAGACCTGCCTCGGTTCGGAGCTCGCTGGGCTGAAGCCGGCGCAGACCGGCAACCATCGGCTGGACCTCGCCGGAATCTCCTTCACGTCCGCCGCGCCGATCGAGCTGGTCGAGCGGCCTGGGGCCCCGGGAACGACGGGGCTCGCGCTCCCGTCCGGCGGCTCCGTCGAAGTTCGCTTCGACAAGGCTCCGCTTCATCGCGTCGTCGCCACCATTGTGTTCGGCGGAAGTCCCCGGCGGGAAGACGCGGCCTCCGGAACCGCCCTGTTCACTGAAAAGGACGGCGCCGCTCACAGCCCCGTCACCCGGGAAGGCGTCACCCTCGGCAGCGACCTGGCCGGCTCTTCCCCGCACCGCATGTTCATCCGCTCGCTGGTGGCGCTCCTCCTCAAGCTGATGAACCGGAACATCCACCGGATCGAGGTGGCTCTGCCGGTGCCTTCGGACGAGGTCTTGCTGACGGTCGCCCATCCCGGCGGTGCGCTGACGGTCGCCGCCTACGATCGATGCGGCGCGGAGATCGCGGCCGCGCGCGCCACCCGGGCCGCGACGCCACGCTCGACGCTGACCTTGTGCCAGCCCGGCATTGCGCGGCTTCGCCTGAAATGCGGCGGCGGCCCTTTGTGCGTCCATTCCGTCACCTATCGCGCGCGCGGGACCCCCGCCGGCCAGAAGCGCACGGTGCGCATCGTCGCCAAAGACGGCGACGCCGTCGTCGCCGAGGCTCTGGTTTCCGGTTGGCCCGGCGAGAGCCTTAGCGGCGAGGTCGATTCCGACCGGATCACTTCGGTGGAGCTCCATGCCGCGGCTCCCCCCTCCGACGCCGGGGGCCTTGGCGGAGCACCCGTCGCCGCGCTGGGCGACCTGTGCTGGGACAGCGTCGCCGCGGCGGTCGCGGGCGACTGGACGCCTGTGCCGAACCATCCCAACCCGATCGCCCTGCCGGTTGCCGAGCCGACCTATCCCTGCGACCACAAGCCGCCGAGCAAGCCGGCGGCGGAGGCGGAGGCGATCGGGCGGGTCCGTTACGGCCCCGCGTCCGCCTGGGGAGGATCGCGCTTCGACGAGCTGCACGACGCGCTCGTCCAGCTCGTCGCCGGCGGTCCCGGCGGAGGGCCGATGAGCGGCCGGACCGCCACCTTCGCCGATGCCGCAGCGGACCCCGCGGCCACTCCCGCGCTGATCGGCGAGAACCTGCTCCAGATCCTCCAGCTCGCGGCGATCGACCCGGCGATGGCGCAGATCCTCGGCCTCTATTGGCTCGACGATCAGGCGGCTCCCGGCCGGGCCTATGATTATGCCGTCCTCGCCGACCACGGCAACGTCTTCCAGGGCGAGCCGGCAGCCGCGCAGAATGCCCTCGAGGGAGGCGCGGTCCCCGACGGCGCGGATGCATGGATCCTGTTCAACCAGGTCGCGCAGCCGCGCCCGCCCCTGGCTCCGCCGGCGCGGCCGACCGCCTATGTCCTTCCGGACACCGCGGTCGGCGCGACCGGCCTTCCCCGCGGCGCCGTCGGCCTCCATTGGGCGACGCCGTCGCTCGATCTCGACTATCTCCCCCCCGACGCGGCCGTGAGCTACATCGCCTGGCGGCACGATCACGGCGCGACGATGCCGGGCGCGCCTGCCTCCCTCTTCACCCCTCTCAACCCGGCCGCGCCCTATCTGGTCGGCACCAGCGCCGGCAGCAGCACGGCCGCCCCGCTTCGGCCGCCGCACTGGCCGCCGTTCGATCTCAATGCGGTCGATCGCGGCCTCGGCGACGGTTGGTACGGCTACGCCGTTTCCGGGATCGACATCTGGGGCCGCCACAGCAAGACGGGCCCGCCGGCCGAATGGCGCCAGTGGGCGCCGGCGCCCGATCCGCAGCCCTGGTATTATCAGCTTCCGGCGGGCGACCGGCAGCTGCACGGCTTCGCCGTCCACATCCTCGACAAGACTCCGCCGCCGCCGCCGGCGGCCGTCGAAGCCACCGCGCTCGATCCCGAGGACGATTTCACCTATGTCCGCGACTCCGACTATCTGGCCTGGTGGGGCGGGGCCGGCCACAGCTGGTGGACCGGCCTCACCGAGACCCAGCGTGCGGCGGTGCTCCCGCTGAGGGTACGCTGGCGCTGGTATCCGGTCCAGGAGGCCCAGCATCCGGACACCGCGGAGTTCCGGATCTATTTCAACCCCGGCTCGGTCCCGCCGGATCCAGACCGCTTCGTCCCGACCAACTGGCAGGAGCGGATCTTCGTCTGCAATTATCACGACTATTGCAAGCTGGTCCCGGCCAGCGATCCGGAAGGCCCCTACCGCCAATATGAGGTGCTTCTGCCGCTCGCCGCGCCGCCTTCTTCCTCGCCCCCCTTCCCGGGAATCGCGCTGAAGGCGAGCTTGGCCGAGCCGGTGGTCTACGCCAACATCTCGGTGAGCGCCGCCGATTCCAAGGCCCATGGCGCCGATCAGCCCAAGTGGAACGGGGCGCCCTGGGGCGGGCGAGCCGGCAACGAGAGCCGGCTCGCCGCTTCGTCCAAGATCTACCGGGTTTGGCGCGCTTTGCCGCCGGCGCCGACCGCGCTGATCAACGACGACCGGGTGTGGGCGACCAAGGCCGATTATCATTCGCACAGCTTCTACAGCTTCCGCTGGGCGGCGAGCCCGCAGCTCAAGGCGCATGTCTATGCGGTGATGGACTCGAGCCTGTTCCTGATCGAGCGGACGGGCCCCGATTCCGCTCTGTCCGCCGCGGACCAGGCCGCGCTGGCGACGATCTGGCCGGCGGGTGTGCCTTCGAACGTCACCGCCGAGCTCAATGCCTTGCGGGCGGTGAAGGCCAGCCTCTCCAACGCCGCTCTGGCGGAGGGCGACCCGAAGCGCCGGGCCAACGACAAGGCCTGGGAGGCGGCCTGCCTCGCGCTCGGCGACGGCGCCCTGCGCGGGCTGGCGGCGCTGCCCCTCCACTCGGAGAGCTACATCCGCCAGACCGTCGAGCCGGTCGACGGCGCCGACGCCCCGGGGCCCGACGACCCCGCCGGCTATGTCCCGAACGGCGCGTGGCGGATGTGGCGGGCGATGTTCGACGGCCGCGCCCGGAACCGTTACTTCCTTCGCGCCGCCTATATCGACTCCGCCCACAACGAAGGCCCGATGGGGCCCCCGACCCCGCCCATCTATTTGCCGCCCGCGGTGCCGCCAAGAAGGCCGGTGATCACTCGGGTGACGGGCGGGGATCGCCAGGCGACGATCGCCTGGGCGACGGCGGGGGCGGAGGCGGGCGGGCGCTACGTGCTCTACCGGACGGACGACGATTACCGGCTGAGGGATGTGCGGCTGATGGAGGAGGCGGGGGCGATCCTCGCAGCGGACCTCGACCCGAACTTGGCCGAAGCGGAATGGAGCGATGCCGGCCTCGAGGGCGGCAAGGCCTATCATTATTGCCTCGCTTTCATCGACGCCGCCGGCAATGTCTCCGCGCCGTCGAAGTCCGTAGCCGTCAACGTCGTCGACGACAGCCTGCCGGAGCCGCCGACCTGGATCGAGCAGATCTGGCTGCTCGAGCATCAGGGCGACAATGTGCTGATAGACTGGCCCGACGACGGCGTTGTCCCGGCCGATCATGCGCCGGTGCTGCGGCTGGGCTGGGTGACCAGCGTCAAGCAGCCGGTGTTCGTGCTGACCCGGCGCGAGCATGACGGCCGCTTCTGGAGCGCGCCGCCCGGCGCCGGCCAGATAGCCGAATCGGCGACAGAGGCGGGCGAATTCAGCTGGATCGACCGCGATGCCGATCCGGCCAGGCATTGGGAATATCGATTGCGGGTACGCGGCCCCACCGGTGCGTGGTCGACCGAATATGACGACCTGGGCGTCGGCCGCCCGGACCTGGCGGAGTAGGGCGATGGCCGATCCTGTCGCCGACAAGGACAAGTTCGTTCCCGCCTTCGCGATGCCGGTGATCGCGCCGCCGCCGGCAAGCTATGCCAGCGATGCGGCGACCTATTACGGCGCGGTCGCCGGCCAATGCTTTCTCGCCTTCGCCGACGTCGTCATCGCGCCCGAGGACGCGCTCCCTGACGATCCCAACCAGCCTCCGGCCCCGCCGCCCGATCCCAAGGGCTTGACGATCACAATCCCGAATCCGGCGGGAGCGATGACCGACGCCGCACCGTTCGGGACGCTATTCGCCGTGATGGGCGGCTGGCTCTCCTACCAGCGCGCGGCACCCGACGGGTCGGCTGTGGACCTGATGCCGATCCTGCCTTTACCGTTCGCCACCGTCACGCCCGCGCCGAGCTATGCCGCCCCCTCCGGGCTCGATGCGACCAAGCCTTGGGGTGTGTTCGTGCTGCGGCTGTGGGGGATGGATTACGACAAGCTGGCCGCCGCCGTCGGCAAGGAGGCGGCATGCAATGCGGTCTATTATCTCGGCGTTGACGAGGCTTCGGCGAAGGCGGCGCTCGAACCGCTGGTGAAGCTGCACTTCCGCCAGGATGCTTATGACGCGTCGATCGCCAAGCCCGAGAAGCCCGTATTCCAGGACGTGGTCGAAGAGATTCTCGGCCAAGCCTATTCGCCCGTCCCCTCTTATGCGACCCTGGTCGGCGACTTCCTCACCGCCCTGCTGAACGGCGCCACGCAGCTTCTGGTCAAGGGCGGCGCGTCCATCGGCCAAGCGGTCCAGGTGCCCGACAGCAGTGTGACGACGGGGACGCCGCCGCCGGTCGGCCGTGTCGAGCTCTGGTTCCTCGACGGGTCCCAGCCGCCCAGGTTCATCTCGCCCTATCCGTTCTTCAAGGGGGCGCCGGGTTATGACTTCTAGCCCCGCCGGCGCCCGCTGGATCCAGCATCCCCTGCTCCTGCACGCCTTAGGCGGGCCGACGCCGGTCGAATTTTACCTGAGGTTCGTCGTCTTCGATCCGGTGGTATCGAAGCTCTTGCCGGTGAGTGGCGCTACGGTGCGGGTCGTCGACAAGGCAGGTGCGGTGCTGAAGGCCGCCCAGCCGCCGGCAGCCGGGCTCACCAACCTGCAAGGCACGACGGACGTCAAGGGTGAGGTGGCATTCAAAGGAATGATCTCGCTCGTAACGGGTGGCGGGCCAGAGCTTCATTTCGAGGTCGACGGCCTTTCAGCGATGGATTGGCATATCGACGGTACTAAGACGATTAAATTCCCCGTCAGCAAATGGTCGACGGCCGGATGGAAGTCGATCGACGGGACCGCCTCGGGCACCCTCAAGAACTTTTCGGGAAAGAAGCTCGGCGACGCTGCGGCACCGGTCGAGTTCGCGGTCGGCGTGCCATGCTGGCTCAAGTTTGGTTACGAGCGTTACCCGGGCGAGTCGCCGCCGGCCCGCTTTCCATCGGGTACGCGTATCAAGATCGTTACCGGCACGTCCACCCAGGTCGACCTCCATGATTTTCGGACCAACTCTTCCAGCGAGCTGAAGACTGTCCTGTTCACGAACGTCGCACCCGGAATCGAACTGAGGATGCTGATCTACACTCGCTTTGTGAAAGCGAGGGACGACCCCAACGACCTGGTGCTGAACCGGTTCGCGATCAGCATCGGCGACCAGACGGACGAGGACGAGGCGACCGAGAGCGACGTGCTGCCGATGCCGGCGGACAAACCCTTTCTTCGCTATGACACCATCTCGACGCCAGATCCTGCCGATCCAAGCGGACTTGCATCCCCCGCCGGCTATGCCTTCCACTTCACCGGTCCAGGAAAAAAGCTGAAAGACGTCGACCCTTGGGTTACCCCGCTGGAAAGCTTCTCGCTCTGCAAGCGCGATGCCCTGGGGGCCATTGGGGCGGTCCCCGCCGTCCTCAAAATGCCATCCCAGTTCGGCCATGACGTCAGCTTCGGTTCGCTGGCCAAGAAGCTCCAATGGCAGATGACCATCTGTTCGGCCCTGCATTCCGTCACCCTCATTCGGGAATTTCACGGATTGCTGTCCGCGCTGCTCGTGGGACACAGTCCACCCTGGGACGGGCTCAATCTCAATTCCGACGCCTTCGAGACCACATTCGCTATCACCGAGACACAAGGCCCGCACACCACGCCGATCCCTTACCCAAAAAGCTTGACGGATTTGGACCCGCTGCGGGGGCGGGTCTCGGTTCCGCTAACCCGCCTGTTCGAAGCTACGGCATTCGAGGTGCCAGCGGGGAGTCGAGTTCCGGATCGAGTCATGAATTTCAAGAACATAGTCTTTCATGAACTCGGCCACTGCGTGATGTTTCGCTATTCCTTTGATTTTCCAACCGATAATTCTTCGGTGTCCGATCATCTTCTCACCAGATTCGTTGACATCTCGCAGCTTGATTGGCCCAAGGTTGCTTTCTGGGAGGGCTGGGCGGTTTATTACTCAATGCTTCTCCTAAAGCTGGAAGATTTTCTGAAGTCCCAGTTAGAGCGGGTCGATGCAATGGACAGCACGCCGGGCGTTGTCGACCTTTCGAAGGTAGTTGGGGAAACGCAGGCGGTTCTGGAAACGGCCGTCGAGAACATATTTCCTACAGGAATCATCAACTCCTTTCAGGTCGGGGACGGCGTTGAGGACCCCGACAAATCGAAATCGAATCAAGGCCTCTTGCTGGGGGACGTGCTTGGCCACCCCTCTCTGAGCAGTGCAGGTTCCAACAAGGGGCACGCCTCGGAGATGTGCCTCGCATTCTCCCTCTACGCGATGACAGCCTTTCTGGTGAGACGAGCCGGGGGAACGATGTCCGCCCCCGGCCCCGCCGACGGGACCGGGCGGCTTTCGCAGGCCGGCGCCGAATGGTACAATCGGCCGGCCGTCCGGAATATCCTTTGGAAGGCAGTCTTCGCCCCCTTCTGGTCTTTGCACGGAGTGGGCGAAGACACGGTGGAGAAATTCACGACCGCAATCCGGCTCGCCATGGTCGGCGATGACGATTGGCATAAGATTCTCCGAATCTTCAATACCTACTACCTGCTGATCGCCCCGCCCACGATCACCTCAATCACATCAGCCGTACAATCCGGGCCCAATCCGCAGACCGTCACGGTGAAAGGGACGGGCTTCGTCGACATTCCTGTCTCCACTGACGACGGCGGGATGACCGCCACCCTGATGGCCCCGTCATCGGCCGCCCAAAGCGTTGCCATTGCCGTTGCCAAAGTCTCCGAGCTCAACCTGACGGCGTCGTTTCCGGTGACAGGCGATTACACGCTCAGGCTGATCGGCCGCTGGGGAGAATATTCTTACACCATCTCGGTGCCGCAATGACCTTCGCTTTCGCCCCCCTGAGCTATACGCTGCCGTATTGGCCGGATCACCTGTTCGGCCATCCCGGCTTCCTCGACCGCGTCGGCGTCAGCGCATTCGAGATCGAGAGCAATCCGACTTCGCTCGCCATGACGGGCAAGCTCAACATCCTCGACAAGCTCGAGACCAAGCTGCCCGCGCTCGACGCAGTCACCGTCGCTTTCTTCCCCGACGCCACCGGTGGGTTCACCGAAATCCCCTGGCGGGTCGATCTGGCGCCGGATTTCGCGGTGACGCTCGAGGATCTCAAGGTCGCGCTGCGGATCGACTCCAAGCTGCTCCACCGGGTCAAGCGGAGCGGCGGGAAGTGGGTGCCGGACCTCGACTCGCAGAACCAGCCCAAGCCGCTGGAGATCGCCGTCTCCGGGGCCACCGCCAGCGTTTCCGGCGACGGCGACATCGACGTCAGCGGCAATCCCACGATCGCGCTCACGCCGATGGCGATCGGCGAGACCGGGATCGTCATCGAGGCGGCCGGAATCGTCCTTCATTTGTCCGACAAGGCGCCGCCGCTTCCCGATGCGCCGCCGGGCTTCAAGGGCGTCGCCATCGATCAGATTTCGGTCCACCTCGGCGACACGTTCGAAGGCTTTGGCGGCCCCGATCAAGTCAACGCCGGCAAGCTCTTCATCGGCTCGACCGGGTTCAGCGGCGAGATCGAGGCGGAGTGGACGACCCCGCCCACCTCCGGCCGCCTCGCCGGTTTGCCGTTCACGCCCAAGTCGATCGGCATCAGCTTCGCCCAGAACAAGCTCACCGGAATGAGCCTCGAGGGCAGGCTGACCCTGCCGTTCTTCGACCATCCGCTCGACGTGAAGGTCGGCTATGACGCCAACGGCGGGCTCACCATCGCCGTCGATTCCTCCGACGGCCTGTTCACGCTGACCAAGCCCAACTTCCTCGAGATCGTCGTCGAGAGCCTCGAGATCGACATCAGCGGCAAGAAGGCGACGGTCAGCATCTGCGGCGAGATCACGCCGCTTTATGGCGGCCTCCCGTGGCCGAGCTTCGAGGTGCGCGAGCTCTCGATCGACAGCGAGGGCCACGTCAAGCTCGAGGGCGGCTGGATCGACCTGTCCGCCCAGAAGGCGATGAACTTCAACGCCTTCACCCTCCAGATCACCAAGTTCGGCTTGGGCAAGCTCGACGGCGGCGGCCGCTGGTTCGGCCTGTCGTGCAAGGTCAACCTGATCAAGGGGGTCGAGGGCAAGGCCGAGGTGGACGGGCTCAGGCTGCTGCTGCGCGAGGGCGGCGGAGTGGGCATGAGCCTCGACGGAGTCGGAGTCGAGATGAAGATCGCCGGCGCGTTCGAGCTCGCCGGCGCGGTCAAGTTCACCGACGACGGCATCGACAAGCGCTTCGACGGCGGGGTCACGCTGTCACTGAAGAAGCCCGAATTGCTGTTCGATACCCAGCTCACCATCGGCGAGCGCAACGATCCCGACACCGCCGAGCGCTTCCGCTATTTCGCGATGTACGGCGGGCTGGAGCTTCCGACCGGAATCCCGCTCGGCGCTTCGGGCGTCGGCCTGTTCGGCTTCGCCGGGCTGTTCGCGCTTCACATGCGGCCGGCGCGCAAGCCGGGGAGCGAGCCCTGGTACGCGCTGCCGCCCGGCGAGAGCTGGTATCACCGCGACACGCCGGGGGTGAACAAGCTCACCAAATGGGGACCGCGCAAGGGCGCCACCGCGTTCGGCGCCGGCCTCACGCTCGGCACTTATGCCGATAACGGCTTCACCTTCAACGCCAAGGCCCTGCTCGTCATCGCCTTTCCCGGGCCCTTGATCATGATCGAGGGGCGCGGCAACCTGCTCAAGGACCGCAAGGAGCTGTCCGGAAGCGCCGAGCCGCTGTTCCGGGCGCTCGCCGTGCTCGACGAGGAGGCCGGCGAATACACGTTCGGACTCGATGCCTTCTACAAATATGACGCTTCGAGCGGCGGGGTCATCGACATACGCGGCTCGCTCGAGGCCTATTACAACAAAAAGGACCCGCGGGGCTGGCACATCTGGCTGGGCAAGAGGGATCCGCGCGAGAGCCGGATTCAGGCTCGGATCATCTCGTTGTTCGAGGCGAATTGCTATTTCATGATCGAGGCGTCGGGGCTCCGGACCGGCGCCTGGATCGGCTACGACAAGAGCTGGAACCCCAAGCCGCTGTCGATCACGCTGCAAGCCTGGCTCGACGCCAATGCCGCGATCTCGGTCAAGCCCAACCATTTCCACGCCGACCTCTGGATGCACGCGGCGATCGAGCTGTCGGCGTTCGGCACCAGCGCCGGCCTCTCGGCCGACGCCCTGCTCGCCGCCGACATCATGGACCCCTTCCACATCCTGGGCGAGCTGTCGGTGACCTTGAAGCTGCCCAAGCCGCTCAAGCCGATCACCCGGGACGTCAGGCTGGAATGGGGGCCGAAGGGCCCGCCGCCGCCGATCCCGATCGTGCTCAAGGCGGTGGGCGTCGAGCATCTCAAATCCGCGGCGGTCTGGCCGCTGGAAATGAACAGGGCGCTCGTGCCCAGCTATGATGACGGCAACGGCTTCCTGGCGCAGCCGGCGCCGCCTTCGGCCTTCCCGCCGCCGTCCGACGTGCCGATCGTGCCGATGGACGCGAGGCCCTCGATCGCCTTCGGCCGCGCGGTGCACGACGACGCCAAGATCGGGGTCAACGCCGTCGTTCCAGTGCCGGCCTCCGAGCGGATCGGGGACCCGGCGGCCGGCCAGGGTCCGGCCGAAGTGCGCTACGCCCTCAAGGGGATCGTGCTCGAGAAAAGGCCGCCCGGCCAGGCCGGCTGGACCGCCGTCGCCGGCAAGGGGGAGGGGTCCGGCGGGCTGCCGAAGCTCTACGGCGCTTGGGCTGCGGTTCCGTCCGGGACGGCGGTGGATGCGGTCGACCAGACCAAGCTGATGATCTGGTCCAAGACCGCGTTCGACCAGACCCGGCTGACCGGCGACGAATGGAACGAGTGGTTCGCCGGCGCCTATTCCAATTATCCCTGCGTGGATGCGCCGGCGCCGACCCTTACCTGCTACGATTTCGAGGACTACGCCGTGGCGGACATCCGCAACGCGGCGGGGCAGCTGGTCGGCGTCATCGCCCATCAGGACAATCAGGGCATTCGGTTCGAAAGCGCCGGTTGGAAGGTCGAGACGCTCGGCCAGCCGGTGGGCGGGCGGACCCGGGTGCTGCGGCCCAAGCCGGGGCCGACCCCGTGGAGTCGGTTCCTGATCTCCCTGAGCGGTGCCGCGGCGAGCGCGCACAAGGTCCGTGTCCTGCTCGAACGAAGCGCCTACGGAAGCGTCCGGACTTACGCGATCGCCCCCAACGGGATGGAAATCGAGCAGGCTTTCGACCTCAACGCGGCAGAGGTGGAAGTGGTCGTCACCGGCGCTGATTTCGGCGTGACCATCGAAACGGAAGGCCTCGTCGGCATCGTGGAGGTCTGCCTCGACGGCGGTAGCCCCGGCGCCAGCGGCGGCGGAAGCGTCGAGGGCTCGGACTCCGAGAAGCGCGCGCTGGCCGCCAACCTCAAATCCGCGACCTCGGTCTGGTCGGACCAGGACGAGGTGCTGGAGCCGTTCACGGACTATCGGCTGGTGATCGCGACCCAGGCCGACGTCTCGGGCGAAGGTGCCGGTGCGCGCACCCAGATCAGCCATGCCTATTTCCGGACCGGCGGACCGCCGCACCTCGGCGGCTTCACCGTGCCGGTCGGCCAGACTTCGGACTCGATCGCGGCCGGCCCAGACAATCTCGCCAACTACGTGGCCCAGACGGTTCCGCCCACGCTCGGCCGGGACGGCGAGGCGCCGGCGCTGCCGCGGCCGGTGTTCCGCGCCTACGACGTGGGGGTCGCCTTCAAGGCCAACCATGTCGACCTGCTCTACAGGATGGCCCGTCGAGACCTGATGCTTCAAATCCTCGACAGCAACGGCGCTCCGGCCCGCGACGAGAAAGGCGGCGCGCTGAGCTTCCTCAATCCGTGGGGCGTCACGCCCGAGCTCGTGCTCGACAAGGCCTCGCTAGCCTGGCTGGAGGCGGTCGACCCGGAATGCATGCCGATCGACCCGGCGACGATCGCCCGCCACCAGACCCTCGGCTCGTTCCGCACGCCGCTGCTGCTCGATCCGGCGACCCGCTACCAAGCGCGGCTCACACCCCTGCTGCTCCACGAGGACTTCGCGGCGCCGCGCTACGCCGACGCCGCCCCAGCGAGCGCCAGCGGAGACTGGCAGGTCGTCGATCTCGACAGCGCCGCCTTGCCCAGCCGGTGGATCGTCCACAACGCCCCTTCGGCCGACGGGATCTTCGTCGTCCAGGACATCGCGAGCGCCGGCGGGGCGGCCTCCGCCGGCGATCGGCCCGCCGGTTCGGCGCTCGTCTGGCGCCCCGGAACGAGCCAAGACTGGACGTGGCAGCGCGTCTCGGCCTTCGTTCGCAGCGCGGCGGGCTCGGGAGCTGCCGGACTGGTGTTCCTGTACGTCGACGGACAGGACCATTTCCAGGTCACGCTGAGCCACAATGACGGCCTGTGCCGGCTGATCCGCCGCTCGGCGGCGAGCGCGGTTACGCTCGCCGAGGCGCCGGTCTTCTTCCCCGCCGCCAGCGACGTCGAACTGGTCGTCGAGGTGAGCGACGGGGCGATCCGCGCCTTCGTCGACGGCGAGCAGGCATTGATCCATCGGCTCGACCTCACCAACCATCCGGGCGGGACGATCGGCTTGTGGTGCTGGAACAATGCGGACGCGCGCTTCAAGGACGTGCGAGTCGAGGATTTGCGGGTCGAGACGGTCCGCGCTTCGGATCAGAAGGCCTTCCCGGTCGCGGCCTTCGCCTTCGACTTCGTCACCTCGGAGCATGTCAACTATTTCCACCTCGTCCAGGCCCGGCGAACGCCGGTGTGGGATATCGAGACCGAAGGCGGCGACAAGGCACGCAGCGTCGCCGAGCTGGCCGCGCTCAGCAACGCGGCGGCGGCTCAGCCGGGCTCTGCGCCCACCGCGGTCGAGACCCGCCAATATGAGGATCTGGCTCAAACATGGCTCGGTCCCGGCCTGGTGAGGGATCCGGCGGCGCCCGAGGTCCACCGCATCCTGCGCAAGGGCGCGCCGTTGGGCTGGCTGGTCCGCAGTTGCGAGCCGTGGGACTGGGAGCGCAGCCAGATCACCTTGCTCCATAGCAGCGCGGCGATGCCGCCGAGCCATTTGCTGGGTCCGATCAAGATCACCGGCGCGGCACTGGGCATGAGCAGCCCCGAGGATGAATATGTCGACTTGATCGCGCTCGAAGCCATCCGCCTGGCCGGCTGGAAGCTGCAGCTGCGCAATAGCGGTAACGCCGGCGCGCTTCCCGATTCGCCGCTGGATGATCCCGCGTGGACATGGCTGGACCTGCATGCCTTCACAGGAGCGGCGACGATTTCCGGCGGGCTCAGGATTCGCCTTTGGTCGGGTGGAAGCGCCAAACCCGCCGTCGATCACACCTGGCGCAGCATGAACGTCGGCGCGGCCGCCGCTTTCCTGCCGGCCTTTGGCGCCGACTTGCGTGTTCTCGATCCGTCGGGCCGGACCGCCTGCGCCGTCCGAATTGCGCCCGATTCGTCCTTCGCGCCGCTGCAGCCGGCCCCTCGCATGTTGCGCAAGGCCGACGCCACCGGTCTGATCATCCTGCCCAATGACGGGGCCCCGATCGGCCCCGGCGCCTACGGCCTGGCGATGGTCTATCGCCGCGACCGGACGCAGATCGAGCCCGGCAGCATTGTCCTGACTCTGGCAGGCGACACGGCAAATGAGGAGGCGTTCGTCCCGCTATATTGAGCGCTCCGAAGGAATTGGAAGCACGGACAAGCCTTTGGGCCAGATTGAAGGCATCCGGGGTCCGGCCCCTGGCGCTAGCTGCGATCGGCTCGAGGTCGGCTCGTCGAGGCCGTCGAAAGGGCGCTGCGCCCGGTCGGCCTGGACCTCGACGGGCGGCCGATCGCGCAGCGCCCGGCGGCCTAGCGCAGCAGCGTCTTCACCGCGCGCGCCGCCTGGCGGATGCGCTGCTCGTTCTCGACGAGCGCGATGCGCACGAAGCCCTCCCCTTCCTCTCCGAAGCCCACCCCAGGCGCGACCGCGACATGCGCCTCGGCGAGCAGGCGCTTGGCGAACTCGACCGAGCCCAGGTGACCGAACTTCTCCGGCAGGGGCACCCAGGCGAACATGCTGGCTTCCGGAGGCGGGATGTCCCAGCCGGCGCGGCCGAAGCTCTCGACCAGGCAGTCCCGGCGCCCGCGGTAGAGGCGCCGGTTCGCCGCGACGATGTCCTGCGGGCCGTTCAGCGCCGCGACGGCCGCCGCCTGGACGGGCGTGAAGGCGCCGTAATCGAGATAGGATTTGACCCGCGCCAGCGCGCCGACCAGCCGCTCGCTGCCGACCGCGAAGCCGACCCGCCAGCCGGCCATCGAATAGGTCTTGGACATGGAGGTGAACTCGACCGCCACCTCCTTCGCGCCGGGGACCTGGAGGATCGAGGGCGTGGGCGCGTCGCCGAAATAGATTTCGGCATAAGCGAGGTCGCTGATCACCCACAGGCCGTGCTCTCTCGCGAAGTCGACGACCCGCGCATAGAAGGGCAGATCGGCGACATAAGCGGTCGGGTTCGAGGGATAGCCAATGACCAGCACCGAGGGCTTCGGCACGGTGAAGCGCACCGCCCTTTCGAGCATGTCGAAGAAGGCATCGCCCGGCGCCGCCGGGATCGAGCGGATCGCCGCGCCGGCGATGATGAAGCCGAACTGGTGGATCGGATAGGAGGGATTGGGCGCGAGCACGACGTCGCCGGGCGCGGTGATCGCCTGGGCGAGGTTGGCAAGGCCCTCCTTCGAGCCCAGAGTGACGATCACCTCGCTCTCGGGATCGAGCTCCACTCCGAAGCGGCGCAGATAATAGCCCGCCTGGGCGCGCCTCAGCCCGGATATCCCCTTCGACGCCGAATAGCGATGCGCGCGCGGATTGCGGGCGACCTCCGCGAGCTTCTCGATGACGTGAGGCGGCGGCGCGCCGTCGGGATTGCCCATGCCGAGATCGACGATGTCCTCGCCTCTTCCCCGCGCCGCCGCCTTCATCGCGTTGACTTCGGCGAACACGTAAGGCGGCAGCCGACGGATGCGGTAGAATTCCTCCATCGGCGCGCCCTAGCCCGCCGCGCGCGGCAAGGCGAGGCGCGGATTTGACGCGCGGCGTCGCGCTTGTGCATGAGCAGGCGCGATGAGCTTCAACACTTTCGGGCGCCTGTTCCGCTTCACCAGCTGGGGCGAAAGCCACGGGCCCGCGATCGGCGCGGTGATCGATGGCTGTCCGCCCGGCATCGCGCTCTCGGAAGCCGACATCCAGCCCTGGCTCGACCGCCGCCGCCCCGGCCTGTCGCCGCACACCAGCCCCCGCGCCGAGCCGGACGTCGTACGGATTCTCTCGGGCATTTACGAAGGACGGACGACCGGCACGCCGATCAGCCTCATCATCGACAATGTCGATGCCCGGCCGAAAGATTATGCCGACCTGCCGCCGCGCGCGGGGCATGCCGACGCCGCCTACGAGTCGAAATACGGCCTGCGCGACCCGCGCGGCGGCGGGCGCGCCTCCGCGCGGGAGACGGCGGCACGGGTCGCGGCGGGCGCGGTCGCGCGGCTGGTCGTCCCCGAAGTGCGGATCGAGGCCCGGCTCGTCGAGATCGGCGGCTCGGGCGAGGAGGATGCCTGGCCGGAGATGCTCGACGCCGCGCGCGAAGCCGGGAGCTCGCTGGGGGCGGTGTGCGAGTGCGTCGCGGCGGGTGCCGCGCCGGGCTGGGGAGCGCCGGTCTACGCGAAGCTCGACGCCGATCTCGCGGCGGCCTGCATGTCGGTCAATGCCGTCAAGGCGGTCGAGATCGGCGCGGGCTTCGCCGCCGCGCGGCTTCGCGGCGAGGACAATGCGGATCCGCGGACGGCGGGCGGCATCGCCGGCGGGATCGCGACCGGCGAGCCGATCGTGCTGCGCGCGGCGTTCAAGCCGACCTCCTCGGTCCCCGCTCTGGGCGTCGGCGGGCGCCACGATCCCTGCGTCGGCCTGAGAGGTGCGCCGGTGATCGAGGCGATGGTTGCCTTGGTCCTCGCCGACCACAAAT
Source organism: Allosphingosinicella sp. (assembly GCA_035628635.1). GTDB lineage: Bacteria > Pseudomonadota > Alphaproteobacteria > Sphingomonadales > Sphingomonadaceae > Allosphingosinicella. Next base: position 80,641 of record DASPJJ010000013.1, read on the forward strand.
TGCTTCACCGGGCCCAGTGCGGCTGACATGGAGCGGGTGACGGTCGCGCTCGGCGCGCGCAGCTACGACGTGCTGATCGGGGCCGGGCTGCTCGAGGTTGCACGGGCGCAGGTCGCGCCGCTCGCCCGCGCCGGGCGCATAGCGGTCGTCAGCGACGAGACCGTCTGGGCGGCGCAGGGGGAGCGGCTGGTTCGCGGGCTGGCGCCCGTCGAAGCCGTGCCGGTGCTCGTGCCGCCGGGCGAGGGAAGCAAGAGCTGGCCGGTGCTGATCGACCTCATGGACCGGCTGCTCGCCATCGGCGTCGAGCGCAGCGAGCACATCGTCGCCTTTGGCGGCGGCGTGGTCGGCGACCTCGGCGGCTTTGCCGCCGCGATCCTGAAGCGCGGCTGCGGCATCGTCCAGATCCCGACCAGCCTGCTCGCGCAGGTCGACAGCTCGGTCGGCGGCAAGACCGGCATCAACGCGGCGGCCGGCAAGAATCTGGTCGGCGCCTTCCACCAGCCCGCTTTGGTGCTGATCGACCCCGACTGCCTCGATACGCTGGACGCGCGCCATGTCCGCGCCGGCTATGCGGAAATCGTCAAATACGGCCTCGCCGCCGATGCGGGCTTTTTCGAATGGCTCGAGGCGAACGGCCCCGCCGTGCTCCGCGGCGATGTCGAAGCGCGGCGCCATGCGATCGCCGTTGCCGTCGCCGGCAAGGCGGCCATCGTCGCCGAGGACGAGCACGAAAGGACGGGCCGCCGCGCCTTGCTCAATCTCGGCCACACTTTCGGTCACGCGCTCGAAGCGGAAGCCGGCTTCTCGGACCGCCTCCTCCATGGCGAGGCGGTCGCCGCGGGCATCGTCCTCGCCTTCGATTTCTCGGCGGCACGGCGGCTGTGTCCCGTCGAAGACGCGAAGCGGGTGCGCGCCCACTTCGAGGCCGCGGGCCTCCCCGTCAAACTCCCCGCCGACGGCGCCCGGCTCGTCGCGCGAATCGCGGCCGACAAGAAAAGCCAGGACGGCCGGGTCCCTTTCATCCTCGCGCGCGGCATCGGCGAGGCCTATGTCGACCGCGGCGTCGCCCTCACCGAGGTCGAGGCGTTCTTGAACGGGATCCGAGGATGAAGGAGCTGCTCGCCTTCGCCCACCGCCTCGCCGACGCGGCCCGGAGCGAGACGCTGCCGCGCTGGCGCCAGGGCTGCGCGGTCGACGGCAAGGAGAGCCCGTTCGATTTCGATCCGGTGACCGACGCCGACCGCGAGGGCGAGCGCGTCATGCGCGCGCTGATCGAGGCGGAGCATCCGGACCACGGCGTCGCCGGCGAGGAATTCGCGGACAAGGCGGCGCGAGGGCCCCACGTCTGGAGCCTCGACCCGGTCGACGGGACCCGCTCCTTCATCTGCCGGCTTCCGACCTGGGTCACCCTGATCGCCTTGCTCGAGCAGGGACGGCCAGTGCTCGGGCTGATCGACGCGCCCTGCCTCGGCGAGCGCTTCGCCGCCGACGGCGAGGAAGGTCTGTTCCACGACGCCTCCGGCGCCTTTAGGCTTCGCGCCAGCGGCTGCACCGAGCTCTCCGAAGCGCGGCTCACCACCAGCGAGCCCTTCATTCTCGGCGATGCCGGGCTGGAAGGCTTCCGCCGGCTGAGGCGCGCGGCACGAACCACGCGCTACGGGCTCGACGGCTACGCCTACGGGCGACTCGCCGCCGGTTCGCTCGACCTCGTCGTCGAGTGCTGCCTCAAGCCGCACGATTATCAGGCGCTGGTGCCGGTGGTGGAGGCGGCCGGCGGCGTGATCGGCAATTGGGCGGGCGGCGCGGATCTTTCCGCCGGCCGGGTCATCGCCGCCGCCACGCCGGCCCTGTTCGAAACGGCGGTGCGCGAGATGGAGCGTGCCGCGTGACCCCCGGCGCGATCCACGTCGGGATCGGCGGCTGGGACTACGATCCCTGGCGCGGCACCTTCTACCCTCCCGGCCTGCCCAAGGCGAAGCAGCTCGAGCATGCGTCGCGCCGCGTCACCGCGATCGAGATCAACGCCACCTTCTACAAGCTGCAGCGGCCCGACCTCTTTCGGCGCTGGGCCGACGCCACTCCGGATGGGTTCAGGTTCGCGGTCAAGGGCTCGCGCTTCTGCGTCAACCGCCGCGTCCTTGCCGAGGCCGGCGAGGCGGTCGGAAAATTCTGCGGCCAAGGCCTGGAGGCGCTCGGCGACCGCCTCGGCCCGATCCTCTGGCAGGTCGCCGAGACCAAGAGCTTCGACGCCGACGACCTCGGCGCCTTTCTCGCTCTGCTGCCGCGCGAGGCGGCGGGCGTGCGGCTCCGCCACGTGCTCGAGGTCCGGCACGAAAGCTTCCGCGATCCGCGTCTCCGCGGAATCGCGCAGCAAGCCGGCGTCGCCATCGCCTATGTCGACGCGCCGGGCGTCCCCCGGATCGACGCGCCCGCGCCGGACTTCGCCTACGCCCGCCTCAAGGGCATGCGCGAGGAGGAGCCCGAAGGCTATTCGTCCGAGGAGCTCGACAACTGGGCGGCTCTCGCCCGGCGCTGGTCCGAAAGCGGCCGCGAGGTCTTCCTCTTCTTCATCAACGGCGCCAAAGTGCGGGCACCGGCGGCGGCCGAAGCCCTGCTCCGCCGCCTCTAGCCTCGCTCCGCAGCCTCGCGCCGCGCCCGCGCCTTGGGCACGCCTTCGGAATAGAGGCGCTGGACGAAGCGGGCCGTCGGCCGCTCCGCGAGCGAGCGCATCAGCGCGGCCAGCTCCGGCGGCGACTGCTCGGCCGTCGGCAGCACGGTGCCGAAGCCCTTGGGGAGCAGCAGGGGCGCGGCCGCCGCGGCGAGCGCGATGTCGGCCAAGGTCATCCGCTCGTCGCCGTTGAGGTAGAGCCGCCCGTCGGCCACGCGCCGGTCGGTCTCGTCGAAGCTCGACAGGATCTTGCCGCGCGCCGCCTCGGCCGCCTCCGGGCTGAGCTTGAGCTGGGCGGCGATCATCTTGCGCATCAGCGGGTAGAAGAGCGGCATGGTGAGGCGCTCGGGCCAGGAGGTCGGCGCGGCGAAGATCGGCGCCATCAGCCTGCGTTCCGGCAGCAGGTGGTAATAAGCGAAGATCGCGGTCCCCGCCGACATCGTCCCGTTGGTGAGGGCCCAGTCCGCCTCGAACTGCGCGGCGGCTCCGGCGTCCGTCGGAACGAGCTTCAGCTCTTCGGGCAGCGACGCGTCGTAATGTGCGGCGATCTCCCTGGGGCCCGATGCTGCGACGCCGCGGCCATAGACGAGCGGGACCTTGCCGGTGCCGCCGTGGCCGCGGGTCATCAGCATCGCCCAGGGGACGAGATGGTCGCGCTCGCGATAGGCGATCCCGTAATAATCGAGCGCCAGCCGGGCCTGCTCGGTGTCCAGCGTCGGCGCGAAGGTCAGCATCGTGACCCGCGGCTTGTGTCCCCGCATGGTGAATTCCCCCTCTGCGAAGCGGAGCCTAGACCCGGAGCGCCGCCGCCGTCAAAGAGCCGGATGACTTTGGGAGCGGCGCGTGACCGGTTTCGATTCGCGGACTGAGGTGAAATCCGTGCTCGAACGGCTCGGCGTCGACCCGCCCGACGGCGATCTCGAGGCGCGCTCTCCGATCGACGGCCGGATCGTGGCCCGCGTGCGGACCGCCTCCCCCGCCGATGTCGCCGAAGCGGTGCGGACGGCACACGAGGCCTTCCTCGCCTGGCGGCTCGTCCCGCCGCCGCGCCGCGGCGAGCTTGTCCGCCTGTTCGGCGATGTCCTGCGCGCAGAGAAGGACGCGCTCGGCCGCCTGGTCAGCCTTGAGGCCGGCAAGATCCTCGCCGAGGGCCTCGGCGAGGTCCAGGAGATGATCGACATCTGCGACTTCGCCGTCGGCCAGTCGCGCCAGCTCTACGGCCTCACCATCGCCACCGAGCGGCCCGGGCACCGGATGATGGAGACCTGGCATCCGCTGGGGATCGTCGGCGTGATCTCCGCGTTCAACTTCCCGGTGGCGGTGTGGGCCTGGAATGCCTGCCTGGCCTTCGTCTGCGGCGACGCCGTCGTCTGGAAACCGTCCGAAAAGACGCCGCTGTCGGCGCTGGCGGTGCAGGCGCTGTTCGAGCGGGCGGCGGAGCGATTCGGCGACGCGCCGGCGGGCCTGAGCCAGGTGGTGCAGGGCGCGCGCGAGACCGGCGAGGCGCTGGTCGACGATCCGCGCGTCGCCCTGGTCTCGGCGACCGGCTCCACCCGCATGGGCAGGGCGGTGGCGCCGCGGGTCGCTGCCCGCTTCGGGCGCACTCTGCTCGAGCTCGGCGGCAATAACGGGATGGTCGTCGCCCCCTCCGCCGACCTCGCTCTGGCCGAGCGCGCGATCGCCTTCGCCGCGGTCGGCACCGCCGGCCAGCGCTGCACGACGCTGCGGCGGCTGTTCGTTCACGACGAGGTCTACGATCGTCTGGTGCCCCGGCTTCGGCAGATCTGGGCGAATGTGCCGGTCGGCAACCCACTGGAGGACGGAATCCTCGTCGGGCCGCTGATCGACGAAGCGGCGGTCGACGCGATGGAGGAGGCGCTGGATCGGGCCCGCGGCGACGGCGGCAGCGTCAGCGGCGGAGAGCGTCTCGGCGGCTGCTATGCGCGGGCGGCGATCGTCGAGATGCCAGGCCAGACCGCGATCACCCTCACCGAGACCTTCGCGCCGATCCTCTACGTCATGCGCTACGCTTCGCTCGACGAGGCGATCGCAGCGCATAACGACGCGCCGCAGGGTCTCGCCTCCTCGATCTTCACCAACGACATCAGGGAGGCGGAGACCTTCCTCTCCGCCGCCGGCTCCGACTGCGGCATCGTCAACGTCAATATCGGCCCCTCCGGGGCGGAGATCGGCGGCGCGTTCGGCGGCGAGAAGGAGACCGGCGGCGGCCGCGAGAGCGGCTCCGACGCGTGGCGCAATTACATGCGCCGCGCCACCAACACCATCAACTACAGCCGCGATCTGCCGCTCGCCCAGGGCATAAACTTCAACATGCCCTAGACCGGCGCGGAGCCGAAACCCCTGCGCTTCGTTCGACGGTCCATGCCCCATCTCGTCCTGCTCGGCGATTCCATCTTCGACAATGCGGCTTATGTCCGCGGCGGGCCGGACGTCGTGCGCCAGGTGCGGGCGGCGCTCCCCGAGGGATGGCATGCAACCCTCGGCGCCGTCGATGGGGCGACCACGCGCGGCGTCGCGGCGCAGCTCGAACGGATGCCGCACGACGCCACCCACATCGTGCTCAGCATCGGCGGAAACGACGCGCTCTCGGCGTCCGGGCTCCTCTACACGCCGGCCGACAGCGTCGCGGACGCCCTGCGCCTCCTCGCCGCCGCGCAGGACGCGTTCGAGGAAAGCTATTGCGAGATGCTGACGCGCGTGCTCGCCGCCGGCCTGCCCACCGCAATCTGCACCATCTACGACACGCCGGCCTCGAGCCCGGACCAGCGCATCGTCAAGGCGGCGCTCGCTTTGTTCAACGACAGGATCATGCGGGCCGCCTTTTCGCATGGGCTGCCGCTGATCGACCTTCGCCTGATCTGCAGCGAGGACGAGGATTACGCCAACCCGATCGAGCCTTCGGTCCGGGGCGGGGAGAAGATCGCGCGCGCCATCGCCAGGCTCGCCGCCGGGGCGGAGGCGGACTGGCGGCGGACGTTGGTCGTATCTTGACCTGGATCAAACTCTTCCGGGAACGAAATGACTGGCACCCCGTTCGGCCTTCCACTAGAAAGCCGCCCGTGTCCGCGTAGAACAGAAACAGGGAGAGCATCATGAGCACCCGGACTTTCGCGCTGATCTTCGGTATCGTCTTCCTCGTCGTCGGCGTCGGCGGCTTCGTGCTGATCGACACGGCCGTGCCGCCCCATCCCAGCCTGACGATGCGGCACGGCTTCGGCCACGAGCTCGGCCTGTTCCCGGTCAACACGGTCCACAACGTCATCCACATCGTCTTCGGCCTGTGGGGCCTCGCCGCCTCGCGCAGCCTCGGCGGATCGGTCGGCTATGCCCGCGCCGTCGCGATCATCTATGCCCTGCTCACCGTGATGGGGCTGATCGAGGGGACCAGCACGACCTTCGGGTTCGTGCCGATCTACGGGAACGACGTCTGGCTGCACGGCCTGATCGCCCTCGTCGCCGCCTATTTCGGGTGGATGCACCGCAATGTCGGAGCGACCGACCGCGGCTGAATGCGCTTCCGGGCCCGGTCTCGAGGGAGGGACCGGGCCCACCTTTCCGGGCCGTCCGGAGCAGCGATGCACCGGCGCCACAACCTGCCGCAAAGCGGCCGCGTGAGACTAGCGCGGGACCGGCTCTTGTCGTAAGAACCCGCGCATGAACAAGCTCTTCCGCCTGTCTTCGCTGGGAATTCTCCTCGCCACGCCCACCGTCCCCGCCGCGCTCGACAGCGCCGCGATCGCCCAGGACCAGCCCGCGCCGCAGGTCGCCGCCGCGCCGGCGGCGGTCGCCGCCTGGACGCGCGAGACCGCCCAGGCCCTGCTGACTTATGTCGAGGGGATCGGCGCCGAGGGGCTCGATGCCGACACCTACCGGCCGGAGCGGCTGCGCAGCGCGATCGCCTCGGGCGACGAGGCGCAGATCGCCGAGCCGGCGAGCGACACCTTCCTGCGGCTTGCCAACGACCTCAGCGGCGGCGCCGTCCGCGGCAATGCCCGCGTCGACTGGCACATGACCTACAGCGGCCTCGACGCCGCCGCCCAGCGCGACCTGATGGCGCGCGCGCTCGCGAGCGGCGATGTCGCCGGCGCGCTCAACGGGCTGCTTCCGGTCCATCCGCAATATCATGGGCTGCGCCGCGCGCTCGAGATCACGCCGGAGAGCGACGCTGCCACCCGCGCGCTCATCCGCACCAACATGGAGCGGTGGCGCTGGATGCCGCGCAGCCTCGGCCAGCGTCACGTCATCGTCAACGTCCCGGCCTTCACCGCCGCGATCGTCGACGACGGCCGCGTCACCGCGCGGCACCGCACCGTCGTCGGCGCGGTCCGCACCCCGACGCCGCAGCTCAACGCGACCATCCGCGGCGTGACCTTCAATCCCTGGTGGCACGTTCCGCAGTCGATCATCCGCGAGATGGGCGGCCGCTTCGGTTCCGATTATCAGGTGACCCGCAACGGCAATTCGATCAGCGCGCGCCAGCAGCCCGGGCCCCGCAACTCGCTCGGCCGGGTCAAGATCGAGATGCCGAACGACCACGCAATCTATCTGCACGACACGCCGTCCCAGCACCTGTTCGCGCGCCCTGCGCGGGCGTTCAGCCACGGCTGCATCCGCACCCAGAATGTCCGCGATTTCGCGGCGCGCCTGCTGGCTCCGAGCGGCGGCTGGGGCCGTCCCCGGATCGACCAGACGATCGCCGCCGGGCGCACCGTCACGACCAACCTCGATCGGCCGATCCCGGTCTACATCGCCTATTTCACCGCCGCCGCGACCGACGAGGGCCAGATCGTCCGCTACAACGACGTCTACGGCCGCGACGCCCCCGTGAAGCGCGCCCTCGGCGCGAGCTGAGGCGTCATCCCGGCGAAGGCCGGGATCTCAGGGAGGGTGCGCGCAGACGCGGATGCGGGCGCACTCCACTGACATCGGAGATTTCTTGTCCTGGGATCCCGGCGTTCGCCGGGATGATCGCGCCTCAGGCCTCGATCTTGTCGGCGTAGAGGAAGCGGCCCGGCCCGAGGCGCGCGAGCGTCTGCTGGAGGCTGTTGTAGGACATGGCGAAGCAGCCCTCGCTGCGGCCGAGGCGGCCGCTCTCGGCGAGGACGTGGGGCTCGGCATACCAGGCGCTGTGGACGACGATCGCCCGCGCCTCGGCATTGCTGTTGCTGTAGTCGAGCCCGGAGAGGCGCAGCGAACGGCCGTAGCGGCCCGGATAATAGTCGCCGGTGACATAGGCGCCGTTGGACGAGGCGTAGGAGCCGACGGAGTTGGAGAAGCGGCGCAGCCAGCCGCTATGCTCGGGGTCCGAGCCGCGGCCGTGGGCGACGAGATGCGAGGAGACCCGGCCGCTATAGGTGTCGAGGATATAGAAGCGCGGCAGCGCCGAGGGCTTCGAGAAATCGACGATGCCGACCTGGTCGATGTTGCGGATCCGGGCGCGGTGGCGTTCGAAGGAGGCGCGCGCGCGGGCGAGGAGACGGGTGTCGATAATCGGATCGACCAAGACGCGGGCCGGGCTTCTCGGCGGGTAGGCGCCGTCTGCCAGAGCGCCCGCGAAAGCGGGGGTTGCGCCGAGCATGGTGGCGGCGCCGGCGACGACTCCGCCCTCGATCAACTGCCTACGCGTTACCAACATTGGAGACCCTCCCCGGTCGACACCGGTTGTACGGTTGTTTCGCGCTGCCTCTCAATGACCGGCCGCCCCGATCCGACTCGTTCCGCCGCACCGGAGTCGCCGTTCACCGCAATCATCGCGGCAAGGCGTTAACCAAGGGTGTGTTTCCGGCTGCGGGGTTTGCGGGGGGAACCGCAGCGCGACGAGGAGAGTCTCCCTTCGAAACGATGGCTGGAGGACCTTAGTGGAGGCGCTTTCCGGACTGCCTTTGACGCCGCCGCTGCCGCCGATGGAGGCGAAGTCGGTCGATGCGCTGCCGGACGACGGCGGCTGGCAGTACGAGCCCAAATGGGACGGCTTCCGCTGCCTCGTCTTCAGGAACGGCGACGCGGTCGTGCTGCAGTCCAAGGCGCTGAAGCCGCTCGCCCGCTACTTTCCCGAAGTGGTGGAGGCGGTGCGGTCGATGAACGCCGATCGCTTCGTCCTCGACGGCGAGCTCGTCATCCCGATCGGCGGCATCCTCTCCTTCGACGCGCTCCAGATGCGACTCCATCCCGCCGAAAGCCGGATCCGCAGGCTCGCGCGCGAGACGCCTGCCCAGCTGATGCTGTTCGATTGCCTCGCCGGCGCCGACGGCCGCAATCTCCTCGACCGACCGCTCACGGAGCGACGGGCCGCGCTCGAGGCTCTGCACGCGCGCGAGGACAATCCGTCGATCCTGCTCTCGCCGATCACCTGCGAGCGCGAAATCGCGCAGGGCTGGCTCGACATGGCCGGGGGCGCGCTCGACGGCGTCGTCGCCAAGCGGCGCGACGGCCCTTACGAATCCGGCGAACGCGCGATGTTCAAGATCAAGCAGCTGCGCACCGCCGACTGCGTCGTCGGCGGCTTCCGCTACGGCACCGGCAGCCGCCTCGTCGGCTCGCTCCTGCTCGGCCTCTACAACGAGGAGGGCAAGCTCGATCATGTCGGCTTCACCTCGTCGTTCGGCGACCAGGACAAGGCTGAGCTGACGCGGCGGCTCGAGGCGCTCGTCGGCGGGCCCGGCTTCACCGGGGACGCGCCCGGGGGCCCGAGCCGCTGGGCGACCGACCGCTCTGGCGACTGGCAGCCGCTGAAGCCCGAGCTGGTCGCCGAGGTCCGCTACGACCATGTCACCGGGAAGCGCTTCCGGCACGGCACCAAATTCCTGCGCTGGCGTCCGGACAAGGCACCGGCGCAGTGCCGTTTCGATCAATTGCGGCACGAGGCGCGGCCGGCCGCGCTGGCCGCCGACCTGGAGGCGGCGTCGTGAGCGGGGAAAGGATTGTCGAAGGCGTCCGGCTGAGCAGCCCGGACAAGGTGCTGTGGCCCGAGCAGGGCGTCACCAAGAGCGAGCTGGCCGATTATTATCTCGCGGTGGCTGAGGCCATGCTTCCCCACGTCGCCCGGCGGCCCGTGACGATGGTGCGCTGCCCGGCCGGCGCCGAGAAGAAATGCTTCTACCAGCGGCACGCGGCCTCGGGGGTGCTGCCGGAGCTCAAGGAAGTTCTCATCCCCGGCTTCGACGACCCCTATCTCTATATCGAGGATGCCGCGGGCCTGATCGCGATGGTGCAGATGGGCACGCTCGAAATCCATCCTTGGGGGGTCACCGTCGAGCGGCCGGAGCGGCCGGATCGGATCGTATTCGATCTCGATCCCGACGAAGGCCTCGGCTTCGGCGATGTCGTCCGTGCGACCCTCGAAGTGCGCGAGCGCCTTTCCGCTCTGGGCCTCGAAAGCTTCGTCAAGACGACGGGCGGCAAGGGCCTCCACATCGTCGTGCCGATCGAACCGGTGACCGAATGGCGCGCCGCCAAGGCCTTCGCCAAGAGCTTCTCCGAAGCCATGGCCGCCGACTCGCCCGACCGCTATCTCACCAAAATCTCCAAAGCCGAGCGCAGCGGCCGCATCTTCATCGACTATTTGCGCAACGACCCGACCTCCACGGCCGTCGGCCCCTATTCGACCCGCTCGCGCCCGGGCGCGCCGGTCGCGACGCCGCTCGACTGGGACGAGGTCGCCGACGCGCTGGATCCGCGCGCTTTCGACGTGACGACGGTGCCGGAACGTCTCCGCGCCGGCGGCCGCGATCCGTGGGCGGAAATCGGGGCCGTCCGCCAGCGCCTGCCCGATCCGGGAGCGTGATCGGTCCGAATTAGGTCCGTTTCGCAAGTTGAAAGCGCTTGCCCGCGCTTTGCGCACTATCCATGGTCGCACCGCCTCCGTTCCGAGCTTTCGAAAGGCCGCGCTCTGAGTTCCCGTGCCGTCTACGTGGTGGACGACGACCGCAACGTCCGCCTGATGCTCAGTTACATGCTGGGCGATGCCGAGCTGCAATCCCGCCCCTTCGCCAGCGGCAGCGACTTCCTCGCCGCTCTGCCCGATCTCGATCCCGGCTGCATCCTGCTCGACGTGCGCATGCCCGACATGGACGGGCTCGCGGTGATGGCCGAGCTCGCCCGCAGGTCGATCGACTGGCCGGTGGTGTTCATGACCGGCCACGGCGAGGTGCCCGTCGCGGTCGAGGCGATGAAGCTCGGCGCGATCGATTTTCTCCAGAAGCCCTTCTCCGAGGAAGCGCTGCTGGCGAGCTTCGAGCGCGGCTTCACTCTGCTCGAGCAACGCAAGGCCGCAACCGGTCGCCGCGCCGACGCGATGGCCCGGATCGAGCAGCTGACCAGCCGCGAGCGCGAGGTGCTGCAGGGCCTGCTCGCCGGCCTCCCCAACAAGCAGATCGCGGACCGGCTCGGCATTTCGCTCCGCACCGTCGAGATGCACCGCGGCAACATGATGGACCGGCTCGGGGTGGATAATCTGGCCGAAGCCCTTACCTTGGCGATGGAAAGCGGGCTGACGGCTCTGGTGGCCAAGGCCGGCTGAGCAACTCCTCGGGCGAGGTGCCGATGGCGCGCGAACAGGCGATACTGGCGGGCGGCTGCTTCTGGTGCACGGAGGCGGTGTACAAGGACGTGATCGGCGTCGAGACGGTCGAGAGCGGCTATATCGGCGGGCACACGGCGGGCCCGACCTACCGCGAGGTCTGCGGCGGCGACACCGGTCATGCCGAGGCGATCCGCGTCACTTTCGATCCGGAGACGATCTCCTACGACGATATTCTCGACATCTTCTTCGCCACCCACGATCCGACCCAGCTCAACCGGCAGGGCAACGACGTCGGCACCCAATACCGGTCGGCCGTCTTCCCGCTGTCGCCGGCGCAGGAAGACGCGGCCCGCGCCGCGATCGCGCGGGCTCAGCCCGATTGGCCGGGGCCGATCGTCACCACCATCGAGGAGGCCGGCGACTGGTGGCCGGCCGAGGATTATCACCAGGATTATTGGGAGGGCGAAGGCCAGCGCAATCCCTATTGCCTCGCCGTCATCCCGCCCAAGCTCCAGAAGCTCAGGAAGAGCTTCGCCGCGCGGGTTCGGAACGCCGAAGCCGGCGCTTAGTCCCTCGGCGCCGCCGCCCGCCTCAGCCGGTCGTTGATCGCAGCTCCGATCCCGGCATGCGGCACCGGCGCCACCGCGATCCGCGCGCGCGGCTGAAGGTCGGCCCGATGCAGCGCGGCGAACAGCGAGGCGGCCGCCTCGGCAAGGTCGCCCGAGCCGCTGAGAGTGTCGTCGCCCCCGATCCGGCCGAAGCCGATCAGCCATTCGTCCGGCTCGGCCGATGTCGCCTCCAGGCGGACCGGCTTCGAAGGCGAGTAATGGCTTGCCATCTGTCCCGGCGCTTCGATCGGTCCGGCGGGCCCCGCGACCGCCTCGAACGCGACGGGCCCCATGCGGAGCAGGCGGGGCGCCCCGCCGTCGAAGGCGACGATCGTCGATTCGAGGCCGATCTGGGTCCCCCCGCCGTCGAGGATCAGGGGGATGCGGCCGCGGAGAGAGCGCAGGACATGCTCCGCAGCGGTCGGACTGACGCCGCCGCTGCTGTTGGCCGAGGGCGCGGCGAGCGGGCGGCCGCAGGCGCGCAGCAGATCCTGCATCGCCGCGCTCGCCGGGCACCGCAGCGCGATCGTCGGCAGCCCCGCGCTAACCGCTGGAGCGATGCCGGCGTCGCGGCGGAGCGGCACAACCAGGGTGAAGGGACCCGGCCAGTGCGCTTCGGCGGCGGCTCTAGCCGCGGGCGAAAAGTCTCCGATCCGCTCCGCCGCGGCGAGATCGGCGACGTGGACGATCAGCGGATTGAAGCCGGGCCGGCCCTTCGCCGCGTAGATGCGCGCGACCGCCGCCTCGCTCGTCGCATCGGCGGCGAGACCGTAGACCGTCTCCGTCGGCACTCCGACCGGCAGCCCGTCGAGGATCAGGGCGGCGGCGCGGGCGATCCCCTCTGCGCCATAAGGCACGATCTGCGTCTCGAAGGGCGTGTCTTGCGGCGGCACCGCGCCGGGCTATAGCCGCAGCCCCGCCCCCGCAACAGCAGGTCCGCCGATGAGCTACGCGCCGCCGACCGCCGAACAGGCCTTCGTCCTCCGCCACGTCGTCGAAATCGACGAGCTCGCCGGCCATAACCGCTTCGCCGAGGCGACGCCGGACCTGGTCGAGGCGATCGTCGGGGGCGCCGGCGCCTTCGCGGCCGGCACGTTCGCACCGCTGAATCGCGTCGGCGACCGGACCGGCGCCCGCTGGTCGGCGGACGGAGTCGCCATGCCGCCCGGCTTCCGCGAGGCCTATCGCGCCTATGTCGAAGGCGGTTGGGGGACGCTGGCCGGACCGCCCGGGCATGGCGGCCAGGGCCTGCCGCTGACCCTCGCGACCGTGGTCCTCGAGGATCTGGGCTCGGCCAACATGGCCTTCTCCCTTTGCCCGATGCTCAGCGCGGGCGCGGTCGAGGCGCTCACCCATCACGGCTCCGGCGAACTGCAGTCGCGCTATCTGCCCAAGCTGGTCTCCGGCGAATGGACCGGGACGATGAACCTCACCGAGCCGCAGGCCGGCTCCGACGTCGGTGCGCTCAAGACCCGCGCCGCCCCCGCCGCCGACAGCACGTGGTCGATCGAAGGACAGAAGATCTTCATCACCTACGGCGATCACGACCTCGCCGACAATATCGTCCACCTCGTCCTCGCCCGCACCCCCGGCGCGCCGCCGGGGACCAAGGGCATCTCCCTGTTCCTGGTGCCCAAGATCCTCCCCGACGGAAGCCGCAACGATCTGCGCTGCGTCTCGATCGAGCACAAGCTCGGCATCCACGCCTCGCCGACCTGCGTCATGTCTTTTGGCGACGAGGGCCGATGCACCGGCTGGCTGATCGGCGAAGAGACGGGCGGCATGCGCGCCATGTTCACGATGATGAACAACGCCCGCCTCAATGTCGGCCTGCAGGGCGTGTCGATCGCCGAGCGGGCGACGCAGGCGGCGGCCGCGTTCGCGCTGCAGCGCATCCAGGGCAGCCGCGCGGGCCGCCCCGCGGCGATCGCCTCGCACCCCGACGTGCGCCGGATGCTGCTTCGGATGAAGGCCCTGACCCAGGCTGCGCGCGCGCTCGCTTATTATGCGGCGGGGCAGACCGACCGCGCGAGTCTCGGCGATTCCGGCGCCAAGGCGCGGGCCGACCTGCTGACGCCCCTGGTCAAGACCTACGGCACCGACGTCGGAGTCGAGGTGGCGAGCCTCGGAGTCCAGATCCATGGCGGCATGGGCTATATCGAGGAGACGGGCGCCGCCCAGCACCTGCGCGACATCCGCATCTCGCCGATCTACGAAGGCACCAACGGCATCCAGGCCGCGGATCTCGTCGTCCGCAAGATCGGCCTCGAGGGCGGTGCGGTGCTGGAGCGCCTGCTCGCCGAGGCGCGCGCCGACGCCACCGAGCCCCTCGCGGGGTTGGTCGACGCCGTCGACGAGGTCGTCGGCTGGATGGCGGGCGCCTCGGTCGAGGACAGGCTAGCCGGCTCCTACCCGCTGACCACGATGTTCTCGGTCGCAGTGGCGGGATGGCTGCTCGAGCGCCAGGACCGCGCCGCGGCGCAGATGATGGCGGACGGAGAGGGCGACCCGCGGTTCCTGGCGATGAAGCGCGCCAGCGCGTCTTATTACAGGACCGCGCTGGTGCCTGAAGCTGCAGGCTTGAAGGCGGCGGCGATGGCCGGAGCAGATTTGCTGTACGCGCTCGATGACGACGCCTTCGCCGCCGTTTGAGCGGAACCGAACCGGAGCCGAAACATTGCACCCCTGCGGGATCGGCCCGCCTGGAGATCGAACTATGCGTCTCGGCATCAGCCTCGGCGGCCTCATCCTCCTCATTCTGATCATCTGGCTGCTGTTCGGCCGCGGCTGAGGCGCGGGGTCCAGAACGCGTCATCCCGGGAGGGACCCCATCAAAGTAGTACTTTGATGGGAACCCGAAGGCCGGGATCTGAGGGGGTGAAATGCACGGGCGGCCCTGGAGGTCGCCCTGCCCCTACGACTGCGCACCCTCCCCGAGGTCCCGGCCTCCGCCGGGATGACGTGCCTCGCACGTCAGACCCGCTTGGCGAGGCTGTGCTGGCGCTGGCCGACGGTGCGGTAGATTCGCGGGCCGAGGTCGAGGCGGAAGGCGCCCATCTTGTCGCTTGCCTCGCCGAGCTCGCGGCCGATGACATAGGATTTGGAAGTCTGGCCGGTGCGCCCGGATCCCCAGTCGTAGACCACGTTGACCGCGAGCACGGGGATGAAGAGGAGCTGGTTGTTGACCTGGAGCGCGCGGACCTCCTCGCGCGGCATGGTGACGCTGCCGGGGATCATCCCCTCCTGATCCGCGGGAAGATCCCCGATCGTGTGGGTCTTGCGGCCCTCGCCCTTGGTGCGGAAGAAGGCGCCGATCTCCTTGTCCTGCTCGCGGCCGGCGTTGAACATCCGGGCATTGACCCGAATGTTGCGCGCAGGACTCTTGCCGGTGTTCTTGAGGATGAGCTCGAACTCGACCTTGGCCTCGCTGTCCGTCGATGCGGCGCGCTCGGCCTTGACCTCGAGCTCGAGCCAAGGCCGCGGCACGGGCGCCGGCCGCGGCGCAGGCGGGTCGGCCGCCGCGGCGGCGAGCAGGTCGGCGGCGGGCTCGGCCGGCCTTCGGCGGCGGCGCAGGAACAGAGCCGCGGCCAGGGCCAGCAGCCCGGAACCGAGCGCATAATACCAGAACGGCGTGCCTGAACCGGTCGGCTCCGGAGCCGCCCCGGCGGAGGGCTGCGCCGCCGAATCCGCGGCAGGCGGGATCGTGGCTTGCGGCGCCTGCGGCAGCTGCAGGATATCCTCGGGCTGCGACGGAAGGGCGACCGGCGCCTCGCGCGTCCGGTCGGCGCGGGGCGTGGCCGGTTGCGGCCGCTGCGCCTGGGTGCGCTCCGGCTGGCGCTGCGGCGCCGTGGATGGCGCCGGCTGGGCCGCGGGTGGAGTCTGGGCCGGCTGGGGCTGGACCTGCTGCGGGCGTGCAGACGTGCGCCGCTCGCCGGGAAGCTGGAAATCGCGCAGCTGCGGCGGACCGACGAGATTGCCTTCCTGGGCGCGCACCGGCGCTCCGGCGGCGGCCAGCGTCAGAACGGCAAAGAAGGCGGCCGGCAGGCTCCGGCGCAATTTCAACATCTTGGCTTCCCCACTCGAGCGGCGCTTTATCTCCCGGGCGCGCGCCAGTCTAGGCTCGGGCATCGCAACGACCGATGAACGGCCCCGGCCGAGCGCCAAGCCGCGGGCGCCTCCACGTGGCCCGCCGGCAACAGCGGCCGCGCTCCGCAAGTCCTTGGCCGAAATGGGGCTTTGCACGCCACTGGCCGGGGCCTAGGGCTCGCCCCACGACAGGGGTGAAGCGTTGCGCAAGCTGGGTATGATCGGCGGTCTGAGCTGGGTCTCGACTGCACTCTATTACGAGCAGATCAACAAGGGCGTGAACCGCCGGGTCGGGGGCGTCGCCTCGGCACCGCTGGTCATCGAAAGCGTCGACTTCGGCCGGTTCAGCGCCCTCCAGCACAGCGGCCGGTGGGACGAAGCGGCGGCTATGCTCGCCAATTGCGCCCGGCGGCTCGAAGCGGCGGGGGCCGGCGCCCTCGTCCTGTGCAGCAACAGCTGCCACAAGGTCTACGACCAGGTCGCCGCGGCGGTCGCGATCCCGCTGCTGCACATCGGCGACATCACAGCGGCCAAGCTGGTCGCGGACGGCGTCAAGCGCGCCGGGCTGATCGGCACCCGCTTCACCATGGACGAAACCTTCTACCGCGAGCGCATCGAGGCGCACGGAATCGAGCTCTCGGTCCCGGATCCCGGGATGGCGAAGGAGATCGACCGGATCATCTTCGAGGAGCTGGTCCGCGGCACCGTCTCGCGTGTCTCGCAGCGGACGCTGAAGACCTGCCTGACGGTAATGGGACAGGCGCGCAACCAGGCGGCGATCCTCGGCTGCACGGAGCTGGTGACCCTCGTCGACCCGGGCGCCAACGTGCTGCCGATCTACGACACGACCGCGATTCACGCTGCAGCCGCGGTGGATTGGATTCTCGGCGAGGCGCCTGCGCCGGGCTGATCGATCCAAAGCGGAGTCCGCTACGGAGGATTCGACGGTTTTGAATGCATTTTCATCAAGTTCTGCGGATTGACGGGAGTCGCCGCCGGGTGTCATCTGGGCACCGTGGGGCCGCAAGGGATGAAGCATGGCGCCTGACGCGCTGGAGACGGTGGTTTACCGGCCCGAGCGGCGCGTGCTGGTGTTCGGCGACAGCGCGGCGGGGATCGAGCGCATGCGCGATCCGGCGGAGCGGATCGGCTGCAGCGTCGCCGATTCGGGGCCGATCGAGGGCGCCGCCGAGCGGCTCGACGCGCAGATCCATGTCGATTCGGTGCTCGTCGAGGCCGAGCGCGCGTCGCCGTCGCTCGATCGGTTGTTGGCGAGGCTCGACCTCCGCGCGCGATCGGGCTTGCACCGCAGCGTCGTCAGCGCGCCCGAGGAGCTGATCGATGCCGTGTTCGCGGCGGCTCCCCATCGCGACGTCTTCCAGCTTTGCCGGCCCAATCCGGTCGAGCGGATGGCGACGGTCGCGTTTGCCGGCGTTCGCCGAACGCCGAGGCTTCGCGACGGCAAGGAGGACATCCATGCCGTCCTCCAGCAATTGAGCGACGAGGCGGCGCGGATCGCCGGCGCCCTCGCCTCGCTCGCCGACACCGGACGCGGCGCCGAAAGCGAGGAGGCGGAGGGCGCCACGGGCGGGGACGGGCCGGCCGTCGACGCCGGACTGGTCCGCTCAATCATCCGCGCACGGCGGCTGCGCGATAGCTATCTCAAAGGCGGCCTGTTCGCCGATCCGGCCTGGGACATGCTGCTCGACCTGATGGCCGCCCGCCTGGAGCGCAACCGGGTCGCAGTCTCGAGCCTGTGCATCGCCGCGGCGGTGCCGTCGACCACCGCGCTGCGCTGGATCAAGACGCTCACCGACAAGGGACTGCTGGTCCGCTGCGCCGACCCGGCCGACGGGCGCCGCGTCTATATCGAGCTCTCGGACGAAGCCGCGCGGGCGCTCGCTTCCTATATCCGGGCCGCCCAGCGCATTTCGCCGATCGGCCTCTAGCGCCCGCGGTCGCCCTTGCCCGCCGCGGCGCGCGCTGGCAGGGAGGGGGGGGCACGGGCGGTTAGCTCAGCTGGTAGAGCATCTCGCTTACACCGAGAGGGTCGGCGGTTCGAGCCCGTCACCGCCCACCATGTCCGCCGGTCTTCAAAGGCGCAGCACGTTCATGAGCCAGAGCAGGAGCAAGGTCCCGACCGCGGTGATCAACAGGCTCGCGCCGCAGCCGGCGCGGTTGGAGAAGAAGAAGAACAAGGCCGATGCTCCCTGACTGCCCCGCCTCAACGCACGCGGACGGCCGGTGAGCCGCCCTGGCTTCACCGGCGCCGGGCTCGACCGCGCCGACCGCCTGCGGCTCGACCCCGAGCGGCTCGCGGCTCTGGCGGCGGCGGCCGAGGCGCGGCTGCTGCGCCTCGCCGGGCTCGACCCGGTGCTCGGCAAGGACGGGCGGCTCGGCTGGGACGCGGTCGCGGCCGACGGGGAGCTGATCTTCCTCGGCCTCGACGGGAAAACGCCGCTGTTCGCGCCGCTGGCGCGGATCGAGGGGCCGGCGCCCGATGCGCGCGCGATGTTCCGCATCCTGGAGGCGATGGCGCCAGCGGAGGCCGCTCTATGGGGGACGGCGCGAAGCCTGATCGGCTGGCACAACCGGCATCTCTTCTGCGGCGCCTGCGGCTCGCCGACGGCCTCCTTCCGCGCCGGCTGGGGCCGCAAGTGCGGCGGCTGCGGCGCCGAGCATTTCCCGCGCGTCGACCCGGTGGTGATCATGCTCGCCGAACATCGGGGGCGCGTGCTGGTCGGCCGCCAACCGCAATATCCCGCCGGACGATATTCGGCGCTCGCCGGCTTCGTCGAGCCCGGCGAGTCGGTCGAGGAGGCGGTGGTGCGGGAGCTTGCCGAGGAAGCGGGTGTCGCGGCCTCGGAGGTGCGCTACGTCGCCAGCCAGCCCTGGCCTTTCCCGGGCTCGCTGATGATCGCGTGCATCGCCGCCGCGGACGACGACGCCCTCACCCTCGACCTGGACGAACTCGAGGCGGCCTTCTGGGTCACGCGCGAGGACGTCGCGGCGGCCCTCGCCGGCGACGCGTCCGCGCCGTTCGTCGCCCCGCCCCGCTTCGCCATTGCCCATACCCTGCTCGAACGGTGGCTCGCCGGCGCCTGAACCGCGCTCTTGCGCACCGTCTTGCCCCGCCGCTGCCCGCCGCCTAAAGGGGCGCCTTCATTGCTTGGACGGCGCGATCCCCGCGCCGCTGGAGGCTCAAAGCGGCATGGACAATCGCTTCAACACGATTGCGGGATGGACCCTGGGCGCGGGCATCGTCTTCCTCGGCGCGTGGCTGGTCACCGGCGAGATGTTCAAGTCGGAGCGCCCCGAGCGGATGGGCTATCCGATCGCCGGCGTCGAGCAGGAGAGCGAAGGCGGTGCCGCCGAGCAGCCGATCGCCCATTTCCTCCAGACCGCCGATGCGTCGCGCGGCGAAGGCGTGTTCCGCAAGTGCGCCGCCTGCCACACCGTCAACCAGGGCGGCGCCAACGGACTGGGCCCGAACCTGTGGGGCCGAATGGGCGCGCCGATCGCCGCGGTCGCCGGCTATTCCTATTCGGACGCGCTGCGCGGCCATGCCGGCCAGCCCTGGGGCTGGGACAATATGAGCGCCTGGCTCGCCAGCCCGCGCGCCTTCGCCCCCGGCACCAAGATGACCTTCGCCGGCCTTTCCGACCCGCAGGACCGCGCCGACCTCATGGCCTATCTGAACGCCCAGGGCGGCAGCCTGCAGATCCCGCCGCCCCCGGCGGGCGGCGACCAGTCGGCGGGAGGCGACGGCAGCGATGCGCCGGGCGAGAACGAGGCCCGCGCCGCCGATGCGCCCGCTCAAGGGGACCGCGGCGCGCCGCAGCCCACGCCCGACAGCCAGAATCCCGGCCACAGCGGCGGCGAAGCCGCTCCGAACGGCGGCGAGGGCGGCCAGCCCAAGGCCGGCGGGCACTGACGCCGCTGGCGCCTCCGGCGCGAACATCGTTCCGGAGACGATCTATCTTGCGCGACGCGCTGCGCTAGCCGAATTTCGGGACGGCGGCCCTGGGGGGCGTCGGGGGGAACGGCGGCCTGCGCCAGCTGTGCCTTTTCCCGCCAAGCGGGGAGAGGGGACATGGATATCAGGCGCAGGCACAACCGGAGATCCTTCTCACCCGCGTCGCCGGCGGCGGCGCGATCGCCTTCGTCGCGGCAGGCGCCGCGGCGCATCCGACCAGCGACAACGACCCCAATGACCCGGGCGGCTGCGGCCGGGGCCGAGGCCGGTGGCCGCATTCCGACGCCGATGAGGGCGCGAACGCCGATCCCGCGGCGCGGCCGCCGCCCGCGCCGCTGACGCCCGCACCGGCGGAGGCCGACCGACCGGCGGCGGTCCCGCTCAGAAGTCGCTGCTCAAGGTGATGGCGGGGCCGGAGCCGGGGCGGGCGTCGCCGACGATGCGGAACCTGTATTCGACCGAGAGCCGCACGCTCTCGCCGGCCAGGGGAAGCCGGATCGAGGCATGGGGACCGGCGTCGAGGCGCGCGGCTCCGGGTTGCGCGCCGCCCCAGAGGCCGGCTCCGAGGCTCAGGCGGTTCGTAGCGGGGAGAGTGAGCCGCGCCGCGCCGTCTGCGAAAAGATCATGCGAGCGCGCCCCGACCATGCCGGCCTGACCATAAGCTTCGAGGCGGAAGCCCCCGGGCAGCATGCGCTCGGCGACGCCGGCATGGAGGCTGAGGGAGAGGGCCGAGCGGCCGTCCCGGCCCAGCGCCTGGCGTCGCTCTGCGAGCAGGTGAACGGGAAGGCTGCGGAACGGCCGCCAGTCGAGGCCCAAAGCGACCTCCGCCCCGGCGCGACGGGCGACCGGCATGGTGAAGCGCGCGCTGACGGCGAGCGGCCGCGAAGGATCGCCGTTCAGGCGATAGGACAATCGAAGCCCGCTCTGGCTGCCGCCCAGGGTTCCCGCGGGAGCGAGGGCCCCGGCTGTGTCGTCGCGCAGGAGCAGCCAGGCGGCTCCCGACCAGCGGCGAGGTGCGGATGCCGGGGCCGGCGAAGGCGCCTGCGGAAAGGACGGCGAAGCGCCCGGGTGCGGTGGACCGGAGGCGGCCGGGATCGGGAGGGAGGCGAGGACCACGGCGATCGGGGCCGCGGGGCGAGCCGGAGCCTTGCCGCCGAGCGATAAGGAGCGCGGCCGGGCCAGCTCGACGGCGTGCGGCGGCGCCGGTTGTTCATCGCCGGCGACCGGGCGCATCCCCGACAAGCTCGGAGTCCGGGCACGCGGCGTCGAGGCGATCGGAGTCGCCGTCCCCGGTGCGACCCAAAGGTCGGGGGCGAGCATGAGCGCTCGGGCGCAGGCCCAAAAGCCGATGACCGCGACGAGGAAGCGCAGGGGCGGCGGCTGTCGCGTCATTCCGCGGGGACTTCGTGCGGGAAGGCGTGGTCGGTCTTGTCCCAGACGGCGCCGCGCGCGGCGGCATAATGGATGACCGCCTGGCGCGCGGCGAGAATCGCGACCAGGTTGCCGACGATCGTGCGGGGCAAAGCGCGCAGGCCCTCCCGCCACCCGTAAGCGTAAGTGACGAAAGCGAAGCGCATCGCCAGGCGCCAGGCGAGCAGGCCGCCATTGGCCAGCAGCAGGATGCGGAGCGGCCCGCCGATGGCGACCGGGTCGAGGCCCGCCAGCGTGCCGGCCGTCCTTGCGGTCCACAGCAGCAAGGCGGTGTAGCCGGCGAGAAGCAGGATCGCCGCCAGGAGCGACTGGCGATCGCGCATTCGCATCCAGCGCTCGGCCAGGCCGCCGCTCCAGCCGAGCCGGTCCCAGCCCGAAAGCGCGATCCCGCGCATCCACCGCGCCTTTTGGGCGACCGCGGCGGCGAGCGTTGCGGGAAAATATTCGCGCGTGGCGACGACCGCGCAGCCGGGCGCGGCCCGGACGCGGACGAAGGCGGCCCGGCCGCCGACGTCGCGCAGGCGCAGGCCGAGCTCGTAATCTTCGGTGAGGCTGTCGCCGTCGAACGGCAGCCCGTGTCGCGCCGCCAGCCGGTCGAGGGCGCCGCGGGCGATGGCGCAACCGACGCCGGCGGAGGGGAGCGCCGCCCCGATCGCCTCGCGCACGACCAGGGCCTTGGCATGCGCCTCGGCGAACTCGTCGGCATAATGGCCGGCTATCCAGCGGGACCCGGGGTCGATCAGCGGCAGCACCGGCAGCTGGACGAGGTCGAACCGCTCGACCAAAGCGGCGAACAGCGGCAGCTCCGCGCTGTGGACGACGTCCTCGGCGTCGTGGAGGAGGACCGCGCGGAAGCGGCGCCCGCCTTGCCGCTCGTCTGCGCGCATCGCCTCCCAGATCCGGTTGAGGCAATCCGCCTTGGTCGTCGGGCCCGGCGCCGGCCCGAGCACCAGGCGCAGCCGCGGATCGGCGACCGAGCGGACCGCCGCGATCGTCTGCGGATCGTTCGGATAGCAGCCGACGTAGAGGCGGACGTCGCCGCTTCCGTAGGCGGCGAGCGCATGGCGGAGCATCCGGGCGATCACCCGTGCTTCCTCCCAGGCGGGGATGAAGACGGCGACGGGACCCGGCGCGAAGGGGACGGCGATGTCGGCGGCATAAAGGGGCGCGCCGCGCCTGCCCCCGGCGGCGCGGACGAGCCAGATCAGGTCGACGGCGAGGTCGCTGAGGCCGAGGATCAGAAAGCCGACGGCGGCGAACAAAGCCGTCTCGCGCAGCACGAAATCGACCGCCCCAACCGCTCCGTCCACGCGCAGCCCCCTGCCGAAGGCCGCAATTCATCCATTTTCGAGGAAAATACGCAAGAATATCTCCAAAATGGATGAATCCGCCACGCCGGCGGGGGTGGCGTCCCACAGGGGTTCGCCCTTTTCATTGATATATCCGGCGAGTCATAAGCTGGTGATGCGATTCGGCTCCGCCCCTTCCCCGCGGCCCTTACGGCGCCTGCAAGGCTTGCTCGGTTGGGAATTGACAGAATTGACGAAATTCGCGTGCGAACGCGTCGGTGACGTCAATTCTGGGGCAGCCGCGATGCCCGCCTCGGCCGGCGGCGCACCGTCCGTCGCCGGCTCAGCCTCGTCAGGACAGCGGCGATGACCCGTGCCCGCTCAGCCCTGCGCGCCTTCCTCGACAGCGAGGCGGCCGGCGGCATGCTGCTGATGGCGGCGGCCGCGGCGGCGCTCCTCGTCGCCAACAGCCCGCTCGGTCCCTTCTATCACGACCTCATCCACGCGGGGACGGGGCCGGTGCTGGCGAGCAGGCTCGGTCCGATGAACGTCCATCTCTGGATCAACGACGCTCTGATGGCGGTCTTCTTCCTGCTCGTCGGGCTCGAGATCAAGCGCGAGTTCGTCGACGGGCGGCTCTCGACCTGGAGCCAGCGGCGGCTTCCGGTGATCGCCGCGGCGGTCGGCATGATCGTCCCCGCCTTGATCTATCTCGCGTTCACCGCCCCCGCAGCCGGCCTCAGCCGCGGCTGGGCGATCCCGGCGGCGACCGACATCGCCTTCGCGATCGGAGTCCTCGCCCTGCTGGGCAGCCGCGCGCCGACGTCGCTCAAGCTGTTCCTGACGACGGTGGCGATCGTCGACGACATGGGCGCGGTCGCGATCATCGCTTTAGCCTATACCGACAGCCTCGACACGCTGGCGCTCGGCGCCGCGGCGGCGATCCTGTTCCTGATGTACGTCCTGAACAAAAGCGGGGTCGCGGCGCTCCCGCTTTATCTGATCGCGGCGGGCGGCCTCTGGTACGCGGTGTTGCTCTCGGGAGTCCACGCGACCGTCGCCGGCGTGCTCGCTGCGATGATGATCCCGGTCGTCAGGACGCCCGGCCGCCCCGACGCGCCGGAATCTCCTCTGCACCGGCTCGAACACGCAATCGCGCCCTGGGTCGCTTTCCTGATCGTGCCCTTGTTCGGATTCGCCAATGCCGGCGTGTCTCTCCAGGGCATCGGACTCGACGAAGTGCTGGCGCCGCTGCCGCTCGGCATCGCGGCCGGCCTGTTCCTCGGCAAGCAGATCGGCATATTCGGGGCGGTCTGGCTTTCGGTGCGGTTCGGCATCGCCTCGAAGCTGCGCGGCGCGACCTGGCTCCAGATCTACGGCGTCTCGATGCTCTGCGGCATCGGTTTCACGATGAGCCTGTTCATCGGCGCCCTCGCCTTCCCGCAGGATCCGGAGCTGATCGAGGAGGCGAAGATCGGCGTCCTGCTCGGCTCGGTCGCCTCGGCGGCGGTCGGCTATCTGGTGCTCCGCTTCGCACCCGCGCATGGCGCCCACGCGATCGAGGAGGAAAGCCAGCGTGCCGAGATCGAGCGCGACGGCGACGTCAGGGGATGCGAGGAGACCAAATGAAGATTTTGCTGAGCCTTCTGTGCGCCCTGCTGCTCGCCGCGTGCGCGACCGTTTCCGCGGCGCCGGACGCGAGCGACAGCCTCGATGCGATCGCCGGGGACTATGTCCGCCTCCAGCTCGTGATCGGCGAGAAGGAAGAGGGCTATATCGACGCTTATTACGGCCCGCCCGAATGGCGCGCCCAGGCGCGGGCGCAGGCCGCCGCGGCGACTCTGCCGCAGCTGCGCCAGCGGATTGCGGCGCTGCTCGGGCGGATCGGCGGGGTGGAGGCATCGAGCAGCTGGCCCGCCGGCTCGATCGAGGCCCGCCGCCCCGCATTCCTGCGCGCCCAGCTCGTCGCCGCCGACACGCGCCTCAGGATGATGCAGGGCGAGCGGCTCGGCTTCGCCGAGGAGGCGCAGGGCCTGTTCGGCGTCAGCCCCGAGATTCGGCCGCTCCCGGCCTACGATCCGCTGCTCGCCCGGATCGAGCGGCTGGTGCCCGGGCCAGGGACGCTCGCCGACCGGGTCGACGCGTTCCAGAACCGCTTCACGATTCCCGCCGATCGCCTCGATGCGGCGATGCGCGCTGCGATCGCCGAGTGCCGGCGGCGGACGCTCGAGCATATCGCGCTCCCGCCCGAGGAAAGGTTTACGCTCGAATTCGTCACCGGACGCAGCTGGTCGGGCTACAATTGGTATCAGGGCAATTACGCCAGCCTGATCCAGATCAACACGGACCTGCCCGTCAAGCTCGGCCGCGCGGTCGATCTCGGCTGCCACGAAGGCTATCCCGGCCACCACGTCCACAACATGCTGCTCGAGCGCAATCTCGCCCGCAGGCGAAACTGGGTCGAGTACAGCGTGTATCCGCTCTATTCGCCCCAGTCGCTGATCGCCGAAGGCTCCGCCAATTACGGCTACGAGCTCGCTTTTCCGGGCGGCGAACGCCTCGCCTTCGAGACCGGGACGATCTACCCGCTCGCGGGCCTGCCGACAGCGGACGCGGCGCGCTATCTGGAGCTCCAGGAGGCCCTGGAGGACCTTGCGGGGGCGCGCTTCACCATCGCCCGGGACCTGCTCGAAGGACGGATCTCGCGCGCCGAGGCGGTGCGGCTCACCCAGCGTTACCAGCTCGTCTCCGTCCAGCGCGCCGAGCAGTCGATCGCCTTCACCGAGCAATATCGCTCCTACGTCATCAATTACGGCCTCGGGCGCGACATGATCGCCGCTTTCATCGAGGCGCAGGGGCCCGACCAGGCCACGCGCTGGCGGGCGATGGAGCGGATCCTCTCGGAGCCGACCTTGCCGGCGGACCTGCTGTTGTCGGCTCGCAATTAGCGGATGTCCAAGACGGTGTGACCCGCTTGTGACCTTCCGCGGCTCCGCCTAGGCGCGCCTCATGCGATGCTTCTTTTCCTCGCGCCAGATGGCGCACGCGCCCGCGGTCGAGCTGCACAACGGCGCGTTCGAGCCTTTCGCGGAGCATCCCGGCCGGGTGCGCTCGATCCTGGAGGCGATAGGGCCGACGGAGGAGCCCGCCGAGCATGGCGAAGCGCCGTTGCTGGGAGTCCATCCGCAGGCCTATCTCGATTTCCTGCGACACGCATGGCCCGACTGGCGGTCTGCCGGACGCCCCGGCGACGCCGTCCCCTACACCTGGCCCGTCGTCCGCCGCCGGCGGCTCGCGCTCGAGCGGATCGACGCGAAGCTCGGCCTGTTCAGCTACGACGCCTCGACTCCCGTCGCCGAGGGGACGTGGGACTCGGCTTACTGGTCGGCGCAGAGCGCGCTATCCGCACTCGATGCGGTGCTCGCCGGCGAGCCTGCGGCCTTCGCCCTCTGCCGCCCGCCGGGGCACCATTCCGGCGCCGACTATATGGGCGGCTATTGCTATCTGAACTCCGCCGCGATCGCCGCAGAGGCCGGGCTCGCCGCCGGCCGGCGCCGGGTGGCCATCCTCGACGTCGACTATCATCACGGCAACGGCACCCAGGACATCTTCTACGCCCGCGGCGACGTGCTGTTCGTCTCGATCCACGCCGATCCTGCGACCGATTACCCCTTCTACTGGGGCCATGCCGACGAGACCGGCGAGGGCGAGGGCGAAGGCGCGACGCTCAACCTGCCTTTGCCCCGCGGCGCCGCGCGCGCCGACTACGAGCCGGCGCTCGACCGCGCGCTGGAGCGGATCGCCGCCTTCGGGCCGGATCTCCTGATCTGCTCCTACGGCGCCGATACCTATGCCGGAGACCCGATCAGCCACTTCCGGATCGAGACGGACGACTATCGCCGCATCGCCCGGCGCATCGCGAGCCTCGGTGCCCCCACCCTTATCGCGATGGAGGGCGGCTACGCCGTCGACCGGCTCGGCGCCAACGTCGTCGCCTTTCTCTCGGGGTTCGGATGATTCCGGGCCTGCTCGACCATGCCTTCGTCGGCGCGGCGATCGTGCTGGTCTTTCCGCTCGGCGGATGGTGGGCCTACCGCCGCTTTCTCGCCCGCCTCGATCGCGACGGCGAGGCCGCGCTGGTGCGCGAATACAAGCTGACCTTGCTGTGGCTGCTCGGCCTCGGCGCCGGGGCGATGCTGGTCTGGCTGGCGCAGCGGCGTCCGCTCGCGGCGCTCGGCTTCGCCCCGCCGGGCGGCCCCGACGCGTTCTTTGCAGTCATGATGGCCGTCGCGGCGTCGGCAGGGCTCGTCGCACGTCCCATCCTTGCCGTGCTTTCCGCTCGCGCCGCCGCCGCGCTCAGAAAGCAGCTCGCCGCCCTCGCCGCCTTTCTTCCGAAAACGAAGGAGCAGCTCGGCTGGGGCCTGCTGGTCTCCCTTGCCGCCGGGCTGTTCGAGGAGATCGCCTATCGCGGCTACCTCATCGCCTATTTCCAGCACTGGCTGAGCGACTGGGGCGCGATCGCGGCCTCCTCGGCGCTGTTCGGCCTCGCCCACCTCTATCAGGGCAAGGCCGGCGTCGCGACCACCACTTTGCTCGGCGGACTGCTCGGCTTCCTCTACGTTGCGACCGGCTCTCTCCTGCTGCCCGTCCTGCTGCATGCGGCCGTCGATGTCTCGGCCATGGTGAGCGCCTGGATCGTGCTCCGCCACGCAGCACCCTCGCTTGACAGCGGCGAAACGCGGGCGTAACGGCCCGCGCTCTCCGGCCGAATCCCGGCCGGTGCGACGGAGGATGACGATGGCGACAATGAGATCGCTGGAAAGTCATCCCGCTTTCGTCCGCACCCTGCACAGGCGCTGAGCGCCTCGCCGGGACGGACCCGGCGGGATGACCCGAAACCGAGTGCAACAGGCTGCGCCCTCCGATTGCGCGCGGCCGAGACAGGTGAATCATGGGCGAGAAGCTGCTTGCGCGGCGCCTGATCCAGGTGCTGCGCGCGACCAATGGACGAAATGCGCGCACGGCGCTGACGCTGCTCGACTGGACGCGCGAGCAGCGCGACTGGCTGTGGCCCGAGATCGACTGGCCGGAGACGGCGCCGGCCGCCTTCATGCCTGCGATGGCATGGGGCCCCGCGCCGCCTGCCGGCGAGGAAGAAGCGGAGGATCCCCTGAGCTGGGATGCGCTGGCGGAGCTCGTCGGCTCGATCGCCCCGGACGAGGCCCCCTGGGCGCTGCTCGAGGCGGTCGATGCGGCAGCGGAGCTGCTCGGGCTCGACGCGTTCGAGCGCGAGGTGCTGCGCTTCGCGGCCGCACTGGACCGCGGCCCGCGGCTCGGCCCGCTGCGCGCGCGGCTGTTCGGAACCGGGGAGGACATTGCCGGGCTGATCGGGCGTGCCGCAGGCGCGGAGGGCAGCGACGCGGCCCTGCGTGTGCGGCGTTCCGCGCCGGTCACGCTTGGGCTGCTCTTCACCTCGGCCGACGCCCATTGCGGCGGGCAGGATCTCGGGCTCGAGTGGCGCTTCGCGGCGGTTCTCGACGGCGGGATCACCGATCCCGACCGGCTGATCGACCTCCTCGCCGGCGAGCGCCAGGCGGCTTCGCTGTCGCGCGCCGACTTCGCCGAGCAGGAGGCGCCGCTCGACTTCATGGCGCGCCTGCTCGCGGGCGCGCTCGGGAGCCGTGCCAAGGGCGTCAACCTCCTGCTCTACGGTCCGCCGGGCACCGGCAAGACGGAGCTCGCCCGCACCCTCGCCGAGGAGGTGGGCGCGACGCTTTATGCCGTGGGCGAGTCCAACGTGGATGGCGAGGAGCCGGGCCGTGCCGACCGGGTGACGGCGCTGAAGCGCGCCCAGCGCCTGCTGGCGCGGCGCGGCGGCGCGATCCTGCTGTTCGACGAGATGGAGGATCTGTTCTCGTCGGCGGGATCCTACGGCCCGCGCGGTCACTGGCGGCCGGCGTCCAAGGTGTTCGTCAACCGCATGCTCGAGGAGAATGCGGTGCCGACGCTCTGGACGTCGAACGCGATCGACCGGGTCGACCCCGCGCACCTGCGACGGATGAGCTTCATCCTCAAGATGGGCTATCCGCCGCCGCGGGCGCGGGCCCAGATCGTCGCGCGCGTTGCCGAGTCGGAGGGAATGCCCGAGGCGCGCGACGCGCTCGCCGGATTGCTCCCCGCCGACGAGGCGGCCTCGGGCGTCGCCCGCGCCGCGATCCGCGCCTCCGTCCTCGCAGGCGGCGGCGCGGCGGAGGCGGAGGCGGCGGCGCGGTCGCTGGTGCTCGGCCTGCGCGGCGGGCGGTCCCTGCCGCCGGTCGCAGCGGACGCGGTCGACCTCGATCTGTTCGAGGCGGACCGCGACGTCGCGGCGCTGATCGAAGGGATGGCGGCGGCCGGCAGCCCGGCCGACGTGTCGCTCCTGCTCACCGGCCCGCCCGGCACCGGCAAGACGGCGCTCGCGCGCCACCTTGCCGACCGGCTCGACCGGCCGCTCGCGGTGAAGCGCGCTTCGGACCTGCTCTCCTGCTGGGTGGGCGGGACCGAGGCGAACATCGCCGCGGCGTTCGCCGACGCGCGCGAGTCGGGCGCGGTGCTTTTGTTCGACGAGGTGGATTCCCTCCTCCTCGACCGGGCGGAGGCGAAGGCGGCGTGGGAGATCAGCCAGGTGAACGAACTGCTCACCTGGATGGACTCGCACCCGCTGCCGTTCGTCGCGGCGACCAACTTCGCCCGGCGGCTCGACCCGGCGGCGCTGCGGCGCTTCGTCTTCAAGGTCGAGCTCAAGGCGCTGTCGCCGGCGCTGGCGGAGCGGGCGTTCGTCCGCTTCTTCGGCGGAGCGGCGCCGGCGGGGCTGGAGCGGATCGCGGGGCTGACGCCCGGCGACTTCGCGGTCGTCGCGCGGCAGCTGCGCGGGCGCGCCGATGCCTCGGGGGGCGAGGTCCTCGCTCTGCTCGAGGCCGAGGCGCGGGCCAAGCCGGAGCCTTCGCAGGCGATCGGCTTCTGACCCGGGGAGCGGGGCGGTCTTCGGGCCGCTCCGCTCCTTCGCGCGTCAGCCGCCCCGCGCGATCCGCGCGCGTTCCTCCTCGATGAAGCGGCGCATTCTGTCCTCCAGCACGGGCAGCGGCACCGAGCCCAAAGCGAGGATCGCGTCGTGGAGGCGGCGCTGGTCGAAATTCGCGCCCAGGGCGTTCTCGGCCTCGGCGCGGTGGCGGCGGATCTGGAGCTCGCCCAATTTGTAGGCGAGCGCCTGGGCGGGCCACGAGATGTAGCGGTCGACCTCGGTGGTGACCTCGTGCTCGGAAAGGGCGGTGTTGTCGCGCAGGTAAGCGAGCGCCCGCTCGCGGCTCCAGCCGAAGGCGTGGATTCCGGTGTCGATCACCAGCCGCGCGGCGCGCCACATCTCGTAGGTGAGGCGGCCGAAATCCTCGTAAGGCGTCTCGTAGATGCCCATCAGAGTCCCGAGCCACTCGACGTAGAGGCCCCAGCCCTCGCCATAGCCGGAGAAATAGAGGTCGCGCCGGAAGTCTGGCCGCTCGGGCGCCTCGAGCGCGAGCGCCGCCTGGAAGCTGTGGCCCGGCGTGCATTCGTGGAGCGCCAGCGCCGGTATCGCGTAGAGCGGCCGCTGGGGCAGGTTCCATGTGTTGAACAGGCAGTTCTCCAGCCCGCCGCGGCCGGCCGTGTAGATCGGCGCGATCGCGTCGGGAACGGGGACGATGCCGTGGCGGTAGCGCGGCAGCGTCCCGATCGTCTCGCCGAGCGCTCCGTCGGCGCGCTTCACCACATAAGCGGCGAAGGCGAGCAGTTCGCGGGGGGTGCGGGCGTAGAATTGCGGATCGGTGCGCAGGAAGTGGATGAACTCCGGCAGCGTGCCGGCGAAGCTGGCCCGGCGCATCGTCGCCTCCATCTCGGCGCGGATGCGGGCGACCTCGCGCAGGCCGATGGCGTGGATCTGCTCCGGGGTGAGGTCGAGCGTGGTGTAGGTCCGGATCATCGCCTGGTAGTAAGCGCGCCCATCGGGCATGGCGGTCGCGGCGAGCGTGGTCCTCGTGCGCGGCAGATATTCGCCGCGGAACATGGCGAGGAGCTCGCGGAAGGCCGGCACGACCGCCTCGCGGATCGCCGCACGCGCCTCCTCGCGCAGGCGCTGCTGCTCGGCCGCGGGCATCGCCGACGGCATGCGCGCGAAGGGCGCCCAGAGCGGGTTCGCCTCGCCCTCGGCGAGATAGGGCTCCATCGTCCGGTCCCGCCCCTCCAGCGTCACCCGCGGGACGCTGAAGCCGCGGGCGAGGCCGGCGCGCATGTTGGCGATGTTCTCGCGGAAATAACGGGGCACGTCGCGCAGCCGCCCGATATAGCGGCGATATTCCTCGGCCGTCTGCAGCGTCGAATAAGGTGCGAGCTCGCCCCAGAAGAAGCTGTCGGCGTTGAACGGCGCCTCGTAGGTGCGGAAGCGGACTTCGTTCGCCATCTCTTCGATGACGGTGCGGAAGATCCGGGCGTTGACCCTTTCCTCGGCGGACAGCTCGTCGAGGGGGATGCGGCCGAGCTCGGCGAGCACGCGCTCCCAATAAGCGAGCCGGGCGCGCTGCGAGGCGGCGTCGACGCGCGGCAGGCGGTCCGCCGGCCATGCGCCGCCGTCGGGGCCCGGCACCCGCGCCTGCTCATTGAGCCGCCAGCGCCACTCTTCCGTATAGAGCCGCCGCAGCCTTTGGTCCGCCGCGGAGGGCGATGCCGCGGCTGGAGGTGCCGGCGGCGACTGGGCCGGCAAGGCGGCCGGGGCAGCGAGCAAAGCGAGGGCGATGGAAAGGCTGCGCATCTCGGTCTCCGTCACGGCGCCGCCTGCTCTCGCATCCGCGGCCTCCAGCGACTAGATGGACGCGATGGCCTACGCGGTGAAAGAGATTTTCTACACCCTCCAGGGCGAGGGCCGGAATGCCGGCCGCGCGGCGGTCTTCTGCCGCTTCGCCGGATGCAATCTCTGGTCGGGGCGCGAGCGCGACCGCGCGGGGGCCGCCTGCACCTTCTGCGACACCGATTTCGTCGGCACCGACGGGACCGGCGGGGGAAAGTTCGCCGATGCCGACGCGCTTGCGGACGCCGTGCGCGCGGCCTGGCCCCGAGGCGCCGCCGGGCGGCCGCTGGCCGTGCTCACCGGCGGCGAGCCCCTCCTCCAGGTGGACGAGGCGCTGGTCGGGGCGCTGCGCGGACGCGGCTTCGAGATCGCAGTCGAGACCAACGGCACGTTGCCGGCGCCGCCGGGGCTTGACTGGCTGTGCGTCAGTCCGAAGGCGGGGACCGAGCTGGCGATCACGGCCGGGGACGAGCTCAAGCTCGTCTATCCGCAGGACGGCATGGACCCGGCCGACTATGAAGGCCTCGCTTTCGATCATTTCCTGCTGCAACCGCTCGACGGGCCCGACCCGATGACCACGCGCAGGGCAGTCGAATATTGCCTGGCCCATCCGCAATGGCGGCTGACGCTGCAGACCCACAAACAGCTGGGCATCAGGTGAGCGAGGCCGGCGAAACGGCTTTGGTGCTGTTCTCGGGCGGGCAGGATTCGACCACCTGCCTCGCCTGGGCGCTGGAGCGGTTCGCCCGGATCGAGACGGTCGGCTTCGACTACGGCCAGCGGCACCACGTCGAGCTCGAGGCGCGGCCGGCGATTCTCGCGGCGCTGCGCAAGGGCTTTCCGGCGTGGGCGGAGCGGCTGGGCGAGGATCATCTCCTCGATCTGTCGGCGCTCGGCCGCCTCAGCGACACGGCCCTCACCCGCGACGTCGCTTTCAGATTCGAGGAGAGCGGCCTTCCGAACAGCTTCGTTCCCGGCCGCAACCTGATCTTCCTGGCCTTCGCCGCCGCGCTCGCCTGGCGGCGGGGGGCCCGCCACATCGTCGCGGGGGTCTGCGAGACCGATTATTCGGGCTATCCCGACTGCCGCGACGACACGATCAAGGCGATGCAGGTGGCGCTCAATCTCGGCATGGAGACGCGCTTCGCCCTCCACACCCCGCTGATGTGGATCGACAAGGCGGGGACCTGGGCTTTGGCCGAAGACCTCGGCGGCGACCAGCTCGTAGGCATCGTCCGCGACCTCAGCCACAGCTGCTATGCCGGCGATGCGGAGACCCGGCACGACTGGGGCCATGGCTGCGGCGACTGTCCCGCCTGCGCGCTCCGGGCGAAGGGCTGGCGCGCATTTCGCAACGCTCACAAAGGCTGAGGGTCGCTTCACCGCGGCCGGCAGATGTGGCAGAGGTCGCGCAGGCCGCCGGGAATCGGTGTGGGCGGGGGGAGTTTCGGCGTGCAGGGTCAGCAAGCGGGAGCCTCGTCCTCCCCCGATCCCTCGCGGCGCCGCTCGCTCGGAATCCAGCAGATCCGCAATCCCTGGGTCCGGGCGTTCCGCAACACGGTGTGGCACCGTCTTCCGCGGCCGGTGCGCCGCGCCGCCTTGCGCCTGGTGCTGGGACGCAACCGGCCGGTAGCCACGGGCGCGCCTCCGGCGGAGCCGGTCTGCGTCGTCGGTATCCTTTCGACCCCGACCGGCATCGGGGAAGGCGGGCGCCTGGCCGAACGGGCCTTGACCGCACTCGGCTATGAGGTCCTCAGCGTCGACATTTCGGACATCGTCACCGACCGGGAGCCGCCCGCCGTGGCGCCGCCTCTGCTCGAGAGCGGCCCCGGGACGGTCGTCCTCCATTTCAATCCGGACAATCTCTCCGCGATCATCACCTTGCTCGGCCGAAGGCACCTGATCGGCAAGAGGATCGTCGGCTATTGGGCGTGGGAGCTCGCCCGCATTCCCGATCACTGGCTGCCGGCGCTCGCCGAGGTCGACGAGGTCTGGACACCGAGCCGCTTCGTCGCCGACGCGGTCCGCAGAGCGACCGACAAGCCCGTGCGGGTCGTGCCCCATCCGGTCGCGCAGGGGCGCACGGGAAAGGCGCGCCGCACGCGCTTCGGAACGCAAGGCTGCTTCACCGCGCTCGTCATGTTCAGCTTCGCCTCGTCCTTCGAGCGCAAGAATCCCGTTGCCGCCGTGCAGGCCTTCCGGCGCGCCTTCGGCGACGCGGAGGACCGGCTGCTGATCCTCAAGGCGTCCGACGCGCATGAAGCACCCGAGCAGCTGGCGGAACTCCTCGCCGCGATCGGCGACGCCCCCAACATCCGGATCGAGCAAGCGCGTCTCAGCGACGAGGAACGGCTCGACCTGATCGCAAGCGTGGACGTGCTGGTTTCTCTCCATCGCTCGGAAGGCTTCGGGCTGGTGATGGCCGAAGCCATGCTGGCCGAGGTCCCGGTGATCGCAACCGGCTGGTCGGGCAATCTGGATTTCATGGACTCGAGCACCGCCTTGCTGGTCCCGGGCCGCCTCGTCGCGGCTCGGGACAGCCGCCGCACCTACGGCAGCGGAGGATCCTGGGCCGACCCGGACGTCGACGTCGCCGTCGCCCATCTCACGACGCTGGCCGCCGATCCCGGGGGTTTCGCGCCCATGCGGCAGCGGGCGCGGACGATGGTCATGGAGCGGCTCGGCATTCCCGCGATGCGCAACGCGGTCGCGGTCGCGCTCCGGTCGCCCGAGGAGGAACCGCGAAGTCTCCCCGCGGGGGCGCTCACCCCGGTCGAGGCCACGGCCTGAGCGATGGCGACCGCACCCCCGAAGGCCGAGGGCCGGCGCCCGTCCCGGCTCGGCGCCGCATTTGCCGACGCGGTCGAAGGGGCGCGGCACTGGCCGCAATGGTTCACTCTGGGAAATATCGACATCAAGCTGCGCTTCCGCCGCAGCGGGTTGGGACCGCTCTGGTCCACATTGTCGTTCGCGGTCCTCGCCGCCGCTCTCGGCCTCGTCTACAGCCGCCTCTTCGGCGAGCCCGTCTCGACCTATCTTCCCTATGTCGTGCTGGGGCTCTTCGTGTGGGCCTTCCTCGCCTCGACGCTGCAGGAGGCGTGCGACGTCTTCGTCGTCGCCGAGCATGCGCTGAAGCAATTTTACGTGCCGCGCACCACCCTCGTCTACCGCGCCTTGTGGCGCAACGTCGTGCTGCTCGCGCTCAATTTCGTCGTGGTCGCGGCGGTGCTCGCTTTCTGCGGGGTGCGCCTGGGCCCGTCCGCGCCGCTGGCGCTGGCCGGCATCTTCATCCTGCTGCTCAACCTGTTCCCGGCGGCGCTGCTGCTTGCTCTGGCGACCGCGCGATTCCGCGCCGTCTCGCGCGTCGTCCAGACCGGCCTGCCGATCGGGATGCTGGTGACGCCCGTCCTCTGGCGCCCCTTCACGCCCGAGCTTCGCCGGATCGCCGAGATCAACCCTTTTTACTACGCGATCGAGCTGGTCAGAGGCTCCCTGCTCGGAGCGACACCGCCGCTTTGGGTCTGGCTCGGGGCCGCAGGTTGCGCGCTCGCGCTCCTGGTCGCGTCGCTGCTCGTGTTCGGCGCGGCGCGGCACCGCATCGCCTACTGGCTCTGAACATGAATTCGATCATCCTCGACCGCGTCGGCGTCCGCTTCCCGCTTTTCGGAGCGCGGAGAAGCGGCGCGGCCAGCGGACTCAACCCGGTCGGCGGCGCCATCGCCTGGTCGGATCGAGGGCCTCCCTCGGTGGTCGCGCTTGACGGCGTATCGCTGACGCTGTCCGACGGCGACCGGGTCGGCCTGATCGGCCACAACGGATCGGGCAAGAGCACGCTGCTGCGGGTGATGGCCGGAATCTACGAACCGTGCGAGGGCAGTATCCGGTTCTCCGGGCGGGTCCTGTCCCTGTTCGATCCGATGCTCGGCATGAGCCTCGAATGCACCGGCCGCGAGAATGTCGTGCTGCGCGGCATCTTCGTCGGCCGCACCCCGCGGCAGGCGCTGGCCAAGCTGGACGAGATCGCCGATTTCAGCGAGCTCGGCGCCTATATGGACCTCCCGCTCAAGGCCTATTCGACGGGCATGCAGCTCCGCCTCGCTTTCTCGATCGCAACCGCGTTCGAGGCGGAGATCCTGCTTCTCGACGAGCAGTTCATGGCCGGCGACGCCGCGTTCATGGAAAAAGCCGAACGCCGCCTGAAGGAATTCGTCGGCCGCGCCGGGATCGTCGTCCAGGCCTCGCATTCCGAGCGGCTGATCCGCGACAATTGCGCGAAGGTGGTGCTGCTCGAAAAGGGCCGGCTCGTTGCGACCGGCGAGCCCGAGGCGGTCTTCGCTTGCTATCATCGCACCCGGGCCGCGGAGGCCGCCCTTGCGGGCTGATCTGATCCGCATCGCCCGCCGGGTGCGCCGGGCCGCGCGCAGGCTCCTTCGCGTGCCGCCGCCGGCGGCGCCCGCCGGTGCGCCGTCGGTCCTCGCCCCGCACCAGATCGCCGAGCTGGCGCGCGTCGACCTTGAGGCGATCTCGCGTGCGCTCAGCAGCCCAGTCTATCTGGGCGGCGATGTGGCGCTGTGCCGCGTCCTCGCCCGCTACAAGATGTTCGTCGACAGCCGCGACATCTCGCTGGCGGCGCACCTCCTGCTGGACGGCTTCTGGGAGCCGTGGCTGACCCAGTTCGTCGCGCGGACCGTGGGGCCCCGATCGGTCGTCGCCGACATCGGGGCCAATGTCGGCTATTATACGATGCTCCTCGCAGACCTTGTCGGTCCCTCGGGAAAGGTCTTCGCGGTCGAACCCAATCCCGATTCCGTCGAACTGCTGCGCCGCTCGGTGCTGCTCAACGGCTTCGCGGGTCGAACCGAGATCGTCGAGGGCGCGGCCGGCGACGCAGCGGGGAAAGCCACGCTCTGGACGCAGGACAGCACTCCGGGCGGCTCGTCGGTGATCAAGCCGCCGGGCGGCATCGGGAACGCGGACGCGGCCCGCGCCGTCCCCGTCGTCGCCCTCGATCTCCTCATGGCGGAGGAGTCGCGGCTCGACTTCGTCAAGATCGATGCCGAGGGTTCGGAAGAGCGGATCATCGCGGGCATGCGCGGGCTGATCCAACGCCACCGCCCCAAGATAGTGCTCGAGTTCAATCCCGGCTGGTACGCCGATCCGGATGGATTCCTCTCCGAGCTGGACTCCATCTACGGGAAAACACGCGTCGTCGATTATGCGGGCGAGGTCGTGCCCGCCGACCGGCGCGCGCTGCTCGCGGAGGAAGCCGATTGGTCGCTTCTTCTGATCCCGTCGTGACCGGGGCCGTTCTCGCCACGGCGGATATCGTGACGCTGCCGCGCGAGGCGTTCGAGGCGGCCTGCCGTGGGGCCGCGAGCCCCTCCTATCTCGGCGGCGGCCTGGCCCTGTGCCGGATCATGGCCCGGTACAAGCTCTACGTTGCGACCAGCGACGATGGTTTCGGAGCGAACGTCCTGCTCGACGGCTATTGGGAATCCTGGCTGACGCGGTTCATGGCGCGCCGGATCACACCGGGCGCGACCGTCGTCGATGTCGGCGCCAATTTCGGCTATTATTCTCTGCTCCTCGCGGATCTCGCCGGAGCGAAGGGCCGTCTTTATGCCGTGGAGCCGAATCCAGACGTCGCCGCCTTGCTGAGACGCTCGATAGCTCTCAACGGCTTCGGGCCCCGCACCACGATCTGCGAGGCCGCCGCCGGCGACCGGGATGGAGGCTCGGCAATCCTGTTCGTCCCGAAGCACGAGCCCAAGAACGCCGCCGTCATGAGCGAGGACGCGGTTGCGGCGCGGGCGGGAACGCGCCACACCGTCCCCTGCCGGACGCTCGACTCGATCGTCGGCGGTCTGCGCGTCGACTTCATCAAGATCGACGCCGAAGGGGCGGAGCAGGATATCATCGCCGGCATGGAGCAGATCTTCGCCGCCGGTCCGCCGAACATGGTCCTCGAGTTCAACGCCGCACGCTATGCCGATCCGCGCGGGTTCCTTGAGCGACTGATCGGAATCTACGGCTCGCTGCGCCACATCGATTTTGACGCGGAGGCGGTCCCGGTGTCGCCCGAGCGCGTCCTCACCGAGCAGTTCGGCGAGGATTGGCTGCTGTTCCTGAGCCGCTCATGACCGAGCCGCAAGCGAGCTACCTCCCGCGCCTAGAATCGGTGCGCGGCCTCGCCGGGCTCAGCGTCGCCTACTGGCATTGCTCCGTGGCGCTCGCCTTCACCCAGTTCCCGCTCGCGGGACAATATGAGCAGGCCTTCCACAGGTTCGTCCTCGCGCCGATCGGCTGGATAGCGAACGGCTGGGCGGCGATGATCATGTTCTTCGTGCTCAGCGGCCTCGTGCTCAGCCTTGCGATCGAGCGCAGCCGGTCGGATCGGTCCTTCGCCGGCTATGCCGGTTTCGTCTGGCGCCGCGGGCTGCGCATCTATCCCGCGCACATCGTCGCGCTGATCCTGTTCGTCCCGGCGGCGTGGCTGATTTTCAAGTTGCCCGTACTGGATCCGGCCGCGCTCGCGGCTTCCAGGGAGGGGCCGTCGCCCTGGGTCAACGGGATCGTCTACGGCACCTTCAGCTGGCCGAACTGGGTCTCCACGGCGACCCTTTACTCCAATTACTACAATCCGCTGACCTGGTCCCTTCAGGTCGAAGTGGTCGGGTCGGTGCTGATGCCCTTCTTCTACATGCTCGCCCGACCGCGCCGCGCGAGCATCGATGGAGGAACCCTCGCCGCTCTGGTCGGCGCCACCTTTCTGATCGATACGGAAGCGGCTCCGGCCTCGCCGCTACTTTACTTACCGGCTTTCTATCTCGGCTGCATGGCGCGAACCCACGGACCGGCCCTGGCCGCGGCGATCGGCCGTTGGCGCCACGGCCACGCGACCGGACTCGGCCTCTCCTTCCTGCTGCTCGTCGGGCCCTATGCCTTCGTTCCGCCGCACGCGTCTCGGGCCTGCATCCTGCACATGACGATGGTCTCCTTCGTCCTCATCTCGCTCATTGCCTGGGGACAGGGTCGACGGTCCGCGCGCCTGCTCGACCACCCCGTGCCGCGCTGGCTCGGACGGATCTCCTACTCTTTCTACCTGTGGCACATGCTCATCGTATTCGCCTTCACCCGCCTGCTGTTCGCAACGGTCCCGCCGGACATTCTCGCGCGCGGGACCCATCTCGTCCTCGGCGGGACGATCATCGTCACATTCTCGGCCGCGTTGGTCGCAGCAGCGCTCTCGCAGCGGTGGATCGAAACGCCCTTCATCGCCTTCGGCAAGCGCTTCCCGCGCCGAAAGTCCGTTCGGAGCGTCGTCACCGCCTGACCGGACCAGGATTGGTCTCAGCCCGGCAGGCGGACCAGCATCTTGCCGATATTGGCGCCGCGGAAGAGGTCGAGGAACGCTTCCGGCATCGCCTCGATGCCGTCACGAACCGTCTCCCGCGAGGTGACCCGCCCGCTGGCCACCCAGCCGCCCATGTCGCGGTAGAAGTCTCCGATCTGCGGCAGGAAATCGGTGTAGATGAAGCCTTTGACCGCGATCCGCGCGGCGATCACCCGCATGATGTAGCGGAAGGCCTGCGGCTCCCCACCATTATAGGCGTCGATCATCCCGCAGATGGCGAAGCGGGCATTCTGGCGCGCGGTGGCGAAGGCCGCATCGAGATGCTCGCCGCCGACATTGTCGAAATAGACGTCGATGCCCTTCGGTGCCGCCTCGGCGAGCTGCTTCGGCACCGGCCCGGCCTTGTAGTCGATCGCGGCGTCAGCGCCGAGAGACCGCACCCACGCGCATTTTTCCTCGCCGCCGGCGGAGCCGATCACGGTCATGCCCCTGGCCTTGGCGACCTGGACGACGGCCGATCCGACGGCGCCCGCCGCGGCCGAGACGAACACGACGTCCCCCTCCTTCGCCTCGGCCACGCGGAGCAGGCCGAAATAAGCGGTGGCGCCGGTGAGGCCGAGATTGCCGAGCCACTGATGGTCCTCGACGGGGAGCGGCGGCACCTTGTTGAACTGCCCCGCCGGTGCGGCCGCCTCCTCGCGCCAACCGAGCATGTGGAACACGGTCTCGCCTTCCCTGAGGTGGGGCGAGCGCGATTCGACCACCTTGCCGACCGCGCCTCCCTCGAGCGGCGCGCCGACCTGGAAGGGCGGGACGTAGCTTTTGACGTCGTTCATCCGCCCGCGCATGTACGGGTCGACCGACAGCCACCGGTTGCGCACGCGCACCATGCCGTCCTCGAGCGCCGGCAGCGGCGCCTCCTTGAGCTCGAAATTCTCCGCCGTCGGCATTCCGGCGGGGCGTGACTTGAGGTGCCAGGCGCGGGTCGTGTCGGCGGCCATCGAGCTCTCCTTGCGTTGCAAAGGGCAACCTAGCCGCGCTTCGCTTCCGAAAGAAGCCCGGCATCTCAGGCGGCTCGCCGCCGAGGCGATTGCATCGCGCGGCGGCTCTGGCTATGGGGCGCAGGCCGTGACCCGGCCCATCGGAGCCTCGCGCTTCGACGGGCCCCCGGAAGGCGCGGGGCTGTAGCTCAGATGGGAGAGCGCTGCAATCGCACTGCAGAGGTCAGGGGTTCGATTCCCCTCAGCTCCACCAGCCTTCGCCGCTGCGAGGGCTGCCCGCCGAAGCCTTGGCGTGGCGGGCCACCGCGTACCCGCCTTCCTCTCGCTGCCCCAACCGCCTAGCAGGCGGGGATGGCCGATCTCCCCGAGCCGATCCCCGCCGCGACCCTCGTGCTGATGCGCGGCGGCACGCCGCCCGAGCTGCTGATGATGGAACGCGCCTCGAATATGGCGTTTGCCGCGGGCGCACTCGTTTTCCCCGGAGGCCGGATCGAGCCTGGGGACCATGACGCGGCCGGCGCCTTCCCGAATGTGCCGGACGCCGCAGCGCGCATCGCCGCGATCCGCGAGACGATCGAGGAGACCGGCGTGGCGGCCGGCCTGTCGCCTGCGCCCGACGCGGCCACCGCCACGGCGCTGCGCGAGGGCCTTTCCGGAGGCGTCCCCTTCGCCGCTTTGGTCGAGGATTCGGGCCTCCGGCTCGATCTCGAGGCGCTGACGCCCTTCGCCCGCTGGTGCCCCAATTTCCGCGAGACGCGGCGCTTCGACACTTTGTTCTTCCTGGCCGAAGCGCCGTCCGGCCAAGCCGGCGCAAGCGCCGACGCGGCCGAATCGGTGCGGGCCTTCTGGGCAAGCGCCGCCGATGTGCTTGCCGAGGTCGATGCCGGCCGCGCGCACGTCATCTTTCCGACCCGCCGCAACCTCGAGCGTCTCGCGCGCTTTTCCTCGATCGACGAGGCGCGCGCCGACGCGGCGGCGCATCCGGTGCGCAAGATCACCCCCTGGGTCGAGGAGCGCGGCGGCAGGCCCCACGTCTGCATTCCCGCCGATGCCGGCTATCCGGTGACTTCGGAGCCGCTCGAGACGGCGCGGCGGCGCTGAGGCGCGGGTGCGGCCAGCGATTCGCATCGTCAAGACGCTCTTGCTCGTCGGCCTGGCCGCCTTCGCCGGCCTGATCCTCTGGGGCTATGCCCGCAACCACCCTGAAGACCTGCCCTGGACGCGGCTCGACCTCACCCGCCCGGTCGGCGCCTTCACCGGGCGCAAGCTCGCCGGCCTGGCGGGCGACGCAGCACGCTGCCGGTCGCTGCTCGCGGAAGCCGGGATCCGCTTCATCGCGCTGCCGCCGCGCCGCTCGACCCCGCAATGCGGCTATGACGACGCGGTCCGCCTCGCGGGCGGATCGGCGTCGATTGCCTGGCGGCCGGCGGACCTCGGCACGAGTTGCCCCGTCGCGGCCGCGCTGGCGCTGTGGGAATGGCACGTCGTCCAGCCGGCCGCGCTGGGACATTTCGGCCGGCGCGTCGCCGCGATCGAGCATTATGGAAGCTATTCGTGCCGCCGCGTCTACGGCCGCGCCTCAGGAGACTGGAGCGAGCATGCGACGGCCAATGCCGTCGACGTCGCCGCCTTCCGCCTCGACGACGGACGGCGGATCGCGATCCTGGCCGACTGGGCAAGCAAGGGTCCCGCCCGCGCCTTTCTCCGCGAGGTCCGCGACGGAGCGTGCCGCCTCTTCGCCACCGTCCTGTCGCCCGATTACAACGCCGCCCACCGCGACCATCTTCATCTCGATCAGGCGCCGCGCGGCGGGGCAGGGTGGCGGGCGTGCCGGTGAAGCCGTGGCCGGCGCCTCGACGAGACGCCGGCCTTCTCGCTCAGGCCGCGGCGAGGCTCTTCCCGAGCAGCGCGGTCAGCCGGTCCTTCACGGCAAGCCTCAGCTTCTTCAAACGGAGCAGGCGGAGGCTGTCGGGAAGCCTCCGCTGCATCTCGAGGCCGATGGCGTCGTCGAGGCGGCGATGAATGCGGGTAAGACGATAGGTTGCGGATGACATGATGATCTCCAGCATGATCGGTGGCCCGCTTGCCGCGGGCGTCGGGTCTGATCGGTTCGTGCCGGTCGGCACGTTCACGCCGCTGGAGGTGCGCGAGCCCGATAGCTGGAGAAAGAGTGGGACGGGCCGAAAGACGCCGCCGCAGCTGAGCGAAGCGGGGCAGGCCTGCCGG
This sequence comes from Allosphingosinicella sp., assembly GCA_035628635.1. GTDB lineage: Bacteria > Pseudomonadota > Alphaproteobacteria > Sphingomonadales > Sphingomonadaceae > Allosphingosinicella. The sequence goes on from DASPJJ010000013.1 coordinate 122,673, forward strand.
TCGCCTCGCTGACGACCGCGGCATCGAGCGCCGGCACGTCGTCGAAGCGGTCGTCGTCCTCGGCGACGGCTTCGCGCGCCGGGGTCCGCAGAGCGACCAGGGCCTTTGCCGGCCGGCTTTGTGCCAGCCGGGAGTCGGGGCCCTCCGCCGCAACGCCCGTGGCGGGTCCCGCAGAGCCGAGGATGAGGCCGCAAAGCAGGAGCAAGACCGCGAGCGGCCCCTGCCTTGCCTGCTTCAACGCCTCTTCGGGCACGGAGCCCTCCCGCTCGCTTCGATCCTACAAACCGATATGGGCGGCCGCTGCCGAAGCGCAAGCGGCGCAGGGAAAGTCAGCCTCGGTTCAGCATCGACGTCGCAATGCCCCGGGTGTAGGACTCAAAGAGAAAACGGGAAGAACAGCCATGCGCACCATCCTCCTCGCCGCCGCCGCATCCCTGGTCGCCGCCGCGCCCGCCGCCCAGGCCGGCCCTCGCGACGATGCCGAGACCCGGATCGCCCGCGCGGTCGAAGGCCGCGTCGCCGGCGAGCCGGTCGACTGCATTTCGCTCAACCGCGTCCATTCGAGCCGCGTGATCGACGATGAGGCGATCATCTTCGACGCCGGCTCGACCATCTACGTGAACCGCCCGACCGCCGGGCGCGACGCGCTCGACGACCGCAACATCCTGATCAGCCGCGCGTCCGCCTCGCGCCTGTGCAGCGTCGATACGATGCGGGTCTACGACCCGGCGCTTCGCACGCATACCGGCGTCGTGTTCCTGGGCGAGTTCATCCCGTACCGCCGGGTCGCGAGCCGCTGAACAGTCCGCGCGGCTTGGTGACCCCAACGGGACTCGAACCCGTGTTTTCGCCGTGAAAGGGCGACGTCCTGGACCGCTAGACGATGGGGCCGGCCGGAGCCGAGGCACTTAGGGCGGGCCGCCGCAGGGGTCAAGGCGGGCGCCGACGCCGCCGCTTTCGGCCTTTATAAGCCATTGTTCTGGCACTTGAATTCGACATTTCGACGCCTATCTCGCGGCTGTGTTCAACAACTGAAAGGAGGTGGTCTGATGTCTCATTGTCACATGCCGTTCGCGGCCCCGGTGAGCGTCGCCTCCGCGGAGATCCGCGCTTAACGGTTCAGGCCGCTTCCGGCTGACAATGGAAAGGCCGTCCCTTCGGGGGCGGCCTTTCGCTTTTCCGGCTGATTGCGGGTCAGTGGACGTCGCGGCGCTGGCTCGCGGCCTTGGTGGCGAGCGAGAAGCGGGGCTCGACCCGGGCGAGCGCGCCGCCGGCGAGGTCGGCGGCGTAGCGGCCGATCGCGGGCGCGTGCTTGAATCCGTGGCCCGATCCGGCGCCGACCAGCACGACGTTCCTCCAGCGCGGGTGGACGTCGATCAGGAGATCGCCGTTGGAGCTGTTCTCATATTGGCAGACCCGCGCCTCGTTGAGCGGCCGGCCCGCAATGGCCGGGAAGCGCCGCGCCATGAATGCCCGCACATCCGCGAGCGCGCCGGCCGATGGCGTGCGATCGCCGGCATCGGGATCGATCGGCGGCCCGTGCGCGTCGTGCGCGATCTTGAAGCCGCGCGCTTCGAGGTCCGGGAAGCCGTAATAGATATCGCCCTGGTTGAAATCGGCCCAGCCGGGCAGGCCCGCAGGCTGGAAGCGGGCATCGCCCGGCGGCGGCGCGAAGAAGAAGACCTCCTGGCGGGTCGGGAAGATGCGGCCGCCGAGAATGTCGGGGAAGACCCACGGCAGCCACGCCCCGCAGGCGAAGACGAAGCGTTCGGCCGCGATCCGCCGCCCGTCCGCCGTCGCCACCTCTTCCAGCCGGTCCGCGGCCGCCGCGGGCGAAGCCACGGGCGACGCCTGGTAGTGGCCGCCCGCCGCGACGAATTCGGCGACCAGGGTCTGGACCGCCCGCCGCGCCATCAGCGCGCCGAAGCCGGGCTCGAACAGAGCGACGTCGTCGCGCGCGAAGGCCATGGCGGGCGCCCGCCGGCGCAGTGCCGCGCCGCCGTAGACGTCGATCGGCAGGCGGAGTTGACTGTAGGTCGCCAGCGTCTGCTCGAGATAAGGTTGCCGGTCGGGGAAGACGAACAGGACGCCGGTGGGATGAAAGACCGGAAGCCCGGCGCGCGCCGACAAGGCCCGCCATTCCGGCAGCGATTCCCATGCCATGCGGGTGTAGAGCGCGTCCGCGCCATATGCGCCGCGCGTCATCCGCGATTCCCCGCCGGACGAGGCCCTGGCGTGCGCCGGACCCCAGGCGTCGACGAGCAGGACCGACCGGTATCTGTCCTTGAGCCGCCGGGCGGTCCAGGCCCCGAACGCGCCCGCCCCGACCACGACGGCGTCCCAGCGAATGCGCGAGGACGCCTTTACCCGCCGGGGCAGCGTCGCGGCCGCCGCGCCCGCTCCCGAGAGGAGCAGGTCGCGGCGGCTGAGCCCGGCCATCAGAAGCGCTTGCGGGCAGTGATCCCGAAGGTGCGCGGCTGGCCGACCTGGAAGCCGAGCCTGGCGCGGCCGCCGCGCTCGCGATCGAACGACAGGATCGGATTCTCGTCGAGCACATTGGTCACATAGGCCATCAGGCTGAAGCCGCTGTCCCAATCGATCCCGGCGCTGAGGTTAACGAGATTGTAGGACGGGAGCCGGAGGTCGACCGTGGTCGCCGCATTGGCCGGCGCGCCCCCGAACGGAAGGCCGTGGACGAAGGTGCGCGGATTGTCCTCTTGGTCGCTCGGCTGGGTGTAGCGGCTGCCGACATGCTGGAAGGATGCGCCGACATAGGCGTCGCCATCGTCTCCGAAGTCGAACGTGTAACTGGTGTTGGCCGAGATCTGGAAGCGCGGCACCGACGGAAGCCGGTTGCCCTCCCGCATGCCGGCGATGACGGCGCCGCCGGTGGTGGTGACCGTCGAATCGAACTCCGCCTCGATCAGGCTGCCCGCGAGCGAGAAGCCGAGGCCGCGGGCCGGCGAGGCCGAAAGCTCGAACTCGATGCCCATGCTGTGCGCGCTTGGCACGTTGAACACGACACGCGACGAGCAGGTGCCGGCATCCGCGGTGATCTGGAGGTTGCTGATGTCGGTGTAGAAGGCCGCGGTGTGGAAGGTGATGCCGCCGCGCTGGCCGCGGACGTTGAGCTCATAGTTCCACAGCGTCTCGTCCTCGTAAGTCGGATGGTTGCCGTAGGTCTGGGCGTCGATGCCGTTCGCCCCGCCCGAGCAAAGCGGGATGTTGAGAGGATCGTTGACCCCCCCGAGCCGGAATCCGTGCGCCGCCTGGGCGTTGATGCGGACGTCGTCGGCGATCTCATAGGTCGCGATGAGCCGCGGGCTGAAGCCGTTCGAAGACGTCTCGTCGCGATTGTTGTCGCCGTTGGAGAAGAGGCCGCCTGAATTGAACTCGCGGACCTCGGAGAAGTCATAGTAGCGGCCGCCCGCGGTGATGGTGAAGCGGTCGGTGAGATCGAAGCTGGCCTCGCCGAACACCGCCTGCTGCTCGATATTGTAGGGAAGATCGGCATTGTAGGGCGAGTTGAGCGGGAAGCCGTTGGCGACGGCGACCGCCGTGCCCGCCCCGAAGCGCGCGTCGGTGAAGGCGTCGTAGCCGGGAGTCGGCAGACGCTGGCTGTAGAGGCGATCGGTGTCGGAATAGAAGAGGCCGACCACCCACTGGAACGGACCTTCCGTCGCGGATCCCAGCCGAATCTCCTGCGAGAGGGTCTCGAGGTCGGTGGTGTCGACGAGGTTGGAAGGCAGCAGCGCCGCGGGTGCCGCAAAGTTGAGGTCGACCGTGACGCTTCCGGTCAGGGCGCTGGCGTCGCGGCTTACCAGGATGTCGCGGTTGATGTAGCTGGTGACGGTCGTCAGCTCGACCCCGGCGAAGCCGAAGCGGCCGGTGAGGTCGGCGATCATCGTGTCGTCCTCGAAGCGCTCGTCGAGAAGCAGGAACTGCTCGCGCTCGCGGAAGGTGACCGCCGGGCGGGTGGTGGTGAAGGGGTTGGCGTAGAGGTTGTAGACCTCCTGGCGGTTGAAGCCGTTCGACCGCACGTGCTGGAAGACGACGCGCGGCGTGATCGACAGATTCTCGGTCGGCTGCACCCTGAGCGCAACGCGGATGCCGGACCGAGCCCCGTCGTTGACGTCCTCGTCGATGCCGCCGCCCTCGCGGCGGGCGTTGATGAAGCCGCCATATTCGGTGTGGTAGCCAACGACGCGCAATGCCGCGATGTCGCCGATCGGCATGTTGACCGCGGCGCGCAGGGCCCAGCCGAGATCGTTGCCGTCGACCAGGTTCGCATTGGCTTCGACGAGGCCTTCGATCACGCCGAGGCGCGGCTGGTTGGTGATATAGCGGACCGTGCCGCCGACCGAGCCGGAGCCGAACAAAGTGCCCTGCGGCCCGCGCAGCGTCTCGACGCGGTTGAGGTCGAACAGGTCGAGATCGGGCGTGAACAGCGACAGCGAGATCACGCTGTCGTCGAGATAGACGCCGACCTGCTCCTTGACGCCCGGCTGGTCGCGGACGACCTGGCCGGCGGAGACGCCGCGGATCGAGACCTGGCTCTGGCCGGGCCCGAGATTCTGCACCGCGAGGCCCGCGACGTTGCGCGAAATGTCCTCGAGGGTGACGGCGCCCGACCGCTGGATGTCCTGCTCGGTCTGCGCGTTGACCGAGAACGGCACCTCGATCAGCCGCTCCTCACGCAGACTCGCCGTGACCACGATGTCGGCATCCTCCTGCTCGGCACTGGCCTCGTCGGCCTCGGTGCCGGTCTGGGCGGAATCCGGTTGGGCGAAGGCCGGCGCGCTCGCCATCAGGCCTGCGGCGAGCGCGGCGCTCGCGAGAAGAATGGAATGTCTGGAGACGAACCGGTGCGCGGACATTGACGTTGCCCTCCCTGCTTTGTTCCGGGCGCAGAATAATGGGCCGCTGCCTAAAGGCAATCGACGTGGCGACCATGCTGCAGTGTGGCGCCCCTCTGTGGCTCCGAAGCCACACTCCTGCTCAGCTGGCGCGGCCGAGGCGGCGCTCTTCCTCATAATGCTCGCGCGAACGCCAGCCGCGCGGATCGGGCCCGTAGCGATTGGGCCCGATCGTGCCGGGCAGGAACAGGACGATGACGAAGGCGATCAGGCCCAGCAGCGCGATCGGCGGCGGCAGCGGGACGAGAAGGACGACGAACAGGAAGGCGCTCGGGGCCAGCGCGATCCAGCCCGGACGGTCCTGATCCTGGAAGCGCCGGGCGGCGAGCCACAGGAAGATCAGATTGTCGGCCGCGGCCAGCAGAGGATTGGCGAGCGCGAGGGCGTGCAGCGCTTCGATCCGCGCCACGGAGGGCGCCGCCGACCGCACGGTGCTGATCGCGAACAGGAAAGAGGCGACGTTCAGCGCCGCCACCAATATCAGATAAGCGAGAAAGTGGTGCGGGTCGTCCGGCCGAGCAGGCCGAGCCGCCGGAGGGCCTGCCGCACCAGTGCGGTCACAGCACCTCGAACAGCCCGGCCGCGCCCATGCCGCCGCCGACGCACATCGTCACTACGGCCCATTTCGCGCCGCGGCGGCGGCCCTCGATCAGCGCATGTCCGGTCATTCGCGCGCCCGACATGCCGTAGGGATGGCCGATCGAGATCGAGCCGCCGTCGACGTTCAGCTTGTCGTCGGGAATGCCGAGCCGGTCTTGGCAGTAGAGCACCTGCACCGCGAACGCCTCGTTGAGCTCCCAGAGGTCGATGTCGTCCACGGTGAGCCCGAACCGCCCGAGCAGCTTGGGCACGGCGAAGACCGGCCCGATCCCCATCTCGTCCGGATCGGTGCCGGCGACGGCCATGCCGACATACCGGCCGAGCGGCTGCAGCCCGCGCTTGGCGGCGAGCCCGGCCTCCATGACGATGCAGGCCGAGGCACCGTCCGAGAGCTGGGAGGCGTTGCCGGCGGTGATCATCGCCTCCGGGCCCATCACCGGCTGCAGCTTCTGGAGGTCCTCGAGCGTCGTCTGCGGCCGATTGCCCTCATCCTTGGTCAACGCGACCTCGCGCATCGAGGTCTCCCCGGTCTCCTTGTCCTTGACCATCATCTTGGCGGTGACCGGGACGATCTCGTCGTCGAACCGGCCCTCCGCCTGAGCCCGGGCGGTGAGCTGCTGCGACCGCAGCGCATATTGGTCCTGCCGTTCGCGGCTGACGGTGTAGCGCTTTCCCACGACCTCGGCGGTCTGGATCATCGGCATGTAGACGCCGTTGTGCATCGACAGCAGCTCCGGATCGGGCCCGACCCGCATCTCGGGCGTCTGCACCATCGAGATCGACTCGACGCCCCCGGCGACGACGACGTCCATCCGGTCGACGATCACCTGCTTGGCCGCGGTCGCGATCGCCATCAGCCCCGACGAGCATTGGCGGTCGATCGACATGCCCGATACCGTGACGGGGAGACCCGAGCGCAAGGCCGCGGTGCGTCCGATCGTGGTCTGCACGCCCTGCTGGAGAGCAGCGCCCATGATGCAATCGTCGACCTCGGCCGGATCGATCCGAGCGCGCTCGACCGCGGCCCGGATCGCGTGGCTCGCGAGGGTCGGCGACGGCGTCGCGTTGAACGCGCCCCGATAGGCCTTGCCGATCGGCGTGCGGGCGGTGGAAACGATGACGGCGTCGCGAACGGCCATGGGGGTTCCTTTCAGCGGTAGTTGGGGACAGTCACTTTCAGACACCGCGGTGCGAATCCCCGCGCGGCGGTTCTGAAAGTGACTGTCCCCCCGGTCACAAGAATATCAGGCCGATCCAGTCGGCGACGAGGGCCGGCTTGTCCTCCCCCTCGATCTCGACCGTGACCTGGTGGGTGAACTGCCACTGGCCCTGGCGCTTTTCGTCGAGCCGCTCCAGCTTGAACCGGCCCCGGACGCGCTTGCCGGATCGCACGGGCGCCAGGAAGCGCACCTTTTCAAAACCGTAATTGACGCCCATCCTGACCCCTTCCGGGACCGGCATCGCGTCGGCGGCCATACGGCTCAGCAGCGACAAGGTGAGGAAGCCGTGCGCGACCGTCCCGCCGAACGGCGTTTTCGCGGCGGCCTCGGGATCGATGTGGATGAACTGCCGGTCCTCGGTGATCTCGGCGAAGGCGTCGATCCGCGCCTGGTCGAGCGCGATCCACTCCGAGACGCCGACCTCCTGGCCGACCTTGAGCGCGATCTCTTCGATGCTGGCGATGGGCATGGCGGCGGTCTAGAGGCAGCCGCAGGTGAGACTCAAGCCCCGTGAGGACCAAGAGATGGCGGACGCTACGGCAACCGCGCGAACCGAACTGCGCCGCCTGCACCGCGCGCCCGAGCCGGAAGTGCTGAGGCCGCTGCTCAAGGACGCCTGGCTCGATTCCGAATCGCGCACGCGGGTCGAGGCGCGGGCGCGGGAGATGCTCGGCCGGCTGCGCGCCGCTCAGTCGTCGGGCTGGGTCAACCAGTTCCTCCAGGAATATCGGCTCAATACCCAGGAGGGCGTGGCCCTGCTCTCGCTCGCCGAGGCGTTCCTGCGCGTCCCCGATCCCGAGACCGCCGACCAGCTGATCGCCGACAAACTGGGCGACGCGGACTGGCGCGCCCATGCCGGCAAGTCCCATTCCACCCTGGTCAACTCGGCCACCTGGGGGCTCGTGATCGGGCGGGCTTTGGTCAGCGGCACCGAGCAGGCGAGCGCCCTCAAGCGACTGATGGGCCGCGTCGGGGAGCCGTTCGTCCGCCAGGCGGTCGGCGCGGCGATGCGGCTGATGGGCGAGATCTTCGTCATGGGACGCAACATCGACGAAGCGATCCGCCGCATGGAGAAACGCGAGAATGCAGGCTTCACCGCCAGCTTCGACATGCTCGGGGAAGCGGCGCGGACCTACCCCGACGCGGAGCGCTATTTCGCCGCTTACGAGGGCGCGATCCGCGCCGTCGGCAGGGTGGCCGAGCGCGGCCATTCGATCTCCGTCAAACTGTCGGCGCTCCATCCGCGCTACGAGGTCGCCCAGTACGATCGCTGCGTCCCGTCGCTGATCGGCCAGATCGAGGCGCTGGCGGCGCTGGCGAAGGATTCGGGCATCGGCTTCACCGTCGATGCCGAGGAGAGCGAGCGGCTGGAGATGAGCCTCGACATCATCGAGGCGGTCGCGGGCCTCCCTTCCCTCAAAGGCTGGGACGGGCTCGGCATGGCCGTTCAGGCCTATGGCAAAAGATGCCGCCCCATCCTGGCCTGGGCCGACGCGCTCGGCCGGCGCACCGGCCGCCGCATCGCCGTCCGGCTGGTCAAGGGCGCCTATTGGGACAGCGAGATCAAACGCACCCAGGAGCAGGGGCTGTCCGACTATCCGCTCTTCACGCGGAAGGCCGCGACCGACGTCTCCTACCTCGCCTGCGCCAGGGACATGCTCGCCGCGGCGAACATCTATCCAGCCTTCGCGACCCACAACGCGCTCACCGTCGCGACCATCCTCGAATGGGCAGGGCCCCGTCGCGACTTCGAGTTCCAGCGGCTCCACGGCATGGGCGAAGGGCTCTATGAAACGCTGGTCCGCGAGCGGGGCTACGCGACGCGCATCTACGCGCCCGTCGGCGGCCACCGCGACCTCCTCGCCTACCTTGTCCGCCGCCTGCTCGAGAACGGCGCCAATTCGAGCTTCGTCCACCAGCTCGCCGACGAAAGCCTCACCGACGACGAGATCCTGGCGGATCCGGTCGCGAAGATCCACGCGGTCGGCGGCTCCCGCCATCCCTCGATCCCCCTCCCAGAGGATCTGTTCATGCCCGAGCGCAAGAACAGCCGGGGGATCGACCTGAACTATCGGCCCGAGCTGGAGAGGATTGCGGCGGCCGTCGCGACACCGTTCGGTTCGAGCGAGCTGGCTCGCCCGGCCGTTACCTCTAGCGGCGAACATTCTGCCGACTGCCGCGCAGACGCGAACCGTGCCGTCTCCGCCGCCCTCGGGGCGTTCCCGGCCTGGTCGCGGGTGCCGGTCGAGCATCGCGCCGCCTGCCTCGAGCGCCTCGCCGGCCTGCTGGAGCGCGACCGGGACGCCCTGATGCGGATCTGCGTGCAGGAAGCGTACAAGACCATCCCCGACGCGCTCGCCGAAGTCCGCGAGGCGGTCGACTTCTGCCGTTATTATGCCGCCCAGGCACGAAGCGGCCTCCAGCCGCAAGAGCTCCCCGGCCCCACCGGCGAGCGCAACGTGCTGAGGATGGAAGGGCGCGGAATCTGGGTCTGCATCGCGCCGTGGAACTTCCCCCTTGCCATCTTCCTCGGCCAGGTCGCCGCGGCGCTCGTCGCCGGAAATACGGTCGTCGCCAAGCCCGCGCCGCAGACACCGGAGATCGCGCGCACCGCCGTCCGCCTCGCCCACGAAGCGGGGATCCCGAACGATGCGCTCGTCCTCGCCGCCGGAGGCCCGGACATCGGCGCCGCGTTGGTCGAGGACAGGCGGATCGCCGGAATCGCCTTCACCGGCTCGACCGCCACCGCCAAGCGGATCGCCCGCGCCCTCGTCGCGGACGACGACCGGGCGCTCATCCCGCTGATCGCCGAGACCGGCGGCATCAACGCGATGATCGTCGATTCCACGGCTTTGCCCGAGCAGGTGGTGATCGACGTCGTCACTTCCGCCTTCCGCTCCGCCGGCCAGCGCTGCTCCGCGCTGCGCGTCCTCCTCCTCCAAAAGGAGATCGCCGATCGCACGCTGGAGATGCTGTCGGGCGCGATGGATACTCTGGTCGTCGGCGATCCTGCCGATCCGCAGACCGATGTCGGCCCGGTGATCGACGAAGGGGCCTATGAGAGGCTGATGGCCCACCGCGCGGCGAGCCGGGACCGGTGGCTGAAGACGATCGCCGTGCCGCAGGAGGGGCTGTTCGTCCCGCCAACGCTGATCGGAGTCGATGCGGTCGAGGATGTGCGCAGGGAATGGTTCGGGCCGCTGCTCCACGTCGCGACCTGGCGGGGCGGTCAGCTCGCCGAGACGGTGCGACGGGTCAACGCCGCCGGCTTCGGCCTGACCATGGGCCTGCACAGCCGCATCGCCCGCGCCGCCGAGACGGTCGAGGATGCCGCCACGGTCGGCAACCTCTACGTCAACCGCTCGATGATCGGCGCCATCGTCGGCTCCCAGCCGTTCGGGGGCGAGGGGCTGTCCGGTACCGGCCCGAAAGCCGGCGGCCCGCACTATCTCCCGAGATTTTGCGCCGAGCGGGTGACGTCGACGGACACGACGAGCTCGGGCGGCAACGCGACCTTGCTCAGCCTGGAGGATGTCGGCCTCTAGCCTACCCTCCCTTGCAGGGAGGGCAGCAGACCGCGATACTCCCTTCATGACCGATCTCTCCGCCTTCATCGCCGGCCTGCCAAAGGCCGAGCTCCACATCCATATCGAGGGCAGCCTCGAGCCCGAGCTGATGTTCGCGCTGGCCGAGCGCAACCGCGTCGCGATCCCGTTCGCGAGCGTCGAGGAAGTCCGCGCGGCGTACAGCTTCTCGAACCTGCAGGACTTCCTCGACATCTATTATGCCGGCGCCGACGTGCTTCGGACCGAAGAGGATTTCCGCGACCTCGCCGCCGCCTATTTCGACCGGGCCGCGGCGGACAACGTCGTCCATGCCGAGATCTTCTTCGATCCGCAGACCCATACCGACCGCGGTATCCCGTTCGACACCGTCGTACGCGGGCTGCTCGCCGGGATGGACGAGGCGAAGGCCAGCCACGGGATCAGCTCGAAGCTGATCCTCTGCTTCCTGCGTCACCTGGAGGAAGAGGAGGCGTTCGAAACCCTGCGCCAGGCCGGGCCCTGGCTCGACCGGCTCGAGGCGGTGGGCCTCGATTCCTCCGAGCTCGGCCACCCGCCCGAGAAGTTCGCCCGCGTCTTCGCGCGTGCCGCCGAGCTCGGGCTGAAGCGCGTCGCCCATGCCGGGGAGGAGGGGCCGCCCGAATATGTGCACGAGGCCCTCGACGTGCTGAAGGTCGACCGGCTCGATCACGGCAACCGTTCGCTCGAGGACCCGGCCCTGGTCGAGCGGCTGGCGCGCGAGCAGATGACGCTCACCGTCTGCCCGCTTTCGAACCTGAAGCTCTGCGTCGTCGGCGACATGGCCGACCATCCGATCGACGAGATGCTGCGCCTCGGCCTGCGCGCCACGATCAACTCTGACGACCCGGCCTATTTCGGCGGCTACATCAACGACAATTACCGCGCGGCCGCCGAGGGGCGCGGGCTCGGAACGGAGCAGCTCGCGACCCTGGCGCGAAACTCGTTCCTGGGCTCGTTCCTCGGCGAGGAGGAGAAAGCCGCGCATCTGGCCAGGGTCGATGCGTACGTCCGGGAAACGGCGACCTGAGCGAGGCCCGTCATCCCGGCGCGTCCGGATAGGGCATGACCAGCGTCCCGTCCGGCGCCGCGGTGAACGCGATCTGCGCGGGATAGGCGAAGGCGATACCCTCGCGGGCGAAGGCTTCGAGAATTTCCACCGCGATGGCGTGGCGGGCGGCGAAGGCGGGCTCGAAATCGCGGCCCTCCACTTCGAAGACCAGCTCGTGGTCGAGGCCCGACGCCGCATAGCCCGCGACGCCGCAGCGGATGAAATGGCTGTGCTCGTGCCGCTCCACGATAGCCCGCGCCATCTCCGGCACTGCGCGCAGCGTCTCCGCCGACGTCTGGTAAACGAGGCCGAAGCGCAGGGTGAAGCGCCGCCGCTCCAGACGCGTGAAATTGTGGAGCTGCTGGTCGAGCAACTTGGCGTTCGAAATGACGATCTGCTCGCCCTCCAGCGACCGCAAACGGGTCGTCTTGAGGCCGATATATTCGACGATCCCGACGATCTGCCCGACTCGGATCGCGTCGCCTTTGCGGAAGGGCTTGTCGAAGATGATCGAGAGCGCAGCGAACAGGTCGGAGAAGATGCCCTGGGCGGCGAGGCCGATGGCGATGCCCCCGATTCCGAGCCCCGCCACCAGCCCGGTGACGTTCACGCCGAGATTGTCGAGGATCAGAATCAGCGCGACCGCGAAAAGCGTCACCGTGACGAGCAGGCGAATGATCCCCATCGCCGAGCCGAGATTGCTCTGATCTTCCGCGTCGCCGACGCGGTGGTGGACGAAGCCGAGGATCAATTCGCGGGTCCAGACCGCCGCCTGGAAAGCCGCCGCGACGATGAACAATATCTCCGCCGTGCGCCGGATCGCGTAGGGCGCATCGGTCTGCCCGACGACCAGCTCGACCGCGCACATGATGACGAAGAACAGGCTGGTCTTCGACAGCACGCGGCCGAAGATGGTGCGCCAGTGGACGTCCGGAGCGCGGTTGCGGACCATCCGGTGGCCGAAGGCGCGCAGCCCGATCAGCAGCAGAGTGATCGCCGCCGCCGCGGCGAGAGCGAGAGCGATGTCGGCGCCGTTGCTGGTCGCCCAGTCGGTCACCTCGCGCACCAGCCGGGCGCTGCGCTCGCTCAAGGTCCGGGTACGGTCGATGACGGTCGGATCGCTCACCGGAGCGGCTCTATTGCGCGCGGGAAGGGCAATGCAAGCGTCAGGCGGCTTCGGCGGCGCGCTCGAGCTTTGCCTCGGCGCGGCGGCGGGCGGCCCTGTCGGTCGCCATCTTGCCCTGCTCGCCCGGCAGCGCCTCGAGGAATTCGATCAGGCCGCGCTCGTAGCGGCTGAGCGACTGCGCCGCCCGCGGCAGCTTGCGCGCGCCGATCGCTCCTGCGTCCTTGGCGGCTTCGATGAGCGCCGGGTGGACATAGGATTTGCGGCTGATCGCCGGCGTGTTGCCGAGCGCTTCGGCGACCGGCTCGATCACGCTCTTGAGCTTCACCTTGCCGTGCTTCTCGACCCTCTTCACCATCTCCTCGAACGCGATCGCGCTCGCGCCCCAGGTGCGGAAGTCCTTGGCGGTGAACTCCTCGCCCATCGCCTCCTTGATGTAGGAATTGACGTCGCTCGAGGTGACCGGACAGACGCTGCCGTCCTCGGCGACGAACTCGAAGAGGTGCTGGCCCGGCAGGTCCTGGGTGCGCCGGGCGATGCGCATGAGGTTGCGGTCGGTGACGGTTACGGTGCGCTTGACGCCGTGCTTGCCTGCATAGCTGATCTTGAGCCGGCCCCGCTCCATCGTGGCGTGTCGGTTCCTGAGGGTGGTCGCGCCGAAGCTCTTATTGTCCTTCGCATATTCCTCGTTGCCGACGCGCATCCTGGTCTCGTCGATCAGGCGGACCACGGCGGCGAGCACGGTGTCGCGCGCGGTCGCCTTGCCCTTCAAATCGCGCTCGAGCCTTTTCCTCAGCTTCGGCAGGCAGCGACCGAACCGCGCCAGCCGCTCATATTTGCGGCTCTCCTGCCGCTCGCGGAACGAGGGGTGGTAGCGATATTGCTTGCGGCCCTTGGCGTCGTAGCCGACTGCCTGGATGTGGCCGTCCGGATCGGCGCAGAACCAGCATTTTTCGTAAGCCGGCGGCATGCCGACCGCGTTCAGCCGGTCGATCTCGTCGCGATCGGTAATCCTTTTGCCGTCGGCGTCGAAATACATCCAGTAGCGCCCGCGACGCTTCCTGCTGATGCCGGGGCGTGAATCGTCGACATATTTGAGCATTGAGCGCTTTAAAGCGCGCGCCGGGCGGCTTCGTTCCGGCTTAGGCCGCGGCCGTCGCCGGCTGCAGGGGCCTCATCGGTCGCCTCGGCGCGGGCCGGTGCCGCCGCGCGACATAGGTGTCGAAGCCGATCTGCACTGCCACCACCATCCAGACGAAGGGCTGGAAGGCGATCCCGACGAACAGCGAGCCGGCAAGATAGATGAGCTGAAAGCTCTGCAGCGCGGTGGCGAGCGGCGCGATCCAGGCCGTCTCCCCCTCCGCGCCCCGCCAGCGCCGCCGCAGCACCTCCATCCGGACGAGGCCGAGCCCGTGGATGATCAGGAACAGGAACAGCCCCGGGAAGCCCTGCTCGCCCAGCATCTCGAAATAGGAGCTGTGATAGGCGCGGCCCTCGTCGGAATGGACGCTGGCCTGGACGGCGACCACGTTGCCCGATTCCTGCTGGCTCACCGTCGCGACCTGGATCCGGTTCTGGCGATAGGCTTCGAAGCCCCCGCCCAGCGGATTCTCCTGTACATAATCCCAGGTCCATCCCCAGACCGCGATCCGCGTCGTCGCCGAGCTGTCCGCCTGGTAGGTCGAGATCGTGCCCATCCGGTCGGTGAAGCTGGAGGGCAGCATCGGCAGAGCGGCGAGGCCGGCGAGGCCGAGCAGGCCCATATAGAGCAGGCGCCGCTTGACGTCCCTCAGCATCAGGATCGCGAGCACGGCGATGCACACGAGGCCGGTGCGCGCCTCGGTGCCGACAGGGATCAGCAGACAGGCGAAGACCAGCCCCGCCGCGAATAGCTTGACCCGCCAGTCGGCCGGGAAGACCGTGCCGTGGCGCGCGGCCCAGAGGATCAGCGGCACCAAAGCGATCGCGACGGTCGAGATCGTGCTGCCCTCGTAGAGGCCGCTATTGTTGTCGACCATCAGGTTGAGCGCGCCGTAGCCGCCGCCCGAAAGCAGGGTTTTGATTCCGCCGACGATGATGATCGCCGCGGCGGAGAGAATCATGAACAGGAGATAGGCCTCGATCCTGAGCTTGGTGCGCAATGTGAAGGGGAGGAAGATAGCGAACACCATCGCCTTCCACACCCAGTCCCACTTCTCCGAGGCCTCGACGGGCATGTCGGCGTTGAGCGTGGTGAAGCCGGCATAGAGGAGCAGCAGCAGCATCAGCCATTGCCGCCCCGCGATCCGGAAATCGGTCTTGCGGTCGAACAGCAGCCACGATCCCATCGCCGCGATCGCGCAAATGAGGACGATGTTGCCGCCGCTCAGCAGATAGTAAGAGAGCCGTTGCGGCGCGACGACGTCGACATAGCAATAAGCGAGCACGAACAGGAACGGCCGCCTCAGGGCGAGCACGAACAGGCTGGCGAGAAAGCCGACGAAGAAGAGGTCACGCACCGGCGCCGTCCCCGCGCCCGATCCGCCAGCGCAGCGGCCGCGGCCCGGCCGGCGCGTCGTCGTCGTCGAGATCGGGCCGCTGGACGAGCCGCCAGGCGGCGAGCAGGATCAGCCCGTGGCTGACGAGCAGGGCGAAATTGTCGATCATGCGTCCGGCCGCTCCATCGCAGAGGCTTTAGCCCCGGCCGGTTGACGCCGCGTTAAGCTTGTCGTGGCAGGGGAAAGTGCGATGCGGATCCTCCACGTCCTCGACCACGGTTTGCCGCTGCAGAGCGGCTACAGCTTCCGGACGCGGGCGATCGTCAAGGCCCAGATCGCCGCCGGCTGGGAGCCCGTCTGCCTCACCGGCCCGCGCCAGCGCGCCGCCGGCCCCGGCCCGGACACGGTCGACGGCATCGCCTTCCACCGCACCCCGGCCGTGCCGCGCGGCCCCACGCCGCTGCGCGAATGGCGCGAGATCCGCGCCTTTTCCCGCCGCATCGACGAGGCGATCGGCGCGCTCAGGCCCGACCAGATCCACGTCCATTCGCCGGTCCTGAACGCCCTCGCCGCTTTGCGCCCGGCGCGCCGCCGCAAAATCCCACTGCTCTACGAAATCCGGGCCTTCTGGGAGGACGCGGCGGTCGGCAACGGCACTGGCCGCGAGGGCTCGGCGCGCTACCGCCTCACCCGCGCGCTCGAGACCTGGGCGGCCGACAAGGCGGATGCGGTGGCGGTGATCTGCGAGGGCCTGCGCCGCGACCTCGTCGCCCGCGGCGTCGATCCCGCCAAGATCCTGGTCTCTCCCAACGGAGTCGACATGGGCCTGTTCGGAAATCCGCCCGCCCCCGAGCCCGGCTTCGCGCGCAGCCTCGGCCTCGAAGGCGCCGAGGTGATGGGCTTCATCGGCTCCTTCTACGATTATGAGGGGCTGGACGATCTGATCGCGGCGATGCCGATCCTCGCCGGGCGGCGGCCGAAGGCGCGGCTGCTGCTCGTCGGCGGCGGACCGATGGAGGAGCGGCTTCGCGCTCAGGCGCAAGCCTCGCCGGCAGCCGACCGGATCGTCTTCGCCGGCCGCGTGCCCCATGAGGAGGTCGAGCGTTACTATGCGCTGATCGACGTGCTGGTCTATCCGCGCAAGGCGATGCGGCTCACCGAGCTGGTGACGCCGCTGAAGCCGCTGGAGGCGATGGCGCAGCGCAAGCTCGTCGCCGCGTCCGACGTCGGCGGCCATCGCGAGCTGATCGAGGACGGCGTGACCGGCACCCTGTTCCGTCCCGGCGACCCAGCCGCCATCGCCGCCGCGCTCGCCGCCTTGCTGGACGACCGCGGCGGCTGGGAGCGTCGCCGGGAGACCGCCCGGCGCTATGTCGAGCGCGATCGTAACTGGTCGTCAAATATTTCCAACTATGGACCGGTTTACCAACGGCTGACCGGTAAGGCGCTCTGATGGCATCGACATTCCTTCATGAGGCGCAGCGCAGCGCGACGCGCGGGTCGATGGACCTGCCGCTGGCCCTGCTCGCGGGCCTGTCGGTCGGGTTCGTCGCCTTCGCGATGCCGGCCGACCTGCTTGCCCGCGCCGTCGAGGCGAGTCAGCTCCCGTCCCTGCTCCCGGCCGCCGCGCCGCCGCTGGGCGCAAAGGCCCGGATCGCCTCTGCCGTCGCGGCGAGTGGAGGCACGATCCTCGCCGTCTACCTGCTGCTGAGGATGCTCGGCCGCGGCACGGCGAAGCCGCGCGTCCGCGATGCCGCCGAGGCGTTCGCGTTCGAGCCGGAGCGCGAGCCCGAGACCCCGCGCCTGCGCCGCGCCGACGTCCATCCCGACGCGCCGGCCCGCCGGCCCATCCTCGCCGCCCGCGAGCTCGGCGAACCGGGCCCTGCGCCCGCGCCTTTCGTCTTCGCCGAACCGGCTCCTCCTGCGCCGGAAGCGGAAATAGACCAACCGGAAGAGGCGCTCGAGCTCGTCGACCGCGTCGAGGCGGCCGCTGCCGAGCCGATCTGGCCGGAACCCGCGCCCGAGCCCGTGCCCGAGGCCGAGCAAGCCGCGCCGGTGGCGGAGCAGACCCCGGCCGCGCCCTCCGCGCCTGCCGAACCGAGCGAAGATGCCAGCATCGCCGAGTTGATGGCCCGCCTGGAGCGTGGCCTCGCCCGCAGGCTCCAGCAGAACGCCGCGTCCGTCCTTCCGCAGGCAGTGGAAGAAGCGCAGGCCCCCGCCCAGGCCGCGGCCTTCGCCGAGCCCGAGCTAGGCGACGATCGCCTCCGCAGCGCGATCGAGAATCTGCAGCGCATGGCCGCCCGCGCCGGCTAGGCGTCCTCGACGGTCAGCGCCTCCAGGCTCAGCCGCACCCGATCCGCCTCGAGGTTCCTGTCCTCGCCCACCAAAGCGATGTCGGCCAGGATATGGTCGGCGAGGTCGAAATCGACTTCCTCCATATGCTCGAGAAAGGCGTCCGCCGCCGCGCCGGCGCCTTGGCCCTCGAGGAGGAGGACGACGCGGTGCCGCGCACCGCTGAAGGTGACGCTCGCCCAGCCGCGGCTGATCAGCTCCTCGACCCGGAATCCGCCGTCGAAGCGCGAGAAACTTGCGCACAGCGCGCGCAGCAGGGCGGTCGCCGCATCTTCGATCACGCGCCGCATGCGCCGCCCTCCTTGTCGTTCGGGCCGCCGCGCTCGGCGGCTTCGATGAAGGCGAGGACGCGCGCCTCGGTCCTCGGCATCGGCTCCCGCCCCTTGCGGAGGTGGCGGACGAAGGCTGGGTCGTTCATCGCCTTGCGCCCGAATGCGCTGGGCGTCAGGCCGGTTCGCCGCAAATGGCGCTCGATACGGTACAGCAAGCTCATGACTCCTCCTGGCGAATCGGTGTTCGTGTTCCGTTCCAGCTTCGGAGGAGATTTCCTACTTGTCTAGGGCAAATCCTATCATTATAAGGTCCACTATGGATGAAGCCGGCGCACGTGCCGCGCTCGAGCGGCTGATCGAGGAGCAGGGGGCGGATTATGCCGGCCTGTCGCGGATGCTCGGCCGCAACGCGGCCTATATCCAGCAATATATCAAGCGCGGATCGCCCCGCCGCCTGGGCGAGGACGACCGGCGTCTGCTCGCGCGCTATTTCGGGGTGTCCGAGGAAGTGCTCGGGGGGCCCCCGGCCCCCCGCGCGGATGACGGCCTGGTCCGCGTCCCCCGGCTCGACATCGGGGCATCGGCCGGACCGGGTGCGCTGGCCGGTGACGAGCGCGCGCGCGGCCATATCGCCTTCGATCCGGCCTGGCTGCGCCGCCTGGCCGCGGATCCCCGGCAACTGTCGCTGATTCTGGTCGAGGGCGATTCGATGGCGCCGACGCTGGCCGACGGCGACGAGATCCTGGTCGACCGCGGAGACTCCGCCGAGCGGCTGCGCGACGGCGTCTACGTCCTGCGGATCGAGGACGCTTTGATGGTCAAGCGCGTCGCCCGCAACCCAGCGGGATCCACCATTTCGGTCCGCAGCGACAACGACGCCTATCCGAGCTGGCCGCACTGCGATGCTGCGGCCGTGGAGATCGTGGGCCGCGTCGTCTGGGTGGGCCGCAAGCTCGGCTGAGGATCAGCCGCGGCGGTCGATCAGCCAGACGAGGCCGAGCATGATCAGCCCGGCGGCGACACCGGCGAGGACGCCGATGCTGGCCTGGCCGCCCATCGCCCCGCCGACCGCCCCGGCGACGATCGCCAGAGCGAGCAAGACCCCGCCCGAGCGGGGCTCCTTTCGCGGGGAAGGCGGAGGCGGAGACGGCATGACCCTCCATGGCAGCAGCGGGCGCGGCTTCCAAGGCTCCGCGGCGCCCGCTTTCCTTTCTGGTGAATGCGGCGTTGAGCAGTTTCGCTGGGGCAAATGGCAAGAGTCCGCCGCTAGGAGGGCTGCGGGAATTGAGGGGCGGGCCTTGCACGATCACATCCACCTGCCGGACCGAGCGGCGGTCGCCGACGCGGACGAGCTCATCAGCCATTACGGCGACCATGCCGCGCTCGAGGCGGCGCGGCGCGCGAGCCAGAGCCGCTCGCTCGGCAACGTCGTCCATTATTGCCGCTGGCGGCAGATCGAGCGGATGATCGCCCTCCTCGCCGCCGGCCCCGGCGACGCCACCGTCCACTAGCTTCGCGCTTCATTCTGGCGCGGTACATAAGCGGCCGTTAGGCTGGGCGCCATGCGGCGGCTCGTCGGACCATGCTCATGCTGACCGGCGCGCCCGAGGAGGCGCCGGCCGTGCCCGCTCGCCCGCGCCGCCGCTCCCGCTGGTTGGCGATGGCCGCCAAGATCGCGCTCAGCCTGGTGATCGCAGCGATGCTCGCGATCGGGGCACTGGGGCTGCTGCTCGACACCGACCTCGGCCATCGGCTGATCCTCGACAGGATCGCGGCGCTCCAGCCCAAGTCCGGCCTGCGCATCCGGATCGGCCGTATCGAGGGCTCGATCTGGGGCCGCAGCGAGCTTCGCGACCTGCGCCTCTACGATCCGGAAGGCCTCTTCGCCGAGGCGCCGGAGGTGGAAGTCGACTGGCAGCCCCTCTCCTGGCTGTGGAACCGGATGGTCGTTCACCGCGCCGCCAGCGAGCTGGTGATCGTCCACCGCCTGCCGCAGCTGCTGGAGAACGATGAGCCCACCCTGCCGAGCGCCGACGTCCATGTCGGCCGGATCGAGATCGCCCAGCTAAGATTCGAGGAAGGCGTCGCCGGCACCCGCCGCAGCGCCCGGGTCGAGGGCGAGATCGAATATCGCAGCGGACGCTTCCTGCTCGATCTCGATGCGCGGATGCGCGGCGGCGGGGACCGGCTCGACCTGCTGGTCGACGCCGCTCCCGATCGCGAGGAGTTCGACCTCGATCTGTCGCTCGACGCCCCCGCGGACGGCGTCCTCGCGCGGATGCTCGGCACCGAGCGCGCGCTGCGGATCGAAGCCAATGGCGACGGCGACTGGCGGCGCTGGGCCGGCAACGCCACCTTCGCGATCGACGACCGGCCGAGCGGGGAGTTCCGCCTCGCCGCCGCCTCCGGCCTCTACCGCGCCGACGGCTGGCTGGCGCCGGCGCCCTTGCTCTCCGGCACCCTCGCCCGGCTCGCCGGCGAGCGGACCCTGGTCGGTGCGCAGGGTCGCTTCGACGAGGGCGTGCTCGACGGACGGATCGCGGCCCGCTCGTCCGCCATGCGCCTCGCCGCCGCCGGCGCGGCCGACCTGGGCAGCGACCGCTATCGCGACGTCCGCGCGACGTTCGAGCTGCTGAGCGCGACGCCGCTGATCGGCGACCTTGCCGCGCCGGGCGCCCGGGTCACCGCCTTGCTCGACGGGCCCTTCGCCGACGCCGCCTTCGCCTACCGCGCCTCCGCGCCGCGCGTGACGCTCGGCACGACCGCATTCGAGGGGGTCGCGGCCTCAGGCAGCGGCCGGTGGACGCACGAGGCTCTCACCCTCCCCGTCGCCGCGCGCATCGGCCGCATCGCAGGTGGGGGCGAGGCGCTGGAGGTCCTGCTCGCCGGCCTCAGGATCGACGGCACTTTGCGCGCTGCGCGCGGGCGCCTCCGCTCCGACGGCCTCGGCCTGGCGTCCGCGCGGATGCGCGGCCGGCTCGCCTTTCAGGCCGATCCCGCCAGCGGCCGCTATGCGATCGCCGGCAGCGCGAGCGCGGACGCCGTTCCGCTCGCCGGCATCGGGCGCGCCGACCTGCAGGCGAACCTGCGGGCGACCAGCGCCGCACCGCTGGCTGGGACCGTGACCGGCACCGTCCGCCGGCTCGACAATGGCGCCCTCGCCTGGGCGGCCGGGGGCCCGGTGCGGATCCAGTCGGGCGTCGCCGCGGGCGAAGGCGGGCTGCTCTTCCCGAACCTCCGCCTGGCGGCGCCCAGGCTGCAGCTGAGCGGCGCCGGTTCGACCGGTCCGGGCGATGCCCTGCGCTTTCAGGGGTCGGGCCGGCAGGCCTCGCTCGGGCCGCTCGCGCTCCGCGTCGAGGGGAGCGCCGCCCGGCCGCGGCTGGCGGTCCGCCTGGCACGGCCGGCGGAGAGCCTCGGCCTCTCCAACGTCAACGTCGTGCTCGAGCCCGCCCGGGCCGGTTTCGGCTACCGCGCTGCCGGCGGCTCGCCGCTCGGGCCGTTCAGCGCACGCGGGACGATCGTGCCGCAGCGCGGCAGCTCGGCCGCGATCGCGGTGTCTGCGCTCGAACTGTCCGGCGCGGCGGCCAGCGGCGCCCTGCAGGCAGCGCCGGCCGGCGTGGCGGGACGGCTGGACTTCACCGGCAGCCTCGCCGGACCGCTGCTGCTCTCGGCCAGCGAAGGCGGCGGGCAGACCGTCGAGACGCACCTGATCGCCACCGACGCTCGGCTGGGCCGCGCCCCGATCGGCAGCGGCAGGCTCGATGCGGTCGTCCGCGTCGGCGACGGCGGCGAGACGCTGCAGGGCCGGATCCGGTTCGAGGGCGCCGCGGACCGGCCGTGGAGCCTCGCCGGCATGCAGGCGGTGCGGCTGTCCGGCCCGCTCGCGATCGAGGCGGAGCTCGGCGGAAGCGTCCCCGCCCCGCTGCTGCGCGGCACCGCCAGGCTCCGGCGCGGCCGCGTCGTCGCCCGCGGCACGACCGTCGAGAATGTCGAGGCGAACGGCGCGTTCGACCGCAACCGGCTGGTGATCGAGAGCGCCTCCGGAAGGATGAGCGGCGGCGGCCGCATCGACGCGGCAGGAACGGTCGGCTTCGACGGGGCGCTCGCGCTGCGGGTCACCGGCGAGCGGATCGCGATCGCCCAGCGCGGGCTCGACAGCCGCTGGAACGCCGCGCTGCGCGTCGCCGGCAGCGCCGCGGCGCCCGCTCTGTTCGGCGAGGCGACATTGGTTTCCGGCACCTATGTCGTGCTCGGCCGCTCCGTTCCGCTCAGCCGCGGCACGCTGCGCTTCGACGGCTCGACCGATCCGCTGCTCGATCTCGTCGCCCGGCCCGGCTTCGGGCCCCCGATCCTGATCACCGGCCGCGCGAGCCGTCCGCAGGTGGGCCTGGGAAGTCCGTTCTGATCCGGGCTCGCAGCCCCGCTCCCCCTCAGCTCGAATAATACATGTCGTATTCGACCGGGCTCGGCGTCGTCTCCCAGCGCATCTGCTCTTCCCATTTGAGCTCGATATAGGCGTCGATCTGGTCGTCGCTGAACACGTCGCCGCGGGTGAGGAAGGCGCGGTCGTTTTGAAGCGCGATCAAAGCCTCCCGCAGCGAGCCCGAGACGGTCGGCACGTTGACCAGCTCCTGCGGCGGCAGGTCGTAGAGATTCTTGTCCATCGGATCGCCCGGGTGGAGCCGGTTCTGGATGCCGTCGAGACCCGCCATCAGGATCGCCGAATAAGCGAGATAGGGGTTGGCGAGCGCGTCCGGGAAGCGGAACTCGACGCGCTTGGCCTTCTCGCCGGCGCCGTAGGGGATGCGGCACGAGGCCGAGCGGTTGCGGCTCGAATAAGCGAGCAGGACCGGCGCCTCGAAGCCGGGAACCAGGCGCTTGTAGCTGTTGGTGGTGGGGTTGGTGAAGGCGTTGAGCGCCTTGGCGTGCCTGATCACGCCGCCGATGAAATAGAGGGCCGTCTCGGAGAGGCCCGCATAGCCGTTGCCGGCGAACAGCGGCCGGTCGCCGTTCCACAGCGACATGTGGGTGTGCATGCCCGATCCGTTGTCGGACTTGATCGGCTTGGGCATGAAGGTCGCGCTCTTGCCGTAAGCGTGCGCGACCATGTGGACGACATATTTGTAGACCTGCATCCGGTCCGCCGTCTCGACCAGCCTGCCGTAGGTGAGGCCCAGCTCGTGCTGGGCGGCGGCGACCTCGTGATGATGCTTGTCGCAGGGCAGGCCCATCTCGATCATGGTCGAGATCATCTCGCCTCTGATGTCCATCGCGCTGTCGACCGGCGCGACCGGGAAATAGCCGCCCTTGGCGCGCGGCCGGTGGCCGAGATTGCCGTTCTCGTATTTGGTGCCGCTGTTGGTCGGAAGCTCGATGTCGTCGATCTGGTAGTAGGAGCTGTTGTAGCCGTCCTCGAAGCGGACGTCGTCGAACATGAAGAATTCGGCCTCGGGGCCGACATAGACGGTGTCGCCGATGCCGGTCGCCTTGAGATAGGCCTCGGCGCGCTTGGCGGTCGAGCGCGGATCGCGGGCATAGAGCTCGCCGCTGCCCGGATCGACGATGTCGCAGACCAGGATCAGCATCGGAGTCGCCGAGAAGGGATCGACATAGGCCGCGTCGAGATCGGGCTTGAGGATCATGTCGCTTTCGTTGATCGCCTTCCAGCCGGCGATCGACGAGCCGTCGAACATGAACCCGTCGGTGAGCTGGTCCTCGTCCACCACCGAGGCGACCATCGAGAGATGCTGCCATTTGCCCCTGGGATCGGTGAAGCGGAGATCGACCCACTCGATCTCCTCGTCCTTGATGCGCTTCAGCATCTTGCCCGCGTCGTTCGCCATTTCGAATTGTCCCTTGAGAATCGGAAGGAGGCCGTGGCGCCAGCATTTCAGCGCCGCGGGCCCACCGTCCAGCGCCGCGGCTCGGCCGGTGAATAATTCACGTGGAGAGCGGGGACAGGGGGGACAGTCGCGCGCTCAGTAGCTCCGTCGCTGCGCCGCGATCAGCATCCTCAGCAGCATCGCGACCGGGCGCGGGACGCCGACCTTGCCCTCGCGCCACAGGCTCACCGCCGAGCGGCTGACTCCGATCGCAGCGGCAAGCTCGTTCTGGGTCCGGTAGCCGAGGGTGCGCATCGCGCGGCGCAGCTCGTCGGGCGACATCGAGGCCTTGAGCCGGTCGTCGACCGCGGCGGCCTGGGGCGCGGGCTCAGATGGCGTCGGAGCCGCGCTCACCGGTCCGGATCCTGAGCGCTTCCTCGACCGTGCTGACGAAAATCTTGCCGTCGCCGATCCGCCCGGTCCGCGCCGCCGCCGCGATCGCTTCGACGACACGCTCGGCGAGGCCGTCCTCGACCACCACCTCGAGCTTCACCTTGGGAAGGAAATCGACGACATATTCCGCGCCGCGATAGAGCTCGGTATGCCCCTTCTGGCGGCCGAAGCCCTTCGCCTCGGTGACGGTGATGCCGGAGACGCCGACGTCGTGGAGCGCCTCCTTCACCTCGTCGAGCTTGAACGGCTTGATGACGGCTTCGATCTTCTTCACGGGCCGGCCTCCTCGAAGCCGCATTAGCGGCCGCCTCGGTGCTGGCAAGCGGTGGAAGGGCGGGCTAAGGGCGCCGCATGCTCAATCTAAGCGGCATCACCGTGCGCCTCGGCGGGCACACGATCCTCGACGGCGCGACCGCATCGCTGCCGCCGGGCAGCCGCGTCGGCCTGGTCGGCCGCAACGGCGCCGGCAAGTCCACCTTGATGCGGGTCGTCACCGGCGAAATCGAGCCGGAGGAGGGCAGCGTCGACATGCCGAGGAGCGCGCGGATCGGCTATATCGCGCAGGACGCTCCCGGCGGGGCGGCGACTCCGTTCGAGACGGTGCTCGCCGCCGACGTCGAGCGGGCGCGGCTGTTCGAAGAGTCGGAGACGAGCCACGATCCGCACCGCCTCGCCGAGGTCCACGAGCGGCTGAACGCGATCGAGGCGCATGCGGCGCCCGCCCGCGCCGCCAGGATCCTGGTCGGCCTCGGCTTCGACGAGGACGCGCAGCAGCGACCGCTCGACAGCTTCTCGGGCGGGTGGCGGATGCGGGTCGCGCTCGCCGCCTTGCTCTTCTCGCAGCCGGACCTGCTGCTGCTCGACGAGCCTTCCAACCATCTCGATCTCGAATCGACGCTCTGGCTCGAGAACTTCCTCAAAGGCTCTCGCGCCACGATCCTGATCGTCAGCCACGAGCGCGACCTGCTCAACAACGTGGTCGACCACATATTGCATTTGAAGCAGGGCAAGCTGGCTTTGTATCCCGGCGGTTACGACGCGTTCGAGAAGCAGCTGGCCGAGCGGCTGGCGCAGATCGAGGCGGCGCGCGCCAGCCAGGCGGCGCAGCGGGCCCGCCTCGAAGACTATATCGCGCGCAACAGCGCCCGCGCCTCGACGGCCAAGCAGGCGCAGTCGCGGGTCAAGGCGCTGGCGCGGATGAAGCCGATCGCCGCAGTGGCCAACGATCCGAGCCTGGCCTTCGATTTTCCGAGTCCGGCGAGGCTCAGGCCGCCGCTGCTGACGCTCGACATGGCCTCCGTCGGCTACGAGCCCGGGAGGCCCGTGCTCAGCCGGCTCAATCTCAGGATCGATCCCGAGGACCGGATCGCCCTGCTCGGCCGCAACGGCAACGGCAAGACCACGCTCGCCCGCCTGCTCTGCGGGCAGCTCGCGCCGATGGAGGGGGCGATGACCGCGCCCGGCAAGCTGAAGGTCGGCTATTTCACCCAATATCAGGTCGAAGAGCTGGACGGCGGATCGAGCGCGATCGAGCATATGGCGCGACTGATGCCGAAGGCGGCGCCGGCGGCGGTTCGCGCCCAGCTCGGCCGCTTCGGCTTTTCCGGCGAGAAGGCGACGCGCGCCGTCGCGACCATGTCCGGCGGGGAGAAGGCGCGGCTCGCGCTGGCCCTGATCACGCGCGAGGCGCCGCACATGCTGATCCTGGACGAGCCGACCAACCATCTCGACGTCGATGCCCACGAAGCGCTCGTCCAGGCGCTCAACGGCTATGGCGGCACCGTCGTCATCGTCAGCCACGACCGCCACATGATCGAGCTCACCGCCGACCGGCTCGTGCTGGTCGAGGACGGCACCGCCGGCGAATATGCCGGCAGCCTCGACGATTATACCGACATGATCCTCGGCCGGAACGGCGAGGGCGCAGGAACCGGCGCTGCGCCGAAGCCGAACCGGAAGCACGCGCGGCGCGCGGCGGCCGAGGCGCGCGAGCAGAGCCAGGCCCTGCGCAAGGCCGCGCGCGAGGCCGAAGCCGAGATGGCGAGGCTCGAGGCGCGGCGGACCGAGCTCGACCGCGCCATGTTCGATCCCGCGGGCGCCTCGCCGACGGATGCGAAGCTGACGATCAGCGAGCTGATGAAGCTGCGTGCCGAAATTGCCGCGCAGCTGGAGGCGGTCGAGGCGCGCTGGCTGGCGGCGAGCGAGGCGCTGGAGAGGCTCGCGGCCTGATCCGGCGGGCGGGCGGCCGGCGATCTTTCGCAGACAACAAAAAACCCCGCCGGAGCGGGGTCTGTTGCGGTGGTTGCGGGAGCAGGATTTGAACCTGCGACCTTCAGGTTATGAGCCTGACGAGCTACCGGGCTGCTCCATCCCGCGCCAACCTATGATGTCCTCTCGAGAGGACGACAATGTGAATGGGTTTTACGCTCCATGCGCAGGCCGCAAAGCCTGGCGACGACCTACTCTTCCATCGCTTAAGCGATAGTACCATCGGCGCTGTCAGGTTTCACGGCCGAGTTCGGGATGGGATCGGGTGGGTCACTGACGCTATGGCCACCAAGCTATGGGGCCTGCGCATAGGGAACCCATCAAAGTACTACTTTGATGGGAACCCATGGAGTGTTCTAGAAATCGTGCCCTGTTGATGACCGTCTGGCTGAGTATCCCTCTCGGACAGCCAAAGCTGTCGTTGATGGTGGGACTCTCAAGCGCGAATAGAGCAATTAGGACCGGTTAGCTCCATGGGTTACCCCACTTCCACATCCGGCCTATCAACGTCGTGGTCTTCGACGGCTCTATGATAACTTATCTTGAGGGAGGCTTCCCGCTTAGATGCTTTCAGCGGTTATCCCGTCCATGCATAGCTACCCTGCTGCACCGCTGGCGCGATGACAGGTCCACCAGAGGCATGTTCA
>DASPJJ010000014.1:0-30149 GCA_035628635.1 Allosphingosinicella sp.
CTGCTCGTCTTCCTCGGCCGGGTGCTGACCCGCTGCATGGGCCGGTGGCTGATCCCCTGATCGAGCACCCGGCACGCGCGCTGGCGCTACGCTGGCATGATCATCTTGCGCTCAACCGCCGGCGATCGGAGCACACCGTCCGCGCCTATGTCGCGACGGCCCACCGGCTGATCGACTTCCTCGGGCCGCATCTCGGCGGCGGCGTCGACGGCGGAGCGCTGACCGCGCTCAAGGCCTCGGACCTGCGCGCCTTTCTCACCAGCCGCCGCGCGACCGGACTCGGCAACAGCTCGGCGGGGCGCGAGCTCAGCGCGGTGCGCGGCTTTCTCGCTTTCGTGGCATCGGAACTCGGCAATCGGGACGCCTTGCCGCGCCTCCGTGCGCCCAAGAGGCCGCGCAGCGTGCCGCGGCCGATCTCTCCCGACGAGGCGGTGTCGCTCGCCGAAGCGGTGGAAGAGGACGCGTCGGAGCCGTGGATCGCCGCGCGCGATTTTGCGGTGCTGACCCTGCTCTACGGATCGGGCCTGCGCGTTGCCGAAGCGCTGGGGCTCACCGGCGCTTCGCTTCCCCTAAGCGAGGCGCTGAGCGTGACCGGCAAGCGCAACAAGACCCGGATCGTGCCGCTGCTGGCTCCCGTCCGCGCCGCGATCGAACATTATCTGAGCCTTTGTCCCTATCCCGTCGAAAAGGACGGGCCGCTGTTCCGCGGCGCGCGGGGCGGCCCGCTCAGGGGGGAGATCGTCCGCCGCGCGGTGATGAAGGCGCGGCGCGCCCTCGGCCTGTCGGAGCGGACCACGCCGCACGCGCTGCGCCACAGCTTTGCCACCCATCTGCTCGGACGCGGCGCCGACCTGCGCTCGCTCCAGGAGCTGCTCGGCCATGCCAGCCTCAGCTCGACCCAGATCTACACGTCGGTCGACGCCGCCCATCTGATGGACGTCTACAGGAACGCTCACCCGCGCGCCTGATCCTCGCGGTGGCGGCGGTGCCAGGTCGCCTGTCGGTAGAAATAGAAGAGCAGGATCGCGACCACGATCGCCGACGAGACCGGGCCGATGACGTCCTCGACCCGCTCGAAGCTCTGGCCGAGCGCATAGCCGGCGAGGGCGAGCAGCGCGCTCCACGCCGCCGTGCCGATCGCCGACCAGAACAGGAAGCGGTGGAGACGCATCCGCACCATGCCGGCGGGAAGCGAGACGACCGAGCGGATGGTCGGAAGGAGCCGGCCGACCATCACCACCGCGCCGCCGAAGCGCCCGAACATCTTCTGAACCTTTTCGACGTCGCACCAGTCCATGGTCAGCCAGCGGCCGTGGCGCTCGATGAAGGGGCGGAAGCGGGCGAGGCCGATCCAGCGCGCGAGCAGATACCAGAAGAGGTTGCCGGTCATCGCGCCGGCCGTGCCCGCGGCGACGACTCCGCCGAGGCTCATCGGCCCGTGTGCGGCGCGCAGCCCGGCGACGGTCATCACCACTTCGGACGGGACCGGCGGGAACACAGTCTCGATCAGCATCAGCAGATAGACGCCCGCATAGCCGGTCGAGTCGATGAGGCGGATCACCCAGTCGGACATCGGCTCAGCCGAGACGCTTTTCGATCCGCTCCCAGAACAGCGCCGGGGTGTCGGTGCGGTTGAAGCGGTCGATGGCGACGATGCCGGTCGGCGAGGTGACGTTGATCTCGGTCAGCCAGCGGCCGCCGATCACGTCGATGCCGACGAAGAACAGGCCGCGCGCCTCGAGCTCCGGCCCGATCGCGGCGCAGATCTCCTCCTCGCGCGGGGTCAGCTCCGTCTTCGCCGCCTTGCCGCCGACCGCGAGGTTTGAGCGGATCTCGCCCTCGCCCGGCAGCCGGTTGACGGCACCGGCGACCTCGCCGTCGACGAACACGATCCTCTTGTCCCCTTGCGCGATCTCCGGGAGGAAGGCCTGGACGATGTGCGGCTCGCGATAGGCGCTGTTGAAGACCTCGATCAGCGACGCGAGGTTGGCGCCGTCGCGGCCCACCTTGAACACCGCCTTGCCGCCATTGCCGTGCAGCGGCTTCACCACCGCCTCTTCATGCTCGGCGAGGAAGGCGCGCGCCTCGTCGAGCGAGCGGGTGATCAGGGTCGGCGGCATGAAGCGGGCGAAATCGAGCACCCAGACCTTCTCGGGCGCGTTGCGGACGGCGGCCGGGTCGTTCAACACCAGCGTCTGCCCCTGCACCCGCTCGAGCAGGTGGGTGGCGGTGATGTAGCCGAGATCGAAGGGCGGGTCCTGGCGCATCAGGACGACGTCGGTGTCGGCGGCGAGGTCGAGCGTCACCGGCTCGCCGAAGCGGTAATGGTCGCCCTCGACGCGCTGCACGGTGACCGGCCTCGCCCGCGTCCAGACCCGCCCGTCGCGATAGTTGAGGTCCTCGGCCGCATAGTGGAACAGCCTGTGCCCGCGCGCCTGCGCGCCGAGCATCAGGGCGAAGGTCGAATCGCCGCCGATGGCGATCTTGTCCATCGGATCCATCTGGACGGCGACGTTGAGGGACATCTTTTTCCTCGCTGCTGGCGAGGGTCACCTAAGCAGGCGCGGGCGGGATGTCACCCGTGCCAGACGTTCGCCATGTGCCGGGGCAGGCGGCCGGGGAGGATGAACATCGCGTCGATCCTGATATCGTCGCCGTCGCGGGCGAAGCGGTGGGCGAGGGCGCCTGCCACCGCGGCGACGCGGCGCAGGCGGTATTCGTCGAGCGCCAGAGCCGCCTCGGCGGCGGTGGCGCGCGCCTTCACCTCGACGAACGCGACGACGCGTCCGCGGCGGGCGACGATGTCGACCTCGCCGAGCGGCAGGCGAAGCCGCCGCGCCAGGATCGTCCACCCCTTGAGCCTGAGCCACCAGGCCGCGATCGTCTCGGCACGCCGCCCGCTTCGCTCGCGTGCCCGGCGCGATGCGGTCATTTCAGCTGCTGCGCCCGCTCGTAAACCTCGCGGCGCCGCAGGCCGAGCCGTTCTGCGACCTCGGCGGCCGCGCGGGAAGGGGACAGGCGGCTCATCGCCTCGCGGAGGGCCTCGTCGATGTCGGCTTCGCCGGCTTTTTCGGGCTCGCCGGGTGGGCCGACGACGATCACGATTTCGCCCCGGGGCGGCGCGTCGGCATATCGTTCCGCCAGCTCGGAAAGGGTCCCGCAGACCGTCTCCTCGAACCTCTTGCTGATCTCGCGGCAGATTGCGGCCGGGCGGTCGCCCAGGCCGTTGGCGAGAGCGGCAAGGGCCGCTGCGAGGCGCGGGCCGCTTTCATAGAAGACGAGGCTGCCGCGAAACGGCGCCGCCTCGGCGATCGCGGCGCTGCGCGCTGCCGCCTTGGCGGGAAGGAATCCGAAGAACGCAAAACGGTCCGTAGGCAGGCCGGCGAGTGTGAGGGCCGCGATTGCCGCGCTCGGTCCCGGAATAGTGACGATCGGAACTCCTGCGGCGCGAGCGTCGCGGACCAGCTTGTAGCCCGGGTCCGAGATGAGCGGCGTTCCGGCGTCTGAGACCAGAGCGACGGCTTCGCTGCCCATCCGGGCGACCAGGTCCCGGCGAACGTTCTCGTCGCTATGGTCGTGATAGGGCTTCATCGGACGTCTGGCGCCGATGTGGCGGAGGAGCTTCGCGGTGACGCGGCTGTCCTCGACTGCGATGAGGTCGGCGGCGGCCAAAGTCTCGGCAGCGCGCGGCGACAGGTCGGAAAGATTGCCGATCGGGGTCGCAACGATATAGAGGCCGGGGCCGAGTTTCTCGCTCATGGGGACCAGCGTCATGGCATTGTCGCCGCTCCGCCCGCAAGCAGGCCGGTCGCTGCCCGGGACGGCGCTGCTCGCTTTCGCTCTGGCCCTGCTCGCCGGCTGCCAGCTGGTGCCGCGCGCCGAGGGCCCCGCGCCGCTGCCGGGCGAAGCGGCCGCGGCTGCCGACGAGAGCGACCTGCCCGGGCCGCCCTTGCCGCCCGGCGAGACCCGCAACCGGGTCGCGATATTGGTGCCGCTCACCGGCCCGAATGCCGCGGTCGGCCGGTCGGTCGCCAACGCCGCCAATCTCGCCCTCGCCGACAGCGGATCGGAGCGGATCCGTCTCACCGCCTACGATACGGCGCGCGGGCCGCTGCTCGCCGTCCAGCAGGCGCTCGCCGAGGGCAACGGCCTGTTTCTCGGCCCGCTGCTTGCGGAGGACGCGCGCGCGATCGCGCCGCTCGCCTCGCGGGCGCATGTGCCGGTGATCGCCTTCTCGAACGACGTCAGCGTCGCCGGCGAGGGCGTCTATGTGCTCGGCCTCAATCCCGCGGAGTCGATCGAGCGGGCGGTCGGTTACGCGCGGGAGCGCGGCCTGACGCGCTTCGGGGCGCTGCTCCCGACGAGCATCTACGGCGACCGCGCGGGTCTGGCCTTGGCGGGGGCCGTGCGCCGCGGCGGCGGCCAGCTCGTCGCAGTCCGCTCCTACGCCCGGACCCCCGAGACCTTGCGCGCCGCGGCCGAGGACCTCGCCTTGCAGGGCCCGTTCGACGCGGTGCTGATCGCCGACGGCTCGCGCATGGCGGCTTTGGCGGTGCCCATCCTGCGCCGCGCCGGCGCCGGGCTCCGGATCATCGGCACCGAGCTCTGGACCGCGGAAGCCAACCTGCCGGATGCGCTGCGCGGCGCCTGGTTCGCCGGCCCCTCGAACCGCAATTTCGACGCGCTCCGGAACCGGTACCGCGCCCGCTACGGCGCAGCGCCCTACCGGCTCGCCAGCCTCGGCTACGATGCGGCGCTTCTGGCCGCACGCGTCGCCGGCCAGTGGCCGCTCGGCCGGCGCTTTCCTGCCCGTTCGCTCGCTGCGGCGGACGGCTTTTCCGGCGTGGACGGAGCTTTCCGGTTCGCCCGCGACGGGGTCGCCGAGCGGGCGCTGGAAGTGCATGAGGTGACCGCGGCCGGCACCGTCACGATCTCGGTCGCGCCGCGCGACTTCGGGGGCTAGCGGATAATCTCGCGCAGGATCGCGTCGAGAAGCAGAGGCCGGCGTGCCCGCAGGCGGTCGTCAGCGACCGCCAGCAGGCCCTGCGCGGCGAGCCGGTCCACCGCCGCCGCGTCGAGCGCCGGGCGGACTCGGTCGAGCGGCACTCCCTCGCGGAGACGCAGGCCCATCAGCAGCGCCTCGACCGCCGCTTCGTCCGGCGAGATCGCTGCTTCCTCCTCGATGCCGTGCCCGTTGCGGGCGAGGGCCGTCAGGAAGTTCTCGGGCTTGCGGTGGCGCCGGGTGGAGGCACCGGCACGGCGGCCATGCGCCCCGGCACCGATCCCGGCATAAGCCCCGTAGCGCCAGTAGCTGAGGTTGTGCCGGCTCTCCTGCCCCGGGCGGGCGTGGTTCGAGATTTCGTAGGCGGCAAGCCCGGCCGCTTCCGCCATTTCCTGGGTGAGTTCGTAGAGCGTCGCGGCTTCGTCCGGATCCTTCGCCGTCAGTTCGCCCCTGGCGGCGATCGCCGCGAAGCGTGTGCCCGGCTCGATGGTGAGCTGGTAGAGCGAAAGGTGACCCGTGCCGAAGGAGAGGGCGCGCGCGAGCTCGTCGCGCCACTGCGCCTCGGTCTGTTCCGGCAGCGCGTAGATCAGGTCGAAGCTGACGCGGCCGAAATGCCGTTGCGCGGTTCCCAGGGCGGCGAGGCCCTCCGCTGCGTCGTGCGCGCGGCCGAGGAAGCGCAGGGCCCGGTCATCGAGCGACTGGAGGCCGAGCGAGACCCGGTTCACGCCCGCCGCCGCGAGGTCCGCGAAGCGCGCGGCCTCGACCGATGACGGATTGGCCTCGAGCGTGATCTCGATGTCGCCCTCGAAGCCCCAGTGCCGCTCGGCTGCCGCGATCAGCGCCGCGACGGTGGGGGGCGGCATCAGCGACGGGGTGCCGCCCCCGAAGAAGATCGAGGAAAGCACGAGCCCATCCGTCCGCCCCGCTTCATAGGCCATGTCGGCGAGCAGGGCGTCGCGCCAGACATCTTCATCGATGCTCTCGCGGACGTGCGAATTGAAATCGCAATAAGGGCATTTGGACACGCAGAACGGCCAGTGCACGTAGAGGGCGAGCGCGTCATCGCGAGCGTAGCGAAGCGATCCGGTTTCGAAGTCCGGCGCCTCGCAGAATTGCTTCGTCGCTGCGCTCCTCGCAATGACGGCAGATGCGTTCACAAAAGCGCCGCCACCAGCTTGCGGAAGGCATCCGCCCGATGGCTGATGCGGTGCTTCTCCGCCGGGTCCATCTCGCCGAACGTCTGCTCGCGGCCGGCGGGAACGAAGATCGGGTCGTAGCCGAAGCCCCTGTCGCCGCGCGGCGGCCAGACCAAGGTGCCGTCGACCCGGCCCTCGAACCATTCGGCATGGCCGTCCGGCCAGACCAGCGCGAGCGCGCAGACGAACCAGGCGTTGCGCGGCGCCTCGGGCCCGAGCGCCTCGATCTCGTCCTGGACCCGGCGCATGGCGCGTCCGAAGTCGCGCTCGCCCTGCACCTCGCCGGGGCCGCCGCCGGGCGGCACGCTCGCATCGCCGCACGCCCAGCGTGCCGAGAAGATGCCCGGCCGCCCGCCGAGGGCCTCCACACAGAGGCCGCTGTCGTCAGCCAGCGCGGGCAACCCGCTGAGGTCCGCGGCCTGGCGTGCTTTCAGGTCGGCATTCTCGATGAAGTCGACCCCGATCTCGTCCGGCTCGGGCAAATCGAGGTCGGCCGCGGACACGGGCTCGATGCCGTACGGGCCGAGCAGCTCGCGGATCTCGCGCACCTTGCCCTGATTATGGCTGGCGATGACCAGCCTGCCCCCCAGTCGATGGTCTGGATTCATAGCCTATCCGAAATGTCGGCGAGCCTCAGGCGGATTTCGCTCATCATGTTTCCCTTGCGCCATTTGACGGTCGCCCGCTTTACGCCGGCTGCCGCGAAGCCGACTCCGACCACGGCCAACCCGAAGCCCGTACCCAGCGCGACTGCAGCGGACGCGCCGAGCTTGTAGATTGCGAGCGGAACGGCTCCGGAAGCCACGAGACTGATTGAAGACTTCTTCAGGTCGTCCGTATTGACGTCGTCCGGCGTCGACAAGGCACTATCGAGGCGCTGCTGGAACCGCATGATCCACGACTGCACCTCACGCGCGTCGGGCGCCGCTTGAGGCGCCGTCGCGGGTGCAGCATCCAACCATCGTCGCGCCCGCGCGAAGAAAGCGTCGCCGCGTTTGTCGATATGCAGAATCGGGGCTCGGTCGATCCAATCAGACCAGGCCGCATCGGTAAGCGCTGCCGGTCGCGGCGGAGGCCTCATTCGCTCTCGCGCGTCTCAAGCCGGGCGATGTCTTCGGCGGCGTGCTGTTTGTCCGCCCAGCGCGATCTCTCCATGAGGGCAGTGCGCCGGCGCCTCAGGTCGACCGCTTCGATGGCGAGGCCGAGCAACAGGACGGCGACGCCGACGATCTGCGCGATTGGCGTCAACTGCCCCAGCAAGCGTTCGACAGCGCGGTCGGCGCCGGCCTTCTCCAGCAAGGAACCGGCCGCGAACGCCGCGGCGACGACGGCAAGGAGCCCCCATAGAAACAGACGCTCGCTCTGCCTGCGCAGCTGCTCGGCCGCGTGAAGCGCCTCGAGCCTTTCCATGTCCTGGCGCCACTGCGCGAATTCCTCGATGCGCTCAGGGAGCGGCAGCGGGAGCGGTCGGTTCATGCCGGAGCCCATAACACGGACGGCCGCACTCCTAAACCCGCGAACTCGTCCCTCGCACGGCCGCTTCCTGCGCGGCGAAGATCTCCGCGCAGCCGATGCGGGCCAGGCGGAGCAGGCGCAGCAAGCCCTCCTCGTCATAGCATTCGCCTTCGGCAGTGACCTGCGCCTCGACGATGTTGCCGTCGTCGGTCAGCACGAAATTGCCGTCGCAGCCCGCAGCGCTGTCCTCGACATAATCGAGATCGAGCACCGCATTGCCCTGGTGGATGCCGCAGCTCACCGCCGCCACCTTGCGCCGGATCGGATCGTCGGAGATCTGCCCCGCGGCCATCGCCTTGTCGATCGCGATCCGAAGCGCGACCCACGCCCCCGAGATCGCCGCGGTGCGGGTGCCGCCGTCGGCCTGGATGACGTCGCAATCGAGCGTCACCTGGCGTTCGCCGAGCTTCTGGAGGTCGACGACCGCGCGCAGCGACCGCCCGATCAGCCGCTGGATCTCCTGCGTCCGCCCGGACTGCTTGCCGCCCGCCGCCTCGCGCCGGCCGCGCGTGTGGGTCGCCCGCGGGAGCATGCCATATTCGGCCGTGACCCAACCCTGACCTTTGCCGCGGAGCCAGGGCGGAAGCTGGGTCTCGACGCTGGCGGTGCAGAGCACGCGCGTGTCGCCGAAGCTGACCAGACAGCTCCCCTCGGCGTGCCGGGTGAACCCCGGCTCCATCACGATCTCGCGCATCTGATCGGGGGCGCGTCCGGATGGGCGCATCGATGTTCCTTTCGTTTGCGTGCCGGGCTGGTATCAGTCTTTCGCGCGGAGGCAAGCGGCGGGAAGTCGAGACGCCCGAGGTGCGGGAGGCGCTGAGCTTTCGCTCTCAGACTCGGAGGACCTGGCGGTAGCGCTCGAAGCAGCGTGCACCGGCGGTGAGGCGGATCAGCGCGCCTTCCGCCAGCGCCTGAGCCCGGCGCGGGTCCGCTGCGACGAGAGGTCGGAGGACCTTGTCGTTCCAGTCGCGGCTGTGGCGGACGTCGAGCGTCGCGTGGAGCTCGAAATAGAGCCTCGCCTTGCCGGAGAGGCCCAAGCGGCGGAGGCCGTCGGCGACGGCCCGGCTTCGGCCTGGCGCGGTGAGCTCGATCACGCCGAGTGCGCCGATCGCGTGCCAGGCGTAGCGGCGGTTCGCCGCCATCGCCGTCATCGCATTGGCGAGCGCGAGGCTTTCCCAGACCGTGTTGTCGATCTCAGCGCACAGACCGAGCTCTTCGATCAAGGCGGCCAGCATCGGGCCGTGCATCCCCTTGGGGTTGCCTCGGCCCATCTCGTCCCAGTAATTGTTGGCCAGCTCCAGCTTCGCTTCTGCCGGCATCTTCACTTGCGCCATTGCGGTGAGGTCCTCGAACCCGGCCTCGCCCGCCGCTTCCTGGGCGAGGAACCAGCGGAAGGCCTCAAGATCGGCCTTCCCCTCGAGCCACGGGAAGAGAGGGTCCCCCTGTCCGGGGCCTGCTCTCTCCAGCGCCTCGAACCAGGCGACGAAGGCGTCCGGATCGGCCGGCGCCGCGGCGGCGCGGGCGGCGACTTCGGCGCGCAACTCTTCCATGAAGGCGCCTTCGAGGCGCTGCATGCGGGCGTCGCCGTCGATGCGCTCGCTCCACTCGCCGGTGGGAAAGCCGGGCGCGAGACGCTGCCGATTCCAGCGGGCGAGCCCGCGCTGGAAATCGTCGTTGAGGAATTGCGAGCCCGCCGGAGCGGCCCCGCTGATGATTCTGGTCGCCAAGTGCCTGATCCCCGATGAGACTTTGAGTCGGAGGTACAAACCAGCATGCCCGCGGGATGTTCCTGCCGCATGCAGGGTGACGGGGCCGCCTCGGGGAAGTAGACGAGCGCGATGACGCCGGTAACCGAGCTTTCCGAGCGCGCCCGCGAGGTGTTCCGGATGGTCGTCGAGAGTTATCTCGGCGCGGGCCTTCCGGTCGGCTCGCGCACCATATCCAAGCTTCCCGGAGTCAATCTCTCGCCGGCTTCGATCCGCAACGTCATGCAGGACCTCGAGGAGTTGGGCCTGATCAGCCACCCTCACACTTCGGCCGGCAGGGTTCCGACCGAGAGCGGCCTCAGGCTGTTCGTCGACGGGATGATGCAGGTCGCCGAGCCGAGCGCCGAGGAGCGCGCCGCGATCGAGGCGCGGCTGGAGCGGGGCGGGCCCATCGAGGAAGCTTTGTCCGCCGCCACAGCCGCTCTCTCCGGCCTTTCCGCCTGCGCCGGTATCGTGCTGGTGCCCAAGCGCGAGCCGGTGCTGAAGCAATTGGGCTTCGTCCAGCTCTCGCCGACCCAGGCGCTGGCGGTGATGGTCGGCGCCGAGGGGAGCGTCGAAAACCGGGTCGTGGAGCTGCCGCCCGGCGTGACGGCTTCCGCGCTCGCCGAAGTGGGCAATTATGTAAGCTCGCGCCTTTCCGGGCTGACCCTGCACGAGGCGCGGGCGCGTCTCGCCGGGGAGATCAGCCGGGGCAGGGCGGCGCTCGATCAGGCCTCGAGCGAGCTGATCGAGCGCGGCCTCGCAATCTGGTCCGAGGACGGCGACCGGCGGCCGGTGCTGATCGTGCGCGGCCAGGCCAATTTGGTCGAGCCCGGCGCCGCCGCCGACCTCGAGCGCGTCCGCCAGCTTCTCGACGAACTCGACTCCAAGGAAGAGATCGCCCGCCTCCTCGACAGTGCGCGCGCGGGACAGGGGATGAAGATCTTCATCGGATCGGAGAACAAATTGTTCGCTTTGTCCGGATCGTCGGTGATCGCAGCGCCCTATCGCGGGAGCGACGGCAAGGTGGTCGGCGTGGTCGGGGTGATCGGGCCGACCCGGTTGAACTACGCGCGGGTCGTTCCCATGGTGGATTTCACGGCACAGGCACTATCGAGATTGATGGCATGAACGACGAACAGGAACTGCAGGACGAGACCAACCAGGCGGAGGACGGAGCTGGCGAAGATCAGGCGCCCGAGCAGGATTTCTCGGAGCTGGTCAGGGAGCTGGAGCAGGTCCGCCAGCACGTCCTCTATGCTCAGGCGGAGACGCAGAACGTCCGCCGCCGGCTCGAACAGGAGAAGCAGACCGCCGCCACCTACGCTGCGACCGGCTTCGCCCGCGACATGCTCTCGGTGAAGGACAATCTCGACCGCGCGCTCGCTGCGATTCCCGACGACCTTCGCCAGGACGAGCGCATGAAGGCGCTGATCGCGGGCATCGAGGCGACGGGGCGCGAGCTGGACACGGTCTTCCAGCGCAACGGCATCACCCGCGTCGAAGCCGTCGGCGAGCCGCTCGACCCGCACCGCCACCAGGCGATGCTCGAAATCCCGTCCGAAGACGCCGAGCCCGGCACGATCGTCCAGGAGATGCAGGCGGGCTACATGATCAAGGACCGGCTGCTCAGGCCGGCATTGGTCGGGGTGGCGCGCAAGGGCTAGGCGGCCCGAGCGAGCGGATAAGCTCCTCCCGCTCCATTATCCATTTGCCTCGGCTCCAGCCTCGTACTAGCTCTTTTCCTGAGCCAGTGCGAATGGGCCGCCTGTAATTCTGTCTTGCGGCTCTGGTGAAGAGTTGTGACAGCTCGGAGGCGGCAGAAATCTCATGGGATATTGCGGCTCATACGTTCCGGTGAATGGTTATTTATCGACGTGGGACTACATCACATCGAACAATGATCTTTACACGTTGGTGATGCAGTCCGACGGCAATCTTTGTGTATACCTTGAGTCCGTACCGACGTTCGGAACTCCGCTGATCTGGCAATCGGGGCCGACGGCGGGCGGCGGCGAATTCCACGCCGTCGTCGAGAATGCCGGAAGCCTTTCTGTCTATGCCGGTGCCAATCCGCAGAATCGCGGCGCACAGGTGTGGACGTCCGGCTCGAGTGGCGCGGGGGACCAGTTCTTCCTGTCGATGCAGCCGACCGGCAATCTCAGCCTGTTCGCGGGGCGCGATCCGCGCGCACCCGGAGCCGCGATCTGGAATGCGGGCCCGGTGCCGAATCCCAATCCGCCGCCGCCGTCGCTGTCCGCCACGAAGAAGCTTCAGCAACTGGTCTGCTACGCGCCCACCGTCTGGCTTGCCGCGAATGAGGAATATTTCCCCTGCAGCACCGACTGGTCGTTCCAGTTCCTGACCCGCTACGCCAAGGCCGACGAGGGCGGGAAATATTGCCTGAAGACCATCCAGCCGCTCTCGAGCCCTTCCGACGACAGCCTTCCCAGCTTCAAGGGCGATCTGGCAAGCGCGAAAGTCTATGCGTTCTGGGTGGAGAAATCGGGCGGCAATCACGATCTGATCTACTTCTTCTATTTCGGCTACGACCGCGGCAAGCCCTTCATCAACACGATCTGGGGAAGCCATGTCGGCGACTGGGAGCATCTGACGATCCGGCTGGATGCGAACCTGCTTCCGACCCAACTCTACCTGTCTCAACATGCGGACGGTCAGGTCTTGGGGTGGTGGGACATGGAGAAGGCCGGCGGCGCAGGCAATTCGCCGGTCCTTTACTGCGCCTGGGGCTCGCACGGGCTCTACCGGGAGACGGGGGACCACAAATACGGCCCCGGTAAGATCTTCAACGATTCCTGCACCCCGGGAACCCGGTGGGCGACCGCCGGCGCGCTCGAGACGTTCGACCATGATGCCCGGAGCGGCCTCGGCCCGAGCGTCTGGCCGCGCTGGATGGACACCGACTACAGCACCCCGGGAGCGACACCGGACAACCCTGCCGGCAACACCATCTATCGGTGGGGGAATCCGAAGCAGGGCCTCAGCGGGTTCGGGGAGAGCCAGCTCAACGACGGCCCGACCGGGCCTCCCGACAAGGGCGACTGCTGGAATCCGGACGTGTTCGGCTAGCTCAGCGCTTTCAGCTGCTGGGTGAGGCGAACGACAGCTTGGCGAGTGCTGATGAAGTCGTCGACGGTCATGACAAGATAGATCGGCACGTCTCTCGCCGCCTCGAAGACGTTCTGAAAGAGTGCCGCAGGCGTTCCCATTCGCCGGCCTTCAACCATCACCGAATGCACGATCGACGCCCGCATGGACGAGAGGCGTTCGCAATCGGCCGCCAGGTCCTTGAGCTTGGCGGCCGCCGCGTGGGAGCAGGTCGGGCTCGGCTTCAGTGAGGCCAGCTCGTCGACACGCTGCGATAGAGGCTTGTTCTTCGAGAAGCGCTCCCCGCTGAGGCGTGACAGGGAATTGCAGATCTCCAGCTCCAGCCGGGCAAAGCTATTCAGCCAGTCGTTGCGCAGCCGGCCGAAGCGGGTTTCCCAATTCGGCGCGAAAGTGCTTTGATCCGGCTGATGCGTCATCCGGCCGTCTTAATCGACGGCCGATTGCGAAACCGTTTCCGCCTCAAATATCCTCGTGCATCATGTCGATCTCGCGGACGCGGCGGCGCTGGCGGGCTTCCTCCACCAGGCCGCGCAGCTGCTCGCGGCGGGACTGGGCGCGCTCGACATGGTCGAGGCGAAGCGCAGCTCCGCGGGTCGTCTCGTCGCTCGATGTGATGCCGATGGTGCCGATGCCCGCGAGCTGGTTGATCAGCGAGAAATCGAGGCGGACGTCCTTCACGCGGTAGAGCTCGACCTCGTCGATCGACTTGATGAAGATGCCGCGGCGGACGATCAGGCGGTCGGGGCAGATCTCGTAGCTGGCGGCGAGGTTGCGGAACCAGATTGCGACGAGGATCGCGAGGGCGATCGCCGTCAGGGCGAGCGGGTAGAGGCCCCAGTCGCCGAGCGCGGCCCCAGCTATTCCCGCGAGGGCGAGCAGGATGGTGCCCCAGCCGGCGAGCGTGCCTCTCAGCCAGCCGAGCGTCGATGAGCGGAAGCGGTCGAGCGGCTCGTGCATCCTGTCCTCCCGGAAAAGCCTGCTCCGTCGATAGCATGAAAGGAGCGCGCTGCTAGTGCCCTCCGTGGACGTCCCCGGGCGCGCGGATTTCCGCCTGCGCGCTCACCGGGGGGCCGCCCTCGAAGGTGAAGGTGAGGGTGAGCCTCTCGCCGACCCGAAGCGCGGGGTCGAGTCCGAACAGCATTGCGTGGCGTCCGCCCGGGTTGAAGGGAAGCGGCTCAGCGGGGCTAAGCGCGAAACGGGCGGCGGGGCGCATCCCGGCCTCGTGGAGCTCGACCCGAGCCGCGCGCGGGCTGGCGACCGCCACGAGCGCCGCCGGTGCGTTGCTCTCGAGCGTGAAATAAGCCGCCCCCGGACGGCCGGGGACAGCGGGCAAGGTCACCACTGCATCCCGCACGGTCACGCGCGGGTCGGGATCGGCGCCGCCGCCGCCGCAGGAGGCGAAAGCGAGGAAAATCGGCAGGAGGAAAGCGGCACGCACGCCGCGTCCTTAAGCTTCGCCGACTTCTTGTCGCAAGCGGAAGCGCTCCTATATCGCTGCCGAAACACTCGCGCGCCTGATCATGAGGGCGCGGGTGGAGAGATGTTTTTGGGGCAAATGAGGATTTTATGGCTAGAGTCATCGGTATCGACCTCGGCACCACCAACAGCTGCGTCGCCGTCATGGAAGGCGGCAAGCCCAAGGTGGTCGAGAATGCGGAAGGCGCGCGCACCACGCCCTCGATCGTCGCTTTCACCAAGGACGGCGAGCGCCTCGTCGGCCAGCCGGCCAAGCGGCAGGCGGTCACCAACCCGAGCAACACCGTGTTCGCGGTCAAGCGCCTGATCGGCCGGCGCTTCGACGATCCGATCACCAAGAAGGACACCGAGCTCGTCCCCTACAAGATCACCCGCGGCCCGAACGGGGACGCGTGGGTCGAGGCGGGCAGCAAGGATTATTCGCCGTCGCAGATCTCCGCCTTCATCCTCCAGAAGATGAAGGAGACCGCCGAGGCCTATCTCGGAGAGACCGTCACCCAGGCCGTGATCACCGTCCCGGCCTACTTCAACGACGCCCAGCGCCAGGCGACCAAGGACGCCGGCCAGATCGCCGGCCTGGAAGTGCTGCGGATCATCAACGAGCCGACCGCCGCGGCGCTCGCTTACGGGCTCGAGAAGCAGGACGGCAAGACGATCGCGGTCTACGATCTCGGCGGCGGCACGTTCGACATCTCGATCCTCGAGATCGGCGACGGCGTCTTCGAAGTGAAGTCGACCAACGGCGACACCTTCCTCGGCGGCGAGGATTTCGACGCCAAGATCGTCGACTACCTGGCCGACGAGTTCAAGAAGCAGGAGGGCATCGACCTTCGCGGCGACCGCCTCGCGCTGCAGCGCCTCAAGGAAGGCGCCGAGCGGGCGAAGATCGAGCTGAGCTCGGCGCAGACCACCGAGGTCAACCTGCCTTTCATCACCGCCGATCAGAACGGGCCGAAGCATCTCGTCAAGACGATCACCCGTGCCGACCTGGAGCGGCTGGTCGAGGACCTGATCAAGCGCACGCTCGATCCCTGCAAGAAGGCGCTGGCCGACGCCGGCGTGAAGGCGGCCGACATCTCGGAAGTCGTGCTCGTCGGCGGCATGACCCGCATGCCGCGCGTCCGCGAGGTGGTGAAGGACTTCTTCGGCAAGGAGCCGCATACCGGCGTCAACCCCGACGAGGTCGTCGCCATGGGCGCCGCGATCCAGGCCGGCGTGCTCCAGGGCGACGTCAAGGACGTGCTCCTCCTCGACGTCACTCCGCTCAGCCTCGGCATCGAGACACTCGGCGGCGTCTTCACCCGGATGATCGACCGCAACACGACCATCCCCACCAAGAAGAGCCAGACCTTCTCGACCGCCGAGGACAATCAGAACGCGGTCACCATTCGCGTCTTCCAGGGCGAACGGGAGATGGCGAGCGACAACAAGCTGCTCGGCCAGTTCGACCTGGTCGGCATCCCGCCCGCGCCGCGCGGCGTGCCGCAGATCGAGGTCACCTTCGACATCGACGCCAACGGCATCGTCCACGTCTCGGCGAAGGACAAGGGCACCGGCAAGGAGCAGCAGATCCGCATCCAGGCCTCGGGCGGCCTTTCCGACGCGGACATCGAGAAGATGGTCAGCGAGGCGGAGAGCTTCGCCGAGGAGGACAAGAAGCGCCGCGCCGCCGCCGAGGCGAAGAACAATGCCGAGAGCCTCGTCCACACCACCGAGCGGCAGCTGCAGGAGCATGGCGACAAGGTCGACGCTTCGCTGAAGTCCGAGATCGAGGCGGCGATCGCCGAGGCCCGTACTGCGATCGAGGGCGGCGATCCCGAGGCGATGAACCAGAAGTCGCAGGCGCTTGCCCAGGTGGCGATGAAGCTCGGCCAGGCGATTTACGAGAAGGAGCAGGCCAATGCGGCGGCTCCGGGCGCCGATGCCGGCGCTTCGCCGCAGGGCAGCGAGGCCGGCGGCGGCGAGGACGTCGTCGACGCCGAATTCTCCGAAGTCGACGACGAACCGAAAGCATAAGGACGAACTCCCTCCCTCTCCCCTCTGGGGAGAGGGCCGGGGAGAGGGGGAGTGGTGAGAGGATGAGTGTCGTGGTCATTGCAGACACAGCCCCTCTCCCAACCCTCTCCCCAGAGGGGAGAGGGCTCTGATGACCGAGACCGATTACTACACCCTCCTGCAGGTGGAACGCGGCGCCGACGAGAAGGCGATCAAGTCCGCCTACCGGCGCCTCGCCATGGAATGCCATCCCGACCGCAACGGCGGCTGCCCCGACGCGACGGCCCGCTTCAAGGCGATCAGCGAGGCCTATGACTGCCTGAAGGATCCGCAGAAGCGCGCCGCCTACGACCGCTTCGGCCACGCCGCCTTCCGCCAGAACGGTTTCGGCGGCCCCAACGGAGCGGGTCAGGATTTCGGGTCTTTCTCCGACATTTTCGAGAACATCTTCGGCGAATTCATGCACAATGGCGGGCAGGGCGACCGCCGCCGCAACGCCATGCGCGGGTCGGACCTGCGCTACGACCTCGAAGTCAGCCTCGAGGACGCCTATTCGGGCCGCACCGTCGACCTCCAGGTCGACACGACGGTGCGCTGCGAGCCCTGCGGCGGATCCGGCGCCAAGCCCGGCACCTCGGCCCGGACCTGCAGCATGTGCGAGGGACGCGGCCAGGTCCGCGCCCGCCAGGGCTTCTTCGTTATCGAGCAGACCTGCCCCACCTGCCGCGGCGTCGGCCAGGTGATCGCCGATCCCTGCGACTCCTGCCGCGGGGAGGGACGCGCGGAGAAGCGCCGCGGGCTCCAGGTCAACATCCCCGCCGGAGTCGACGAGGGCACCCGCATCCGCCTTTCCGGCGAAGGCGAAGCCGGGGTGCGCGGCGGGCCCAATGGCGACCTCTACATCTTCGTCCACCTCGCGCGGCACGGCATCTTCCAGCGCGAGGGCACGACCCTGTTCGCGCGCTGCCCGGTCAGCATCACCACCGCCGCTCTCGGCGGCAGCATCGAAGTCCCCGGCCTCGACCGCCAGAAGCACGAAGTGAAGATCCCGGCCGGGATCCAGTCCGGCAAGCAGCTCCGGATCCGCGGCGCCGGAATGCCGGTCCTGAACGGCCGCGGCCATGGCGACATGGTGATCCAGGTCGACGTCGAGACGCCCACCAGGCTGAACGCGAAGCAGCGCGAGCTGCTCGAGGAGTTCCGCAGGACCGAGACCGGCGACGAATGCCCGGCCTCGAAGAGC
This sequence comes from Allosphingosinicella sp., assembly GCA_035628635.1. Taxonomy (GTDB): domain Bacteria; phylum Pseudomonadota; class Alphaproteobacteria; order Sphingomonadales; family Sphingomonadaceae; genus Allosphingosinicella. Next base: position 17,302 of record DASPJJ010000014.1, read on the forward strand.
TTCTTCTCGAAGCTGAAGGGCCTCTGGGAGGGCTAGAGGAGCTGCCCCGGTACACTCCAGAGTGGCTCCCGTGAAGATCACGGCGGTTTTGACGCGCAAAGTGTTCCTTCAAATGGAGATTTGAAAACATTCCTCGTGAGATGCCCTCCGCGCGGCGGGTTTACTCGCATCTGCCGAAATGAGTGTTTATGGTCGCCGGATGCGACGCACCCTATCTTGCTTGCTTTTGATCCTGCTGGCAGCGGGAGCACCTGCTGCGCCGCAGCAAAACGAAGTAATCGCACCACGTACGGTGCACATCGACGATGAAGCTCGCGTGGTTGCGTTTGAGGAGCGACTAAGAGCTCTCGAACAGCAGTCCGCCGCTCTGGACGGCCGACTCTCTGTATCCGATCAGGCATATTCTAGGTTTGAAAATGAGATATCTAGTTTTGGTATTCTTATTACGCTGCTTGTGCTCGGCTTTGGCTTCATAACCCACCGGGGCGCAGTTAACGCCGCTCGCTACGAACTTTCTGAATTGCGGGACAAAGTCGAATCTCTACACGAAGAAGCAGTTAATGCTAAGGAGGAGGCGCTCAAAGCGGCTATGTCAGCGAGGGACGCTGCCGCTTCCGCAGAGGCTGCGTCTCGTGCCGCACAAGGCGCAGCCGAAGGCGCAAGGGCGCATGAACAGACCGCGGAACAGGCGTCAGAGAAGGTGAAGGAAGCTGCCGCCGTGGCTGAGCGGTGGCGATTTACTTCGATGGAGACTACCGATGTGCATATAACTGCGGAAGAGCGCGAGACAGTACAGGAAGCGGCCAAAGAAGTTGATGAACGATCTGAGCGGGAATGGGATATAGATGAATTCAAGGTGAAAGTATTTCAAGCTAACGAACGACAAGACTGGCGAGAGGCTATTAGGCTTGCGCGGGGCATGCAGTTCCTTCACGGCAACAGCGTCGACGCTGTAACATACGGGCTTTTTCAAGAGGGAAGGGCGCTGATCGAATCAGGCAGATACGCTGAGGCCGTGTCCGTATACGATCAATTTGTCAGAGAGACACAGTCTGATAATTCCGAAAATAGGGCACTAAACACAATCACGGGTCAAGTAAACAAGCTGATCGCCTTCTGCTTTATTGGAAAGTGGACCGAAGCTGTGTCTCTAAGTGACGACATAATCGAAGCTTGTGTTGGTAAGGAAGGAAGAGGTTTTCTAGTTATGGCCATTAAAGCTTATTCTCAGCGCGGAATGGCCCTTGTGAAGCTAGACAGAGTTCCTGATGCAATAAGGAGCTTCGAAAGCGCCTTGAGGGAATTCGGCCTTTCAGGTGATAAGGCCACCGACACGACATTTCATTATAACTATGCCTGTACGTTGGCATTATCCGGAAAAGTCTCAGAAACTATAGCGATATTAGAGACATGGCGGAGAATGAATAAATCCTTTGATTGTCTAAAAATCGAAAAGGATAAGGATTTTGATCTTATCCGGGCTGATCCTCAGTTCATCGCCTATCTTAAGAAACAAGGCTGCAGCGATGGATCTTAACCAAACACCCGCTGGAAAATGTCGTCGACGTGCTTCATATGATGGTCGAGGTCGAAGCTCGCTTCGATCTGCTCCGGCGAGAGCAAGGCGGCGACTTCCTCGTCTTCCTTGAGGAGCTCCATCAGCGACAGCGCCCCGCCGCTTTCCCAGACCTTCATCGCGTTGCGCTGGACGAGGCGGTACGAATCTTCGCGGCTGGCGCCGGCCTGGGTCAAGGCGAGCAGGACCCGCTGCGAGTGGACGAGGCCGCCCATCAGGTCGAGATTCCTCTGCATGCGCTCCGGGTAGACGACGAGCTTGTCGACGACGCCGGTGAGGCGGGCGAGGGCGAAGTCGAGGGTCACGGTCGCGTCGGGGGCGATGTAGCGCTCGACCGAAGAATGGCTGATGTCGCGCTCGTGCCACAGGGCCACATTCTCGAGCGCCGGCGTCACGCAGGCGCGCACCATGCGCGCGAGCCCGGTCAGATTCTCGGTCAGCACGGGATTGCGCTTGTGCGGCATCGCCGAGGAGCCCTTCTGCCCCGGCGCGAAATATTCCTCGGCTTCGAGCACCTCGGTCCGCTGGAGATGCCGGATCTCGGTCGCGAGCCGCTCGACCGACGAGGCGACGACGCCGAGCGTGGCGAAGAACATCGCATGGCGGTCGCGCGGGATCACCTGGGTCGATACAGGCTCGACGCGGAGACCCAGCCGGGCGGCGACATGCGCCTCCACGCGCGGATCGACATTGGCGAAAGTGCCGACCGCGCCCGATATGGCGCAGGTCGCGATCTCCTCTCGCGCCGCGACGAGCCGGGCACGGGCGCGGCCGAACTCGGCATGCGCGTGAGCGAGCTTGAGCCCGAAGGTGACCGGCTCGGCGTGGATGCCGTGGCTGCGGCCGATGGTCGGGGTCAGCTTGTGCTCGCGCGCGCGCCGCTCGAGCACTTCGAGCAGGGCGTCGACATCCTCGATCAGGATAGAAGCGGCGCGGCTCAGCTGCACGGCGAGGCAGGTGTCGAGCACGTCGGAGCTGGTCATGCCCTGGTGGAGAAAGCGCGCCTCGGGCCCGACCTGCTCGGCGACCCAGGTCAGGAAGGCGATGACGTCGTGCCTGACGACGCTCTCGATCGCATCGATGCGCTCGACGTCGATCGCAGGGCCCGCGTCCCACCAGTCGCGAACGGCGTCCGCGGCCTCCCTGGGCACGCTGCCGAGCTCAGCCATCGCATCGAGGGCGTGCGCCTCGATCTCGAACCAGATGCGGTATTTGGTCTCCGCCTCCCAGATCGCGGTCATCGGGGGACGGGAATAGCGGGCGATCATGGCGCGCTCCTACGAACAATGGGGAAGGGAGTCGACATTTGCAGAGCCAGGACTGCGCCGTTGCGGCGTGCGTGGACGACGCTGGCACTCGTCCTCAGGATTGCTTAGGTTGACGCGATTCATCGGGGAGGCGTCAGTGAGACCAGCTATGCGTGCGAGGGCGGCGGTGCTGCTCGGTTTGACGGCCGGGCTTCAGCCCGCGACGGCCCAGCCGCCGGCGGCCGCGGACTGGGTCCAGGTCTACGAGCACGCCCTCGGGCCGATCACCTTCGACCGGGCCTCGGTCCGCCGCGATGCGGACATTGTAACCCTGCTCAGCCGGACCCTGCTTGCCGAGGAGCGGTCCGACGGCACCAAGATCCTCGAGGCGCGCTTTCGCTACGACTGCCGGGCGAGGACGTCCGATCTCCTGTCGGTCGCGCATCTGCGCAGCGACGGCAGCGTGGTCGCGAGTGTCGAGGTCGCGCCGGCCGAGCGGCTGGTCGAACCGATTCCGGCGGGCTCGCCTAACGCCGCGATCGCCGACGCCGTCTGCCGCTGAGCGAAGGCCCTAGATCAGCCCCGCCGCGCGCATCGAGCTGTGGCCCTTGTCGCCGATGATGACGTGGTCGTGGACCGCGATCCTGAGCGGCCGCAGCGCGTCCGCGATGTCGCGGGTGAGGCGGATGTCCTGCTGGCTCGGCTGCGGGTCGCCGCTCGGGTGGTTGTGGACCAGGATGATCGCGGTCGCCTGATATTCGAGCGCGCGCGCGACGACCTCGCGGACATAGATCGCCGCCTCGTCGACCGAGCCTTCGGACATCGGCTCGTTGCGGATCAGCATGTTCTTCGCATTGAGGAAAAGGACGCGAACGTGCTCGACCGGGCGGAAGGCCATGTCGGCGCGTAGATAATCGAGCAGAGCCTGCCAGCTGGCCAGCACCGGCTGTTCCTCCGCCTTCGATTCGAGCAGCCGCACCGCCGTCGCCTGCGCGATCTTGATCGCCGCCGCCGCGGTTTCGCTGATCTCGCCGACGCGCATGATCGCCTCCGCATCGGCGGTGAGCAGGCGGCCGAACCCGCCGAACTCGCGGATCAGGCGCTTGGCGATCTTCTTGGTGTCGCGCCGCGGGATCGCCGTGGCGAGCAGATATTCGACCAGCTCGTGCTCGAGCAACGCGTCCGGCCCGCCTTCGAACAGTCGCTTGCGCAGCCGGGCGCGGTGGCCGGCGCCGTCCTGGACCTCTGCCTCCATCAGGCTGGATTAAGCGCGCAGCCGCTCTTAGGCAAACCCGGGCCGCGCCGATGTCATGACGGCGGCGGAACGCTATGCGCGCCGCCGGGTTGAGCCCGAGGCACGCCGGCGGCGGCCGCGTGTGGGTGGAGCGAGTGGACGAAACGGAGACGGTTGAGGTGGAGCGCCGGCGGCGGCGGCGATGGCCGCTTGTGCTCGGCGCTGTGCTGCTCCTCCTCCTTCTCGCCTTGCTGATCGCCTGGCTGCTGCGCTTCACCATCGCCGCCGACTTCATCGACCGCGAGCTTGCCCGGCGCGGCGTCGATGCGACCTACCAGGTGAAAAGGATCGGCTTCCGCCGGCAGCGGCTCGAGAATCTGGTCATCGGCGATCCCCGGGCGCCGGACCTCACCGCGCGATGGGTCGAGATCGAGCTGAGCTGGGGCGGCTTCAGGCGCCCGAAAGTGGCGCTGATCACCGCCCGCGGAGTCAGGATGCGCGGCCGGATCGTCGACGGCCGCGTCAGCCTCGGCCAGGTGGACCGGCTGTTGCCGCCGCCGAGCGGGCTGCCGTTCCGGCTGCCCGACCAGCGCATCGACGTCGCCGACGCGGCGATCCGGCTCGACACGCCGGCCGGCCCGGTCGGCATCGGCTTGCAGGGCCGCGGCAATCTCTCGAACGGCTTTCGCGGCCATATGGCGGCGGTGGGACGTTCGCTGCGCTTCCGCGAATGCCTCGTTACCGCGCCGCGCGCCGCCGTCGCGGTCTCCGTCGACCGATTGCGGCCCACCTTCCGGGGACCCGTGCTGATCGAGCGCGTGCGGTGCGAGGACGATTTCGCGCTGGCGCGGCCGCGCTTCGAGGTTGATGTGACGCTTGCCCAGGCGTTCGACAGCTGGACCGGGCGCGGCCGGGTCGAGGCGGCCGGGATGCAGGCCGGTCCGCACCGCCTTGCCGCGCTGCGCGCCAATCTCACGGTCGAGGGTAACATAGGCGACATGCGCGGCCGCATCGATCTCGCGTCTGGGCCCGCCGCGGTCGCCTCGTTCCGCGCCGCGGCGAGCCGGGTGACCGGGACCTACGCTTTGTCGCCGCGCCACGGCAATGTCGCGCTCTCCGGCGACATCAGGCTGCGCGGGTTGACTTTGACGGGGCCCCTGCGGCCGGTCGCGGCCGCCTTGCGCTCGGTGGACGGGACCCCGGTGGGGCCGATCGGGCGGCAGCTCGCCGATGCGCTCATCCGCGCCGGCGAGAGCGGGGCCGACGCGCGCGCGCGGCTGCACGTCGCCAATCGCGGCGGCCGCGGCGACGTTCGTTTCGCCGATCTCGACGTGACCGCGGGAAGCGGGGCCCGCCTGCGCGCCGTCGCCGGGAGCGGCATCACGTTCAGCTGGCCGAGCAACGCCTTGCGCACCGACGGCGATTTCACGCTCGGCGGCGGCGGGTTCCCCGCGGCCCGCTTCACCCTGCGCCAGGCGCGGCCCGGAGGCGCGATTCAGGGCGTCGGGAGGATCGCTCCGATGGCGGCGGGTGGGTCGCAGCTGGCACTGGGCGAGGTTCGCTTCACCGCCGGACCCGACGGCACCACCCGAATCGACACGGTCGCGGTGATCAGCGGACCGTTTCGCGGCGGCCGCATCGAGGGGCTTGCAGTGCCGATAAGCGGTCGCCTCGCCGGCGGCGGCTTCGCGTTCGGCGAGACCTGCCTCCCCGCCAGCTTCCGCCGCTTCCAGTATCAGGGCCTGGTGCTCGGCCCCTCGCGCCTGCCGCTCTGCCCGACCGGGCGCGCCCTCGTCTGGAAGGCCCCCGGCGGCTCCGTCCAGCTCGGCGGCGAGCTGCGCGGCCCGCGCTTCTCGGGAACCCTCGGCCGGACCCCGATCGCGGTCGAGGCGGGCGCCGTCCGGTTCAGCCTCACGGGTTCCGAATTCGCTGCGCGCGATGTCGCGGTGAGGCTCGGCCGCGACCCCAGCGTGCACCTTTTCCGGGCTGCGGAGCTTGGCGGCCGCTTCGCCCGGGGCGGAGTTTCCGGCGCTTTCGGCGGCCTTTCCGCGAGGATCGCGGCGGTGCCGCTGCACGTCGACGAAGGGGCCGGGCGGTGGCAGGTGCGAGGCGGCGACCTCGCGCTCGAGGGTCGGATCCTGGTGTCCGACGAGCGCGATCCGGCGCGCTTCAATCCTGTAGTGAGCGACGACTTCCGCCTGACCCTCGCCCGCAACCGGATCCACGCAACCGGCTGGACGAAGCATCCCGCGAGCGGCACCCGAATCCTTCACGCCACCATCGATCACGATCTCGGCACCGGGGCCGGCCGCGCTTCGCTGGACGTCCCCGGCATCCGCTTCGCGCCCGACGGGCTCCAGCCCGAGCATCTCACCCGACTCACCGTCGGCGTCATCGCCCTGGTCGAGGCGACGCTTACCGGCCGCGGCGAGATCGCCTGGCGCCCGGGCTCGACCACCAGCACAGGAACCTTCTCGACCCGAGGCGCGAACTTCGCGGCCGCCTTCGGGCCGGTCGAGGGGCTGACGACGACCATCCGCTTCACCGATCTGCTGAGGCTCGAAAGCGCGCCCGGCCAGATCGCGCAGATCGCCATGATCCGCGCCGGCATCGACGTCTCCAACGGCACGATCCGCTACCAGCTGCGCCCCGGCAGCCAGGTCCAGATCGAAGGGGGCCAGTGGCCGTTCGCCGGAGGCGAGCTGCTGCTCCAGCCGACCCTCCTCGATTTCTCCAAGCCGGAGACGCGCTACCTCACCTTCCAGGTGGTGGGACTCCAGGCGGCGCAATTCGTCGACCAGGCGGGGCTCACCGCGATCGACCTCACCGGCATCTTCGACGGCGTGCTGCCGATGCAGTTCGACGTGCGCGGCGCCCGCATCGTCGGCGGCCGGCTCGAGGCGCGGCCGGGCGGCGGGACGCTCTCCTACGCCGGAATCGTCAACCGGGCGAACATGCCGGCGGCGGCGCGGCTCGCCTTCGATGCGCTGCGCTCGATGCGCTACAGCCGGCTCGAGATCAGGCTCGACGGCGCGCTCGCGGGCGAGTTCCTGAGCCGGATCCGGCTCGAAGGGCTCAGCGCGGCCAACCGCCAGAACTTCATCGTGCGGCAGCTGGCGAGGATTCCGTTTCGATTCAACATCTCGATTCGCGGCCCGCTGCGCGCCGTGATCGGCATCACCCGCGACATGAAGGACCCCTCGATCCTCATCCAGCCGGTGCTGCCGGAGGCGCTGCAGGGTCTTCCCACCACCGTCACCACCATTCAGAACCAGGAAAGCGAGGTCCCGCAATGATCGCCACGATGAACAGAAGCGAGCCTGGAGCCGCGGTGCGGGCGGCGATGCTCGTGGCGGGCGCGACCGCCTCGGTGCTGCTCGGCGCCTGCGTCCAGGTCTCGGCGCCCGACCGGCCGATCGAGGTCAATCTCAACATCAACATCCGCCAGGAAGTGGTGGTGCGGCTCCAGCAGGACGCGCGCGACCTCATCCAGCGCGAGCAGCGGGACTATTGATGAGACGCGCCGCGCTCATCGCCGCCGCTTTCCTGCTGGCCGTCGCGGGCGCGGCGTCCGCGGCGCTGCAGGAAACCGCTTCCGAGCTGCGCGCCACCGGCCTCGTCGGCGAGCGATATGACGGCTATCTCGGCCTGGTCGGCTCCGCGCCGCCGCGCATCCGCGCCGAGATGGACGCGGTCAACATCCGCCGCCGCGCCCATTATACCGAGCTCGCCGGCTTGCGCCGCGCCCGCGTCGAGGAGGTGGGAGTCGCCGCCGCCTGCGAGATCCTCGCCGCCAGGGTGGGGCCGGGCCAATATTATCTGCTCCCCGACGAGGTCTGGCGGCGGAGGGAAGGGACCGCGCCCGTCCTGCGGCCGGGCTATTGCCGGTAGCAGGGGGACAGTTACTTTCACCCGCGGCGGTGAAGGGCTTGCCGCGCCGCGGGTGAAAGTAACTGTCCCCATGAGGCGCCGGAGCTGGAGGGGGGACAGTTACTTTCATCACGGCGGTGCGGGGCTGGCTGGCGCCGCGGGTGAAAGTAACTGTCCCCGCCATGCCGCAGTGCAGCAGGAGCGCTGTTGACTTGCCCGGACCCCGTTTCTAAAGGAACCGCGCCTTGGCGGGTTCGTTCGCCGGCATGTCCCACGCCCCGTCGGCCCGCGCTTTTTCGAGCCGCGGCCGCACATGGAAGAACGGCATGGCGGAAAGCGATCCCCGGCAGGACCACCAGTCTCCCCCCGATGCGCGCCTGGCTTCGCTCGACGAGCGGATCCGGCGGGCGAAGGCGGACGAAGCGGCGCGCACCCAGCTTCCCGGCACCAGGCAGGGGAGGGGGCAGGCCCAGGGAATGCGCATTCTCTCGGTCCTGATCAGCTACCCGTTGGGGAGCGCCCTGATCGGCTATGCGATCGACCGCATGGCGGGGACGCAGGCGATCTGGGTGGCGATGCTGTTCGTCGGGTTCGGCGTCGCCATGTGGGAAGTTTGGAAGATTTCGAAGCAGAGCCCGCAATAGGCTCGGGGAAGTTTGAAGAGTGGCCGCCGAAAGCAGAATCGATCCCATGCATCAGTTCCAGATCGCGCCGCTGGCGGGCGATCTCGGGAGTCCGTTCGCCTTCACCAACAGCGCCTTGTGGATGCTGATCGTGCTCGGCCTCATCTGGCTGTTCATGCTCGGCGGGATGAAGCGGCAGCTGGTGCCCGGCCGCTGGCAGGTCGCGGTCGAGGGGGTGACCGGCTTCGTCACCTCGATGCTCGCCACCACGGTCGGCCCGGAGGGCCGCCGCTACGTGCCCTGGGTGTTCACGATCTTCATGTTCATCCTGGTCGCCAATTTGATCGGGCTGATGCCGTTCGCCCTCGCCGGCGCGCACCCCTTCACGGTGACCAGCCAGTTCACCGTCACCGGCGTGATGGCGATCATCAGCTTTTCGATCGTGCTGATCGTCGGCTTCTGGAAGCACGGCTTCCACTTCTTCTCCTTGTTCATCCCGCACGGCACGCCCAAGGTGCTGCTCCCGCTCATCTTCCTGATCGAGTTGCTGTCGTTCATGGTGCGCCCGTTCAGCCTCGCGCTGCGGCTGTTCGTGGCGATGATCGCCGGCCACATCCTGGTCGAGGTGTTCGGCTCGTTCGTGGTCAGCGGGATCAACGCCGGCGGCGTCGCCGGGCCGCTGGTCAGCGTGCTGTCCTTCGTCTTCATCATGGGCGTGATGGCGCTGGAGCTGCTGGTATGCGCGATCCAGGCCTATGTCTTCGCCCTGCTGACCTCGCTCTACATCAACGACGCGGTCAACCTTCACTGAGCTTTCACGCAGTCTTTGCAAGCGTTTCACAAAGGAGAATATCATGGACCTCGCATCCGCCCAGGTTATCGGCGCAGGCCTCGCCGCGATCGGAGTCGGCGCTGCCGCCGTCGGCGTCGGCAACGTCTTCGGCTCGTTCCTCGAGAGCGCGATCCGCAACCCGGCCGCCGCCGACAGCCAGCAGGGCCGCCTGTTCATCGGCTTCGCGGCGGCCGAGCTGCTCGGCCTGATCGCTTTCGCCGTGGCGATGATCATCCTCTACGCCCGCTGAGGTGTAAGCGGGGACAGTTGCCGGCAACTGTCCCCATCGAGGGAACCCCATGCCCCAGATCAACCAGCTCGCCGACGTCGCCTTCTCGCAGTTCTTCTGGCTGCTGCTGGTGCTCGGCCTGATCTATTTCGGGATCGGCCGCGCGATGCTGCCGAAGATCCAGTCGACGGTCGAATCGCGCGATCGTCAGATCGCCGACGACATCGCTTTGGCGCAGGCGGCGCGCGAGGCCGCGGACTCGATCGAGGCGGCCTGGCGCGCCCGGCTGGACGCGAGCCGGGCCGAGGCGCTGAAGCTCGCCGCGGCGGCCAAGGCCGAGAGCGCGCGGGTCACCGAGCAGCGCATGCAGGCGGCCAATGCCGAGACCGCGGCGAGCATCGAGGCGGCCGAAGCGCGCATCGCCGCCGCGCGGCGGGAGGCGCTCGCCGCGCTGGAGCACGTCGCGGCCGAAGCCGCGCGCGACATGGCGCAGCGGCTGGCGGGCATCGCCGTCACCCAGGAGGAAGCGGCCGCGGCCGTGAAGGCGAGCAATGGCTGAGCATCCGAGCCCCGTGCCCGACGCGCCGGCGGCGCATCCCGAGACCCACGCCACCGACGCCCACCAGGGGGCCCCGGAGCATCATCCGACGCCGACCGCCTTCGGGCTCGACGCGCCGGCCTGGATCGCTTTGGCGATGGTCATGGTGTTCGCGATCCTGATCTGGAAGCGCGTGCCGTCGGTGATCGGCGCGGCGCTCGACCGCAAGATCGCCGGCATCCGCGAGCAGCTCGACGAGGCGAAGCGACTGCGCGCCGAAGCGGAGGCCCTGCGCGCCGAATATGAGGCGAAGCAGGCGAGCGCCGAAGCCGACGCCGCCACTCTGCTCGAGCGCGCCCGCCACGAGGCGGAGGCGATCCGCGTCCAGGCCGAGGCCGACGCGGCGCGCCTGATCGAGCGCCGCACCCACATGGCCGAGGACCGCATCGCCGCCGCCGAGCGGACCGCGCTCGCCGAGGTGCGCGCGAAAGCCGTCGACGCCGCCGCCGCCGCCGCCGAGCGCCTGATCCGCGACCGCCTGGACGCCGCCGCCGACCGCGCGATGATCGACGAGACCATCGCCGGCCTGGGCCGCACGAACTAGGCGCGCTTGCGCCAGGCGGCAGCCAGCGCCGCCTCGAGCAGGTCTTCGCTCACCGCGTCGAGGCGCACCACGGTGCTCCCGCGCCGGCCCCAGGCGCCGGCGGCGGGACGGAACGCATCCGGCGCCAGTGTGATGAAATCCTCCTGCTGCTCAGGCATCAGCACGACCATCCCGCAGGACCGGTCGGGATAGAAGAGGGTCGCGAAGACCTTGCCGCGGACCCGGAAATCGGGATGGTCCATGTGCGACCGCTCCTCGACGCCCGCCAGCGAGAGCGCGATCCGCCGGAAATCGTCCGTCGTGGCCATCGCCGCACCTTAGCAGATCGGCGCGCTCTTCGCCGCGGTTGCCACGAGGCCGGCAGCGGCGCACCGTCGCCGTCCCCCAGCAAAGGACAGGCAGATGATGATGCGGACGATATTGAGCGCGGCTTTGCTGTCGCTCGCGGCGCCCCTCCTCGCCCAGACGGCGCAGGTGCGCCCGATCGGCGGCACCCGACTCGACGTGGTCGCGACGGGGCAGGTGACCCGCGAGCCGGACATCGTCCTGATCAACGCCGGCATCAGCACCCAGGCGCCGACCGCGACCGAGGCGATCCGGGCCAATGCGACCAAGATGGAGGCGCTGCGGGCGGCCCTGCGCCGCGCGGGGATCGCCGACCGCGACAGCGCCGCGTGACGGTCGAGATTAGCGGGAGCCACGCCAATGTCTTCGCGAATGACGTCGTTCGCTAAATGGGGTGGACGAAAAAGGGCGAGCATGGATGCTCGCCCTTTCATGGTCAGGCTATCTTTCTCTGCCAGTCGGTCGGTTGCTTTGACAACCGTATCCCACCAAAGCCTCGACGGGCGTACCCGTCGCACCCGGTGAAACAGGCTTTTCGAACGGCCGTCGACTCAGGCCGGTTTGACGGCCCGGCGCGCCGGATAGCGCGCGGATTAGGATATGCCTCCTATCTCTATCCCTTCGCTATATGGCGATCTGGGTAAAATTTCTCAACTGCTCCGCATCGGTCGCGGTATCGGTCATCGGGGCGGGGGTGCCGGCGATCCGCAAGTCGGCAGGGACACCACCCGCCGCCGCCCCTTTTAATGTAGGAATTCGTCTGCTTTAGCCTCCGTAATGGACCGTCCGGACAGCCTTTCAGCCATGCGCCGCCCCTCGCGTCAGGGCTTCCCCGGCATTCGGGCCGGACTCGCGCGCGCGCGCGTAGGACACGGACTTTCCGGACCTTCGTCCGGTTTCGGACACGCGAATCGGGATGAAGGCAGCGATGGCTGAGTCGCCCACCGATCGCTTCAGCGAGGAGAGATCCGCTTACACGGTGCGCGGCTCCGATCTGCCCGACATCGAGGCGGGGGTGGCCGCGATCCGGGGGGTGGTGAAGACGCTGCCGGTGCGGCCCGGAGTCTACCGGATGCTCGATGCCAAAGCGGACGTGCTCTATGTCGGCAAGGCGCGATCGCTGCGGAACCGGGTGGCGAACTACACCCAGGTGTCGCGGCTGTCGAAGCGGCTACAGCGGATGGTGGCGCAGACCCGCTCGATGCAGATCGTCACCACCAACACCGAGGCCGAGGCGCTGCTGCTCGAGGCGCAGCTGATCAAGCGCTACCGGCCGCCCTACAATGTCCTGCTGCGCGACGACAAAAGCTTCCCCTTCATCCTGCTGCGCGAGGATCATGACTTTGCGCGGGTCCAGCTCCACCGCGGCGCGCGGCGGGCGAAGGGGCAATATTATGGGCCCTTCGCGAGCGCGGGATCGGTGCGCAACACGCTCAATGCGCTGCAGAAATTGTTCCTGCTGCGAAGCTGCTCGGACAGCTTCTTCGCCAATCGCTCGCGGCCCTGCCTGCTCTACCAGATCCGGCGCTGCTCGGCGCCGTGCGTCGGCCGTATCGATGAAGCGGGCTATGCCGAGCTGGTGAGCGATGCCAAGGCGTTCCTCGGCGGCAAATCGACCCAGGTCCAGGCCAAGCTCGGCAAGCTGATGAACGAAGCGGCCGAAGCGATGGATTTCGAGCTGGCGGCCGTCTATCGCGACCGCCTGCGCGCTTTGACCTTCATCCAGGGGACGCAGACCATCCATGCCGAG
>DASPJJ010000015.1:0-12897 GCA_035628635.1 Allosphingosinicella sp.
CAGCCGCCTCCGCCGCCGCCCCAGCTGCTGCCCGAGCTGCCCCAGCCGCCCCCGCCGCCCCAGATCACGACCGGGCTGCCCCAGGCGCCGCGCCGCCGGCCGTAGCGGCGTCCGCGGCGGGCGCGGCGAAGCATCGGAACGATCACGAAGAACAGCACGATCATCCAGAAGATGAGGCCGATCGGCGTCCCGCCCGAATCGCTGGAGCGGGCCCGCTGCGCCTCGGCCGCCTGGAGCGCGCGCTGCTCGGCCTGCTCGGGCGGAGCGCCGAGCTGCTCGATGATCGCACCCGCGCCGGCGATGATCCCGCCCGGAATGTCCTGCTCGCGGAAGCGCGGCAGGATCTGCTCCTGGATGATCTGGTGCGAGAGCGCGTCGGTGAGGATTCCTTCCAGCCCGTAGCCGACCTCGATGCGGACCTTGCGCTCGTTGGGTGCGACCAGAAGGATGGTGCCGTTGTTCGCCTGGCTCTGGCCGATCTGCCAATGACGGCCGAGCTGGTAGCCATAATCCTCGATCGGACGGTCCTCGAGGCTCGGGACGGTCGCGACGACGAGCTGCCGCGAGGAGGCCTGCTCGAGCGCCTCGAGCCGCTGGGTGAGCTCCGCCTCCTGCGCGGGGTCGAGCAGGTTCGCCGCGTCCACGACCCGGCCCGTCAACGGCGGGAAATTCTGCGCAGCGGCAGGCACGGCCAGCGCAAGCGCGACAAGGAAAAGGAGGCGCCGGATCACAGGACGAGACCGTCCTCGGCGGCGAGCTGCGCGTCGGTTTTCGGCGAGCGGAGCCGCGACACGATCGCATCGCTCGCGGCGAGGATGCCGCCGGCCATGTCGCCCTGCCGGAAGCGCGGAAGCGCGAAGCGGCGGAGCACCTCGGAAGCGAACGGATCGGTCACCCGTCGCTCGAGCCCGGTGCCGACCTCGATCCGGACCCTGCGCTCGTTCGGAGCGACCAGCAGGATGACGCCGTCATTGTGCCCGCGCCGCCCCACGCCCCAGTGGCGGCCGAGGTCGACGCCATATTCCTCGATCGGGCGGCCCTCCAGGCTGTCGACCGTCGCGACCACGAACTGGGGCCCGACCTCGCGCTCGACCGCGGCCGACGCCGCCTCGATCCGCCGTTCATGCTCCGGGCTCAGCAGGTCCGCGCGATCGACGACGCGCCCGGTGAGGGCGGGGAAGCGGACGCTCTGAGCATTTGCGGGCGCGGCCGTCTGCGCATCGCAGCCGGCGGCGAGCAGCGCGAGCGCGAAAAGGAGGGTCGGCCGCACCTGGAGCTGAGCCGGCCGGTCAGCCGCCGTTGCCGAAATCGACCGTCGGCGCCTGGTCGGCGTTCGGAGTCGTCGCCTGGAACGGCACCATCGCCTGCGCGCCGTGGATGACGCGCGCGCCGATCACCGAGGGGAAGGTTCGGATCTCGGTATTATAGGCCCTCACCGCCTCGTTATAGTCGCGGATGGCGATCGCGATCCGGTTCTCGGTGCCTTCCAGCTGGCTCATCAGGGTGCCGTAATTGCGCTGGCTCTGGAGCTCGGGATATTGCTCCTGGAGCTGGCGGAGCGGGATGATCGCGGCGCTGAGGCGATTCTGCGCGTCCTGGTAGCGCGACATCGCCGCCGGATCGCTGAGCTGCTCGGGGGTGAGCGTGATCCTGGTCGCGTTGGCGCGCGCCTCGGTCACGTTAGTGAGGATCCTCTCCTCGGAGGCGGCGGCGGCGCGCACCGTCGCCACCAGGTTCGGGATCAGATTGGCGCGGCGCTGATAATAGACCTGGACGTCGGCCCAGCGCGCCTTGGCGACTTCCTCGGCGGCCGGCACCGAATTGATGCCGCAGGCGGAGAGGAGGACGAGGATCGGCGCGAAGATGGCGAGCAGGCGCGTGCGGGTCATCGGGTCTTGCCCCTCCCTATCGAAGACGACGCGGATGAGTTAGGCATTCGCCTCTGCATCCGCAACGACTATCGGGAGGGGATCATGGGGGGCTTTCGCGAATTCATCAGCCGCGGCAACGTCGTCGACCTGGCCGTCGCCGTGATCATTGGCGCGGCCTTCACCGGCATCGTCGCCTCGCTGACCGACGACGTGCTGATGCCGGTGATCGGCTGGATCTTCGGCGGGCTCGATTTCTCGAGCTATTTCATCCTGCTCGGCGACGCGCCGGCCGGCATCGACCCCAACAATTATGCGGCGCTGAAGGAAGCCGGCGTGCCGATGATCGGCTACGGCCAGCTGGTCACGGCGCTGGCCAACTTCCTGATCGTCGCCTTCATCATCTACCTGATCGTCAAGGCGCTGCGGCGGGCGATGGAGCGCGATGCCGCCCCGCCCGCGCCGGCGGCGGATCCGGAAGAGGTGCTTCTGCTGCGCGAAATCCGCGACGAGCTGCGGGCGCGGTCCGGAGGGGCGGGCCCTTCAAATTAGCCGCAAACGCCCTATATGGGTGGTGCCGGGCTTGCCCGGCTATGGCGATAAAGTGTTGTGTACAATAGACGCAGCGGACCCGGGGGCGGTACCCGGCGGCTCCACCAGGTGGGCCGAGCCACAGGGACGACACGCATGAAGCGTGCCGCCCCAGCGGCTCAGCTGATGGGGCCGAACTAGGATCGACGTGTGTTGAAAAGCGCAGCTTTCGCCCGGAATGGGACCACCGCAACGGCCCATCACACAAGTGCCAACGATAACGAGGCGCTCGCAATTGCCGCGTAACAAGGTCCTCACGGACTGAGTTACAAGGACAAAAGCGCGGTTGGATCGCACCGGGCAACAGAAGCGGTTACGGCGGTACGGGGAGCACCGAGCAACAGAAGCTCCCCACTTCCATTTGGCCGTCCGGAGCCGACATGCGCCTCCTCGATCTCGCCCCGCTGGCCCTCCTCGCCCTCGCCGCCTGCAGCGAGGAGCCGTCGGTCGCCGAGCAGTTCAACTCCATCGCGGGCGAGGTCGAGAACAAGGGCCGCGAATATGAAGCGGGGGCGGAGAATCTCGTCGCCGAACAGGAGCGCCGCCTGTCGAACGAGGCCGAGGCTTTGTTCGAGCAGACCCGAAACGCGCTCGGCAACGCGCCCGTCGAAGTGGACGTCAATTCAGGCAGCGTCGACCTCAACGCGCAATAGCAGGGCTGCCGTCGGCGAACCCGGAAGAGTCTGCAATCCGCGGATCCCGAGCGGGCGCAGCGCTGTCCTCAGCGCGTCCGCGAGGGCGCGACGCGTATCCCCGTCGCAGCCGTAATTGTAGCGGAGCCGGGCATCCTCCCCTCCGCCGCGCCATTGGACCCGGACTCCGCCGAGATCGTCCTCGAAGAAGGCGCAGGATTCCGGACGGTCAAGCAGCAGCTCGCCCTGCGGCCGGTGGGGTCGCAGATGGTCCCGGAGCTTTGCGAACCGCTCGGGCGTCACGCGTGTCCGGCGGCGCCGCACCTGCCAGATGCTGTATTCGCCGGCCCAATAGCCCAGCTCGATCCAGACCTGGCCGGTCGACGAGGCGGTGATCTTCAGAGTCTCGCACCGCCCGCAAAACGGTCCGTGATCGCTTTCGATCACGATCAGCTCCTCGCCCGGCGTCCGGGGCGCGAGCGGCGCCCGCGGCCCCACCGCGCAGGCCGCGACGGCAAGCAGGAGGCATCCGAGCAAGGCCAGACGGTGCGCTGGTGCGCCAAGGGGGACACTCCGGATCATCCGCCAAGCAATTGCCGCGCCCCCCGCGGCCGCGCAACCTTCTCCGCCAGCGTTCATTGACGATCGGGACTTCGAAAAGGACACCGACATGGACCGGCACAGCATCGCGATCGTCGTCGGCAGCCTCCGCGAGGGCAGCATCAACCGCAAGGTGGCGCGCTCGATCTGCGCCTTCGCCTCCGACAAGCTCGATTGCCGGATCGTCGAGATCGGCGACCTGCCGCTCTACAGCCAGGATTACGACGCCGCGCCGCCGCCCGAATATGTCCGTTTCCGCAGGGAGATCGCGGCCGCCGACGGCATCCTCTTCTGCACGCCCGAATATAATCGCGGCGTGCCCGGCGTGCTCAAGAACGCGGTCGACGTCGGGTCGCGCCCCTACGGCGAGAGCGTCTGGGACAGGAAGCCCGCGGCGATCGTCAGCGCCTCGCCGGGCGGAATCGGCGGCTTCGGCGCCAACCACCAGCTGCGCCAGGCCTGCGTGTTCCTCAACATGCCGGTGATGCAGCAGCCCGAAGCCTATCTCGGCCGCGTGACCGACGACAGCTTCGACGCCGACGGATGCCTGACCGAGGGCCCTATCAAGGATCTCGTCACCGGCCTCGCAGCCGCCTTCGCCGACTGGGTCGATCTCATCGTGCGCTCGCGCCGCCTCCTCGCCGAGGATGCCGCGCACCAGGCGCGCGAAGCGAGGGAGCCGGCGCTCAACGACTGAGCTCGGAGACTCCCCCGCGGGACCAGGTTCAGATCACGACGAAGTCGGCCGCTCCGAGCGCGAGGCCGGGCTGCAGCATCGCGAAGGTCAGCGCGGCCGCGCCGCCCGCACCGTCCGCGTCGAAAGACAGCGCGCCGGTCGCCGGATCGTAGACGATGCGGTCGTCGGCGTCGGCCGCCGCGCCGGTCGCGAACGCGCCCGGGGCGAGCGCGCCCGGCGCGAGGCCCGCAAACGCCGCCTGGCCGAGCGCGATCCGGTCCGCGCCCGCAGCGAAGTCGGCGATCGTGTCGACATTGCCGCCGCCGAGCGCGGTCGTGAACGCGAACGTATCGGCGCCGAGCCCGCCGGTGAGCAGGTCCGCGCCCCCCTTGCCGTCGATCACGTCATTGCCCTCGCGGCCGTCGAGCCGGTTCGCGGCATCGTTGCCGGCGAGCTGATTGTCGCGCCAGCTGCCGGTGCCGTCGATCGCCACGGCGCCGGTGAGCGTCAGATGCTCGAGCTCCGGCATGAGCGCGTAGCTGACCGAGCTCTCAACCGTGTCGATGCCGCCGTCGATCCGCTCGATCAGGAAGTCGGACGCATTGTCGACGACGTAGCGGTCGTTGCCCGCGCCGCCGTCGAGCTGGTCGATGCCGAGGCCGCCGTCGAGGACGTCGTCGCCGAGGCCGCCGATCAGATAATCGCTGCCCGCGCCGCCGTAGAGCGCGTCGTTGCCGCCGCGGCCGTCGAGCACGTCATTGCCTTCGCCACCCCGCAGCGTGTCGGCGCCCTCGGTGCCGATCAGGGTCAGCCCCTTGGTGCCCCCGGTCTTGCCGCCGCCCCCGGACTTGCCGTTCCCGCCCGTCGTGCGGACCCCGCTCTCTTTCACCTTCGCCACCAAATTCTCTCCTGCTCTCAATGGGTTAAGATGGAGCGGAGGTAAAATGCCCTTGAAATGCGAGTCAAGCGGGAAAATCGCTGAAAAGCGAACATTTTCATAATCTTAGATGTGGAACCGGCCCGACTCCTGCGATTCGCGCGGGCACAGCCTAGCTGGCTGTCCCCTTTCTGCTCCCCGGGGGGATAGCCGGGGAGGCTGTCCCTACAGGCAGACCTGCCGCGCGGTGCTCCGGCTGCCCGGCGGCGGCGCCTCGCGCGTCCAGCGGCAGCGGCGGAACAGCCCTTCATGGCCCCGCGCGGCGAGCCGCAGCCTCCCGTCGCCGCGGAGCTCCAGCACCGCATCGGGCGCGGTCGCCATCGCCCAATAGCCCCTGCGCGCCGGATCGTCCTCGCGGCAGCCGACCAGGGTCGAGACGATCAGCCGCTGCCCGCCTTCGCGTTGCGGCTCCTGATACCCCCAGTCGTTGCAATCGTCCCGCCCGCCCGAGACCCTGCCGCGCTCGACCGAGATCCGCCACGCCCCCGCCGCCACCGGTCGCCCGTCGATCGACACGGCGTTCCAGCTCCCGTCCTCCTCCGGCGCGGTCAGGCGCTGCACCACCCGCTCGGTCTGCCCGACCTGGACGATTCCGAGCGCGAGCAGCAAAGCGGCGAGCCCGAGCCCGCCCCGTTTCTGCGCGCGGCGATAGGCGGCATCGTCCTGCAGCAGCCCGCGCGCCATCGTCCACACGGCCGCGACGAGCCCGGCGAGAGCGATCAGGACGAGGACGAGGGCGAAGCTCATCCGGGTGAAACGCCGGGCGCGCCGGACGGTTCGGTGCCGCTCATCGCGAGGTCGGGGACAGTCTATCTGACTGTCCCCGCTGCCGTCCCCGTGGGGGGACAGTCAGATAGACTGTCCCTGCGCTCGGCCCACTCCGCCTCGTCTCGCCCTATCTCCTCCTCGCCCCTCGTCCGGTCGCGCTCGAAAGCCTGGAGCTTGCGCCAGATGCCGGGCGCCAGCTCGGCGAGCGTCGGCGGCGGCCGCCACCTGACGCCCGGCGCCTTGCCGAGGCCGAGCGCCGCGTGCTTGTGCATGTGGAGCAGGTGGACGACCTGCGCGAAGGTCATCGGCGGCATCGGCCGATCGGGCGGCGCCTCGGTCGCGGAGAACAGGTTCTGCGCGTTGCGGAGCAGCCCGCATTCGAGCCGCTCGTGCGCCCGGACCACCGTCCCGCTCCATTTCGCGTCGAAGGCCGCCCACCTCTGGCGGTGATTCCACACCGCCGACTTGCTCACGCCGGCCGCGCGGCAGGCGGCGTCGCCGGTGCAGGTCGCCCCGAGCACCTGGAGCAGGCGCTGCTCCACCCGCGGCGTGATCTGCCGCGTCCGCGCCCGCGCGATCAGGACGCGCCTGCCGCCCCGCCCGCCGCCGCCGCGCACCACCAGCTCGACCCCGTCGAGATGGCCCCAGCCCGTCGGCGGAGCGTTCGAACCGGCGTCGCGCAGCTCCGCCTTCGCCGCCTCGATCGCGGCGCGGCAGTCTGCGTCGAACGGAGGGTTCGCCTTGCGCTCCTTCAGCACCCAGCTCGGCGACACGCAGGCGCGCTCAGCGGCCGGCTTCTGGTTCCCCGTCTCCCGAAGGGCCTTGAGGAACGCGTCGCGGCGGCGCTGGCTCATTTTGGGGAGCATGAGCGCCATACCCGCTCGCCCTGAGCCTGTCGAAGGGCCGTCCTCTTCGGCATGATTCGCCTCCTGATTCGAAACGGAGGCAATCCAGATATCACCCGCTTCCTACCATCCGACAGCCCCCGCTGGCGTCGCGGATAATTCCGGGGACAGTCTATCTGACTGTCCCCTCCTCCCCGCCTCCCGGCAGCGGACGCGCAGCGCATAGGGCACGCCGTCCCGCCGCGACCGCTCGGCCACCCAGGACCGGCCATAGGTCCCGGTCACGTCGCGCAGCAGCGCCCGGCAGCGATAGCCGGCGCCGTCGGCCACGGTGAAGCGGCAGCGCGCCCGGTCCGGCCCCAGCCGCCGGCAGGACAGCCCGGAAACCTGCTCCGCTCCCGTCGGAGAGACATAATCCTCGCACTGATCGATCAGCCGCCGGCACGGCTCGGCATGCCATTCATTGTAAGCGCCGGAAGCGTCGAGGGCGTTCGGGAGGGCAGGCGGCGCGGCGAAGGCGCCCGCAGGCAGCGCGAGCGCGAGCGCGAGGGCGGCGGCATATCGGACTGAGGTGCCCATCGCCCGGGTCTGAACCGCTTCCGCCCCGCCCGCAATGGCGCCCGGACGAAGGGGGGAGCTCAATGCTCCCGCCGCCAGACCTGAAAGACCGCATCGTCCGCCGAGCGCATCGCCCGGATCATCTCGTCCTGATCGAAGCCGGGGAGCCGGGCGAGGTCATCGATCGCCGCTTGCCCGCCGGTCGCGTCCTGGGGGAAGGCGCAGGCGAGCCTGCCGTCGGCGGCGAAGAGCTGCCACCACATATCCGCGCCCCAGGGGCCCGAGCCGTTCGTCTCTATCGCGACGCCGCAAAGCTCCGCCTTCGCCACGGCGCGCGTCTCACCGGAATCGTCGGTCACCCGGATGGATTCGGCGTCCAGCGCCACGACCCACCGCGCCTCGGGCGGCGGCGGCGAGGCCCGCAGCTTCTTCAGCCAGCCGGACAGGGCCTGCAGCCGGGCGCGCATCGCTGCCCAGCCGCCGCCTTCGTGCCAGGCGCCGCGCTCACCGGACTCGCTCCGACTGGCGTCGCGCACGACGTGGCGGGCGTGGCTGGGGGAGTTGAGCGCGATCGCGAGGGTTGAGCCGTCGACCTTCAGCCCGTCGTTGAGCGCGTTGCTGAGCGCGTCGATCTCGGATGTGCCGTAGACGATCGCCTCGTAGATTTCGCGGGGGATGATCCCGACCCTGCGATGCTCGCGCGCCAAAGCCAGCGCCGCGCAATATTCCGGCTGGTCCTCCAGCCAGACGCTGATCCAGCGTCCGTCCTCGTCGACGACCGACGCGCCGCCGAACTCCGTGACGCCCAGCTCCTCGAGCACCGGCCGGGCGAAGGCCGAAGGCAGGAACGCGACCAGCCGGTAGGCCACCGATTCCTCGAACCCCGCCGCGACCAGCCGCTCCGCCTGCTCCTCGTCGCCGACGTCGCCGCAACCCGCGATGATCGCCGCCGCCCGGATCAGGTCGTCATCGTTCATGGCAGGACCGTGCCCCGCTGCCCGGGTCCGCGCAACGGGCGGCGGTCTCAGGGACAGTCACTAGTGACTGTCCCCGTCTGCGCGGTCGTCATCTCCCGAGCGATTGCATCCTTCGCAGTGCGCATCATCGATCGCGTCGACGGCCACCGCCGCGTACGCCGCCACCCCGTAGAGCCGCGCCCGGTGCAATTCCGCGGCAAGCCTCCGAGCCGATCTGCGGAGCCGCGGCTTCTCCTCGCCAGCTCCGGTCAACCAAGCGCACACCCATTCTTCGGAAAGCGCCGAATCGGGGCCGGTTTCCACATATTATAGTTGATAAACTCTGCGCGACGGCAGGGCCATCTCTCTGTGCATGGACATGCGCAAGCTGGTCGGCCGCAACGCCGCGCGCCTCCGGAAGGAGGCGGCGCTAACGCAGGAGCAGCTCGCGGAGCGGTGCGGGCTGAGCCAGCAATATCTGAGCAAGCTCGAAAGCGGTCGCCGCAATCCGACCGTCGTCACACTCTACGAACTCGCATCCGCGCTGGGCGTCAGTCATGTAGAGCTCGTGCGGGAGGATTGAGAGGCTTGTCGACGCCGACAAAATCATACCTCTGTGAGGCAGTCTCGCCACGGAGAATCTTCGTTGCGAACTTTGGCCGCGAGAACTTCGAATGGCCCGGCTGCCTGGCGGGTGGTTACATAGCCACGATGCAGGACGAGCGCGCGCACGCTTACTGGGAGACAGGCGACCGCGAGGGCTTCGTCCAGTTTAGCATAAAACATCTCAAGACGGCCAAGGGACTGCCACCTACCGCTGCGGTGGCCAGCAGGTGGTTCAACCTGGGGTCAATAATCGTTGAGAGCCAAAACGATCTCTGGCTGCACAAGCAGGGAGACCTCCTGTGGTGGACCGTGACCACGGACGCTGCGGCGAGCATCAATCGAGAGCCGGATCCGAGCGCACGCTCCGGAGAGCCTGAGAATGGTATATTCTACCGGAAGCCGGCACAGCCGTGGCGCAACACAAATGTGTTTGGCAACCGACTAGAATGGAAGGCGCTCCACCCTAAGTCTCACGACTTCTTCACCACGGAGGCAACGCTACAGCAGCTCGGTCCTGACTACAGTGGCTTTGCGTTGGCGCTGGTGAACGGTGAGGACCTGACGCCTTGGACACATCGTAAAGAATGGGAAGACAAGGCAGCATCACGTCGCGGGAATACCGGTGGTCGGGTTTTCAACCGTCGCGAGATCGCCGTAGCAATGATGGTCCGCCGAGCGATGAGCACTGCAGCGCGGTCAAACGCGCAGCAGGAGCTTCGGAGAGTCAAGAACAAGGAGGTGCGGTTCGCCTCTCAGCGTGAGTTCGAGGAGTATGTGGACGCCCTGATTAGCGCCCAAGAGGGCCTGTGTGCCTTAAGCGAGATAGCCTTGCAGTTCGACGAACGGGAGGACCTCGACCTCTGCTGCTCCTTGGATCGGATCGAAAGCGATGGTCACTACGAGAGAGGAAATCTGCAGGTGGTATGCCGCTTCATCAACCGGTGGAAGTCCGATGCCGTGGACGGCGACTTTCGCCGCCTTTTGAACCTCGTACGCACGGCTTGAGCCGAGCCGACCGCCGGGACCGGCTGGTTCTGCGCCGCCGCTGACCGCTAAAACGGCGGCGGTGACACTGACCTGACTGTCACCAGGCTCACCCGCAGTGGCGTTGCTTGCCGCAGGCAGGAACAAGGGAGACCTGGATCAAATCGGTTGGGCGCATTCTCCTTGCTCCGCGTCATCCGCGCTTCCGCGCGAAAAGGACAAGCTCCGCCTCGCTGGCGGGGCCTCTTCGTTTGGGCCACTCCTTCGACAGACTCAGGACGAGCGGAAAGCTCAGTCGTCGTCGCGGACGAGAAAGGCCGGAGCGAATTCCGGGTCGCCCTCGGGCTCGCGCTGCGGGCGGTCTTCGCGGTCGCGGCGCTCGCCGCCACCTGCGCTACGCCGCTTGCGGCACCAGCGCCCTCGCCTCCGCCAGCCCCGCGTGGAGTCTGTGCGCCGAGAATTCGAGACCGTTCGGCCAGGCAAGGGCGCCGGCCTCGATGAAGGCGCGGGCGAAATAGGGCGTGTGCCACGTCTCGGCTCTTTCGCGCCTTCGTGTGAGGCACCCCTCAGCCGCGCGCTTGCCCCGCCAGCCCGAGGAACACCATGATCGCACGGCTCACCGGCGCCATCGCCGCGGGGGTGAGGGCGCCGAGGTGTTCTCCGAGCCGCGATCGTGCCACTGTCGTGATCTTGTCGGCCATCGCAAACGAGACCTCGCGCAGGCCGTTGTTCGCGCTCGGCGCGATGCGGATGCGGACGAGGCTCGCGTCGACCTCGTGGGTTGTCAGCAGGCAGACCGTGACCGACGCGGTCTCGGCGAAGGCATCGTCCTGCACGATCAGGACGGGGCGCGGCTTGCCCGCATAGTCGCCGCCGCCTGCCGCCGTCCAGATTTCCCCCCGTTTCAACCGCGGTACCCCTGCCGTCTAGTCGTCGAAGATCGAATCGAGGAATGCCTGGTCGTCCGCCTCGTGCGTCGCGCAAGCGACGAGACGCGCCTGGCGGGCGGCCTCGGCCTTGAAGGCCGGCGACGCGACGTCGGGCACCCAGAAATGGACGCTCTTCATCCCCTGCGCGCGCATCCGGGCGCGATGGTTCCGAACCTTGTCGCGGGACGGACGTGCACCCGATGCCATGACTGCCTCTCCTTCGGTTACATGTAACCTAGGCAGGCAGCGCTGGCCGGTCAATGCCGACGAAAAGGGGCCCCGCCATCGCTGGCAGGGCCTCTTCGATCGAGTCAGTCCTTCGACCGGCTCAGGACTAGCGGAAAGCTCAGTCGTCGTCGCGGACGAGGAAGGCCGGGGCGAATTCGGGGTCGCCCTCCGGCTCGCGCTGCGGACGGTCGTCGCGGTCGCGGCGTTCGCCGCCCCGCTCGCCGCCGCGGCCACGGTCGCCGCCTTCGCCGCCCCGACCGCGCTCGCCGCGGTCACCCGACGAGCGCTCTCCGCGGTCGCGGTCGCCGCCCTCGCGGCGCGGGCCGCGATCACGGTCTCCGCCGCCGTCGCGCCTCGGGCCGCGATCACGATCGCGTCCGCCGCCGTCGCGCCGCGGGCCGCGGTCGCGGTCGCCGCGCGGGCCGCGGTCGCCGCCTTCGCGGGGCTCGCGCGGCGGGCGGGTGTCGGGCAGCTCCTCGCCGGTCTCCTGGTCGACGACCCGCATCGACAGGCGGACCTTGCCGCGCTGGTCGATCTCGAGCACCTTGACCTTGACCTCCTGGCCCTCGCTCAAAGCGTCGGACACGCGCTCGACGCGCTCGTTCCTGATCTCCGAGACGTGGACGAGGCCGTCCTTGCCGCCCATGAAGTTCACGAACGCGCCGAAATCGACCAGGTTGACCACCTTGCCGGTATAGATCTTGCCGACCTCGGGCTCCTCGACGATGCCGAGGATCCACTGGCGGGCGGCCTCGATCTGGTTGACGTCCGACGAGCTGATCTTGATCACGCCCTCGTCGTCTATGTCGACCTTCGCGCCGGTGGTGGCGACGATCTCGCGGATGATCTTGCCGCCGGTGCCGATGATGTCGCGGATCTTCGCCTTGTCGATCTGCATGGTCTCGATCCGCGGCGCGTGGGCCGACAGCTCGCCGCGGCTGTGGTCGAGCGCCTTGGCCATCTCGCCGAGGATGTGGGCGCGGCCCTCATTGGCCTGGGCCAATGCGATTCGCATGATCTCCTCGGTGATGCCGGCGATCTTGATGTCCATCTGCAGCGAGGTGATGCCCGCCTCGGTGCCCGCGACCTTGAAGTCCATGTCGCCGAGATGGTCCTCGTCGCCGAGGATGTCGGAGATGACCGCGAAGTCGTCGCCTTCCTTGATCAGCCCCATGGCGATGCCCGAGACCGGCCGCGCGATCGGCACGCCGGCGTCCATCAGAGCGAGGCAGCCGCCGCACACCGTCGCCATCGACGAGGAGCCGTTCGACTCGGTGATGTCGGAGAGGACGCGGATCGTGTAGGGGAATTCGTCGTGGGTCGGGAGCACCGGGTGGAGCGCCCGCCAGGCGAGCTTGCCGTGGCCGACCTCGCGCCGCCCCGGAGCGCCGAAGCGCCCGACCTCGCCAACGCTGTACGGCGGGAAGTTGTAGTGGAGCATGAAGCGCTGGTAGGAGAGGCCCTCGAGGCCGTCGATCATCTGCTCGGCGTCCTTGGTTCCGAGCGTCGTCGTGCAGATCGCCTGGGTCTCGCCCCGGGTGAACAGAGCCGAGCCGTGGGTGCGCGGCAGGAAGCCGACCATCGCGTCGATCGGGCGCACAGTCCTGGTGTCGCGGCCGTCGATCCGGACGCCGTCCTTCAGGATCGCGCCGCGGACGATCTCGGCCTCGAGCAGGCCTACAAGCTGACCAAGAAGGCCGAGCGCGTCGCCGCGATCGC
>DASPJJ010000016.1:0-97050 GCA_035628635.1 Allosphingosinicella sp.
CTCCCTTCGGCGTGCTGCTCGCCGCGCTGCGAGAGGCGGTCACCGCGCTCAGCGGCGACGGCGCATGGTCGGGCCCCGGCGGGCGCGCGGCGGCGGAGCTGTTCGCGAGCCTGGAGGCGGCGGCGGGGCAGGGGCCGGCGCACGTGAAACCGGACAACCTGCCGGCCATGCTCGAGCAGCTGATGAGGGCGACCGCGGTGCGCCCGCCTTACGGTCAGCATCCGCGCATTTTCATCTGGGGCCTCATCGAAGCGCGGCTCCAGCAGGCGGACCTCGTCGTGCTCGGCGGCCTCAACGAAGGGGTCTGGCCGCAGCTGCCGAGTCCCGATCCCTGGCTGGCGCCGCGGCTGCGGCACGAGCTCGGCCTGCCGAGCCTCGAACGTCGCATCGGGCTCTCGGCCCACGATTTCGCGAGCGCGCTCGGCGGCCGGCAGGTGCTGGTCACCCGCGCCCGCCGCGACGCCCGGTCGCCCGCAATCCCCTCCCGCTTCTGGCTGAGGATGGAGGCGATGACCGGCGGCCTTACCCGCTCGCCTCTCCACCAATACTGGGCGCGCGCGCTCGACAGGCCGAAAGGCCACCATCCCGCGAAGCGGCCGGCGCCCGCTCCGCCCGCCGGGACGCGGCCCCGCTCGATCTCGGTCACCGAGGTCGACCGGCTGAAGGCCGATCCCTTCGCTTTCTACGCGCGCAAGATGCTCGGCCTCACCCCGCTCGATGCGGCGGACGCCGATCCGAGCGCAGCCTGGCGCGGGAACGCGGTCCACAAGGTGCTCGAGGCCTGGATGAAAGAAGACGATTGCGATCCGGCGCGGCTGCGGGCTCGGGCCGAGGCCCTGCTCCGCGACGCCGCCGCTCACCCCCTGATGCGGGCTTTGTGGCAGCCGCGCCTGCTCGATGCCGTCGATTGGATCGCCGAGGAGGTGGCGCGAAACAAGGCGGCGGGGCGGGTTCCGCTCAAGGCGGAGGCGTGGGGCGAGACGGAGGTCGCGGGAATCGCGCTCCAGGGCATGGCGGACCGGATCGACCGGCACGCCGACGGCACCCTCGCGATCGTCGATTACAAGACGGGGACGCCGCCGGGTCCCCGTGCGGTGGCCGAGGGATATTCGATGCAGCTGGGGCTGCTCGGCCTGATCGCCGAGCGGGGCGGCTTCCCGGACGTAGAGGGGCTGCCGGCCAGCTTCGAATATTGGTCGCTCGCCCGCACCGCGTCGGGGCGGCTCGGCTATTGCCGCAGCCCGGTCGGCGGCCGCAGCGGAATCGACCCGGCGGATTTCACCGCCATCGCCGCGCGCAACTTCGTCGGTGCGGCGCAAAGGTGGTTGACCGGGGACGAGCCGTTCACCGCCAAGCTCCACCCCGAATATGCGCCCTACGGCGAATATGACCAGCTGATGCGCCTCGACGAATGGTACGGGCGCGAGCGCTGAGCTTCAGATGCCCGGAGTCTCTGCGCCTGCCGGGTCGCGCGGCGGAGCGCGCCGCGCCGGAGCCGCGCGCACCGGGCGCCGTGTGCGGTCGAACAGCTGGACGCATTCGTCGGTGATCAGCCGCGAGCAGTGGGGATAGCCCGCGCGGCCTTCGATCGGCCCGCCCATCGCGACCGGCGGGGCACGCCGGACCAGAGCGGCACGGACTCGCCGCTCGTGGAGCTGGATGCAGCGGTCGGTCACCGTGCGCGAGCAGGGCGGGTAGCCGGAGACGTTGACGACCTCGGCGGCGGATACGCGTTGGTCGGGCTCGCCGAGGTCCACCGCGGGATCGTAGCCGAGCCGCGCTTCTTCCTTGGGCCCAGCGGCCCCGACGGCGAGCAGCAGGCCGGCCGCGAGCAGAATGAACCTTTTTCTCATCGGAACGACGCTCCATCGAGGGCCAAGCGGGCGAGTCGCCGCGAAACGAGGTTAACGCGTCGTCAACCATGTTTCGCCCTCAATCTTCGATGCCGTCCCGCTGCGGGATCGAGACCGATCAGGAGAAAGCGCGGTAGATGCCGTAGAGGCTGGTGATGGTGAGCACGACGCCGACCATCAGCAGCAGCCGCTGGGCGGGCAGCTTCTTGACGATCAGGCCGCCGAGCGGCGCCGCGGCGATGCCGCCGATGAGCAGCCCGACGACCGCCTTGGTGAAGTCCTCGATGCCGAGCGCGAGGATGAAGGTCGCCGAGATGGTAACGGTGAGGAAGAATTCGGCAATGTTGACCGTGCCTATCACCTTCCTCGGGTCGGCGCCCTGGATGAGCAGGTTCGAGGTCACCACCGGTCCCCAACCGCCGCCGCCCGCGGCGTCGAGGAAGCCGCCGACCAGCCCGAGCGGCGCGACGATGCGGGGGGTGCGCGGCTGCGGCGGATGGCCGGTTGCGCGCCAGACCAGATAGACTCCGATCATGGTCAGGTAAGCGAGGACGAGCGGGCGCGCGGTATCGGCCGGCACCTGGGTGAGCACATAGGCGCCGAGAATGCCGCCGATCACGCCCGGCACCACCAGGCGCCCGAACAGCCGCCAGTCGACGTTGCGGAAGAAAGCGTGGCTGATCCCGGAAATGCCGGTGGTGAAGCATTCCACCGCATGAACGCTCGCCGAAGCGTGGGCCGGCGGCATTCCGAGGCTCAGCAGCAGGGTGTTCGAGATGACGCCGAACGCCATCCCCAAGGCGCCGTCGACGAGCTGCGCGGCGAATCCGACGAGGATGAACGGAAGCAGGTCAGCGAGGCTGAAGGAAGAGAAGTCGATCATCGCGCCCGCCGCCTGACGTGCCACTGCTCGCGCGTCTGCCCCCAGATGTCCACATCATAATTGTCGAAGGGAGGGGCCATGCGCCCGGGGCCGCGCTTGGCCGAGCCGAGGCGCTCCGCGACCGCGATCGAGGCGAGATTGGCCGGGTCTATGCAATGGATGACCTCGTCCCAGCCGAGCGCGTCAAAAGCCCAGTCGATCGCCGCGGTTGCGCCCTCGGCCGCATAGCCCTTGCCCCAATGCGCGGACGATATGCCCCAGCCCACCTCGGTCCCGGGCCAGCCCTCAGGCCGCCACGGGCCCAGCCGCCCGACCCAGCGCCCGCTCGCTTTCTCGAGCACCGAGAACATTCCGAAGCCCTTCAGGGTCCAGCTTCCGGTCATCGTCGCCATCGAGCGCCAGGCCAACGCGCGCGACTGGACGCCGCCGACGAAGCGCGCCGATCGCTCGTCCGCCATGAAGGCCGCCCACCCGTCGAGGTCCGCCTCGGCGGGCGGCCGCAGGATCAGGCGGTCGGTCTCGATCGTCGGTCCCAGCACTGCACCCCCCCGTTGCACGACTCTCTATTCGTCGCTGCGGTCGCCCTTCCGGGACCGGTTTGCGTAGAGCAGAGCCGCGACCAGAGCGGCCGAGCCGATGCCGATCGCCGCGCCCGCGACGAGGTGGCGGGTCCGGCGCGGATCCGAGGCCTTGGCCGCGGCGGCCGCCTGCGCAGCCTCGCTCTCTCCGC
The DNA here is from genome assembly GCA_035628635.1 of Allosphingosinicella sp. Classification (GTDB taxonomy): domain Bacteria; phylum Pseudomonadota; class Alphaproteobacteria; order Sphingomonadales; family Sphingomonadaceae; genus Allosphingosinicella. The sequence continues at coordinate 3,467 of DASPJJ010000016.1, forward strand.
CGACCGGAGCGTCTTCGGGATAGGATGGTTCGCGCGCCATGAGGCCCTCACTTCAATCGTCGCCGCTCCTTAGCCCATCCCGCGCCGAAGGGAAGGCGCGCCAGACGGGGACCGCGGCGACCGCGATCGAAATCAGGCAGAGAGGGGTGCCGGCGCGCCGGGGCGCGCCGGCGCGGCGGTCCTAGAGCCTGCCCATCAGCAGCAGGACGATGATGACGATCAGGATGATGCCGAGCAGCCCCGACGGGCCGTAGCCCCAGCCGCGGCTGTACCCCCAGCTCGGCAGCGCGCCGATCAGGAGCAGGATCAGGATGATGAGAAGGATCGTGCCGAGTGTCATGTTACCCTCCAGCGGCGCCCGTAGCGGGCCGTGATGGAGCCGTAACGGTCTGGGGAGTGTAGGGTTGCAGGACTGTGGCCCGCCTGTGACATTCCTTGACCGCCGCTGGGCCGCCGCTTATGTCGCGGCGCGCGCATACCGTGCGCCGTGGCGATCGTAGCTCAGCTGGTTAGAGCACCGGTTTGTGGTACCGGGGGTCGCGGGTTCAAGTCCCGTCGATCGCCCCATTTGTCTCCGCGCCCGCCTCGAACAGGATCAAGACCGGATGCACGCCCCCTGGGACTTTGCCGACTTCGACGATCACGAGCTCGTTCACTTCGTCACCGACCGGCAAAGCGGCCTCAGGGCGATCGTCGCCGTCCATTCGACGCACCTCGGGCCGGGCGCCGGCGGCGTCCGTTTCTGGCATTATGCCGCGCCGGGAGAAGCACTGGCCGACGCGCTGCGCCTGTCGCGCGGGATGAGCTTCAAAAACGCCATGGCCGGTCTTCCGCTCGGCGGCGGCAAGGCGGTGATCCTCGCCGACGAGGCGCGGACCAAGACGCCGGACATGCTCGGCGCGTTCGGCCGTGCCGTCGAAGGGCTCGCCGGCCGCTACGTCACCGCCGAAGATGTCGGCATGAGCGTCGCGGATCTCGTCGAAATCTCGCGTCACACGAGCTTCGTGGCGGGCCTTCCGGTGGCCGAGGGGGCGGTCGGCGGCGATCCGGGGCCGCACACCAGCTACGGCGTCTATCTCGGCGTCCGGGCCGCCGTTCGCCGCAAGCTCGGCCGCGACAGCCTGGCCGGGCTCCATATCGCGATCCAGGGCGCGGGCAGCGTCGCCGGCGGCCTCGCCCGGCGGGCCGCCGCGGACGGCGCCCGGATCAGCCTCGCCGACATCGATCGCGAGCGAGCGGAACGGCTCGCTCTCGAGGTCGGGGGCAGCGTTGTCGATCCCGCCGAAATTATGACGCTCGAAGCCGACGTGCTCAGCCCCAACGCGCTCGGCGCGATCCTCACCGAAACGTCGATTGCAGCGCTCGAGGTGCCGATCGTCGCCGGAGGCGCCAACAACCAGCTCGCGACGCCGCGGGACGGCGACCGCATCCATCAGCGCGGCGTCCTATACGCGCCCGACTACGTGATCAACGCCGGCGGCATCATCAACGTCTCGACCGAGTTCCTGAAGGACGGCGATCATGACACGGTCCGCCGCCGCATCGAGGGCATCCCCGGCCGCCTCGAGCAAATCTGGGAGGAGAGCGACTCGACCGGGCGCAACCCCGCCGCGGTCGCCGACACGATGGCGATGCGGCTGATCGGGCGCTAGGGACAGCTCGGGGGACAGCCTATCTGGCTGTTCCCCCAGCGCCTCGGCCAGCGGGGACAGTCAAATAGACTGTCCCTTCTCCCTCCGCTAGAAAGCCGGCGAGCCCCATGCACATCTTCGCCAATCCCGCACGCTTCCTCAAAATCGCGCGCCCGCTCACCGGCTGGCTCGGCTGGAGCGGCGCGCTGCTTACCCTTGCTGCGCTCGCCGCGGGCCTGTTCGCGAGCCCGCGGGACTATCTTCAGGGCGAGAGCGTCCGCATCATGTACGTGCACGTTCCCGCCGCCTGGCTCGGAATGGCCGGCTGGACCGGGATCGCCGTTGCGAGCGCGATGCAATTGGTCTGGCGCCATCCGCTCGCCGCGGTCGCGGCGCGGGCGATCGCCGTGCCGGGCGCGGTATTCGCCGCTCTGTGTCTCGTCACCGGCTCGCTGTGGGGACGGCCGACTTGGGGGACTTATTGGGAATGGGACGGACGCATGACTTCGATGCTCGTCCTGCTCTTTCTCTATCTCGGTTTCATCGCGCTGGGCGAGGCGGATCGCGATCGCGGCGGGGAGGGGCGGGTCGTCGCCATCTTCGGCCTCGTCGGCGCGATCAACCTCCCGGTGATCCACTACAGCGTTGTCTGGTGGAACACCCTCCACCAGGGCCAGAGCGTCAGCTTCCTTCGCGGCACCTCCTCGATCGCCGCGCCGATGCTGTGGCCGTTGCTCGCCTCGGCGCTCGGCTTCACCTTGCTGTTCGGCGCCGTGGTGCTGATGCGGATGCGCGCGGAGCTCGCCCGGGCCAAGGCCGAGGCGCGCCTCAGGCGGATGGCGAACGAGTGAACCACTGGCCGTTCATCCTCGCCGCCTACGGCCTCACCGGCGCCGGCACGCTGGCTCTAGTGTCGCTGAGCTGGCTGGAGATGCGGTGCGCCGAGCGGCTCGCCGACCGGATCGGCCGCGACGAATGAAGCGCAAGAACCAGCGGCTCGCGCTCCTGCTGATTGCGGTGGCGGCGATGCTCGGCGCGGTGCTGCTCGCAATGTCCGCGCTGAAGGACCAGGCGAGCTATTTCTACGCCCCGGCCGACGTCCGCGCCAAGGGCCTCCCGCTCGGCCGCTCGGTGCGCGTCGGCGGCATGGTGAAGGCGGGGTCGCTCCAGCGCCAGCCGGACGGAGTCACCATTCGATTCTTAGTCGGCGACGATACCGACGCCGTCGTGCCGGTCGAATATCGCGGCATCACGCCCGAGCTGTTCCGCGAGAATGCGGGCGTGATCGCAGAGGGCCGCTTCCGCGCCGACGGCAGCTTCGCCGCGACCGAGATCCTCGCCCGCCACGACGAGAATTACATGCCGCCCGAGCTTGCCGAGCGGAACGGCCGCCCGGTCCACCGGACGGACAGCGTCGAATGATCGCCGAGGCCGGCCTCGCCGCTTTGTGGCTCGCGGCGGCCTTGTCGCTGCTCCAGCTCGCGCTGGGAGTGATGGCGCTCATGCAGGGCGGGGAGGGACTAGGACGCGCGATCCGCCCCGTCGCGGTCGCACAGGCGGCGCTCGCCAGTTTCGCCTTCCTCACCTTGGTCCTGCTGTTCCTGCGCACCGACCTCTCGGTGGCCCTGGTTGCCGCCAACAGCCATTCGATGAAGCCCTTTATCTACAAGTTCGCGGGCGCCTGGGGCAATCACGAGGGCTCGATGCTGCTCTGGGTGACGGTACTCGCCGTCGCCGGCGCGGCGGTTGCCTGGCTCGAGCGGCGGCTGCCCGACCGGACCCTGATCGGGACCCTGGCGGCGCAGGCGGCGATCGGCCTCGGCTTCTACGCCTTTCTGCTCTTCTCCTCGAACCCGTTCGAGCGGCTGAGCCCGGTTCCGGTAGAGGGCAACGGGCTCAATCCGTTGCTCCAGGATCCCGGCCTCGCCTTCCACCCGCCGACGCTCTATTTCGGCTATGTCGGCATTTCGATCGCTTTCTCCTTCGCGGTCGGCGCCCTCGTCACCCGCGACGTCGGGCCCTTGTTCGCGCGGGCGATGCGCCCCTGGGTGCTGGGCGCCTGGATCTTCCTCACGCTCGGCATCACCGCGGGGTCCTACTGGGCCTATTACGAGCTGGGCTGGGGCGGCTGGTGGTTCTGGGACCCGGTTGAGAATGCGTCGCTCATGCCCTGGCTCGCCGCCACCGCCCTGCTCCATTCGGTCACCGTGCTGGCAACGCGCGGCGCGCTGCGCGCCTGGACGGTGATGCTGGCGGTGGTCGCTTTCTCGATGTCCATGGTCGGCACCTTCCTCGTCCGGTCAGGCATTCTCACCAGCGTCCACGCCTTCGCCGTCGACCCCGAGCGGGGCGCCTTCATCCTCGTCCTGCTCGCTCTGTATATCGGCGGCGCGCTCGCTCTGTTCGGGCTCAGAATCCACACGGTGAAGGAAGGCTCGACCTTCGAGCCGGTCAGCCGGGAGGGCGCGCTCGTCGCCAACAACCTGTTCCTGTGCGTGGTGCTCGGGCTGGTGCTGATCGGCACGCTCTACCCGCTCGTCACCGAGGCGCTGGGCGAGAAGATCTCGATCGGGCCGCCTTATTTCAACCTGGTGACCGGGCCGATCGCGCTCGTCCTCGTCATCGCGATGGCCGCGGGGCCGCTGCTCAGATGGCGCAGCGACCGGGCCGGAGCCTTGCTGAGGCGGCTCGCGCTTCCGGTCCTGCTGACCGCGCTCGTGCTCCTCGCATGCGTCCTGCTCGCGCCGCGCATCCGCATCCTGCCGCTTCTGGGCCTGGTCCTGGCGACCGGGGTCGGCGCGGCGAGCCTGGCACCTTTGTGGGGCCGCAACCTCAGGCGCACGCCGCTCCACATCTGGGGGATGGCGATCGCCCATTTCGGGATCGCCGTCAGCCTGGCCGGAATGGCGTCGGAAAGCGCGTTCACGCAGGAGCGCCTGATCGCTTTGCGCCCCGGCCAATCCACCGCGGTCGGCCCGTTCAGCATCCGCTTCGACCAGGTGGCCCCCGTCGCCGGGCCCAACTGGACGGCGGTCGAGGCGCAGCTCACGGTCCGGCGGGCAGAGGGGAGGGCCTTCACGATGCGGCCCCAGGCGCGGATGTTCAGCTCGCCCGCCCAGCCGACCAGCGAAGCCGATATCGCAACGATATGGAACGGGCAGCTCTACACCGTTCTCGGCGAGAACGATCCGCAGGGCCGCTGGCAACTGCGCCTGTGGTGGAAGCCGTTCGTGACGCTGATCTGGCTGGGCGGAGGCCTAGTCGCACTGGGCGGCCTGCTCGCGCTGGCGGGAAGGATGTGGCGGGAGCGGCGGGCGCGCCGGGCCGCGCAACTCGAGCCGGCGGAGGCCTGGGCGTGAGGCGCGTCATCCTCTGGGCGCCGCTCGCGGCCTTCGTCCTGTTCGTGATCCTCGTCACCGCCTATCTGCGCGCGCCGTCCGACACGGCGATCCGGTCGCATCTCGTCGGGCGCCCGCTGCCGGATTTCGCCCTGCAGGCGGCGGTGCCCTCCCACCCCGGCCTCGGCTCGGCCGACCTTCGCGCCGGCGCGCCGCGGCTGCTCAACGTCTTTGCGAGCTGGTGCGGGCCGTGCGTCGTCGAGGCGCCGCAGCTGATGGCGCTGCGCCGTCGGGGGATCCCGATCGATGCGATCGCGATCCGCGACCGCAGCGAAGACGTCGCCGCCTTCCTCGCCCGCTACGGCGACCCCTTCCAGCGCATCGGCACCGATCCCAATACCCAGGTCCAGATCGCGCTCGGCTCGTCCGGGGTGCCGGAGACCTTCGTGATCGATGGGCGAGGGGTGATCCGCTACCAGCATATCGGTCCGATTGCAGAGGGGGACATCCCGACCCTGGTCGCAGCTTGGGAGGCGGCGCGGTGAGGGACAGGGCGCTCAAGAACCGTTCGGTCCGAGCAAAGTCGAGCACCGATGCGAAGGGATTGGGGATGCGGGGCTTCGTATTCGCGGCCCTCTTCGCCTCCGCAACCCCGGCATTCGCCCAGTCGCGCCTCCCTCCCGCCGATCTTGCCGATACCCAGCTCGCCGATCCGCGCCAGGAGGCGCAGGCGCGGGCGCTGATGGAGACGTTGCGCTGCATCGTCTGCCAGAGCCAGTCGATCGCCGATTCGAACGCCGATATGGCCGGCGACATGCGCGCGCTCGTCCGCCAGCGCATCCGCGCCGGGGAGCGGCCCGAAGCGATCCGGCGCTGGCTGGTCGAACGCTACGGCAATTGGGTGAGCTACGAGCCGCCGGTAGAGCCACTCACCTGGCCGCTCTGGGCGGCGCCGTTCGTGCTGCTGCTTGCCGGCCTTCTGCTCGCGCGCGGGCGCTTCCGCAGAAAGAGGCGGCGCTGATGGGCTGGGCGGTCTTCCTGCTCATCGCCTTGCTGGTGCTCGCCGCGTTGTGGCGGCTGGCGCGGCTCGACGGCGCTTCGCTCCAGTTCCTCGGCGCCGCTCTGCTGCTCGCTCTGGCTGGCTATGCCTGGCAGGGCCATCCCGGCCTTCGCGGCAGCCCGAAGGCGCCCCCCGAGCGCCAGCGCCTCCCGGACAGCGCCTTCGCCGAGACCCGGCAGTCGATGCTCGGCACGTTCGATACCGCCGCGCGCTGGCTCGGAATGGCGGAGAGCTATCAGAGGGGCGGCGACACGCGCGGTGGGGTCGACATGATCAGGAGCGGCCTGCACCGGCATCCACGCGACCCCGATCTCTGGGTCGGGCTCGGCAGCGCGCTGGTGCTCCACGCCGACGGGCTGATGACTCCCGCGGCCGAGCTCGCCTTCCGGCGTGCCGAGGAGATCGCGCCGGGCCATCCCGGCCCGCGCTTCTTCTACGGCCTCGCGCTCGCGCAGGGCGGGCGCTTCGACGAGGCGGAGCGGCTCTGGCGCGAGCTCCTCGTCCAGGCGCCGCAGGACGTGTCGTGGCGGCCGATGGTCGAGGAGCGGCTGCGGATGATCGAGCAGGCGCGCGCGACGGGCCAGCTCCCGCCCGCCGCCCCGCCGTCCGGACCCGCGCGATGATCAGGCGGGCTCGAGCTCCTTCTGGACGACCTTGTCGGCGAGCGAGCCGTTGAGCTCGGCGAGATGGTCGAACTCCGCCTCGTAGGTGGCGAGGCCCTGGCTCAGCGACCTCAGCTCCGCGTCGAAGCCCTGCATCTCGGCCTCCGGGACCAGGGCCTCGATCTGCTCCCAGCGCGACCAGCCCTCGCGCGGGCCCATGCCGAGCATCTGGCCGCGGCGGCTGGCGATCGCCGAAGTGACGCGCGACGTGGCCGAGGAAGGGGCGGTGACAGTCACTTTCATGACCGGCTCGAGCAGATGCGGCTGCGCGGCGGCGAGCGCTTCAGACATGCCGATGCGTCCCGCAGTACGGAACGCGATCTCCGAGCTGTCCACGCTGTGATAGCTGCCGTCGACCAGGGTGACGGCAACGTCGACGACCGGGAAGCCGAGCGGCCCCTTCTGCATGGCGTCCTTGACGCCCGCCTCGACCGCGGGGAACCACTGCTTGGGCACGACCCCGCCCGAAATCTTCTCCTCGAAGCGGAAGCCCTCGCCGCGTCCGAGCGGCCTGAGCTCGATGACGACGTCGCCGAACTGGCCGTGGCCGCCCGACTGCTTCTTGTGGCGTCCGCGTTGCGTGACGGTGCGCCGTATGGACTCCTTGTAGCCGACGGTCGGCATCCTGGAGTCGACGGCGACGCCGTAGCGCCGCTTCAGCCGCTCGAGCGTCACCTTGAGGTGTTCGTCGTTCACCCCTCTGAGGCGGGTCTCGTGGAGCGCTTCGTCCTGCTCCCATTCGAGCATTGGATCCTCCTCGACCAAGCGGTGGAGCGCGGTCGAGAGTCGTACGTCGTCCTTCCTGTCCTTGGTGGCAATCGCAAGAACGTAATTCGCCGCCGGCAGCGCGACGTCCGGTCGCGCGGCCGCCGCCTTGCCGGCGCTGAGCCAGTCCCCCGCGCCGACGCCTTCTGCTTTGGCGATGGCGACGACGTCGCCGGGATCGGCCTGGCCGGCCTTGGCGGTCTTGTCGCCCTGCACCGTGAACAAAGTCCCGATCCGCACCGTCTCGCCGGCGGCGGTCTTGAGCTCCGCACCTTCCTTCAGCGTTCCGCCGAACGCCCGCGCGAAAGCAAGCCGCCCCATCGAGCCCGCGTTTGAGATCTTGAAGACGAAGGCGCAGCCGCTCTCGGCTCCCAGCCGCTTCGCCGCCACGTCGGGCCCCGGCGCGTCGTGGCGCAGCGCCTTCAGCAGGCGTCGGACGCCGAAGCCGTTCAGCGCGGACCCGAACAAGACGGGCACGACCAGATTCTCCTGGGTCTCGCGGCTGAGATCCTCGTAGACCACCCGGGGATCGGGCGTTTCGTCCATCAGCAATTGCTCGAGCAAGGCGTCGTCATGGTCGGCGAGCTGCTCGAGGAGATGGAAGCGCGCGGTCTTCTCGCGATCGGCAAGGTCCGCTGGTATCTCGGTCTGTTCCGAAGCCTTGCCGGGGCGGTAGTGGAAGGCGCGCTCGAGAGCGACGTCGACGAACCCGCTGATCTTCTCCCCCTCGCGGATCGGAATCTGGCGGGCGAGGAGGGGCGCGGCACTCATCGGCTGCAGCGCTTCGAGCACGTTTTGAATGGAGCCGCGCGCCTGGTCGATCTTGTTGACGAAGATCATATGCGGCACGCCGAGGCGCTCGAGCTGGCGCAGCGTCGGCTCGGCGAGGAGTGCACGGTCGGCGTCGGGGTCCACAACCACCAGAGCGAGGTCGGCCGCAGCGACGGCGAGCGCTCCGTCGGCTGCGAAACCGACCGAACCCGGCGCGTCGAGCAGTGCGTAGCGGTCGCCCATGAAGGACAAGTGCATCAGATTGAGCTCCGTCGAGCCGCCCCGCGCCCGCGCCTCGGGAGTCGAATCGCCGACCGTGGTGCCCGCAGCGACGCTGCCCTGCCGGTCGACCGCCCCGGCCGCAAAAAGAAGGGCCTCGGCTAGGCTGGTCTTACCCGCCCCGCCGGGGCCCACGAGCGCGATGGTTCTGGTGCCTGCAGCTCTTGTGGGCATGAACGTCTCCTTCGTCCGCTTTCGCGGCCCGCGAGGAAGACGCGGCGCCGCGCCTCATGGGAAACGAGAAGAAGTCCACGGATTCGGAAGCGAGCGCAAGAGGAGAGTTGAGCCGCCTCTCGTGTCAGCGCGGCGCGCGACCCGCCCGCCGCGTCAGACACAGCCACGGGCCGGCTTCCGGGTGGAGACCGATCGATCGCGCGCGAAGCCAAGCGACGGGCGCCCATTCGCCCGCCTGCAGCGAGGCGCGCCGGACGACTTTCGCGCCGGGCTCCCCGTCGACCGTGCAGCCTTCCCAGAGAATGGCGAGCCGGTACGGCCGTGCTTCGTCCTCGACGGGCAGCGTCCGGGCCGCCGGGACCATGGCGAGATGGCGGCGCGCGGTCTCGTTGGTGGTGGCGAGCGGAGCGACGGCCTCGAGCCAGACGGCGGCCTGCCGCTCGGCGCGGGAGATTCCCGGCGTCCCGGCGAAGCAGAGCAAGGCGGACGGGATGAAGAAGAGAGCGATCGCCGCCGGCACGAGCCTGCGTCCTTCCCGCCAAAGAGCCACCGTCGTGACTCCGACGATCGCGGATGAAGCCGCGGCGAATGGCAGGAACATGCGCGGCTTCGGGTCGAGACCCAAAGCATAGGTGAAGACGAGGCCCGCGCCCGCGGTGATGGCGAGCAGGACGAGCAGCATGCGGCGGTCGGCGCCTGCATCGATCGCCTTGCGCGGCGCGGCCGCGAGCAGCAGCGGCGCCGCGAGCAAAGTGAGCCCGATCTCGGCGTGAGTGAGGAGGTTGACGAGGGGCTTCACGGTCCAGTGCGCTTCGATGCCGTTGGCGGCGCGCCAGCCGGCGATGAAATCGGGGTTGAAGAAGGCGTTCCGGCTGGTGTCGACCCACGAGGCGAGCTCCGTCGACGGGATTCGCGTATGCCCGAAGGAGAGGTGCAGCCGGTAAAAGGGGTCTCCCGTGGCCGCGAGGTAGACGAGCATCTCGGCCGCGAGCGGCAGGACGAAAGCCGGCGCTGCCCAGATCAGCACGCGTTTGTGCGGGCCCGGCGCGCACAGGAAGGCGATGCCAGCCCCGGCGACGAACACCGCGCTGGTCTCGCGGGCGAGCATAGCGAACGCGAGGCCGGCGCCGAGCAGCACCGCCCAGCGCCTCCCGCTGCCACGCACGGCCTCGATCCAGCCGAGCAGGGCGACCAGCAGGAAGGCGAGCTCGGGATGATCGATGTTCGGGCGGGCGAGCTGGATCGCGAAGATCGGAGTCAGCAGCAGCGCGCACCCGGCAATGAGTGCGGCGGCGCGTCCGGCGAGGCGCTCCACGATCCGCGCCAGCAGGAGCAGCACGGCCGCGGAATAGAGCAACGGCACCAGCGCCAGCGCGGCTCGGCTCTCGCCGAGCGCGGCGATCGCCGTCGCCAACGGTGCCACCAAAGGCCAGCGCGCCCACCAATGGTCGTGGGGCAGGCAGGGGCCGTGCGCCGCCCAGCATTCGCCGGCGATCAGATATTGCCAATCGTCGCCGCCGCCGCCGACATAGCCGACCGGGTTTATCCAGTAGAGCAGCAGCGCGAACGCGAGCAACGGCGCCGCGACCGGCACAGCGCGCCGGCCGGCCGCGGGAAAGTGACCGATATCCGGAGCCGCCTGCGTCGCCATTGCCTGCAGCGGTAGCCCGATCGTGGTTGACAGGGCGTAAACCGCGACCCGTGCCGCGCTTGCCGCAGCGCAGCACGTGGCTTAAGTCCGGGCCATGACCTCCACCAACGACATCCGCCGGTCGTTCCTCGACTATTTCGGCTCGGTGCAGCACAAGATCGTGCCGTCGGCCCCGCTCGTCCCGCAGAACGATCCGACCCTGATGTTCGTCAACGCCGGGATGGTTCCGTTCAAGAACGTCTTCACCGGCCTCGAGACGCGGTCCTACAGCACCGCTGCCTCCTCGCAGAAATGCGTTCGCGCCGGCGGCAAGCACAACGATCTCGACAATGTCGGCTACACCGCGCGGCACCACACCTTCTTCGAAATGCTCGGCAACTTCTCGTTCGGCGACTATTTCAAGGAGCGGGCCATCTCGCTCGCCTGGGAGCTGCTCACCGGGGAATGGGGGCTGCCGGCCGACCGGCTGACGGCGACCGTCTATCACACCGACGACGAGGCTTATGAGCTTTGGCGCAAGATCTCGGGTCTTCCCGAGAGCCGGATCATCCGGATCCCGACCAAGGACAATTTCTGGGCGATGGGCGATTCAGGACCCTGCGGCCCCTGCTCGGAGATCTTCTACGATCATGGCGAGCACATTGCCGGGGGCCCACCCGGATCGCCGGACGAGGACGGGGACCGCTTCACCGAGATCTGGAACCTCGTCTTCATGCAGTACGAGCAGGAGGACAACGAGATCGTCCGCGACCTGCCGAGGCCCTCGATCGACACCGGCATGGGCCTCGAACGCATCGCCGCCGTCATGCAGGGCGTCCACGACAATTACGACACCGACACCTTCAAGGCCCTCATCGCGGCTTCGGAGGAGTTCACGCGCACCCGCGCCGAAGGTGCGAGCAAGGCCAGCCACCGCGTCATCGCCGACCATTTGCGCGCTTCCGGCTTCCTGGTCGCCGACGGCGTGCTGCCGGCGAACGAGGGCAGGGGCTATGTCCTGCGCCGGATCATGCGCCGTGCGATGCGCCACGCCCACCTGCTCGGCGCGACCGAGCCGCTGATGCACCGGCTGGTGCCCTCGCTCATCGCCGAGATGGGCGCCGCTTACCCTGAGCTGGTGCGCGCCCAGCCCTTGCTCGAGGAGACGCTGAAGCTCGAAGAGACGCGCTTTCGCCAGACTCTCGCCAACGGCCTTCGCCTGCTCGACGAGGCGACGGCGTCGATGGAGGCGGGCGCCACCCTTCCCGGAGAGGTCGCATTCAAGCTCTACGACACTTACGGCTTCCCGTACGATCTCACCGAGGACGCGCTGAGGGGCCAGGGATACGGGATCGACCGCGCCGGCTTCGACGCGGCGATGGCCGAGCAGAAGGCCGCCGCCCGTGCCGCGTGGAAGGGCTCAGGCGCCAAGGCGTCGGAGGACATTTGGTTCGATATTGCGGAGGAGCATGGCTCGACCGAGTTCACCGGCTATGCCGGCCACGACGGCGAGGGCCAGGTCATCGCCCTGATCAAGGACGGCGTGCGCGTGGAGCGTGCCGCCGCCGGCGAGATAGTGGACATCGTCACCAACCAGACGCCTTTTTACGGCGAGAGCGGCGGGCAAGTCGGAGACAGTGGAAAGATAAGTTCGGACAAGGGCCTGGAGGCAGACGTTGAGGACACGTCGAAACCCCTGGGCCGCCTCCACGCCCATCGCGCGACGATCCGCTCGGGTGCGCTCGCGGTGGGCGACGCCGTCCACCTCTCGGTCGATGTCGACCGCCGGGCCCGGGTCCGCGCCAATCATTCGGCGACGCACCTGCTCCACGCCGCGTTGCGTCACCGACTCGGCACCCACGTGACCCAAAAAGGCAGCCTCGTTGCGCCGGACTATTTCCGCTTCGATTTCTCGCACCCCAAGCCGCTCGGGCGCGAAGATATCGACGCGGTCGAGGAGGAAGTGAACCGCCATATCCGCGACAACCAGCCGGTGACCACCCGGCTAATGCCGCCGGGGGACGCCATCGCTGCCGGGGCCATGGCCCTGTTCGGCGAAAAATATGGCGACGAGGTCCGCGTTCTCTCGATGGGGACGGGGCCCGACGCCCCCTATTCGGTCGAGCTCTGCGGCGGCACCCACGTCCAAGCGCTGGGTGACATCCAGCTTCTCAAGATCGTGTCCGAGAACGCCGTCGCGGCCGGCGTCCGACGCATCGAGGCCCTGACCGGTGAGGCCGCGCGGCGCTGGCTCACCGGTCGTGCGGAGCGACTGCGGGAGGTGGCGGCTTCGCTCAAGACGTCGCCCGAAGAGGTCCCCGCGCGCGTGGCCGCCCTCGTCGAGGAGCGCCGCCGTCTCGAGCGCGAGCTCGCGGAGGCGAAGAAGGCGCTCGCGATGGGCGGCGGCCGCGCCGCGGAGACTGGGGAGCCCGAGCAGATAGCCGGCGTCGGTTTCCTCGGCCAGGTCATCGAAGGCCTGGAACCCAAGGCGCTGCGCGGCCTCGTCGACGACGCCAAGAGGCGCGTCGGCTCCGGCGTCGCCGCGCTCGTCGCCGTCAACGGGGGCCGCGCCACCGTCGCGGTCGGCGTCACCGACGACCTGACGTCGCGCCTCAGCGCCGTCGACCTCGTCCGCCGCGCGGTCGAAGCGCTCGGCGGCCAAGGCGGGGGAGGCCGGCCCGACATGGCCCAGGGAGGCGGGCCGGAGGGTGGCAAGGCCGGCGAGGCCGTTCAGGCCGTCCGCGACGCGCTGGAGGCCGTGCCCGCCTGAGGCGCGGGCTCCGGGCCGAAGATGCTCATGCCGCCAAAAGCATGGCTTCCGGCGCGTTCCTCCGCGAGATGCGCTTCCAGGGACGGCCCCAAGTCATATCGCTCGAGCCGTCGCGCCTGCTCGTCGAGGCGGCGGATGGCTCCGAGCTTCTCGTCCCGGCCGAGCTTGGCGCGGCTCACCGCGGATTTCAGCACGCCGATCGTCTTGTCGTAAACGTTCGTCGGCACGGGAAAAGGATGGCGGTCCTTGCCGCCATGGGCGAGCGAGAAGCGCGCCGGATCGGCGAAGCGACAGGGAGCGCCGTGGATCACCTCCGCGACCATCGCCAGCGAGCGCACCGTCCGCGCGCCGACGCCGGGGACGAGCAGCAGCTCGGGAAAGTCCCTCGGGCCCGCTTCAGCCGCCGCGGCTAGCGTGCCGTGAAGTCGGCGCAGGATGATGTCGTCCGACCTGACGTCGTGATGGTGCGGCATCACGAGATGGGGGAGCAATGGTTGGGGACAGTTACTAGTAACTGTCCCCGTGGTGAGTGCTGCCGCTTCGCGCGCCAGCCTGTCGGGGCCGAGCTCGCTCAGCAGCTCGAGCTGGGCGTCGCGGCAGCGGGCGGCGCGCAGGTCGGTCAGGTTGAGGATCTCGCTCTGCGGCCGTCCCTCGATCGCGGCGTGGGGCGCCTCCACGAAGCTTTCGAGACCTTCCGAGAGCCAATGGTAGCGCCGCGCGGTCCGGGTCGATCCGTTCATGCCCTGCTGGACGACCGCCCATTTGCCGTCGTCGGCGACGATGAAGCCGTGAAGGTAGAGGTCGAAGCCGTCCTGCACGGCCGCGCTGTCGACCTTGGCGACGAGACGGCTCGAGCGGGCGAGGGCGGCGCCGTCGAAGCCCGCGCGCTCGCCCGCCGCGAGCAGCTCCCCGGGCGTCGCGCGCGAATGCTTGCCCCGGCCGCCGCAGACGTGGATCCCGAGCTCGCCCGCCAGCGGGTTCAGCCCGCGCTTCAGCGCCCCGATCACGCTCGTGGTAATTCCGGACGAATGCCAGTCCATCCCCATTACGGCGCCGAACGACTGGAACCAGAAGGGATGCGACAGCCGCCGCAGTAGCTCCTCGCGGCCATAATGGTGGACGATCGCCTCGCTGATCACGGCCCCCAGCCGCGCCATGCGCTGGCCGAGCCAGGGCGGCACACGGCCGCCGTGAAGCGGGAGGTCGGCACTGCCGGAACGCTGGGCCACTTGAGAACTCCCGGAACGGAGAGGGAACGATAACCCGCGCCGCCGCCTCTGGCCAGCCTTATCGCGTCCTCAGCACGTCCCTCAGGCGCCGGCGTTCGAGCGTCGGCTCTTCGCTGAGCTGGCCCAGATCCATGATCTCCTTGCGGAGCTCGGCCCGCTTCTCGTGGATCGAGGCGATCACCGGGCCCATCGCCATGCCGAGGTCGATGAGCACGGCCTCGGAGAGCTGCAGCGAGGATTCGAGCGTCTCGGGCACCGCGTCCGTGGCCCCGGCGCGATAGAGCTCGGCGGCATGCCCGGCGTCGCGGGCACGGGCGACGATCGTCAGGTCGGGACACCAGGCGCGGACCTTGCGCGTCAACCTGACGGTCAGCACCGGATCGTCCATGGTGAGGACCAAGGCGCTGGCATGACCGAGATTGAGCCGGTCCATGAGCTCCGGCCGCGCGACGTCGCCGAAGACGATCGGGATTCCCTCGCGGCGGCAGGAGGCGACGGTGTCGATGTTCGAATCGACTGCGAGGTAGCGGCGCCCGTGCGCCGTCAGCATCTCGGCGACCAGCCGGCCGACCCGGCCGAAGCCGATGATCACGGTCTTGGCCTCCTTGTCGCTGCCGCCCTCTGAAAGCTCCGGCTCGGCTCCGAGCTCGACCCGCCGCGCGGCGTCGCGGCCGAGACGGGCCAACAACGGCGTCAGGGTGAGGCCGATCGCGGTGACGATCTGCCAGAAAGCCGCGGTATCGCGGTCGATCAGCTGGGCGGCGGCAGCGGTTGCAAGGACGATGAGCGTGGTCTCCGACGGAGACGCCATGATCAGGCCCGTCTCGGCGGCCACGCCCTTTCTCGCGCCGTTGAGGCGCAGAAGCACGCCGGTCACCAGCGCCTTGAGAAGCATCACCCCGGCAACCGCGATCGCCAGGCCCACCCAGTTCGCGGCGACGAAGCGCAGGTCGACGCTCATCCCGACAGTGATCAGGAAGATGCCGAGCGCGAGGCCGCGAAACGGCGCGGTGATGACCTCGACCTCGCTGTGATAGTCCGTCTCGGCGATGAGGATGCCGGCGAGCAGCGCGCCCATCAGCGGCGACAGGCCGACGGCGGTGGTCGCGAGGCTCGCCACGATCACGACGAGCAGGCTCGCGGCGAGGAACAGCTCGGGGCTCTTGGTCCGCGCGGCCTGTGCGAACAGCCGCGGCAGCAGCAGCCGGCCGAGCACCAGCATGACCGCGACAACCAACGCGCCGACCAGTAGAATCCGCGCAAGTCCGTCGAAGCCGGTCGCTTCGGCGAACGGCGCCATCGCGCCGAGCAGGAAGATGATCGGGACGATCGCGAGGTCCTCGAAGAGCAGCATCGCCAGCGCGGAGCGTCCGACCGGACTGGTGGTGCCGACGAGAGGCACGACCAGGGCCGTCGAGGATAAAGCAAGGGCCAGACCCAGCGCGACCGATCCGCTCCAGCTCTCGCCGAGTCCGTGCACCGCGAGGCCGATCAGCACGGCGCAGAGCAGCAACTCCGCAGCGCCGACGCCGAACACCAGCCGCCGCATCGTCCACAGCCTGCGAAACGAAAGCTCGAGGCCGATAGCGAACAGCAGGAGGACGATGCCGAACTCGGCGAACGGCTCGACCGCCTCGGGATTGGAGATGGTGATGTAGTTGAGCCAGGGAGTCTGCGCGGCCATGCTTCCGAGCCCCGCAGGCCCCACGAGCAGTCCGACTAGGATGAAGCCGATCACCGGGCTGATCCGGAAACGCGCGAACGCCGGTATCACGACCCCGGCGGCACCGAGGATCACCAAGGCGTCGCTGAAACCCGAGGTCTGGAAGTCGGCGTGCATATTGCCTTTATGCAGGAAGTCGCATCAATGTCAGCCCGGGGAGGCCGACATGGACACCGATCTGTGCATCGTCGGCGGCGGCCCTGCCGGCATGGTCGCGGGCCTGCTCTTCGCCCGCGCGGGCGTTGCCGTGACGGTGCTCGAAAAGCACGGCGATTTCCTGCGCGATTTCCGCGGCGACACGGTCCACCCCTCGACGCTGCGCATCTTTCACGAGATCGGCCTGCTCGATCGGTTGCTGGAGCGGCCCCACGACAAGGTGCGCGACATCAGCGGCCTGATCGGCGGCAGGTCGATCGAGATCGCCGACTTTTCGAGCTTCGATCCGCGCTGGAACTTCATTGCGATGATGCCGCAATGGGAGTTTCTCGATTTCGTCGCCGCCGAGGCGCGGCGTTACCCGCATTTCGCGCTGCTGATGAACGCCGAAGCCACCGGTCTTGTCTTCGAAGGAGACCGCGTCGCGGGGGTGCGCTACACGCATGCGGGCGAGGAGCGCGTCATGCGCGCGCGCCTGGTCATCGCATCGGACGGGCGGCGATCGGTCCTGCGCGGCGCCGCCGAGCTGGCCGTCCGCGACCTCGGCGCGCCGATGGACGTCTTCTGGTTCCGCGTGCCGAAGGAGCGCAGTCCCGGCAACGACACGACCGGAGTGTTCGCCTCCGGCCGGATCATGGCGCTGATCGACCGCGGCGATTATTGGCAGTGCGCCTACGTCTTCCCGAAAGGCATGGCGGACGAGGTCCGCGCCGCCGGCCTGGAGGCGTTCCGGTGCGAGGTTGCGGCGCTGGCGCCGTTTCTCGGCGACCGGGTCGAGACGGTTGCGAGCTGGGACGACGTCAAGCTGCTGTCGGTCTCCCTCGACCGGCTGGAGACGTGGCACAGGCCGGGCCTGCTGGTCATCGGCGACGCCGCCCACGCCATGTCGCCGCTTGGGGGGATAGGGATCAACATCGCCGTCCAGGACGCGGTCGCGGCGGCGAACCTGCTCGCCGGGCCGATGGCGCGCGGCGAGGATCCCGACCCGCTGCTGGCGCGGGTCGAGAAAAGGCGCCTGGGCGCCGTCCGGATCGTCCAAGGCCTGCAGAAAGCCGCGCAGGACCGCATCATCGGCCGCCTGCTGATGCGTCAGGGCGGACCGTTCGAGCCGCCGCCGGCGCTGCGCCTGCTCGACCGATTCCGCTTCCTGAGGCGGCTGCCGGCGGCGCTCATCGGCTTCGGCTACCGCCCTGAGCACGTCCGATCGCCGATCCTTCGAGATGGGCCTTCGCCAAGCTCAGTCCCTCCTCAGGATGAGCGATAGACAGACCCTCTCATGCTGAGGAGCCGGTGAGCCTGTCGAACCGGCGTCTCGAAGGATCAACCCGCCGCCATCGCCTTTTCGAGATTGACGCGGATCGCCTCGAAGAACTGCTCGGTGGTCATCCAGCCCTGGTCGGGGCCGATCAGCAAAGCGAGATCCTTGGTCATCTGGCCCTGCTCGACCGTCTCCACGCAGACCCGCTCGAGCGTCTCGGCGAACCGGGTGACGTCCGGCGTGTCGTCGAACTGGCCGCGGAACTTGAGCCCGCCGGTCCAGGCGAAGATCGAGGCGAGCGGGTTGGTCGAAGTCGCCTTGCCCTGCTGATGCATGCGAAAGTGGCGGGTGACGGTGCCGTGGGCGGCCTCCGCCTCGACCGTCTTCCCGTCGGGCGTCATCAGGATCGAGGTCATCAGGCCGAGCGAGCCGAACCCCTGCGCGACCATGTCGGACTGCACGTCGCCGTCATAATTCTTGCAGGCCCAGACGAACTTTCCGGTCCATTTGAGCGCCGAGGCGACCAGATCGTCGATCAGGCGATGCTGATATTCTGTCCCAATCTCATCGAACTGCGCCTTGAATTCGCTATCGAAAATCTCCTCGAAGATATCCTTGAAGCGCCCGTCATAAGCTTTGAGGATGGTGTTCTTGGTGGAGAGATAAACGGGCCATTTGCGGCCGAGCGCGAAATTGAAGCAGGCCCGGGCGAAATCGCGGATCGACTCGTCGAGATTGTACATGCCCATGGCAACGCCCGCGCCCGGGAAGTCGAACACTTCGTGTTCGATCGTCTCGCCGCTCTCGCCTTCCCATTTGATCGTGAGCTTGCCGGGCGCCGGAACGCGGAAGTCGGTCGCCTTGTACTGATCGCCGAAGGCGTGACGGCCGACGACGATGGGATCGGTCCATCCGGGAATCAGCCGCGGCACGTTTTCGATCACGATCGGCTCGCGGAAGACGACGCCGCCGAGGATGTTGCGGATGGTGCCGTTCGGCGACTTCCACATCTTCTTGAGGCCGAACTCCTCGACCCGGGCCTCGTCGGGCGTGATCGTCGCGCATTTGACGCCGACGCCGTGCTTCTTGATCGCCTCGGCGGACTCCGCCGTCACCCGGTCGTCGGTCGCGTCGCGATTCTCCATGCCGAGGTCGAAATAGAGCAGATCGACGTCGAGATAGGGCAGGATCAGCCGCTCGCGGATCCATTGCCAGATGATCCGGGTCATCTCGTCGCCGTCCAGCTCGACGAGCGGGTTCTTCACTTTGATCTTGGCCATCTAGGCTGTGCGCTTTCCTGCCGTTGAATGTGGCACGGGCTGTAGGCGGTGGGCCGTCCCCGATCAACCGCGCGCCCGCGACCCGCGCCGGACCCGAACGGGGCATGGCCGATGGGAGGCCCTCCTGTAGAAAAGCACCATGGCGAATCGACTTCTGCGGTACGAGGCTGGGCTGTTCCGTCGCTCCTTCGCCATCGCTTTCGGGCACCGCCGCGATGCCTTGCTGCTCTTCGTCATGCTGCTGCTCGCCGCGGCGTGGCTGCGTACGCAGATTACAGCCGGCGGCTGGGCGTTGGCGCCCGAGGCCCTCTGGCTCGGCGCCCTCGCAGGCCCGACGGCTCTTGCCTGGCAGCGGCTCGTCAGGGCGCGGCTCGACTGGCTCGTGGAGCAGAGCCCGCTCGCGGCGGACGCGCTCGATCGCCGGAGTCGCCGCGCCTACGTCCTCGGGAGCCATGTTGCGGGGGCCGCACCCATCGCGCTGGGCGCGACCGTTCTGGCCACGGCGACCGGGCGCCCTGCGATGGCCGTCGCGATCACGATCCTCGCTTACGCCGCGGGAACCGGTCTGGCGTGGATACCCCACAGTCCCGGGACCAGCCGGCGCGAAATCGCCTCAATCGGTTCCATCCCGCGGGGTCCGCGCGGTTCGAAGGCGAGGGGCGCGGCGGCGTTTCGCGCCGTGATCCGCCGCCAGGCCCTGAACGCCGCCAACCCCGGACCAGCAGCCGCTTTGATCCTCGTGGCGACGTTTGGACTTGCCGTTGCCGCCGCCTGGATCGCTGCGGACAGGCCGGACGCCTTGCGCTTCGCCGTCATCGCCTGTCCTTCGCTGCTCGCCTTGCTGCTGATCAGCCGTCTCGACGCGGAGCTGATCGGCTTCCTGCCCTTTGCCGGCTATCGGCCGGCCTTCCTGGCAGCGGCGGTGTCGGCGCTTCCTGCGGCGGCTTTCGGTGCAACGGCGGCAGCTCTTCTCGCGGTTCGCCCGCGGGACTGGCTTGTCATGCTCGCGGCTTTGGCTTTGCTCCATCTCGCGGTCATCCTGTTCGCCGTCGCGCGCGCCTGGCTCTATCCCGGACGCAGTCCGCGGTCGGCGGACCTGCAGGCGGAGCTCGAGTTCGCGGGCCTGGCCGGAATCCTTTTCATCCTGCCGCCGCTGGCACCGATCGCCCTTGCGTGGCGGATGTGGATGCTGCGCCGGCGCTATCGCGCGTTGATGTGGGTGCAGCTCTAGGTGCGGGTCGAGATCCGCGATCTGCTGGTCCTTCGCGAGGGCTTTCCCGCCGTAGACCGAGTGTCCCTGCTTCTCGAGGAGGGCCTCTGGACCGGCGTGGTCGGCGCCAACGGCAGCGGCAAGACTTCGCTGCTGCGGGCGATCGCCGGGCGCATCGAGGCCGAAGCCGGCAGCATCGCCGTCGACGGGGAGGAGCGCTTCGCCGACCGTGCGTGGCGGGCTCAGGCTTTCGGCTTTGCTCCCGATGCCGCTTCGCTGCCCCAGACCCTTTCCGGACGCGAGCTCTTCTCCGTCCTCGCCTCGGACGCGCCGGGCGTTGCCGACGCCGATCCGCTCTCGCCCCTGCGCCGGGCACTCGGCTTCGACGCTTTCATCGACCGCAGGATCGGCACCCTGTCGGCCGGCATGAGGCAGCGGCTGGCCATTTTCTGCGCCTTCCTGCAGCGCCCGCGGCTGGTCGTCCTGGACGAGCCATTCAACTGGCTCGATCCGATCTGCGCCTTCGACACCAGGGAGGCGCTGAAGGCTCTGGTCGCGGGCGAGAAGCTGACCCTGGTCACCGCGCTCCATGAGATGGCGACGCTGACCGGCCACTGCGACCGCGGCCTGCTGCTGTCGCAGGGCAAAGTGGGCCTCGAGCTCGGCTCCGACGAGCTGCGCGCCGGGGCGCGGAATTATCCCGCGTTCGAGGCGCGGATCATTGCCATGTTGCGATCGGGAGGCGCCGCACGCTGAGTCGCGGCGCGCGCCGGCCCACGGTTGTTTCGCTCCCGCCTTCCGCCTAAAGCGCGGCGATGCCCTCGCTCGAAAAGCCGGACCTCGTCACCACGAACGTCCGCTACCGCATGCCGAGCGTCCATCCCGAGGGGCGCAAGTTCGTCGTCATCGCGGTGGCGATCGCCCTTCTATTCTTCTGGGTGGTCGACTGGGACTGGCTCGGCTGGATCATGACCGGCGTCTCGCTCTGGGTGGCCGCCTTCTTCCGTGATCCGATCCGCACCACCCCCAAGGGGGAAGGACTGATCGTTGCCCCCGCCGACGGTATGGTGACGATGATCACCAGCGTGCTTCCGCCGCGGGAGCTCCAGGGCGAGGACGCGCTCGGCGACGAGCCGGTGGTGCGGGTGTCGATCTTCATGTCGGTGTTCGACGTCCACATCAACCGCACCCCGATCGCGGGAGTCGTGACGAGGGTCGCCTATATCGCCGGCAAGTTCCTCAACGCAGACCTCGACAAAGCGAGCGAGGACAATGAGCGCCAGCATATTCTGGTCCAGGCCGACGACGGCACCCGGATCGGCTTCACCCAGATTGCGGGCCTGGTGGCGCGGCGGATCGTGCCTTGGGTGAAGGCGGGCGACCGGGTCGGGACCGGGCAGCGCGTCGGCCTGATCCGGTTCGGCAGTCGCGTCGACGTCTACCTGCCCCCGGATACGGCGCCGCAGCTCCTGCTCGGGCAGCGGACGGTGGCCGGCGAGACGATCGTCGCCAAGGTCGGCGTTTCCGAGCTGATCGAGGGCGTCGCCCAGTGAAGCCTCCCAGGGGGGAGGGGCCGAAGCCGGGAATTCCCCTCCGCGCCGTCGTCCCCAACGCGGTCACGGCCCTGGCGCTCTGCGTCGGACTCACCGGCGTGCGGTTCGCGATCGCGGGGGAATGGGCCTATGCGGTCTATGCGATCGTCGCCGCAGGCGTGCTCGACGGGGTCGACGGCCGCATCGCCCGTGCGCTGAAGGGCCAGAGCCGGTTCGGGGCCGAGCTCGATTCGCTCGCCGACGTGATCTCCTTCGGAGTCTCCCCGGCGATCGTCCTTCATCTGTGGTCGCTGCAGCATTGGCCGCGGCTCGGCTGGGTGTTCGCGCTCGCTTATGCCGTCTGCATGGCGTTGCGCCTCGCCCGCTTCAACGCGCGCATCGACGTCGAGGACCAGCCGCACAAGTCTGCGGGCTTCCTCACCGGCGTGCCCGCGCCGGCGGGGGCCGGGCTCCTCCTGCTGCCGATCATCCTGTGGCTGGCGAGCGACCGGCAGTGGGACTGGCTGCGCGACTATCGCGTCGTCGCTCCCTGGGCCGGCCTGATCGCTTTCCTGGCGATTTCCAGCCTCGCCACCTTCTCTTGGGGATCGCTGCGGCTGCGTCGCAACGTCCGCTTCGAGGCGATCGCAATCCTGGCCTTGCTGGGGGGCGCCCTCGTCTCGGCACCCTGGGAGACGCTGAGCGTCGTCGCCTTGCTCTATCTCGCTTCGATACCGTTCAGCGTGGCGAGCTACGCCCGGGTCAGGCGGCGGCGCGCCGCATCCGCGAGCGTGGCACGGAGGCCCGCGCCGGCGCCGGACGCCGCGCACGGCTCGGAATCGGCCGGCCCATGAAGGCGGCAACCATGTCGCCCCAATGCGCGCGCAGGGTCATCTGGAGCAGGACTGCGAGTCCCACCAGAAGACCGGCGAAGAATGCGATGGCGATGAGCTGAACCATGGGAAAACCCCTGCCGCTTACATGGATCAAAACGCCCCGGGATCGAATTCGATCCACAGCCCCTTGAAACTGCTGCATGTTCGCCCGGCGTTCCAACCGGGAGCGCTTGATTTCGCGGCCCGCACCCTCTAGATGCGCGGCCATTCCACATGTGGAGCCATCATACCGGTGGCCGGCCCGGGCATCGTCCCGGACCAGCTTTCTCGGCCCCGCAGAGGCATAACCGGAAGGAGAATCGATATGGCGTCCCCTGACGTCAGCATGCAGGCATTGCTCGAGGCCGGAGCGCATTTCGGCCACCAGACCCACCGCTGGAATCCCAAGATGAAGCCGTACATCTTCGGCGAGCGGAACGGCGTCCACATCATCGACCTGTCGCAGACCGTTCCGCTCTTCGCCCGCGCGCTCGATTTCGTGCGGCAGAGCGTCGCCTCCGGCGGCAAGGTGCTGTTCGTCGGCACCAAGCGCCAGGCGCAGGATCCGATCGCGGAGGCCGCCCGGCGCTCGGGCCAGCATTTCGTCAACCATCGCTGGCTGGGCGGAATGCTCACCAACTGGAAGACGATCTCGAACTCGATCAAGCGCTTCAAGAGCCTCGAGGAGCAGCTCTCCGGCGACACTGCGGGCCTGACCAAGAAGGAGGTGCTCCAGCTCACCCGCGAGCGCGACAAGTTCGAGATGAGCCTCGGCGGCATCCGCGACATGGGCGGCCTGCCGGACGTGATCTTCATCGTCGACGCGAACAAGGAAGAGCTGGCGATCAAGGAAGCCAATGTCCTCGGCATCCCGGTGATCGCGATCCTCGATTCGAACGTCAGCCCTCAGGGCATCGCCTTCCCGGTTCCGGGCAACGACGACGCCAGCCGGGCGATCCGCCTCTATTGCGACGCGATCGCCGACGCGGTGCTCGCGGGCAAGACCGGAGGCGCCTCGGCCCGCGGCGAGGACATCGGCGCGATGGACGCGCCCCCGGCCGAAGCGGCGCTGGCCGAGGCTTGAGAGAAGAGGGGGCTGCGGCCCCAGCCCGTTCGGGCTGAGCCTGTCGAAGCCCTCCCTTTCTTCCGCACAGAAGGAAGGCCCTTCGACAAGCTCAGGGCGAACGGTGTTTTTGCACTAACCCAAGAGGATCAGGAACATGGCTGAGATCACGGCCGCCACCGTCAAGGAACTGCGCGAGCGCACCGGCGCCGGCATGATGGACTGCAAGAAGGCGCTGGGCGAGACCCAGGGCGACATGGAAGCGGCGATCGACTGGCTGCGCACCAAGGGCCTCGCCGCCGCCGCCAAGAAGGCGGGCCGCACCGCCGCCGAGGGGCTCGTCGGCGTCGCCGTCGCGGGCAATCGCGGCGCCGTGGTCGAGGTCAATTCGGAGACCGACTTCGTCGCCAAGAACGAGCAGTTCCAGGAGTTCGTCCGCACGGTCGCCGAGCTCGCGCTCGCCGGGTCCGGAACCGTCCAGGGCCTGCTTGCCGCGACGTGGCCGCAGGGCGGCGGCACGGTTGAGGAGAAGCTCACCTCCAACATCGCCACGATCGGCGAAAACCAGTCGCTGCGCCGCTCGGCGGTGCTGCAGGTGCCGCAGGGCGTGGTCGTATCCTACGTCCACAACGCCGCCGCGCCCGGCCTCGGCAAGATCGGCGTACTGGTTGCGCTCGAGAGTCCCGCCGATGCCGACCGCCTGACCGCGCTCGGCAAGCAGCTCGCCATGCACATTGCCGCGGCCAACCCGCAGGCGCTGACCGGCGACGAGCTCGACCCGGCGACGATCGAGCGCGAGCGAGCGATCGCGACCGAGAAGGCGAACGAGAGCGGCAAGCCGGCCGACATCGTCGCCAAGATGGTGGACGGCGCCATTGCCAAGTTCCGCAAGGAAAACGCGCTGATGAGCCAGCTTTTCGTCATCGACAACAAGACCAGGGTCGAGGACGTGGTCGCGGCCGAAGCGAAGGCGATCGGCGCGCCGGTCTCCCTGAATGCGTTCGTCCGCTTCCAGCTCGGCGAGGGCATCGAGAAGAAGGAGAGCGACTTCGCCGCCGAAGTCGCCGCTGTCTCCGGTGTTGGAACGAAGCCGGAGCCGGCCGACGCGTAACCGCCTTGGCAGGGTGACGCACCCTTATTAAGGTGCGCCACCTTTCCACCCAAGCTGCGAACGGACCGACGAACCCCATGCCGCGCCCGCGCTTCAACCGGATCCTCCTGAAGCTGTCCGGAGAGGCCCTGATGGGGGACGAGGCGTTCGGCATCGATCCCGCCACCACCTCCCGCATGGCCGAGGAGATCGCCCAGGCGAAGGCGGCCGGTTACGAGATCTGTCTCGTCGTCGGCGGCGGAAACATCTTCCGCGGCCTCGCCGGCGCCGCCCGCGGCTTCGACCGTTCGACCGGCGACTATATGGGCATGCTGGCGACGGTGATGAACGCACTCGCCATGCAGAACGCGCTGGAGCGGATCGGCGTCGACACGCGCGTCCTCTCGGCAATCCCTATGGCGACGGTCTCCGAGCCCTATATCCGCCGCCGGGCGGTGCGGCACATGGAGAAGGGGCGGGTGGTGATCTTCGCCGCCGGCACCGGCAATCCCTATTTCACCACCGACACCGCCGCCGCCCTGCGCGCCGCCGAGATGAACTGCGACGCTTTGTTCAAGGGCACCAGCGTGGACGGCATTTACGACGCGGATCCCAAGAAGAAGAAGACCGCGCGGCGCTATGAGAGCCTCAGCTTCCAGCAGGTGCTGGCGGACGATCTCAAGGTGATGGACGCGAGCGCCGTGGCGCTCTGTCGCGACAACGATATTCCGATCGTGGTGTTCAACATCCGCGAGCAGGGCAATCTCGCCCGCGTGCTCGCCGGAGACGGCACGGCGACGATCGTCAGGAACGACACGAACGAGGGAGGGAACGATGCCGGCCTATGACAAGGCGGATCTCCAGCGCCGGATGCACGGCGCGGTCGAAGCGCTCAAGCACGATCTCGCGGGCCTGAGGACGGGTCGCGCATCGACCGCCTTGCTCGAGCCGATCCACGTCGACGTCTATGGCGCGAGCATGCCGCTCAACCAGGTGGCGACGATCTCGGCGCCCGAGCCGCGCATGCTGTCGGTGCAGGTGTGGGATCGCTCCAATGTCGGCGCGGTCGAGAAGGCGATCCGCTCGTCGGGCATCGGGCTCAATCCGATCAGCGAGGGCCAGACCCTGCGCCTGCCGATTCCCGACCTCACCGAAGAGCGCAGGAAGGAGCTCGCCAAGCTCACCCATCAATATGCCGAGAAGGCCCGGATCGCGGTGCGCAACGTCCGCCGCGACGGCAACGACGCGCTGAAGCAGGACGAGAAGAAGCACGAGATCAGCGAGGACGAGCGCAAAAGGCTCGAGGCCGAGGTGCAGAAGCTGACCGACGAGACCGTCAAGGAGATCGACGCCGCGATGGCCGCCAAGGAGAGGGAAATCCTCCAGAAGTGAGCGCCGTCCCGGCCAGCGCGGAGGCAAAGGCGGGCTCCGGGGGCGGTTCCGCGCCCGTCCCCCGCCATGTCGCGATCATCATGGACGGAAACGGACGCTGGGCGAAGGCGCGCGGCCTGCCCCGCGCGGCCGGCCACCGCCAGGGCGCCGAGGCGGCGCGCAAGGTGCTCCGCGCGGCCGGCGAGGCCGGCGTCGAATGCCTCACCCTCTACGCTTTCTCCTCCGAAAACTGGCGGCGGCCGGAGGAGGAGATCAACGACCTGATGGGCCTGCTGCGCGTCTATATCGGGCGCGAGCTCGATTCGCTTCATCGCGAGGGGATACGGGTCAAGATACTCGGCGATCACGGCGCCTTCTCGCCCGAGACGGCGCGGATGATCGACGCCGCCGTCGCGCGCACGGCCGGCAACGAACGGATGACCCTGGCGGTGGCGCTGAACTACGGCTCGCGCGGCGAGATCGTGAAGGCGGCGAGGCGCGTTGCCGAAGCCGGCCATCCGATCGACGAGGCCGCGATCGGGGCCGCGCTCGACACCGCGGACCTGCCCCCGCTCGACCTTCTGATCCGCACTTCGGGCGAGCAGCGGCTGTCCAATTTCCTGCTCTGGCAGGCGGCCTATGCCGAGCTGCTGTTCGTCGACACCCTGTGGCCGGACTTCGACGGCGAGGCGCTGCGCGCCGCGCTGGGCGAGTTCGCGGCCCGCGAGCGCCGCTACGGAGGCTTATGAGCGAGACTGCACCCTCACCGAAGAAGAATTCGGATTTGCCGGCCCGCTTCGCGGCGGGCGTGATCATGATCGCAGTCGCGCTCGTCGCCACTTATGCGAGCGGCTGGTGGTTCCGGATCCTTGCCGCTTTGGCCGCATCGGTGATGGTGCTCGAATGGTCGGACATGCATCGCGCACCGCGGGTCTGGGCCTGGCTCGCCGTCCTGGGAATTGCCGCCGTCCTGCTGGGCTTCGCCGAAAGATTGTTCTCCGCGGCGACCAACAATCCTGAGCTGATCGATCCGGCCGACCTGCGAGGAGCGTGGCCGGGCTTTGCCGCCGTAGCGGTCCTATCGGCGGTGACCGGCCTGTTGAGCCGGAGGCTGAGCATGGGCTGGGGCGTGCTCTACATCGGCATCCCCGCTTTTGCGCTGGTGCTCATCAACTGGGCCTGGGCCGAGCTGGTGCTCTGGTTGTTCCTGGTCGTCTGGGCGACCGATATCTTCGCCTATTTCGCCGGCCGCGCGATCGGCGGCCCGAAGCTCGCGCCCAGGATCAGCCCGAACAAGACCTGGGCGGGTCTGTTGGGGGGCGTTCTCGGCGCCGCGATCGTCGCCTGGGTCGCGGCGCACTATATGCAGCTCGAGGAGATCTTCCTCTATCTCGGCGCCCCCATGGGCCTGCTCGCCCAGCTCGGCGATCTTTACGAGAGCTCGGTCAAGCGGCGGCTTGGCGTCAAGGACAGCGGGACGATTCTTCCCGGCCACGGCGGCGTGCTCGACCGGCTCGACGGGATGCTGCCGGTCGTGCTCGCCACCTTTGCGGTGCTGATGCTGCTTTCGACCGGAACGCTGTGAGCGGCACGGCCGATCGAAAACGGGTCACGATCCTCGGCGCCACCGGCTCGGTCGGCCGCTCGACGCTCGACCTCATCGCCCGCAATCCCGAATCTTACGAGGTGTTCGCGCTCACCGCGCACCGCGACGTGGCCGGTCTCGCGGATGCAGCGCGGCGGGTCGGGGCGCGCCGCGCGGTCATCGCCGACGAGATGTTGCTCGGCGCGCTCGAAAGCGCGCTCGAAGGAACCGGCGTCGAGACCGCCGGCGGCCCCGACGCGGTGATCGAGGCCGCAAGCTCCGGCGCGGAGTGGACGATGGCGGCGATCGTCGGCACTGCCGGTCTGAAGCCGGTCATGCGCGCGCTGGAGGGCGGCGGCACCGTCGCGCTCGCCAACAAGGAGGCCCTGGTCTCGGCCGGGCAGCTGATGACGGATGTGGCGGCCGCCAGCGGCGCCACGCTCCTCCCGGTCGATTCGGAGCATAATGCGATCTTTCAATGCTTCGACCGCGCACGGCCCGAGAGCGTCAGCCGGATCGTGCTGACGGCGAGCGGAGGGCCGTTCCGGTCGAAGAGCCTGGAAGAGATGCGCCGGGCGACCGCGGCGGAGGCGGTCGCCCACCCGAATTGGTCGATGGGCGCGAAGATCTCCGTGGATTCGGCGACGCTGATGAACAAGGGTCTCGAGCTCATCGAGGCCTTTCATCTTTTCCCAATCGGCGGCGACGAGAATTTCGAGGTGGTCATCCACCCGCAGTCGGTAATCCATTCGATGGTGGAATATGTCGACGGCTCGGTGCTCGCCCAACTGGGCGCCCCGGACATGCGGATTCCGATCGCTTTCACGCTCGCTTGGCCGGCGCGGATGGAGACGCCGTGCCAGCGCCTCGATCTCGTTGCGACCTCCCGGCTGGATTTCGAAGCGCCGGACCTCGAACGCTTCCCGGCGCTGGCGGTCGCCCGTGCCGCCCTGCGCGAAGGCGGAGCGAAGCCGGCAATCCTCAATGCGGCCAACGAGATAGCCGTCGCTTCTTTTCTTGCAAGCGGGATCGCTTTCCTCGATATCGTCTCGATAGCCAGCGAGACGCTGGCGGGTTATGACCCACCTGTGCCCCGATCGATCGACGAGGTGCTCGAGGTCGACCGCGAGGCCCGCGCGATTGCCGCGGGCTTGTTGGAAAGGTTCATGCGTTGATCGAGAGTCCCGGCGTTCCGTTCAGCGCGCTTGCCTTCCTGCTGGTGATCGGACCGCTGATCTTCATTCACGAATACGGCCACTACATCGTCGGCCGCTGGTTCGGCGTGAAGGCGGAGACCTTCTCGATCGGCTTCGGCCGCGAGATATTCGGCTGGACCGACCGGAGGGGGACGCGCTGGAAGGTGGGCTGGATGCCGCTCGGCGGCTACGTCAAATTCAAGGGCGACATGAACCCGGCGAGCGTCGCCGATCCCGAATGGCTGAACCTCCCCGCCGAAGAGCGCGCTCAGACCTTCCAGGCGAAGCCCGTCTGGCAGCGCTTCCTCATCGTCTTCGCCGGCCCGGCGATCAACTTCCTGTTCGCGATCCTGGTGTTCGCAGGCCTGTTCGCCGCTCTCGGCCAGCCGCGCACGCCGGCGATGATCGCCGAGGTCGAGGCGGGCTCCGCAGCCGCGGCGGCGGGAATCCGGCCGGGCGACCGGGTCCTCTCCGTGGGCGGACGCAGCGTCGACCGGTTCGAGGAGGTTACGGATTTCGTCCGGATCCGGCCCAGCGAGGAGCTCAGGATCGAGCTGGTCCGGGCGGGGCAGCCGATCGCGCTCACCGTGACGCCGCGCAGCATCATGCAGCGCGACCGCTTCGGCAACGAGTTCAGGATCGGCCGTCTGGGCATCGGCAGCCCCAATCCCGTGATCGAGCCGGTCGCCTGGTGGGCCCTGCCCGGGGCCGCGATCGGCTACACCGCCACGACGGTCCGGATGATGGTCGAGACGCTCGGCCAGGTGATTACCGGGCGCCGATCGGTGAAGGAGCTGGGCGGCCCGTTCAAGATCGCCCAATTCTCCGGCCAGCAGGCGACCCTCGGCTGGGGCCCCTTCATCATCTTCATGGCGATCGTTTCAATTAATCTGGGATTCATCAACCTCTTGCCAATCCCCCTCCTGGATGGCGGCCACCTGCTGTTCTACATGATCGAGGGAGTGAGGCGAAAACCTCTGAAGCCGGAGACGCAGGAATGGGCGTTCAGGACCGGCCTCGCCGCCCTACTCGCCCTGATGATCTTCGTCACCTTCAACGACCTGGCGTCTTTCGGCCTCTTCCGGAGGCTTGGCGGGTTGATCGGCTGAACATGATCGGGCAGGGCACATCCTGCAGGGAAACGGCCGTTCACGGAGCGGCCAGAGCATAAGCGGGGACGCGTGACAGCGAACATGGCATTTTCGAAACGGCGCCGGCTATTTGCGGCGCTTCTGGTCGGCACCGCCCTCGCCGGAGCCGCGACGCCTGCGGCCGCGCAGCAGCGCCGGCCCCAGCAGCCGACGCGCGCGACGCGCCCGGCACCGGCCCCGACGCCGGTCATCCCGCCGGCTCCCGAGCCGCTCGAGACGGATCCGACGGCCCAGACCGTCCGCTCCGTCCGCGTCACGGGCAGCCAGCGCCTCGAGCCGGAAACGGTCATCTCCTACAGCGGCTTGCGCCCGGGCCAGCGCTACAACCAGGAGACGATCGACGAGGCGCTGCGCCAGTTGCTCGCCACCGAGCTGTTCGCCGACGTCCAGATCGCCGGCGTCGCGACCGGGGAGATCGAGATCCAGGTCCGCGAGAATCCGGTGATCAACCGCATCGTCCTGGAGGGCAACCGCCACCTCAAGGACGACAAGATCAACCCCGAGATCCGGCTCGCCCCGCGCCAGATCTTCACGCGTTCGCGCGCCCGGGCCGACGTCGCCCGGATCATCGAGCTCTATCGCCGCCAGGGCCGCTTCGGTGCCACGGTCGAGCCCCAGATCATCCAGCTCGACCAGAATCGCGTCGACGTGGTGTTCGAGATCCGGGAGGGACCGCGCTCGCACGTCCGGCGCATCAACATCATCGGCAACGAGCAATTCTCCGACGGCCGGCTGCGCGGAGAAATGGCCACCCAGGAGGCCGCCTTCTACCGGATCTTCTCGTCGTCGGACACCTACGATCCCGACCGCCTGGCCTACGACCAGCAGAAGCTGCGCCAATTCTACCTGACCCAGGGCTATGCCGACTTCCGCGTCATCTCCGCCGTCGCGGAGCTGACGCCCGACCGCCGCGACTTCATCATCACCTATGTGATCGAGGAAGGCCCGCGCTACCGGTTCGGCGAGATCAACGTCGAGAGCAACATCCGCGACTTCCGCTCCGAGGACCTCCAGCGCACCCTGCCGATGCGGGCCGGCGACTGGTACAATGCGCGCGCCGTCGAGGACACGGTCACCCGCCTGAACGAGACTGCGGGCCTGTTCGGCTACGCCTTCGCCGACGTCCGCCCCCGCTTCGAGCGCAACGCCGAGAATCGCACGATGGCGGTGACCTTCCAGGTCGCCGAGGCGCCGCGCGTCTATGTCGAGCGCATCAACGTCTCCGGCAACACCGCGACCCGCGACGAGGTCATCCGCCGCGAATTCCGCCTCGCCGAGGGCGATCCGTTCAACTCGGTGCGGGTGCGCCGCTCGCGCGACCGCATCCAGTCATTGGGCTTCTTCCAGGAGAATCTGGAGATCGACCAGTCGCAAGGCTCCGGCCCTGACCGCGTCGTGCTCGGCGTCGACGTCGAGGAGCGCTCGACCGGCGAGCTGCAGCTCTCGGCCGGCTTCTCGAGCCTCGAGCGCTTCCTCGTCAACCTGTCGATCCGCCAGCGCAACTTCCGCGGCGCCGGCCAGGAGCTGCGCGCGTCGATCAACTATTCGAGCTATTCCAAGTCCGCCGAGATCGGCTTCACCGAGCCCTATCTGTTCGACCGCAACATCGCCGTCGGCTTCGACATCTACCGGCGCGACCTCAACAGCTTCAACTTCTTCGGCCAGCAGCGTCAGACCACTTATTCGCAGGTCAGCACCGGCGGCCAGATCCGCTTCGGCGTGCCGCTCACCGAGAACATCTCGATGGCTCTGCGCTACGGCCTCAGCCACGACCGCGTCACCCTCGCCGACACCTTCTTCCGGACATTGCCGAACGGAACCCGGGAGTGCGATCCGCTGATCGCCGGCCGCTATCTGTGCGACGCGCTGGGCAACCGGCTGACCTCGAACATCGGCTATTCGCTGCTCTACGACACGCTCAACAACCGGCTGCGGCCGACGTCGGGCCTGCGCCTGCTGATCAACCAGGATTTTGCCGGCCTCGGCGGCGACGTCCATTATATTCGCACCCGTCTCAGCGCCTCCCGCTACTGGGGGATCGGCGGCGGCTTCGTGCTCTCGACCAGCCTCGAGGGCGGCTACATCCACAGCTTCGACAGCGGCGCGCCCGGGATCGATCCGATCCGGCTGGTCGACCGCTTCTTCCTCGGCGAGCCGCAGATCCGCGGCTTCGACATTCGCGGCGTCGGGCCGCGCATCCAGAGGACGCCCTACGAGGTCGACGACCAGGGCAATCCGGTGCTGGTCACCGATCGCCGCCAGATCGTCGACGACGCGCTCGGCGGGCGGGCTTACTATCTCGCCCGCGCCGAGATCGAGATTCCGCTCGGCTCCGGCGCCCGCGAGCTTGGCCTGAGGCCGTCGGTGTTCGTCGACGTCGGCGCCCTCTGGGGCGTCCGCCGGCCGAACCTGCTCGACCTGCCGCCCGGCCATGCGGACCTCATCCGCCCGATCCTCGACGCCAACGGTCTGCGCCAATGCGCGACGTCCACCGGCGTGATCACGCCGCTCCCGGCGGGCCAGACCTGTCCGACCGGAACCACTTTGGTCGCGAACGAACTCGCGCCCTTCCAGGAGCGCTTCCTCGGCAACACGCCAAGCCCGCGCCTGTCGATCGGCTTCGGGGTCAACTGGAATTCGCCCTTCGGCCCGTTCAGGGTCGATATAGCTCACGCCCTTCTTAGTCAGGAAGGTGACGACACCAAGCTTTTCAGCTTCAACGTAGGGACTGCATTCTGATGAAGAAACTAGCCATAGGCGCGGCCGTCGCGCTCTCCTTTGCCCTGCCGGCGACGGCACCCGCGCAGCGCGCGCCGAACGCGCAGATCGTTCTCGTCGACACCGAGCGGGTCTATCGCGAATGCACCGCCTGCCGGGCGGCGCAGGCCCAGCTGCAGACGATGCAGACCCAGCTGCAGCAGCGCGCGCAGGCGCTCGGCCAGCCGATCGAGACCGAGCTCCAGTCGATCCAGCAGGCGGCCGCGGCGGCGCGCAACACCACCGGCGCGGCGCGAACCACGGCGGAGACCCAGCTCCAGCAGCGCCTCCAGGCGCTCGAGGGCCGCCGCACGACCGCGCAGCAGGAACTGGCCCGGATGGAACAGAATCTGCGCTCCACCTCGGCCCACGTCGTCCAGCAGATCAACCAGCGGCTCAATCCGATCATCACCCAGGTGATGAACCAGCGCGGCGCCAACCTTGCGCTCGACGTCGGCGCCACGCTCGCCCATTCCGGCGCGCTCAACGTCACCGACGCGGTGCTCGCGGCGCTCAACGCGGCGCTGCCGAGCGTCAGCGTGACGCCGCTGCCCGCGCAGCCGGGGCAGCAGCAGCCGGCGCAACAGCCGCAGCCGGGCCGCTGATGAGCGATGTCGGCGAGGCCGGGGACGGCTCTGTCGTCCTCGGCCCCCTCGACTTCAGGAGGGTGATGGCTGCGCTGCCGCACCGTTACCCCATGCTGCTCGTCGACCGGGTCGAATCGCTGACGATCGACCGCAGCATCTCCGCCATCAAGGCGGTGACGATCAACGAGCCCTTCTTCCAGGGCCATTTTCCCGGGCGGCCGATCATGCCCGGCGTGCTGATCGTCGAGGCGCTCGCCCAGGCGGCCGGCGTCCTCGCGGTCGAGTCGCTCGGCCTCGCCGGGGCCGGAAAGCTCGTTTATTTCATGGCGATCGAAGGCGCGAAATTTCGCGCGCCGGTCGAGCCGGGGGTGCTGCTCCGGCTCGAGGTCGAGTTCGTCCAGAAGCGCGCCACCGTCTGCAAGTTCGCGGGGCGGGCCCTGGTCGATGGCAAGGTCGTCGCCGAGGCGAGCTTCACCGCAATGATCGCGGATCCGCCCCCGGCCTGAGCGGCCGCCACCTTCCGTTCGCTCTCTCGATCCCGAACACGGCGCCGATTGCCGGCCCCGCCATCACCTCCTCCGGAGGCCCGTCCGCGGCGACCCGGCCTTCGTTCATGACGATCAGCCGGTCGGCGTTCGCCAGCGCCGCGTCGAGATCGTGCATGGCGACGAGAGCGGTGCGGCCGCCGAGCAGATCGAGCAGCCGCAGCTGCCAGAGCGGATCGAGATTGGCAGTTGGCTCGTCGAGCAGCAGCAGCGCCGGTTCGGGGGCGAGCGCGCGCGCGATCAGGATGCGGCTGCGCTCCCCGGTCGAAAGCCGGTCCATGCGGCGGTTCGCCAGCGTCCCCAGATCCAGCAGGTCGATCACCGCTTCGACCTGAGCGACCGACGCGCCCGAGAGGGCGATCGCGTCGCGGCCGGCGAGCGGCCAGTGGATCTCACGGCTCGCCGGAAGGAAGGAGAGCAGCCCCGTACGCTGCGCGCGCGGCGCGCGCCCGACCTCGACTCCGGCGATCTCGACCCGCCCCGCGGGTGCGCCGATGCCCGCCAAAGCGTGGAGCAGGCTGGTCTTGCCGCTGCCGTTCGGGCCGACGAGGCAGACCAGCGCCCCCGGCTCGATCTCCAGCGAGAGGGGCTGCAGCCGGTTGGCGAGAGCAAGGCCCGTGGCGCGGATCACCGGCTCATCCTCCAGCGCATGTTGGCGACCAGCCAGAGAAAGAAAGGCGCGCCGAGCAAGGCGGTGAGCACGCCGATCGGAAGCGTGCGGCCGAGCGGCGCGGCGCGCACGGCGAGGTCGGCGGCGGCGAGCAGCAATGCCCCGATCAAGGCCGCAGGCCAGAGCGCCCGCCCGGGATGCCCCCCGGTCAGCCGCCGGGCGAAGATCGGCGCCACCAGCCCGACGAACCCGATCGCGCCGCAAATGGCGACGCACGCGCCGACGCCGAGGGCCGTCAGGCACACCACCTGGCGGCGGAGCTGGACGATCCGATAGCCCATCGACTCCGCCACCTCCTCGCCCAGCGCCAGCGCGTCGAGCGGACGCGACAGCCGCAGGAGCAGGAGGATCGCGATCGCGGCGGGCACGCCGGCGAAGGCGGCCTGGGCGAGGCTGCGATCGACCAGCGAGCCCATCAGCCAGTCATAGGCGTCGTAGAAGGCGAAGGGGGAGGGGGCGAGCGCGAGCGCCAAAGTGGTCAGGGCACCGGCGAGCGCGCTGATCGCCAGGCCAGCGAGCAGCAGGGTCCCGGTCTCGGCGCGCGGCCCGGCCAAAGCGAGAAGCAGAGCGAGCGCCCCGAGCGCGCCCGCGACCGCGCCGAATGACAATGCGAGCGGGCTGGACAGCCCGATCAGATAGGCGGTGACCACCGCGCCGAGGGCGGCGCCGCTGGTCGTGCCGGTGAGGTCTGGAGAGGCGAGCGGATTGGCGAACAACGCCTGCACCGCCGCGCCCGATGCGGCAAGCGTCGCGCCGTAGATCAAGGCGAGCAAGGTGCGCGGCGCGCGCAGCTCCACGAGCACCGCCCAGGCAAGCCCGCGATCCTCCTCGAACAAAGCCGCGAGGTCCCCCCACGGAACGCTTAAGGAAAGCGCCGCCGCGGCCGCGAGCAGGAATGCGAGGAGGAAGGCGGCGCGGCCGCTCATCGCCCGGCCTCGCGCCTCAGCCGGAGCACCTCGTCGATCAGCAACGGCCCCATGCAGGTCCAGCGCCGCCCGTCGGTCGGCAGCATCCGCGCGCGGCCTGCGGCGCCGGCAAGCGGATGCCGGAGCCAGCGCTGCGCTTCCGAATACTGGCCCTGGCGATAGTCGCTGCGGAGCAGGATCGCCGGCGGACGAAGCGCGAGCTGCTCGAGCGTCACGCGGTCCCCGCGCATCGGCCGCTGGGCGAACCCGGCGAGCCGCATCCATTGCGCCTCCAGCCCCCCGGCGGCGACAGTCCGGCCGCCGCCGCCGAGCCAGATCGTATCGACGGCGCGTGGCGGCTCGCTTCGCCGCAAGGCGGCGATCCGCGCGACCAGAGCCTCGCCGGCTGCCTGACGCCCCAGCGCGGCCGCGACGCTGCGGATGCCGCCCACGACCTCGTCGAGCGTCCGGGCGAACGGCAAATCGAGCGTGCTAATGCCCAGCCGGGCGGCGATGCGAAGCCGGTCGCGCGCGCCGCCGCCCATGGTCAGAACCAGGTCCGGCCAGAACCGGACGACCGAGAGCAGGCTGCCGTCGTTGCGCGCGAACCGCCGCGCCTGCGCCGCGAGCGCAGTCTCGCTGTCCTGCTGCGCGAGGTGGGTCACCGAGACGATCTGACGCGGGTCGGCGAGGAGCAGCAACAGCTCGTCCGTGCACAGGTTGAGCGACGCCACGCGCCGCGGCGGCGGCGGGCCCGCCTCTGCCACCGCCGGGGCGGCGGCGCTAATCGCCAAAGCGAAGGCGAAGGCCCGCATGGATCGTCCGTCCCGGAGTGTTGTAACCGACCACGTCCTGATAGTCGGCGTCGAACGCGTTTTCCGCTCGCGCGAACGCCTCGAGCCCGCTGCCGAGGCGCCAGCCGACCCGCGCGGAGGCGAGGACATAGTCGTGCAGCCGCAGCCGCACGGCCGGGCCGCCGTCGAAATCCAGATCGTACCGCGAGCCGACGTAAGCCACGCTGCCGCTCCAGCTCAGCCGGCCCGTCTCCCCGAACAGCATCGCGCTGGCGCTGTGCCGCGGCCGCCGGATCTCGCGAATGGCGACGTCGGCCGGCTCACGGCGCTCGCCCGCGTCGAGCCAGGTGTAGCTGGCGAGAAAAAGCGTGCTCGCGGAGAAGCGGTACAGGCCGTTCAGCTCGAGCCCGCGGCGACGGCTCGTCCCCTCGACGTTGCGGGTGCTCGAAAGGAAGCTCGCCGGATCGAAAACGTCGACGATCTCGTCGCGCAGGCGGCTGGCGAAGGCAGTGGCGCGCAGCTCGGCAGGCCCCCGCCGCCACTGGATCGCGGCCTCCCAGCCCTGCGCGCGTTCCGGCCTCAATGCCGGGTTCCCGACGAAGGTCGCGGGGAAGAAGCCGTAAAGGTCGTAGAAGGTGGGCTGGGCGACGCCTTCGCCGTAGGAGGCGAGGAGGGTCCAGGGACGGGAAGGGCGCAGGATCGCCGCCGCGCGGAACGTGGTCGCGTTCCCGAACGCGCTGAAGCGGTCGTGTCGAAGGGCGAGGTTCGTGGTGAAGCGCTCCGACCATGCCGCGTGCCATTCGCCGACCCACGAGGTGAGGCTGCGGGACCGGTCCTGGTCGGTGGAGCCGAAATGAAGCTGGTCGCGGGCGCGGAAATCTTCCGTTTCGCGTTCGAAAGCGCCCGTTGCGCGGTGCCTCCCGAAGCGCCGTGAAAGCTGGATGCCGGCAGTGGCGCGGCGCCCGGCGGTGCGGTTGAGCGGTGTCGCGCCGAGCCGGTTTCGGTTGGCGCTGTCGAGCAGGCTCGCATCGGCGGAGAGCGTCCAGCCGCGGCGCTCGAGCGAACCCCAGAGCCGTCCGGCGGCGAGCCGATTCCCGGTCTCGTCGAGCGTGTCGCCGCGACGGAACGTGGCGGGATCGAAGCCGTCATATTCGCTGGTCCCGCCGAGCCAGAGGCCGCTGACGCCCAGCTCGGCGTCCTCGGCGGGTCTCCACGCCGCGCGTAAGCCCACGGTGGCCTGGTCGAAGCCATCTCGCTCGCCGCCGGGCGCACCGAACGAGTCGATCCCGTCGCTGCGGAGCCAGGCTGCGCTGGCGGAGAACCCCAAATCCCCGATCCGCGCCGTCGCCTGGGCGGAGGCGCGCAAGCTGTCGAGGCTTCCAAACTCGCTGACCGCCGCTGCGGCCTCGCGCCTGAAGGGATCCGCGCTCTCGACCGCGATGACGCCGCCGAGCGCCTCCGGTCCCCACAGCGCCGATTGCGGCCCGGGGATCAGCTCGATCCCGGAGAGGAGATCGGTATTGAGCAGCTCGAACCGGGCTTCGTTGCCTGCAGCGGGATCGTTGAGGCGGATCCCGTCGACGAAGAGCAGGCTGTGGTTCGCCTCGGCACCGCGAATGCGCACTTGGGTCTGGGTCCCACGGGGTCCCGAGGTCGAGACCGAGACGCCGGGCAGAAGCCGCAGCAGATCGGGGGCGTGGGGGAGATCGAGGGCGCGGAGCGCATTGTCCTCGAATCGGGTGGCTGCCGCCGGGGCCTGCACCGCCGGCAACGGCTCGCGTGAGCCGGTAACGATCAGCGGATCGGACGATTGTAATGCTGCTATGAGAATGAAAGGATGCATTGTAACCTCCTCTAACGACACACGAATGTCGTCACGGAGGTTCGACGCACGCCGCCGGACCACGCACCGCAGGCTGGTCCCGGCCGGGCGCGGACGACGAGCGGAGGCTGTTTTCTGGCTCGCGAGGCCGATATGGCCTCGCTCACAGTTGCGGGCACAGCGCCGGCCTTGCACCGGACTTGCCATTTAAGCCGCCTTTTTGAGGGGCGGCACCTTCGCCGACCGCCTTCCTATTGCGCCGCAGCGCCGCTTGTCAATTTGGCCCTTTGCGGCTAGAGCGCGTGCCGATGTCCTGTCGAGGCTGGTCGGAACCAGCCAAACCACTGAAAGCAAAAGACAATGAAAACCGGCGCCCACCCCGATTACCATATGATCAAGGTCCAGATGACCGACGGCACCGTGTTCGAGACCCGCTCCACCTGGGGCAAGGAGGGCGACACGCTGCAGCTCGAGATCGATCCGACCGCGCACCCGGCCTGGACCGGCGGTACCGGCCGCACGCTCGACACGGGCGGCCAGGTCGCCCGCTTCAACAAGCGCTTCGGCGGCCTCACCTTGGGCGGCCGCAAGTAAGCGGCGCAGCCGTCGCCGCGCCGCGGATCGAGACTGCGCGGCTGATCCTCCGGCAGACCGAAGCCAGGGACCTCGACGCGCATGCCGCCATGCTCGGCGACCGCGAGGTGATGCGCCACTTGACCGGCGCCCCGATGGCGCGCGAAGACGCCTGGCGCCGACTTTTGCAGGGGCCTGGCCTCTGGGCGACGCTCGGCTTCGGTTATTGGTCGGTCGAGCGTCGCAACGACGGCGCCTATATCGGCCAGCTCGGCTTCGCCGACTTCAAGCGCGAGCTCGATCCGTCGATCGAGGGCCTGCCGGAGATGGGCTGGCTGTTCGTCTCGCACGTCCACGGTCGAGGCTATGCACTCGAGGGCGTGAAAGCCGCGCTCACCTGGGCGGACGAGGTCCTCGCCGCGCCCGAGATCGTCGCGATCATCGCACCGCACAACGCTCCCTCGATCCGCCTCGCCGAGCGCGCCGGCTTCGTTCGCGCGGAGGAGACGGCTTACAAAGGCGAGGCGACGCTCATCTTCCGCCGGCGCGTTACAAACGAAACGAAATAGAGCCGGGCGCGAAATTCGCGCGAAACAGGCAGGCGCCAGACGGCGCGGGAACCCCGATCCGGAGGAACCCGTGCGCAAGCTCTACTACGATCCCGCCTCGACCGTCTCGAGGCCGCTTTCGATCTTCCTTGTTGAGCATGGACTCGACATCGAGCTGGTGACCGTCCGCCTCGCCGCCGGCGAGCACCTCGCCGACTGGTTCGCCGCGATCAACCCCAACCGCGCTGTCCCCGTGCTCGAAGAGGACGGCTTCGTCCTCACCGAGTCGGCCGCGATCCTACGCTACCTCGCCGAACTCGCCGATTCGCCGGCCTACCCGAAGGAGCTGCGCGAGCGGGCGAAGGTCGACGAGGCGCTCGACTGGTTCAACACCGGCTTCTACCGCGACCACGGCTACGGCATCGTCTACCCGCAGATCCTGCCGCACTATCAGGTGCACGAGGCGCAGCGGACGGCCTTGCTCGCCTGGCATCGCGGCCGCGCCGAAGCGCGGCTCCAGGTGCTGAACGACCACATGATCGGCGATCTCGGTACCTGGGTCGCCGGCGACAGCTTCAGCATCGCCGACATGTTCGGCGCCTCGCTGGTCACGATCGGCGAAATGGTCGGATTCAGCCTCGCGCGGTGGCCAAACGTCCGCCGCTGGCTCGCCGCTGTCCAGGCGCGTCCGTCCTGGGAGCGCGCCAATGCTGCTTTCTATGCCTGGCAGGAAGCGATCCGCGCCCCCGCGCGCGACGCCGCCTGACCGCCCGCAAGAACAGGAGACGAAGATGAAAGGCACCTTGCTGCTCACCGCTTTGCCGTTGCTCCTCGCCGTCGCCGCGCCCGCCGCTGCGCAGCAGGAGCCGGACCTCGCGACGATCCGCGCCGCCACCGAGCGGTTCCAGAATGTCGAGGTGGCGCTCGCCGAAGGCTATGTCCGCGATCCGACCGACATGTGCGACACCGCCGAAATGATGGGCCGTCCCGCCGAATATGGCGCCATGGGCATCCACTTCTTCCGCCCGGACCTGCTCGGAATCACGGCGCCGCCCAATCCGCGCGTCGACGGCAACGGCACCCATACCGACTGGAACCGTCCCTCGATCCTGATTTACGAGCCGCAAGCCGACGGGTCGCTGCAACTCGTGGCGGTCGAGAATCTGGTGTTCCAGCATGCGTGGCACGCCGCCGGCCACGCCGAGCGCCCGACGATCCACGGCCGCCCCTATGACAGCATGGCCGACGACCCCGCCACGCCGATCGACGAGGCGCACGGTTTCGAGCCGCATTACGACCAGCATGTCTGGCTCTATCGGGACAATCCGCGCGGCCTCTATGCGCAGTTCAACCCGAACGTCAGCTGCGCGCACCACCGGACCCGGTCGGCTTCGTCCGCGGCCCAGGCCGGCCACGCGGGCCACGCCGGACACTGAGCCCTGTTAGAAGAGCAGCCTGAGGCTGAGTCCGGCGCCGGTGCCGCGGCTGCCTTCCACCGAGCAGCAGGTCAGCGACAGCGGGCCCCGTCTGAACCGGAACCAGGGCCCGCTCGCCGGCGCGGCGAACTCTCGAGAGGGGTCGTAGCCCGAGCGGGCCGCGCGGTCAGGCAGCGCCGAATAGAGCTCGCCGCAGACGACGATTTCCTGAGGGGTGGCACCGCCGCGGCAGGGTGAGCTGTCGATCGCCGCCCGCACCTCGGCCTGCTGGCGCACCACCGCCTGCTCGGGCGTCGGAGGCGGCGCGGCGATGCCTTGGGCAAAGGGCGCAGCCGCTACGGTCAGGAGCAGGCTCACGCCTCATGCTAGCCGCGCTTCGCGTGCCCGACCAGCGGTTTAGGAGAGGGGATCGCATCCTCCCGGTCCTCGTCGAGCAGGGATCCGCGCGAGCTCGAGCAGCTTTAGAAGGCGGGAATGCCGGTGATCGCCCGGCCGAGGATCAGGCCGTGGACGTCGTGCGTGCCCTCGTAGGTGTTGACCGTCTCGAGGTTCATGGCGTGGCGCATCACCTGGAACTCGGCCGAGATGCCGTTCCCGCCGTGCATGTCGCGGGCGGTGCGGGCGATGTCGAGCGCCTTTCCGACATTGTTGCGCTTGATCAGGCTGATCGTCTCCGGGATCAGCTCGCCTTCGTCGAGCCGACGGCCCACCCGCAGTGCCGCCTGCAGCCCGAGCGAGATCTCGGTGGCCATGTTGGCGAGCTTCATCTGGACGAGCTGGGTGGCGGCGAGCGGTCGGCCGAACTGCTTCCGGTCGAGCGTGTAGGACCTGGCTGCGCGGAAGCAGGCCTCCGCCGCGCCCATCGAGCCCCAGGCGATACCGTAGCGGGCGCGGTTGAGGCAGCCGAACGGCCCCGCAAGGCCGCTCGCGTCCGGAAGCAGATTCGCCTCCGGCACCTCGACCTCGTCCATCACGATCTCGCCGGTGATCGACGCGCGCAGCGACAGCTTCTCGCCGATCTTGGGGGCGCTGAGGCCCTTCATCCCCCTTTCGAGGATGAAGCCCCTGATGCGGCCGCCATGCGCGTCGGACTTCGCCCAGACGACGAAGATATCGGCTATCGGCGAATTTGTGATCCACATCTTGGCGCCGGAGAGGCGATAGCCGCCGTCGACCTTGACCGCGCGGCTGCGCATCGAGCCGGGGTCGGAGCCCGCATCGGGCTCGGTGAGGCCGAAGCAGCCGATGAGCTCGCCGCGGGCGAGCGCGGGCAGGTATTTCGTCCGCTGCTCCTCGTTGCCGTAAGCGTGGATCGGATGCATCACCAGCGAGGATTGGACGCTCATGGCCGAGCGATAGCCGCTGTCGACGCGCTCCACCGCGCGGGCGACGAGGCCGTAGCTGACATAATTGAGGCCTGCGCCGCCGTAGCGCGTCGGGATGGTGGCACCGAGCAGGCCGAGCGCGCCCATCTCGCTCATGATCGCGCGGTCGAAATCCTCGTCGAGGAAGGCCTTGGTGACGCGCGGCTGGAGGCGCTCCTGGGCATAGCCTTCGGCCGTGTCGCGAACCAGCCGCTCCTCGTCGGTCAGCTGCGCGTCGAGCGCGAACGGGTCCGCCCAATCGAAGGGGAGGGGCCTCGCTTCGGTCATCTCTTCCTCATTTGTGGCTGCGCGCGCTCCCTGCGCGATCGAGCCCAAATTGTCCACAGAAGGCCGAAGGACCGGCCGCTACGTCGCTCAGTCGTCGTCGCGCTGGCCGCGCGGCCGGTAGAATTCCACCGTGACGCCTTCGCTGGTCCGGTCGATCGCCTTCTGAAGCAAAGCGCGCGCGCGTTGCGCCCATGCGCCGCTATGCGCGTTGCTCGCCAGCGGCTCGAGGATGCGCTGGGCCTGTTCGTGCTCCCCGCGCAGGATCAGCATTGCCCCCGCGGCCATCCGGATCTCGTAGACCTGCGGCGCCAACTGCATCGCCAGCAGGACCGCATTGACGTTGTTGTCGCTGGTGAACGTGGGCTC
This sequence comes from Allosphingosinicella sp., assembly GCA_035628635.1. GTDB lineage: Bacteria > Pseudomonadota > Alphaproteobacteria > Sphingomonadales > Sphingomonadaceae > Allosphingosinicella. Next base: position 45,921 of record DASPJJ010000016.1, read on the forward strand.
CCCCGAAAAGGTCTCCACGTAGCGGTAGAGGGAGGGAAAGTGCCGCGCGTCGGCGCGATGTGCCCGGGTCAGCCACGAACGCGCGAGCCGGTACTGCTCCCTGCGGGCATCGCCCTCAGCCGCGCGGGCCGCGACGACGTGACGCATTCCGCGCAGGTACAGCAGCTCGGGGTCGTTGGGAGTGGCCGCGAGCAGCTCGGTGAGGAGACGCTCGGCGACCGGTCCGTCGCCCGCGAGGAGCTCGACCTCCGCGAGTACGCGCTTCGAGAGCGGGTCGTTGCCCCGAGCGATGCGGCGCACGCGGGCGACGTCGCTCGGCTCGGGCTCGGCACCGAGCGACAAAGCCGCCTGCGTCAGCAGCAGCTGGTCGGCCGACCGGGGCAAAGGAGTGATCGCGATCTGCGGCGGTCGGGCGACGCTGGAGCGGTCGAGACGTGTAATGCGAAGCGGCTGCGTCGCATAGCGCTCGATGCGGGTCTGCATCTGGCCGGGGTCCATTCCGAAGCTGGCGCGGAAGGCGGCGCGGGGCTGCTCGCGTCGGGCGAGCGCGTTCAGATAGGCCACCAGCTGCTGGCGGCGCGTGTCGTCGCTGAGCAAATAATGGGTGAGGATCCAGCTCTGGGAATAGAAGCGGGCTTGATCGGGCACGCGTTCGCGCTGGAACAGGATCCACTCGAACGGGACCCAGTTGGCGCGGTTGCTGAGCACCATGGTGCGCATGTCGCTGGCGCGCCCGATCTCGACATATTGGTCCACGAAGCGGGCCGTCCCGAGATATTCCGCGAAGCCTTCGACATACCAGGTTGGATAGGCGTTGCTGTGGAACTGCATCATGAAGTGATGCGCATATTCGTGGAAGAGGATCTCGTTGGGGCCGACATATTCGCCGACCAGGCCGTTCAGGCCCGCATTGATGAAGGCGGCGATACCGCGCGACGAAGGATAATAGAAGCCGCCCACGCTGGTTCCGACGCGGGCGACCTGCCTCAGCTCGCCGTTGCTGCGGACGAGGTAGACGGGCAGCTTCTGGACCGGATCGTTGCTGCGGACGTCGGTGAGCAGCCGCAGCAGCGCGTCGAAATCCTCGAGCATCAGCACCTGGCGGCGCAGGGTGGCCTCGTTGCTCTCGCTGTAGACGATGAAATGCTCGCTCTCGGCGCGCAGCCAGGATGCCGACGCCGGAGTGGCGGCCGCGAATAGCAGCCCGATCGCCGCCAGCAGCCTGATCGATCTCTTGAACATGGAAAAACGAGCCCCTCTCAAACGCGCTTCGCGCCTAGTCCAATCGAGGCGGTTTCGCAAGCCTTTGGCCGTCTTCCCTTTGAAATCATGAAGGAATCGTCCCGATGGCGATGGGGCTTCGGCGCGAGGTCCGGCTGGCGGAGAGGGTGGGATTCGAACCCACGGTGGGCTTGCACCCACGGCGGTTTTCAAGACCGCTGCCTTAAACCACTCGGCCACCTCTCCGCGCGGGGCGGCTGTACCGCGCGGCGCCATTTTTGTGCAAGTTGCGGCGATTGCGGCCTTTCATCGCAGCGACAGGCTGTGCCATGTATCGAAGGCAAGCGAGGTAGAGCATGCGCGTTGTCGTTCCACTGGCCGCCGGTTTCGCGGCGCTGACGTCCCCGGCCACCGAGCTCGGCGACAGCGCGGTCGCCTTGCTGCCGGTCGCGGCGACGGCGGCCGCGGCCCAATCGGGAAGCCTCAGCGAGCAGGGCTTCGCCGCTTACCTCCCGCAGCTGCGCGCCCAGGCGGAGCGGGCCGGTGTCAGCCGCGCCACTATCGAGCGGGTATTTCCCACCCTGGCCTTCAGCCCCCGCACCGTCGAGCTCGACCGCGCACAGCCGGGCGGCGGGCCGTCGAGCAACGCCAATCCGCCCTTCGCCCCCTATCGGGCGCGCCATGTCACTCCGGCGCTCATCGCCCGCGGCCGCGAGCGCTATGCGGCGAACCTGCCCCGCCTGCGCGATATCGGCCGGCGCTACGGCGTCGACCCGGCGGTGCTGGTGGCGATCTGGGGCAAGGAAACCAGCTTCGGCGCCGTCACCGGCGATTTCGACCTCCTGAACTCGCTCGCCAGCCTCGCATATGAGGGGCGCCGCCGGCAGCTTTTCTCCGAAGAGTTCGTGGCCACCTTGAAGATGATGGATCGCGGCATTCCGCGCTCGACGCTGCGCGGCAGCTGGGCGGGCGCCACGGGTCACCCGCAATTCCTGCCGAGCGTCTATCTCCGGCTCGCGGTCGACGGCGACGGGGACGGCCGCTCGGACATCTGGAACAGCCCGATCGACGCGCTTGCCTCGATCGCCAACTATCTGAGCAATGCCGGCTGGAAGCCGAACCTGCGGTGGGGCGTGCCGGCCTCGGTGTCCTCGGGGTTTGACCGCGCCGCGGTCGCGCCGCGGCTGCGCGCGCCGCGCTGTCCGCGCGTGTTCGCGCGCCACAGTCGCTGGATGACGATCGGCGAATGGCGGCGGCTCGGCGTCGTACCGCTTCGCGGGGGCCTGTCCGACCGCGACATGGCCTCGTTGATCGAGCCCGACGGGCCCGGGGCCACGGCTTACCTGACGACCAACAACTACCGCACCATCCTCGATTACAATTGCTCCAACTTCTACGCGCTGAGCGTGCTGCTGCTTGCCGACGGCATCGCGAACTAGCTGCCCGCCCGAACCGGCTGGCGGAGAGGGAGGGGAGCGGTTAAGGACGAAGCCTCGTTCCATTCGTTCATCGATCCGCCCCGGAGAGTTGTCAAAGATGATGCGCAAGGCGCTGTTTTTCATCGGCCTTTCTACCATTCTGGTTTCGCCGGCCGTCGCCCAGGCGCCGCCGTTCGAGACTCCCGCGCCGGTTGCCTATATGGTCGATCTGTCCTCGGGCGCCGTCCTCTTTGCCAAGGATGCGGACCGGCGCATGCCGCCAGCGTCGATGGCGAAGATCATGACGGTCCACGTCGCCTTCGACCTCTTGAAATCGGGCGAGCTCCAGCTCGAGCGGATGTGCACGGTGCGCCCGGAGACGTGGCAGCGCTGGCACGGGCCGGCGGCGGGCTCGACCATGTTCCTCTCGCCGGGCGAGCAGGTCAGCGTCCGCAACCTGCTGCACGGAATCGTCACGCTCTCGGGCAACGACGCCTCGGTGGTGCTGGCCGAATGCATTTCGGGGACCGAGGCCGCGTTCGTCGCGCTGATGAACCGCGAATCGCAGCAGCTCGGCCTCAGGAACTCGCATTGGGGCAATCCGGTCGGCTGGCCGGATAACGGCGTCACCTATACGACCGCGCGGGACCTCGCGACGCTGGCGCGGGCCACGGTCCAGGACCACCCCCAGCTCTACCGGGCCTTTTACGGCCAGCCCAACTTCACCTGGGGGCGGACGCTGGGCGGGAACCAGCCGATCGTCCAGGGCAACCGCAACCCGCTGCTCGGCCGCGTCGCCGGCGCGGACGGGCTCAAGACCGGCCATACGGCGGAGGCCGGCTACGGCTTCACCGGCTCGGCGGAACGCAGCGGACGGCGCCTGGTGATGGTCGTCGCCGGGCTCACCGGCTTCAACCAGCGCATCGAGGAATCGGTGCGCTTCATGGAATGGGGCTTCAACGCCTGGCAGACCCGCCCGCTGTTCCGAGCGAACCAGCGGGTCGGCGAGGCGCGCGTCCAGCTCGGCGGGGATTCCAGCGTCGGCCTCGTCGCGCCGCGCGACATCGCCGTCACCTTCGCCGCGGGGCTCGGCCGGGACGTTCGAGCCCGAATCGTCTATCAGGGGCCGGTCAAGGCGCCGATCGCGCAGGGCCAGCACATCGCCGATCTCGTCGTCACTGCCGGAGGGGTGGAACAGACGATGCCGCTGGTCGCCGAGAATGCGGTCGGCGAGGCGGGCTTCTTCGGCCGCATCTGGAACGGCCTGGCGTCATTGCTCGGCTGAGGAGGTGAGGGGGCGCTTCATCAGCTTGGAGGGTGGCGAAGGCGCCGGCAAATCGACGCAGGCGAAGGCGCTGGAGGCCTACCTTCGCGACCAGGGCTTGGACGTGGTGGAAACCCGAGAGCCAGGTGGCACACCGGGGGCGAATGCAATTCGTGAGCTCCTTCTGATGGGGGATGAGCAGCGCTGGACACCTGAGGCTGAAGCGCTCCTGTTCGCGGCCGCCCGGTCGGATCATGTGACCCACGTCATCAAACCCGCGGTCGAGCGGGGAGCATGGGTTATCTCGGATCGGTTCGTCGACAGTTCTATCGCATACCAGGGTGGGGCAGGCGGTCTGGGCTTCGACACGATTCGGAAGTTACATGAGATCGGCAGCGGCAATTTCTTGCCTGACCGTACATTACTTCTCACGCTCCCCATGGAAGACGCCGACCGCCGCGTGACGCTCCGCGACCTGTACGGACAGGATCTGATTGGCCGGCGGGGAGCGGATTATCACCACAAGGTAATTGAAGCCTTCCGCGAGTTAGCAAGAGCTGACCCGGCCCGGTTCAGATTGGTGGATGCGTCAGGCCCCCCCGAGGAAGTGACCTCGCGCCTGCTCGACGCGATCGAGGATCTGCTGTGATCCCGCTGTTCGGCCATGACGAAGCGGTGGCGGCATTCCGCGAGAGCCTCGATTCCGGCCGCCTCCACCATGCCTGGCTGATCGGCGGGCCCGAGGGCGTCGGGAAGGCGACGTTCGCGGCGAAAGCGGCTCTGAAGGTGCTCGCCGACGGCGCCGGTCCGCCGGTGACCTTGCCGGGCCTCGACGTCCCCGACGAGCACCCGATCGCGCGACTGGTCGAGGCCGGCAGCCATCCGGACCTGATGCGCCTCGAGCGGTTGACGAAGGACAATGGCGAACTCGCCCGTTCGATCGCCGTCGACCAGGTCCGCGGCCTCCAGCGGCTGTTCTCGACCACCACCTCGCTCTCCCCCTGGCGCGTCGTGGTGATCGACTCGGCGGACGATCTCGAGCGAGCCGCGGCCAATGCCCTGCTCAAGAACCTCGAGGAGCCGCCGCCGAACAGTCTGTTCCTGCTGGTGAGCCACGCTTCCCAGCGGCTGCTCCCCACCATCCGCTCACGCTGCCGCCAGCTGCGCCTGTCCCGACTGGAGGATGCCGCCATGACGTCGGCGCTGGAAGCCGCTCTGCCCGACGCGGGCAGGGAGGAGATCAGGGCGCTCGCCGAAGCGGGGGAGGGATCTCCCGGCCGTGCCATCGGCTTTCGCGGTTTGGACGTCGCCGGGCTGGAGGGGACGATGCGGGAGCTGGCGGCGACCGGCGATCCCGCGAATGAGCGCCGCTCGGCCCTCGCTGCTTCGCTATCTCTCAAGGCCGCGCAGCCGCGCTACGAGGCTTTTCTCACCCGCACTCCTTCGTTCATCGCCGCCGAGGCCCGCCGCCGCGACGGCCCGGCGCTCGCGCAAGCGCTGCGTCAATGGGAACGAGCCTCCGACCTTGCCGGCGGCGCCCTGCGGCTCTCGCTCGATCCCCAGAGCGTCGTCTTCGAGCTGGCCGGCATGATCGCTGCGCTCGCGCCGGCCCGCGACAGAGCGGCGTGACGGCCGGGCGATGATGCTCTAGACGCGCCGGCGATGAGCGAGCCCTTCTACATCACCACCGCGATCAACTATCCGAACGGCCCGCCCCACGTCGGCCACGCTTATGAGGCGATCGCCGCAGACGTCATCGCACGTTTCCAGCGTCTTTCCGGCCGCGACGTCTTCTTCCTGACCGGCACCGACGAGCATGGCCTCAAAATGGCGCAGGCTGCGCGCGAGAAGGGCCTGAATGCAGCCAAGCTCGCGGATGACATGTCGGCGATCTTCAGGGACATGGATGAGCGTCTCAACATCTCGTTCGATCGCTTCATCCGCACGACCGAGCCGGCGCACCATCGCGCCAGTCAGGCGATCTGGCAGGCGATGGCCGAGCGCGGGGACCTCTATCTCGGCCGGTACGAAGGCTGGTACTCGGTCCGCGACGAAGCATATTACGACGAGAAGGAGCTGGTCGTCGCAGACGGCGGCGAAAAGCTTTCGCCGCAGGGCACGCCGGTCGAGTGGACGGTCGAGGAAAGCTGGTTCTTCCGGCTGTCCGCTTACCAGGAGAGGCTCCTCGCGCATTATGCGGCCCATCCCGATTTCATCCGGCCCGAGACGCGGCGCAACGAAGTCCTCCGCTTCGTCGAGGGGGGACTGTCCGACCTTTCGGTGTCGCGAACCAGCTTCGATTGGGGCGTGACGGTTCCCGGCTCGGAGGACCACGTCATGTACGTGTGGCTCGACGCGCTCACCAACTATCTTACCGGGGTTGGCTATCCGGACACGGAATCAGACACTTACAAGCGATACTGGCCGGCTGATATCCATGTCGTCGGCAAGGACGTCGTGCGCTTCCACGCCGTTTACTGGCCGGCCTTCCTAATGTCGGCGGGCCTGCCGCTGCCGAAGCAGGTGTTCGGACACGGCCATGTGCTGCTGCGCGGCGAGAAGATGTCGAAGTCGGCCGGCAACGTCGTCGCGCCCGAGGCGCTCGTCGCGGCTTTCGGAACCGACGCGGTCCGTTACTTTCTCCTGCGCGACGTCACCTTCGGCCAGGACGGGAGCTACAGCCCCGAGGCGATCGTGACCCGCGTCAACGCCGATCTCGCCAACAGCTTCGGCAACCTCGCTCAGCGCACCTTGTCGTTCATCGCCAAGAATTGCGGCGGTGCGATGCCGCAGGGCGGGAGAGGGGAGCCGGCCGACGAGGAGCTGCTCGCCCTCGTCCGACGCGCCGCCGCGATGGAGCTGCCCGACCGCTTCGCCGAGCTCGCCTTGAGCCAGGGGATCGAAGCGTGGCTGCGCGCGGTCTTCGCGTGCAACCAATATATCGACGCGCAGGCGCCCTGGACCCTGCGCAAGACCGATCCCGATCGGATGACCGCCGTTCTCGCGACGCTCTGCGCGGCAATCGTCGACCTCGCCGTCGCAATTTCTCCCGTCATTCCGGCCTCGGCGGCGAGACTGCTCGACCAGATGGGCGTTCCGCCGGGCGAGCGCGACTTTACGGTCCTGGCCGACACCGGCCGCTACGACCGCCTCGCCGCCTCCGGCTTCACGCTGGCGCTGCCGACGCCGATCTTCCCGCGGCTCGAGGCGCCCGAGGACGGCTGATGTTCGTCGATAGCCACTGCCATCTGAACTACAAGGGCTTGGTCGAGGACCAGCCCGCGGTGCTCGCCCGCGCCCGCGCGGCCGGCGTCGGGACGATGCTCAACATCTCGACCCGCGCGGCCGAGTGGGACGAGGTGATGGGCCTCGCCGAACGGGAGGCCGACGTGTTCGCCTCGGTGGGCGTCCATCCGCACGACGCGGACACCCACGAGGACGTCGAGGCGGCCACTCTCGTCGAAAAGGCCCGCCATCCCCGCGTGGTCGGCATCGGCGAGAGCGGGCTCGATTTCTATTACGACCGGTCGGACCGGGACCGCCAGCGGGCGAGCTTTCGGGCGCATCTCGCCGCGGCGCGCGAGACCGGGCTGCCGATCATCGTCCACACCCGCGAGGCGGAAGCCGACACCCACCAGATCCTCGCCGAGGAAATGGGGAAGGGCGCCTTCAACGGCGTGATCCACTGCTTCACCGCCAGCCGCGATTTCGCCGACAAGGCGCTCGCGCTCGGCCTGTTCATCTCGATCTCGGGAATCGTCACCTTCAAGAATGCCCGCGACCTTCAGGAAACGGCCAAGACCATCCCTCTCGACCGGCTGCTGATCGAGACCGATTCGCCCTTCCTCGCGCCGGTGCCGCACCGCGGCCGCCCCTGCGAGCCCGCCTTCGTTGCCGACACCGCGCGCTTCCTCGCCGAGCTTCGCGGGGAAAGCGTCGACCGGCTCGCCGCCGCCACGTCCGCCAATTTCCGCCGGCTGTTCGCCAAGGCGGCTGCGTGAAGGTCCGCATCCTCGGCTGCGGGACCTCGTCGGGCGTGCCGCGGATCGGCAACGACTGGGGCATGTGCAACCCGGCCGAGCCGCGCAATCGGCGGCTCCGCGTGTCGATCCTGATCAGCCACGACGACACCAACATCCTCGTCGACACGGGGCCGGACCTTCGCGAGCAGCTGCTGGCGGGCGACATCCACACGATCGACGCGGTCATCTGGACGCACGACCATGCCGATCATTGCCACGGCATCGACGATCTGAGGCAGCTCTACCACGTCTATCAGCGGCCGATCGACGGCTATGCCCGCGAGCCGACCCTCGTCCTGCTGCGGGAGCGCTTCGCCTACGTGTTCGACGGCCGGGCCGCCGGCTATCCGGAGATCGCCTCCGGCTACCTCCTCCCCGACGAGATGGAGATTGGCGGCGTGACGATCCGCACCGTCGACCAGCCCCACGGACCGATCACCAGCGCCGGTTTGCGCTTCGAAGCGGACGGTAAGTCGATCGCATATTCCACGGATTTCAATGATTTGACTCCGCAGATGGAGACGCTGTTCCAAGGCGTCGACCTGTGGATCGTCGATGCGCTGCGGCGCCGCCCCCATCCGACGCACTCGCATCTCGCCCAGACGCTGGAATGGATTGCGCGCATCGGGGCGGGGAGGGCAATATTGACCCACATGGACAACAGCATGGACTATCGCACCCTGCTCGACGAGCTCCCGCCGGGAGTCGAGCCCGGCTATGACGGCCTGGAGGTCACGCCGTGAGCCAGGGCGATCAGGCGGTCCAGCTCCTCTATCTCGTCGGCGTGTTGGTGCTGGTTGCCAGCGCCTTGCTGGTGCGGCGGATCCCGATCAGCCAGGGCATCAAGATGCTCGCCGCCTGGGTGCTGATCTTCGCGGCGGCGTTCGTGATCTTCACGATGAAGGATGATTTCGTGGCTCTGTGGGAACGCGTGGTGCTCGAGGCGCGCGGCGGAGTGGTTCAGGAGCAGCACGGCGAGGAGCTGCGGGTGCGGCGGTCGGGAGACGGCCATTTCTGGGTCGACGCCGAACTGAACGGCGAGCCGGTGCGCTTCCTGATCGACAGCGGCGCGACGACGACCAGCATCTCCCGCGACGTCGCCGACCGCGCCCGCATCGCGCCGAGCAGCCGCTTTCCGGCGATGGTGCGCACCGCCAACGGTATCGTCGCCGTGCAGCGCGGCCGGGCGGAGACGTTGAAGGTCGGGACGATCGAGCGGCGCAACCTCGACGTCCATATCTCGGAAGCGTTCGGCGACATGAACGTCATCGGGATGAATTTTCTGTCCTCCCTGCGCAGCTGGAGCGTCGAGGGGCGGATCCTCGTCCTCCGGCCCTAGGTGCATTTTACATAATGTATATTATCGGACTTGAAGATGGCCGATGATGAGGTGCCCTCCTCGGGCCTGGGTCGCCTGGTCGGGATCATGCGGCGGCTGCGCGATCCGGTAAACGGCTGCGCCTGGGACCGCGAGCAGAGCTTCGCGACGATCGCGCCCTACACGATCGAGGAGGCCTATGAGGTCGCCGATGCGATCGCGCGCGGCGACATGGCGGATCTCCTCGACGAGCTCGGCGACCTCCAACTCCAGGTCGTCTATCATGCCAGGATTGCCGAGGAGCTGGGATTCTTCAATATCGACAACGTGTTGTCGGCGATTGCGGACAAGATGGTGCGGCGCCATCCGCACATTTTCGGCCGCGAAGCCGAGAGTCCCGGCTGGGAAAAGCTCAAGGCCGACGAGCGCGGCGCGCGCGAGGACAAGAGCGCCCTCGCCCATGTCGCGCTCGCGCTGCCGGCGCTGAAGCGCGCGGAGAAGATCCAGCGCCGCGCCGCCCGCGTCGGCTTCGACTGGCCGGACGCCGCGGGCCCGCGCGCCAAGATCGACGAGGAGCTGGACGAGATCGAATCGGCCGAGGGCCCGGAAGAGCTGGCCCACGAGATCGGCGACCTGCTCTTCTCCGTCGTCAATTATGCCAGGCACCGCGACGTCGACCCCGAAGCGGCGCTGCGCGAAGCCGTCGCGCGCTTCGAGCAGCGCTTCCGCAAAGTGGAAGAAATCTCCGACAAGCCACTGAATTCAATGGATATCCGTACGCTGGAATCCCTCTGGCAACGAGCGAAGCGAGAACTTTAGGAGCGCGAAGCGCGCCGGCCCTCGAAGCGCGCCCAGTCCGCCGCGGAGAGGCGGACGTCGATCTCGGCCTCGCCCTCGCATTCAAAACGCTGGCCGAGGACCTCGCCGTTCGCGTGCAGCCAGGCGATCGTGTCGCCTTCGCCGAGCGACAGCCGGACCGTCCGGACGTCGGACCCCTTGCGAAGCTGGCGCGAGGCGCATTCGAGCAGATTGTCGACGCCTTGCCCGGCAAGCGCCGAGATCAGCACGATATTGTCCCGTCGTTCGCCCTCGGCCCGGACGCGGTCCAAACCCTCGCCGTCCAGCAGGTCGACCTTGTTCCAGGCCTCGATCATCGGGGCACCGCCCTCCTCCCCTTCGGCCTGCCGGATGCCGATCTCGGCGAGCACCTGCTCGACGTCCGCGCGCTGCGCCTCGCTGTCGGGATGCGAGACGTCGCGGACGTGGACGATGAGGTCCGCCGAGATCACCTCCTCGAGCGTCGCGCGGAAAGCGGCGACGAGCTGGGTCGGAAGCTCCGAGATGAAGCCGACCGTGTCCGAGAGAATCGCCTTGTCGAAGCCGGGCAGCTCGATCTCGCGCATGGTCGGATCGAGCGTGGCGAAGAGCAGGTCCTCGGCAAGCACTTCGGCTTTGGTGAGCCGGTTGAAAAGCGTCGACTTGCCAGCATTGGTGTAACCGACGAGGGCGATCACCGGCCACGGCGCCCGCTGCCGGCGGGCGCGGTGGAGGGAGCGCGTCCGGGTGACCTGGTCGAGCTCCCGGCGCAGCTTCGCCATCCGGTCCCGGATGAGCCGGCGGTCCGCCTCGATCTGGGTCTCGCCGGGGCCGCCGAGGAAGCCGAAGCCGCCGCGCTGGCGCTCGAGGTGCGTCCAGGACCGCACCAGCCGCCCGGCCTGATAGTCGAGATGGGCGAGCTCGACCTGCAGGCGCCCCTCCGCGGTGGCGGCTCGCTCGCCGAAAATCTCGAGGATGAGACCGGTTCGGTCGATCACCTTCGCCTTGGCCGCCGTCTCGAGATTCTTCTGCTGGATCGGGGTGATCGCGGCGTCGACGATCAGCAATTCGGCCTCGTGCCCGGCGACGGCCTCGGCGATCGCTTCGGTCTGCCCTGTCCCGAACAGGGTGGCCGGACGCGGGCTGCGGATCCGAAAGTGCCTTTTCTCGACCACTTCGATTCCGATCGCCTCGGCGAGGCCCGCCGCCTCGTCCAGGCGCGCCTCGACGTTGCGCAGCGATTGCGCGCCGAGATCGGGAAGCGCGATCACGGCGCGCGCGCCGCGGGCGAAGTCCGGGTCGCGTTCGAATCCGGTGCTCAGGCGCGCTGCTCCTCGTCCTGCGACTCGATGAAGCTGATCGGACTCTCCGGTTGCACAGTCGAGATTGCGTGCTTGTAGACGAGTTGCGACAGCTGGTCGCGCTGGAGGAGCATGCAGAAGAGGTCGAAGGCGGCGATCTCGCCCTGGAGCATCACGCCGTTCACCAGAAACATGGTCACCGGCTCGCCCGACCGGCGGACGGCGTGGAGGAACACCTCCTGGAGCAAAGCGGGCTTCTTCCGGTCCATCTGCTCCGCGAAGGCGGCCTCGATCTCCTTCAAGTCGATCGGCTGGGCGGGCATGATCGTCGAGATTGCGTGCTTGTAGATGAGCTGCGCCTGCCCTTCGCGCCGCAGCAGCACCGAGAAATTGTCGAACCAGGTGATGATCCCCTGGAGCTTCACGCCCTTGACCAGGAACATCGTGACGGGCGTCTTGGTCCGCCTGAGGCCGTTCAGGAACAGGTCCTGGAGATTGTTGACCTTGTCGGCCATCTCTCTTCTCCTTGTCCGCGGGAGCCCGTTCCACATTGGCGACTGCCGAGGTAGCGCCGATCCGCCCCCGTTCAAGATCGTATCACGGCCCTCGCCTCATTCATTGTCCTCGTTGCGCGTGTCGCCGAGGCCGAGGGCCTTCAGCTTCCGGTGCAGCGCGGAGCGCTCCATGCCGATGAAGGTCGCCGTCCGGGAGATGTTGCCGGAGAAGCGGCGGATCTGCACCCTCAGATACTCTCGCTCGAAGGTCTCGCGCGCTTCACGGAGCGGAGTGCCCATGATCGCCTTGACCGCCTCGCCGGGGCTGAGGCTCGCCTGCTCGTTCAGGAGCTCGGGGGGCAGCATGTCGATCTCGATGCAGCCGACCCGCGCGCCGGGCGCCAGGATGATGGTGCGTTCGATCACATTTCGAAGCTGGCGGACATTTCCGGGCCAGTCATAGGCCTGGAGCGCGGCGATGGCGTCGGCCGAGAAGTCGGGCGTCTGGAGGCGCTGCTCGGCAGCGTAGCGGGCCGCGAATCGGGCGACCAGCTCGGGAATGTCCTCGCGCCGCTCGGCGAGCGCCGGGAGATGCACCGGGACCACGTTGAGCCGGTAGAACAGGTCCTCGCGAAAGCGGCCTCCGGCGATCTCCTCCGAAAGCGTCCGCGCCGTCGAGGAGACGACGCGCATGTCGACCTTGACCATGCGCTGGCCGCCGACGCGGTTGAAGCTCTGATCGGTGAGCACGCGCAGGATCTTGGCCTGCGCCGGGATCGGCATGTCGGAGATCTCGTCGAGGAACAGAGTGCCGCCATGCGCCTGCTCGAGCAGGCCCGGCCGGGCGAGCTCGCCCCCCTCCTCCACCCCGAACAATTCCTCCTCGACCCGCTCGGGAGTCATTCGCGCCGCGCTCACCACGACGAACGGCCCGCGCGCCCGCGGCGACCAATTGTGGAGCAGCCGCGCCGCGACTTCCTTGCCCACCCCCGCCGGGCCGGTGATCAGCACCCGGCTACCGGTCGGCGCCACCCGCTTCAGGGTCGCCCGCACCGAGTTGATCGCGACGCTGGAGCCGGTCAGCTCCATCTCCTGGCCGATCTGCTGCCTCAGGCTCTCATTCTCGCGGCGGAGGCGGTCGGTCTCGGTTGCCCGCGCGACAAGATGCAGCAGATGACCCGCCTCGAACGGCTTCTCGATGAAATCGACGGCGCCCTGGCGGATCGCCGCGACGGCGGTGTCGAGATTGCCGTGGCCGGAGATCATCAGCACCGGCAAAGTGGCGTCGCGGCGCTTGATCTCCTCTAGCAGCTGGAGTCCGTCGAGCTTCGAGCCCTGCAGCCAGACGTCGAGCAGGATCAGCGACGGGCGCCGGTCCGCCAGGGCGGCAAGCGCCTCCGCGCTGCCGGCCGCCGTGCGGGTCGAATAGCCTTCGTCCTCGAGGACGCCCGCGACCAGCTCCCTGATGTCCTGTTCGTCGTCGACGATGAGGATGTCCAAAGCCATAGGTTCAACCGCTCGCTGCATTGTCTTCGGGATAGCGCAGGCCGCCGCCGAGCCTCTCGAGCGCGGCGGCGTCGAATATGATCCGCACCCGGGTCCCGCGCTCGGCGCCGTCGCTCTCCGCATCTGCGAACTCGATCCGGCCGAAATGCTCCTCGACGATCTTCTTGACGATGGCGAGGCCGAGGCCGGTGCCCTTCGCGCGGGTGGTCATATAGGGCTCGGTGAGGTTCCTCCGGTCGGCCGGAAGGCCGATGCCGGTGTCGGCGACCTCGAAGCTGAGCTCGCCCCCATCCTGGGAGATGCGCACCGAGATGCGGTCGCGCGGCGCCTCCGGCCCCTCCCCCCGCTCGTCCCGCTTCTGCTGAATCGCCTCGACGGCATTCTTGACGATGTTGGTCAGCGCCTGGCCGAGCAGCCGCCTGTCGCAGACCAGCCGCGGCGAGGGATCGGGCGCGTCGAGCGCGAACGCGATCTCGGGGTGCGCGACCTCGTGCAGGAACAAGGCCTGGCGCGCCACCTCGACCACCGATTCCTCGCGGAACACGGGCTTGGGCATGCGCGCGAAGGACGAGAATTCGTCGACCATGCGCCGGAGGTCGCCGACCTGCCGCACGATCGTTCCGGTCAGGCGCTCGAAGGTGCCGGCGTCGGACGTGATCTCCCCGGAATAGCGCCGCTGGAGGCGTTCCGCGGCGAGCTGGATCGGGGTCAGCGGGTTCTTGATCTCGTGGGCGATGCGGCGGGCGACGTCCGACCAGGCGGCGCGGCGCTGGTCGATCAGCTGGTCGGTGATGTCGTCGAAGGTGAGGACATGGCCGCCCTCGACCTTGACCGTCTTCACGGCAAGCGTCCGCGTCTCGCCGCGAAGAGCGAGCTGGATGATCTCCTCGCGCTCCTCGGCGTCGAGCTGCCGGTCGAGCTCCGGCGCCAGATCGGCGAGCTTGCGGCCGACCGGGCTCTCGCTGCCGGTCCTGAGCAAAGCCTCGGCCGAGCTGTTGATCAGCCGCACCGCATGCGAATCGTCGACCGAGATGACCCCGGCGGTCACGCCGGACAGCACCGCCTCGATGAACGCGCGGCGGCTGTCGAGCTGCCGGTTGGCCGAGACCAGGGCCCCGGTCTGCTCCTCGAGCCGGCGGGTCATCCGGTTGAAGGCATTGCCGAGCGTGCCGACCTCGTCGTTGACGCGGGACGAGGGGACGCGGGCCGAAAGATCGCCCGCGGTGACCCGCCGGGCCGCGTCGAGGAGGTTGCCGACGGGGCGAACCAGGCGGTCGGCGAGGGTCAGGGCGATCCAGATCGAAATGCCGACGATGAGCAGCGAGACCAGCAGCAGGATCGCGTTGAAGCGCAGCTGCAGCTTGCGCGCGCTCTCCAGCGTCCGCCTATATTCGCTGGCCGCATCGCGCGCGTTGGCGAGCGCGGTGATCGCATCAGGCGAGACCGCGCGCGCCGCGTAGAGATAGATCGCCGCCTGCGGATCGAGCCGCACGACCGCCTCGACCCGGTCGCGGGTCGGCTGCGAGACGTGAACCTGCCCGGCCGGCAGCGCGACGAGCATGTCGCGCGAGAGCTGCTCGCCGATCGGCCGGCGGTCGGGATTCCACTCCACCCGGCGATGCAGCCGGCCCATCGGATCGAGCGTGATGATCGCCGATTCCGCAACCTGGCGGGCGGCCGTCTGGTAGAGCAGGTCGCCGTAGAAAGCCTGGCTGTCGAGGCCGAAGCGGTTGATCCGGTCGACCATGTCGGCGCCCATCGTCTCGACGTCGAGCTGGAGCCGCTCGCGATGCTCGCGCTCGTAGATCTGCGAGGCGTTACGGGCGCTGTCGAGCACCGTCTCGGCGCGGTCCGAGAACCAGAATTGCATCCCGCCCTGGAACAGCAGGGAAGCGAAGACCACGACGAGAAGGGTCGGAACGCTGGCGATGATCGAGAAGATGGCGACCAGCCGGACGTGCAGCCGCCCCCTCCCCCCGAGCCCGGCGCGGGTCGCGCGGCGGATCGCGAACCGGCGCGCCACCAGCACCATCAACGCCATCGCCGGGACCAGGATCGCGACCAGCAGAGCGGCGACGGTGGCCGGCGTGATCGGCGAGTCCGGCCGCCCTCCCCTGGTCACGAAATAGGTGCCGATGATCGCAGCGATCAGCCCGAGCAGAGCGGCGGCCTCGACCAAAGGAATCAGCCGGCTGCGGCGCAGCACGACCGAGATCCGCCGCCTCCAGCGCGGGCGCGTCTCGACGCTGATCGGTGTCTCGGCGTTCACCGGGCCGATCTAGCACAAGGTTGTGGCATAAAGAACACACTCATGTGCTCGGCCTGGCCCGGGCGGGTTCCGTCCGGGCGCGCCTCAGGGTCAGGCGGCCGCTTTCGAGAGCCAGGGCGCGTAGAAGTCCCGGAGCATCGACCGGGCGCGAACCGGGTCAGCTTCCTTGTTGAAAGCGTTGCGGAATTCGGCCGAGCCGTGAAGTCCCTTGGTGTACCAGCCGATATGCTTGCGGGCGATGTTGACGCCGTTTTCGGCGCCGTAATGCCCAAGCATCGCCTCATATTGCTCGCAAATAAGGGCGAACTGCTCGTCGAGGCCCGGGTCGGGGAGGCGGACCCCGGTCTTCAGCCAATGCATGACCTGGCCGAGCAGCCAGGGCCGCCCGTAGGCGCCGCGGCCAATCATCACTCCGTCGGCGCCGGACTGGGCCAGCGCGGTCGCGGCATCGTCGATCGAGCCGATGTCGCCGTTGACGATCACCGGCAGGCGCACCGCCTGCTTGACGCGGCGAACGAAAGCCCAATCCGCCTCGCCCTTGTACATCTGGCAGCGCGTGCGGCCGTGGACGGTGATCATCCTGACGCCGAGATCCTCGGCGATCCGGGCGAGCTCGGGAGCGTTGAGGCTGTGGTGGTCCCAGCCCATCCGCATCTTGAGCGTGACCGGGACCTTCACGGCTTTCACAGTCGAATCGATGATCTGGGCGGCGAGCTTCAGATCCCGCATCAGCGCCGAGCCGGCGTCGCCGTTGACCACCTTCTTGACCGGGCAACCCATGTTGATGTCGATAATCGCCGCGCCGCGATCTTCGTTGAGCTTCGCGGCCTCCGCCATCTCCGCGGGCGCGCAGCCGGCGAGCTGCATCGACACCGGATCCTCGATCGGGTCCCAGGCCGCCTTCTGCAGCGACTGGCGGGTCTCGCGGATCATCGCCTGGCTGGCGATCATCTCGGTCACGGTCAGCCCGGCGCCGTAGCGCTTCACGATCCGCCGGAACGGACGGTCGGTGACGCCCGTCATCGGCGCCAGGATGACGGGCGCTTCGATGCGGACGGGGCCGACGGAGATGGGCTTCGCAATCGTCATGGGAGGGCGCGAGATAAGGGCAAAGCCGCTGGCGGGCAAGATTGGGCTCGGCTAGGCGGACGCGATGAGCGCGGGCACTGTGGCATTGCTGATGGCGGCGGGGAGCGGCAGCCGCGCGGCCGGGGCCGTGCCCAAGCAGTATCGCAGGCTCGGCGGCAAAGCCGTGCTGGCCCACGCCGTCGAGCATCTGCGGCGCGCCGGCATCGATGAGGTTCGGGTCGTCATCGCGGAGGGGCACGAGACGCTCTACGCCGAAGCGGTGGGGCACCTCTCCCTTCCCCCGCCGGCGATCGGCGGCGCCGAGCGGCAGGATTCGGTCCGGGCCGGCCTCGAGGCGATCGCGGCCGAAAGCGGCGCCGGGCTCGTGCTCATCCACGACGCGGCGCGCCCGTTCCTGCCGCGGGCGGTGACGGAGCGGCTGCTGGCGGCGCTGGAGACGCACGGTGCCGCGGTGCCGGTGCTGAATGTCGCCGACACGCTCGCCAGGACGAATGGCGCGCTAGGCGACTTGGTGGACCGGTCCGGAATGGTCCGCGTCCAGACCCCGCAGGCGTTCCGGCTGGAGGCGATCCTGGCCGCGCATCGCGCCTGGTCTGGGGGAACGGCCACCGACGACGCCCAGATCGCCCGCGCCGCCGGTATCACGGTCGCGACCATCCCGGGGGATGCAGCGCTCGACAAACTCACCTGGGACGAAGACTTCGCACGCGCCGAGGAACACCTCGCCCGTCGCATGGTCGGGCGCACCGGCCTCGGCTTCGACGTCCACGCTTTCGGCGAGGGTGAATCCCTGTGGCTCGGCGGGGTGCGCATCGCCTACGAACGCGGCCTGCAGGGCCACAGCGATGCCGACGTCGTGCTCCATGCGCTCACCGACGCCATCCTCGGCGCCATTGCCGCCGGTGACATCGGCGACCATTTTCCGCCGTCGGACCCGCGCTGGCGCGGTGCGGCCTCGTCGCGCTTCGTCGAGCATGCTTGCTCGCTGGTCGAGGCGCGCGGCGGACGGATCGACCATGTCGACGTCACGATCGTCTGCGAGGCGCCGCGCATCGGGCCCCACCGCGAGGCGATCCGCGCCCGGGTCGCGGCCTTGTTGCACCTGCCTTTCGAGGGGGTTAGCATCAAGGCGACGACGACCGAGCGGCTGGGCTTCACCGGCCGCGGCGAAGGCGTGGCGGCGCAGGCGGTGGCGAGCATCCGCATCCTGGAGGACCTATGATCAAGCCGATCGCCGCCGCAGCGCTGCTGCTCGCGGTTCCGCCCGCCGAGGCGCAGGAGGATTGTCTTCCGCCGGCGCGGGCCGGCCAGCTCGCGGTCGCCATGCTCCCGTCGCTGATCGAGGCCGCTGCGCGGCAATGCGCGGCATCACTTCCGGCCGGCGCCTATCTCGGCAACGGGGCGCGAACCCTGTCGAACCGCCTCCGGGCCGAGACCGTGGCCGACCGGGCCGCCGCCGTCGATACGATGCTGGGGCTGATGGGCCAGGCCGAGCGGGCCCCCGATCAGGGTCCCGACCAGATGATCGACGTGCTGAGCGCCGGTCTAGTGGCCTCGCTCGATGCACCCCGATGCCGCGCCGCGAGCGAGCTGCTCGAGGCGCTGGCGCCGCTTCCCACCGCGAATATGGGCCGGGCCTTCGCCGCCGCTCTCGGGCTCGCGGCCGCCGAAGCCGGCGAGGACGCGCCGCCGATCTGCCGCGAATGAGCGAAACGCGCGATTTCTGTCTGCCGGCGGAGCTGGTCGAGGCGGCGCGCAAGGCGGTCGAGGCCAACCGCGCCGCCGGACGTCGGATCGCAGTCGCCGAGAGCTGCACCGCCGGCCTCGTCGCGGCTGCGCTGACCGAGATTCCAGGTTCGTCGGAGGTGTTCGAGGGTGGCTTCATCACCTATTCCGACCGAGCCAAGATCGCCTTGCTCGGGATTAGCGAGGACGTGCTCGACACGTTCGGCGCGGTCTCGATCGCCGTCGCCTGGGGGATGGCGCAGGGCGCGCTCGCGCGCACCGAGGCGGACGTCGCGGTGGCGATCACCGGTATCGCCGGCCCGGACGGCGGCAGCGCGCGCAAGCCGGTCGGCACAGTGGTCTTCGCACGCGCGCTGCGCGGCGAGGATCCGAAGCAGATCGTCGCGGACCATCGCGAATTCGGGGACCTCGGGCGCGGCGGCGTGCGCCTTCAGGCGGCGCTCTGCGCGCTGGAGCTGCTGCTCCCCTCCGAACAGTCGCCGTAGAGAGCGTGCGCGCGCGTCTCGAACGCGCCGATCATGCGCCTCAGCGCGCGGTCGAACATCTGGCCCGCGAGGCTCTCGAAGATGCGCGACTTGAATGCGAAGTCGACGCAGAAATGAATGTCGGTGCCGCCCTGCCCGTCGGGCTCGAACTTCCAGCTGTTGTGGAGATATTTGAGCGGCCCCTCGATATAGTCGACGGCGAGGCTCAGCGGCCGCTCCTTGGTGACCCGCGAGGTGAAGGTCTCCTTGATCGCCTTGAAGCCGACGACGAGGTCCGCGATCATCAGCGACGGCGTGTCCGAGCGCACCCGCGTCGCCGCGACCCAGGGGAGAAACTCCTGGTAGCGGCCGACGTCGGCCACCAGATCGAACATCTGTTCGGGCGCGTAGCAGATGTTGCGGGTCTCGCTGTGGCGCGGCATCGCGGTCTCAACGCCCGGAGGCGAGCTTGGCTTCCCGCGCGCCGCGCATGGCCGCGAAGTCGTCGCCCGCATGGTAGCTCGACCGGGTGAGCGGCGAGGCTGCGACCATCAGAAAGCCCTTGGCGCGCGCGATCGCGGCATAAGCGGCGAAGGCCTGGGGGGTGACGAACTCCTGCACCCTGGCGTGGCGCGGCGTCGGCTGGAGATACTGGCCCATGGTCAGGAAATCGACGTCGGCCGAGCGCATGTCGTCCATCACCTGATGAACCTCGAGCCGCTCCTCGCCCAGCCCGACCATGACGCCCGACTTGGTGAAGATCGAGGGGTCCTGCCGCTTGACGCTCTCGAGCAGGCGCAGCGAGGCGTAATAGCGCGCGCCGGGCCGGATCGTCGGATAGAGCCGCGGGACCGTCTCCAGATTGTGGTTGTAGACGTCGGGCCGCGCGGCGACGATCGCCTCGATCGCGCTCTCCGGCTTGTTCCTGAAGTCCGGGGTCAGGATCTCGATCGTCGTCGCGGGCGCGTTTCGGCGCAGGGCCTCGATCACCTCCACGAACTGTTTCGCGCCGCCGTCGGGCAGATCGTCCCGGTCGACCGAGGTGACGACGATATGCTCCAGGCCAAGCTCGGCGGCGGCGACGGCGACATGCTCCGGCTCGAGCGGGTCGACCGCGCGCGGCATCCCGGTCTTGACGTTGCAGAAGGCACAGGCGCGGGTGCACGTGTCGCCGAGGATCATCACCGTCGCGTGCTTCTTGGTCCAGCACTCGCCGATATTGGGGCATGCCGCCTCCTCGCAGACGGTCGCGAGGTTCAGGCGGCGCATCAGCTTCCTCGTCTCGGCGAAGCCGACGCTGGTCGGCGCCTTGACCCGGATCCAGTCGGGCTTGCGCGGCTTTGGGACGGCTCCCGCGATGCTTGGGATGGGGATCGGATCGGCTTCGCTCATGCCGCGCAGATAGCGATGGGCGGGGCGGGTTGCCACCCCTTCCCTCGCCTCCTAGGGTCCGTACTCGATACCCGCAACGGCCGTGACGGAGCGGATTTTGGTCCAGGGGAAGAAGCGAGGAGGGAGCGATGCTATCGCATCGTGACCGACGAGCGACGCGGCCCTGGTCCAAAAGCCGCCCGCCGCGAAGCGGTCGTCCGGAGAAGGCCTCCGGCTGCGTCGGCCGCCTTGTCCGGGCAACCAGCCCGGCCTGCGCCGTCCTCCTTGCCGGAGGCCTTCTCCGGACGATCCCGACCATTGCGGGTATCGAGTACGGACCCTAACGGCGGCGGCATGACCAAGTTCAGCGACCTCATCGAAGGCTATCGTCGCTTCCGCGGCACAGGCTGGAGCCGCGAGCGCGAGCGATGGACTGAGCTCGCCGAGGGCCAGAGCCCCAAGGTGATGGTGATCGCCTGCTCGGACAGCCGGGTCGATCCCGGCCAGATCTTCGACGCCAAGCCCGGCGAGATGTTCGTCGTGAGGAACGTCGCCAACCTCGTGCCTCCTTACGAGACAAGCGCCGGGCGCCACGGAGTCTCGGCTGCGCTGGAGTTCGCGGTCACCCAGCTCGAGGTCGAGGAGGTGATCGTGATGGGGCACGGCTTCTGCGGCGGCTGCGCTGCCGCGCTGACCGGCCAGTTCGACGACGCGCCGCACGGCGAGGGCCATTTCATCGCCGACTGGATCGCGCTGCTCGCCGAGGCGCGCACCAGGGTGCGGGGCCGGCACGGCCCCGGCGAGTTCGATCGCGCGGCCTTTCGCGAGATGGAGCTCGAGGCGGTGCGGGTCTCGCTCGCCAATCTCAGGACCTTTCCCTGGGTCGCCGAGCGCGAGCGCGGCGGGCGCCTCGCCCTCCACGGCGCCTTCTTCTCGATTGCCGAAGGCGTGCTCCATGTGCTGGATGAGCGGAGCGGCCGATTCGAGCCGGCCTGAGAGGGCTCATTAGATGGAAACCGGCGCGATCGTCTCGGTGACGGCCTATTTCGCGGCGATGCTCGCGATCGGCTTCTACGCGTGGCGCAAATCGACCGAGAACATCAAAGGCTATCTGCTCGGCGGCCGCGACCTCGGCCCGTGGGTGGCGGCGCTCTCCGCCGGCGCCGCCGACATGAGCGGTTGGCTGCTGATGGGGCTTCCCGGCGAGATGTTCCGGATCGGCTTCAGCGCGAGCTGGATCGCGATCGGCCTCCTCGCCGGCGCCTACGCCAATTATCTCGTCGTCGCGCCCCGCCTGCGCGTCCACACCGAGCGCGCCGGGGATTCGATCACGGTGCCCGAATTCTTCGAAAAAAGGTTCGCGGACCGCACCCGCGTCCTGCGCGCCTTCTCCGCTGTGGTCATCATCGTCTTCTTCACCCTCTATACGTCGAGCGGCATGGTCGCCGGCGGCAAGCTGTTCGAGAGCGCGTTCGGCGCCGATTATACGTTCGGCCTCTGGCTCACCGCCGGGGTGATCATCGTCTACACCTTCTTCGGCGGCTTCCTCGCCGTCAGCCTCACCGACTTCATCCAGGGCGCGATCATGTTCGTCGCGCTCGTGCTGGTTCCGGTCGTCGCGATGATCAGCGTCGGCGGCCCAGGCGAGGTCGCCGCCGGAATTTCGGAGCTCAACCCGGCGATGTTTGGAATGATCGGCGAGCTCGGCTTCGTCGCGATCGTCTCCAGCCTCGCCTGGGGCCTGGGCTATTTCGGCCAGCCGCACATCATCGTCCGTTTCATGGCCGTCCGCTCGGTCCGCGAGGTGCCGTTGATGCGCAGGATCGGCATGAGCTGGATGGTCGTCACATTGATCGGGGCGCTCGCGACGGGCTTCGTCGGCGCCGCCTATGCCGCCCGCAACGGCCTCAGCGTCGCCGATCCCGAGACGATCTTCATCCTACTCTCGGGACTCTTGTTCCACCCGTTCATCACAGGCTTTCTGCTTTCGGCCCTGCTCGCAGCGATCATGAGCACCATCTCGTCGCAGCTGATCGTCTCGTCGAGCTCACTTACCGAGGATTTCTACCGCAGCTGGCTGCGCCGCGAGGCGAGCCAGAAGGAGCTGGTGCGGGTCGGCCGGTTCTCGGTCGTCGCGGTCGCCCTCGTCGCGATCGCCCTTGCCTACGATCCCGAGAGCAACATCCTGGGGCTCGTCGCCAACGCCTGGGCGGGCTTCGGCGCCGCCTTCGGCCCGATCGTGATCCTCAGCCTCACCTGGAAGCGGCTCACCCGCAACGGCGCGCTCGCCGGGATGGTCGTCGGCGCGGTGACCGTGCTGGTCTGGATCTACGCGCCGCTGCTGGCCGGTGGCGAGGCCCTGAGCTCCCTGATCTACGAGATCGTGCCGGGCTTCCTGCTCTGCGGCGCCACGGCAATCCTGGTCAGCCTCCTCGGCGCGCCGCCGGCGCCCGAAGTCGTGCGGGTCTTCGAGGAAAGCGCGAAGGAGCTTGCAGAGGCCCGTCGAAGCCGGCGGACCGCGGGATGACGCTTGGCCGCTTCCCCCTCGGGTCGATCGCCGCCGTGAGCGTCGCAGCCGCCTTGCTTCCCGCCTGCACCGCCTCGGTCACCCATCCGACCAAGACAGCGGCGGAGATGCAGGTCGACATCGAACATTGCACGCAGCGGGCGCATCGCCGCTACTGGATGGACCCGGTGGCGGCGCTGTATCGCTCTTACGACTGCCTGGAAGCACGCGGCTATCGGCGCGACGAAGGCGACTTCGCCGCGCAGGTCGACCGCGCCCTCGGCGAGCGGCAGGCAGCGCCGCGCCAGCCGCCACGGGCCTGCCGGGTCCCCTGCCGTCGGCGCTGAACCTTTCAGTAGATGAAGCCCTCGCGCTCGAGGAAGTCGCCCTCGGCGGTCTCGCGGCGCGGCGCCGCCGCTGCGGGAGCCGGAGCCGGGCGCGAGGGCGGGCGGCGGCGCAGCTGCGCGTGCGGCCTGGTCTCGGCGGCGCGCGTCGCAGGCGGCAGTTCGTCCTGCGTGGGCATCACCAGCTGGGGCGAGGAAGCAGCCGCGGCCACGGCGGTCTGCGCGGGCCGCGCCAACGCGAGCGCGGCCGCCGCCATTTCGTCGATCTCCTCCTCCAGCGTGACAGCGGCCGGTGTGGCCGGAGCCTTCGCCTGGGCGGACCGCTCGGGCACGACCGTGAGGCCGTAGCGCTCCCCGCCGAGAGCCGCGACGAGCAGGCCGAGCAAGGCTGCCACGATCCAGCCGGCGCGGGCGGAGAATCGGCTCGGCCCGATCAGATGCTCGGCCTCGGCCGCAAGCATCTCCTGCTTCCGGGTCCATTCGCGCCGGTCGTAGGCGGCGCGCCTCTGCGGATCGCGCAGCACCGCAAAAGCCGCGTTGATCTGCGCGGCCCGCTCGGCCGCGCCGGCGTGGTCGGGATGGTGCTGCTTCATCAGCGCCCGATAGGCGGCTTCGACGACGGCGGGCTGCGCGTCCGGCGTGACGCTGAGGTCATCGTAGAAGCTGTAGGGCCTGGCCATTTCGCTCCGGCATATTGCCGCAACTGGTCCGCCCCCGCCAGCCCGAAAAAGAGAAGCTAATAAAGAGGCTTAGCCGGCCGAAGCCCGCCCTTCGACGCTCAGGCCGACATATTTGAGCGTGAGGTCGGCAAGGCTGTCCAGCACCCAGGAAGCCATCGCCTGCTCCTCGGAAAGGCTCGCCTCGAGCAGCGGCACGGCGGCGGCGAAGTCGCCCGCCTCGGCGATCGCGATCAGCGAGGTGTAGCTCGCAATCTCGAAATTCTCGAAAGCGTGATTGACGATGTGGTTCTTGAGCACCTCGTCGCCGGCCATCGAATTGGACAAAGCGGCGAGATTGCCCATCAGCGACAGCGCCGCGTCGCGCCAGCTCGAATGGGTCTCGCTTAGGCTGTGGAGGATCTCTTCGAGCCGGCGCAGCTGCCCCTCCGTCTCCACGCGGTGCGCGCGGAGGCGATCGGCGACCTCTGGATAGCGGGTCAGCCGGTCGAGCTGCCGGTCGATCAACGCCAGAGATTGGCGTTCGACCGCATGGGCATTTTGCAGCCCGGTGACGAACACCGAGCGGACATTGTGGGACGGCGTGTAGATCGGCATGGCTCGCGCTCCTGTACCCGTCAGAACGGCGGAGCGCGACGAGCGATCCGGCTATTCCGGAGCGACGGCTCTGGCCGGATCCTTCTTCGGAGCCGCGCCGGCGGGTTCGACCACGCGAATGTTGAGCTCGCGCAGCTGCCTGGCGGTCACTTCGGAAGGCGCGCCCATCATCAAGTCCTCGGCGCGCTGATTCATCGGGAACAGCACGACCTCGCGGATATTGGGCTCGCCCGCGAGCAGCATGACGATCCGGTCGATGCCCGGCGCCGAGCCGCCGTGGGGCGGCGCGCCGTATTTGAAGGCGTTGATCATTCCGGAGAAATCGCGGTCGACGTCGGCGTTCGAGTAGCCGGCGATCTCGAACGCCTTGTACATGATGTCGGGCCGGTGGTTGCGGATCGCGCCGGACGAAAGCTCAACGCCGTTGCAGACGATGTCGTACTGGTAAGCCAGAACGTCGAGCGGGTCCTTGCTCTCCAGCGCCTCGAGCTCGCCCTGCGGCATCGAGAAGGGATTGTGCGAGAAGTCGACCTTCTTCGCCTCCTCGTCATATTCGTACATCGGGAAATCGACGATCCAGCAAAATTCGAACCGGTCCTCGTCGATCAGGCCGAGCTGCTCGGCGATGCGGGTGCGGGCGGCGCCGGCGAGCCTGGCCGCCTGCTTCTCCTTGCCGGCCGCGAGGAACAGGCCGTCGTCGGGGCCGAGGCCGAGCTCCGCGATCAAAGCGCGGGTCGCCTCCTCGCCGTGATTCTTGGCGATCGGCCCGCCGAGCTCGCCGCCCTTCTGGGTGATATAGCCGAGCCCGGCATGGCCTTCGCCCCGCGCCCAGTCGTTCATCTCGTCGAAGAACTTTCGGCTCTTTTCGGCCGTTCCGGGTGCCGGGATCGCGCGGACGACGCCCCCATCCTCGACGATCCGGGCGAACAGGCCGAAGCCCGAGCCGCGGAAATGGTCCGACACGTCCGAGATCAGGATCGGGTTCCGGAGGTCCGGCTTGTCGGAGCCGTATCTAAGCATTGCTTCCCGGAAGGGAATGCGCGGGAAGCTGCCCGCTCGCGTCACCGCGCGGCCCTCGGCGAACTCCTCGAACACGCCGGCGAGCACCGGCTCGATCGCCTGGAAGACGTCCTCCTGGGTGACGAAGCTCATTTCGAAGTCGAGCTGGTAGAACTCGCCTGGGGACCGGTCCGCGCGGGCATCCTCGTCGCGGAAGCAGGGCGCGATCTGGAAATAGCGGTCGAAGCCCGCGACCATGATCAGCTGCTTGAACATCTGCGGCGCCTGCGGAAGCGCGTAGAATTTGCCCGGATGGACGCGACTGGGCACGAGATAGTCGCGCGCGCCTTCCGGCGACGAGGCGGTGAGGATCGGCGTCTGGAACTCGGTGAAGCCCTGCTCGACCATGCGCCTGCGGATCGAGGCGATCACGTTCGAGCGCAGCACGATATTGCGGTGGATGCGCTCGCGGCGCAGGTCGAGAAAGCGATATCTTAGGCGGATGTCCTCGGGATAATCGGCCTCCCCGGCGACCGGCAGAGGTAGCTCCTGCGCGATCGATTGCACCGCCACCTCGTCCGCATGGACCTCGATGTCGCCGGTCGAAAGGTTCGGGTTCACCGCCTCCGCGGCGCGGGCGACGACCTGCCCCTCGACGGTGATCACGCTCTCGGCGCGCACCTTGTCGAGGGTGGCGAAGGCCGGGTCCGCGACGTCGGCCACGATCTGAGTGATGCCGTAATGATCGCGAAGATCGACGAACAGCAGATTGCCGTGATCGCGCTTCCTGTGGACCCAGCCCGAAAGCTTGACGCGCTCGCCGACCTCCGCAGCGCGGAGCTGCCCGCAGCTATGGGTCCGGTATGCGTGCATCGGTGGCGCCTTGATTCAGGTTTTGGTGATTTGGACAGGGGCCGCGCTTCGCGGCGCGGGCCCGCTTTGTCAAGGCGATAGCCCGCGCTATAGGCCGCCTCCATATGCACATCCATCCCCTGATCACCGACAGCGAATCGCTCGCTTCGCTGTGCGAGCGGCTCGCCCGCTCCCCCTTCGTCGCGGTCGACACCGAGTTCATGCGCGAGAACACCTATTGGCCGGACCTGTGCCTGTTCCAGATCGCGAACAGCGACGAGGCGGCAGCGATCGATCCCAAGGCGGAGGGCATCGACCTCACGCCCTTGCTCAGCCTGCTGGTCAACAACGAGCATGTCATCAAGGTCTTCCACGCCGGCGGCCAGGACATCGAGATCATCTTCAACCTCACCGGCGGCACGCCGCACCCGATCTTCGACACCCAGATCGCGGCGATGGCGCTGGGGCTCGGCGAGCAGATCGGCTATTCGAACCTGTGCGAGAGCCTGCTCGGCAAGAGCCTCGACAAGGGGGCCCGCTTCACCGACTGGGGCCGCCGGCCGCTCGAGGCGCGCCAGATCGACTATGCGATCGGCGACGTCACCCATCTCGCGGTCCTCTTCCCCAAGATGCTCGAGCGGCTGCGGCGGACCGGGCGCGGCGCCTGGCTCGACCAGGAGATGGAGCGGATCGCCGACCCGGCCAACTATCTCAACGATCCAGCGGTCGCCTGGAAGAAAGTCCGCGTCCAGAGCCGCAAGCCGGAGGTCCTCGGCCGATTGAAGGCGATGGCCGCCTGGCGCGAGATCGAGGCGCGTTCGAAGAACCTGCCGCGCGGCCGGATCATGAAGGACGAGACGCTCGCCGACGTCGCTCTCCATCCCCCCACCTCGCAGGAGAAGCTCGCGCAGGTCCGCGGCCTGTCGCCGTCCTGGCGCACCAACGATATCGGTGCGCGGCTGATGGAGGCCCTCGCCAACGCCGATCCCCTCCCCGCCTCCGAGCTGCCGCCGCGCGACGACAAGTCGCCGGGCCTCGGCAAGGAGGGCGCGCTGATCGCCGACCTCCTGAAGCTCCTCCTCAAGATCCGCTCTCGCGAATCGAACGTCGCGCCGCGGCTGATCGCACGCGCCGACGAGCTCGAGCAGCTCGCCGCCGGCCGCCGCGAAGGCCTCGCCATCCTCGAAGGCTGGCGCTTCGAGGAGTTCGGCCGCGACGCTCTCGACCTGGTCGAGGGCCGGCTCGCTTTCGCGGTGCGCGGCGGCAAGATGGTGATGACCCGCGCGGAAGCGGACGCCTGAGAAGTCGGGGACAGTTACTGGTAACTGTCCCCATCTTCGTAACTGTCCCCATCTTCGCTAGCGAAACTTCGCCCTTCGGATCAGCCGCGCCTCGACCAAGGCGCGTTTTGCGACCGGCACCGTCAGCCGCTTGTGGTGCGAGAGGATGGCGCGGTCGAGCGCGTCCACGACCCGGAGCACAGCCACGTAGGAGCGCTCGATCCTCGGCACCAGGAAGCCCGCGATCTCGGGCGCGGCGGCGATGCCGCGGTCGCCGAGCAGCTTCAGGATCAGAGCCGCCAGCAACGCATCGTCCGGCGGCGCGATCGCGATCTGGGGGGTGGCGGCGAGCCGGGAGCGGAGGTCGGCGAGCGTGACCTCCCAGCGCGGTGGCGGCGCGGCAGCGACGATGAGCAGCGGCTTGCGGCTCTCCTGCGCCTCGTTCCAGGCGTGGAAGAGGCTCTCTTCCTCATGCTCCTCGGCATCGTCGAACAGCCGCCCCCCCGTCTTCCGCACGAAGATCCGGCCGAGCAGGCTCCGCCCCGACTTTCGCGGTCCGGTGAGCAGGGTCGCCATGACCGGCCACAGCGACCAGCGCTGGAAATGGTCGAAGGCGGCGCGGTTCGCCTCGGAGATCAGGAAATCCTCGTCCTTGTCCGCCACCGGCCAGTGGAACGGCAAGGCAATCTGGCTCATTTCCGTCCTCAGCGCGCGATACGCAGGGTGGTGCCGGAGCCGCTCACCGACCAGCCCTGCGCCCGCAAGGCGGCGGCCAGCGCCTCCGGGTCCCCGGTGAAGGTGACGCGCATCGTCGAGCTGCCGCCCAGCGCGGTGCTGACCGTCAGCGCGGAGGTGACGCCGCGCACCCGGCTGACCGCCACTTCCGCCCGCTGCACCGCTTCGGCGTCCGGCGAATCGAACTGGATCCGGTAGGCCTGGGCGGCGCCGCTGACGGGCTGGTCTGGCCCCTCGGCCGCCGAATCCTCGCGCGCCTGCGCCCGCTCCTCCGCCTCCTCGGGGGGCAGCTCCTCGATCTGGGGGGCGATGTACAGGGTGGGGTCCGGGGTCAGCCGCCCCTCACCGAGCGCGGCCACGAACAAGGCGTCGAGGCGGCGCACCCCCTCGTCGAGCATCCGCGGGATGGAGGCGGCGTCGGAGGCACGCAGCGTGAAACGGCCGAGCACCTCCCGGTCCGGCCCGTGCATCGCGGTGAAGGTGGCGACCGCCGGCCCCCCCGGCCAGAGCCGGCGCAGCTGCACTTCGGGCACGAGGATATCCGCTGCGCCATATTGATCGAGCAGCACGCGCCACATGCCGCGGCTGCGGCGCCCTGTCTGCATCGCGTTGAGCAGGAGGGGATCGGCGCCGGAGCCGGAGCTGCGGACGTAGTCGATCGGGCTGTTGGCGGTGCGGAAGCGGGCCCAGGCATGCTGCCATGGGTTGCGGAACTCCATCGAGTAGGCGGTACCGCCCGTTACCATGACCGGGATCACCAACATTGCCGCGGAACGCCGGACGAGACCGGGGACACCGAGCATCTGACCGGTACGGCCGCGGTCGAACAGCACGCCGAGCCGGGCGATGTAGCGCCGCGGGCCGATCTGCTCCTCCTCGATGATTACCCCGGAGACGATCCCGCTCAGCACCGATTCCGCGATCGACGGCGCTTCCGAGACGGGGCGGTTGTTGGTCCGCGCCCAGAGCATCTTCCAGCCCTGCGCCATCGCCCTTCGCCAGCCCTCGATCCTCGCCGCCTGAGCGGTGTCGGCGACCACGTCGACCTCGACCCCGGTGACCTCGAACGCGCTGGAGCTGTCGACCGGAGGGATGCCGCGCTCGGCCCCGTCGAGCTGCGCCCAGAGCGCCCCGCCGGCGCCGGCGAGGGCGAGCGCGGCCAGAATCGCTCGGCTGGCGGAGGGGCGGAAACGGCGGGCAAGCGTCACGGGCGCCTTTTTGGCGAGTTGGCCGTGGAAATCCAAGCGCGTTGTGGCTAGCGCAGCGCGATGGTTTGGCCTCCGTTCGTGCTGAGTAGCCGTCGAGCAAAGTCGAGACGGCGTATCGAAGCACTGTCCTTCGATACGGGCCCTCGCTACGGCTTCGCCTACTCGGTCCCTACTCAGGACGAACGGAATTGGTCGACGATAGCAAACTGACCGGCGACGGCGAATCCTGGACCTATGCCAAGGCGGGTGTCTCGATCGGCGAGGGCAACGCGCTGGTCAGGGCGATCGCGCCGCTCGCCAGGGCGACGGCGCGGCCGGGCGCGGATGCGGCGCTCGGCGGGTTCGGCGGTTTTTTCGACCTCAAGGCGGCCGGTTACCGGGACCCGCTGCTGGTGGCCGCGAACGACGGCGTCGGGACCAAGCTCAAGCTCGCGATCGAAAGCGGCCGCCACGAAGGCGTCGGCATCGATCTCGTGGCGATGTGCGTCAACGACCTCGTCGTGCAGGGTGCCGAGCCGCTCTTCTTCCTCGATTATTTCGCCACCGGCCGGCTCGACACCAAGGTGGCGGAACGCGTCGTCGCGTCGATTGCCGAGGGCTGCAAGGAGGCCGGCTGCGCCCTGATCGGCGGCGAGACCGCCGAAATGCCAGGCATGTACGCCGAGGGCGACTACGACCTCGCAGGCTTCTGCGTCGGCGCCGTCGAGCGCGGTGAGGCGCTCACCGGCGAGCGGGTGACGGAAGGCGACGTCATAATCGGCCTCGCTTCGTCGGGCGTGCATTCGAACGGCTTTTCGCTCGTCCGCCGTCTCGCCGCCGACAAAGGCTGGAAGCTCGACCGTCCCGCCCTCTTCGACCCCGACAGGCTCCTGATCGACGCGCTGGTCGAGCCGACCCGCATTTACGTCCGCTCGCTGCTGCCGCTGACTCGGGCCGGCAGGGTAAAGGCGCTGGCCCACATCACCGGCGGCGGCCTGCTGGAGAACATCCCCCGCGTGCTTCCGGAAGGGCTCCATGCGTGCATCGACGCCGGGGCATGGCCGCAGCCGCGGCTGATGGCCTTCCTCCAGGCCCAAGGGAATATCGAGCCCGGGGAGATGGCGCGGACCTTCAACTGCGGTGCCGGCATGGCGATCATCGTGTCTCCTGATGATCTCAGCAATGTGACACAAGCGCTTGAGGAATCTGGTGAAACCGTTCTCTCGATCGGCCGCGTGAGGGCTGGCCGGCGCGGCTGCACCGTGACCGGCGGCCGCGGCACCTGGAGCGCGCGCGACGGCTGGTCCGCGACCCACCATGGCTGACAAGGTCCGCGTCGCGGTCCTCATTTCGGGCCGCGGCTCGAACATGCTCGCCCTGTCGGAGCACAGAAGGCGCGATCCCGACCGGCCCTACGAGATCGTGCTGGTCGCCTCGAACGTGCCCGAAGCGCGCGGCCTGGTCCTCGCCCGCCGGCTCGGCCTCCCGGTCTGGGCGCAGAGCCACAAGGGCATGCCCCGCGAGGAGTTCGACCGGCTGCTCGACGCCGAGTTGCGCACGCGCGACGTCGAGATCGTCGCGCTCGCAGGCTATATGCGCTTGCTTTCGGACTCGTTCGTCGCCGCCTGGGAGGGCCGGATCCTCAACATCCATCCGAGCCTCCTCCCGGCCCACAAGGGCCTCGACACCCACCGCCGCGCGATCGAGGCGGGCGACGCCTTCGCCGGCTGCTCGGTCCACGTCGTCACGCCCGCGCTCGACGACGGGCCGGTCCTCGCCCAGGCCAGCCTGCGCATTCGCCCGCGCGAAACGCCGGAACGGCTCGCCGAACGCGTCCTCGCCGAGGAGCATCGCCTCTACCCGCAGGCGCTGGACGATTATTGCAGTGCCATCCTCGAATCGCGAATCGTCGCCCAGAGGGAGTAACAACAGCCCGAAAATGCCCCCAGGGACCGAATTTGGCGAGCGGGCTAAAAAAGGACAGGAGTCGCAGCGTCTTGCCGTAGCGAAGCGCCGAATGGTTCCCGATTCGCACGGACGGTTCGTCCCGTTGCATACCCGCTCCGCCGTAACGAAGTTGTATGCTGCACCGCACAACGGCAAGGGTCCGCCCCGGTCAGCGGGGTGGGCGTATTTCTCCCTGACAAGACGTGGAACGCGACGCGTTGCCGGGCAGGTTGCCCGCGCTTCCCCTCGGTTCGGCGCCTGTGTTGGAGCTTCTGTGAGTCAGTCCCGTAACTTCCTGGCCGGCGCCCTGGGTGTCTGCCTGCTCTCCGGCGTCACTTTCGCCGCTGCCGATGCGGAAATGCTCGGCGCCAATATTCCGGCCCTGCCTTCGGCCGAACCGCCGGTTTCTCTTTCTCCCGCCGTCGAGGCGCAGCCCGCTCAGCCGAGCGAAGTGCCGCCCGCGGCTCGCGCCATATCCCCCGTTCCTGTCGCCGCCCCGGCGGCGCCCGCCGCACCGGTGCGCCGCGCGACCCCGTCGACCGGGGGCTCGGACGCCGAGCTCAACTGCCTCGCCCGCGTCATCCTCTACGAGGCCGGCGCCGAATCGCGTGCGGGCCAGCTCGCCGTCGCCCAGGTGGTGATCAACCGCACCCGTTCGGGGCGTTTCCCCCGCACCATCTGCGGCGTGATCAACCAGCGCGGCCAGTTCTCCGCGATCCGCAGCTTCCGGGCCCCCGGCGGCGCCCGCTGGGCCCGCGCTCTCGCCGTGGCCCGCGAGGCCCGCTCCGGCGGGCGGGTCGCCTCTGTCGGCAACGCCCTGTTCTTCCACGCGCGCCACGTCCGCGCCTTCCGCGGCCGCACCCGCGTGGCGCAGCTGGGCGGGCACATCTTCTACCGCTGATCGTCACCTGTTGAGAGGCGGGCGGCCTGGGCCGCCTGCCACCAACCCCGCATCGTCTCGACCGGCACGTCGAGGCCGAGCGCGTGGGTCGCCGCGAACCAGCGATCGGCCGCGGCGATCACGGGATCGGTCGCGGGTCCTGGGGAAAGCTCGCTCGCCCACGAACGCAGCGCGCCGGCGTTGAACAGCAGAAGGAAGGCCGCGGCGGTTGCCACGACGCGGCTGGTCCAAAGCAGCGGCCGACCCCCGGCCGGCGCATCGTCGTCGAGATCGACCGGAGACGGTACGTGGACAGCGCAGCTGACTGCGGGGATCTGTGGGACAATCCAGGGTGCGTTCACGCCCCCCTCCTCTCAGAACTGGTAGTATATGAAGGGCGCGACGCCTTCGGGACGCATCGCGTCGACGACCAGGATCGCGAAGCCGGTGAGCGCGCCGACCAGCCCCGCCGGCATCGCACGCACCCGGATTGCCGCGCGCCTGGTGCCGTCCGCGGGGAGGAAGTGGAGCGCCATTCCCATCGCGACCAGCACCGCGCCGAGCGGCGTCAGCATCGTTGTCGACCAGCTTCCGGCGCCGAGGCCGCCGAAATAAGCCAGCGCGTGCTCGAGGCTGTGGGAGCGGAAGAAGATCCAGCTCACCGTGACGATGTGGAAGGTCACGAAGACGCCCACCCAATGCGTGACCTTCGGCCACCCCTCCGGACGGAATTCGCGCCACAGCCGCTCGGCGGCGAGCACGGAGCCGTGGATCGCCCCCCAGACGACGAAGGTCCAGCTCGCGCCGTGCCAGAGGCCGCCGAGCAGCATCGTCGCGGCGAGCGCGATGCACATCCGCTCGAGCCCGTGCCGGGAGCCGCCTAGGGGGATGTAGAGATAGTCCCTGAGCCAGCTCGACAGGCTGATATGCCAGCGGCGCCAGAAATCCTGCAGGGACGCGGCGCGATAGGGCTGGTTAAAATTGTGCGGAAAGCGGTAGCCGAGCAAGGCGGCGATGCCGATCGCCATGTCGGTGTAAGCCGAGAAATCGCAGTAGATCTGGACGGCGTATCCGTAAGCCGCGAGGAGCAGGTCCAGGCTGGTGTGGGCGGCGGGGTCGAAGAAGACGGGGTCGACGAAGCCGGTGGCGAGCTCGGAGGCGATCACCGTCTTCTTGAACAGGCCCCAGACGATCAGCAACAGCGCCATCGCGACCATCGAGCGGGTGAGGTCGGGGACCCTGCGGAACTGCGGGATGAGGTGGGAGGCGCGGACGATCGGCCCCGCGACGAGATGCGGGAAGAAGCTCATCAGCAAGGTCATGTCGAGCAGGCCGGCGACTTCGGTCCGCCGCCGATAGACGTCGATGATGTAGCTCATCCCCTGGAAGGTGAAGAAGCTGATGCCCACCGGCAGGATGACCTGCATGATCGCGAGGTCGCGGCTCCAGCCGAGCGCGCGCAGCGTCGCCTCGGCCTGCTCCATGAAGAAGCCGTAATATTTGAACCAGCCGAGGATGCAGAGATTGACGGCGACCCCGAGGCCGACGAGCAGCTTGCGGCGCTTCTCGTCATCCTGCGCGGCCCCGATCAGGCGCCCGATCGCCCAGTTGAGCACGCCGCTGGCGATCAGCAAGGCGACGAAGCGCACGTCCCACCAGCCGTAGAAGATCCAGGAGGCCACCAGCAGCCAGATCTTGCGCCATTCGTTGCTGCCCGCGAGCAGCCACGCCCCCGCGAACACCGCGAGGAAGAAGAGGCCGAAGCTGAGCGTCGGGAACAGCATCAGCGTGCCTGCGCCTGCAGGAGGGCGGCGGCGAACATCCAGCCGAGCTGCTCGCCGCCCGCGCGGGTGAAGTGGACGAGGTCGGCACGCATCCACCCGCGCGCGGCCCAGGCCGGCGCCGCGCACGGGCCGCCCATCGCCGCGCGCGCGTCGAGGAAGCCGAGCCCGAGTTCGTCGGCGACGAGGCGCTGGCGCTCGCGGACGCGATCGAGCGCCGTCGGAGCGTAGAGGCGGGGTCCGCATGTCCGCAGCGGGAGGCCGCCATTGCCGGCGAGCGCGAGGTCGCGCGTGGCCGCGCCCGGAGGCGCGACGAGCAGGATAGGCAGCTCCGCCCCTGCCAGCCGGCGGATGCGGGCGATGCCTCGGCGCAGCTCGCGCTCATAGGAATCGGCATCGAAGCGCGGCGAAAACGCCTCGTTGGTGCCGAAGGCGAGCACGATGAGGTCCGGCCGGTATGCGTCGAACTCGGCGCGGACCACGGCCTCGTGCTCGCGGGAGAGATGGGCGAGCTGCGAGCCGCTCACGCCGAGATTCGAGACGACGATGCCGCCCGCGCGGCGAAAGGTCGCAAGCGAGGTGATGCTGACCGCGCGATCATCGCTGACGACGAGCGAAGCCGTCTCGGCGGGGACGTCGCTGTCGACGGTGCGGCAGGCGGCGTCCCGTCGCGGCGAGGCGAGCGGCCAGCCCTCCTCGCGGTCGCCCACGCGGAGGCGGAGCGTTCCCGCCCCCGGCTCCCGCAGCGCGCAGACGACGAAGCGGTCGAAGCGATTCGCCTCGTCGTCGCTGGTCAGGCCGATCGCGGCGCCGGCCGAGGCGCTGGTCAAGGTGTAGCCGCTGAGGCCGACCGGGCGGCTTCCCGGGAAGGCTGGGCCGAAGCTCGCGCTGACGGTCCAGACGCCGCTCTGGTCGGCGGTCACCCCATAGGTCAGATAACCTGCATAAGGACGCCCCGGCGCCAGCACCCCGCGGCCGGCCGCGCCGAAGCGGAGCTGAAGCAGGCGGCGCAGCGGCTGGGTGATTATGTCGCCGGCCGTGTGGCTGTCGCCCAACTGGAGGATGTGGAAGGTCTCCCCTGGGCAGTGCCGCACCAGGGCAGCGGGCGCTTCGCAAGCGGCCGCGGCCAGGAAGAGCGACAGAGCGATCATCGCGCCCGCTGCGGCCCGCCGGTGCCGCTCTGCGCCCGCGCCTCGGCGACCGATCGTTCGATGTCGGCCGCGAGCCCGCGGGTCAGCAGCATATAGCCGGGGATGGTCATGTGCACGCCGTCATTGGCCCGAGCCATGAAGCGGCGGCCGCTGTGCGGATGGGCGAGATAGGGCGCGTAGCGGCCGGAGGCGTCGGCGGTCATCCGCGCCGTCTCGACATAGGGCACGCCGAGCCGCGGCATCAGCTCGGCGTAGAAGGCGTTGATCTGGCGGATCTGCGCCTCGAACGCCGGGTCGCGCATCGTCGGCAGGCCGACCCAGTAGATCGCCGCCCCGTGCCGGCGAAGCAGGGCGACCAGAGCGGCGACGCGCCCCTCGACGATCCGCCGCCAACGCTCGCTCATGAAAGCCGCGCCGCGGCCCTCGAAATAGATGCCCTGGATATCGTTCGCGCCGAAGGAGAGGACGGCAATTTCGACCGGCTGCCCGGCGAGGCGGCGGCGCGTGTCGTCGAGCAGGTCGGTCGTGCGGTAGCGGGTGAAGCCCGTCGCCTGGCGGCTCATCTTGTGGACGACGATGCCGCGCGCGCTCGGCAATTGCTCGTAGAGGCCGGCATGGAGCCCATCGCCGAAGCTGTCGCCGAACACGCCGACATGGATCGGCCGGCCTTGTGCGGCCGCCCGGGCGAGACGGGGCATCGGCTGGCCCCGCGGCGCGGCCGCTGCCCGCGGCGCGGGCGGAGCGCTCGCCTGCGCTTCGGGCGCCGCCCCGCCGCCGAGCAGCGAGGTCCCGACCACGGCGCCGACGCCGAGGCCGACGAACAGCACGAGGGTTCGATCCAGTGCGAAAAGAAGTTTGTGCCGGATTCGCATCGCCTGCGCCCCAATCGGTTCGCGGCGATTCTCTATCAGGTGCGCTTAAGCGACAATCCCAGGTGTCTAAGATTCCAGCGTTTTACATCTTTGTGCGGGCAACGACTCCTTTGTGGGGCCGCCGCCTCTTTTGTGCGCAGGACGACGGTCAGCCGACAATCTCGTCGGGCGTGAAGAAGAAGTCGATCTCGATCCGGGCATTCTCGGGGCTATCGGAGCCGTGGACGCTGTTCGCCTCGATCGATTCGGCGAGCTCGCGGCGGATCGTGCCTTCTTCGGCTTCCTTCGGGTTGGTCGCGCCCATCACCTTGCGGTTGAGCGCCACCGCGCCCTCGGCCTCGAGCACCTGCACGACCACCGGCCCGGACGTCATGAAGGCGACGAGATCGTTGAAGAAGGGCCGCTCGCGATGGACGGCGTAGAAGCCTTCGGCCTGCTCGCGGCTCATCCGGATGCGCTTCGAGGCGACGACGCGCAGGCCGGCTTTCTCCAGCATGTTGGTGACCGCGCCGGTGAGGTTGCGGCGGGTCGCGTCGGGCTTGATGATCGAGAAGGTGCGTTCGGTCGCCATTGCGATCGGACTCCGTGTCTGAAGGGGTGGGATTTGGCGCGGCGTCTAAAGGCGACGCGGCCAAAGGGCAAGGCTCAGGGGCCTTGGACCCAGCGGCCGTCGACCTGCTTCCAGTAGCGGCTCTCGACCCCGTCCCTTCCCTTCAGCGCCCGCCAGCTCGCCCGCGCCGCTTCGAGATGTGCCGCGTCGAAGAAATAGAAGGTTCGCTCAAAGGCGAGGGCTTCCTCGCGGAAGACGCCGTCGGCGAGGGCGACGTTCGCGGCGCCGTTGAGCGGCTCGGCAGCGGCCGAGAGCAGGATCGGCTGCGCCTCCGGCGACGGGGCGTCGGCGCGCCCGTGCGGCAGGAAGCTGTCCGGCGAATGAGTCCAGAGCAGCCGGTCGAGCGCGCCGAGCAAAGGCTCGCCGGCGACGATGAGAAGCCGGCCGCCGGCGGCGAGCACCTTCTCGCAGATCGCCGGCAGCACCCGCTCGAGCGGCGAGGACCCGAGATGGTAGAAATCGACGATCATTGGGGGAACGCCGACTGAAGCCCCTCCCCTCGAGGGGGAGGGGTTTGGGGAGGAGTGGAGTCTCCTGAGAAGACGCTGCCCAGATGACGAGTCCACCCCCACCGAAACCCTCCCCCCTCGAGGGGGAGGGCTTCAGGCCTCATGATATTTGGCGACGAAGCGGTCGAGCAGGGCGACGCCGTAGCCGGTCGCGCCCTTGTCGTAGAGGTGCGACGGCTTGTCGGCCCAGACCATCCCGGCGATGTCGAGATGCGCCCATTTGACGCCGTCCTCGACGAACCGCCCGAGGAAGCAGGCGGCGGTGATCGATCCGGCCTCGCGGACCCCGGCGTTCTTCATGTCGGCGATCGGCGAATCCATCAACTTGTCGTAGGCCTCGCCCATCGGCAGCCGCCACAGCCGGTCGCCGCTCTCTTTGCCTGCCTCGGTCAGGCGATCGGCGAGCCCGTCGTCGTTGGAGAACAGGCCGCCATATTCATGCCCGAGCGAGATGATCATCGCGCCGGTCAGGGTGGCGAGGTCGACCATCACCTCCGGCCTGTACTCGCGCTGGGCCCAGGTCATCGCGTCGCACAGCACCAGGCGCCCCTCGGCGTCGGTGTTGATCACCTCGATGGTCTGGCCCGACATCGAGGTGACGATGTCGCCAGGGCGCTGCGCGCCCCCGTCCGGCATGTTCTCAGCGAGAACGCAGACGCCGACCACGTCGGCCTTCGCCTTGCGCGCGGCAAGCGCCCGGATGGTGCCGGCGACGGCCGCCGCGCCGCCCATGTCCCATTTCATCGCCTCCATGCCGGCCGCCGGCTTGATCGAGATCCCACCGGTATCGAAGGTGATGCCCTTGCCGATGAACACGATTGGCTTGCCCTTGCCGCCGCCGTTCCAGCGCATAGCAAGCAACCGAGGCGGCCGGACCGACCCCTGCCCGACGCCGAGCAGGGCGCCCATGCCGAGGTCGCCCATCTCCTTCTCGTCGAGCACCCGGAAGTCGACGTCGAGCCCCTCCATGGCCTCCCGGCAGCGCTCGACGAAGGTCTCGGGATAGACGACGTTCGCCGGCTCGGTGACGAGGCTGCGGGTGAGGCCGAGACCTTCGAGCAAAGCCGCATAATCGTCCCAGGCCGCCTCCGCGCCGTCGCCGGCGCCGACGATGACGACCTCCTCCAGCGTCGGCTTCTGCTTGCGGCCGAGCTTGGTCCGGTAGACGTCGTAGCGCCAGCTGCGGGCCGCAGCGCCGAAGCCGATCCGCGCCGCCGCGCGCGGCTCGAGATCGAGCCCGGAGACGTCGATTACGAGCCGCGTCTCGCCCGAAGTGAGCAGCCGCCCGGTGAGCGCCCCGCCCGCTTTCTCGTAGACCGCCTCGTCCTCCTTGCTCGCGCCGAGGCCGACCAGAAGCAGTCGCCGTGCGCTTTCTCCTTCGGCAACGAAAGTCTCCGCGACGGCGGCCGCCTCGCGCTCGAAGCGCTGCGCCTCGGCCGAGCGGGCCGCGAGTCGCCGCGCCGCTCCGTCGAGGCCCGCCAGCCGGTCGTTCAGCGTGTCGTCGCCGCGCACCAATATGGCGAGGGCATAAGCGCCTTCGGGGCGCCTGGCGGCGAACGTGACTCGCATCGGGCTCGAACTCCTTCGATGGTGGGGCGCGCAGCCTTAGGCGCTGAGAAGGGCTCTGGCAAAGCCTGGCATTGCAGCCCCGCGCCGCGGGTGCGATAGGCGGCTGCCGGAGCCTGGCAGAAGCGGCGGGGATGAAGAAGTTCGAACTGATCTGCCGCACCGCTTTGCCCCTGCTGCTGTGCGCGCCTGCCGCGGCAGCGGCGCAGGATGCCCCTGGCCCCGCCTCAGCGCCCCCCGTCGGCACGCCGCCTGCTCAGGACGACGACGAGTCCCGGGTCTCGTTCAGCGCCGACCGCCTGACCTATGACGAGGGTGCCGACGTCGTGACCGCGACCGGCGCGGTGCGCATGACCCGGGACGGCTATCGGCTCAGCGCCGACCAGGTGTCGTGGAACCGCGCGACGGGCCAGGTCCAGGCCGAAGGCAATGTCCGGGTGGTCAGCCCCGAAGGCGACGTCGCTTATGGCGACAGTGTGGAACTCACCGACACCCTGAGGGACGGCGTGGTCTCGAATCTGCTGCTCGTCCTCGAGGACGGCGGCCGTCTCGCCGCATTCGACGCCCGCCGCGAGAACGGCCGCACCACCCTGAACCGCGCCACCTACTCCCCCTGCGCGGTGATCGGCGAGGACGGCTGCCCCCGCGACCCGACCTGGCACATCACCGCCGTCCGGGTGACCCACGATCCCGTCCGCCGGCGCATCTACTATCGCGGCGCGACGCTGAACCTGTTCGGCAGCCCGATCCTGCGCCTTCCGGGCCTGTCCCATCCCGACGGCAGCGGAGACGGCGGCGGCGGCAGCGGCTTCCTCATTCCGGACCTGCGGTTCACCCGTTCCAACGGGCTGGAGATCGTCGCGCCTTATTATGCGCGCCTCGCCCGCAACCGCGACCTCACCCTGACTCCGCACGTCTACAGCGACGTTCTGCCCATGTTCGAAGGCCAGTATCGCGCGCTGAACCGCCTCGGCGCCTACCAAATCCACGCTTACGCCACTCAGGGCTCGCGCCTTCGGGCGGACCCCAACGTGCCGCCTCCGCTCGGCGTCGAGAGCGGAATCCGCGCCTATGTCGACGCGAACGGCCGCTTCCAGCTCGATCCGCGCTGGAGCGTCACCGGCTCCCTGCGCTACGCCACCGACCGCACCTTCCTCCGGCGCTACGACATTTCGCGCGAGGACAGGTTGCGCTCGCTGGTCGACGTGGAGCGGATCACCGCCGACAGCTACGTCTCCATCGCCGGCTGGGCTTTCCAGAGCCTGCGGCCGGACGACAGCCCCGGCCGCCAGCCCATCGCGCTTCCGGCCGTGGACGCGCGCTTCCGCTTCGCCGACCCGGTCTGGGACGGACGCATCGAGATTCAGGCGAACAGCCTCTCGATCCTGAGGACAGAGGGTCAGGACAGCCAGCGCGCCTTCGCCAGCGCCCGCTGGGAGCGTCGGTCGATCACCGGCCTCGGCCAGGAGCTTACGCTCACCGCCTATGCCCGCGGCGATGTCTATCACGCCAACGACACGCACTTCACGCAGACGGCCATCTATCGCGGCGTCGAGGGCTGGAGCGGCCGCGTGATCGGGGCGGCCGCCGCCGACATACGCTGGCCGCTGGTCGGTCCGTTCCTCGGCGGCACTCAGCGGCTCACGCCGCGGCTCCAGCTGGTGGCGTCGCTGCCGACGGAGAATATGGACATTCCAAATGAAGATGCCCGCGCGGTCGACCTCGAGGATTCCAATCTTTTCGCGCTGAACCGCTTTCCCGGATACGACAGGTGGGAGGACGGCGTGCGCCTCACCTACGGTGCCGACTGGGACCTCGACCTTCCGGGAATCGCGATCCGCTCGAACATCGGCCAGAGCTACCGGCTCAACAACCGCACCAGCATCCTTCCCCAGGGAACCGGCCTCTCCGACCGCTTCTCCGACATCGTCGGACGAACCAATGTCCGCCTCGGCCGCGACATCGCCTTCACCCACCGCTTCCGGATCGACAAGGACACCTTCGCGGTCCGCAGGAACGAGGTGGACGCGGTGGTCGGCGGCCGCCGGACCTATGCCTCGATCGGCTATCTCCGGCTCGACCGCAACGTCGACCCCGCGATCGAGGATCTCCGCGACCGCGAGGAGATCCGGTTCGGCGGACGGCTCCAGGTCGCGCGCCACTGGTCGCTGTTCGGCTCGGCCGTGATCGACCTCACCAGCGCCGAGGAGGATCCGACCACGACCACCGACGGCTTCTCCCCGGTGCGCCACCGGCTCGGCATCCTCTATGACGACGAATGCATCACGCTAGGGCTCACCTGGCGGCGAGATTACGAGACCACGTTCGATGCGCGCAGGGGCAACACCTTCCTGTTCCGGGTGGCGCTCCGCAATCTCGGACGCTAAGGTCCGGTTCAGCAACGCCGGGGCAGAACTAGGCGCCTGCATTTATTGGAGGAATGATGAAGCTCGGTACTCTTTCCAGGGCGGCGATGGTGCTGGCCGGCTCGCTGCTTTCGGTCGTCGCCGCCGCCCAGACCGCCGGGCAGACGCCGCCGCCCCAGGGCGGCCTCACCATTCCCGACGAGGTCCAGTTTCTCGGCCGCAGCGATCCGAACGTCCGCAAGGCGACCGCGATCGTCAACGGCGACGTCATCACCGAGTCCGACATCGACCACCGCCTGGCGCTGATCGTCGCCTCGCAGAACATTCAGATCCCGCCCGAGGAGCTGCAGCGCATCCGCCAGCAGGTGCTGCGCAACCTCATCGACGAATCCCTCCAGATCCAGGCCGCGCAGCAGCAGGAGATCGAGGTCAGCCAGCGCGACGTTGACGCAGCCTACACCCGCGTCGCCGAGCGCTCGCAGCATACTCGCCAGAATTTCGGCGCCTATCTCCGCTCGATCGGATCGTCCGAGCGCTCGGTCCGCCGGCAGATCCATGCCGAGCTCGCCTGGCAGCGCTACATGAACCAGCGTATCGCCATCTTCGTCAATGTCGGCGAGGAGGAGGTCCGCGCGATCCTCGACAGGATGAACGCCTCGCGCGGCACCCGCGAGTTCCGGGTGAGCGAGATCTTCATGTCGGCGACCCCCGAGAATGCCGCGGAGGTCCAGGCCAACGCGCTTCGCATCCTCCAGCAGCTGCGCGCCGGCGCCTCCTTCCCGGCTTATGCCCGGCAGTTTTCCGAAGCGTCGACGGCTGCGGTCGGCGGCGACCTCGGCTGGGTCCGCGCCGAGCAGCTGCCCGAGCCGCTGTCCCGCGCCGTCCAGGAGATGCCGGTCGGCTCGGTGAGCCCGCCCATCGCAGTGCCCGGCGGCTTCTCGATCATCGCCCTCGCCGATGCCCGCTCGATCCTGATGCCCGACGCGCGCGACGCGGTGCTCAGCCTTATCCAGATGTCGATCTCCTTCCCCGCCGGCTCCACCGAGGCGCAGGCGCGGCCCGCGATCGAGCGCCTCGTGCAGACCAGCCAGACGATGGGCGGCTGCGGCGGCGCCCAGGCCGCTGCGACCCGGCTCGGCGCAGAGCTCGTTACCAACGACCAGATCCGCGTCCGCGACCTGCCGCCCCCCCTCCAGGAGATGCTGCTCAATCTCAGCATCGGCCAGGCGACGCGGCCGTTCGGCTCGA
This sequence comes from Allosphingosinicella sp., assembly GCA_035628635.1. GTDB lineage: Bacteria > Pseudomonadota > Alphaproteobacteria > Sphingomonadales > Sphingomonadaceae > Allosphingosinicella. Next base: position 88,327 of record DASPJJ010000016.1, read on the forward strand.
TGGACACGCGCGTCAGCGTCCTCGTGCTGTGCGGACGCGACGATCCGCAGCCGACCCTCCCGACCTTCGAGACGCTGCAGCAGCAGATCGAGGACGAAAGGGTCAACCGCCGCGCCCAGCGGGTGATGCGCGACCTCAGGCGCGACGCCGTCATCGAATATCGCTAGGGCCGCGCGCTTGCCTTTGCCGCTCGTCGTCTCGCTGGGGGATCCGGCGGGCATCGGCGCCGAGGTGGTCGCGAAGAGCTGGGAGAGGCGGGAGAGCCGGGCCCTGCCGCCATTCTTCGTCGTCGGCGAGATCGCAGCGCTGTCGGCTGTGTGGAACGGGCCGGTCGAGGAGATAGCCACCCCGGCGGAGGCCGAGAGCTGCTTCCGCCGCGCCTTGCCGGTGCTCAGCGTCGGCGACCGCTGCCGGGTCCAACCGGGCAGCCCCGACGGCGACGGCGCGCGCAGCGCCCTCGACGCGCTCGAGCTCGCGGTCGGGCTGACCCGCTCGGGAGCGGCGGCGGCGATCGTCACCGGCCCGGTCTCGAAGGCCCAGCTCTACAAGATCGGCTTCGTCCATCCCGGCCAGACCGAGTTCGTGGCCGAGCGCTGCGGGATCGCAGCCGGCAAGGTGGCGATGATGCTTGCGGGGCCGAGCCTGCGCACCGTGCCTGTGACCACCCATCTGCCGCTCGCCGACGTGCCCGGGGCGCTCAGCGCCGACCTCATCATCGGCAAGGGCCGCACGGTCATCCGGGGCCTGCGCCGTCAGTTCGGGATCGCGCGGCCGCGGCTGGCCGTTGCCGGGCTCAACCCCCATGCCGGCGAGGACGGCGCGCTCGGCCGCGAGGATATCGAGATCATCGCTCCGGCGGTGGAGCGGCTGCGCCGGGAGGAGGAAGCCGACGTCACCGGCCCCCTCGCGGCCGACAGCATGTTCCATGCCCGCGCTCGCGCCGGCTACGACGCGGCCTTGTGCATGTATCACGACCAGGCGCTGATCCCCCTGAAGGCGCTCCACTTCGACGAAGGCGTCAACATCACGCTCGGCCTTCCGATCGTCCGCACCTCGCCCGATCACGGCACCGCCTTCGACATTGCCGGCCGGGACCGGGCCGACCCGGCGGCGATGATGGCGGCGATCGAGATGGCGGCGTCCTGCGCGGCGCGCATGGCGGCCGGGTGAGCGACCCGCTTCCGGCGCTGCGCGAAGTCATCGCCCGCCACGGCCTCAGCGCATCGAAGGCGCTCGGCCAGAACTTCCTGCTCGACGAGCAATTGCTCGACCGGATCGCGCGCGTTCCCGGGCCGCTGGCGGGCGAGCGCGTCTACGAGGTCGGGCCCGGCCCCGGCGGTCTCACCCGCGCGCTGCTCCGCGCCGGCGCCGAGGTGATCGCGGTCGAGCGCGACCGCCGCTGCCTCGCGCCGCTGGCCGATCTCGCGCGGCACTTCGAAGGCCGGCTGCGCGTGGTCGAAGCCGACGCCCTCGCCCTCGACGAGGCTCGCGAAGCCGGCGCGGGCGCCCATGTCGTCGCCAACCTGCCCTACAATGTCGGCACGGCCCTCCTCGTCCGCTGGCTCGGGGGCGAGGCCTGGCCGCCCTGGTGGAAGAGCCTCACCCTGATGTTCCAGCAGGAGGTCGCCGAAAGGATCGTCGCCAGGCCCGGCAGCGGCGCCTATGGCCGCCTCGCCGTGCTCGCCCAATGGCGGACACAGCCGCGCCTCGCGATGAAGGTCCACCGCTCCGCCTTCGTGCCGCCGCCCAAGGTGATGTCGGCAATCGTCCACATCGTCCCCGCCGCGCAGCCGGCAGGCGTCTCCGCCCGCGTCCTCGAAAGCGTCACCGCCGCCGCCTTCGGCCAGCGCCGCAAGATGCTCCGCCAGAGCCTGAAGGGCCTCCCCGGCGCGCTCGAGGCGCTGGAATGTCTCGGCGTCGACGCCGAGCGGCGCGCGGAGACCCTGGAAGTCGCCGACTTCGTCGCGATCGCCCGCGAGCTTTCCCCGAGCCCGTCACCCCGGACTTGATCCGGGGTCCATGAACACGGACGCCGCTGATCATCCGCAAGCTCTTCGGTTCATGGGTGCCGGATCAAGTCCAGCATGACGGCTCAGTTGCGCTGGTTGGTCGGCGGGGAGGGAGGCGGCGTGGTCTCGGGCCGCTGCGCCTGGACGACGTCGGCGGGCGGCCCGCGCTGGATCACTGCGGCGAGCGTCGTCGCCTGGGCGCAATTCTGTCCGCACAAGGTGCGCAGACGGGCGAGGTTGGCGCGGGCGCGATCGACAGCGCCGCGCTGGACATAGGCCTCTCCCTGGCCGGCGAGAGCGTCGGCATCGTTGGGCTCGATCGCGAGCGCGGCGCCGTAAAAGCGGATCGCCTTGCCGGGCAGCCGCTGCGCCAGGGCGACCCGCGCCAGCGCGATATAAGCGGGGCGGTTGCGCGGATCGACGGCGAGCGCGGTCTCGAGCAGGTCGATCGCCTCGTTGAAGCGGCCGGCAGCGCTGTGCGGCTGCGCCTGCTGGACGAGGGCGACCGAGCGCGGGTCGATCTGGTCGTCGGCACGCTGGCCGTGACCGGCGCTGGCGATGGTGGCGAGCGCGATCGCTGCGGCGAGGGCGACGGGGGTGAAACGCATCACGGTCTCCATATACCTGTCTTTCCGGCGGCTTAGCATGGCGCCCGCCACCGCGCGACGAAAAAGCCGTCGGTACCGTCGTGCGCGGGAGAGAGGATCCTCCCCGACCCGGCGGCCCTGCCAGCGGAGATAGGAAGCGCTTCCGGAACCATGGCTGAACGGCCGGCAAAGGCCTCCGCCTGGCCCCTCCCCTCCTCCGCAAGCAGCGAGCAGACGGCATAGACCAGCGCGCCGCCCGGCTTCACCAGGCGCGCGGCCATGTCGAGGAGATCGGCCTGGAGCGCGACCAGCCGCTCCAGACGCTCAGGCGTCAGCCGCCAGCGCGTCTCGGGATTTCGCCGCCAGGTTCCGGTGCCCGAGCAGGGCGCGTCGACCAGCACGAGGTCGGCGGCACCGGCCATGTCCGCCAGCGCTTCCGCCTCTTTCCCGGGGTCGAGCAGGCGCGTCTCGACGATCGAAACTCCGGCGCGATGAAGCCGCGGCCGCATCCGCGACAGGCGCTGGCGATCGGTGTCGCAGGCGAGGATGCGGCCCTCGTTCGCCATCTCCGCCGCGATCGCCAGCGTCTTGCCGCCGGCCCCTGCGCAGAGATCGACCATTGTCATGCCCGGAGCGGCCGCGCAGCCCAACGACAGCAACTGGCTGCCCTCGTCCTGCACCTCGACCAGGCCGGAACGCCAGGCGTCGGTCTCCTCGACGCGGAAGCCCTCCGGCAGGCGGAGCCCGATCGGCGAGTGCGGCGTCGGCCCGGCTTCGGGGATCGCGGCCAGCGCCTCCTCGCGCGTGCCCTTGAGGCGGTTGGCCCGCAGGTCCAGCGGCGCCCGTTCGAGCAACGCCGGGAGCTCCGCGGCGTCGATCCGATCCGCGAGCCAAACCGGGGCGAGCGCGGCCCGGGCCCGCTCCTCACCCGGGACTGGCGGCGCGGGGGCGTGCGGGCCCCCGTCGAACAGAGCCGACAGCGCAGCCTCGTCCTCGGCAAGGCCGAGCAAAGCCGCGCGTCCCGACGAAGGCCGCTCGCCGCTCCTCCGGATCGCCCGGTAGACGAGCTCGCGCACCGCCCGCCGGTCCTTGGACCCGGCATATCGGCGCTGCCTGAAATAGCTGCCGATCAGGGTGTCGGCCGCCGGCCCCGCCGTGCGCGCCGCCTCGATCACCGCGTCGAGCAGCTCGATCGCCGCCTGGGCTCGAGCGGAAGGAGTCACAAGAGCCCTCCCCCTTGAGAGGGGAGGGTTTGGGTGGGGGTGGAGTCAATGAAGTGCGGTGACCTTCCGAAGATTCCACCCCACCCCAAACCCCTCCCCCTCAAGGGGAGGGGCTTCAGGCTCGTCGCACATGTCATCCGCGCGTCGGATAATTGGGTGCTTCGCGGGTGATGGCGACGTCGTGGACATGGCTTTCGCGCAGACCGGCATTGGTGATCCTGACGAACCTGGCGCGCCGCTGCAGCTCCTCGACCGTCGCGGATCCGGTATAGCCCATCGCCGCCTTCACCCCGCCGACCAGCTGGTGGACGACGTCGCGGGCATGGCCCTTGTACGGCACCTGCCCCTCTATGCCTTCGGGCACGAGCTTTAGCTGGTCCTTGATGTCCTGCTGGAAATAGCGGTCGGCCGAGCCGCGCGCCATCGCCCCGACCGAACCCATGCCGCGATAGGACTTGTAGGAGCGGCCCTGGTAGAGGAACGTGTCGCCCGGCGCTTCCTCGGTGCCGGCGAGCAGCGAGCCGATCATCACGCAGGACGCGCCGGCCGCGAGCGCCTTGGCGACGTCGCCGCTGGTCCGTATGCCGCCGTCCGCGATCACCGGCACGCCCGACTTGGCGGCTTCGGCGGCCGCGTCCATGACCGCCGTGAGCTGGGGCACGCCGACGCCCGCGACCACGCGGGTCGTGCAGATCGAGCCCGGGCCGATGCCGACCTTGACCGCGTCCGCCCCGGCATCGATCAACGCGCGCGTCGCCTCGGCGGTCGCGACGTTGCCCGCGACGACCTGGACGGCGTTCGAGGCGCGCTTGATCCGCTCGACCGCCGCGCCGACGTCGCGATTGTGGCCATGAGCCGTGTCGATGACGAGGAGGTCGCAGCCGGCGTCGATCAGGGCCTGCGCCCGCTCATAGCCCTTGTCGCCCACGGTGGTCGCCGCCGCCACGCGCAGCCGCCCGGCCGCATCCTTGGTCGCGTCGGGGTAGGTGACCGCTTTCTCGATGTCCTTGACCGTCACCAGCCCGATGCAGCGGCCATCGTCGTCGACGACGAGCAATTTCTCGATGCGGCGCTGGTGGAGCAGCCGACGCGCCTCGTCCTGGCCGACGCCCGGGCCCACCGTGACCAGATTGTCGCGGGTCATCAGCTCGGAGACGGGCTGAAGCGGATTCTCGGCGAAGCGGACGTCGCGGTTGGTGAGGATGCCGACCAGGCGCCCCCCCGCTTCGGTGACGGGAATGCCGGAGATCCTGTGCTTGGCCATCAGCTCCAGCGCCTGGGCCAGATTCTGCTCCGGGCGGATGGTGATCGGATCGACCACCATGCCGCTCTCGAAGCGCTTCACCGCCCGCACCGCCGCCGCCTGCTCCTCCGGCTCCATGTTGCGGTGGAGGACGCCGAGCCCGCCCAGCTGCGCCATTACGATCGCCATGTCGGCCTCGGTCACCGTGTCCATCGCCGAGGACAGCACCGGGATGTTGAGCGCGATCTCGCGGGTCACCCGGGTGCGCAGGTCGGCCTGGCTCGGCAACACGCTCGATTCGCCGGGCTGCAGCAGCACGTCGTCGAAGGTAAGGCCGAGGCGGATGTCCATGGGGCTCTCGTCAGGATTCGGTGGGGTTCTATAGGAAGGCACCCGGCAAGGCGCTAGGGCCGGCGCTCGGCGCGGGCGATCACTCCTCCACCGCCCTGTCCGCGAGGTCCATGAAGTTGCGGGCCGCCTCGCGGTCGCCCTCTTCCTTGAAGGCGACGTCGAGGTCGGGCGCGGCGCCGACCATGTGGAGCAGGACCCAGAGGGCGAAGCGGGCGCGGCGGTCGGTTTCGAGGCCGAGGTCCATCCTCATCCGCTCAATCCCCGCTTCGAGCGCCGCCGGAGGCACCGAATGCAGGTCCGCGGTGCCGAAATAGCGGCGGAGCTGGTCGTCGAAATCCATTAGCCGCCCGGCGGCTGGTAGAGCGCGGGGTCGGCGAGACGGCGGGCGAGCGCGACGATCAGGTCGGCATCCTCGGCCGCGCCTTCGAGCGGGAGGTCGGGACGGGGCTCGTCGTCGGGCGCGTGATAGCGGCTCGATAGAAAGGCCTGGAGCAGCTCCATGTTCGCGAACGAGCCGCCGACCATGACGGCGGGGACCCCGATGCGGGCGAGCGCGTAGCCGTCCTGCCGCCGCAGGAAGGCGTCCGCGCCGGGGCTGTCGTCAAGCCGCCGCCCGAGCGAAGCGGCGGTGTCGGCGATCGCGCGGTCGAGCGGGGCGATGCCGCGGCCGATAATGGCGACCGGCTCGCCGCGGCCGTGGATCGCGACCGTGTCCATGTTGACGGCGGCGACGATCGAGCCGATCGGCACCGCCGGGTGCTCAGCGAAATGCTCTGCGCCGAGCAGGCCGTCTTCCTCGGCGGTGGTGGCGAGGATCAGGATGTCGCGCTCCGGGCGCCGCGCCGCCAGCCGGCCCGCGGCCTCGATCAGCGTGGCGATCCCGCTCGCATTGTCGACCGCGCCGTTGCAGATGCGGTCCGCTTCGCCCTCCGGCCGGCAGAGGCCGAGATGGTCCCAATGGGCGAGCAGGAGCACGCTCTCTCCGCCCGCGCCGGTGCCGCGGATGCGGCCGAGCACGTTGTTCGAGGTGTAGCGCCGCACCTCGCTGGTCGCCTCGAAGCTGGCGCGAAGGTTGAGCGGGACGGCGCGGAAGAAGGGTCCCGGCCGCTCGTCGAGCAGGGCCGCGAAATCGCCACCGCCCGCGGCGACGAGCTGCGCCACCTCCCCTGCGGCGATCGATCCGGACAATAAGGGGAGCATGTCCTCGCGCTCGACCCGGCTGTTCGCCGCCGCTTCCGCGAGCATCCGCCAGGGAACGTCGTCGGCCACGATTCCGATCACCGCAGCGGCGCCCGCGGCGGCGACGGCGCGGGCGCGGTCCTGGTAGGAAGGAAAGCCGGCCACGTCCGGCGGCTCGACCAAAAGCAAGACGACCGCGCCCGCCAGATCGGCCCCGGCGAGCTGGTCGAGGCCTCGGCCATCGTCGACGAAGCCGTGTCCGGCGAATACGACCGGCGCGTCGACGACGCGCTGCTCCACCCGGCTGCCGATCAGGGTGATGCGCCGGTCGTCGAAGGCGAGGGTCCGGCCGTTCGCCGTCCAGCGCGCCCGGTGCGTTCCGGTGCGCCGCCGGATCAGGGCCACCGGCTGGTACCAGCCGCCGTCCGCGCCGGCCGGCTCGACGCCGCGGCGCGCCAGCTCCGCGGCGATATAGGAGATGGTGCGACGCTCGCCCTCGGTCCCGGGCGCGCGGCCTTCGAAGCCGTCGCTGGCCAGCACCTCGACGTGGCGCATCAGGTCGCGGGGCGTCACCGGCGCGTCGCGCCGCGCCGCGGCGGCGGGCGCGGCGGCGAGCAGAGCGAGCAGCAGGATCGGACGAATCGGCATGCGCCCGGACCTACCGGGCGCGGCGCGCCTTGGCGAGGATCGCTTCGGCCTGCCGCACGTGCAGCGCCTCGATCATCCGCCCCTCGAACCGCTCGGCCCCGCCGGTCGCCGCGTCGATCAGCCGCCGGGCCTCCTCGACCTCCTCGTCGCCCGGGCCGAAGGCCCTATTCGCCGCGGCGATCTGGCCGGGATGAATCACAGACTTGCCGTCGAAGCCGAAGGCGCGGCCCTGCCGGCATTCCTCGGCCAGCCCCTCCTCGTCGTCGAGACCGTTATGAACTCCGTCGAAGGCGGCGACTCCGGCTGCGCGCGCGGCGAGGACGATGCGCTGCAGCGCGTAGACGAGGCCGGCGCGCGCCCCGCCCGGCGCGATGCCGAGCTCGGCGCTGAGATCGTTGGTGCCGGCGATCAGCCCCCGCGTCGCCGGCGCGATCGCCGCCGCATCGATCACCCCGCGCGGAGTCTCGATCATCGCGAGCACCGGCTTGCCGGTCAGCCAGGCCGCGTCGGCCGCCTGGCGCGGCCCCTCGACCTTGGCGAGCACGACATAATCCGCGCCGCTCCGCCGCAAGGCGACGACGTCCTCGCCATAATGCGGGGTACCCGCCGCATTGACCCGGATCGCGACGATCCGGTCGCCGAATCCCTCGCGCGTCGCCTCCACCGCTGCCGCCCGCGCTGCCGGCTTGTCCTCGCCGCGCACGGCATCTTCGAGGTCCAGCACGACCATGTCCGCCTCCAGCTCCCGCGCCTTTTCGATCGCCCGCGGGTTCGAGGCGGGGAGGAACAGCAGGCTTCGGCAGAGGCGCAGGTCAGTCGGCTTCATGTTCGTCCGATTCCGCTTGGAAGAGGCCGAGCTTCCCTACATGATGCACGCGTCCCGAGGGAGGGGAGAAACCGCATGATCGAGACCGTCATCACCATCCTCGTCGTGGTGGTGCTCCTGTTCCTGTTCGCGAGCATCAAGATCGTCCGCCAGGGCTATCAGTACACGATCGAATATTTCGGCCGCTTCACCGTCGTCGCGCGCCCGGGCCTCAATTTCTACCCGGCCTTCTTCTACCGGGTCGGACGCAAGGTGAACATGATGGAGCAGGTGCTCGACATCCCCGGCCAGGAGATCATCACCAAGGACAACGCCATGGTCTCGACCGACGGCGTCGTCTTCTTCCAGGTGCTGGACGCGGCCAAGGCGGCCTACGAGGTGAGCGACCTCTATCTGGCGATCATGCAGCTCACCACGACCAACCTCAGGACCGTGATGGGCTCGATGGACCTCGACGAGACCCTCTCCAAGCGCGACGAGATCAACGCCCGGCTCCTCAACGTCGTCGACCAGGCGACCGAGGCGTGGGGCGTCAAGATCACCCGCGTCGAGATCAAGGACATCCGCCCGCCCGCCGACATCGTCAATGCGATGGGCCGCCAGATGAAGGCCGAGCGCGAGAAGCGCGCCGTCATCCTCGAAGCCGAAGGTAGCCGGG